>NZ_JADQDC010000010.1 GCF_015694345.1 Novosphingobium jiangmenense
GGCCGAGAACGCATTCCTTGACGATGGAAGCCATCTGGATCAAAAAGTCATCAGCGCCGATCACGCTCGGCGCAAAGAGACCTGCTGGCCTTTTCCCGCCGCTGCTTCCCAACCTAGGACGTTGTCGCTGACGATCGTTCCGGGCTTGCCACGCTGGGCGATCAGCTGGGTCAGCTCGCGCACGACACGGTGCCCGGAGATGGACGTGTCCGGCACCGCCGCTAGGCACTCCCGGGTCACGTCATCGACCACGTTCAGCACGCGGAACCGCCTGCCAGAGGCCATCTGGTCGTGAACAAAGTCCAGGCTCCAGCGCTGGTTCGCCAGCGCCAGCACCGGAGCAGGTGCCCTGGTCCCGACAGCACGCTTGCGGCTGCGTCGCCGCCTGACCGCCAGCCCTTCCTCGCGATACAGACGTTGGGTTTTCTTCCGGTTGATCATCACGCCCTCCCGGCGCAGCAGGATGTGCAAACGGCGATAGCCGAACCGGCGCCGCTGGTTGGCCAGATCGCGCAGCTTCTCACGCAGCGCACCATCGTCCCGTGTGGAACGGTAGCGCACGCTCTTGCGATCAGCATCGATGACACGGCACGCCCGCCGTTCGCTCATCCCGTGGCACGCCTGGAGATGAGCGACAGCTTCCCGCTTCGCGGCGGGCGTCAGAACTTTTTTGCCAGAAGATCCTTCAACGCAGCCTGGTCCAGCATTGCATCGGCCAGAAGCCGCTTGAGCTTGGCGTTCTCGCTCTCGAGATCACGCAGCCGCCGGGCCTCGGATACCTCCAGCCCGCCATACTTGGCCTTCCAGTTGTAGATCGTCGCTTCCGACACCCCATGCCGCCTAGCCAAATCAGCGGTCTTTGCGCCCGCCTCTGCCTCCTTCAGCACGCCAATGATCTGCTCTTCCGAAAACCTTGCACGCTTCATCGTCTGTCCTTCCTTCAAGGCCAGACTCTAATCGCTCGTGGAGGAAAATCAGGGGGTCACGTCAGGACGACCTCCGCTGCGCAAGAGCTTTCTGGCATTGATGACCTCGGTCGGGTGCATCCATGTGTTCGGCCTGTTCGCGCAGTACCGCATGGCTGCTGGCCCTGATGAAGTCCGCAGGTCGGCTCCCTAATCACGTCATCGCGCTCGAAGCGCTGTGACCCCCTGGGTTTCACCAACCCCCGGTCTGACCGGTTCGTCATCACTACTAAGCTGCTCCAACGCATCCCATCACGCGATTATCGAGTGACGGAGACCTCATGCGGCGGCGGTGTAGACCTCCTTCCGCGTCATCACGGCCCAGGCAATCCGTGCTGTTTTGTTGGCGAGCGCCACTGTCGCGATCTTCGTAGGCTTGCGCTCGAGCAAGCCCGCCATCCAGGGTTGGCGAGCCGGATTCTTGCGCGTCATTCGCATAACAGCAGTCGATCCGACGACCAGGAGCCGGCGAAGATAGCCATCGCCCTGCTTGGTTATTCCGCCGAGCCGCTCTTTGCCGCCCGAGCTGTTCGAACGCGGAGTGAGACCAAGCCAGGCGGCGAACTGACGGCCCGATCGGAACAGAGATGCGTCGGGCACTGCCGCCGCGATAGCCGAAGCCGTAATTGGACCGATACCCGGGATGGTTGCCAATCTCCGGCTCGTTTCGTCGTTACGGTGCCAGTCAAGAATCTGCGCCTCAAGCCGATCGATCTCGCTCGCTAGTGCCCTCAACTGAGCGGCAATGCCATGGAGAGCGGAACGCGCATGTGCGGGAAGCCTATCCTGCTCTTCGTGCAGCGCCTTCAGGGAAGCCGCTACGCCGCCGGCGCCGAGACCCGTCACAATCCCGTACTCAGCCAAGTGGCCGCGAAGCGCGTTGATCAACATGGTGCGCTGCCTGACCATCAGGTCGCGACTTTTGTGGAGCATCAGTACCGCTTGCTGCTCGACCGACTTCACAGCGACAAAACGCATCGTCGCGCGGGTGACCGCTTCACAGATTGCTTCAGCATCCGCGGCATCGGTCTTCCCCCGCTTCACATACGGCTTAACATAGGCTGGCGGCATGAGGCGCACCTCATGGCCGATCGCCATCAACTCACGCGCCCAGTGATGCGCCGAGGCACACGCTTCCATGCCGACCAGGCAAGGCGGCAACTCAGCGAAGAAGCGGATAACTTCGGTCCTGCGCAGCTTGCGCCGGATCAGAACTGCGCCATCGGCAGCGATAGCGTGAACCTGAAACACATTCTTCACCAGATCCAATCCGACGGTGACAACCTCCTGCTCCATGGAACGACTCCTAGACGTGGACCTACAACGACCACATCATCGCACAGCTCTGCTTGGTGCGGAGGTCGTCCACGACATCACGTCACGGGTCATGAAACCCTCAAGGGATCACACCGCCTAGCTCTGCAATTACAGATCTACTGCCTAACTCAAAACGATCCAGTTTTCCGGGATCAGATCACCGCCCCCAAGCACAAGCAGTCCAAATGCACTTATCATGTAAAGGCCGGGAATTAGCGCCCGCAAAAGGCACCAGTGCGACCGCGGAGGCCATCTCTTGTCCCCTTGAGAATATGAATGAAACTACTCCGCCTCAGGGGACCAAGAAGAATGGCAAGGCAGCAGGAAGCAATGTGAGCGAACGAAAGCTTTGCGATAAAGAATGGGTAATGACTAAAATATTCCCTTACAACAATAACATGATTTCGTGCCATGTAGTATCTTCGAAGGGGACTATGAAGCGAATGGAATGGAGTCCTGGTTGGCCTATCTCCCAGATCGTGCTTTATCCGCGCGGCTGGGACATGGAAAATCCGGTAGCCCTTCATTCTGAGCCGGAGTGAAAAATCAATATCCACACCGTCAATGAACAGGTCTTCACGAAATGGCCCGACATCCGCAAGGAGCTTCACGGGCAGCAAATTTCCCGACGTTATCGCAAAACCGACCTCGACAACATGCGAACTGCCCTTCTGGCGAAGGCCCGTACCGTAGGGAGTAAAGCAGCAATCCGGCTCCAAAGCCTCCCGGACTCTATCCAATTCCATCATGAAATCGTTCGACACTACAGTATCCTGGTCCATCGTGAGGATCCATTTGGCGTTATTGCGGACAGCCTCCTCTACGCCGCGGTTAAGCGCAGCGCCAATTCCCTTGTTCTCTTCGAACTTTATCAGAACGGCATTGTGATTCCTGGCAGCTTCTTCAACAAGGTGTCTTTCTGAAGGTCCCGACCCATTATCCACAACGATAACCCTGTCGAGCTGCGGAGACAACGCTGCCAGCGTCGCATCCAGCTTTCGCGACGAGTTGTAGCTGACCACAATTGCAATTGTCCGAGAGCTCGATGTCTTACCCATCTCTGTTGCTCATTTCGCTTCCTGCGTAGGTCGACAACAGTGGCAAAACCGCAATCACCAAGAGAAAGTCGAAGGAGCCGAGGTAGGGATTCGAGTAAGTTCCGATCAGGAATGTTACAGTACCGCACAAAAGCTCAAACGCACCCTTCACGGTACTTCTCGCTGGATCAGCAACGCGTAGCGCCTGACGAAAGTAATACCACGCCGTAACCGCGATGACGGCCGTGCCGACCAAGCCGAAGTTGAACAGTATCTGATGATAGGTGAGTTCATACAACCAAGGGGAAACATCGCTCCTGAGGTAACCTGCGCTCATGCCGAAGCCCGAGCCCATCACTGGAAAACTCAGGAAGCCATCTATCAGATAGCTGCTCTGGATAGACCTCTCATCTTCAGGAGAAAACGCAGACTGGACGAAGTCGAGCGTCTCATCAACCGGTGCAATGAGCAATGCCACCACGGCCAGCACTGCACCGACTGCCAAAAGTCGACCGAGGTTTCTCGTACGAACCATGGAATGGGACAGGATGCTAAGAACCAATATGGTTACTGGTGTTGCTAGAAGGGCGAGCCAGGTCGCGCGTCTGCCGGAAAAGATAGTGATCGCGATCGTCATGATCAGCGACACGGTCGTAAGCTTACCAAGGCCGGTCTGCTTTCCTTCGCTCCGGCAATGCCATGCTATGAGATATCCGCCCACGAACATGAGATAACCGATATTGTGGGAAGTGACCTGAACATAGCCGTCATGGAAGCCAACCATCATTGACAGGTCGTCCAGCAACCATGGCGGAAACAAGCCGATCCTGAAGTAGAAGTCATAGATGCCCAACGCATTCACAACAGCGATGGCAATGCCCGCAAGGACGATGGCATTATGCAAAATGGCGGTGGCATCGAATTGCCTGAGAACAATGATCAGCAGAAAATAGGCTGCACTCCAGCCGACGTAGAGACGGAGCGAGTCTGCAAAGGCCTCCGGATCCCCACCGTTGATGGCCCCCACACCAGTCCAGATGATCCCGAGAGCAGCGACGATCAGATAGAATACGCCAGCCGGAAGAGCTCGACGCAATTCCAGCTGTCTTCCCCGCGAGAGCGACAGAACGAGGTTCGTCGCAAGAAACAGACCAATCAGTGCGATCTTCACCTCCGCGAACGAGCGCGGAAACGTGATCATCGTTCCCAGCATCAGCACGCCAGCGATATTGGTGTCGCTACTAGCTCCCGATGATCGTCGCTCGAAACTGCTGGAGAAGGCTTGCTGCTGCATCATGCGAGCCCTACCAAACCGTCCTGATACCACGTGTAGCCGGCTGACAGCGCCGGACTGACAATCGTGTCCGGCGGGACACCATCGTGCGTTTTCCGCCTGAAACCGGTCACGGACTTCTCGAGACAGCGAAGGACGGCGACATCGTCGTCTCCCGAGATCGCTGCATGCAATTTGGTCAGTACTGGCTCGAGATTATGCCAGGGAACAAAACATTCCTGCGCCCTGAAAATACGAGGATGTGACGTTGCGACTGCCTCAGCGTCGATCAGCAATTCCTCATAGAGCTTTTCTCCTGGGCGCAATCCAGTCACTTCGATTGCGATGTCGCCCTCCTGGGTAGCCTCGTCATAAACCCGCAAACCGGACAGCTCAATCATCGATCGAGCCAAATCCATGATTCTCATGGGTTCCCCCATGTCGAGCAGAAAGACATCACCACCATCCGCCATTGTGCCGGACTGTAGAATAAGCTGAGCCGCTTCAGGCACGGTCATGAAGTATCTGGTCATTTCCTCGTGAGTGACCGTGAGCGGGCCCCCTGCCCTTATCTGTCTTTGGAAGAGGGGAATGACCGATCCACTCGAACCAAGTACGTTTCCAAACCTGACCATGGACATGCGACAGGCCCCACTGGCCTCCGACAATGCCTGAAGTACCAATTCCGCAAGCCGCTTGCTGGCTCCCATGACACTTGTTGGGCGAACAGCCTTGTCCGTACTCACCAAGACAAAGTTACTTGCACCAAACTCTATGGCTAGCCGCGATACCACTAGCGTTCCAAAGACATTGTTTCGGACAGCCTCACAGATGTTATCTTCCACGAGCGGCACGTGCTTATACGCTGCGGCATGATAGACTGTATCCGGTCTGCAGTCGGAGAATATCTGCCGCATGCGCGACGAGTCGGTAACCGAGCCCAGAAAAGCAATCACCTCCAGTGCAGCTGGAGCAAGTCGCGATAGCTCTTCCTTGATCGAATAAAGCGCAAATTCGCTGTGATCGACGATTACAAGAGTTCGAGGCTGCCCTGCGAGCAATTGCCGGCAAAGTTCGCTTCCGATCGATCCCCCGGCACCGGTGACAAGCAGTGTCTTGCCATCCACGGTGCCTCTCAGCAAAGCGGGGTCAGGGTGGACGGGTTCGCGACCGAGCAACTCGCCAATACTAACCTCCCGCAGATCCGTCACTGCCACCCGCCCGCTGACAAGATCGCTCATCAGCGGAATTGTGCGAACAATCAGGCCCTGCTCCTTTAGCATGGCCACGATGGCAGCGCGGCGCTCATTGGATACTCCGGGCAACGCCAGAAGAACGATGCTTATGTCATGCTCGCGGCACAACCGAGCTAGCCGGGCGGTCTTGAAGACCGGAAGTCCGGACACGCGACGACCGACCAAGTTTGCATCGTCGTCGATAAATCCGATGACGTCATAACCGGACTTTCGCCCCAACCCCGTGAGCAGTTGCACTCCGGTCGCACCCGCGCCATAGATAAGGGCCTTGGCCATACCTTCAGATTCAAAGCGAGGGTTCGAGACCGTACCGAGCAGGAACTGGACTGTCGCTCGGGAACAGATCAGCAAGGCTGCCAGAATGAGCGGCCCGATTATGCCCGTCGCACGGGGGATTCCCGTTATGCCGGCGACCGAAATAACAAGTATCATTGGCAAAGAGGAAAGCGCTACCGTCCGCCCGATCTTGAGGTATTCATGCGCACCGGCATATCGAACCACCGTTCGGTAGAGGCCAGAAATCACCAAGAGCGGCAGCACGGTCAGGACAGCAAGGAGGGTCAACAGTTGAAAGGCCGCCAACGTAACGTCAATCTCATCTGTCCTTAACCACCAGGCCAGCGCCATCGAAACAACCACAAGAAATGCGTCCAGGCCAAAAGCGAGGAGCTTCTTTTGTCTCGGATGCTTTGCGATCAAGCGACTGGAAAGCGCCTCGCCAACGGCCAGCACTTTCTCTCTCGGGTCGAAGGTCACGTTTTACGCGCTCCTAATGTTCAGATCAAAGGCGGCCATAAATGGCCGGAACCGAATGATTCATGACGCTTGAGGTTTTGTGCTCCAAGTGCACGAACACCGAGGCCACCCTGCTTTTCGGGTCCACCCCCAGCCGAGATGCCTTACGGGCCGCACACGCAGCGCGGCCAGAACCGCGACCCCGAACAGCATTTTCGTGAGAAGTTGCGATATGTGCCGTTCCCCACACAAATTGCCGACAGTGCATTCACAGTTGGCGGATAGATGGTGGATTCCCGTGTGATTGTCAAACAGTATTGCACTGATTTTGCCATGGCGGACAGTCTTTTGCTGCCATTGATCGATCAGGATTCACGCTGACCTTCGAGGGTGGAGGCGTAGTGAAAAGGCCTGCCTCCCACCATGCCTGCAGTGCCGCCGGGACCCGGAGCAATCGTAACCGTGGGCTGCAGGCCGCCTTGCACGGCGCGGGATGAGGCGCTGATAGCCGCTCCTTTTGCTGGGGTGGCGTAGATGGACGGTAGCGAGGCGGAGCGAGCAAGTAGTCATATGAGTGGTCATATGACTACTCGGATTGAGGTGGCCGGCCGGGTGTCCGGCCGCCGTCGCTGGACGGTGGAGCAAAAGCTGGCGATCCTGCGGGATGCGTTTGGGCCGGATGGTTCGGTCCGGGCAGCGTGTGACCGGCACGAGGTCGGCAGCGGGGCGATCTACACGTGGCGCCGGCAGGCGATGTCGGGGGAGCTGGCCGGCGTCAGGCTACAGGCCTTGCCGACATTCTCCGAAATTGAGGTTGCAGATCCGGTCGTCCGCGATGTTGCGCCGCCGGCGCCATCGCGTTGCGGGCAGATCGGCATCGAACTGCCGACTGGTGTCCGCCTGACCGTGGACGCGATGGTCGATGCCGACGCCCTTGCCCGGGTGATCGCCGTGCTCGTTCGATGATCCCGCTGCCACCCTCGACGCGGATTTACCTGGCCTGCGGCGCGACAGACATGAGGAAGGGTTTTGATGGGTTGGCGGTGCTGGTCCAGCAGGTGCTGGAGCAGTCTCCGCATTCCGGCGCGCTGTTTGCCTTCCGTGGCAAGCGCGGCGATCTGATCAAGCTGCTCTGGTTCGACGGCCAGGGGATGTGCCTGTTTTCCAAGCGCATGGACCGTGGCAAATTTGTCTGGCCGGTGACGAAGACAGGCAAGGTCAGCCTCACCTCGGCCCAGCTTTCCATGCTGCTCGAAGGCATTGACTGGCGCCGTCCCGAACGCACTGCGGTGCCGCTTCTGGCAGGATAAAAAGCCGCAGATTTGCGCGGTTTTCCTGGTGCGGAAGGACCCACTTTGCTAGTGGGTCACGGTGTCGGACGCAGCCACTTTCAGCCTTGATAAAGATGCCCGGATCGCCGAGCTGGAAGCAGCCTTGGCGGCTCGTGACACGCTGATCGACACGTTGCGTTTCCAGCTGGCGCAGTTGCGCCGCATGACGTTCGGCCGATCGTCGGAGAAGCTGTCGGCGCAGATTGAGCAGCACGAACTGACACTCGAGGAGCTCGAAGGCGAAGCCGCTGTCGCCGATTCCCGCAAGGATGCGCCAGCGGCCAAGCCCGAACGGCCAGCGCCGGTCCGCAGCCTTCCGCCCCATCTTCCTCGTGCCGAGCAGCGGATCGAACCGGAGGCAGGCCACTGCAATTGCCCTGATTGTGGGGGCGTCCTGCGCCCGCTGGGTGAGGACAGCGACGAGATGCTCGACGTCCTGCCCGTGCAGTCGCGCGTGATCCGCACCATCCGTCCCAAGTACAGCTGCCGGTCCTGCGAGAAGATCGTGCAGGCGCCAGCCCCGGCGAAGGCCATCGCCCGAGGCAAGGCCAGCTTCGCCACGCTCGCCCATGTGGTCGTGTCCAAGTTCGACCATCATCTCCCGCTCTATCGGCAGGCAGAGATGATGGCGGCTCAGGGCCTCGACATCGATCGCTCGACGCTGGCCGGGTGGGCAGGACAAGCCGCGCATCTTCTCGACCCGATCGTCTCCCGGATCCGCGAGGAAGGCCTGAAGGCCGGCAAGATCCACAGCGACGATACGCCCGTGCCGATGCTGGTCCCCGGCAAGGGCAAGACCGCGCAGGGCCGGTTGTGGACCTACGTCGTCGACGACAGGGCCAGCGGATCAACCGCCCCGACGCTGGTGTGGTACAGGTTCACGCCAGACCGCAGCGGTATCCATCCGCAAACCGAGCTGAAGAGCTTCACCGGCCTCCTTCAGGCCGATGGCTATGCCGGGTACGAGAAGCTCTATGCTGGCAACCGGATTCAGGAGGTCGCCTGCTGGGCGCATTTCCGTCGCAAGATCTTCGAGAACCACCAAACCAGCCCGACGCCGTTGACCACCGATCTGCTTGAACGGATCACGGCGCTCTACCGGCTCGAGGACGAGGTACGGGGTCAGCCCCCTGATGTTCGCAAACAAAAGCGACAGGAAAACACCAAACCGCTGGTCGATGGACTGCGCGCAGCCATCGACGACGCCTTGCGCCGCCTGTCGCCAAAGTCGGCGATGGCCAAGGCGCTCGTCTATGGTCGCAAGCGCTGGATCGCGCTGACACGCTTCCTCGATGACGGCCTGGCCGAGATCGACAACAACATCGCTGAACGCGCGATGCGCAGCGTCGCAATCGGTCGGAAGAATTGGCTCTTCGCAGGGTCGAAAGCCGGAGGCGAGCGCGCTGCCGCCATCTATTCTGTTATCGAAACGGCAAAACTCAACGGCATCGAGCCGCAGACCTACGTCGCCGATGTCATCGCAAAGATTGCGGGTGGTTGGCCAGCCTCGCGCTGGGACGAACTCATGCCGTGGAACTGGACAGCCGCGAGCCAGCCCGTCAGCCCCATTTGTGTTAACAGGGCGGCATGACCGAAACCGTCGCCCGCCTGCACATCGCGCTCCCCGATACCGACCCGCTCATCTGGCGCAGGGTCGATATGCCCGTCGATGCGAGCCTGAAGATGCTCCATGATGTCATTCAGGGCGCCATGGGCTGGCTCGATTACCACCTCTGGGAGTTTGAGGCGGATGACAAGCGATATGGCCTGCCCGACCCCGACTGGGAGGATGACAGCCTGTTCGCGGCGAAGAACATCAAGCTCAAGACCCTGCTCGACCGCGGCGTCCGTCAGCTTCTCTATACCTATGACATGGGCGACAACTGGGAACATGTCGTCACCGTCGAGGCGATCGAGGACGGCCAGCCAGGCGCCAAATATCCACGATATATCGACGGCGAGCGCCGTGCTCCTCCCGAGGACGTCGGCGGAATGCCCGGTTTCGAAGCGTTCCTCGACACCATCGCCAAACCCAGAGGCCGCGACCACAAGGACGCTGTCCAATGGCACCGCGGCTGCTACGGCAAGGATTTCGACCCGGAAGAGATCGAGGAACTCGCCGCCAAGCTCCGAATAGGCGACATCGCCAAACGCCGCGCCGCCGGCAAAGCCTCCTTCGCCAAGCGAAAGTCACCCTGACAAGACGGCCTGCCCACCACGCTTACGAGCAATCCATATCTGGCGCAGGCGATCTCGCAGCGCCGCGCTTGCAGGGGCCTCTCTCGCGGGAGATCCCTCGCCCGCCTGCTCATGAAACGCCCGTCGCTAGGCACCTCGGACAGCCAAATGAGATGAGGCGGCCCGATCTTCCCGGCATCGCAGCCTTCAATCTGCTTTGGCTAAAGTCAGATCTCCAGATCGGAATATCATTTTGTCCCGCGAGATCTGTGAGCAATTCCAGCCTAGTGTTGGGAAAGTGGCACCGAGACTACTCTTTGTATCTGCGCTCGTCGTCACGACGTCTCGAGCAAAAAGGTCACTCCCCGGTTCCCCCGCGAATGCAGCCGTAGTCCAAGGTCCGCCGGGCTATAGGGGGGCTGGCTGGTTGGCTGAAATCCTGACGCGGTCAGACCTACCTTTGCCGCCCAGGGTATTCAGGACAATCGCTAGGTCGAGAATCAAGCCTCTGGTAGCCCTGTAGCGAGCATCGGAAAACGCCAGCCGAGCAGGGTTACTCATGTCGACATCCTGAATCTGGGAGAGCCCCGTGATGCCGGGTCGCAGCACATCGACCCCAGCCTCCTTCCGAGCAAGACAGACATCCGTTTGTTCAGGCAGGCAAGGGCGAGGCCCCACCAGCGTCATCTCACCTCGAAAGAGGTTAATGACTTGCGGCAATTCGTCGAGCTTCCATCGCCTGAGGAAACTTCCAATTACAGTAATCGAACTTGGGTTGACCTCATGCGTACCCAACTGCGGAGTACCGACTTTCATGGTCCGAAACTTGTAACATGTGAAGTCCTTCCCGCCTTGCCCGACTCTAGCTTGCGCAAAGATGCCAGGACCGCTCGATTGCAGGCGAACGAGTGCCCAGATTGGCAGATACAGCCACCACATGAGGCAGACGATGATCAGACCCGCAGCGAAGTCTCCGCACCGCCTGACAGCACGATAAAAAGGGTTGCAGTCCTTGTCATCGAACAAGCAGATATCGTGACTGCCGCTTTCTTGCACACTCGAAAGCACAAATGACGCAATCTTATTAACATGCACCACCGGCTTTAACGCGGCAATGGGCGCAAAGAGCGTGTTGGCAACGCGAGGCGGCAACACGTTGAGCACCGATAGCCTCCCGGCCCACCGGCGACCATAGACCATCGGGAGGTAAACGATTGTCAACTGCTCGTCTTCCGACCGGAGGACCTCGGCCGCCTCTCGCTTCGATACACTGTATGGATCGAGTTTTGACTCGTCGAGAGCATGAAACGTCGACACAAACACGAACTTGCCAATCTGAGCAGCCTTTGCTGCCCTCAGCACGCTGTGCGCGAAGTCCACATTGACCTTTCGGAATTCCGCAAGATCGCCCTGCTGATTGTTGTTCTTGGCCGCGAGGTGCAGGAGAACATCAAATCCTCCACCGCATGCTCCAAGCTCATCGAGCGTCGCGCATTTCAGGTCAGGATAATGCGCTTTCATTCTGGACCTGTCCGGCCCTACCAGCAGCAAGTCCGCTCCGGCAGAAAGCAGGATCGGAATGATCTGCCTGCCCACAAAGCCCGTACTTCCTGTAATGACTATACGCAAACGACCTTGCACGCGTTCAATCCACCTTGCCATGTGACACCAGCTGCGGCCGCAGCCTCTGCGCGGCTATGCGCGACACCCACCGAAACAGCAACACATATTACGAACTGCTCCGACACAGATTTTGCACATTAGCACTCATGTGCGCTCCCTGCACGATCTCACTGCATTGGAATCATGGACTCACTAACAACTCTGAAAACAACATGCTTGCATTGACGCACTGTTTGGCTATCTAGACTGCCGTGTTTCAACTGTGGTGGCACTGAAGCTACGCATCTCGCGACAACCCAGTGCCCGGCGAGGAGGTGTATGAGGTATCTCATACCAATAAGTGTTTCTGTATGTCTTATGCTGACATCGTGCGCGGGCGGAATACGGCCAAAGGCTAGCGGTGACCTGACTCTGACAACGGATGCTGAGTTGCCTGCGCCAGCCATGACGGACCAATCAAGCATGACTCGCCCCTATCAAGTGGGTCCGGGCGACAAGCTGCGTATCGATGTATATGCGCTTGACGATCTCTCGCGCGAGGTCACGGTCGATAGCTCCGGATGGATCTCGTTTCCGATATCCGGCGCACTCGAGGTAAATGGCATGTCGCCCAGGCAGATTGCGGCCGCGATTGGCGCTCGTCTTTCAGCTGGTTTTGTCCGAGACCCACAGGTTTCCGTAAACTTGGTTGATGTTGCCAGTCAGA
Source organism: Novosphingobium jiangmenense (assembly GCF_015694345.1). GTDB lineage: Bacteria > Pseudomonadota > Alphaproteobacteria > Sphingomonadales > Sphingomonadaceae > Novosphingobium > Novosphingobium jiangmenense. Next base: position 12,422 of record NZ_JADQDC010000010.1, read on the forward strand.
TGGTAACGGTTGATGGTGAGGTGAAAGATCCCGGTCTTTACCCTGTCGGAACCCATACAAGTCTCATGCGAGTCATCGCAGCCGCGAAAGGTACCACGGAGTTTTCAAACCCGAGAAACGTAGTGATCGTCAGGACGATTGGCACGAAGCGCTATGCGGGCGTCTACAATCTCGTTTCGATCCGCTCCGGGAAATATCCAGATCCGCAAATCTATTCGAACGATGTGGTTCTTGTTGGCGACTCTTCTGCAAAGAAGGTGCTTCACGACTTCATACAGCTTTCACCGGCCGTTCTCACGCCGCTCGTTCTTCTGCTGAATTGAGAGAGCACCTTTCCAATGAACAGTATTGCCTCACCAGCAGGTGCTGATGCGCCTAACATGAATGTTTTCCAGACGCCTCCGATGCTACGGCAGCAATGGAGCGTTCTCGTCCGCCGACGCTGGATTATCATCGGCATAGTCTCTCTTGCGCTGCTTGCAGGTGTGGTTGTGACCATGTTCATGACCAAGCAATATGTCTCTTCTGTCACGCTTGAGATTTCTCGCAAGGGGGAACAGGTAGTCAAGGTCGACAATCTGGAGCCGCCATCCTCGTTCGATGACCGCGAGTTTTATCAGACCCAATACACGCTTCTCGGGGCGCGTTCTCTTGCTGAAAATGTAGCGCGGCGATTTCGACTGGCGGACGACCGCGCCTTCTTCGAAACGTTCGGTGTGGATTCGACAAGCAGCAACTTTCTCGAAGACGCAGCAAACGGGTCGGCGGCACAGAAAAGACAAAAGCGCTTTGATGCTGTTATCAAGATCCTTGGTGACCACCTTGTTATTGATCCTGTCCGCAATTCGAGATTGGTCAGAGTGGGTTTTGTCAGTCCTGATCCGGCCCTGTCTCAGAAGATCGCCAATGCCTGGGCTGACGCCTTCATCGAGAGCCAGCTTGCCCGCCGCTACAGCGCGGCCTCTTATGCCCGCAGTTTTCTGGAAGGCCGCCTGGAGCAGCTTCGTCAAAGATTGGAAGCGTCTGAAAAAGCAGCCGTCGACTTTGCCGTCAGTAACAAGATCGTCAACATTGGCACTGTGGAGACCGGCGGCGAAAGCTCGTCACGCGTCGAACGTTCACTCGAAAGCGACGATATCGTCGCCTTGAACAATGCCTTGGCGCAGGCGAAAGCAGACCGTGCTGGAGCTGCAGCACGGTTGTCGAGCAACTCCATTGATCACGGCGATGCCGGAAATCTCCTGGGAACGCTCCGGCAGCGGCGCGCGGATGTTGCAACTGAGTACGCGAAGCTAAGTGTGCGGTTCGAAGCCGGCTATCCTTCGGTAAAGGCTGCAGCAAGACAGCTTCAGGTTCTTGATAGCGAGATTGCGGCAGAGAAGAACAGGTTGCATCAGAAGCTCGTAGCCGACCTTAATGAGGCGGTGAATCGGGAAGCAACGCTCACCGCAAAGGTGGACGGCCTCAAGGACAGCCTGCTCCAGGCAAAGTCCAAATCCATTGCTTATGGCATCTATCAGCGAGATGCCGACACAAACAGGCAAGTGTATGACGCGCTGCTGCAGCGGTACAAGGAAATCGGCGTTGCAAGCGGCGTGGGCCTGAGCAATGTCGTAATTGTCGACAGCGCCGATTTGCCAAAGGAACCCTCGAGCCCCAAGCTGTTCCTGAACCTTGCACTCGCTGGTGCAGCCGGACTGGTTGCAGCGGCGTTGGTTGTGGTGGCACTTGAACAGATCGATGAGCAGATCAAAGATCCGGGCGATGTCGAGCGATTGACGCAGCAACCCCTGCTCGGCGTGATCCCGCTAAGTGACCGGGACCCGCTGGTCGAACTTGCCGATCCCCGCTCGTACATCACGGAAGCTTACTTGTCCTTACAGGCGCTTCTCCAGGTTTCGACCTCGCTTGGTGTGCCGCGAAGCCTTGCAGTCACGAGCACCCGCAAGGGTGAAGGCAAGTCGACGACCGCTTATGCAGTCTCACACTTGTTAGCGAAGGGTGGTCGGCGCGTTGTCCTGGTCGACGCTGACATGCGCTCACCATCGGTCCACAAGCTAATCGGCATCGAGAATCGGTCCGGAACCAGCAACTACCTGTCCGGAGATCATGACATTTCACGAATGCTTGTGCGGACGGAAGGCCATGCTGTCGACGTGCTGACCGCAGGCCCTACTCCGCCGAACGCAGCAGAGCTGCTGATCGGGCCTGCGATGGAAAACTTGGTCACCGAACTCCTGCGCCATTACGAGTATGTCGTTGTCGACGCCCCTCCTTCGATCGGCATGGCCGATGCCCCTCTCATCGGCCATTCCGTGCAGTCGGTACTGTTCGCAATGGAGGCTGCAGGTGCAAGGGCCAACATGATCAGACTTGCGCTGCAACGCATGGTCGGCGGCGGAGCCAACCTTCTCGGTGTCATCATGACAAAGTTTGATGCAAGCAAATCCGGATATGGCTCTGACTATGGGTATGGCTATGGCTATGGCTATGGCTATGACTATGGTCGTAAGTCGGCTGGCCTGAGCGCCTAACGGCCACTTTTTAAAGCACTTTGATGGACCGGCAATCAGGCGAACTTCTTCAGCGGCGAATGTTAGTCGTTGTATGCTGCTTCAGCCTGATTGCCGCAAACGTGTTCAATGGCTTCATTGTTTTCCAAAGACCTGCCACTTCACTCGCGCCTGAACGTCAAGAAGGCTCTCACCAAGGCCCGGTTCGCTCAAGTCGCCCGGCAACAGGCCACAAGGCAAGCACCATGATTAGTCCAATGACGCTACCGAGCGCGAGTCTGATTGCAAGCATGCTCGATCCAACCAATCCCATCCCCGTGCGCCAAGCAGCCGACGCACTTTTGGCCCAGGGCCGGATTGGCCAGGGTGAGGCACTTTACGGGCTTGCGTCGCGGCTTTCTCGCCGGGATCTGGTTACGAATGTCCACATGCTTGAACAAGCAGCCCGTGCAGGCGATGCGGAAGCCGCACTTACGTTTTACGACGCCGCGCTCCGGACCACCCCGGCTGCAGGCCCAATCTTGATGCCAAGCCTTGCCCGCGGATTTGGTCGCGAAGAACTGATCCCCGCCCTTGCCGGCCTCATGTCGAAAGACCCTCCGTGGATTTTCCAATTCATTGATTGGATGCGCCAGAATCAACCGCAAGAGGTGGGTCTCTCCCGCGTCCTAATTGCAGCACCCGGCTCACGGGCGAGCCAGAACGCCGGCATCCGCGGTGTAGTGGAGGCAAGCCTCGTGCATGAGGGGCGAATTGGCGAAGCGGCGCGGTTACACGCGGCATTCAATCGTCAATGGAAGCGCAACGGCGCCGATCTCACATTCATCTCTGCCACCTCCCCTTCCCCGTTCGAGTGGCAGGTTATGGACAACAACACTGATACCCAAGGGTTTGGTGCAGAAATTGATTCAGCAAAACTGAAGTATTGGCTTCATGGCTCGGGCGGTCTTGTGGCGCAGAAGCTCCTTGTACTGTCAGCCGGCAATTATCGCTTGACCGCGGAACAGGACGCAGCCGAAGCAAGAATCACTGCAATACTCCGGTGCTTTGCGGACAAACGGGTAATTGGCATGCTCGAACTCACCGAATCGAGACAAGGATTTGAGCTTATCATTCCCGAGACATGCAATGCTCAATGGCTGGACATACAGATTGCACCTCTCGCCAACGCTGACGAACGAGGCAACGGAACAATCGCTCTCGAAATGATCAGGCAACAAGATGACAAATAACGCAAATACAACTTCGCGGATTGGCATTGTGACTATCAATTATAACAATGCCCGCCTCACCCAAAAACTTCTCGAATCTGTTTCTCGCGCCGTCGGTGCCGACGATGTCACTGTTGTTGTAGTTGATAACGCGTCCAACGAGAACGACCGCGCCGATTTAATGGAAGTTGAGACAAGTTTTCCTCGCGCAATGTTCATCTATGAGGATGTTAATCACGGATACTTCAAGGGGATCAACGTCGGCTTAGCGGCCTTGAGGCATACTGCGGAAGCACCGGGCACTGTTATCGTGTGCAACAATGACATAGAGTTTTCGGACGATTTTTTCATAACTTTGAAGGCCTCAGGAAGATTACTCGAGGATCACGCGGTAATTTCACCACGCATTGTCACGCCGTCCGGTCGCGAGCAAAATCCCCACGTCATTCAGCCTATTTCCCGAGCACGCGTAATTGTCTGGCAGATCTACTACTCCAACTACACCCTTGCCCGCATAATATTCTGGCTCGCTCGTCATAGTGCACCAATCACAGCAAGGCGTGACTATCGCCAATACAAGGTCGCCCAGAAAATCGAGCAAGGTTATGGAGCCTGCTACATTCTGACAAGTGATTTTTTTGCGCATTACAAGGATCTTTGGGCTCCGACTTTTCTGATGGGCGAAGAATACTTTCTTTCTTGTCAGCTGAAGGCGGTCGGTAAATCAGTGTATTACGAACCGAGCCTGCGCGTCGTCCATCAGGACCATGCGACGATGGGCATGCTACCGAACAAGAAGGTCTGGGACATCTCGCGTCGATCTTTCCAGGTCTACCTTTCGTATCGCCAGAAGTACGGCCGACCGTGATGTGTGCTATGACTACTACTGCCGTTCGAGGAAGCGGTCGCAGCTATCAAGTGTGTCGCCGCTGCGTAATGGACACGAGTGACACCCATATCTCGTTCGATGAGACTGGTCTGTGCGAATACTGCCAGCATTTCGACACGACCATCGCGCCTAACTGGCAGCACGGTGGTGATCCCGCGCGCCAGCTGCCCGAGCTTGTAAGAAAGATAAAAAAGGTCGGCCAAAGAGCCCGTTACGATTGCGTGATAGGGGTCAGCGGCGGTTTGGACAGCTCCTATGCAGCATATGTAGCCGTAAAAAAACTCGGCCTCAGACCCCTCCTGTACCATGTGGACGCCGGCTGGAACACCGCCCATGCCGTGAGGAATATTGCTTCACTTGTCGACGGCCTCGGCCTGGATCTGGTTACTGATGTCATCAACTGGTCCGAAATGCAGGATCTGCAGCTCGCTTTTTTCAAGGCTCAAGTACCTGATCTTGACATGCCGCAAGACGTTGCCTTCTTCTCCTCACTCTACAGGTATGCCCGGCGCAACGATATAAACTTTGTGGTTACGGGGACGAATTTCTTGACGGAGTGCTGCCGCGAACCCGAAGAGTGGGGCGCATACCCAGGCATTGATCGGGGACTGGTGCGGGACATCCATCGAAAGTTTGGCCATCGCAAGCTAAGAACGTTTCCGATCGCCGATGTATTAGAATACAGGATTCTGTACCACTACATCTATCGTATACGTCGCGTCGATATCCTCAATTTCATTCCATACTCCAAGTTGCAGGCGGAGCAAGAACTGGCAGAAAATCTGGGTTGGCAACCGTTTTTACACAAGCATCACGAATCTCGCTTTACGAGGTTCTTCGAGGATTACTGGCTTCGCGAGAAGTTCGGTTATGACAAGCGCAAGGCGCATTTCTCCAGTCTGATAATGACCGGTGAGATGACAAGGGAGGACGCAGTGAAACGCCTCGAATCCCCTGAATTGGACGAACAGACTATGGCTGGTGAGTTCTCTTTTATCGCCGCTAAACTTGGAATTGCAGAGAACGACCTTAGGCAGCTTTTTTCGGGACCAAACGGAACGGTCAGAAGCTTCCGTAACAAGCACATGTTGATCTCGGCAGGATGGAATTTGCTCAGGCGAGTGGGCCTTGAGAGGAGGCTGCTCAGATGATCCGTGTGCTCGATTATGGAGTTGGCAACGTTAAGGCTCTTCTGAACGTGTTGCATTCCAGGGGTGTCCAGGCCGAAAGGGCCACTTGCCCCGAGGAGCTTCGCGATGCTGCGGGTCTCGTGCTGCCAGGGGTCGGCGCTTTTGATCATGCAATGCAACGTCTCAACGCCAGTGGCCTTCGCTCAGAGCTTGAGAGACTGGTGCTTGAGGAGAAGCGTCCACTGCTTGGGATTTGCATTGGCATGCACATGCTGTCTCAAGGCAGCGACGAGGGCATTGAACCTGGACTTGGATGGCTGGAAGGCCGTGCGAGGCGTCTTGACAGTGGCGACGCTGCGTTACGGCTGCCGCACATGGGCTGGAACGAGTTGCAGGTCATGCAACTCGACCCTTTGATAGGCGCCAAAAATCGGCAACGCTTCTATTTCCTGCATTCCTTTCACCTTGATGGAATTGCGCGGAACGAGATCGTAGCGAAGACTTCCTATGGCATCGAGTTTCCCAGCATGGTGCGCAAAGGAACGATCTGGGGGGTACAGTTTCACCCCGAGAAGAGCCATCGCTCCGGCGAAGGCCTGCTTCTGTCATTTGCGCGAGAAGCAGGATGCTGAGGCCGCGGATCATCCCAACCCTGCTGATGGCCAACGGCGAACTCTTCAAGACGAGGAAATTCAGCAATCGGCGTTATCTGGGTGATCCCCTGAACACAGTTCGGATCTTTAATGACCTCGAAGCCGACGAAATCGTTATCTTGGACATTGATGCTACCCGCAGGGGTACCAGACCAGATTTGGCCCTCATCTCACGACTTGCGGCCCAGTGCCGGATGCCCGTGTGTTACGGAGGGGGCATCACCGAACTGGATGATGCACGCAAGCTCATCGAGAATGGCGTCGAAAAGGTTGCAATCGGTGCTGCGGCACTGTCCGATCATTTGCTGGTGAGCAGGATTTCCGAGCGCTTCGGCGCCCAGAGCGTCTGCGTGATCATCGACGTCGGCGTAGCGCGCGACGGTGGGTACGAGATTCTAGCCGAGCAAGGCACGCGATTTACCGGACGAAATCCGTTGACGATGGCGCGGGTGATGGAAAAGCGGGGCGCTGGAGAAATCCTCTTCAATTTCGTTCACAGGGACGGATTATGTGAAGGGTACGACTTGGCCTTTGCCACACAGGCGTCTGATGTTCTTCATTGTCCCTTGACAATGCTTGGTGGTGCTGGTTCTATCTCCGACATTGAGAATCTGTTCCGCATAAGCAGTACTATAGGTGCTGCTGCGGGCAGCCTGTTCGTGTACAAGGGTGCCTTGAGCGCGGTTCTAATCAACTATCCTACGCAGGATATACGCGATGCGCTCGCTCATCGTGTTATGGCGGAGCCTGAGAATTGAAGAATACGGTTCATCTGCTCGAACGCGTGGCCATGTTCGAGAATGCGACATTGCTGATAACCGGCGGAACAGGCTCGTTCGGCAGCACACTCCTTGCTCATCTTGCCGAATGGCCCTTTCGCGAAATACGCATCTTCAGCAGAGACGAGAAGAAGCAGGACGACATGCGCCGCCTGCATATGAACAGCAGGCTGAAATTCTACATAGGCGATGTTCGTGATCCACGAAGCATTGCCTCAGCGATGGCTGGAGTGGATTATGTTTTTCACGCCGCAGCGTTGAAACAGGTCCCATCTTGTGAATTTTATCCGCTTGAAGCCGTCAAGACGAATGTTCTGGGAACGGAAAACGTCCTCGAGGCAGCGGAAAAGTACAAAGTCAGGCGCGTTGTTTGCCTGAGCACGGACAAGGCGGTCTACCCGATCAACGCAATGGGCATTAGCAAGGCGCTGATGGAGAAAGTTGCGGTCGCAAAGGCGCGCAGCATGGCGGATGACGGACCGGTCATTTGCGCCACGCGGTATGGTAATGTGATGGCTTCACGTGGTTCGGTGATACCGCACTTCATCCGGCAAGTCAGTTCAGGGGTTCCGCTGACGATTACGGATCCGGCAATGACCCGCTTCATGATGTCGCTGGATGACGCGGTTGAGCTCGTGCTCTACGCGTTCGAGCACGGCCATAGTGGCGATCTTTACGTCCAGAAGGCTCCGGCTGCGACCGTTGGAGATGTCGCACATGCGGTCCTTGAGCTAATGGGCCGGCCAGATCATCCTATCGAAATCATTGGAACACGGCACGGCGAGAAGCTGTTCGAAACACTGCTCAGCCGCGAGGAGTTCGTTTCGGCGCATGACCAGGGTGGCTACTATCGCGTCCCACCCGATACACGCGACCTGAACTACGAGAAGTTTGTGGATCGGGGAGAAGTCGCGATAAGCGGAAGTGGCGATTACACCTCGCACAACACGCAAAGGCTGACGCGCAGCGAGGTTGTGCAACTCCTATGGGGACTGCCCAGCGTCCGCAGGCTTTTGAACGGCTCGGAAATGGAGACGGCGTGAGATGCAGGTTCTGGTGACGGGATCTGATGGATTCATCGGCAAGAACCTGCTCGTGCATCTCGCCGAGCGCGGCATAAAGAATGTTCTGAAATTCGGACGGCAACACAATGTGGATGATCTTGTTCAGTTGGCGCGCCAAGCTGACGTGATCGTTCATTTGGCCGGCGCCAATCGGATTGAGCACGGCCAAGATTTCCAACGGGACACGGTGAACCTGACCCGGGCGCTTTGCGACGCACTTGCGACGCGAGTTTCACCAGTTGCGGTCTACTTTGCATCATCACGACAGGTCGGCAACGGCTCCGACTATGCGGCGAGCAAGCAGGAGGCCGAGAGGATGCTTCTTTCGGTGGCACGCCACGCGAAGGTCACTCTGCACATAGAGCGGCTCCCGAACGTGTTCGGCAAGTGGTGCAAACCAAACTACAACTCAGTCGTGGCGACATTCTGCCATAACCTCGCTCGCGAGCTGCCTGTCGATTGCCATGATGCTTCTGCCGCTGTCGATCTAGCATACATTGACGACGTGTGCGCTGGGATTTCCTGCTTCATCGACCAGGCCTCCGGTGGAAGGGAAACCGCCATCGGCGAACTTCCCTGTTATCGAATGTCTGTAGGGGAATTGGCGAATGTCCTTACGGCGTTCAGAGACGGCCGAGACCGCATGACTACAGAAAATGTGGGAGTATCACCCTATAGAGAGCTGTATGCAACTTTCCTAAGCTATCTGCCACATGATGATTTCGTCAGAACTCTGCCCCTGCACGAAGACAAAAGGGGTGTTTTTGTAGAAATGCTCAAGACTCCGTCTGCAGGTCAGTTTTCCTATTTTACCGCCGGTCCTGGAGTCACGCGGGGCGGACATTATCACCATACCAAGAGCGAGAAGTTTCTTGTTTTGCAAGGACAAGCCCGTTTCAGGTTTCGAAACATCGTTACCGGAGAGCAGCTGGATTTCACGACTTACGGAGACTCGCCTGCAGTAGTGGACACAATTCCCGGTTGGTCGCACGACATTACCAATATCGGCGATTCGCAATTGCTTGTCATGCTCTGGGCGAGCGAAGTGTTCGACAGGGATCGGCCAGATACTGTTCCGGCAAAAATTGCATGAGAAAGCTTCGCGTCATGACGGTTGTGGGAACACGACCGGAAATCATCCGCCTATCGCGGGTGATCCCCGCGTTGGATGCTGCAACGGATCATATCTTGGTCCACACTGGCCAGAACTACGACTTCGAGCTGAATGATGTGTTCTTTTCTGATCTGGGCATTCGGCGACCGGACCATTTCCTTGGTTGCGGCGGCGGAAGCGCCGCAGAAGCCGTTGGAAAGATTATCTCGTCGGTCGATATGGTGCTGGCGAATGAGCGACCCGATGCCTTGCTGGTGCTCGGAGATACAAACAGTTGCCTTTCGGTCCTGGCTGCGAAGCGTCGACATATTCCGATATTCCATATGGAGGCGGGAAATCGATGCTTCGATGAGCGCGTTCCCGAGGAAATGAACCGGCGCATTGTGGATCACGTCGCTGATCTCAATCTGCCTTACACCGCCATCGCCCGTGAATACCTGCTTGCTGAGGGCAGGCCGGCAGATCGCATTGTGGTTACGGGAAGTCCTATGCGCGAAGTGCTTGAACACAATCGCCAAGCGGCGGAGCAGTCCGACATTCTCGATCGGCTCGGTCTGTCATCCGGCCAGTACTTTGTTGTCAGCGCGCATCGCGAGGAGAACATCGAGCCGGTTGCTTCATTTAATCGCCTTACCACCCTGCTGGACGCGCTGGCTGACAGGTTCGGGCTCCCGGTAATCGTGTCGACGCATCCGCGGACCCGCAACAGGATAAATGCCACGGGACACGTGTTTCATGAAGGCGTGAGGTTGCTGAAGCCCTTGGGATTTCACGATTATATCTATCTACAGATGCATTCGCGAGCCGTACTCTCGGACAGCGGGACGATCAGCGAGGAATCTTCCATCCTGGGTTTCCCGGCGATCAACATTCGCGAGGCACATGAGCGCCCCGAGGCGATGGAACATGGCGTTGTCATGATGACCGGTATAAACGTGGCTAGGGTCATGCAGGCCCTAACAGTGCTGGAACTCGCCGACAGCCGCAATCTACGGCCGGCGCCTGTTCCGGACTATGCGCCAAGGACGGTTTCCGAGGTTGTTGTAAAGGTAATCATTAGTTATACCGACTACATCAGACGCAAGGTCTGGCAGGAAGGCACTTGAAGTTGCGCATTCTTGTCATGACCCAATGGTTCGACCCCGAGCCGACACTCAAAGGTGCAGCCTTTGCCCAAGCCCTCCAAGGACTGGGGCACAAGGTCCACGTGATAACTGGTTTTCCCAATTATCCAGGCGGAAAGATTTATGACGGATTTCGGATCCGCCTCCTGCAACGTGAGACCTGCGGAGATGTCGTGGTCTGGAGAGTTCCCCTTTTCCCCAGCCATGATTCTAGCAAAATAGGACGGATCGCGAATTACCTGAGCTTCATGTTTGCTGCAGTCATTGCGGGACTTCTTGCACCGCGACCAGACGCCATATATGCATATCATCCGCCATTGACTGTCGGCATTGCGGCCGCGTTCGTCGGGTGGCTTCGTCGTGCCCCTGTATGCTATGACATACAGGACCTGTGGCCTGACACGCTTCATGCGACTGGAATGATCCGGAGCGACCGGCTTATCGGTCTCGTTGGCTGGGTGTCGCTCTGGACATACCGGAGGATGACCCGCATCGCAGTCTTGTCGCGTGGCTTCCGGCGGACGCTACATGCCCGAGGCATACCAGCTCATCGCCTCGAACTCATACCCAACTGGGCACCAGCAGAACTCGATTGCCTTGCCCCCACGCCGCCCCAACCCCATGATGGCCCCGTGAAGGTCGTTTTTGCAGGTAACATGGGCCGCGCCCAAGGACTGAGGTCTGTCCTGGACGCAGTGAAGGTCGCGAACCTCGAAAAGCCCATCGTCGAGCTTTTGCTTGTCGGTGGAGGGATCGAGTGCGAGGGACTCAAGGACTATGTAGCAGCCAACGCGATTGCAAACATTAAGTTTCACCCCCAGGTTCCTTCAGCGAGCATTCCGTCCTTTCTCGCAGAAGCTGACGTCCTCCTTGTGCATTTGCTTCCTGACGAACTTTTCGAAATTACCATTCCATCGAAAACGCAGGCTTATCTAGCTGCCGGTCGTCCCATTGTCATGGGCGTGTCCGGAGACGCTGCGGATATTGTTATGGAAGCAGGCGCAGGAGTTTTAGCAACACCTGGAAATGTAGCCTCGATTGCCCAGGCTCTACGGGAGCTTGCGACTGCATCGCCGGAGGAACGTTCAGACATGGGTCGTCGGGGGCGCAGGTATTACGACCGGGAGCTGTCCTTCAGGCGCGGAGTCATGCACTTCCACGCGATACTAATGGAAATGACCGAACGAAGCCAAAGGCGACGCTGACCGAGTGAGAATTCGAGTGTTCAGCAGTATCAACGCCGCTTTGTAGCACTCCCATGCCGCTTTGGTATTTTCACTTGCTACTGGACCGCCCAAGACCTAAGGTGACTTTGCATAGAGTGCTCGAATCAGGCATAGCTTTTGGAGTGTGCTACCATGAACAGAGTTGGCAAGATCGTTTGTCTGGCATCGATCGTTGCGTTGGTTGCCAGTTCGCCTCTTTCGGCAGAAGTGGTTTCTGACAATGTGCCATTGACCTTCTCGGACGCGACTGCAGTGTTCGAGTTGCCAACAGACCAGGCCAGCCTGGCTCTCATTCCTGATTTCGCGCTGGATGGCTCACCATCTGCTGCCAATCTGATGCTGGTCGGTCAATCGGCAGGGGGTGGCGGGGCCGTTGGTTCTGGCGCTGCGGGCGCTGCAGGTGCTGCTGGTGCGGGCGCTGGGGTTACTGGACTCGTTGTGGGTATTGTTGCCGCAATTGCTGTAGCAGCCGGCATCGCGAAGGCCGCTACCGCTTCCGAAGATCCCGTCAGCGCGTAATCGTATTGGTGCGTTGGGGCCTGTATGATTTCCTAGAGAATGCAGGCCCTTCCCCTCTTCCGCCGTCTCCGTACCAGCGAAAGCTTCGTTCTGGTAGCTTGGCTTTGTGTTGTTTTTGCGCTTGGTGGCGCCTCTCGGGGCGATGAGCCCGCGCAGCACGTACTCCGCTTAATTGCCGTGACTTTGTGCTCCGTCTTGGCTTGGCGGCGACGCGATAAAGCCAGTTGTTTTCCAATTTGGATCAGTCGGACTTTGGCGGGGCTCGCTCTCTGGACCTTTCTCCAAATCATTCCACTTCCGCCGAAGGTTTGGCTGACCCTGCCAGGGCGGCAATCTCTTGTCCCGCCTCTTGCGGAGTTCCGGGATATCTGGAGACCGATGAGTTTGGCGCCGTTGGCCACGTTCAATGCTCTTCTGGCCTTATCTATACCCGTTGCCACAATAAGCGCATGTCAGACTGTCTCCTTCCGACGCATCCCCGATGTTGTGTTTACGATAGTTGTTTTGGGCTGTGTTAGTTGCATCCTCGCTGCTCTTCAGGCGTCTGGTCTCATCATCCATTCGCAATTTGACACAGTGTCCGAGCTTAGTGCCATTGGCCTGTTTGCCAACCGTAATCACCAAGCCTTGCTGCAGGCCTGCTTGCTACCTTTCCTAGGATGGCTGGGTGCAAGGTTTTTGCAAGGTCCCAGCCGTTCGATCCTGCGTTTTGTGACTGTAGCGAGTGCCGCTCTGTCTATCCTGGCTCTCTCAGCCATAACGGGTTCGCGCTTCGGGCTCTTCCTGTGCTGTGGTGGTGCGATTTTGGCTGTTCTCATCGCGATCCGCGAAAGTCGCCAACGGGTGTCTGCACTAGCCAGGGCATGCTTCTGCGCGGGAACAGTGGTCTTCCTTCTGTTCTCGTGGACTGCGGTTCGGCATTTGCCAAGGGCGGAATCAATTGTACGCCTGATTTCGCTCGATGCCGACCAGGATCTCAGATGGGCCGTACTGCCCACCACCACAACCCTAATCGGGAAATACTGGCCGATAGGGGCTGGTGTGGGAAGCTATGCATCAGTGTACCGAGTGAGCGAGCCACTCGCTACACTGGGTCCTTCCTACGTAAACCACGCACACAATGATTTGCTCGAGAGCTTAGTCGAGGGGGGCATGATCTCTGGAGCACTGCTCACTTCAACACTGGGCTGGATATTGTTCCGCGCTTTCGGAACATCGCGACGCGGAATAGATGCAGCTAACGCCGGGCCAATTCGCTTGGCGGCCGTGTTCCTGCTCTTGGTGTGCGTTGCCAGTCTAGTCGACTATCCAATGCGAACGCCAATTTTCCAAGCGTTGTCGGTCATAGCCGTTTGGATTCTTGGCGCACCTTCAGGTTCCAGAGATCTCGAGTACAATCAGCCGCTCGATAATGGGGCTGCAGGGTCTGTGCGCAAATGATCAATGCAGGCCGGTTTTCGGTTGGACGATGGCGAACCAACGTTCATCCAATCACCGACGTGCTGGAGGTATCACTTCACGGTGACGTGACCGCCAGCTTTTCCCCGGCTTGGATAAGATCCAGACCGTTTTGTTGCGCGTGAGCGCAGCGTAAGCAGTGCTTGTCGAGCGGAGCTCTTGAGCGCTTTTCATTCATTTCGGTTCATAGTCGTATGATTTGAGGTGATTGGCGCATTCGGCGGGCTGGAAGATGTCTACGAGCCTCCCGATCATATCCCGCAAACCGTCGACCTTTCGCTCGCTCACCTTGCGGAGCATGACCTTGAGCCGTGAGAAGGCCTTCTCGAAGGGATTGTCGCTAGAGACGTTGTCCATGATGACAATGTCGCTGTACTGCAGTTCGGGCACCAGGACTTGCGCCACATAGGCTTCGAACCAGTCACCGGATCATCATCGGCGCGACCATACCGGTCATGCGCAGACCCGGGCCCGGCGTGGTAGTCTTGCGGCGGCCGTGCGGGAAGCCAATCCGCAAAAGCTCACCCCGGCACAGCGGTCATGGCCGCGCGTCATGTTGGTGGCGGTCCCGGTCGCATTGATGAACACGAAGCGATCGCGTTCGATGTCGATCGGGGCGTAGAACCAGTGCCGGCTAGCGCCTGGACGTCGGGAGGGTCCCGCTCGATCGCGCGCCCGGTCTTTTTTCTTGCGCGTGATCCGTGACGAACAAAGGGCCGATGCAGCGTGCCGATCCCAACGGAGGCGCCGCGCCAAATCTGCCGCGCCTGTACCTCGAGCAAGTCCATGTCTCCATGTTCAGCGATCAGTCCCTGGATAAATCGGCAATGTGCCTCGATCTTGCCCGAATGCCGATCACCGCCGCGCGGCTTGACTACAGCCCGACCATGATCGAGCGCGCGTCGCCGTCAACGGATCGCGCTCGACCCGCTGATCCCGACGCGGGCCGCCGCCGCACGGCAACTCAGGCCCACATCAATCGCTGCGACCACCCTGTCACGAAGATCATGTGAAAGCGTTCGTGCCATCCTCGCTGGCCTCCTGCCACCAGCAGGAAATCTGAATGTCGCGCGACGATCAGGGTGAGAAAGCGCGACAATCAAGATGAGAATCCGGTGTGTCGGGATCGGCGGAGGGCGTAGCCCGTAGCCGGTCCCGACACACCGGAGGCCCTCTTTGCGAGGTGCCTGTGATGGTCGTGGTGGCCGCTATGTGTTGGGTTTTCCGGGGAGGAGGACCTGACGTGTGGCTGGCCGACACATCAACGATCATCAGGTGAGACTTTTCATGACCAACAGACGTAATGACCCCGTCGCTCTGGCGGCGGCTAAGGCCGGGTTCAGCCCGGCAACGGGCTATCGGGTTTTGCAGGACGCCCGGTTGCCATCACAGCGGCAAGCACCGCGCAGCCGGCGCCGACCCGACCCCCTTGCCGGTATCTTCGATGAAGTGGTCGTGCCGATGCTTGAGGCTGCTCCCGGCCTCCGACCTATCGCGATCTTCGAGGAACTGCGACGCCGATACCCCGAGACGGTGTTCGGTTCCCGGCGAACCCTGGAGAGGCGCATTCGCGACTGGCGCGCCATGAACGGGCAGGATCGCGAAGTCATTTTCCGGCAAGTGCACGAAGCGGGACGGCTCGGCCTGTCCGACTTTACGTGCATGGACGATCTGGCGGTTTCGATCGCCGGACAGCCTCTGGACCACCTGCTTTATCACTTCCGGCTTCCTTGTGGCGGCTTCGAGCATGGGCACATCATCCTGGGCGGCGAGAGTTTCGTTGCCTTGGCCGAAGGGCTACAGAACGCGCTCTGGTCCGCAGGCGGCGCGCCGAAGCTTCATCGCACCGACAGCCTCTCGGCCGCTTTCCGCAATCTGGACGCGGATACCAGGATCGACCTGACCAAGCGCTATGATGCGCTTTGTGCCCATTACGGAATGGAGCCCACGAGGAACAACCGCGGCATTGCCCATGAGAACGGCGCGATCGAGAGTGCCCATGGCCACATCAAGGCTGCCGTGAAGGATGCGCTGCTGCTGCGCGGTAGCGCCGACTTCGCCGACCTTGCCGACTATCGCCGTTTCATCGACGAGGTCGTAAATGCGCGCAACCGGCGGCACGGCCCCGGGATCGATGCCGAACGCAAGTTCCTGCAACCGCTGCCGGATGTGCGTACCACCGACTACGAGGAGATCCTCGTGACGGTCACGTCCTCGGGCGGCTTCACGCTGCGCAAGGTGTTCTACACGGTCCCATCCCGCCTGATCGGGCACCGTTTGCGGGTCCGCCTGTATGATGATCGTCTCGACGTCTTTATCGGCGGCACGAGGCTCATGACCCTGTCGCGTGGCCGTGCCGGCATGAACGGGAAGCACGGCCATGTTGTCGATTACCGCCACGTGATCCATTCCCTGCGTCGCAAGCCCATGGCGCTGCTGGGGCTGGTCTATCGCGACAGCCTGTTCCCGCGGGATGCCTATCGCCTGATGTTCGACCACTTGCTGGAGGTTCAGGGTGAACGGGAGGCCTGCCGTACCACCGTAGAACTTCTGGCCATGGCCCACGAACGCGCATGCGAAGCCGAACTCGCCGGGCTCCTGACCGAGGACCTGGCCGCGCGCCGAACACCGTGCCTGACAACCTTGCGCGCCCGGTTCAGTCCCGATCCTGCCGACCTACCCGAAGTCGTGGTCGAACTGGTGCCGCTCTCGATCTACGATGGACTGATCGAACAGGGAGAAGCCGCATGAACGCCGCTCCCATGATCGATGCACAGCGCCTGAGCCTGATGCTCAACGAACTGCGCTTGCCCACCATCAAGCACATCTGGGGGGACTTTGCCGCCCAGGCAGACAAGGAAGGGTGGCCTGCCAGCAGGTTCCTCGCCGCGCTCGCTGAGCACGAACTCGCCGAACGGGATCGCCGCCGGATCGAACGCCATCTGGCAGAGGCCCATCTACCCGCAGGCAAGACCCTCGACTGCTTCGCCTTCGATGCCGTGCCGATGATCTCAAAAGCGCAGGTCATGGCCATGTGCGCTGGCGATGGCTGGCTCGAACAAGGCGCCAATCTCATCCTGTTCGGCCCGCCCGGCGGCGGCAAAAGCCATCTTGCCGCGGCAATCGGCTTGGCGATGGTCGAACGGGGTTTGAGGGTTCTGTTTACCCGAACTTCCGACCTCGTGCAGCGCCTGCAGGTCGCTCGGCGCGAACTCGCACTCGAATCCGCGATGACCAAGCTCGACAAGTACCATCTGCTCATCCTCGACGACTTCGCCTACGTCTCGCGCGATCAGGCCGAGACGTCGGTGCTCTTCGAGCTGATCAGCGCCCGATACGAGCGACGGTCATTGCTGATCACTGCCAACCAGCCCTTCGGCGAATGGAACAGGGTCTTCCCGGATCCTGCCATGACGCTCGCCGCCGTCGACAGGCTCGTGCACCACGCCAACATCTTCGAGATGAACGTCGAAAGTTACCGGCGGCGTACCGCACAGGCCAGGCGCACCGGCGCCGGACGCCCCGCTGCTTACACCACACCAAAGGTCATCGAGACCATCCGCGACAATCAGGATGAGAACGACGAACTTGCCAGCGACAATCAAAACGGGCACTGATCGACGCGCCGCGACAATCACATTCTCATCCTGATTGACGCGCAATCCTCATCCAGTTTGTCGCGCTACAATCTGAATCACAACGCAGCCGAAAAGTGTATCCTCACCGAGTCAGGTCGTGTGGAAACCGCTTGTCTTATGACATTCTCGTCCATTTGGGTCATGCTGGATTGCCCGGGCCGGGGTGGCCACCCCGGCCCGGGCGGAAGGGGACGGATCGCGAAACCGCCGGTCGTTCAGGGACCGGGCTAGAGTAGGATCGCCCCTTTCTTTTCCATCAGGCCCGAACGGATACCGGGGTTTTTGCCCCGGATGACAAGCATGGGATAGCGGAGAAGATGAGCGACAATCTATCACAGACGATCGGCATCGACATCTCCAAAGCGAGCCTTGATTGCCACGCCCACCCCGCCGGCGCCGAGCGCCAGTTCGCCAACACCGCCAAGGGTCACAAGGCGTCGATTGCCTGATTGCGACAATGGCCGGTCGAACGGATTGCCTCTGAGGCAACAGCGACCTACCATCGGGCGCTGGAGGCAGCCTTGGCCGACTGGCCGTGCGTAAAGCTCAACCCGGAACGTGCTCGGCGCTTCGCCCAGGCGACCGGCACCCGGGCCAAGGCCAATCGTATCGACGCCTTGCTACTGGCCCGCATGGCTGCAACCCTGCAACCGCCGATCAGGCCAGCACGGTCTGCGCAGCAGGCACAGATGGCCGAACTCATCAATGCACGCGACGGTCTGGTACGCGATCGCACTGCGCTCAAGAACCGCGAGAAAAACCTCACCATCGCCTTCCTTAAGCGCCAGTGCCGGCAGCGGCTTGAACAGATCGATCGGCATATCGAAGCCCTCGACGCCGAGATCGCCAACCTGATCGCCACCGATGCCGCACTTGCCCGCCGGCACCGCATCCTGACCAGAATCGCTGGCGTGGGAACGCTGACCGCCAACCAACTCATCGCCACCATGCCCGAACTCGGCAGCCTCGATAACAAGCAGGCCGCATCCCTCGCCGGCCTCGCCCCCGTCGCGCGGCAGTCCGGCCAGTGGAAAGGCAAGAGCTTCATTCGCGGCGGACGCGCCAAACGTCCACCATGCGCTCTACATGCCGGCCCTTGTTGCCGCCCGGTTCAACCCTGATCTCAAGGCCAAGTATCAGAAGCTCATCGACGCTGGAAAGCCCGCCAAAATCGCCATCACCGCCGTCATGCGTAAGCTCGTCGTCACTGCAAACGCTCTGCTCAAGGCAGATCGCTGCTGGTCGCAATATCCGGCTTGATCATCACGGATACTCTAGTGCGTAGCGTAGCGGAGGGGGCCATTACTTGGGCAACTCGGTGGGGAAGGCTGCGGGGTCTCGCAGCCAATGGCTTAGTGCGGTCACTCGTGTTGTAGTCGTCCACTCACGCCGCGATCTGGACGCGGGCATGGTCCATGCTGAGGAGAATGGGGTCTCGTCAAGCAGTTCGTCGCGCATGCGGTCATGGAAGCTCTCCAAAAAACCGTTCTGCATCGACTTACCCGGCGCAATGTAACCATGCCACCTAAGCCTTCCGACACCAAGCCAGCGCGGCCTTGGAAGTGAGTCACGTGCCATTATCGCTGACGATCATACCGCGCTTGCCACGTTCGGCAAGCAGGTCGGTCAGTTGCCGCACGAGACTGCGCCTTGAGATCGAGGCCCCCGGTACGACCCGCGTACACTTGCAGGTCAAGTCAGCAACAATGTTCTGCATCTGCCCGCGCTACCGACGGGTCGGACTCTACCGTGCTTTGGGGAAATCAGTGGAGCACGTCCATGTAGGCCGACCCCCATGTAACTCAAAATAAGAAATTAAAATAACATAAACCACAAATATACATTATGTATTTATGCAGAATCATAAAATTAATATGGATCAATTGGGACGAACATTTAATGCTCGTATCCTTAGAGATTATCTATCTATACAGTTTTCTTTTCTATGAAATATCCAAACCCGGACCGGCTCCTGATGTCGAGGAGCCGCGCCACTTTCTTTCGGAGGATGGAGACTGCAACACGCAAGGCGTTCATTTTCGCTACGCCCCTGCCCCCACCGACCACATCTAGCAAGTCGTCATAGCTGATGCCCACAGGAGAGTGGCTTATGAGTGCCTGCAACATGAGGGTTTCACGATATGTCAGCTTAATCGCAGAAAGCGCGTCGGCGTGCGATGGGCCGCAAGCTCGCTCATGTTTGAGTGAAACGGCCTTTCGTATCTGCATCCGCCTTGTGTGAGCTCTCACTCGAGCTGCAGCTTCCTTCTTGGCACACTGTCGAGTAATGACATCGTCCGCCCCGGCCATCAGCAGAGCTGCCCGCTCGCCTCCTCCCCCAGTACAGTAGAGACAGATGATCGCTTTGCTTGGAAGCACCGATCGGATTTCCCTTACGAGGCGTACCATCCGCGTGAGGTCTTCGCCGTGGAGAATGTAGATATCAGTTAGCCTCGATGACTGAAGGAGATAGGACCAGTCGCCATACCGATACCGGTAGATGTCCGTGGTTGAGAGCCAGCTCAAGAGCCAGTCAAGCCGTTCCGCATACCCCTCATTCCCCAATCCCACAATGCGAACATGCAGTTCGTCCAAGTTCAATGGAGCACCAAATTGGCTTTCACTCCAACGACGGGCGGCATGCCCCAACGTTGCATCGACGTCCCCTTGATCGACCAGCGACACCACCTGCGGACTCCCCTTTCAGATCAGGGTGAATCAGAGATCAGCCATGCAGCTTCGACAATTCGCCGTGTCGCAACTCTGCTTGCATTCAGAGTCTACTATCGCTCCTGAATTCAGCCTTCCGCGCGTCCCGAGTTAGCGCACTGCGCGTTCGGACCGAATGACGTGCCAATTTTCCCTCTGGAGAGCCGCCCATTGCATTTAGGATTAGAGCGGTGGACTGTTGGATTATGCAATGGAAGGCAAGTCGGATTCGAAGAGCAGGATGCGCCGAGACCTCGGTCCGTGCCGCACTGTCAAGCAATACTGCCGGACAGACTTTGTCAGAGAAGGGTCTTAATAGAACCTTTTTTGCTTGAGTGCTTGCACATCCCAAGCGATTGTGGGATTGCAAAGTCGAGGTAGCACTGTGGGACCAGCCGCGGTGTCGGGCGATTTGTCACGCCGTGCCAGGCTATTGCGGCCTGCGTCTGCAGTGTTGCCTCGTCAGTTTTTTACACTCCGGAGGGGCGGCGCGGCCGTCTCACTGTTTGTGAGCAGCCGCCTGAATTTGAAGGGCTTGCGCCCCATCCGAGGTGATCCCATACAGTCCGATTTGTTACCCTTCCCGAAGTAGGGACGAGAAGATGCTATCTTCTATTTTCCGCAGTAACCCACGGGAAAGTTCCGTCAGACGTTGAAATATGTGGCAAAGCATGTACCGGTATGTTCTTGTCGGATTTACAGCGCGTCAGGAAGCGCAGCGGCACTGCATATGCCTTAAACCGGGCTGAGAATTCGCGCCGGCGCGGATCGAAATGCCTGCTGACATCCGTGAGTGGCGGTAGGATCGTTCATTCGGCCAGGCGCAACGACGCATGCTTAGCTCAATGCGGAACTGTTAAGACGAGTATATGGCTTACACGAATGGTAACGCCATCTTTGGCGACAGCATCGCCAACCGCCGCTTCAAGGAACAGAGCGAGTTCCGGCTACGCCCCGCCGATGCGAAACCTCCGCGGCCGGATACCCTCGCCGGATAATCTGGGCCACCGCGTCACGCTTACACTCAACGCTGGGAAAAGCCTTCCCCATCGCCCCCGTCTGCTCCTCAAAATCCAGGATAAAGGGCGTTCGGAATCTAGCGGCCACTCACGCGATCAGTCTGGCGTTTGCGATACAGCGCGGATCCACTCATCAATCTCGGCCTCAACCCAGACTGCGCATTTGGGACCAAGCGACCGCGACTTGGGAAATCGTCCGTCACTCATCCGCTGGTAAATCGCGGATCGCCGCAAGCCAACACGCACCATGACTTCTGGCAAGCGAAGCAGCCTCGCCGGAGGAGCAGCAGCTCTAACAACATCTGTTTGATTTGGTTCGCTCATTTCCTGTCTCTTTTGCAAGGTTCGGTCCCCTCCGAACTCAAGGACTTACCGGGACAGCGACATCGCAATGTCGCTACCCACAAAATCATCGATGTGCTTGGCAAGCATCCTCGCAACGAGCTGCGAGGTGCCGCTAGCCCACCTTGGCCGCAGGTCTTCAACCCGCCGCCCCAGGGTCCGATGCAGATGGATTGGAAGACTTGTGAAAAATTCCTCGAGAAACTCCCCCATCTCGCCATGCATCCACTCGCATGCGAGGTCCTCGTGCCCGGCGAGAGCGAGAATCATGGTCGCGCGAGGGGGCGCGCCACAAGCAGCGAGCACACGCGCTGCTTCATCAAGCCCGATAGATCGTTCTCCGCGCGCGACGCGAAGCAGGGTCTCGCGGTGCATGCCGCTTTCAGTGGCAATTCTGTGGCGGGGCTTGCCAGCGACTTCAATTGCATGGGCAAGGACATGAGCCAGACTGTCATTGGCCTTCCTGGCGACGGTAGTTGGGAGGTGCATTGTAGTCTCCTTTCTCTTGCACTTGTGCGAATCGCAGACATATCGCGAAGCATCCTACGTAGGAAAATAAAAAGAACATAAATGGAACATCTCGTTTAGCAGCGAATCAGTTCCTCTAGCCGAGTCGTCGCCGAATCCCGGCTGCGGTGAGGGTTCTTACCGGCACAAAAGACTGACTTTACGTCCTTATCGTCGATTTCATGCGCTGGGCTGGAAAAGATGCGTCCGCATCCTTCCACCTCCAGAAGGTATTGCCGCTGAAAACTTTCCTACGACCGTTTCCTAGATGCATGTGGAACACACACAGCGAACGCAAGAACGCTGTGACCACCCTCCAATCGGAGCTTCACATGCAGTCTCTCACCCTCCCCCGGCGCGCCAGCGTCAAGGGTCTCGGCCCAAAGATACTCGGCAGTGCCCTCAACATTGCCATCCCGGTCGCAATCGCGGCGCTTGCAGCTAGCGCGGCCTACGCCGGTACCGATGCAACCTTCACCCCTGCCCTCACCAAGTTCACCAACTTCCTGCAGGGCTCGGGCGGCAAAATCATCACGGTCCTCAGCCTCGCCAGCGGCCTGATCGGTTTGGCATCCGGCCGCTTTTCGCTCGGTCAGGTCGCCGTACCGGTGGGCGTCGGCATCGGCGTCGGCACGGGCGTCCCGATCGTCACTTCGGTGATCACCGCGGTCATCTGAGCGCGGCAGCGGAAGGCGGCGTTGCCATGTCAGACCCATACATCATTCCCCGGCGGCTCAATGACCCGGAGCTTATCGGCTTCTGGACCATCGACGAGTTCGCGGGAATGCTGGTCCCCTTCACCTGGGGGATCCTCACCCAGCATATCTTTATCGGCATCATCGTCGCCTTCGGCGCCTGGTTCGCATTGCGAAAGGCAAAAGCAGGACGCGCCAGCTCCTGGGTAGCCCACGCCGCATACTGGTATCTGCCTGCAGGATTTCTGGGCCTCAAGGCAACGCCGCCTTCCCACTGCCGACTACTCGCCGGTTGAGAGGCACTTCCATGTTTTCCGACATATCCCACGAACGGCAGCAATCGCTGCTGCGCCAGCGGAACCTCTTTGCGCTCACCAGCGCCGGCCTTGGCCTAGCACTGGTCGTCACGGCAAGCCTTGCCGCCACCCGCGACCGCGAAGTGGTGCTGGTTCCGACCGTTCCCAAAGCGCTCACCGTGAGCAGTGCCGGGGTCGAGGCCGATTATCTCGAGCTCGTCACCCGCGATGCGGCTCTTGTTCTTCTCAATCGCAGTCCGGAAGGCCTCGATTACTGGATGAACGAGATCCTGAAGCTCGCTGATCCTGCAGGCTATGGCCGACTCAAGGCCGAGCTTGTCCGGATCGTCGAAGAGCAGCGGGGCTCGGACGTCACCCAGGCGTTCGTGATCCAGTCGATGACCGTCGACCCCAAGGGCCTGACCTCGGATGTGACCGGCACGCTCAATACCTTCGTCGGCGCGCAGGTGATTGCCAGTGACGAACGCCGCTTCCGCTTCAGCTGGACTTACCGCGGCCTGCGCCTGGCGCTGGCTGGCTTTGCCCAGCTCCCCCCACAGGACAAATCCAAGGAGGCCCAGTGATGGCTTACCGACCAGCGGCCCACGCACGGGTCCTACTTCTGAGCGCGGCGGCGCTGCTCGCCGTAGCAACTACCCCCGCTCATGCGGCCGACCAGTTCAAACAGGCCGCGGATGGCGCCGCGATCGAATGCAGCATTTCAGCGCGCGAGCTCACCCGCTTCGCCTTGGTCGACGACCAGTTCGCCAGCGTCTCGAAAATCTCGACAGGTACTCCGTACAACGACTTTGCCGTGACGAACGAGCCGGTGCGCGGCGACATCTACGTGTCCGTGCCCGAAACCTACGCGGCGCGGGCCATCAGCTTCTTCGCCACCACCAAGAGGGGTTTCGTCTACAAGGTTGCGTGCCGGGTCGAGCAGATCCCGGCAGCGCAGATCTTTGTGACCAACCCGGGAATCGCGAAAACCAAAGCCGCTGACTGGGAAAGCCAGACCCCGCTCGAGACAAGCGCCGTCAGGCTCATCCAGGCGATGGCCAATGACCGGTCGGTCGATGGCTTCGAGGTCCGCCAGACTACCGCTAGCCCTGCGCGCGTTGGCGATCTCGAACTCCAATTGATCGCCGATTATCGCGGCGCCAGCCTCACCGGCAAAGTCGTCCGCATCCACAATCGCGGATCGAAGAGCGTGACGCTCGCCGAACGCGATCTCGCACCGCGCGACACGCTCGCCGTCTCGATCGCCGAGCTAAAGCTCGAACCCGGGGCCAGCACCACGGCCTTTGTTGTCGGCGCAAGCGGGGAGACCGGCCATGACTGATGCAACCCATACGCCAGGCACTGCCCCTTTGCAGGCCGAGAGCGCGGCATCGTCCGAACTTTCCGGGCTCAACGCCCGCACCGCGCGTCGTCAGAAGCTGCTGCTGGGGTCGCTTGGAGCACTCGCCCTCATCGGCGGAAGCTGGTTCATCCTTGGCGGCGACGACAAGGCCAAGACCGGTGATCCCGATGCGGCGCAGACGATCGACACGGCAGGTCTCGTCAACCGCGATCTGTCCGAGCGCGAGTTCGTCGCGACCTATGGCAACCGGCTTGATGCAGTCACGCGCGAACAGAAGGCGCTGAAAGACGGCAGCATCCCGCGAAGCGAGATCGAAGCGCAGCTGGCGGCTCTCAAAGCCGAGAACCAGGCCATGCGTGCCGATGGACAGGCTGCGATCGATGCTATCTCGGCAGAGAACGCCGAGCTCAAGACCCGGCTTGCCGCGCAGCCTGCATCACCGGCGCCGGCTGTACCGCCACCGGCTTATGGGCCGCAGGCAGGCGGGTATGATGCACGGGCCCATTCATCTCAAACCAGTACCGGCGCCGCAGCAGGCGATCCGCAGGGCGGCATGATCCCTTCGCCTGGCGAGGTGAAGCTGATGAGCTTCAGCTCCGACAAGGCAGCGACCAATGGCCTCCGTGTGGGCCGGCCCGATGCGCCACCGGTCGTTGTCGAGGATTCGCCCGATTATCTGCCGCCCAACTCCTACGCGTCGGCACGCGTAATCGTCGGCGTCGATGCCTCGGCAGGCGTCGCCAGCCAGACCGATCCGCTGCCTGTGGTGCTTCGGATTACCGGCCCTGCTCGTTCGGTCATGCAGAACGGAAAGGTTCTGACCACCCGGATCCAGGGCTGCGTTGTCAACGGCGCGGCACGTGGGGATCTCAGCAGCGAGAAGGTCTATGTGAAGCTCGCCCGCATGACCTGCGATCAGCCTGGCGGCAGGGTCGCAGTGAGCGAGGTCAAAGGCTTCATCAGCTTCGCTGGCAAGTCCGGGGTCCGCGGCCGCGTCGTCAGCCGCGAAGGCAGCCTCATCAGCCAGGCCCTGCTGGCCGGGATCGTCGGCGGCTTCGGGCGTGGCTTCTCGGCCAATGCGGGCAGCGTCTTTTCCGGCGTCACGGCCAACTCCGACGGCAGTCGCTCCAAGTTCTCAGGCAGCGACATTCTCGGTGGCGGGCTTGGCCAGGGTGCCGCCGACGCTGCCGACACTACAGCCAAATACCTGATCGAGCGCGCCGAACAGTACCAACCCGTCGTCGAGATGCCGACCGGCATCGAGGTCGAGATCGTGTTCCTCGACGGCGTCTACGTGAGGAACTCCCAATGATCGAGAATTCATCCCAAGAGAGGGACAATCGCCGGCGCCGCTGGTTGCGTACCAGCGCCGGACTGGCGGCGATCATCGCCGTCTCGGCCGCGACGGGATGGGGTGTGGCAAGCCTTGCTGCCCCTGCTGCCGTTCCGGACACGGCGAAAGTTCGAGAGGCGCTCAAGCTGCGCCTGCCCAAGACGCCGATCGACGCGATCAACTGCAAGGGCCTTGGCGGCCTGTGCGAGGTCGCGTCCAAATCGACGCTCTTTTACGTCGACCGGGCCGCAAAGTATCTGGTGATCGGCCGGGTCTACGACATGGAAGCCCGTCAGGATCTGACGGCTGCCCGGTTGCTTGCCCTCAATCCGGACTTGTTGGCAGCGGGGGCAGCGCGGCGCAGCAATCCTGAAACACAAGCAGAAGGCGGCCCGAGCGCAGCCGCAGCTTCAGCCCGGAACACCCCGCCGCGCCATGTCCCGCTCGGCAATCTTCCCGCCAAAGGCGCGATCACCTGGGGTCCTGCCAACGGTCCGCGTGTCGTCGTCTTTTCGGACTTCCACTGCGGCTATTGCAAGAAGCTCGAGGCAGAATTGAAGGCGATCGGAGCGCGGGTCGAAGAGCGGCCGATCTCGATCTTCGGGGCGGAAAGCCGGCGCGATGCCGAACGGGTTCTGTGCTCGCCGCGGCCTGAGCTGGCGCTGCATATGGCCTATTCGGGTCTCGCGCTCGCCAATCCCAAACCCTGCGACACGAGCGGTCTCGATGCCAACGAGGCCTTCGCGCGGGCGCACGGATTTGGCGGCACCCCTGTAGTCGTCCGCCCCGCCGATGGCGCCGTTCTTGAAGGCTTCCGGCCTGCAGCTGTGCTCCGGGACTTCCTGCGCGCTGGCCCCTCCATGGCCCCCACCCCTGCTCCCAAAGGATAGACCCATGCGTTTTACGACACGTCTCCTTGCCTGCGCCTGTCTGGCCGGTCTTGCCAGTGGCTGCGCCACGTTCGGCACCAACGTCGAGGGCGATTTCACCTGCCGCGCGCCGAAGGGCGACTGCGCACCGGCTCACGTCATCGATGCCAAGGCGACGGACAATCTTTCGAATGGCGCGCTGCTCCATGCTGACGCGCGGCAGCGGTCAGGCGTCGTGGATGCCGATACCAGCCGCACAGCGGAACGCACCTTGCGCGTCGTCTTCCCGGCTCATGTCGATGAAGCTGGAACGCTGCATGACGAAGCGGTCGCCTGGACCATCGTCGAAAATCCGCGCTGGGCGACCGAGCTGCGCCGCAAGGTGGGCGAGGACCAGGGCGGATCCCTGATGCGCCAGGTCCGTCGGCAGCTGAAAGCCGCTCAGAGAGCCCCTGCACCGGACGGTGCGGAGGGAGACCCGAACGTAGCTGACGAGGCGTCGCCCTTCTCGTCTGCACGCGACGACGCGGGTCAGGCTGGCGGCAGCTCGGGCGCCGATGCCCCCAGTCCCTTCAACGAAATTTCAGATGCCTCGCCGCTGGTCCTCCCCTCCACGGCGCGCGAGGCCGTTGCCGGTGCCAAGGCACCGGCGGTCGAGGGGTTCGACACGTCGCCTCCCCCGCGTGATCGAGCCCCTCGGCCTGAGGCAGGGCAGAGCGCTCCGCTGTTCCCGAGCGCAGCGGCGATTGAAGCCGCGAAAGCTGCAATCCGCCCGGCAGTCAGAAACGGCGAACAGCCAATCGTCAGCACCTCGCAGCCCAAGGAGCCCAAGTGATGGCCGAACAACTCAAGACCGTCGTCGATCGGCTGCTCAGCGGATTGCTAGGTGATGCCGAGCACGCCGAGAAGGCCCGCCCGCAGCTCATGGTCGACATGCTCTCCGACTGGCTCCCCTACCGGGTCTACGATCCGGCAACCCGCCTGTACTTCAACGCACGCTCGAAGGGCTTTGTCCTTTCGGTTACGCCGCTGATCGGAGCCGACGAGCGCACCGGCGAAATCCTGGGACAGTTCTTCTCGGAAGGCCTGCCAGCGGGCGCCTGCCTGCAGGTGCTCCACCTTGCAAGCCCGCGCATCAGCAGGATCATCGCCCCGTGGTTCGCCCCACGGTACATTCAGGGCGGGGTATACGAGGCGATTGCCCGGCACCGGGCGCGGCGGCTCTATTCGCTCGTCTGGGAGTCCGGCTCGCCTGACGCGCCCTTCCATGCGCGGCATCACCAGGTCATCGTCTCGGTCGGGGTGCCGACGTCCAAATCGGTCAGCAATGAGGATCTCAAGCAGACCCGCGAGGGCCTGATGGCGATGCTCAAGTCGCTCAATCTCGGCGTGGTCGAAGTCGGGCCGGAAGCGCTCATCGCTGTCATCGATGATCTGACTTCGCCCACCACCGCCCCGCAGGACGATGCGGTGCCCTACAACCCGAACGATCCGATCGCCTCCCAGGCGATCCGCCAAGACATCGAACTGGTGGTGGCTGAAGACCGCATGCGGCTCGTGACCGAGCGTTTCCGTCCCACTGGCAAGGTCAATGACGGCGTGCCCGAAATCGGGACCGTCTATCCCGATGCCTTCGATGTCCGGCATTTTGCCGTACGCAACATGCCATCGCGCTGGGCCCCGTGGGAATGCGCGCGGCTGATCGGCGACCTGTTCACCGACAAGCTGCGCTTCCCCTGCCCGGCCGCCACCATTCTCTGTCTCGTCTATCCGGACCAGGAGGCGGCTTCGGCGAAGGCCGGGTTCAAGTTCATGCGGACAACCAGCCTCGCCGGGACCCGCAGCGCCCGGTTCCTGCCGCGGATCGGCGAACAGGCCGCCGAGTGGCAGCATGTGCAGGCCGAGCTTCAGGAAGGCCGCCGGCTCGTGCGGGTCTTCTACGGCGTGACGGCCTATTCGCCACTTGGCCAGGGCGACCGCCACGAACGCGCGATCAAATCGATCTACAAGGCGGCGGGCTGGGACCTTACGGACGAGCGCTACCTCCAGATCCAGGGATTGCTCGCCGCGATGCCGCTCACCCTGGCTGACGGACTTGGCGCCGACATGGAACGGCTGAAGCGGTTCAAGACCGTGCTGTCGACGACCGCTGCCAATATCGCGCCCATGCAGGGCGAGTATCTCGGCAGCGCCCACCCCCACCTGCTGTTCGTCGGGCGGCGCGGCCAGCCCTTCTTCTGGTCCCCGTTCGAGAACGAGGCCGGCAACCACAATGTCGCGATCTGCGGCAAGTCGGGATCGGGCAAGTCGGTGCTGCTCCAGGAGATGTGCGCCGCGCTGCGCGGTGCGGGCGCACAGGTTGTCGTGATCGACGATGGCCGCAGCTTCGAGCACTCGGTCAAGCTGCAGGGCGGGCGCTTTGTCGAGTTCACGATTGCAGCGGGCTTCTGCCTCAACCCGTTCTCGATGATCGATGGGACCCGCGCCGCCGAAGACGAGGACTACCGTCTCGACTGCTTCGGGATGATCAAGGCCATCGTCGGGCAAATGGCTCGCCACAGCGCGAAGCTGACGGATACTGAGCGCGGATTGATCGACCGGGCGGTCAACCTCGTCTGGGCGCAGCACGGCGCGGCTGCCACAGTTACGACCGTCGGCGAGATGCTGGCCAGTCTCGGCCATGACACTGCGGCAGATATCGCAACCGCGCTTGCCCCCTACATGGCGGGCGGAACTTACGGCGCCTTCTTCGAAGGCCAGGCAAGCCTCGACCTCGATGCGGACTTCACAGTCTTCGAGATGTCCGACCTCGCGAGCCGGGAGGATCTGCGCAGCGTCGTGCTCTCAGCCATCATGTTCATGACCAGCCAGGCCATGACGCGAAGCCCAAGGTCACTGCGCAAGCTTCTGCTGATCGATGAAGCCTGGTCGATGCTCAAGGGCGGTTCGATGGGTGAATTCGTCGAAACCTACGCCCGCACCTGCCGCAAATATGGCGGCGCGCTGGCGACCGCTACCCAGTCGCTCAACGACTACTACAAGTCCGACGGGGCAACGGCGGCGCTCGAGAACAGCGACTGGATGCTGATCCTCCAGCAGAAGCCGGAGACGATCGCCGATTTCAAGGCCAGCAAGCGCCTCGACATGGACGATCGCACCGAGACGCTGATCCGCAGTCTCAAGCGCTCCGGGAGCGACTATTCCGAGGTGTTCATCAAGGGTCCGGAGACCGAGGCGATCGGGCGGCTCGTGCTCGATGACTATTCGGCAACGCTCTTCTCGAGTTCGCCCCAGACCTTTGCCGCCATCGATGCCGAGGTCGCCCGCGGCCTGCCGCTCGCCGAGGCCATCGAGCGCGTGGCGTTCGCGGCCCGCAACTGATCCAGAAACAAGGAAACCTCCATGTCAATCGATACCCGACACCCTTTTGACGACCGCTTTTCCAGTACGCACGGCGATCTGCGCGAGCGGATCGAGAGACGCGAGTCACTGCGGCAGCGCGGCGCCGACCTCTGCTTCATCGCGCTCAAGGGCGCGATGTTCCTTGCCTCGTCCTACCTGATGGCACTGGGGCTGCCGCTGCTGTTCTTCCTGCTGCTCTCGGGCGGCCATGCCGACGCCCTGTTTGGCCATATCGCCAATCTTGCCGAGCGTTTCCTTGCCGCTGACGTGCTGCGCCGCGCCAACTTCCTGAGCGAGTTCAAGACGCTCCTGATCGGCGCAGCGACCCTGGTCGTGATTGCGCGCCTTCCCCGCTTCATCCGCGATCTCGACCGCGAACTCTCGGGAGAAAAGTTGTGAAGAACATTATGGCAACATTGCGCCTGCGCGAGCGGCTGGCATCAATCAATCTCACCGCTGCCGTGGTCGGCGCCGGCATGATCGGTCAGACGCTATGGGGGATTTGGGCGACCGACAAGCTGCTCACCCTGGAAAGGCGCGAAGTCGTCACGGTCCAGCTGAGCCGGATCATGGGCGACTTCATCGAAGCCGAAGCACGTGCCGGTCGGCCGCCCGAAGAAACCAGACTGCGCGTCCAGGCCTACCTCAAGGCCGTGGAAGCCTCGGTACAGAAGCTCGGCCGCGAAGGCCGGACGGTCCTCGTCGCCGAAGCCGTTGTTGCCGGGAGCACGCCGGACCTGACGCAGTCTGTGCGTGCCGACGTCGTGCGCCGCATGGGAGCACTTCCCGATGCAACCCGCTGATCGCTTGATCCGCTCGGCGTCTGCGCGCCCTCTCGCGCGACGCCTCGTGCTTTGGGGCGGGCTTGGCGCCGGGGCGCTGGCGCTCTCCTCGCTTGCCGCCTTCGCGCAGGGCCATGCGCTCATGATCAATGTGAGCCCCAGCCTGCCCTACTGGGCCATCTGGGTCACGCGGGGGGCACCCGTGCATCGCGGGGACATCATCCTGTTCGACCCGCCCACCTCGCCTTTGTTGGTCAAGCATTTCGGGGCGAAGCCAAAACCGTTCGGCAAGCGTGTAAGCGGTGTGCCGGGCGACATCGTCACCGAGCAGAACCGCATCTTCTTCGTCAACGGTGAGGCCGTGGCGCAAGCCAAGCTTTTGAGCCGCCTCGGCGAAACGCTGGCGCTTGGACCTACGGGGCGCGTGCCGAAGGGCTGCTACTTCGTCACCAGCGAACACAAGGATGGCTTTGACAGCCGCTATGCCGCGATCGGTTGGGTCTGCCGCCCACGTATTCTCGGGGTCGGGAGGCCGATCCTGTGAGGCACCTCACTTTGCCGGTTTGCGCCACGGCGCTTGGCATTGCCATCGCACCACAGGCAATGGCTCGCGATTACGGCCAGCACGGCGCGGTATGGCCGGTCATCGAACCGGACCTGCTTCAGCAGATCCATGCCAGGCTCACCCAGCTTGAGAAGACCGGCGAAACGGCCCGTCTTAATGAAGAGCTGAAGCGGCGGACCATCGCTCGGGTCAACCGGCCCGAGCCTGTCGCAGGCATCTCCCTCGCCTCGGCGCTCCGCAGCTGGCGCTTCGATCCGACGATCACCGTGGAGCGCGATATTGCCGACGACAAGGGCCGCGTCATCATTGCCGCAGGCCGCCAAGTCAATCCTCTGGATACCGTTCCGCTCCGGGCTCCTCTCGTCTTTCTCGACGGCGACGACCCGGCACAGCTCGCCTGGGCCACCCGTCGCTATGCCAGCACGAAGGCCAAGCTCATCCTCGTGCGGGGTGCGCCGCTCGAACTCATGAAAGCCCGCCAGCGGCGCTTCTACTTCGATCAGGGCGGCAGCCTCGTGAAGCACTTCGGCATTCGCGCGGTGCCGGCAACCGTCGAGCAGCAGGGCCGCGCGCTCATCATCACCGAACAGCCCATGCCTCTCAAGGAACGTGCGCCGTCATGAGCAAAAGAAAACGCCTTCTGTCATGGCTTTGCGGAGCACTTCTGCTCACCAGCCTGAGCGTCATTTCCAGTGCCCCGGCCCAGGCTGCGGCCGGTCCTGGCCGCTGCACCGGCAAGTTCGTCAATCCGATCACGGACATCTGCTGGTCATGCCTGTTCCCGATCTCGATCGGCGGCCTGAAGATCTGGCCGTCGAGCCGTCCCGATACGAGCAACCCGGCTCTCCCCGTTTGCCTCTGCGGCTTGCGGCCGGGCATCGCCATGGGGTTCTGGGAGCCGGTCCGGCTTGCCGACGTCAGCATGAAGCCGTGGTGCTTCGTCAATCTGGGCGGGATGAAGCTCGATCCGGGGTTCGACATCGGCTTCAAATCGATGGCGGGGCCATCTGCGGTCGGCGGCAACACCCAGTACAATTCGCAGTGGCATGTCCACTGGTATGCTTATCCGCTGATCTACTGGATGGAGATCGTCGCCGATTTCCTGTGCCTCGAGTCCGGCTCGATCGACATCCTCTACATCACCGAGATCGATCCGCTCTGGCAGGACAGCGAACTCACTGCGATCATCAACCCTGAAGCGGTGCTGTTCGCCAATCCCTTGGCGCTTGCGGCCTGTGCTGCGGACTGTGTGGCGGCAACGGCCAAGCTGCCGACCGACGAGCTGTTCTGGTGCGCGGGCTGCCAGGGCACGATGTATCCGCTCAACGGCAATGTCTCGGCAACGATCGGCCATGTCCAGGCGTCACGGCTCGCGCTCGCCCGCTTCTCCTACAAGCTCCACCGCGAGCTCGTCGCCTGGGGGACGATGGGCAGCAAAGGGCTTTGCGGCAAATACCTGATGCCGGTGATGCGCAAGCAGCAGTACCGCTTTCAGGCCACCAATCCCAATCCGCAGACCAAAGGCCGCTACGCCTGCGCAGCCCTCGGTGCCTCCACCACCTTCATGTCGGGGACCCAAGTCTATCCCGCCATTGGCGAGGACATGGGCTATCTGGTCTGGCGCAAGCGGAATTGCTGCGCGCTATGAAAAAGCTTGCCTACCCTCTTGTAGTCGCTTCGCTTTCAAGCCTTGCCGCTTTGGCGGGAGCCTCGGCACAGACGGCCGAGCCGGACCTCGATCTGGCTGCTATCCGGGCGCGGGCCAGTGCTGGTGCCCCCGATGCCGACGCGCTGTCTGCCAATGCCCGCGCCAGAGCCGAAGCCCTGGCGCGGGAGGCGAGGACCAGCTCCGACGAGGCCGAGGCGCACGCCCGCCGCTACACGCGTGAAGCCGCCGCAAACGCGAAGCCTGGTGAGGCCAGCACATTCGATTTTGACCGGATGGTGGCCGACGCCGGCACCATGACCAGTGATGGCATGGGCGAGGCTCCGAGGTTCATCGCCTTTGCTTCGCTATCGATGCCGCCTGCGGCGCTGCGTGCGATGATCGACGACGTGACCAGGGCTGGCGGTGTTGTTGCCTTGCGCGGGCTGCCCGGCAACAGCGCCAAGGCTCTCACGGCAGCATTGGCCAGAGTTGCCAAGCCCGGCGAGCAGCTGGACGGCGTCGGCATCGACCCGCGGCTGTTCCGCGCCTTCGGGATCGAGGCGGTGCCCACCTACGTCGTCACCAGCAGCGACTTCGATCTGTGCGACGGATTCAACTGCCGGACGCAAGTTCCGCCGCACGACCGGATGAGCGGCAATGTCAGCGCAGCTTACGCGCTCGAGACCTTCGCGCGCGGTGGCGGCCCCGGCGCCTTGCTCGCCGCCCAGCACCTCGCACGTCTTGAAAGGCAGGTTCCATGAAACGATCGGTCCTCTCGCTCGCTGGCGTGGGCGCGCTTCTGCTCGCCCTCGTCGGCCAGCTCCACGCCCAAACCACAACCGATGCTGCCAAGGCCGACGGCAAGGCTTTCGGTCGGGACAAGGCAGCCTCGGCGCAAAGCGCGGCAACGACGAACCCGGATGCGAGCCGCATTCCCAATTTCCGCGGCACGCCGAGTGAGGCAAGGTACTTCGACGATCCTGACCGGATGAGCCGCGAAGCGGCGAGCCAGGCGACGACCAACGCCGGCTACAAGGCCATGCGGGATTCGATGGACCGGCGCGCCCGGTTTGCGCCGCAGGATCTCGACGCAACGATCGCGCGCAGCAATGTGATCAGCGATGACCCGCTCGCCTATACGAGCGGAATGGCCATCGGCGGTTCACAAGGGCGGTGCGTGCCCTTGCCGCCGGCCAGCGGAACCGCGGCGCGCTACATGGCGACCTGCAATGTCGGCTATACGGCGACACAGGAAACGCGGACCTGCCCCGTGACGTTGACCGCGCGTGTCGAGCAACTGCAGGTCTACGGCTACTATTGCGTCGGTGGCAGCGGTGTGGACCCGGCTTCGGTCTACAATTGCAACCGCTACCCCGCGCCGCAATGCACTGTCACGCAGTCCTATCCGATCAACCTTTGCGATCCCTATTTCGGGATCACCTGGGGCTGTAACTCGGGCGATCTGAGGGTCGATCTCGTGAGTTGCAAGGCGCCGGTCGATGGCGCCACGCCCTACACGGTGACAGGCGAGAACGTCGTCACGACCTCGCGCGATGAAAGCCAGTGTGCTGGTCTCGCGGCCGATACCTCGTGCCAGCAGGACACCGAGACGTGCACCGACAGCGATCCGGTGACCCGCATCGTCGATGGCATCGCCGTGACGCAGCCTTGCTGGGCTTGGAGCCGCAGTTACAGCTGCGCGCAGTTCACTGAGGCCCAGGACTGCCAGACACTTGAAGCCACGCCGGGCTGCAAACTGGTGCGCGAAGACTGCCTCGCGGGGGAGCCCTGCCGCACCTGGGAGCGGGTCTATGATTGCCCGGTCCCAGACCAGCCTGCGACGACCGGCCAGTTCATCTGCGACGGCGACGTCTACTGCATCGATGGCTCGTGCGAGACCATCCAGCGCGAAGCCAACGACGAGTTCAAGGATGCCGCTGTCGCGCTCAATGCGATGGCGCAGGCCCGGCGTGAGTTCGATCCCGACACGCTCACCTTGTTCAAGGGCACGCGCAACACCTGCTCGTCCAAGGTCTTCGGTGTGCTCAACTGCTGCAAGGGCAAGGGCTTCCCGCTCATCCCCGGCATCCAGCTGCTCGTCGCGCTGGGCTGCAGCCGCGAGGAGATGCTGCTGCATCAGACGGATGCGCAAGGGTTGTGCGCCTACGTCGGCACCTATTGCTCGTCCTCGTTCCTTGGCGTGTGCCTGACCAAGCGCAAGGTCTACTGCTGCTTTGAATCCAAGCTTTCGCGGATCCTTCAGGAGCAGGGCCGCCAGCAGCTGAAAAAGCCCTGGGGCAAGCCGAAGACCGAGCAATGCCAGGGCTTCACCATCGACGAGTTTGCCCGGCTCGACCTCTCGAAAATGGACTTCAGCGAGGTCTACGCCGAGTTCACCGACGCTGCCCGCCTGCCTGACGAGCTGCAGGCCACCCAGGACATCCAACACAAGATCGAGGACTACTATGCCCGCGCCCGCCAGTAAGGCCGCGTGGCGGCTGCTCGCCGCCTGCGCGATTACCAATTCCGTTTTTCAGTTTTCTCCGGCGACCGCCCAGCCCGTCGCAAGCCGGACCGATGTGCCGCCCAGCGCACAATCGGCCGAGCGCCAGGATAGCTTCTATTGCGAGGAGCGGCGGCTCGGATACTGGTTCTACTGCGAGCGGCCCAAGAAGCCGGAGCAGAATTCGCCTTCGCCCGGACCTGCGGCCAGCGCGACCAGCCAACTTGACGCGATCACGGCGACGTTGCGCGAACTGAAGGCCAAGGCGATCCTCGAGCCGACGCCAGCCAATGTGACGGCCTATATCCGGTTCCAGCGCGCGCAGCTCGACCGGGCATCGCTCTTCAGCGACGTCTGGCAGCGGGCGATCTGGCAGGATCCCGAGCTCGACTACACGCTGCAGCGCCCGGTCTCGACACTTGGCAAGCGCCAGTGGCAGGATTCGCGAAGCGCGGAACGGAACGCTGCGATGGCCCAGCTTTCCGTGCGCTACGGGCTGTTCTACTTCTTCGCCCAGAGCTGCGGCGCCTGCGAAGTCATGTCGCCAATCGTGCAGAGCGTTGCCTCGACCTGGCATATCGCCGTGCGCGCGATTTCCACCGACGGCGGCCCGTCGCGGCATTTCCCGAACTACACGGTCGAGACCAACCAGCGCAGCCGCATGGGGCTCGAGCCCAAGATCACACCAGCGGTCGTGCTCTGGGACGCGCGGACCGGCCGCCCCATTCCGATCGGCTACGGCGTCATGAGCGCCGACGAGCTTCAGGACCGGATTTACCTCCTCACATCGAAGGAAGCTGGACGTGACTACTAGGATGAAAAGAACCGTCGCTGCGCTTCTTGCAGCCGCCATCCCCTTCGCCCTCCCGCTGTCTGGCGCATCGGCCGACGTCGGCAGTTCGATGGACTCGTTTCTGAACGACGTCGGGGGCGCTGCCAACGTCAACGGACCGACCGCGTTCCAGGGGCAGTCTGCTGGCTATTACAGCCTCGGCAATGTCTGGACGCGGTTCCCGCAGAAGACCACCAACATCGCCAATCTGCAGTTGCCGCGCGCTCGCGCCGGTTGCGGCGGCATCGACATCTTTGCGGGGTCCTTCAGCTTCATCAACGCGAGCGAGATCGTCGCGATGTTGAAGGCAGTCGCGAACAACGCTGTCGGCTTTGCCTTCAGCCTGGCGATCGACACGGTCTGCCCGGAATGCTCGAAGATCATGCAGGAGTTCAGCCAGAAGGCTCAGCTCATGAACAACCTCAACATCAACTCCTGCGAAATGGCGCAGGGTCTGGTGGGCGGGATCTGGCCGAAGGGCGACCTTGCCGACAAGGCGATCTGCGAAGCGATCGGCAACTCCGAGGGCATCTTCACCGACTATGCCGCGGCCAAGCATGGGTGCGGCACCAGGGGGCAGCGATCGAGCACGACCGCGCAAGGCTCGGGCAAATACGATGACGTCAATCCGGGCGTGCCGCGAAACTACACCTGGACGATCCTCAAGAAGTCGGCGTTCTTCTCGCCGGGCGGCCGGTTCGACGAGGAGCTCGCCGAATATGCCATGACGCTGCTCGGCACGATCATCTACGTGCCCCCCAAGGACGACGAGCCGGGCAAGTTCGTGCCGATCGTCGGTGAGGCATCGTCCACCCTCGTGACTTCGCTGCTGGATGGCACTTCGAATGGCAACGTCCTCATCTTTGACTGCGACGAGCCGGAGAAGTGCCTCAACCCCGGCTTCAAGTCGCTGAGCCTGCCGGCATCGAAAGCGCTGCGACCGCGGGTGGCCGCGCTCATCGGCGGTATGGTTCAGGCCATCCGCGACGACACCGCGATCAGCGAAGAGCAGAAGGAGCTGCTGCAAGTCGCGTCCATCCCACTCTACAAGATCCTGACCGTCCAGGCGGCCTATGGCCGCGGCATGCCGACCGACGACCGGGAGACCCTGGCCGAGATCGCTAGTGTTGATCTGCTGTTTGCCGTGCTCGACCGGATCGTGAGCGAGGCGGGCCGCTCGATGTCGAGCTTCATCGGGGCCGACGAAGCCAAGATCGCGATGTGGCAGAACCAGGTCAATGTCGTGCGTCAGGCTCTCGCTGACCGGCAGGCCAACACGCATCTCAAGGTCAATGCGGTGCTGCAGATCATTGAGAAGACGGCGTTCATCGAGAACGTGCTGGCCGCCTCGATGTCGCCCGGAATGGCCGCCTCGCTGGACTGGTCTCGCGGCGTCCAGAGCCGCGCCCTCACCCACTGACCGGGCCAACCACATCCAGGCGGGATAACAGACATGGTCGAGATTTTCACGGTCGGCGGCGGGGACTATCTGGTCAACGTCTTCCAGGCGGTCGCCGCCTGGACCGGCAACGGCGGCTACAAGAGCCTGCTCCAGGTGGTGATGGTGATGGGGCTTGGCCTGTCCGCCCTGACACTTGCGTTCAATCAGGACTGGCGCGCCTGGATCAACTGGTTCCTCGGTGCCACGCTCATCTACTCCTGCCTCATGGTGCCGCGGCTCGATGTCCATGTGACCGACCGGCTCAATCCGAGCCTTGCCCCGGCCAATGTCAGCAACGTGCCGCTGGGCTTGGCCTTGATGGCGAGCTTTACCAGCCAGGTCGGCGACTATCTGACGGGCTCGGCTGAAGTGGTGTTCGGCCTGCCCGGTGATCTCAACTATTCGAAAAACGGGATGATCTACGGCGCGCGGCTCTACGATGCGACCCGGTCCTTGCGGATTTCCGATCCGGAGTTTGCTGCCAATCTCGACGAGCATTTCCGGCAATGCGCGTTCTACGACGTCCTGCTCGGCCGCTACTCGATGAAGGAGCTGGCGGAAACGGGCGACATCTGGGCGACAATCGCGCCGGGAAGCCAGGCGCGCGCGCAGCGATTCCTGACCCGGGATACCACTTCAGGCCAGGTGAGCTCAAACATCGTGACCTGCCGCGAGGCCTACGACACGCTCAATGCGCAGTGGGCCGGCCTCGTCGATGCGATGGGATCGGTGTTTGGCCGTCAGCTTTACCCCAACCAGACGGCCGCGCTCGCCAAGGCGAAGCTCTTTGCCGACCTGCCGGTGGCCTATCAGTACCTGACCGGCGTCTCGGCAAATGCGACAGAAATCTTCAAGCAGACGCTGACCATCAATGCGATTGAAGCTGCCATGCACTCGATGTCCGGCACCAGCGGCGCGGGCAATGTCGACGTCTACGCGCAGACCCGCGCCGACATTCAGACCGAGCGGACCTATGGCTCGATTGCGAGCAACGCGATGAAGTGGGTCCCGCTCCTGAACGTCGTGCTGACCGTGCTGTTCTACGCGCTGTTTCCGGTGCTTTTCCCGCTGTTTCTGCTCCCGAAGACGGGACCTGTCGCACTCAAGGGCTACGTGACGGGCTTCTTCTATCTCGCGGCCTGGGGACCCCTGTTCGTGATCCTCCACATGATGCTGATGTACAAGGGCGCGGCTGACATGAGCGCGGTCACGGGCAGCAACGGCCTCAGCCTGGCGAGTTTTACCGGCATGGCCGACGTCAACAGCGATATCGGTCTTCTGGCAGGCTATCTCATCGCATCGGTGCCCTTCCTGGCAGGGGGTGTGGCCAAGGGCGCCATGGCGATTTCTCATCACGCGACGAGCTACCTCAACCCGAGCCAGAACGCGGCCGAGGAAGCGGCCCGCGAGGCGAGTACCGGCAACGTCTCGCTGGGCAACACCAGCTTCGAAAACTCGAGCGTTCTCACCCGCCAGTTCGCACAAGGCACGATCGCGCCAAGCTTCACCTACGGCGCGCCGCAGACTCGGACCTTCAGCGACACCGGAGCAATGACCACGAGCTTTCCTGACGGCAGCTACGACCAGATCCCGACCTCGAGCTATCCCTTCACGCCGACGCTGGGCCAGGAGTTCACGGCGCGCCTTTCGACGATGGCATCGCAGGCCCGCGCCAACAGCGAGACCTATGCGAATGTCGCGACGGAATCGACGACCAGCGCCGTGACGAAGTTCCGCGAACTGAGGGACCAGTTCAGCCGCGGCGCATCCTTCGAGAGCGCGACCGGCACCTCGAATTCCGACAGCATCCAGACCGCATTCAGCGAGGTCGATCAGGCATCGACCAGTCTGCAGCGGCAATTCGGGCTGTCGCGCAGAGCAGCGGACGACATCACTGTAGCGTGGTTCTTGAACGGGGAAGCTGGCGCGAGCGCCGGTGTAACGAACGGCGTCGCGTCCGCCAATATCGGCGCCAAGGGAGGGCGCAACCAAACGTGGACAGACAGCGACATTGGCATTGCATCGGAGGATCGCTCGCGGATCTTCGGTAGCTTGGCCCAGATGTCCGACAGCAGGAATTGGTCGAGTACCCGCGATGGTTTCGTTCGATCGGTCAGCACCTCGAGCAGCTCCTCAATTTCGAGCACGGCAAGTGGCATGAACGCGTCCCTCACCGAAGCGCAAAGCTACAGCCGCGAGGCAAGGCGCGCCGAGGAGCTTGCCAACCGCCTCGAAAGCCAGGCGTCTTTCTTCAAGGGCAACAGCGCGGCAGGAAGCCTCAATTTGTCCCAAGCCTACCGTGAATGGGGATTGGCCGAGATTGAGCGCAACCGAGACTTCTACGGCAATGTGCGGTTCGACGACGTGACCTTCCAGCTCAGTCCGGAAGGCCAAGCCTTGCAGGCCAAGTTCATTGAAGGTTATGCCGAGCAGCTTCGGGACGGGATCGAAGATCGCCTGGTTCTTGCCCCCGGAAAGTCCGTGTCCCGTCCAGCTATCTCTGACGCCGGATCAGTACGCGGGCGCGCGCAGACTGGCGGAGGCGGTTCCGGCTCAGTGCCCCAAGTGGGCGCCGGCGATCTCCATGATGAGGTACAAAAGGCTCAGGCTGCTGGTCGCCAGAAGATCGAAGGATCCAGGGGACGCCTCGACGCGGTCACTAAGGGAGCGCAGGGCGCAAGTGCGGAGGCCGCCGATGACGTCAAAGAGTGGTAGGCGTCAGCCCCTGAGGAGATCCCAGTAGATCACGAACCCCGCAAAAAGGGCGAAGATAACTACGACAATGATGCTCAGGATCCGCGACCACGGATCAGCCCAAGCTTTCTTGATCCGATATTCTGTCAGACGGTTTTCGCGGATTGCCTGATCGATTTCAGACAGCCCTTCCCACTTGCGGGTTCCGTGCGCCTCGGCGCTTTCAATGTCGAAATTCGTCATGATGGCGTTCATCTCAGGTCTCCTTGGAACATAGCAGAAACGAGGCCGAGGGACAGGAAATTCTGACCCCCAGCAGCTGATGCAACCTCTCCTCAACTTCCAAGCTTTCCGCGATAGAGATGCGAACAGATAGGGAACACATTTTGCTTGTAAAGCGTCTCTTTACGCGCCACAGTGCCTCAAATCAGCTCGGGGCGGAAAGGCTATGTATGCAAACCGATAGCAATCCATTGTTATGTGGCCATCCTGGAGACTTCCTAAAAAGCGCAATCATCGAGGCCAATGGCTTGTCAGTGACGGATGCCGCTCAGGTTCTTGGCGTGACTCGCCCTGCGCTTTCTGCACTGCTTAATGGCCGCTCGGATCTCACGCCTCAAATGGCGATTCGAATAGAGAAGGCGTTCGGCGTCTCCATCGAGCAGCTGATGGAGATGCAGACAAGTTTTGACATCGCGGAAATCCGAAAACGAGCCGACGAAATCATTGTAGCGCCATTCAGGCCGAAAACGGCTAGGGCACGGCCAAGGGGGAAGATATGACAAATCCCATATCAGCTGCACGCTTGAAAAAGCCCGCGACGGCCGACTCAGCCGCAGCGGTCGACGTCAAACGTGTCGAGCTGGCGCGCGCCCGTGTTATCTCGAGGGCTTGGGCAGAAACAATCCCGGAGACACGCCGCACCAGCCAGGCAGCCCTTTTTGCCAGAGCAGCCATTGAGGCATTTGCCGCCTGCGTCGCGCCTGAACTGACCCTCAGTCCTCCCTTCGTGACTGTGCGGGCAAGGTTGGACGCGACCCCGCGCCAGCTCGCCACATCCATCGGGCGCGAGGCGGCGACGCTGCCGACCCTAGAAGGTTGCCACTTCCTAACCAGTCTCTACACAACCCTGTTACCAAGGAAGGAGCGCAGCGCCCTCGGGGCATTTTACACGCCCCCGGCGCTGACTCAGCGCTTGCTCGATCTCGCAGATGAAGGGGGCGTAGATTGGTCAAGTGCACGTGTGCTCGATCCGGCGAGTGGTGGGGGTGCCTTCCTGTTGGAAGTTGCCGCACGCAAGCGCCGGGCGCTTGAAAAGTGCGAGCCGCCTTTTGTACTTGCTCATCTCGGGACTCATCTTTCGGGCCTCGAACTCGATCCGCATGCGGCGTCACTCTCCCAGGCCGCGCTTGAAATCTTCCTATCTGATCTCAGCATGGCGAGCGGCCGCGACGCGCCCGTCTTCGTGAAAGTCTGTGACTCGCTGGAAGAAACGCCGGTGGCACAATATGACTTGGTAATCGGTAATCCGCCTTATGGGCGCGTGACGCTCTCCGCCGCGCAGCGCTCGCGCTATGCACGCAGCCTTTACGGCCATGCCAATCTCTATGGGGTGTTCACAGACGTTGCGCTGCGATGGACGCGGCCGGGCGGGGTTATCGCTTACTTGACGCCCACAAGCGTCCTGGGCGGGCAGTATTACACTGCCTTGCGCCAGCTTCTCGCAGCCGAGGCTCCGCCTGTCGCGATTGATTTCGTGCATGCGCGCCGAGGCGTCTTCGAGGATGTGCTCCAAGAAACCCTCCTCGCGCTCTACCGGAAGGGCGGAAAGCGCAATGCTTTCCAGGTCCATTATCTCCATGTTGATAATGAGGGCGAGGCGCGCTTAACTAAGAATGGCAAGGTCGGTTTGCCGGAGGCCGCTGGCGCGCCCTGGCTCGCGCCGCGCGAACCCGGTCATGTTGGGCTTATCAAAGCGGCAGAGGGCATGGCCTCGCGCCTCTCTGACTGGGGATATGGTGTTTCGACCGGCCCGCTCGTCTGGAACAGGTTCAAGCCGCAGATGCGGACTCGCGCGGCGCGTGGGCTGCTTCCACTGATCTGGGCAGAGGCGGTGACAACCGACGGGCGTTTCGTTTTCCGTGCGCAGAAGAAGAATCATGCGCCCTACTTCAAGACGGAGGCCAGTCATGACTGGCTCATTGTCGATCAGGGGTGCGTCCTCGTGCAGCGGACGACGGCCAAGGAGCAAGCGCGTCGCCTCATCGCCGCAGAGTTACCACAGGAGTTCATTGACGCGCAGGGCGGCGTCATCGTCGAAAACCACTTGAATATGGTGCGCGCGATCGGAAAGCCGAAAGTGACCCCCGCTGCCGTTGCCGCCGTGATCAACAGCGATGTAGTCGATCAGGTGTTTCGCTGCATTAGCGGGAGTGTCGCTGTGTCGGCGTTTGAATTGGAGGCCATTCCGCTGCCGCCTGCCTCGGCCATGGCGGAAATCGAGCGGCTTGTCGCAAACGACGCTCCGCGTGCAACAATCGAGAGGGCTCTGCGCGGCCTCTATGGCCTCAAAGCATGACGCTCCCTCCACTCCTACCGTGGAAGGAAATCCACGCGCGCTTACCGGAAATTTTCCCCGAAGGTTCCGCAAACCGCGAGCATTCGATCTGGGAGATCGCAGCCAAGACGATTTTTGTGATGCTCTACGTCGGCGCTGTGGAAGGAAATGGAGCTTGGCTCCGGCCTGATCAGGTGACGCGAATGACGGACGCGCAGGCGGCATTGACAAGTGCCGATGATCGCGCAGCTTGGGTGCCCGTCTCGATGAAATCCAGCAAAGGCTTGAACATCCCGGACCGTTGGTATGCGGTCAACACGCGGGAATCGATCCGGGACGATACGATCCGCTACGCTCTGCTCCAAAACGGCGCCGTCATCGATCGGCCGGTGGCCACCACATCGTCGGCAGGGAGGTATGCCCTACAGGCGGAGTTCGCGGAGCTATTTTCACCTGATCTGAACGAGGCGACCTTTATCGCCAAAGCAGCCGCGTGGCGCG
Organism: Novosphingobium jiangmenense; assembly: GCF_015694345.1. GTDB lineage: Bacteria > Pseudomonadota > Alphaproteobacteria > Sphingomonadales > Sphingomonadaceae > Novosphingobium > Novosphingobium jiangmenense. The sequence goes on from NZ_JADQDC010000010.1 coordinate 55,798, forward strand.
AGAAACACCTCAATGCGGGTGCTCTCGCCCGCATCGCGATTGTGCGCAAGGGTGCTGCCGCAGGCGGCACTTACGAGCTGGTCACGTTCCCCAATGGTGAAACCCGCCGCATGGCGACCGGGCCGAGCGCTGATATCTCCAAAGCGGTTGTTGAGGTTTTTGCGCCAAAGTTCCTGCAAAAGCCTGGCGTGATCACGTTGAGCGAGAGCGGAAACAAAGTGGTCGCACGGGACGACGAGCTCGCCAAGGCAATCGGCCTGACCATCCCGGCCGACAAGAGTTTGCCCGACATTGTGCTGGTCGATCTTGGCCCAGCGCATCCGCTATTGGTGTTCGTCGAAGTTGTACATACGGATGGTCCTGTGAATGATGCGCGCAAGACTGCGCTCCTGCAAATCGCAGAGGGCGCGGGTTTTGCACCCCAACACGTCGCGTTTGTGACCGCATATCTGGATCGCGCCTCAGCAACTTTTCGAAAGACTGTGAGCAGCTTGGCTTGGGGCAGCTACGCTTGGTTCGCATCCGAGCCTGAAAGCCTTATGGTCTTCAGTGGCAAACCGCTTCAGATTGAGGGTGGCTAACGGCATGGCCTACTCAGACCATACTTTCGACAGCGGTGGCGCCGAGGAGCGTCAGCCGCGCGAGGGAACCAAACAGGCACTGCTCGTCGCTATGCTGTCACAGAAGACCGGCGTGACTATTTCAGAACTCGTCGATGCCACGGGCTGGAAAACCAATACGGTACATGCCGCACTCTCAACTTTCCGAAAATCTGGAAAAAATATTGTTGTAGAAAATATCTCAGCAAGGCGGATTTATCGCATCCACAACAAAGGCCAACGCTAAATAATAGGAGGTTTCATTAATAATATCTACATGCTCGATAGATTTGGAACACTACTTTAATTTTTGGAATTTCCTGACGGAGCTATGAGCGCCTTCACCCTCGCCTGCGTTGTCAAGCGCGGTCGCCGACCTTCTCGCAAATCTTTCACAAATCGCGGGTCTCCAACCGCCAACCGACCAAAGGTGCTCGGCGGCGTGCGTGTTTGTGCCAGATATGCCTCGATCTGCTCCAGTAGCTCCATCGCTCTCGACTCGCTTTAAGCTTGCGTTCTTGCTATGTTCTTACTAGGAAGGCTTCCTAGAGTCTAGGATCGATTTTCCTAGGTGCCCGCGATAGGACTGGCAGTCATGGACGACGCACGGAGAGCCCTGGACGAATTGATCCAGCAACGAGGGGTAAATTACTCCTCGGTTTCGCGCCTGTTGGGGCGCAATGCCGCTTACATCCAGCAGTATATTCGGCGCGGCAGCCCGAGGCAGCTGGACGAGCAGGATCGCTCGGTTCTGGCCCGATTTTTCGGGGTCGATGAGAAGGTTCTTGGAGCCCCTGCCCGCCGCTCAGGCCCGGTGGTCGAGCTCGTCCATGTGCCTTTGCTCAATGTCGAGGCATCAGCCGGCCATGGCGCTCTGGCCGAAATGGAAGCCAAATCCGCGCAGTTCGGCTTCGACGAGAAGTGGCTGCGCCGACTCACCGCGAGCAAGGCATCGAGCCTCTCGATTATCGCGGTCCATGGCGACTCCATGGAGCCTACCCTCCACGATGGCGACGAGGTCATGGTCGATCTCGGGGATGGCCAGTCGCGGCTGAGAGACGGGATCTATGTGCTGCGCATGGATGACATGCTGAGCGTAAAGCGGATTGCCCTCGAACCACAGGGCAAGCGCGCGTCAGTTCTGAGCGACAACCCTGCCTATCCAAGCTGGCGTGGCCTTGAGAAACGCACGCTCAATATCGTCGGACGGGTTCTCTGGTTCGGGCGGGCGCTCTAAGGTGGTCTTCTGATGCTTGCCCTCCTTGCCGCTTCGATCGTCGCTTCCGGGCAGACCTTTATCTGCACACCCACACATGTCTGGGATGGTGACGGTCCGGTCTGGTGTGCGGAAGGCCCTCACCTGCGGATCGCGGGCATCGCGGCCCGGGAAATGGACGGCACGTGCCGCACCAATCAACCCTGCCCCGATGCCACGGCGATTGAAGCGCGTGATGCGCTCGTACAGCTGATGGGCGGTGCCAAGGGAACAATCTCGACCGGTCACGTGGTGGTCAGAGGTCCGCGGCTGACATGCCGTTCCGAGGGGGCCGCTGGCGGCAACAGGACCGCTGCCTGGTGCCGTCTGCCGTCAGGTGCCGATCTGTCATGCGCCATGATCAAGACCGGCACTGTCCTGCGCTGGGATCGCTATTGGAAAGGCCCGGCTTGCCGGTGAGCAGCACCACGCATCTGACCGGCATCGTCGAGCGGGCAGCAAACGGTCCGGTGCTGCGCACCGATGGTGGCGGGACCTGGGATCTCGACGACACCCGCCGGGTACGCAAATTCATCGGTGCCCGCGTCGAAGTGGTCGGGGAGCGTTCGGGGTTCAACGGATTTGCTTGCGACCAGATATGGCCTGTCGGACAGCCTCGACCGACTGCCTTCAAACTACGCCTCGAATTCCTCCTTGCCGCAGCCTTCGTCGCCTACGGTCTCTACGCGGCGGTTGGCGGTGTCGTCAGCCTGCTGGGCTGATGCTGAGCGACTGGGAGCTTTGGGCCTGCGCCAACCATGTCCTGCAAACTCATGGGGACAAGGCTCCCTTGCACGTCGCCGAGCAGATTGGGGCGCTCGCACTTGCTGGCGACGAGGCGGGCATTCGGACATGGCAGGCTATCGCCAAGCGAATTGTTCAGCTGAGCTCCAACGCCCCGGACCGGCCACTACAGTAACCCTCCTCGGGAAGACTACCAGTTCATCCGATCGGCGACAGATCGCCCAGAAACAGGCACGGCTGCGCGCCTGGACCGCCATGGCTGTCGCCTTCGATGGTGAAACCGCGCATGCGCTCGACAAGATGACGAGCCAGATCGACCCTGGCGCTGCGCTGGGCGCGTGGATCATCGGCATTGAGACGAACGAGCGTGTGCTCCGGCGCAACGGCCAGCGCGACTTCGAGATGGGTGAGGAGGATATCATCGGAGATTCGGGGCATGGGCCAATGAGAACAAATAAAGAACTACGCGTCAACCGGCCATGTGCGGACGCTTGGGGACAGCGGGACGCTAGATGCCGATCTCGAAAGGCTTGGTGATCGACCGGTCAAGCTCTGGCGGCGTGCGTTCCGGTGCTGGAGCCACACGATCTTTGGCCTGCCCTTTGGCTGCCGCATCGCGGAGGAGATCGACCGTTTCCAGCGCCGAGCGCTTCATGCCGGGGTTGCGTTCGACCGCAGTTTCAAGCTTGCCAGCATTGTCGACATATAAGGTTAGGCCATCACGCAGCCGCGTGACTGTCACCAGGAACGTCTGCTGATTGGCCAGATTGCGCTCGCGGCTGTCCATGACAGCAATGCCGCGATCGGAGGTCAACCCCTGCGCCATATGGGCATTGAGCGCATAGGCAAGATCGAGACGTCGCAGCATCGGGTCGCCCTGCTCGAGCCTGTGCTCTGCGCCCAAGGATGTCTTCACCACGACAGCCCCTTTGTCGACTGCGACAATCCGGGCCTGGTCGGCATTGAGGAGGCCCCGCTGGTGATCGGTCTCGGTCCACCGGACCTTGTCTCCGGTGTAAATGTCGAGGGCGCGAACTTCGAACAGGCACAGCGGATTCTGCTCACCTTGCGGCCTGATCTGACCGGGACGAAACTCGAACTGGCGGCCACGCGCGTTCTCCAGCGTGACCCGCTCGCGTGCCACATCGGTTCCGAACACACGGTATTCGCCTGCTGCAAGGCCTTGGCTGCGCTGACGCCGCGCGACATCGACCACCATGCCGGGCGCATAGGTGCTCGCATAGCGCAGCTCCTCGCGGGTCACATTGACGCGGGACAGGGTCTGAAGCCGCATGGTTTCAGGACCAAGCTCGCCGCTCGCTTTAAGGCCGGTCTGCACAGCATCGTTCACGGCGCTGCGCAGGTTTCGGCCTGAGGCATAGATAGCGGTTGCCTCGCGCTCGGCTGTCGACAGGGACAGCCAGGCTGCGGCAGCTTTGACAGCAGCATCATTCCCCGCCTCGATCACCTGGGGTGCCAAATGGCGCATGGCGTCTTCGATGCGCCCTTCTTGCGCTGCCAGTTGGGCTTCACGCAGTCCTTCGCTGCGTGCGCGAAGATTGGTGCCCATCACCGCAGTCTCAATGCCGGCCTGCTGCATCACATCGAACGGCTTTCCAGCATCGACTGCACCGAGCTGCTTGCGGTCCCCGATGCTCGCAAAGCGGCCGAGTTCGAGCAGGTTGGCGAGGCGCACCAGCTTTTCCTTGTCGGCATTGCCAACCATCGATGCCTCGTCGAGCAGCACGACGGTGCCGCGCATGTCGGCCCGCGCCTCGGCGAGACGGTCCGAGTCGGCCCCTTCAAGGAGATCGCGGTGCCGGGCGAGGAACCGCGACACTGTCATCGAGGCAATACCCGTGTCGCGCTCGAGCATCTGGACCAGCGTGTTCTGCACCGCGAGCCCGAGCACGCCCCTACCCTTCTCGCGCAGGATATCGGCGACAGGTTTGAGGACCGTGCTCTTGCCTGCGCCCGCGACGCCCTGGATCGCGACGATCCGGTTGTTCGAGCCAAGCAGCAAACGCCCTGCCCCTTCCTGTCCAGCGTTCAAGGTCAGCCCGTATTTGATCTGGGACAGGGCCTGCAGCCGGGACCCGGCAATGTCGGGAGAAACAATCGCCGGTGCAGCGCCGCGCCCGTCTTCAACCCCGGCGATGATGCGTTGTTCGAGACTGATGGCATCGCGTGTCGTCAGCAGTTCCCGGTCGGCGCCCCTGCCCTTCTCCAGATACCCTTGGCGGAGAAGCTGGTCGACGCGGTGCTCGATGTCAGCGAGCGAGGTCGGGAGCGAAAAGCCAAGCGCCGCACGGTAGATCTCGGGCCGGGTGAACGCCGCCTCCCGCTCGCCCAGATGCCGCACAGCCGAGGCGACTGCATGAATTGCGGCGACCTGCTCGACACTGCGATTGCTCAGTCGGGCAGGTATCAGTGGGTCACCTTCGCGCAGGCCGAGCCGTTCGGCAAAGGAGGTTGCAAGGTCCTGAACATTGCGGACAAGCGCGCGCATCGTTGGCCTCAAGCCGGTCACATTGCCAAGATCCTGCGCACTGCGAGCATTGGCTCTGGCAATCACCGTGGCGGGATCAAAGCCCAGCCTCGCGGACGCTTCCTGCCACTGCTGCGTCAGCGCATCGCGATCTTCGATCCGCCCCTTGTCGGCCCGGGTCATCAAGGTTGCAGCATCGAGCACGCCTGGCCCTGAAAAGTTCATCTGGGCGGCCGCATCCAGGATTTCCGCTCGCCGGGAACTGAAGGCATCACGAACCGCCTTGGGCACCCCGACGGCCTCGAAATTGCCGTGCTTGCCGAACTCACCGACCTCGTATCCGAGCTTTTCGACGCTCAGACGAAATCGCGCCATCGTCATGGCATTGAGCAAAGTATTGTGCTGCCAGAGCGTGTCATTGCGCAGCGCCCGCCATTTGCCGTCGGCCCCTCTCGTCACATTGGCAATGACGGCATGGAAGTGGGCGTTGGGCTCCTGGTTGCGGTTGGTGTCGTGCTGGAAGAGCGCGATCGCAAGGTTGCCGGTCTGGACGGCACGCTCCTTTCCGCGAACCTCCATCCGGGTCTCGGCAAGGTTCTTCTCGGCCCACCGCAGGGTTTCCCGGACAGCCGCAGCGTAGGCATCGAGGATGCGCTTATCGTCGCCCACCAGAGCGAGGACCGACCAGCTCTTCGGCATCGAAAAGGTGAGATCGGTCCCCGCCCGGTGCGCCCGGTTGTCACTGCCCACGCGGCTACCATCGGGCAGCAGTCCCTTAAGGACCGCCTCGAATTGCCGTGCGACGACGGTACCAGTAAGCCCGAGCGCGGCAGCGCCCTTCCCCATCCATTCACCTGAGCGATCGGCATCAGCCCGCGTGTAGTAATTGTCGGCAGCGAAGTAGTTGGCCGCGCCGCCGGCGGTGCGGACATTGGCTACCGATAGCATCGATCGGTCCGCCATCCCGAGGCAGTCAGCGACATGCTCACATCTCCATATCGCCAAGATCGGGACCAGTGATCGGCGGGGGCTCGTGCTCCCGCAGACCATCCTCGATCATCAGCTTGCGCGCGGCGGCATCGCTGGAGCTTTGGCTCTTCGGGTTATCCGGCTTGCCCTGTTGCAGCCCTTCGGTTCCGGGCGTGCTGGCCTGGGGCGTGCCCTTGGGAGAAGCCGACTGATCCGGGACTGCAGCGGCTTCGCCTGTCGGGAGAAGTGGGCGGGCGGAAGGTCCAGCTTTTCGCGCACGCGCATCGGTTCTGGTATTCGACTGCTCCTTCCTGGCCTTGCCCGCCTTGTCTTGCCCTGAGCGAGCTGCCGGTTCCCGCTCCTTCGACGTCTTGCCAGGTGGGTGTTCCACTGCTCGTCCAAGATCCTTGGCTGGCGCGTCTGGCTCCTGTTTCGGCGCGGCTCGCGCACCCTGATCCAGGGCCAGCTCTCCCTGCTTTGGGACGACCGGTTTGCCGGCGCCGTCGTCGTTCGACGAGGGACGCTCGCCGCCTATCGGCGCTGCCTTCTGCTCGGCCTGCTCCGCCGCCGGATGGATCTCCGTGACCCTTGCCTTCGGGCTGTCCTTGACCCTGGCGATGAAGGTTTCCGCCCGCTTGGGTCGGTCGACGGGCTTCAGCTTGACCGGTGCGGCGGGAAAGCCATCAGGGAACTTGATGTACCCCGACAGGCGCGGCAGGTTCATCAGCTGGTCGGGCAGCAAGAGCGGCTCGATGTGCTTGCGCGGGGTGAGGCTGACCGCATCGCGGGCATTGTTGTAGCCATAGGTGTAGCCCTCTTCCATGTCCCTGACCTGGAGATGGCCGATGAAGTCGGAGCACCAGGTGGCGGTCTCGCGGTCGGCGGTTCCAAGGATCAGTTTCGTTCGGGCGAGCGATGCCAGCGTCATCGCCATGTTCTCGCCGTAGACCTCCTTGAGCTTGGCATAGGCGTGCAGGCCAAGAACAATCGCGCCGCCGAAATTGCGCGCCGTCTGCAAGCCTTTCTCGAGGGCTGGCAGGCGGTGCAATGCGCCGAGCTCATCGACGAAGAACCAGCACTTGAGATCGCGGGTACGGGGCATCGTCATCAGCGTGTTCATGGCCGTGTCGAGCCAGAGCGTGAGCAACTGCGCGCAGACGCTCATGTCGACATAGCGGGCCGAAATGAACAGGATCGAGCCTTCGCTTCTCGCGCTGTCGGCCCCGTCCTCGATCCACTGGCGTACCGAGAAACGAGGACCGGCAGCCGGGAGCAGCTTGAGCGCCTTGGCGTTAACGTTGAAAACGGCCCGGATCGATTCCGCCATGCGGGCAGCTTCGGGCGCAGTCAGCGGATCGGCGATCGTACCGCGCATCATGGCATGAACGCGCGACAGGTCTGCGGTCATCAACTCACGGGCCAGGGCGTCGTTGGTTGCCCTGCCCTCGGCAACGAGTTTGAGGCAGAATTCGACGAACAGGGCCCGGGCAGCGATCACCCAGAACTGGGCTTCACCGCCCCCGTCGTAAGGTACGAGGGCGTCCGCAGCGGCCCAGAACTCACCTTCGGAACGGCATTCATCGAAGAGGCTCCACTGGGGGCAGCGCGCATCGAGCGGGTTCAGAATGATGTCGCAATGGGCAGCATGGAAGTGCTCGATAAAGGTCCCGGTCAGATCGAAGACCACGCAGCGCTGGCCCTTGGCTCTGGCTTCCGCAATCATGTCGGAGATCGCCACGGTCTTGCCCATACCGGTGGTGCCAATGAGCATTGCGTGGCTTTGTTCGAGCCGCCAGGGATAGGTGACCGTGGCGATATGCGATGGCCGATAGGGAAAGACCCGGGCGATCTCTCGCGGCAGACTGAGGCGCCATTTCCAGCCCAGTGCAGTATCGAGCTCACGGGTGCGCTCTCGCCGGTTGTGCGCGGTCAATTCATCGACGAGTTCAGGGAGCGTAACCAGCATCGCGCCGCGCTCGTGTTTGCGTTCTTTGGAGCGGCCACCGAACCGCTCGGCGAACCAGTAGAAGACGGCAAATGCGGGGACCAGCAGGAATCCGGACCGCCACAAGGCACCGGTCAGAAGCGCCATGAGCTTCTCCCACGCATGGACCACCGGGGGGTAGTGGCCGAGCTGGGCAATCGGAAACTGGATGGTCGCGCCAAAGGCGGTTTCCAGGGTGACCTGTTTGGCGGGATCGAACTCCATGAAGCCGTAGATGGCAGCGTAGATCCGCATCCAGACGAGATAGACTTCGTGATCGGTGAGGCCTGCCGAAATGGTCCACCATGAGGTCCATGAGATCACGAGCGCGGCGACAATCAATGGGCCCTTAAGACCCGCCGCGAACATGAAGCTGAAGTGTCCGAGCAGCTGACTGCCACGCGTGAAGTTGACGAGATTACGCTTCATCGGAGCCTCCCTCGCCAGCGGCTGTGGAAAGACCGAGTTCCTTGCATTTGCGCACGTAAGCCTGGTGCGCCCGACCGCGCAGCGCGTGGTCGGGGTGCCCTGCCAACAGCGCATCAACCCCGACCATAAGGAACACCGAGCGGCGGGAAATGCGCTCAATGGAAGCGTCGAGCCGCGAGGCAAGCTCGTCCTCGGTGCAGGCATTGGCGAGCAAGGCGCGAACCCACTCGCTCATGCTGATCCCCTTGGCCTTGGCAGCCTTGCGGATAGCCAAGCTAAGCTCGCTGGAGATGTAAACCTGGAGACAGATTGGCCGTGTCATGCACGGACTCCTTGTGGTCAGGAGCCCGATTCACACTGCGAAAGGCAGGATCGAAGCTAAGTCAGATTCAAGAACATGTCAAGAACATATGGACCTGTGGAATTCCGCCATTCTCGGCCTCGCCTTGGTCAAATCCACGTAACTCCGCTGGCCCCCGTCACTTTTGACGGAGAAGCTGCCATTTCACAAAATTCGCTCTATTCCTTTGTGATTGCATATTTTTTCTGCCCACCTTTCCTGCGACCCGTCGCGTAGGGTGTGCTCCTAAGTCCCCTGCTGCGAGGACAGGAACCAGCTATTGAGCCTGTAACGGATGATGCGGTTTGTGACCCCGAGAAGCGGCGGCGCTTAACAGGCTGCCGTCGCCAGGATCCTGATAGGCATCGGCAGGATCGGCGCCTATGATGCCGGTATAAATGAGGGCGGAAAGGAAGCGCCGCATGGGCCAGGTTACATTGAGCGCGACACCGAAGGGCAACGGCTTCCAAGCGACAGTCACTTACCCGAACGGGGTGTCGATCAGTTCTTCCGAGGCTTTCCCGACGCAGGCAGAGGCAATCGAGGCCGCGGCATTGAAGGTCCTGGATATGCCGGAGCGGCTTACCGATCTCGACCGTCCCGATATCGCCGAGTGACGCTGGCGCCGCGCCTTCCCGGACCGGCTGGGATCTGCCGCAACGGTCTGCGAGCAAAAAGAAAGGAGGAAGCCCTGATGGACTTCCTCCCAAACCGGCGGGTCAGAATTCCTCGCTGAGACGGCCCGGCACGGTGTCAATAACCCGGTCCAGCATGGCCTTGGGCAAGGCACCGTAGTCGCCTTCATCGACCGCGATATAGCCTGCCTCGTCATCGGTCAGGACGTACTGCGTGTAGTAGCTGTGAAAGGACCGGGCATGGGCCTGATCCAGCGCAGCAACGAAGGCTGCCTGATCGGCGGCGGGACCAGCAGCGGCAATGTTCAGTGAAGCGTACATGATCTTTCCTCCTGATGTTCGATGCGTCGCATCAGGAGCTGCGAAGGATGTGGGTGACGGGCTGGGTCAGGGACCGCAATAGCGGCCGCGAAGCGGCGATGGGGGCAACGATTTTTGCCGGGCTTGCCCGGTAAAAATGGTGGGGCCCCGTCGTCCTTGACGCAGCCCCAAAACCCGCATCACACTTGGTCTTTCTGCGAGAGAGACCTCTCCCACGCCTGCGCAGAAGCGCGACGCCTGCCCCACAAACCATTTTCCTACATGACCCCGTAGTGCCAAGATCGTCAGCGGAGGGGACCAACGGCCAGCGAGAAGGAAGCACTATGGCCAGGTCCAAACCCACTGCACGAGATGCCTTGAAGAAGCTGCGTGAACAGCGTGCCCAACTTGAGAACGAGGAGGCACGTCTCCGCGAAGAAGCAGCGACCGAACTCGGCAGGCTGCTGATCGAGTGCGGCGCGGAGATGATCGAACCGGCACAGTTACGCCAGATCGTTCGCGCATCGATGGCGCTCGGGATCGAGGAAACGCTGAAGCGAATTGCTCCCGCGTAAGCCCAACCCGGCGGCGGCAAGGGGTTCGATGCCCCGCGCCGCCGCATCGCAGGCGTACAAAAGAAAAGGCCCCGATGGCGACTGCCACCGGGGCCTTGTCGTGAGGTGAGGACATTCAGTCCTCGTCGATGTCGGGAGCGCCCTCGTTGCTACCCGAACGGCCCTTGGTCAGGAAGTCGACCTTGTCAGCGATGATCTCGCAGCCGTAGCGCTTGGCGCCGCTCTGATCTTCCCACTGGGTGTAGTGGATGCGCCCTTCGACCGTCACGAGCTGGCCCTTGGTGCAGTACTTGGCGACATTCTGGCCCAGGCCGTTGAAGCAGGTGATCCGGTGGAATTCGCTGTCCTTGGCGGTGTAGCCGTTTTCGTCCTTGTAGGTCTTGCCATCCTTGCGGGCGGGACGGTCGGTGACGACCGAGATCGAGGTGATGCTGGTTCCACCCTGGGTGGTGCGGGTTTCGGGGTCGCGAGCGATGCGGCCAACGAGGATAACGAGATTGGTCATGGGCTTTCTCCTGATCGAGCATTCCGGGTCCATCCCGGCTGCAAACCCGAGCAGAAGCGCCCCGCGGCGAAGCGCACCGAAGGGGAACCCGGAACTGGTTCGGGTGGTGCGGGCAGCCGGGCACGCAGCATTGCGCCGAAAAGTGGGAACCGGTTTTCGGCACCAGCGATGCGCAAAATCGTGCCCGGCAACTCGGCCGGACCTGATCCGGGTTGCGCGTCTCGACGGGGGGTGTTTCAGGGACAGGTTTGCATCGAAGCCGGGTGGAGCTGGATGCCTTGAACAGGTCTGCCCTGTCTCGTTTCCCTCCGGTCTTGGCAGGATCATCCACCCCGCCCCTCCACCGGAGAACCCCCTCTTAGATCACGGTACCGACCGCTTGAGCAGGTGGCACGCTCCTGGGCGCAACTGCTTCACCGCGGCCAGGCATATCGATCGTCACCCCTTCAGCGCCGTCCAGAGGGTTGCCGCGAAGCATCCAGGCCTGCGGCGTGATCAAGCGCGCCCAATCGGCAAATGAGGGGATCGAGCCCAAGTCTTCGCGCACGTGCTGTTCGCCGACCAGACGCACCGGAACGACCCGGCCATCGGCATTGATGAGGGTCTCGCCGAAGATCGCCTCCAGCATGAATATCCCCTCGGCATGGTGCCGCAGCGCGCGGTGCCGTGGGTCTGCCAGGATTGCCTTGGACTGGTCGAACCACTGGTGTAACGGGAGATAGTCCTCGACCGCGCCGCCCCATTTCCGGACCGACGAGAGGGCGTGGTAGTAGCAGTGGGCCATGCCTGGTCTCCTAGAGCTCGGTCGAGTGATCATCGGTCGCGGTGAAGCGCAGACTGCAAGCCAGCACGAACGTCGCCTCAGCCACATCAATCACCAGTTCGCCGCAGGCACCGTCGTTGATCTCCCAGCCAGGATGGTGACGTTCGAGCGCCAGGTAGGTCAGCTGTTCGAGTGCCTGCCCGAGTGATTGCGGCTCTGCGGAACCAGTACGATCAACGCTGTCTGCTTCGCCTTCCATGAGGGAGACTTCCGGGCACGGGATCCCCGCGCCGGCTGTATCGAGGCATACACATTCTTCAACGACACCGCTGTCGCCGCAGCCGTCAAAGCGGATCTCGACACGGGCGATGCCGGCTTCCTGCAAGCGCGGAAGAATGGCGACCTTGAGCTGCTGAATCTCTTCGACCACCTGGGTCTGCCGCTCGGCCTGGCGAACGGCAAAATCGGCCATCACAGCCTCGATATCGATCATGAACTGCCTCCTGTAGAAAGGAGCCAACGACCTCCGCTGGCTCAAACTGACAGGCGCGCGCCTTTCCTCTGAAGGACGACGCCAGCGCCGATCCGGCGCTGGCGCGAAGACCGACAGGGCCTTAGTCGGTCCTGACCGAAGAGTTCTTCGGATTGGTACCGAGGGGCCCGCGCCGATCGACCACGGTGATCCGCCGGGCCTTGGCTTCGATGACCAGACGTTCGAGCACGCCATTGCCTGGAAAGGCGATGACGTAACGCGGCTCAAGCGAGAGCATCCGCTCGTTGCGCTTGAAGCCAGCCCGGGCGCCCAGCCGCATGTCGAGCGAGAACGTGACCTGAGGGATGCCTCGACGTTCAGCCCAGCTCGATGCCAGGCGGTCGACGCCCTTGGTGTCGCCGCCATGGATGAGCACCATGTCGGGCACGCGGTCGCGGACCTTGTCGAGGGTGGCCCAGACGTTGTTGCCGAAGGTCAGTGCATCGTCTTCGGTCGCATGACGGGTGCGCCCGCCAGCGAAGACGACCGGGGTTCCTTCGGGCACGGCTGCACGGCGTTTGGCCTCGGCACGGGCGCGCAGGAAATCGCGACCTTCGACGAGCGCAGAAGTCATCATGGCGCTGTGATTGAAGCGCGAACTGGAGACCGGCTTCCACGATGACCCGAACTCGTTGAGGTACAGGGCTGCTGCGACCTCGCGCATCTCTTCAAGCGCCAGCATCGCACTTTCGGCGCACTGCGCCCGCTCGACCTGGGTCTCAAGGTCATGGGTGTGAACCTCGGATCCATCGGCCGTAGCAATCAGCGCGCGGACCTCGTCGGTCGCCCGGTCAAGGGCCGTCGATTTGCGTTCCGCCGAGCGGTGAAAGATGTTGACGAAGGCCCAGCCAAGATCCTCGGCGTCGGCTTCAAGAGCGGTCCCGGACACCATGGCGAAAAGATCGGACCAGACTGCTTCGAGGGTTTGGACAACAGCCTCCCGGACCGGGAAATCGCTGGTCGATACGGGAGCGGGTCCAATCGAGAAGCCGGCGAGATCGAGCCCGGCGAGTTGATCGGCGAATGACGTGTGCATGGGGTGTCCTCCTGACTGGCGTGAGGCCGACGCACCCGTTCATGGCTGCGCCAGCGAGAGCCCGTCAGGGCCAGCATTCAGGCAGGGTTGCGCACCCGTGAGGGGAAACCCGGCTTGGCGGGCTGGCGCGGGCAGGCCTTGAGCCCTAAGGGCCAAGGCCCACACGGGCCCGACCAAGCCGGGTTGCGCAAGACTGGCGGCTGGCCCAGGGCCTCTCTCGCATGGCACCAGGCCATGGGCGGTCGGAACAGATCCATTGGCAGGGGTGCGCCCTATGCCTCATCCATGCACCGCCCCGGCTCGGCTCAAGCCGCTCGCTTGGCGTAGACACCCTCTCCGTTCGACATATGCCCGAGACAGTCATATTCGCCGAACATGGCATCGAAACGGGATGCGATCTGCGACAGCCAGCGCTGTGCCCGCGGTGAGCGGGCCGTGCGCCAATCGGCGTCCCAATAGGCGCCGTCATCGCGTTCGACGATCCAGACGGCCACCAGCCCGCCGTAGACCGATACGCCAAAATCCGCATAGGCATTGCGCATGAGGATCCGGTCCTCCCGGCCGCGCCAGCCGTCATGCGGGATCAGCGACGGGAAGGCTCGGCCGGCCCGCTCGCACAGATCGTCACGCAGCCATTCATACTCGAATTCCCAGTCGTCCTCGGCTTCGACGTCGAGCACGGTGAAGGCGATAATTGCTCTGCTGGGATAGCTGACCGACCGGCCCATAGCAGCCTCCCTCAGGCTGCAAGCGCGTCGACGGACGCGTCGTCAAACTGTTCAGGCATGGCCCTCCCGCCGAGCTTCAGCAGCAGGCTCGCGGCTTCTTCGGCCTTGGCTGCAGCAGTCAGGATGGCGCGGTCATCGTCTTTCAGAAGCTTGAGCCAATGCTCGATATAGCTTGCGTGGCTGTCGAGGTGCGTGACAGGCAGCCCCAGCTCGGCGCCGAGCATGGCGCTCGAAAGTTCGGCGACAAGTTCCTCGGCGGCATAAGCTGCCGTTCCGAAACGGTTCTTGAGATCCCGTCCCAAGCGGCTGGTATGGCCGGTCCAGTGCGACAGTTCGTGGGCGAGCGTGGCGTAGTAGTGATCGAAACCGTTGAACAGGCTGGCCGGCGGCATCGTGACGCGATCCGCAGTCGGTTCATAATAAGCTTCGCAGCCTTGGTGGCGCAGGTTGACGGGGATGGCGGCGAAGAAGGCGTCGAGTTCGGCCTCGCGCCCTTCAGGCTCGACCAATTCCAGTGTAACCGCCGGATGGAAGCGCTCGGGCAGACCTTCCACCTGATCGGCGTTGAACACCGGATAGGCTTTCAGCACCCGGCGGGCCTCATCAGTCCTTTCGCCGGTATCGGGCGCTTCCACCTCTTTGGTGTAGCTCTTGTAGAAGATCGCGATGGTCGACTTCTCGCCCTTGCGAACCTGGGCTCCGAGCGATTTTGCCTGGTTGTAGGTCATCCAGAATGGCGAGGCGTAGCCGCACATGTCGGCGACCATCCAGAGCCAGAACACGTTCATGCCGCGGTACGGGATCCCGCAGGCCCGCAAGGGCCGGGAGACCGGGACACCGCGCCACGGCTTGATCCACGGCTTTGTGCCAGCTTCCAGACGGGCGATGATCTCCTGGGTGATACGGGCGGCGGGCGACAAGCCGCCGCCCTGCTCCTTGCGATAGGCCATCATGGTTCTCCTGATTGAGGCATCTGGACAATCGGCGACGGGTTCGCCGGTCAGTGCCACAGGGTCCCGAGCCCCCTCTGCTCTGCTCCCAAAAAGGAAGCGGCCCTCCGGCGTGAGCCGAAGGACCGCTTCTCTAGGTGCGAGTGGCCTTGCCTGTCAGGAGGAGGTCAGGCGGCCAGCTCGCGGGGGGTATGAATTTCGCCTTCGACACCAGGCGCAGCGTCGCTTGCGTCGATCTCGGCTTCGTCAGCCTCCGGGGCAGCGGAGGCAAACCGCATGACCTCGGGGACCCAGGCCAAGGCCTTTTCGCGGACCTCGACCTCGGTGATGTAGGTGCCGGCGAAGACGCGCTCGGCGCTCATCGCGAGGTCACCCTTCTTGACCGAGGCAAAGCGCGAAGAGAGTTCGAGACCGCCGACATCGGTCAGCGCATCGAGGATCACCTGCTTCGACACCCGGTCAAAGTAGTTGGCGGCTGTCGGGCGCCACCACTGCGCCATGTCGATGCCGATCAGGCTACCAAGGTGATCCTGGAACGGCAGTTGGCGCTCACCCGTCATGTTTAGGCTTGCCTCGAGCGACCGGGCAACGACAAAGCCAAGCCATGCGGCTCGGCTTTCATCGGGCAGCGCCCGAAACAGATCGAAGCGGGACGTTGCATCAGGCCCGGCGCGCCAGCTTTCGTCGAGACCAGACCTGAGCTCAGCAAGCGCGCTGCTCGCCGGCGCATCCTTGGCTTCGAAGCCGATGATCGGGCCTGCTGGAACAGGCGCGCGCAGCGTGGTCGAAGGGCGCGAGCGCCAGTCGTGGGTATCGGCATCGGCGAGGGTGAAGACCATGATGTCAAGCGCCAGCCCGGGATCGGATGCAACGTGAAGTGCCAGAACATCGCGGCGCTGCATCGCGAGTTCGTCGACCAGACGTTTCGACAAGGTGGTCCGGCGCCTGTCCGAACCTTCTTCGCCTGCAACGACTTCGATCCCGTCGTCGGCTTCGACGGGTTCAGCCTGACGCTCGCCGTAGAACACCGGCTGGAGAACCGGCGTGCCATCGCGGGAGAGCACCAGCACCATTCCTGCCTCGGCCTTGAGCTCGGGCGCGATAACCGGCGGTCGGGCACGGATTTCCTGACACTCACGTTCTATCCCCTGGATCGCCGCTTCGGCGGCTGCCACAGCCTCCTCGGCACTGTCCTCATCCTCGAGGATCGCCGCATGCTCGTCATAGGAGGCATCGAGTTCGTCGAGCCTCGCCAATTCTGCGTCGGTCAATGGCGCCGGTTCGGCAGGAAGCCGGACCAGCCCTTCGACCAGATCGTGGCTGGCATAGGGATCGAGCGTCGGCTTGACCCAGGCAAGACCCTGCTCGGCGGCGAGAGCTTTGGCCTGCTCTTCCATCTTCGCGGCGGCAAGGCTTTCGAGCAGCGCAACATCGACCCAGGATTCGCTGTCGTCGTCATCGAACAGTTCGCGCTCGATCCGGCCGCCGGCAGCGACGTAGGCATCGCGGCCGATAAGCCGTGCTCGCGGATCGCTGCCTCGGACAGTCCCGGAGAGGACCATGCGCCGGATGCTGTCGGGATTGGGGGCATAGTAGGCCGAGGACGCCTGCTCGAAGACGCGGGTCTGGATGTCCTGGTCCGAAGTTGCACCGAACGCTTTGGCAATGTCGAGGGTGATCTCGCCGGACGCGAGCGCCTCAAACACGACGGGCGCAAGCGTCGCAAGACGCAGCCGGCCATCGACGAAGCGGACGGTCAGGCCGAAGCGGCGTGCAACATCTTCGACAGTCGCACCGCCTGCCACGAGCGCCGCAAAAGCCTGGGCTTCATCGGCGGGGTTCATGGCGAGGCGATGGAAGTTCTCCGCGAGACTTGTCTCGACGGCCGCTTCAGCGCTGTCCTCGAGCACGAGGCACGTGACTTCGTGATCACGCGCGAGGATCTTGTCGTCCGCGAGCGCAAGCATCGCGCGGCGGCGGCGCTCGCCGGCTTCGACCTCGAATTTGCCCTTGGCGGCAGACCGGACGATGAGGTTTTGCAGCAGACCATGCGCAGCAATGCTGGCCTTAAGCTCGGCATCTGCTGCCGGATCACCGTGACGTCGAACATTACGGGGCGACTGAACGAGCTTGTTCAGTGGAATAGATTTGATCATGGGACACGCTCCTGATGTGAGCCCGGCACATCGACTATCGACGCCCAGTTGGCTCAATCACGGCAAAGCCCACTCCCCTCTAATGCGTTCTCATAGGATCTCTCGGTAGGCACGGACAATGACGAGTGGCGATGGTTGGGACTCCGATCATTCCATAGAGTGCCTGCAAACAGCTGTTTTTGTCAGAACCGGACGTTCCAGACCTGACCACACCGATAACCGGATATGAGCAACGCCAGCCAGAAGTGGTACGGGAGGCTTTGGGCAGCGATACCGGGCACTCACCACCACTTACAAAGGTCGCGATCGGATCGAGCGCGATTGGGCGACCGGTGGCCGAATGAAATCCCTCAGGCCGCGCTCGGGTCTGCCGGCAAGGCAGTCACGTTCTCCTCACCAAAAAGTTCACTCACCTTCGCGAGGGCTACCTCGCTCAACACCTGCGTGAAAAGGAGAGCCAACCTCCTCTTCGGACGCGAACATGCCACGTAAAACAGATTGCGGTTGCTCTCAAAGAAGGCGGCCTTGCCATCGGGAGGCCCAGGATCCATCCATTCCAGCATCTGGGCGAAGTTATACTTATTCCAGCCGCGGCCGACGATGACGAGGACGTTCTCGAACTCGGCACCCTTGACGCCATGCTTCGTCGCAAACGGTGTGTGGCCGTCGATGAAGGCGTCCACTGCGATGAGCTCCGCATAGGGCACATCGCGGAGCTTCCGCAACTGGGCCACTCGGCGCGGCTCGCCTTCAACCGGATTTGCCCCCACGGCGGCAAGCCGACCCTCGCGATCGAGGACAGCCTCGGGAACGCGCAAGGGCGTCTGCGCCCTCAGGAAATCAATTACCTGCCCAATCGTCCCCGTCTGCCTGAGCTCGATGAGCTTCTCGAAGGACTGCGACCAAGCCACCTTGTCCTGATGACGGCGGATGTTGGGTCGACCGGTGTCGAGACATCTAAACATCTCGCCGTAGTGCTGCACTTGGAATGCCGCGCACGCGGGTTCGACATGATCCGCGAGGAACTTGATGTGCGGATCCTCCTTCTTCAGCCACGCGTCGTTAAACTGGCCGTAGATTTGCTGGATCGTCGGATAGCCTTGCTCCCGTGCGAGGACGCTGTGGCTGAGCATCAGGATCTTCGTCCGCTCGACTGAGAAATCCCAGCCCTCACCGATGAGTCTGGCCTTAAGATGGTCGAAGTAGGCGCGGGCGGCCTCGGCGCTCGTATCGCCGGTCCAGTGCCCTCCCCCTTGGCCTGTGCGGCGTTGCCCCGGCCAAGCATTGGTATGGAAGACCCGCGCCTCGCCGGGCACGTCGGCGTCGCAGGGTATCTGCGGAAGCGCAGGCCTCATGCGGTTGAGCATCGAGACGATAGGCGCCGCCGACCGGAAATTGGCATTCTTGTCTATGACCTCAAGCGCAACGTGGTCAACCGCCCCGCATCCCTCGCCGTAGATCTTCTGCCAGTGATCGCCAAAGAGGCCCACGACGGGGCCGGTGCCTGTGTCGAGGAAGTACTGCTTTAAGGCGTCTACGAATCCGGCATCGGTGTCCTGATACTCATCGATCAGCAGAATCGGATAGCGCGCGGTCATCACTGCACGGAACTTGGGCCGTGCGAGAAGCGTGGTCATAAGCGTGAGCACGTCCTCGTGCCGCAGCGACACTTCCGTTTCGGTCACTCGAGGATAGCCGAGTTCATATTGTATGGTACGGACACCGATATCGGCGACATCCGCCTCGGCGAGCCTATCGGCCCATCCCCCGAGCGTCGGCACCAGTGCACGGATCTCTGGCTGGAAGTCCTGCAGCAGGGACCAGCAGAAGCCGTGGATCGTTTCTGGCCGGACCGCCGGATGCGCTTGGACGCGGGATGCGATCTCGTCCTTCGCGACGTTTGTGAAAGTGATGCAACCGATCTGCTGCCGATTGCGCAGGAGTTCGGTCCCGCGCAGGGCCAGAAGCCTACGGAGTGCCTTCTCCAGCGAGTAGGTCTTGCCCGCACCGGCGCCGGCCTCGAGACGGAAGCTGCGACCATCGTCGAAGCAAGTGAAGACGCGCTCCAACGCAGCGCGGCCAGCGGCGTCGGCTGGGCTCTCTCCATCAGCCATGGGCGGTCTTTCCTCCGTCGGCCACTTCTACCCCGATCACATCAGCGACCAACTCCTCCGCCACGGCTTCGGGCGGTAGAACCGGAGCGGGATTTCCTTCAGCGAGCCACCGTAGACCTTCGGCGATGTATCTGGGCGTCCTCCAATCCGTGGTCTCGATCGCGTGCTCCAAGGCGAAGCTAGACTTCTTCTGTTCGGCCGCATGCTCATAAGCGAGATTGGCCCGATCCCCCTCGCCAAGTTCGAACAGCTCCGGGTTGGCGAGGATGAACGCGTCCTCAAAACTGCGGGCGGAGGGTCCGTCATCGTCCTCAGGGATTTGATAGGCAAGACGCCTGCCGGCGCTGATCTTCTCGTCCGCCGTTTTCACCAAAAGCTGCGCTGGGGACACTTCAGGCGAAAACCACTCCCTTATGCACGCGTTGCTTGTGAATGTTCCTTGCGCCACGGGGACCGCCACACGCTTGTTACTGTCATTGGGAGCCACGGAGTCGATGTCGGTAATTATTAGTGTGCGCAACTCAAGGAAGTTGAGAAGGTCGTAGAACCGATGCGCATATGCACCACCTACCTCCATCACGGTCAGATATTGGCTGCTGAGCTGAGGCTGCCCGGCCGCCGCCTCATCAGTCTTGCGGATCATGGAAGGAAGCAAGATCCGCTCCGACGTGCCCTCAATCAGGATCGCCTTGTCGGCGAAGAATAGGTCACAGCGTGAGAGCGTGAGATACTGGTGAAGGAATTCGCGCACCGCGGGCTCGGCGCCCGCCATGCCCTGACGCAAGTCCTTCACGACCGAACGGCGCATTCCCTCGCCGTCCGGAATGGAGAGGAAGTAGCGCAGGCTCTCGAACCGCGCCTCGTTCGCCATGTGTGGGGAATGTGTTGTCACCACGAACTGGACTGGCCATGGCCGATCGGCGTTCAGCTGCGCGACGAACGCGGCCGCGACACGCTCGAGCTGTCGAATGAAGACCTCCTGCATCTGCGGATGGAGGTGCGCCTCAGGCTCCTCTATGAAGATGAGGTGGACGCCCGCTGATGTCGGACTTGCTTGATACTCCCGGAAGAAGCGCAGCAGCTGAAGGAGCATATAGACGAGATTCCTCGTCCCCAGTCCGTTGTAGGTCTCAGGCAACGTCATGCCGTTGACGCCCCGATACCTAACCCTTGTGTGGTCTTTGAGGAGCTTGTTCACGTCGAAGTTCGTCTCGGTCACGAGCCCAGGATCTGAAAGACCAGGGTATCCAAACAAATCGAACGTGGGCAGCAGCGAGGTCAGCCCAGAATTGAAGCGGTTGTGGACGTCGCCCTGAATGCCCTCCACCACGCCCTTAAGTTGCTCTGCGGTCGACCTCCTCTCGTGGTTGGTATCGTCCGTTAAAGCCGACTGAAACAGCACTTCTACAACTTTTCCGAGGACATCGCGTTCGCGGATGGTGTCGTCGTCGAGACCACGCTGCGCGTTGATGAAGCCACCTCCGATCAGCGTCGTGAGCAACTTGGTCTCGAGCAACTTGCGGTTGGTGGCGTCGTTAGGATCGACGGCCTCGAGCCTCGCCGTATATGCGGACGGGAGTCGTTGGCTTAGGTTCCGAAAGAAGCGGGAGCGATCGTCTACGGCGTCGTCAAGCGGCACTAGATGGTCGGCGAAGAATGCCTCGGCCGCCGTCGCTTTTGGGCCGAAACAAAACTCCAGGCGAGCCTCATGACAGTCATCGTTTAGGTCGATGATGCAGTTGCCGAGCGGTCCGAGATCCGGCGCATCAGTGTCGTATCCGATGTCGAGAACTACCCGGATCGACGGCAGTTGCTGTAGGATATGTGCGCCTTGGGGGTCGGCGCGGTAGGCTTGCAACGCCTGCCAAAAGCTTTCGTGACACCCCAGCGAGAAGTCCTCGAGCCGGAAAGCCATACTATCGCCAGAAAGAAGCCGTCGAAATAGCTCCGCAATCGACGTCTTACCGCTGTTGTTCCGCCCGACGATGAGCGTTGTACGTTGCTCAAACCCAACTTCTACATCTCGAAGAAGACGAAAGTTATCAATCTTGGTGCGCACTATATGCATTCTCATCCCCCTGCGCAGAGCTTTATCCGATAAATGGCCGCATATCGCCGGACAGTTGCCACCCATTTAATCAGTTCATTCTGCCTCTTGTTCATTTCCCGCATTGTTGCTCCCCAACTGACGGAAGCTTGGCCCTCACACGGCCTTTCTAGATTGAAGCGCTGATGGCAGATTCTTTAGATTATCTCTGATGCGCCGGGCGAGCACCCGAGAGTCTATGCCGGTCAATGTGCCCAGCTCCGTGAGACAGTCGTAGGCCTGCCATGGCATCAAAGGCAGGTCCCCGTCCCGCGCGAACGGCGCATCGGTCTCAGTGAGCAGGCGATCCAATGGCATCAAGGACGCAAGCTCGCGCCCCTTGCGGGACCTCAGCATCGCAGGTCCGATGGAGAACCAGCACCCCATGTCAATCGCACGGTCAAGTTCGCGAGCGGTGCCGCTAAACCAATGCAGTATCGGCACCCCGGCCCGCGGACGGCGTTCCAGGGCGTCGAGTACAAGGGTAGCGGCGCTCCGCGAATGGATCGTCATGATTCGTCCGCCTTGGTCTGAGCAGGCGTCGAGGATCCGGTCGAAGACCTCGCGCTGGATCCCCATCGCATCCCGGTGCGCGGGGCTGCCGTCTAGGCCTATCTCACCGACGTATCGCGCCTCGGGCAGAAGCCCACAAAGAAGCGCGACCTCAGCATGGCGCTGCGCTACCACCTCGGGATGCAGGCCGAGCGCCACCCGTACCCGCCTTCGGTCTCCGACC
The DNA here is from genome assembly GCF_015694345.1 of Novosphingobium jiangmenense. Taxonomy (GTDB): domain Bacteria; phylum Pseudomonadota; class Alphaproteobacteria; order Sphingomonadales; family Sphingomonadaceae; genus Novosphingobium; species Novosphingobium jiangmenense. The sequence continues at coordinate 77,722 of NZ_JADQDC010000010.1, forward strand.
AGCTTCCTCGTTCCGCGCCACGCCTTAGGCGTCGTCGTGACGGCCAGCACATAGGTCCTGCGCGAATCGACCTCTTCTAGAATTTTGGCTGGGTCGGGATACAGGTCGATATGGCAATGGAAGTCGATCAAGGAATTCTCAGATTCGCGTGTAGGGCGGCGAGTTCCGCAATGCCATTCTGCACGACCTGCCGATAGGGGGCGGGATTGCCAAGCAACTGCCGATTCATCGAGCCACCGATGAGCGCGTCCAATCCCTGCAGGCGGACGGTCTCAATTGCGATCGCCACGGATCGCACATCGTCGAAGCGTGCGTGGCGCACATCATTTTGACCCAGCGGTCCGTATTTGTATCCCCCGTGTGTGGTGTCCGGACGTCCCCAGGCGAGATATGCTCCGCGCCGGACCTGGCATGGTACGCAGCGCCCGCAGTGCTGAAAGCCAGTGCGCGAATATCGTCCGCAACTCGTCGAATGGTCGACCAGTTGCGCAAGCAAGGCCTGGTCGGTGCACCCCCGCAGCATCTCGCCTTTGGTTTGATGTTCGTAGGGGTTGTTGATCCGTATGCGCAGCCCGGCATCCTCGAGCGTCTCCTGAATGAGGCGCAGAAAGAATGGATGCGTTGTGCGGGTGCTAAGGGATCCGGTGCGCAACGGGGTCAGCGGAACATTCTGGCTGATGAAGCCGTTCTCCGGAACGCGCAGTTCGACGCCGCTGCCGTCCGCGTGTCGTTGAAGACAGCTGGCAGCAAGGACGCCGAAGCCGAGGAAGGCGATCGATCTGGCCCGCTGCGACCGTTCGGACGCATAAGGTGGCCGGGCATGATGGTTAAGCTGCAGGTGGCGGCTACCGGGCGCAATGTTAAGAGCGAACAGTTTCTGGTCCTTGGTGTCGCCCTTCGCCATCTGACTGACCAGCAGCGGGTTTAGGCCCGCGCCGACCACATCAATCGCACCAATGAGGCTGTCCATGCCGCCGGAGAGCAGGCAGACCATATCCTCGGGACGCGGACGGGCTCCGGTCCGCGGGGTGGGTGCGCCACCGCCACCGATGAACAGGATCTCCCAGATGTCTCCGGACAGGAAGCGCAGGGCCTGCGTGAGGCGGGTAGCCTGTGTGTTCCAAAAGTCGGGCGCCGCGACGGCTACAGTCAGCTCGATCTGACGCGTCCATCCGTCGGGGCTTCGCGCGCGAGAGACTGCCTCGTCAGCCGCAACGACGGCCATCGCGAACGAGGCGAAGTCCCATGCCTGCCCGGACGGGGCGAGGCCGAGCTTTCTTAGGCGACGTGGGACGAGATCGCCGACGCGGCCGCGACCGCTGATCCGAGAGTTGGCGTAGATGTCGAACCGCGTGTCCGTGCCCGGAATGTCGGGCAGGTCCTGGGGAAGACAGGCGATCCTCGTCACAGTCCACCCTCCTCCTCAAAGACTTCGAACGCCTGCTGAATGGCGTCGCGGGATATTCGGTCGATCACCGCACGACCGATGGCACCGTTGGCCGCGCGCTCCGCCGCATACTGGGCAGCCACGACCTCACGAACATAGTCCTTCATCTCCTGCAGGCGTTCTAGGCCCTCGCCCTTGGTCGGGGCCTTGTCGATGATGGACCTGCCGACATCGAGCTCGATTCGATGAGCAACGTCGTAGCCGAGCGTGGCTGCTGTCACCTGGTCCACTTGGGCAGGTGACAGGTTAGTGAGATCGTTATTCTGGGTGAGGATGTCAGAAAGCGCGCGGGCGGCCGAATCGCGTGTGGCCTCGGCGTCCTGGGTCCCATCGATCGGCTTTATCGCGTCGACCAGGACGTCTGCGATGTCAGCCGGCGTTAGCCCCGCCAGAGCCAGCGGGTCAATTCCGAGTTCCGGTGGAAGCGGCTGGCCGCTCGCCAGCGAAGTCAGCGCGTCGTGGAGGGAGCTGGCGGCGCTGGCCGATCCGCCCATCCTGCGGGCGGCGTTGCGACTACCCCCCATTCCACTACGCGAATAGTGGCTGAGACCGCGACGCAGGTGCCGCGCGCGGTCGGCACCGCCGCCGGCGAATTTGCCAAGGGAGGTCCGGACGCCCCGCCATCGGCCGGGCGTGGAAGGGATGGCAGGCAGCTGAAGGGGGACCTGTAGCGGCTGATGTTGAGATGGCTGAGGTTGCGGCTGCCCCGGAGACGTCGGCTGCGAACCCGGCGAAGGGGCTGGCCCCGGAGAAACCTGAGGAGGTTGCTGCGGACGGGGCGTCGCCGGCGGATTGTCGACCCAAGGGGGGACGATAGGAACGTCCGGTCCCGATCCTGGGCCGCGACTCGATGCTGAGGTTCCCATCAGTTCGTCTTTCCGGCGGCTGCGATTGCTTTGCGCGTTTGAGTGGTGAGGTCTCCGCGGGCGAGGAAGCTTGTCAGCACACGCCGGCCCCAATCCGTCTGACTCAGGCGCGGGACGATGCCCGCCTTGATCTGGTTTGATGGCACCTCACTGAGAAAGGCGACCACCGAAGCCTCCGCGACAGGTGACGCGCCGGCCAGCGACTGCATGGCATTCAGGATCGTCGGCGTTCCCCAGGCTGTCTCCTGTTTCGCCTTGGACAGTATCTTATCTGTGATGCGGCCGATCTCTGGATTGGTGAGGCGAGCGACCTCGGCGTCGACGGTCGAGCTGGACGAGTTCATGCGCAACAGCATGTCGAGCACCTCGATCGCGTCAGACGACAGCTCGTCCGCGCGCGAGATGATGGGATGGCTCTCGCGTCCCACATAAAGGGCGCCACGCAGGTCACGACCCGCAAGGGCGGGATCGAGCGAGAGCCAGTTGGCATGGAAGGCGTCGTTCCACGGCTTCTCAAGAGGCGGCTTCGTCTCGTCGCCGCGGCTCCGCGCCTCCATGTCTGCGAGGAACTCCGCGTACCCGTCCTCGGATTCGTTCACCGCGCGCAGCATCTCGGCATAGGCGTCCTTATCGCCACAGCGTTCGAAGAGCAGCAGCTTGACGAGCACCTCTTCGTCCACAGTGACCTTCTGAATGCGCGCCATGGATGTTCGCATGGAAAGCGTGTTTAGGAAGCGCTTGATCAGACGGGGGTTGCCCCGAACGTTCGGCGAAGTGGTGAGGATCGGCGCGATGCGCTCGGCGAGCGCCAGCCTGTTGAGAAGGCCCGAAGGACAGTTAGGGACAAGCCCGGACACGAAGGCCTTATCGACGCGCCCGCCCTTCCACGTCTCGCCGAGGCGTAGGCAGACCGCGAGGCGGATAGCCTCCTTCTGTCCGGCGTCGAGCGAGGCCTCGTTGTCGATGAATAGCATCATGAGATAAGCGCGGACCTCATGCGTTCCAAGCGGAGGTACGCGGATGGGCAACTGGATTAGTTTGTCGAAATAGTTGGTCACCAGATCGTCGTTGAGCGCCACGTCGTCGAAGTGTGTCCGCACGGCCTGACGGATCATGCCCTCGTCCGCAGCGATGACGAAGGCGGTGTGCTTGAGGAAGAGGAAGAGTCGCATCGCCTCAAGCGTCGCGATCGCCGTCTTGGGAAGGCAGCGGTCCAGATCGTCGATCAGGACCACAAGCGTGATGTTGAGTTCGGCGAGCGTAGCCTCGAGATCGTCCCGGAAGGCCTGAATCGCCTTGCGGGGAGTTTCCGTCTCAGCCGTCCCCGCCTCAGCCTTCTCCTCCGGCTTCTCCTCGTCGAGGAACTCCTCGCCCTTCTTCATGCCATCGACGGCCAGCTCCTTCACCTTCTTGAGGTCGTCGCCGGTCACGTCGCCGTCGAACAGGCCACCCATGGTGGCCATTCCACCTGCCACCCACGGCATGATCTGTCCCTGGGTCACATAGTCAAAGAGCGCGGAGCCGGCGATGCCGAGCAGACGCAGCTTCTTCACGCGACCGAACAGACTAGCCGCCCGCTTGCGCGCCGCAGCGGATAGCGTTTCCTTCTTCTCAACCGCCTGTTCGACGACCGTTGCCGTAATCGTCTCCATGAGGGCGGCACGGGCGTCATCGTAGCTCTGGTAGAGCCACGCGTTAAACTCAACGAAGCGTATGTCGACGCCTTCCCGCGCTTCGAGCGATGTGCGCAGGAGCTTCATCATCGAGGATTTTCCGACGCCCCAGTCTCCGGAAATTCCAAGAGAAATGGGCTCTCCCTTGGCACCGACTATACGCTCGGCAGCAATTTCGGCGACATGTGAGAAATTTACTAGGTCACGTAACGTTTCGTTGTCAGACCACATCGAACAAAATTCCCCCGCCGTTCAATCTAATGCTTCCATCTGTATGAGTTGAGGTCAAGAAAACTTGAACGCCGAGAGTGCCTGCCCTGCGCGTGGCAGTGGCTCTGCTGACGCACTGCCACTGAGATTATCGCACCGGGGTTGAGCGCAACTACTACTACGTCAACTGATCCGTGCTGGTCGGGCAGATGACCAGTCATCCGCCTAGTCCCAGCGACCGTGCACTCAGTTCGGCAATGAGACAGTACTTGGCCGTGTACACCGATTTTCAACGATCAAGCGGGATTCGCAGGCAAATCGACGATACGGAAAACCGCCCCCGATCCGGCATCACGCACGAGGTCAACCCGCGCGCCATCCCAGTGATAGTCGAGGTGCCGCCCCTGTAGGGGGTTCGACGCGCAGTCTGGGTAGAAGAGCGCGACGCATTCCCCACTGGGATGCCGGATGCTGGAGTAGGCAATCCCGTCCGATCCCGCACCCCTAAGGTGCCGCGCGAGCGCTTGGGAGGCGGTGTAGCTGTCAGGATCGAGCGCTGGATCCAGCTCCCCCGCCGGAGTTCGGAGATCATGCAGGTCTGCAGCGACCGTCATCACGACTTCCCTGAACTGCGAGGACCAGCCAGGCGATTCCTTGGTTCGCGCCATGAAGCGGGCATGGTGGTGGATCGTCTCGAACAGTGCAGTTTCGAACCGGTCGCCAACGTAGAGCACGCCGTAGCTGCCATCGGTGAAGCGGCTCGGCCGGTCAATGCTGACATGGGTGAACGGCGCCATGAGGTAGGAGGCTCCGTTTCCGCCGACGCGTCGGTTGATCGGTACCAGGTCGAGATTGCCAATCGTCGCCATAATGCGTGGATTGGTCTTCTGCTCGGCCGAGATCAGCAGCGGCCAGTCCGCGGGATCGGCGACGTCCTCGAACAGGTCGATCGGCGGAAAGGCGCTGCGGATGATCCTGACAGCGCCCTTCCACTCAACTCTAGAAACGGGGATTTCTGCTGTTTCGCTCACCAGCCACCGCGCTCGGCGTCGAGGTAGCGACGCACCCGCATGATGTCGGTAAGCTCGCCTCCCAGCATCACGTCGAGCGCACTGGCTCCGCCAAACGCTTCATTCGCTGCCTTGATCCAAGTGTACCCGCGGGTCGCCTCCGAGAAGATGATGCGAAGCGCCTTGTGGATCCCCATGAGGTTGGAAAGACGCGCGCGCCCATCACGCGAGATGCGCCCCGGGCCTTCTGCCTTCCATCGGCGATAGGAGCGCACTGGCATGTCGAGCAGCGTTGCAGCCTGCTCGTCGGTCAACTCCCATTTGCCGAACAGATTGAGGACTGCCCGGAACATGGCAGCTGCCTCGTCCTGCGTAATCGGATCGGGACGGAAGGCGGTAACGGCAGTATCAACGGGTTGCAGAGCCAACATGGCAGTTCTCCATATGGCAGCACATATTCAAGATAATGCCATTTGGCAAGTAACTATGCCGATGATGCCAATCTAGCAATCACGCCCGCCGCGCCCTCGATCGGCACGAAGAGCCGGGTCTGATAGCGGATGATCTCGGTGAAGCAGCCTTGGGCTTTGTACCAGTCGAGGCGGGCTACGCTCCAACCGGTGAGCTCAATTCGCTGTGAGCCGTTGACCAGGCTGCGCTTGACCATGAGCTGCTCGCGTCCCGCAAATTCCACAGCCCGGCCAGTAGCTAGAACGGTCTGCACGATTTCATCGGAGGACAGCGTCAGCTCGCGTTCCAGACCCAGCGCTCGGCACAGTTCGGGCACGCAGTGGACGGGAACCTCCCGGCCGAGGAGCGAACGGCCATCCGCCGCCGAGATGCGGCTCACCCTCACGAAATCCGAAGGGAGCTTGTCCCAGACCGGAAGCAGGAGGCCAGTCGCAAGATAGAGGCGCTCGCGTTTGTGGCTGGAACGGGCTTCTTTGACCTCGGTCGCCCAGGAATTTCGAAAATCGTCGAGGGAGACATCCTCCCAGCTGCTCTCCGCCAGCTGATCTTCGGTGATATGGCTGCGCTTGAGGGGACGCAGCAATTCGAAGCGGGCCACGCGCGTACCGTCATCGGAGAGAATACTGCGCGCGGGGACCAGCAGGGCGACCCGAGCAGAGCGGGCGTTACGAACCGGCCGCTGCCCGGCAAGCCCGTGAAGCTCCTCGAGCCGCTTCAGTGTGAGCGGCTTCAGGGCCCTGGCGATTTCCAGTTCCAGTAGGTGGGTGGTTGCGCCTGAGGCCGGGTCTGTGCGCAGCAGCGTGTCGGACAGGATCGTGAAGTCCTCGACTGCGACGGTCTCAAGGCCCAGATCGAGTGTACCGGCCTGCCTGGCGGCATCGATGCGCGCTTCGACCAGCCCTATGAACTCGTCGAAGATCGCGTTTTGCAGCGCTATAGGTAGCGCCAGGATGCGATTGAGCCACCGCTGGATCGGGGGCAGGTCATCGACCATTGAACCATCGGGCGCTTCGCCCCGGAGACCTGTCAGTTCCTGAAAGCGCCCGAGACTGACGGCTTCAAGCTTGCCGGTGAACAACAGGCCGAACCAGCGGTGGAGCGCCTCCTTGGCGTAGATGCTTTCAAGATTGTCGGCCGGATCGAAGAGGTTCTGCCCGCCAGTCTGGCGCTGCCCGCGCGTCAGAGCGCCCAGGCTGTCGAGGCGCCGCGCGATCGTAGAGATGAAGCGGCGTTCGCCGCGCACGTCGGTCGTTACGGGCCTGAACAGCGGAGCCGATGCCTGGTTAGTGCGATTGGTCCGGCCAAGCCCCTGGATTGCGGCATCAGCCCGCCAGCCCGGTTCGAGCAGGAAGTGGACACGGCGCGCCTGGTTCTTCGCGGCCAGATCGGCATGGTAGCTGCGCCCCGTTCCTCCGGCATCGGAGAACACCAGGATGCGCTTGGCGCCTTCCATGAAGGCCTGCGTTTCCGCGACGTTGGCGCGTGGCGAGCGGGATTGGAGTTTCTGGCGACCATCGCGGCCGACGATGAGCCGACGCGTCCGGCCAGTGACTTCCGCCACCTGGTCGACCCCGAAGCGTTCGATGATGGCATCGAGGGCAGTGGCAATCGGCGGCAAGGCGCAGAGCTGCTCGATCATCCGGTCGCGCGCGGCCAGCGCGGAGCGGCAAAGCACGGGTGCGCCGTGCTCGTCACTCATCGGCTCGGACCGAGGGTTGCCGCTTTCGTCGGTGAACACCGCCATCAGGCGGACGGGGAAGCTCTTGGCGAGATAGTCGATCACGTATTCCCGCGGGGAGAGGTCGATCTCGAGAGCTTCGCGCTCCTCGTCCGACAGTTCGGCGAGCCGCCGGTCGAGCATGGCCTCGGCCGTCGAGACCAGTTGCACGACCACGGCCTGCCCTTCGGCAATGGCCGTATCGATCGCGGGCAGCAGGCTCGGCAGCTTCATCGAGAGAAGCAGCTGCGCGAAGAAGCGCTGCTTGGTTCCCTCGAAGATCGACAGCGCTGCGGACTTGGCACCGGAGTTGAGCGTTCCCCCGGTCTCGCTGTCGACGATCCGCGTGGCTTCTAGCGCTTCGCGCAGGTTGGCGTGGATGATCGCCCAGGCTTCGGCATAGGCATCGTAGACCGCGATCTGATCCTCGGTCAGGCAATGCTCGAGGATCTCATACTCGACACCGGCGAACGAAAGGGCTCGGGCTGTGTAGAGGCCGAGCGATTTGAGATCCCGCGCGACCAGTTCCATAGCTGCGATGCCGCCGTCGCGAATTTCGGCAACGAAGGCCTCGCGATTGGCAAAGGCGGTCTCCGGCCCCCAGAGCCCGAGGCGCGTGGCATAAGCCAGGTTGTTCACGTCGGACGCGCCGGTGGCCGAGGCGTAGAGCACCCTTGCCCGGGGCAGGAGGTTCTGCAGGCGCACCCCGGCAATACCCTGCTCCGATCCTTTGACCTTGCCCCGTGATCCTTCGCCGCCGGCGGCGTTGGCCATGGCGTGCGCTTCGTCGAACACGATCACGCCGTCGAAATTGTCACCGGCCCAGGCGAGGATCTGATCCAACCGCGTTGCGTCGCTCCGGCCTGAACGCAGGGTCGGATAGGTGACGAAGAGAATGCCGTCGCGCATCGCGATGGGGGAGCCCAGCTTCCAGGACGCCAGCGGCTGGATGTCGATCGGGAGACCACCAAGGGCGGCCCAGTCGCGCCGGGCATCTTCCAGCAGAGCCTCGTTCTTTGAAATCCAGATATGGCGGCGTTCGCCGCGCACCCAGCGATCGAGAATGACACTCGCAACTTGGCGTCCTTTACCAGCGCCGGTGCCGTCCCCGAGGAAATAGCCCTGCCGGTACACCTGACCTTCCGCCGATGCCGTGAGCGAACAGCCCTTGTCCTCGGGTTCAAACCGGCCGGGAAGATCGCGGGCGTGAGCGCTGGCGGCGTAGATCAGGGTCTCTGCCTGGGCGGCCGACAGCAGTCCCTTGGCGATAAGCCCGTCAGGCAGCTGCGGCACTGTGTCGGGCTTGGGTGCCGAGATCGACCCCATGGCGACGGATTCGACGAGCGGCGTCGGATGCCCGGCCGCGCCATCGATAACGATCCTGCTCGGGCGGTAGGGCAGATAATGGCCGACCTGAGGAGCAAGTGGCGCAGGGGTTTCAAGCGCCTGATAGGTGAGTGACGCGATGGCGGAGGTTGGGGGCGTGATCCTGGCTGGTGTCAGCAGCGGCCTGCGCGGCGCGGCCACCAGGCGGAACGGCGCACGAAGCGGGAGGCGCGATTGCTCGGGATCAGCCTCCAGGCCGGCGCGTGCCGACAAGGCGTCGACAAGATCGGCCAGCTGGCGAAATTCGTTCGTGCGGATAGCGACGGGCTCGTTGGCGCTTTCCGCCTTGTCGAGAACCAGCAGCCGCGTGGTGATCCCGGTGCCATGCTTGACGAACGCACGTTCGACCGCGGCATTGAGCCGCAACGACACTGGCCCTTTTGTCTTGGCCAGAAACTGCGCGCAGTCGAACCATTCAGGCATGATCGCGACAAGCCTTCCGCCGGGAGCAAGGCGGCTCCAGGCCGATCGTAGATGCCTCGCCCCGGTGCGGCCATCGTGGCCCCGCCCGATGCCGTGAGAATAGGGAGGGTTCATGAGCACGGCGCTTGGGACGATGGCCGGATCGAGCAATTCGTCGATCAGCTCGGCATCATGTCCGGTCACGCGGGCAGCCGGGAACGCCACAGTCAGGCAGTCGCGGCGCAGCGGTGAAATTTCGTTCAGGACTAGGTGGGTGCCGGCTTTGGCGGCCCAGACCGCAAGCATCCCCGTTCCGGCCGAGGGTTCGAGCACGAGCTCGTCGGTACCCAGCGAGCAAGCCCGTGCGGCGAGCCAGGCAAGCCGCGGCGGCGTTGCAAACTGCTGCCATTCGATCTGCTCGTCGCTGCGATTGGTCTGGGTCGGAACTCGGGCATCGAGACCGCAGAAGAACTGTTCCGCCTCGTCGATCGGGCTCGTGAGCTGGATTTGATCTGATGCTTGCAGGTGTTGAATCTGCGCCAACTCGAGCGCAGCGTGAGCATCACGAACTGACCAAGCCCCAACAGCATCGCTTCCGCCGAAGTGGTCCGTCATGATGCGGTTGATGTCGCTGCGCGAAAGCGCGCTGCCTGCTGCCAATTGCAACGCCATTGCTTTGGCTGCCGTCACGACGAGCGGCGGAGATGGTGGATCGAACGCGAAGGCGAGGGAAGAGTTGGACATGGGAAACCTCCTGACGAGGTCCTGCGTCTCGCAGGCCTCAATCAGCCGAAGGCCCCCTCCCCTTTGGCTCGCTGATCAGGTTTTCCGAGCAAGCCTCGCCTTGAGTTCATCGTTCCAGTCGAAACCGGTCGATGCTGGCGCTCGCGAGCGGATCACACGGCCCGGCGCAGAATATGCCTTGAGAGCGCGGCTCTCAGCGAGCTCGCCACCTGCATCATTGTCGATGAACAAGTGGAGCTCGCGCACACTCTCTGGAATCGCGACGAGGCCGAACCGCTCGTTACCAAGCGTTGCCCAACAAGGGACGCCAAACATTTGCGTGGCTGACAGGGCGCTTTCGATACCTTCGGCAAGGCCCAACCGGCCTGCTGCTGGCAGGGCCAGTCTGACAGCACCACAGGCAAGGCTTCCCAGCGCACGCTTGGGCCGATCGAAACCGGCGAGCTTTGCGTTCGGCGCGTCGAGAAATGTCCTGTGGATCGCGATTATCCCAATGTCAGTCGTGACCGCCGCCAACATGGCCGGCAGGAATTGGACAGCCCCGCGCGGCCCGAGGGGCGTTCGCTCGAGATAGCGAAGCTGATCTGAGGCACGCGAAATCCCGCGCTGCGCAAGGTATCCTTCGGCAGGGCTGCCGAAGATCGCCGTCGCCGAGTGCCACAAACGCCGCGCATTGGGATTGAAGGCTCTTTTTTCCTGTCGATCAGCGGCCACGGCACCAGAGCCATCAAACAGATCACGGCTGCGAACACCTCGGCGGTCAAGTGCCGCTATGACTTCCTCGTTCAAGCATCCCGCGAAGCAATGAAACAGGATCGCCTTTCGTCCCAATGTCACGCTCAGTGAGGGAGTTCGGTCGTCATGCGCGGGGCAGCAGCACATGCCTTTGCCCCGAGTCCATGTACCCTGAAGGCTTTCGACGATCGTGCGGGCGCGGCGTTCGAGTTGATGAACTTTGTCTAACGGGGGCATCGACCTTCTCCGGTTGAGGTGCCCTCCCCGCGCAGTCTCCGCTCTGCACTCGCGCCAATCCAATTTTCCTACATCGCTTGTTCTTTATATGTTCTCACGCGATTCGGCTAGACAAGGATCGAGAAATGACAATCAGAACTCTCTTGATCGCGGGCATCGCGATCACTTCTGGTATCCCGGCCAGTGCTCAGGACATAACAGCGTTAGCTACGAACGGCGCTGCGACCAGCCACTCCGAAGGCATTCGGATTGCGGAAGCATCAAACGGCTTTCAACTGGTCGAGCATGGGCTCTGGCGTTCCTCGCAGACCGCCCCAGCACCGCGCCTGTCAGTGGCGGACGATGGCCGGATCAACCTGCCATACTGTTACGAACCCAATGCCAAGCCCGCCCCATCCGGCTTCAGGCGAGCAAGTTACCTGCCCCACATCTATGCCGCGGAGGCGCAGTACTCATTGCCCGCGGGCCTGCTCGATGCGCTCGTATGGACAGAATCACGTTACAACCCATTGGCTGTCAGTCCGGCGGGTGCCGCGGGCCTTGGGCAGCTGATGCCCACTACGGCAAAGGAGCTTGGGGTCTTCAATCGCTTCGATCCAAAGGCCAACATCTTCGGGGCAGCGCGATACCTGCGGCAGATGCTCGACAGGTTTGGCGTGGTCCACCTCGCGGTAGCTGCCTACAACGCAGGTCCCGGCGCCGTTGAACGTGCTGGAGGCATTCCCCGCAATGGCGAGACGCCGGAATATGTTCACAATGTGCTGCAAAGTTGGAAATTCTAGTCTGCACGTAACCTGGTAGGCAACGGAACTGGAAGCGGACGCCTAGGTTGAGATACGCAGCGCTGGTGCTCTTTCGGCGGAACGATCAACTGGCGTCAGGCCGCTTTGGCGAGGTCCTCGATGCGCGCTTCGCAGGCGCTCTTCACCAAAATCTGCAGCACCTTCACACGCTCGGCGATCCATGTGAGTTCGTCGGTGGAGATCTTGTACGAAGGCGAATAGCGCGCCTTGACGTAGGCATCGCGCAGCAGGGCATAGCAGCGCTTTTCGAAGCGCCCGGTACGCGGCCAGACGTCCTTCAGCGCGGGCTCAAGCTCTTCGGCCATGTCGCGCAAACGGTTAAGATTGTGGGATTTCGGACTCCAGAGCGTCCGGGTGAGGAAAAGGCAATGGTAAAATCTCTCTACCGCCTGATGGAAAAGGAACGCAGCTTCCTTCGGCATGCCACTGGCCTGAGCATTTGCGGCTAGATCTTTGAAGTTCGACGCGCTGCTGAACCAGTCATCAAAGTAGTCTCGTGTCTCCTTGAGAGCTTGCTCAGGCGACAACGGCATTGGCGCGACAAATTGAAAGTCTGGCTCCTCGAACAAGACAATACCATCCTTGAGGATGTCCATGAAGAAGTAGCGGCCAAGCCGCAGTTTGTCGTTCACGTCTTCCAGGCTGTGGTAGATCAGGCTAACCGGCGTACGCAGCGCATGCCCTGCTGACAGATCCGCCAGCAGCCTGTTCTCCGTCGCCTCCCAGAATTCGGCAATGTCCGTGAGATCGTCGTGGTTCACCACGACGAGAAGATCGTAGTCGGAGAAATAGCGTCCCACCGGATCCTCGACCCAATCACCCCGGGCATAGGACCCGAACAGAACGATCTTGAGCAACTTGCCTGCGCGGAAGCGTGGCTGGGTACGTGTGGAAATTGCCTCGGCAAAGCCGGTGCGCACGGTCTCGACCACATGTGCAAGTTCACGCCGCTTGCCTTCGGGCAGGTGATCAAGGCCGGAGTTCATGGAACGCAGATTCGACGGTTTTGCTTCTCGTGCCAAGGGCAAAATGAACAAGGCAGCAGGAAGGCTAAGGTAAGTCACTCGTCGGTAGCAGCGCCACTCTCGGCTGGTAATCCAAGCCGAACAGACGGAGCCCCGGAGATGATCGATCCCAGCAATGACGCCGGCTTATCCGATCCAGCATCGAGCAACGGGTAACAAACCTCTCGTCATACCGGGCATATAGCGCGGCAAAAAACGAGTCGAAGTGCAACCCGCTTTCCTCACTCGGAAAGCCTGGTACCAACCTTGTCCGGCATTCCTCCTCCATGGCAACCATGGCAAGCGCCGCAGCCTCGCATTGTCCGGCCTGGTCCATGAGTTCACGGCGGCGCCCCAAAACCTGCAGGGCGTCGTGAAACCGCCGCACTGGCGACACCGGCACCCCATCCTGCGCCAATGCGGCATTGCCGCCACCTCGCCGCCAATCAAGGGCAGGACGGTTTTGTGCTGCCGAGTTCTCATTCGTAACTCGGTTGCCGCGCAACAGGACCAGATGCCCGATAACCAGTGCCGGATGCATCATGTGGAGGTTACTGCATTCGCCGACGATTTCCTCGAGGCGATTGCCGAGATTGCGAAAAGCTCCGGTGACGCCCTTGCAGGAAACCGAGAGCACAGGCCCGATCCGGGCAAGCGAAACCAGAACGTCGACATGCTTGGCTCTGATCCCTCCGAGAACGGTCCCTTCCCCGCATCCGCCCAGGGCCGGATCGAAGTGCAGCAGTGGAGGCTTGCGTCTACGACGCTCCACGCGAAACGGTGGCCGCGGAATGATATCGTCCGGATCGAACCCACCTTCCACGACAAGCCGGCACGCCACATACCAGTGCAAGGGAAGGATGTGGCGCTCCGATTGGACGCGTCCATCGAACTCGGCAAATGCCGCGAGCGCTGTTGCCATGCTGGTCCAGCGGCATGTGTGATCGCCCAATTCCGCCTGGGCGTAGCGTCGTGAAGCTGCGGCACTTTGCCGAACTGGCTTTCGAAACCCGTGAAGCCGGCGAGATCGAGCGCATACCGGACGAGCGCTCATGTGCGGGTCTCGCTGCTAGCCGAGCCTGTGTATTGTCTGCAATCAAAGCAGCGCACCTTGCTGCAAGGCAAATAACCTTCTGACATTTTGATCGAATTTGGCGGTTCACGGTATTGAAGCGTGATTGAACCGTGATAGAGATGTGACAGTTGCAACCGGATCGCCTCCGATCCTGAGAAGTTGGATCGCGGTCCACAGGCAGGAGAAAGGGCGCCCTGCTGGAGTCCGGCAAGTAAAACTGCCGGTGGGCGCAATGGCACCTCATGGCGACTCGGGCGCTTGGGGAACTTCTGGAAGACATGTCTGACCGGGTGGGTTCGATTATAGAACTCGACGAACTGCTCGGCGAAGTAACCAACAGGCTTGGCTTCGACTACTATGCTCTCACCCACCATTGTCAGCTTGCGAGCAAGGATGATGGAGCGATCAGGCTGCACAATTACCCGCAAAGCTGGGCAGAAAGTTACGACTCCCATGCGCTGGGCATGGTAGATCCGGTACATCGGGCCAGCCACGTCACGGCCAAGGGCTTCTCCTGGTCTGACATCGGTCGCCTCATTCCGCTCACGCCCCAAGACCATAGAATGCTTGCTCTTGGTGAAGAACAGGGCTTGCGTAGTGGCTTTACTGTACCAGCGCACGTGCCGGGCGAAGCGCGCGGATCCTGCTCCTTTGCCTGCCGCAATCCGCGAGATGGTGAGCCAATTCCGCTCATCGCCCATTGCGCTGGGACATTCGCCTTCGAAACCGCGCGGCGTCTCTGGCTGAAGAGAGGTCATAGCCTGGGTTTGCGCAAACCGGTTCTGACCGATCGCCAGCGGGACTGCGTGCTGCTCATGGCGCAGGGCAAGACCGATCCGGAAATCTCGACAATCCTGGGCATATCGCGCGAGACGGTGACCGAGCATGTTCGCACGGCCTGTCAGCGCTACGGGATCTACAAGAGACAATTGCTGATCACCCTGACCCTGTATGACGGAACGCTCACGTTCGGGGATGTCCGGCCCTGGAGATACCCCCATTTCTGGGGGTAGCGAGGAGGTCACCGCTGTCTGATCCTTCACCGACCAGTTCGGTTGAGGAGCAATCCGTCATGTTGAAAGTCACCACGCCCGGCACGGAGCCGGGCGCTGCCCTGCTGCGCGCCATGTTTGCTGCACGAAAGGCGGTCTTCATCGATCTGCTTGGGTGGGACCTTCCAGTCCTTGCCGGGCAATACGAAATGGACCAGTTCGACGATGAGCACGCACGCTACCTGATCCTCAGTGACAACGATGATCATCTCGCGTCTACCAGGCTCCTGCCGACAACAAGGCAAGGAATCCTGTCAGGCCTTTTCCCGATGCTCTGCGCCGGGCCCGTACCTTGCGCACCGGACACCTTCGAAATCACCCGTTTCTGCCTCGACCGGTCGCTGAATGCCCGCGAGCGGCGCGACGTCCGCAATGCCCTTGTCCACGCGCTTGCCACCTACGCAATCGAGGCCGGGATTTCGCGGTACTGCGCAGTCGCAGGCCTTGGCTGGTTCAGGCAGATCGAACGGTTCGGCTGGAGCTGCCGGGCCCTGGGCGCGCCCATCCGGACAGGAGGGCAGGAGCTGGTCGGCCTTGAAATTGGCATCACTGCCGACACACCGCAGCTGCTCGAAGCGGCCGGGATCCATTGCGGCCACGCTGACAATCTTGCCAAGGCCATACCCGGCTCCCTGCCCGCCGGGCACAAGGAATGGCACTGATGGAACCGGAAAACCAGATCGGTATGGCCGTCCGTCAGTTGCAGACTGATGGCTACGCGATCCTGCATGAAGCCCTGCCCGTTTCCGTGATCGAGCAACTCCATGAGGATCTCCAGGACGACTTCGCATTGACGCCATACGGAACTGGGATGTTCTACGGCGAGCGGACCAAGCGGTTCGGCAGGCTTCTTCGACGGTCCGCTGCCACGCAGTGCCTGGTCCTGCATCCGGTCATTCAGGATGTCGTGAGCCGGATTCTCGGGCCCTGGTGCGACCGCATCCAGCTCAACACGACCCAGGCCATCGCGGTCCATCCCGGCGCCCCCGCGCAGTTGCCCCATCGCGACCAGGACATGTGGCAGGCCGATTTCGGCAAACGCGAATACCTCGTCAATGTCATGTGGCCGCTCACTCCCTTTTCGGAAGAGAACGGAGGCACGCGGATCTGGCCGCAGAGCCATGGCAGCAACGCCCTGACGGCCGTGGCCCAGGACGATTTCATTGCGCCCGAGCTTGTCCCGGGATCAGCCCTGCTTTTCCTCGGCTCGACGCTTCATGGCGCGGGCGCCAACGCGAGTGCGCAAGAGCGGCGCGGCATCGTGATCGGCTATTCGCTGGGCTGGCTAAAGCCCTACGAGAACCCGTGGCTCGCCTACCCCCCGGACATTGCCAGAGCCTTTCCGCCCGAGCTCGCGGCACTTGCAGGTTACGTGCAGCACCGGCCGAACCTCGGGAACTTCGAAGGGCAATGTCCTTCGATCCTGCTCGGGGACTACAAGGGAGAGCCGCTAGGCGCGATCGATGCCTTGCGTCCCGACCAGGTGCAGCAGGCCAGTGCCTTTGCTCATGGGAGGCACGGATGAGCGCCGGGCCCATAGCAGAACGCATTTATGACGCCTTGCGCACCATGATCCTGTCCCGCGCATTCATGCCGGGTGACAGGCTCGATCCCGCAGTCATCGGCCAACAGCTCTGTGCAAGCGTCACGCCTGTGCGCGAGGCCCTGCATGTGCTGTGCGGAGAGCAGCTTGTCGTGACCCATCGTGCGGGCGGCTTCTTTCTCCCGACGCTTGATGAGCCAAGGCTCAAGGACATGTACGTTTTCAGTAACGAAGTGCTGAGCCTTGCGCTCCGCCTCTGGCGGCCATGGACGATCGTGGACTGGGACCGGATTGCCGAACGTCGGACGGCTTATGCCGAACGCGTCGCCGATGCATTCGAGGGAGTGGCACGCGCTTCGGTCAATACCGAGCATGGTCGGGTCATGGCCCTCCTCAATGCACGCCTCCATGCCGTTCGCATGGTTGAACCGGCGGTGCTGGAAGGCTCCATCGCAGAAGTGCGCGACATCGAATGCGCGCTGGACAGTGGTGACAAGGATCATCTGCGACGGTTGCTTGGCGCCTACCACCGCCGGCGCATTCGCAGCTCTGCCGAGATCCTGCACGCTCTGCATCGCCCGGCGAGTCCGTCCGCGCCAACAATCGGCATATAGAATTCGTATAAATTTCAGATCATCCGGCACCGTCCATAGTCTGATCCTGCCGCAATCACGCGGCGAGGTGAAAAGGAGAAGACCGATGGAACGCACGTTCGATCTCGTCGAGGACGTCGAAGACCTGGGCACCGCCAGCATCGAAACGCTCGGACCTCCGGGAGACCGGATCGAGTTCGGTGTGCTCGCGCAGCTGCCGGGCCTTGATCGCGACTGATCCACTGGCAGGTGCGCAAGGTCTTGCTGGCCCCGCGCACCTGCCTTGTGCTTGTGCGAGGCGGACATGACAGCGCCTGGTGCCGATCTTACCTCCGAGAAGCTCGCAGCCGGGGTCGGTGTTGCGCAGATCGGCGACAGGGCGGTCGTTCTCGATGTCCGGCATGATCGCTACACGATGTGGAGCGGGTCTTGCGCATCAGCGCTGCTGGACCTGCGCCACGGCAAGCCCTGTGCATTGTCTCAGGACGACTGCCGCATACTCGAAAGACACGGCCTGCTGACGAAGGGAGAACGGGACGCAGGACCCTGGCTCACGGCAACAGATATCCGGACGCCGACTGCCAGCGCAGTGGAAGGTCCCGAAGCCGGTCGGTTGCGGCCGCTGCATTTGGTAGCGAGCACCTGGAACTGCATCCGCGCCAGAATGGATTTGCGCTCGGCACCGCTCCACGAGGTCCTGATCGACCTGCCTGCTGCGTATCGGGGGCGTACGACACGTGACCTTGTGACTCACGCCCGAGCGTTCGACCGGGCGCGACGCTGGGTGCCGGTTCGGCCAAGATGCCTTCCCGACGCGCTGGCCTATGCGCGCGTGGCACGGCGCGAAGGTTTTGCGGTCGATCTGGTATTCGGGGTGAAACTTCATCCCTTCGAAGCCCATTGCTGGGTGCAATCGGGCAGTCTCGTCCTGACCGATCCGCTGGACAAGGTGCGCCGCTTCGAAGTGGTACTGGCACTGTGACCGAAGGCTATCTCGTCGCATGCGCCCTCGATGGGCAGCCGGATCTGCGATCGGATTCGCGATCGGCCGAAAATCTCGTTCACCGGCTGCCCGGTCCATGGCGCGCACGAAGGTTCGAAGGGCTGACCATCGATGTCTCGCCATCAACCGCATGTCGGCAGATCGGCAGGACTGTGATCATCGGACAGATCTTCGGCGATCTTGCGGTCTTGCAGCGCGCCGATCTTCATCCCGACCTGCTCGTGGCGCATTGCTGGGGCAACTACCTTGCTCTGCACATGTCCAAGAGCGGGCATCCGTCGTGGTTGCTGCGAGCGCCGCTTGGCCATCTCCCTGTCTACACGACTGCTACGGCCGGCAGACTGTGGATCTCCTCGCATGTTCCAGAGCTTGCGGCTGCGCGCGGTGTAAGGCCGCAGATCGACTGGTCTTTCGTCGCGAACCATCTTGCTTTCCTGCATCTCAAGACTGCGCAGACCGGCCTTGTCGGCATCGAAGAACTTCTGGGCGGGCAATGGCTCGATCTTTCCGTGGAACCGGCGCGGCGAACGATGGCCTGGTCCCCGGGAACGTTCGTGCGGACTGATATCGAGATCGCAGACTTCGCTGACGCCAGCAGGCGCCTTGCCGAGAGCATAGACGAGGCTGTCCGTTGCCTGGCGGGTGATGGCAAGGTCCTCCTCGAATTGTCGGGCGGACTCGATTCCTCGATCATCGCAGCGGCCCTGGCAAGGTGTGAGGCCCAGGCACAAGCGGTCAGCCTTTCAACGGGCTCGGCAGAGAGCGATGAGCGCGTCTATGCACAGGTTGCCGCTGATGCTGCAGGCATCGCGCTCAAATTCCGCGAAGTCGGGATATCCAACCTGGTTGGACGGGCCCGCACCCGCGAAGCCCGTCCGGGCCTGCCGGTGATCCTCGGCGCGGCCGATTCAGTGCTGTCAGAGGAAGGCGCAGCGCAAGCGATCACGGCATTCTTCAGCGGTGCGGGTGGTGATTGCGTTTTTGCAACGCCCAACGCTGCCGGGGCCGCAGCGGATGCCGCGATCCGGTCGGGTTGGGCCGCCAGGTCCACCTGGCGCACGATCGAGGCAATTGCCCGCTATCACAACGCGAGTGTCTGGTCAGTCGCTGGCAGGGCCTGGCAGCTGGCACGAGGCGCGAGCGATCCGGGCAGTTGGCCGCGCACACGCGGATATCTCGCCGATACCGTGCCCTTGCCCGATGCACCGCTGCACCCCTGGCTCGCGGAAACCAGCAGCATGTTGCCCGGAAAGCGGGACCACGTTCATGCCATTCTCGCCAGCCTCGCCCACATCGATGGTTATCCTCGCCACGCCATTGCCCCGACGCGGTTTCCGCTGCTCAGCCAGCCCGTCGTCGAGACCGCCTTGCGCATACCAAGCTGGCTCTGGGTCGAGGGCGGGCAGGATCGGGCCGTGGCCCGAGCCGCATTTGCTAACCGCCTGCCAGACCTGATCCGCGATCGACGCAGCAAAGGGGCACTCGATGGCTATGCCCTGGCTGCGATAGAGCAGCAGGCGGACGGGCTTAGGCCGTTCCTGCTCGATGGCCATCTCGCGCACCAGGGCCTGCTCGATCTGGCCAGAGTGGAGAACGCGTTGCGGGAAAGGGTAAGGCGCGCCGATCCCCGGGCACATCTTCTCCTGCCGGTGATCGACACCGAGAACTGGCTTCGCGCCTGGCTTGGCGATCCTTGAGTTGCTGACCGGCGCAATCGACCAGCCATGGCGACGGTGGACCGACGAGCGATCAGGGCTTCATATCCCGCCAGCGTTGCCAGGATGCCGGATCAGCAGGCTTGCCGCCTGCGTCACCCAGCAGCCAGAACCTGAACCAGTCGAAGTTGCGCAAGTTGGCCACCAGTTGGTGACGCGGTTGCCACTTGAGGTGCATTTCACCGGGGAAAGCCCAGAGTTCGACAGGCTTCCGAGCGCGCTGCAGCCGGGCAAGGAGCTCGACATTGGCGCGATATTCCTGCTCGGGCAATTGCATCAGCAAGGGTACCGAGATGCGGTCGGCATTGAAGGAAGGGGATACGCGCCTCCACCCGGCCTGATCCGTATCGGGATCACCCAGGCCCCAGGCCGACTTGAGCATGGCGGGCACGTCGCGCCCCGCGACGGCGTTGAACCAGTAGTAGGTTGGCGTCACCATGACGTTGGCTACCGCTGTGGCCTTCAGCAACCTGCTGTGCATGGCGAGCCAGGCCGTAACTTCGCCGCCGAAGCTTACCCCGCCCATGCCGACGCGCGTGGCATCGATCTTGCCCTGCCCGGACAGCTCTGCGATGATCGCCGCAATCCCGCTGGCAGCCACCCTGTAGGCTTCGACGTTGTCCCCGCCGCCGGCCACGCCGGGTTGACGATTGATGCACAAGGCCGCGATTCCCGATGCCGCGAGATCGCGCAAGGGATACTCGTCCCCCGTCCCGCCGCGCAGATACCCCTCGCAGGAATAGTAGGTAATGAACAGCGGCACCGGCCCAGTCTGGCCCGGGGGTAACGCCAGATATCCCGAGAATGTTCGCCCTGCCCGGTCTTGCCAGACCCGCCGGTCGAACCGGATAGCGGGGTTCTCGAGCGGCGCGTTAGGGGCCCTGAGGACCTGCTCATGGCGTGATGCCAGATCAATCGCCACCACGCGTGGAGGCTCGTTGGCCGAGGACGCGACGCAGATGAGCCTCCGGGTCGAAGCTGCGCAGGCCTTGCCGTTGTCTCCGCCATTGCGTTCGCCCGAACTCTGGAACACCTCCTCGACCTGCCCGCTGGCCGGGTCCCATCTGGCCAGAGTGCTGCCACCGTCGCCATTGCGGCTTTCGAAAATCAGGGCATTGTCCGTGCCAGCCCAGGCGACTGAGCGCGCCCGGGCGGCTGTGCATTGCACGGCTTCACAGTGCGCCAGCTCCTGCCCCTCGGCATTGACGACGGCCAGAGCCGAAGCCACGCCTTTGGACAGGACAACCGCAATGCCTCTGGCATCGCCCGACGGCTGGCGCAGCGCGACGTACCAGTCTTGCACTCGTTCGAGCGAGCGCGGTCGGGAGGCGTAGTTGCGAGCCTCTTCGGCTGTGGCATCGCGGATGGTTGCAAGGTCTTGCTCAAGCACCTTGAGTTTGGGCTTGACCGCGGGGATGATGCCGCCCTGCTCGAACCAGGCGCCCTGGAGCCGTCCGCTGGCCCAGCGGCCATCGATGCGATCGCCACGATACAGTGGCCTTTGCGGGTCGACCGACGCATCGATCCGCGTTCCGCTATCGTACTCGGCCTGCTCGGCAGCTTCGATCGCGGCGCGCTCCGGGCCAAACCCAAGCAACCATTCCTTGCCGCCCGCAAGCCGGATCATCTCCCCGGCATTGCCCGCCTCGCTGGTAACTTGCGCAGCGCCTGAACCATCGGTCGCCGCCTGCCAGACCTGGACTTGCCCGCCTGCGATCTTGCGGAACAGCACGGTTCTGCCATCGCGCGTCCACTGCGCGCCTGAAGCCAGGGGAAAGCCGTTGAGCCATTCGATTTCTCCAGCATCGGCGATGCGTCTGGCAGGCGCCGAACCGTCAGACGGCGCCACCAGCCATGCGACATCATAGTCATTGCGGTCGACCGAGGCGCGGTACTCGCGCCAGAGGGCAAGCATGCCATCCGGCGATATGGACGGGCTGTCGATCCGCGTGATTTCTATGGCGGGCCGGATCCCGGCCCCGTCCGCAGCCTGCGCTGCAAACGGGACCAGGGCGGCCAGGGCAAGCGACAGCGGGGCTGGATGCCATCGCGTCACCATGACTTGGTCACCTGCACCGCGACAAACCGTCCAACCGCGCTTGCCTGCTCGGGATCGAAGCCGGCTGCGCTGAACGGGGTGCGATTGTTTACATAAGGCGGGTCGCGATCGAACAGGTTGGTGATGCTCAAGGCGAACCGCGTGCCCGCCAAGGCACCGGCTTCATCTCCGAAGCGCTTGGAAAGCGTAAGATCGACTGTCGTCCAGCTTGCAACCGACTCGACCGGTGCCACAGCCGTGTTGCGATAGCCCGCCATGTGATTGACGAAGGCTGTTGCACCGAAGCCATCCTGTTCGAACCCGGCGCGCCCGCGCAAACGATAGCGCACCGGGTTGCCGATCGTCCCCAGGGCCTGCGTGCGCGGAGCAGCCGACGTCAACTGCTGCGTCAGGTGGAACAGCCAGCTCCCCGATGCACCAAGCGAAAGCGCACCTCTGGCCGTCTCGTGGCGATAACTGAGATCAAAATCGATCCCGTCGAGATGGTTGCGCGCCAGGTTGGCGTTGCGCGCATCGATCACGTAGCGGATCGAGCCTGCAGCAATGCCAAAGGGATTGCTGAAATCGGGGCTCGCATAGAAGCTTGCCACTTGCGCTGGCGACGGATTGGCCGTGATCAGCGGCTCGTAACGCGACCGCTGGGCCAGGAACGTGAAAGCATCGACCGCGGGATTGAAGATGCGATCCTTGTAGGAAATGTCGAACCACGTCGCGCTCATCGAAAGCCCCGGGATCTCAGGTGGCCTGAAGTCGACGCCAGCCGTCCAGGTCCGCGCGCGTTCCGGTCCGATCCCGGGATCATTGCCGAACAGGGCAATGACATTGCTACTGCCGGAGGGCGAACCGGGGTCTGTAACGGGTATCGGCACGACCTGGCTGAGCCCCGGACCCTGGCGCACGTCGAAGAAGCCGGGTGCACGAAACGAGGTGCCGTAGGACCCTCGCAGCGCAAGGCCTTGCACCGGCTCCCACGTCAGTCCGACCTTGGGATTGGTCGTTGTCCCGAAATCCGAGTAGCGCTCGATGCGTCCTGCCACCGACAGGTCGAGCCGGTGCACGCCTGCCATGCCCTGCCCAGGACCGACCAGGGGCGCACGAAGTTCGGCAAATCCGGCAAGCACATTGCGCGCCAGCGGGTATCCATTGTCGCCACTCGCGACAGGCGCAAGCGTCGTCTCATCCGCAAGGCTGCGCGAGCCGTAGCCCTCCTCGCGATACTCTCCCCCGAATGCCAGCGTCAGCGCTCCCCCCGGAAGCGCCAGGAGCGGCCCGTCGAACTTGAGACCGGCGGTCGTTTGGCGCGACCGCGCACTGGTCAGCGATGATCCGCGCACATAGTCGATCGTGGCCGCACTGGTGTAAGAGCCATCACCGAACACATTGAAGGCCTTGGCCGGATCGGGATCAGCGAGAGCCTGCGCGAGCCGGGCGCGATTGACGAGATTGTCCCGCAGCAGCTCTTCATGCTGGACGCCATGATTGCCATAAGCCTCGGCCCGCCATGCCCCGAAGCGTGCTTCCAGTGCGCCCGCGACCGTCCAGTTGGTGACATGCGAACGATTGACCGTGGGCCCGAGGTCGTCCCGGAAATCATAACCGACGCGGATGGGCTGACCCGTTCCGATCGGATCGACATAGAACGGGTTGCTCACGGGCACGGTAACCTGCGAGCCGAAGACGATGTAACGCTGGTCCGAGCGGCGGTCGGCAGCAAACCCCTGGAGCCGCATTGTCAGCCACGACGACAGGTCCTGTTCAAGCGCGATAAGCCCTGCGTGACGGCGCGTGCGTGGCAGGATGTCGGTCAGGCGCCGACCGTCGCCAAGATTGCGCACGCCGGCAAGCAGATCGCCTGGTGCAAGCGCCCTGCCATCCTGTCTGGCCGGTATTCCGAAGATTGCGCCGTTGGCTGCAGTGATCGTGCCGGGATTGGCGAAGGCCTGGCGATAGTCAGGTCCACCGAAGCGGGTAAGGTCCTCTGTTGCGTAATCACGGTCCTGGGCCGCGAGGCGGTCGCGCCGGTAGAACTCGTAAGCCGCCATCAGGCTGCCGCTGTTCCAGCGCAGACCTGCCAGCTGACTTGCCTGCACCTCGCTGAAGCCGTCGGCCATGCCGATCCGAAACGATGTCTCGGCCCCTTCGTATCCGCGCCGCAAGCGTACGTTGACCACGCCTGCAACAGCATCGGAGCCGTAGATGGCTGACGCACCATCTGCGAGGACTTCGATGCGTTCGATGGCACTGGCCGGGATTAGTGAAATGTCGACGATCGAGCTCGCGGCTCCCAGTGCGAGGCGATTGCCATCGACGAGCGTCAGGGTCGAGGTCGTGCCAAGGCCGCGCAGGTTGATGCTGGCACCAGAACCGATATTGGCATTGGCATTGTTCCGCTGGGTAAAGCCGAGTGTGCCTTCATTGGGGCCCCCGCCGAAGTTCTGCGGAAGGACCGATACCAGGTCCTGCACGGTGGCCCTGCCGCTTTCCTCGATCGCCTTTCGGTCGATCGCGATCACGGCAGCGCCCGCCGGCGCCGAACCGCGAATGCGCGTGCCGGTTACCACGATATCGTCAACAGTGCTGTCTGCGGATGCCTCACGCGTTGACGTTGTCGATCCTGCCGAGCGGATCGCGTAGCCTTGGCTCGTCGCGATGCCGAGAAGCCCTGAGCCTTCGAGGATTTTGCCCAGCGCGCCAGCGAGCGTGTAGGTCCCCTGCACTGCCGGAGCGGTACGGCCCGCCATTAGCTTGTCGTCTGCGATGATGGTTGCACCGGCCTTGGCGGCAAGATCGTGCAGCGATCGCGCCATGGCCTGCGCCGGCAGGTCCAGCGCAAGGGTATCGGCCTCCTGCGCGCCCGCAGGTGCTGCCGCCACCAAAGGTGCCGCCAGCATTGCGATGACCATGGCATGCGTTGATGTCTTGAACGTCATGATTGCCTCCCTCGCGTCCATATCAAGGGACGCGCATCGGTTGGGACGACGTCGCGCGAAAACACCCGCCAGAATTTTTATCGGCGGGCATCGTCGCGGACGGCCCGCAGCCGGTCAGCCGTTCACCCCGTGATTGTGGAGATCATGCCGAGCCGTCAGCGCGCACCGATCCACCGCCTCCTTTCCTCTGTCCGGGAAGCGAATGAGGTCTCTTGCATCCAGAAGATGCCGTCGGTCGGACGCCGCGCGGATCATGCACTCGGTCCGCGTGGGAACGCTGAAAGCTTCAGGCCATGTCGATCAACAGCATGCCGGGGCGCTGCGTCACCCTGATTCCGCCCAGGGCCTCGAGAATGCTCGCAAAGCCTTCCGGATCGTCGAGGCGGATCGCACCTGCCAGAGTCCTGTTGGCCAGTGCAGGACTTGCGAGGCGAAGCTGAACAGCATTGCGCGCGTTGAGCAGGCTGACCGCCTCTCCCAGGGATATGCGGTCACCGGTCGTCATTGGAGGGCGTGCAGAAGAACTGCGCTCGGACTGATGCTCGGTCCCGGATGGCCGCGCTTCGATCGTGTGAGCCCCGCGACCAAGGGTGTGCCGAGCGCCATCGGCGTTCTGCACCTGCACATGGCCATCCAGGACCTCGACGCGCAGACCATTTGCGGCGCGCGCAATATCCACCGTGCCTGCGGCACTGTCGACCCTGGTGCCTGCACTCATGATCTGCATCGCATCTGTGCCGCGCCGCGCCACACGGATACGAACGCGACCGGCATCAATCGTAACCTGGCGGATTGCGCGAGTGATGTTGGTTCGTGCCTTGCTCGGCCCGTTGAGTGTCAGGGAGCTTCCATCGACAAGCTGCCATGTCCGCGTTTCACCTGCGGCCGTGGTGTATGTCCTGGCCTCAACGGTGGTTCCAACGCCGATTACCGGATTGTCACCTGAAAACCGCAATGTCAGCAATCCCATGCCAAGCAACAGGCATGCGCCGACTGCGGCAAGTTGTTTGCTGCGTTGCTGGTGCAAGGGTGCACGGGTCAGCTTGCGCTCCTGGCCAAGGGGGCTCTGATCGAGCGCCAGGCTATCGCGCCACGCGCGCTCCACTTCGGCATACGCGAGACGGTGTCGCAGATCTCTCGCAAGCCAAGTCTCGAAGCCGGGCGCACGCGATCGGCCGACATTCTCGTTGCGCGCCAGCCACTCTGCCGCTTCATCGCGAATCTTGCCGGGCATGGGTTGCTTCGTCACCCGGGTCAATCCTCGGCGAGATGCCGCGCCAGGACCTTGAGCGCCCGGCTCATCTGTTTCTCCACGCCCCGCACACTCAACCCCGTCTGTTCTGCGATCTCGGCATAGCTATAACCATCGAGCCGACGAGCAAGGAAGATGTTTCGCGTGAGCGGCTTGAGACGGGACAGTGCCTGTTCAAGCCGGGCGAGGCGATCGCGCGCTTCGAGTTGTGCCTGCAGATCGCATCCTGGATAAATGTCCTCGAACGGCTCATGGCTGTAATGGTGCTGGCGCATCTCCTGCCTGACCATGTCTTTGCGCGCGTTGTCTGCCGCAACCCGCACATAGCCGGTAAGGTTCTCGATCTGACGCTGTCGGCTCGTAATCAGGCGCACGAACACCTGCTGGACGAGATCCTCCGCCAGGGTCATTCCGGTCTTGTGAGCAAGCTTGCGCAGCAGCCAGGGGCGGGAGTGGCGGAACTCGGCCTCGATCACCGCCAGGTCAGGTGGCAGCGCTTCTGCGGTGTTCTGGCCATGGTTGTCATGACCTGCCTGTGCTGCAAGAGGTTTCGTCAATTGCCAAGCCCCAGCCCGCGAGGCATTCCGGCGGTTGGCCGGATCCTGAGAACACGTCTGGAGACATGCGCCTTTGCCTTTGGTCCCGAAGGACTTGGACATGGACAAGGGCGATCCGGCCGCACGCAGCGACAGAAACAGCAAAGCTACCAGAGCAAGGTTCTCAGGCCTCGACGCAGCAAATCTTTGCCACGCCTTTGAAAACTATGATAGCATGGTTACAAACGCAACGAGAATTTGAGCTCCGCCGCGCGGCCGCTGGCGATTATGTAATATCGGCCCGTCGACGTGCATTGCTCCGCAAAACGGACGCAGCGCCCCGCACTTGCGCCCCGACCTTGCAAATAGGGCCGGAAGGGATTGCCCGCCTGCGCTGCAGGCGGCATTGGCCGGTGTCAGCGATCAGACTTGTGAGGACATTCGTGGCAGAAGAAAGAAGGCGCATCTCTGGTATTCTGAGCATTGGAAGCCGCGGCCTTACCCTGACGACTGCCAGCAACGAGCTATGGATAGTGCAGACGGATCGGCCAGCAGATGAATTGATTGGAGATTCAGTCACTGTTGAAGGCACAGTCACGGGCTTTGATCGGATTCGCGCCGATCGGATCGGTGCCAACTAATCTCGGACTTTGGCTCGGGCGGCAGATCTGCGCCTGGCTCTCGGCTTCCTCGTTGCACCGGTTCCATCAAGCATATCTGCCCAGTCCTGCATCATCCGGCGGCGGGGCATGAGGTACTCAGCAGCGTTGTAGGCTCCGCGCACGTCATTCTGCTCAGAGTGAGCCAACTGAAGTTCGACCCAGTCTTCATGGAATTTCCGAACCCAGATCGGCGGTTTGCCAAACTCCACGAGCTGCTCATTGGCCCAAGTGCTGGCCAGTCCCCGAAAACCGTGCACCGTCTGCCGGCTGTGGAATCCCAGCCGATACAAGGCATAGATCATGGTGTTTTCGGAAAGCGGCTTGTCCGCATGGGCGCCTGGGAAGACATAAGCTCCCGTCGCAATCTCGATCCGGCTTTTTGCAATTTTTGCGGCCTGAATCGAAAGCGGGACGAGGTGCTCCCGCCCCATCTTCATTCGCTCGGCCGGTATCCTCCAGAGCGGTGCGTTACCATCAAGGTCCTCAAACTCGGTCTTGACCGCCAGCCTCAGCTCTTTTGTTCTGACCCATGTGAGCAGCGCGAACATGAGCGCATCGCGTGTTATCGACGACCTCCGGTCTCCCGATTCTTGGTAAGTCCGTACCTTTTCCACAAAAGAGGGCAACTCCGTCAAAGGCAGGCGGCTCATGTGCTTGACGCGTGGCCTGGGCTTCAATGCACCCTTGAGGTTCGCGGTCGGATCATGTGAAGTGAGGCCACAGGCAATGGCAAACTGGAACACTTGTCCGACGCCCTGCTTTGCGCGCCGGCTTATGTCGAGCGCTCCGCGCGCTTCGACTTTGCGGACCATATCCAGGACGTCTGGTGGCGTAATTGTGTGTATGAGTTTGTTGCCCAGCGCTGGAAAGACATCGCGTTGCATTCGCGACCAGACCCTTTCAGCGTGTGCGGGGTCCAGCGAAGTCTTGCGATTCTCGTGCCACTGCGTGGCAACGGAAAGGAACGTCATTCCGGAAGGATCCGCCTCCGACTTGTTGCTGGACGGATCTCGCCCTTCGCCCAGCAATGCCTTGGCTGCCTTGCGTTTTGAACGGGCAGCGCTGATGCTGATGGCAGGGTAAGGCCCAAACGATAGGAGCTTTTCCTTCCCGGCGTAACGGTACTTCATGCGCCACAGCCTCTTTCCATTGGGCTGTATCAAGAGGAAAAGCCCCTCTCCATCGGCTAGCTTGTACGGTCGTTCGCCCGGCTTTGCGTTCTTCACCTGAAGCTCTGTAAGAGGCATGGGGGTATCGCTCCTTTCGATACTCCGCAAAAATACCCCCAAAATACCCCCAAACCAAAATCGGCAGCATGGGGACGCATTCGAGAGCTTGCGGACGCGAATCACCCGCAAACCTCTGCTTTTCCGTCGAAATTTGGAAGGATGCGGAAGCTTGGGAATGCTTCCGGACAATGCCATTGGTAGCGGAGGAGGGACTCGAACCCCCGACACGCGGATTATGATTCCGCTGCTCTAACCTGCTGAGCTACTCCGCCCCATGTGCGGACTAGAAGTCCGCTAGGCAGGGCGCGCTCCTAACCCTGACTGTCAGATCGGTCAACCGGGTTTCGGCCAAAAATATGCATGGCTGTGCGCACGTGCTTTGCCCTCGATGCATCGCGACAAGCGAGGGCCGACTTAACCCGGAATCGTCAGCCGCCGTCCCTCAGCCAGAAGGCGCCAGGCCGCAACGTCGGCGACCATCGCGGCCGATGCCGCGCGGGCGAAGTGCTGGAGCTGATCGGCTCCCGGCCCGCCGGCCTCTGCATCCTCTTCCAACTGTGCCAGCAACGCAAACAGCCTGTCAGCCACGCGCCGGGCGCGTTCGGCAATCCCCTCGAAATCGATGATCACCCTGATGCCATAGCTGCTCGTTGCAATGGCAGGCAGGCCTGCGGTGATCGCGGTCAACGGATACTTGAGCATGGTGCCAAGCTCCGGACGGATGAAATAGACTGCCAGCCAGCCGATCGCCGCAATCAGCACCGTCGCGAACAGGACTTCGCCAAAGCGCTCGATCCGGTGCGCGGCGCGGTGCATCCGGTGCGCCGTGGCCGTGTTCCATTCCGCCTGCTCGCGAACCTGTTCGATCGCCGCCATGCCGGCCTTCTGCGGATCGGACAGGTCGAGCGTCAGCGGGTCCGCCGCACGGGCCCACGCGGCCACATAACGGCCAGTCAGGCCGGTGCCGCCGCCTGTCCGGCCAATGCCGACCATGCGGCGCAGGATGGCGACGCGAAGCATCTCGGCCACTTCGCGCGATTCGAGCCAGCGATCCTGCCAAGCCTGGCGACGGGCCATCGTCGTGTGGACCAGCAGCAGCAGGATCGTCGCTACTTCAAGCGCCACCAGAACCCACTTGGCATGACCCGCAAGCAGCGACGCGGCAGACAGGACCACGGCCAAGGCTGCCAGGGCGAAGTTCACGATGACAGCCGAACGAAACGCCTGTGCGGCGGCAACAGCGGCGCGGTCCCACCACGCGAAGGCTTCGGCCAGTCCATCGTGCGGCGGCGATGAGGGCGCCTGCACAGCGGTCCTTCGTCTGGCGCTTCCGCCCGACAAGCGGAGCAGCAGCGGATAAGCGCCCTGCGCAATGCCGAACCGGGGCGTCTGCTGCAGCCAGTGCCAGTCGCGTACGCGAGCTTTGTCATCCGGCGGAGCGAGCAGTGAGGCAACAAGCGCAGGGACATCCGCAACCGGTCGCCGCGGCACATCGGCAAGGCGCATGGCCGGAGCATCCGGGCCACTGCTGCACAGCTCAACGCTCAAGCCATCAGGCGAAATCGTGACCAGGGGCACGCTGCGCCGGGCCGCTTCCTCGATCACCTCGCGCGTGCCGCCCCTTCCCCGCCCGGGGCCGCCGTCCCAGACCGCTATCAGCAGATCGACGTTGTCCAGCAGGAGCAGTCCGGCGCGGTCGTAGGCCCGTTCACGCGCCTGCGTCGTGCCATCCAGCACGATGGTCGAGGTGGCGGCTTGAAGCAGGGCTGCGAAGTCGGCACGCGATGCCTCATCCGCAAAGTCGCCCTGATAGACCTCCGCCGGGAACGGCAGAACCGCAACAAGCGCCTTGCCCTGACCGAGCGCCACGCGAGCAGCGATTCGATCCGCGCCCTCGGCCAGCGCGGAAACCAGCCGGATCCGGTGCCCTGCTCCCGCTACCGAACCGGACGACAAGTCCGAAATGGCCGATTCTATTGCCGAAAGCAGGCGGCCGATCTGTTCGGCAATCTTGCCTGCGTCCTCCAGCCGGTCCGGACGATGGCCGACGATGCCGACATTGAAAGCAGCCTCTGGCAGCGGCGCGTTGCCGTTGTTGTTCAAAGGCATAGGCCCCACTCCAGCACGGATCTCAAGTCTTTGCCCGGCATACTGAACTTGCCTGCGCTCCACGTTTCCGGAACTGGATAGTTGAAGGAACAAAGCACAATTCAACAGTACGACCAATCTTGTTCTGCGGAATTGCGCTTCCGCCGGACAAGACATTCATCGTCTCCATGCTTGGCGATAATACTGCGCGGATGTAGGCTGCGCGGACCATGGCCTCGGCAACCAATCCTGTTTCGCATGACCTGACCGTGCTGTTCGGTCGGCACTTCGCCTGCGCCGCCGATGTCGCCGCGCAAATGGCCTCGGCTGCGCGCGACAACACCTATTCGCCCCGCGCCGTCATTCTCGGCCTTGGCGCGCGCAACGAACAGGTCCACGTCATGCTTTCGGGCCGCGCCCGCGCCCGCGCGATCTCTCTCGAAGGGCGGCAAGCCGTACTCGAAGAGTATCAGGCGGGCGACATGTTCGGCGAACAGGCGCTGCTCGGCCAGCACGATCTCGAACTCGAGATCATCGCGGTCGACGCCGTACGCGCCGCCGCGATGATGGCTCATGTGATGATGACGCTGATGGCCACGCACCCGGCGGTCGCCGTCGCCGTCTCGCGCCAGCTCATCGCGCGCCTTGCTGCCCAGAACGCGCGCCTTGCCGGCAACACCACGCTTTCGGCCACGGGACGCATCCATGCCGAGATCCTGCGCATGGGGCGCGAGAGCGGAGACCTCTGCATTTCGCCCGCACCGGTTCTCAGCCAGCTCGCGCTCCGGGTGCAGAGCACGCGCGAGACGGTATCGCGCACCATCGCGGCGCTGCAGCGTCGCGGCATCATCGAACGCGACGAACACTCCCTGCGCATCGTTGCCGAACACCGGCTGGAAGAGCTGATCTACTAGGCTGCGCCGGTCAGCCCATCACGGCGCCACCAACGCGCAAGGCATGGAGCCTGATGTCCCCCGCTTCGCCCAGCGGCTCGGCGTAAACCTCTGCACCTGCCGCCAGGAACAGCGCCGAGGCGAAAGTCTCGCTGACGGTAATGGTCCCCGGAAAGGCCAGTGCCGCCACCTCGGCAAGCTGGTCCACCGTCCGGCCGATCAAGGCATCGGGATCGCTCAGCCAGTGCGCAAGGCCATAGTGCCCGGCAATCCGCAGCGCGAATGGTGCCGTCGGTATCTCCAGCGCCGCGCGGGCATAGGCGAAGGCGCTCTCGGGATCGGTGAAGGCCACGATCCGGCTGTTGCCGCATGGCAGGGCCAGCGCCGGTCGCACCGGCAGCATCGCCAGTGCAGCCCGGAACGGCATGAGCACGCCCGCCACCGCTTCGGCCAGGGCAGCTTCGTCCAGTTCGGCAAGGCCGATGAAATCGATCTGCAACAAGGCTAAGAGCCGACGGTCGGCCTGCCCTTCCGGGACTGCCCGCGATCCCGACGACGGCACCGGAGCCATGCGCGCCGCCCGGATCACGTGGCTCGATCGGCCGGTATCTGACCAGCGCCGTGCCTCGCGAGCAGTGTGGATGCCTGCCCCCAATGCACCCGGACCATCATCGACGATGACGATCTGCACCGCTTCGCTGCCAAGGCTCCGGGCATGACGGACGGCAGCGCCCATCGCCACGTCGGCGGCAAGGTGGCTGGCGATCGGCTCATAGGTTCCGGTGTTTCGCGCCGTTTCCGTCCAGCTTGCCGCAGCATCGCGGCAACGGCGGAACCGCTCCAGCCAATCCTCGCCGTATGGTCTGACAGACTGCGCGAGGAATGCTTCCTCGGACAAGGGCAGGACCACGTGCAGTTCGCCGCCGCTTTCCAGCAGCCGCTCGGCAATGGTGATGTCCGATCCTGCCGCCAGCGCTCCGAAGCCGAAACCGACCCGCTCGGCGGCGATGGCCGCATCGATCTGCCCGATCACAGCGGGGTCGGGCCTGCTGCCGAGGCCGAGATGTCCGGCAAAGTGCATCGCGGCGGGCGGTCGGAACGCATCGAGCCAGCCATCGTCGATCTTCAGCGCCCGCGCGATCATCCGGAACTGGCGCAGGGCAAGCGCATGGTCCTCGAACGCCAGCGGTGCCAGCGCCACGGCCTCGACCAGAACGCGGCGCGCAGCCTCGGTCCGCCCGGCCACGAGATGCGCCTCGGCACGGCAGGCTTCGATCATGAACGGGGTGTCATGCACCTGCGGGCCGGTATCCAGCCACGCCAGCACCGCCTCGGCCAAATCCCTTGCCCGGTCCGCATCGCCCGCCAGCAGGGTCATTGTCGCCGCGTTGATGCGCGTGTGCAGTTGGGGGACAAGCGCGTCGGCACTGGCATAGGCCGCCGCAGCCTCGGCAAATGCCCTCGCGCGCAGCGATGCCGGCAGCGTCAGCGCACGCTCGGTCAGCAACCTTGCCCGCACCGCCTGCGTGGCCGCATCGCCGGTCCGCCAATCATGCCCACCCTCGCGGAACAGTCGCTCGGCGTGGCTGATGGCTCCGGCACGGGCTGCGGTTATGATGGCCGGGAGACCGGCGGGCGCGATCATCGTGTTGTCCTGCAACGATTACTGGGTTTCCAGCCGGTCCGTCCGATTATCCGACCGGCCCGATGCTGGATCAGCGGCGCGAATTTGGCAAGCAGAGCCCCGCCGATTTGCATCGGCGGGGGCTTTGGCTTGGGTCGTGATCAGTGCTTCTCGGGCGCGGCCATTACCAGAGCCGATGACTTGGCCGACTGCGCCTGGGCAATGCGGCGATCGAGTTCGCGCTTGGCATCGCCATTGGCCTTGGCAAAGCAGGCCAGGTCGAAGCTCTGAGGGCCGCGTTCGCGATCCTGCGGGGTCTGGCACACGCGAATGGCGGCGCGGCGGATCGCCTTCTTTGCAGCCTTGACCGCCGCCGGGTTCTTGAGGTTCGAATAGTCGACGGTCACTTCCTGCGTCGGCAGCGTCTCGGCATGGGCAAGTCCCGGAGCGACTGCCCCTGCGGCAAGAGTGGCGGCGGCGGCGAGAGCGATGAACTTGGTGATCTGCATGGTGTCCTCCTGTTGCCGAAGTGGCAGGAGGAGAATTAGGCAGCCCGGCGATTCCCGACGCGTGACGGCTGTCACGGGGTCATTTTTCTCGGATTTCCGGCTCAGCCTTGCGCGATGGCACCACCGCCACGCCGCTCGCGCCACGCCTTCACCAGCGGCATGAAAGGGAAAACCCACTGCTCGCGGATCGACAGGCGCTTGCGGTCATCCTGTCCCACCACGCTGGCCTCGCCTTCCTTGTAGGTGCCGAAGATGCGGTCGCACAGGATCAGCGAATTGCCATAGTTGCAGCGCGTGTCCTCATAGGGGACCGAGTGGTGCAGGCTGTGGTGGCGGATCGTGGTGAAGAAGAACGAATAGAACTTCGGCGGATCGGAGCGCACGTTGGCGTGAGCAAAGGTCGAGATGACGCCGGTCGCCCCGAACGCGCCGAGGATCGCCGCCTGCGAAACGTCGAAGAACACGATCACGCTCAGGCTGATCAGCACCAGTTCGATCGGATTGCCGACCGCGCCCTTCATGGCGTTGAGCTGGGTGATATGATGGTGCGGCGCATGGGTCAGCCAGAACGGCGTCGAATTGTGCATCAGGCGATGCATCCAGTACTGCCCGAACTCATAGACGACCAGCACCAGCGCCACTTGCGCCAGAAACGGCATCTCGCCGGCCCAGGGCGTCGCGATCCCCGCCGCCTTCTTGAACGCCATCAGCGGTGCATCACCGACCAGCTGCGAGATCTTCGAGATCAGCGTTGCATTCAGGACCATGTAGAACAGGTCTGTAAAGAACTCCCGCCGGTTCATGCGCCAGCCTTCGTGGCGCTCGAACACCAGCTCGAGTCCCAGAACCCAAGTCGTCACCAATGCGGTCATGATGATCGCGGTCCAGGTGCTTTCGACCCAGGCCTTCGGCGCAAGTCCCCAGAAGGAAACGACAATCGCCAGCGTGACCGGCGGCAGCATGTCTACTGCAAACTTCCTGATGTTCATGACGCTTGCCTGCAAAACCCCTGAACGGAACCCGTATACCGCACTTAGGCCGAACCCGCCAAACCGGGCGCTACGTCAATCGACGTATCCGCAGATTCGGGCGGGCAGGTATTACCAAAGCAGCTGATCGTAATACCAAGGACCAGCCGGTCCGGGGCAGCGATGATGCTCACTCCACGAAGGGGAATGGCTGGTGCTACAGGCTTTTGCGACGCGGATCGGTGCCAATCTCGGAAAGGTCGGCAAGACCGCGCTGATCGCGGCGACACTGGCCTTGGCCTCCTGCTCGGGCGGCGAGAAGGTCGCCGAAAAGCGCACCGAATTCAGCATCGGCTGGTCGATCTACGCCGGCTGGATGCCTTGGCCCTATGCCCAGCAGGCCGGCATCGTGAAGAAGTGGGCCGACAAGTACCACATCAAGATCAACGTCGTGCAGGTGAACGATTACGTCGAATCGGTAAACCAGTACACCGCCGGCAAGTTCGACGGCGTCACCGTCGCCAACATGGACGCCCTCACCATCCCCGCCGCCGGTGGCAAGGACACGAGCGCGATCATCGTCGGCGATTATTCCAACGGCAATGACGGCATCCTGCTCAAGGGTGCAAACAGCCTCGCCGCGATCAAGGGCCGCCGGGTCTATCTCGCCGAGCTTTCGGTCTCGCACTATCTGCTCGCCCGCGCGCTCGGCAACAACGGCATGGCGCTGACCGACGTCAAGACGATCAACACCTCCGACGCCGACATCGTCGCCGCCTTCGCCTCGCCCGACGCCACCGCCGCCGTGGCATGGAACCCGCAGCTTTCGGTCATGGCCGCACAGCCCGGCGTCTCGAAGGTCTTCACCTCGGCCGACATCCCCGGCGAAATCCTCGATCTGCTGGTGGTCGATACCGCCACGCTCAAGGCCAACCCCGACCTCGGCAAGGCACTCGCGGGCATCTGGTACGATACGATGAAGGTGATGGTCGCGCAGGACGAGCAGGGCAAGCAGGCCCGCGCCGCCATGGCCAAGCTCGCCGGGACCACGCCCGAAGTCTTCGAAGCCCAGCTCAAGACCACCTTCCTCTACGCCCAGGCCAAGGATGCCGTCGCCGCCACGCAGGACGCAAAGCTCATCGAGACGATGACCCGCGTGCGCGATTTCAGCTTCTCCAAGGGCCTGTTCCCCGGAGCCTCCTCGGCCGATGCGGTCGGCATGGCCTTCCCCGGCGGCAAGACGCTCGGCGATCCGGCCCGCGTCACCCTGCGCTTCGACGACAGCTTCATGAAGCTTGCTGCCGACGGAAAGCTCTGATCCTCCAGATACTTCGGGACACCACCTCATGCGCTGGGTAAACCGCGAACCGGACCGGAAGCAGCGTCTCGCGCTCGGTGCCGTGCCGATGCTGCTGCTGGTCATCCTCTACCTCTTCGCCGCCTATGCCCGGCATGCGGTGAACCCGGCGGACAAGATCCTGCCCCTGCCCTCCGGCATGGCCACCGCGCTCTGGGCGCAGATGACCAAGGCCGACGTTCTCTCCGGCACCGTCGTGTTCTGGGCCGATACCCTCGCCAGCCTGCAGCGCCTCGGCCTCGGCCTTGCGATCGCCACGCTGATGGCGCTGCTGGTCGGACTCGTGCTCGGCGCCCTGCCCCCGGTCCGGGCCACGTTCGGGCCGCTGGTAACGGGCATAGCGGTGATCCCGCCCATCGCACTCCTGCCGATCCTGTTCGTAGCATTGGGCTTGGGTGAGACTGCCAAGGTCGCCCTGATCGTCATCGGCATCGCGCCCGTCATGATCCGCGACGTTGCCGGCCACGTCGGCACCTTGCCGCGCGAGATGCTGGCCAAGGCGCAGACGCTGGGCGCAGGCTCATGGCAGATCCTCATCCGCGTCGCCCTGCCCCAGGCCATGCCGCGCCTGATCCTCGCCCTGCGCCTCGCCCTCGGCCCGGCATGGGTGTTCCTGATCTCGGCAGAGGCCATCGCGTCCGACGTCGGCCTCGGCTACCGCATCTTCCTCGTCCGCCGCTATCTCGCGATGGACGTGATCATTCCCTACGTCGCATGGATTGCCCTGCTCGCCATCGCCATGGACTGGGGCCTCAAGACACTGAGCCAGAAGGCCTTCCCCTGGGCACACGGAGCAAGCCATTGAGCGCGCTCCTCTCCTTGCGCAACGTCTGGGTCGAATACGGCGACCGCGTCGTGCTCGAGAAGGTCGATCTTGACGTCGAGCAAGGCTCGTTCGTCTCGGTCGTCGGCCCCTCGGGCGCGGGCAAGAGCACCTTCCTGCGCGTCGTCCTTGGACAGGAAGTGCCAACGTCCGGCATCATCACCCTCGATGGCGAGCCGCTGGCCCGCGAATGCGGCCCCGATCGCGGGGTGGTGTTCCAGCGCTACTCGGTGTTCCCGCATCTCACCGTTCTGCAGAACGTGATGTTCGGCCTTGAATGCACCAAGGCTCCGCTACTCGCACGCCTGTTCGGCGATGCGAAAAAGCGCGCCGCCGCCGAAGCCACCGCCATGCTCCAGGCGGTCGGCTTGGGTGATAGCCTGAACCTCTACCCTTCGCAGATGTCCGGCGGCATGCAGCAGCGCCTCGCCATCGCCCAGGCCCTGATCATGCGCCCACGCATCCTCCTGCTCGACGAGCCCTTCGGCGCGCTCGATCCCGGCATCCGGGCCGACATGCACGTGCTGATCCGCCAGCTGTGGCAGGACTTCGGCCTGACCATCATCATGGTCACGCACGACATCAAGGAAGCCTTCTCGCTCGGCACCCGCGTCCTCGCGCTCGACAAGCGCCGCCACGATCCCCACGCCCCGCACCGCTACGGCGCGACGGCGGTCTACGATCTGGAACTGCGCAAGGACGCGCCGACGCCCGAGCCGGAACCGGAAGCGGCATGATGTCCAGCGAACCCGCCAGCCTCGCCCGCCTCAGCATGAGCCTGCCTGCCGATCTGTTCCGCAAGCTCGACATGATGGTCGAGGAACGCCAGCTCCCCTCGCGCTCGCAACTCATCGCCGAACTGATCCGCCACGCTCTTGCCGCCCACGAGGCCTTGACCCGTCCGGACGAGATCCTCGCTGGCACGATCACCCTCGTCTATCGTGGTGACCGGGGCCGCGTCCGCCAGCAACTCGCCGGCACGCAGGCCGATTTCCAGACCGAAGTTATCTCCACCCAGCACGTCTTCCTCAAGGACGACCAGTCGCTGGAAGTCCTGCTCGTGCAAGGCCCCGCCGCCCGGCTCAAGGGTCTGGCCGATGCCCTGCGCCGCGTGCGCGGGGTCCAGCAGCTCCAGCTTGTCACCACCACCGCCCTGCTGCCGCCTCTGTCAGAGGCCGGCCCCGGATCGAAGAAAGGAGCCGCCGCATGACCGACGCGCCCACCTCAACATTGGCCAATCCCAACGCTGCCCGCGATCACGCCCGTTCGATGGCGGGAACGGTCGTGGAATCCATGCCGATCCTCCCGCCGGTCGCAGCCGACGTGCCGAAAGGCGTGAGCCCAGACGACCTGCTCTGGGAAGAAACCGTCGCCCCCGGCGGTTACGCCACGCGCCGCATCGCCCGCGGCACCCGCCTGCGCCTGATCGACGTCAAGGGCGACGCCTGCGCTTCCCTCAACATCTTCAACGCCGAAATGCCGACCGAGCGCCTGAACTTCGCCGATACGGTCAAGGTCCAGTGGAACGCTTACCTCTGCACCGGCAAGCTCCTGCTGTCCGACATGGGCCGCGTGCTGATGAGCATCGAGGCTGACGATGCGGCCACGCACGACTGCTTTTCCGGCACCTCGAACGCCGCCACCAACGCCGCCAAGTACGGCGAAGGCCGCAACAGCGGCGCCTATCCCAACGGGCGCGACCGCTTCCTCCTCGGTGCCGCCAAGCACGGCCTCGGTCGCCGCGATGTCCACCCCTGCATCACCCTGTTCAAGGGCACCCGCATCGAGGACGATGGCACCATCACCCCGCTCGTCGGCCCCTATGCGCCGGGCCGCAGCGTGATCCTGCGCGCCGAGATGGACGTGATAGTCGTTGTCACCAACGTCCCGCATGTCCTTGATCCAAGGCCGGAATACAGCGTCACCCCTTTGCGCCTCACGGCATGGCGCGGGCCGGTGACCAGCGAAGC
Organism: Novosphingobium jiangmenense; assembly: GCF_015694345.1. Taxonomy (GTDB): domain Bacteria; phylum Pseudomonadota; class Alphaproteobacteria; order Sphingomonadales; family Sphingomonadaceae; genus Novosphingobium; species Novosphingobium jiangmenense. The sequence goes on from NZ_JADQDC010000010.1 coordinate 116,308, forward strand.
CGACCCCATCCGCAACGCGACGCCGGAGGGCCAGCGCGCCTTCCTCAACGTCGAAGACTACTACCGCCGCTGAAAAGGACAGGCCTCATGACCGATCCCCACCTCTCCGGCCTTTCCGGCAGCATCGTCCACGACGAGATCATCCCTGCCCGCGCGCCCTGGGCCCACCACGTCAAGCAGGGCGAGACGCTGCGCATCGTCGATCTCGAAGGCAACCAGGCGGTCGACTTCCTGATCTACAGCGCCGCCGACGATTCCGAACGCTACAGCGCGCAGGATACCGTGGCGGCACAGGGCAACCTGTTCCTGCGCGAAGGCACCGTGCTGCTCTCGAACGAAGGCCGTCCGCTGATGACCATCACCGGCAGCGCGGTCGAATACCACGACACCATCGGCGGCGCCTGTTCCTGTGAATCCAACACCTTGCGCTACGGACATCACACCAAGTCGCAACATGCCTGTGTCGAGAACTTCCTTGAAGCCAACCTCTGGGAAGGCCGCGGAAAGCGCGACATCGTCTCCAACATCAATTTCTTCATGAACGTGCCGGTCGAGGCTGACGGCGCATTGGGCATCGTCGACGGCATCTCCGCCCCCGGCCTGACGGTGGACCTGCGCGCCGAGATGGACGTCATCGTCGTCGTCTCCAACTGCCCGCAGATCAACAACCCCTGCAACGCCTTCAATCCCACCCCCGTCCGCATGATCGTCGTCGCATGACCGCCGCTCCCGCTTTCGATACGGTCCTTATCGCCAATCGCGGCGCCATCGCCACGCGCATAATCCGCACCTTGCGCAAGATGGGCCTGCGCTCGGTCGCGGTCTACTCCGAAGCTGACGAAGCCTCGCTCCACGTCGCGCAGGCGGACGAAGCCGTGTGCATCGGCGGCGCGCGTCCGTCGGAAAGCTACCTCAACATCGCCGCGATCATCGAAGCGGCCAAGCGCACCGGCGCGGGCGCGATCCACCCCGGCTACGGCTTCCTTTCCGAAAACACCGAATTCGCCGCCGCTTGCGCCGAAGCAGGGATCGTCTTCATCGGCCCCACGCCCGACAACATCCGCACCTTCGGCCTCAAGCACAGCGCCCGCGAACTCGCCGCCGCCCATGGCGTCCCGCTCGCGCCGGGCAGCGACCTGCTGACCAGCGAGGACGAAGCCCTCGCCGCAGCCGAGGCCATCGGCTTCCCGATCATGCTCAAGGCCACTGCGGGCGGCGGCGGCATCGGCATGCGTGTGTGCGAGAACGCAGACGACATCCGCGAAGGCTTCGCCGCCGTCGCTCGCCTTGGCCAGAGCAATTTCGGCGATGCCGGGGTGTTTCTCGAACGTTTCGTCCGCCGCGCCCGCCACGTCGAAGTGCAGATCTTCGGCGATGGCCAGGGCCGCGTCGTCGCCCTGGGCGAGCGCGACTGCTCGCTCCAGCGCCGCAACCAGAAGGTTGTCGAAGAAGCCCCCGCGCCGCTCCTGCCCGCAGAGGTCCGCCAAGCGCTCTACACCGCCGCGATCCGCTTGGGCGAAGCGGCCCGCTACCGCTCGGCAGGCACCGTAGAATTCCTCTACGATTCCGAGCGCAAGGAGTTCTTTTTCCTCGAAATGAACACCCGCCTGCAGGTCGAACACGGCGTGACCGAAATGGTCATGGGCGTCGATCTGGTGGAATGGATGATCCGCGGCGCCGGCGGCGACTACAGCTTCCTCGATACCGCCCCGACCACCCCCAGCGGCCACTCGGTCCAGATCCGCCTCTACGCCGAAGACCCCGCGCTCGATTACCGCCCTACATCCGGCACCCTGACCTGCGTCGAGTTCCCCGACGACATCCGCGCCGAAACCTGGGTCATGGCGGGAACCGAAATCAGCGCCTGGTACGATCCCATGCTCGCCAAGCTGATCGTCCACGCCCCCACCCGCGCCGAAGCCGTCATTGCCATGCAGCAGGCGCTCGCGAAGTCCCGCGTCGATGGCATCGAGACCAACCTGCGCTGGCTGCGCAGCGTCGTCGCCGCACCGGCCTTCACTTCAGGTGAAGTCTCAACCCGTACGCTTGAAGACGTTGTTTTCAAGCCACAATCCATCCGCGTACTAAGCGGCGGCACCGCCACCACCGTGCAGGACTGGCCCGGCCGCCAGCACCTCTGGGCAGTCGGCGTTCCCCCCTCCGGCCCGATGGACGACCAGTCCTTCCGCCTCGGCAACCGCCTGCTCGGCAATCCCGAAGGCACCGCCGGACTGGAGATGACCGTCACCGGCCCCACCCTCCAGTTCGCCGCCCCGGCCACCCTCTGCCTGACCGGCGCGGACTTCGGCGCAACGCTCGATGGCCAACTAGTCGCTCACGGCCAGCCTTTCGCGGTTGAGGCCGGGCAAACGCTCAGCATCGGCAGGGCAAAAGGCGGCGGCATGCGCGGCTACTTGCTCGTCGCTGGCGGCTTCGACATCGCCCCCTATCTCGGCAGCCGCAGCACCTTCGAACTCGGCCAGTTCGGCGGCCACGCCGCGCGCCGCCTCGTCGCAGGTGACGTGCTCCACCTCGCCAACGAACCGACCGGCGATCCACTCGCCCCGCCAGCCCTGCCCGCACTCCCCACCGACTGGTGCGTGCGCGTGCTCTATGGCCCGCACGGCGCGCCGGACTTCTTCACCGAGGCCGACATCGACATGGTGGTCACCGCCGAATGGCAGGTCCACTACAACTCCAACCGCACCGGCGTCCGCCTCGTCGGCCCCAAGCCGGAGTGGGCGCGGCGCGATGGCGGCGAGGCCGGTCTGCACCCGTCGAACATCCACGACAACGCCTATGCCATTGGCGCGGTGGATTTTACCGGCGACATGCCGATCATCCTCGGCCCCGATGGCCCTTCCCTCGGCGGCTTCGTCTGCCCCTTCGTGGTCATCGCGGCAGACCGCTGGAAGATCGGCCAGCTCGTCCCCGGAGACCGCGTCCGCTTCGTCCCAGTCACCATGGACGAGGCCACCGCCGCCGACCGCGCCCAGCAGGAATACCTCGCCTGCGGGGCCAAGCCCCCATCGAGCCGCCCCTGCGATGCCGCCACGCAGACGCCGATCCTTGCCACAATACCCGAAGGACATGGCCGCCCCGGCGTGGTCTACCGCCAGCAGGGCGATCGCAACATCCTCGTCGAATACGGCCCGCTGGTGCTCGATCTCGAACTGCGCATCCGCGTCCACGCGCTGATGACCGAGCTGGAGCGCATGGCCCTGCCCGGCGTGATCGACGTCGTTCCCGGCATCCGCTCGCTGCAGCTGCACTTCGACGGCCGCAGCCTGACGCAGGCGCAGGCCCTCGCCGCGCTTATGGCCGCCGAAGAAGGCCTCGGCGATCTCGAGGACTTCGCCATCCCCTCGCGCATCGTCCACCTGCCGCTCAGCTGGCGCGATCCCGCCACGATCGAGACCATCGAGAAGTACATGAGCGCGGTGCGCGACGATGCGCCGTGGTGCCCGGACAACATCGAATTCATCCGCCGCATCAACGGTTTGCCCGACGCTGCTGCGGTCGAGAATCTGATCTTCGAAGCCAGCTACCTCGTCATGGGCCTGGGTGACGTCTACCTCGGCGCGCCAGTCGCCACCCCGGTCGATCCGCGCCACCGCCTCGTCACCACCAAGTACAACCCGGCCCGCACCTGGACGCCGCCCAACGTCGTCGGCATCGGCGGGGCATACATGTGCATCTACGGCATGGAAGGCCCCGGGGGCTACCAGCTGTTCGGCCGCACCGTGCAGGTGTGGAACACGCATCGCCAGACGGCGGACTTCATCGAAGGCAAGCCCTGGCTTCTGCGCTTCTTCGACCAGATCCGCTTCTATCCGGTCAGCGCCGAGGAACTGGCCGAATGGCGCCGCGATTTCCCCAGCGGCAAGCGCGCTTTGAGGATCGAACCATCCGAATTCCGACTGTCCGACTACCGCAGGTTCCTGACCGACAACGCCGAGGACATCGCCGCCTTCGAAGCCCGCCGCACCGCCGCCTTCGATGCAGAGCGCGCGGAATGGGAACGTCGCGGCGAGTTCGACCGCGTCAACGCGCTCACCGAAAGCGAGACCCCGGCGGAAGACGCAGTAGAGGTGCCCGAAGGCGCAGACCTCATCGAAGCGCCCTTCGGCGGCAGCGTGTGGAAGCTGCTCGTCCAGCCCGGAGACACCATTGCGGCGGGCGAGACCATCGCGGTGATCGAGGCGATGAAGATGGAATGCCCGGTCGAAAGCCCCGGCGCGGGTACGGTCGCCGCGCTCTACATCAAGGAGCGCCAGCCGCTGCAGCCCGGCACTCCCATGCTGGCCCTGCGGAGGAGCGCATGACCACGCTCGACCGCCGCAGCGCCGCCGCCATCGCCGCCGGGGTCAATGCCGGCACCACCAGCGCGGTCAGCGTGATCGAGGATACCCTCGCCCGCATCGCCGCCTACGATGCGATCCAGCCGCAAGTGTGGATCAGCCTCGCGTCGGTCGAGGACCTGCTCGCTCAGGCCAGCGCCATCGATGCGCGGGTGGCTGCAGGGGAGGTCCTGCCGCTCGCGGGCGTGCCCTACGCCGCCAAGGACAATATCGACGTCGCGGGCCTCGAAACCACCGCCGCCTGCCCCGCCTTCGCCTATGCGCCAGCCGAAGACGCCACCGTTATCGCGCGCCTCAAGGCAGCAGGCGCGATCTGCGTCGGCAAGACCAACCTCGACCAGTTCGCCACCGGCCTCGTCGGCACGCGCAGCCCCTATGGCGTGCCCCGCAACGCCTACAACCGCGACTATGTCAGCGGCGGCTCCAGTTCCGGCTCGGCCATCGCGGTTGCCGCAGGCCTCGTGCCCATCGCGCTCGGCACCGACACCGCCGGCTCGGGCCGCGTGCCTGCCGCGTTCAACCACCTGATTGGCTTCAAGCCCACCAAGGGCCGCTGGAGCACCAAGGGCCTCGTCCCGGCCTGTCGCTCCATCGACTGCATCACCGTCTTCGCCAGCGACACCACCGACGCCCGCCTGGTCGACCACACGCTGGCCGGGTTCGACGCGGGCGATCCATGGTCGCGCGCACTCTCCGACACCGCGCTCACGCCTAAACGCATCGGCGTGCCCCGCCGCGATCAGCGCGCCTTCTTCGGCGATAGCGAGTCCGAATTCTTCTACGACCGCGCCCTCGCCACGCTGGCGCAGAGCGCCGAAGTGGTCGAGATTGACATCGCCCCGCTGCTCGAAGCCGCGCAACTGCTCTACGGCGGTCCGTGGGTGGCCGAACGCACTGCCGCCATCGCGAAGCTGCTGAAGGACAATCCTGAAGCCGTCGACCCCACCGTCCGCACCGTGGTCGAAGCCGGTTGGGGCAAGACCGCCGTCGAACTGTGGAACGGCGTGTACCGCATGGCCGAACTGAAGCGCCATGCCGACCAGCTGTGGGAGAGCGTCGACATGCTAGCCTTCCCCACCACCGGCACGACTTATCGCGTTGCCGAACTGGCGGTCGCCCCGGTCGCGCTCAACAGCAACCTCGGGTTCTACACCAACTTCGTGAACCTGCTCGACATGGCCGCCGTCGCCGTGCCCGCAGGCGTGCGCCACAACGGCACCGGCTTCGGCATCACCCTGATCGGCCCCGCCGCCACCGACCGCGCCTTGCTCAACGCCGCCGATGCCTGGCTCGAAGCGGCCAACCTCACTCCCCCACCCCCGCTCGATCTGGAGGGCAAGATGCAGACCGTGAAACTGGCCGTCGTCGGCGCACACCTCGAAGGCATGCCGCTGCACTGGCAACTGACCTCGCGCGATGCGAAGTTCGTCGGCGCCTTCGAGACCGCCCCCACCTACAAGCTCTACGCCATCGCCAACAGCACGCCGCCCAAGCCCGCGCTGGTGTTTGATGAAGGCGGCGCGGCGATAAAGCTGGAGGTCTATGAACTCGGCCTCGCCGAATTCGGCAGCTTCACCGTCGAAGTTCCCGCACCGCTCGCCATTGGCACGGTAACTTTGGCAGATGGCACCAGCGTCAAGGGCTTCGTCGCCGAACCGCGCGCGCTTGCCGGTGCCGAGGACATTACGCACCTTGGCGGATGGCGCGCCTACATCGCTTCGCGTAGCTGAGTGGCTGGAAGGAATCCCATGCTCCGCAAACTGCTTCTCGCCGCCGCAGCCCTCGCACCAGCACTCGCCCACGCGCAGGTCGAACAGTCGCAGACCGTCCCCGGTTTCGCCGATTTCCTCGCCGTCGATGGCGATGCCGTCTGGGCCACCAATCGCGGCAAGGTGGAAAAGTGGTCACGCACCGGCAAGCTCGCCGAAGTCGCGATTGCCCGGCCCTGCGGCGCGATGACCGTGGCGTTCGGCTCGTTGTGGGTCGCCAACTGCGCCGATGGCTCGCTGGTGCGGATCGATCTTGAAACCGCGAAGATCACCGCCACGATCCCCACGGGCATCGCCAACCAGAAGCAGGGCGAGCTCATCGTCGCCAATGGCGCTGGCTCGATCTGGCTGGCGAGCAAGCCGGAAGGCGCCGTCGCCCGCGTCGATCCGGAGACCAACAGCGTCCTCGCCTCGATCCCGGTCGATGCCGACACCTGGTATGTGACCTTCGGCTATGACGCGGTCTGGGCGGTCAGCGCCACGAAGCAGACGCTGCAGAAGATCGATCCCGCCACCAACACCGTCGTCGCCCGCGCCGCCCTCGGCACGATGCCGGGCTTCCTTGCCGCGGGCGAAGGCGGTGTGTGGGTGCAGGAACAGGGCGACGGCACGCTCGTCCGCGCCGATCCGGCGACCGGGCAGGTCGTTGGTCGGGTCAAGGTCGGTGCCAACCTCAAGTGGGGCGATATCGATACCGGCGGCGGCAAGGTCTGGCTGCGCACCACCGACGATCAGGTCTGGGCGGCAATCGACCCCAAGACCATGACCGTCGCCCAGCGTGGCGGCAAGCCTGCAGGAAGCGGCGCGCTGCGCTACACGCCCAAGGGCATCTGGACCTCGGCACACGACGTCCACACGCTGTCGTGGTGGCCAGTCGCGCAATTGAACACTCCGCCCAAGCCCTGATTCCCCCCCGGTGCGCCAGTTTCCTAACACAGGTTTGCATTACCAGTCGGACACGCCGCCGACGCGACAATTTCGATGCGTTTTCAAGGTTCGGAGGCGTTGCGGGGATTGCCAGACGGCCAAACTCGGGCAAGATGATCGCGCGTAGCCATCAGGCCGCGTGATCGCTTGCCGAAAGGGCAATGGGGGATGCAATCCGGTCGCCAGGAAGGCGAGGCACACCTGTTCGGCCGATGGCCGTTCTCGCTGTGCCACGTCTTCATCGGACGGCCACTGCCAGGAGTGCTGTCCGCCCTCGCGCTGATCGCCGTCGCGCTGGTGGTTCGCCTTGCCATGGGCACGCCGCCACCGGCACCGCTCCTGCCGTTCTATCCCGCCATCGTCATCGCCACGTTCCTCGGCGGTCGCATCCCCGGCTACACTGCCGCGGTGCTCGCATGGCTTGGCGCCGGCTTTCTGTTCCTGCGCCCCGGCGCGGAAGTGGCGCTGCAATCGGGAGCGCCGCTGGCGATGCTGGTCTACATACCCAGCACGATCATCGTGCTGGAAGTGGTCCATTCGCTGTGCACCAGCGCGATGAGCCTGATTGCCGCCAAGGAGCAGTTGGAACGCGAAGGGCGGGAACAGGCCGAACAGAAGGCCCACCTGCTCGGCGTGATCGACGAGTTGCAGGCGATCTATGACGAAGCCCCCGTGGGTCTCGGCCTGCTCGATGCCGATCTGAAGTTCGCCCGCATCAACACCGCGCTCGCCGAGATGAACGGCTTTCCGGTGGACCAGCACATCGGAAAGTCGGTGTGGGAGCTTGTCCCCGATCTCAAGAATTCGGCTGAACCGCTGCTGCGATCCGTCATGGACAGCGGCGAAGTGATGCGCGGGGTCGAGATAACCGGCGAAACGCCCGCGCTGCCCGGCGTGCAGCGGACCTGGTCCGAAGTGTTCTACCCCGTCCACGGCCCGGACGGCCTGCGCCGCGGCGTAGGCATTTTCTGTGTCGAGATTACCGATCTCAAGCGGGCGCGCGAACGCGAGGACCTGCTAACCCGCGAGGTCGACCACCGGGCCAAGAACCTGCTCGCCGTCGTGCAGTCCATCGTCCAGATGATGAAGGCCCAAGGCACCGTGGCCGAGTTCAAGGACGCCTTGATCGGCCGCATTTCGGCGATCAGCCGCGCGCACAGCCACCTGTCGGAAAACCGCTGGAACGGCGTGCGTCTCCAATCCCTGATCGATGACGAACTGACGCCCTATGGCATATCGTTCGCACTGGCCGACGAGGCGAGCAAGGTCGTCCTCAAATCGAGCACCGCCCAGGCACTCGGCATGGTCCTGCACGAACTCGCGACGAACTCTGCGAAGTACGGTGCGTTGTCGACCGATGGCACGGTCGAGGTCACCTGCACCAGTCCCGGTCTTGAAGGCGATGCGATGCTGCTGCGCTGGACCGAAACCGGCGGTCCGCCCGTGGCCGAGCCAAAGACACGCGGTTTCGGTACGCGCCTGATCGAACGCTCGGTAACCCACGGCATCGGGGGAACGCTCGATTACCAGTTCCGCCCCGAAGGCGTGTTCTGCTCGATCGGCATTCCCCGGACGGCGCTGAGCTAGGGTCAGGACCTATTACTCACGCCTTCGAGGTTTGAGGCAAAATGGCCCAGCGCAAGGCGGATGGGCGCAGGAATAGTGGTTCTATTTCTAGCCCATCCAACGTAGCGATGGGCCATTTTGGTCAAATCCCCCCCGGGACGCCGGAATGGCTTCCATCTCGAACGGAAATCCGCTTGGAAAGGCAACCAGCCTTCCCGGCGCGCATTTCCGCCCGATATGTTCGCCATTCCGGCGCCTCGAAGGCGTGAGTAATAGGTCCTGACCCTAGATCATGCGCGGGCTGCCGGCACTATGCCCGCCGTTGCGCCGCAGGACATCGCTGACCTGACCGCTGTCGGCAAAGTCATCCTCTACCGTGACCAGCACGGCACCGTCCTTCATCCGGTCGTTGTAGTAGGTCGCATCGGCCTCATCGATGCCATGCTTGGTCAGCACTTCGTTGAGCGAGCCGCCGATTGCGCCCAGCGCCGCGCCGATGCCGATGGCTTCCGGCACCGCCGAGGCGGCAATCGCTCCGGCAGCCGCCAGCGGGCCGACGCCGGGAATGGCCAGCGCCGCCACACCGAGGCCGGCACCCAGCGCACCGCCGCCGATGATCCCGCGCAGCACGTTGCGGTGATGCTCGTCGGTCACCTCGCCATCGCCCGACCGGGTCGTGGTGGTGCCACCGTGATGCGCGATCACCGACATCTGCGTGTCACGCACGCCAAGCTCGCGCAGGTCGCTCACCGCGCGTTCGGCCTGGGCGTGGGTATCGAATATGGCGGATGCGGGCATCGTGAACTCTCCTCTGGGATTGGAACCCGAGGAAGCGCCCGCAGACAGGTGCGTTCCCGCCCGAAGGACCAGACGAGCCCGCGCTGCGATGGTGGCGCCGGAGCAATCCTGCGCCACCAACATGGATCAATGATTGGAGATGTGCGTGCCGAGATGCTTGCCAGCGAGATAGCCGAAGGTCAGCCCCGGACCGAGCGTGCCACCCGCACCGCCATAGACCTCGCCCAGCACCGCCGCCATGGCATTGCCCGCCGCATAGAGTCCCGGGATCGCGTTGCCGCTCCAGTCGACGACCTGCCCATCGGCGTTGGTCTTCGGACCGCCCGCCGTACCGAGCGCACCTGCCTCCATCTTTACCGCATAGAACGGCCCCTGATCGATCACGCCCAGCGTGCGATAGGGCGGGTCGAACGCCATGTCGCCCCACATGTAGAAGTTGTCGTAAGTGCTGTCGCCCCGGTTGAAGTCATCGTCATGGCCGTTGCGCACCATCTGGTTGAACCGCGCGACTTCGGCTTCGAGGCCCGCCGGATCGATGCCCGCCTTCTCCGCGAGTTCCGCCAGCGTCGCCGCCTCGATCGCATAGCCCGGCGTGGGTGAGCCGGGCTGCGAGTTGAACAGGGGATACTTGTCGCGATAGCGCTGGTCGATAATCAGCCAGTACGGCAGGTTGGCATATTCGTGCGTGCCGCCCTCGAAGGCATGGAGCGACTTGCCCAGCGCGTTGTAGTTCGCCGCCTCGTTGACGAAGCGCTTGCCCTTGCGGTTGACGAGGATCGCGCCGGGACGGGCGCGCTCGTCCGAACCCAGCATGTAGTTGGGCTTGGCATTGCGGTGCTGCGGCTTGAATTCCAGTGCGCTCTGCATCCAGAACGCGTTCTGCATGTTGCCGAGTTGCGCCCCTGCCTCGATCGCCATGAGCAGGCCGTCGCCTTCGTTCTCGGGCACGCTGACCGGGCCGGTGAGTGGTCCGCGGATGAAGGCCTTGACCAGCGTCTCGTTCCACTCGAACCCGCCGGTGGCGATCACCACGCCGCGCCGCGCCCGCACGCGGAAGTCCTTGCCGTTCTCGTCCTCGGCCACCACGCCGATGATGCGGTCACCGTCCTTGACCAGCTTGCGCGCGCGCTTCTCGAATTCGACCGGAATGCCGCGCTCGATCACGCCGAGGAACAGCGCGCCGACCAGCGCCTGCCCCAGCCCGCGATAGTCGCCTGCCTCGCGCTCGGCCAGCGTCGCCTCGTCGAGCGTGCCGCGCGTCGCCTCGATCAGGCTGCCGCGCAAGGGGTAGGCCATCTTGCTCGGGTTGACCCGCGCTGCCCACTTGCCCAGCCGCGCAAAGCTGAACGCCTCATTGTCGAGCGAGCGACCGCCATCGGGCTTGGCCCCCGGCGAATAGGGCTGATAGTCCGGGAAGTCGGAGAACGAGGCCATCCGCACCGGCGTATTGTCCTCGAGGAACCGCAGCATTTCCGGGCCGCCCTGCATAAATGCCCACAGCGTTTCAGGATCCAGCGCACCGGGCGCCAGACTGTCGAGGTAGGCCACGACATCCTCGTCGGACTCCTCGATCCCCGCCGCCAGCTGATGGTGGTTGCCCGGAATCCACAGCATCCCGCCCGACATCGCGGTTGTGCCACCGACCATGCCGGAACGTTCGAGGATCACCACCTCCTTCGCGCCATGGTCATGCGCGGCAATCGCCGCCGTCAGCGCCGCCCCGCCCGAGCCAAGCACGACAACATCCGCCTCGCGGTCCCACAGCATCTCACCGCCACTCATCTGATTTCTCTCCGGAAAAATTCTTCTGTTGTTGATGTTGTCAGCGGCCCTGCCGCCCCTCGATCCAGTCATTCAGCACTTCATGGAAGAACCGGATGCGCGTCTCCTGATCGGAAAGATAGGCGTCGGTATACCCGCGCGAATGCATGCCTGCCTGCATCGCCTCGGCCAGTTCCATGTCCTGATAGACGATCTGTCCGGCCAGTTCCGGCACCCCGCGCCCGCCGTCGAATACGCGGTGCTCGCACTCGGCCACCTCGCGCAAGGGCTTCATGCCTGCCATGATCGACTGCACCTCGCTCTGCCCCTCCACCGGAAAGGCCATGCACCACAGGTCGAAGTAGCACTTCTCCGGATCGGTCGGGTGCGGTTCGCTGCGGAACAGGATCAGGTTGTCGGGCAGGAAGCTGATCGTCACGTTGGGGAACATCACCGTGTGCGGGCTGTCGGTGATCTCCTCGTCGTCCATGTGCTCGTAGTGGAGATAGCCCTTCTCCCGCCACAGCTTCTGCTTGGCGGCTTTCAGATCGAGCCAGCCCTGCATCGCGAAGTCCTCGTACGTGGCGTAGGAGGCAGGATCGATGTCCCACTTCGCAAGCTCCGCCTCGAACATGGCATTGCCGCCGCCCTCGGGCCGGTCGGTGAGCGAGGGGCGCATCGGCTGCACCGTGCGGCCATGGCCCTTCGGCCACATCTCGTGCCGCGCGGAATCCACGTCCTGATCGATCCACGGCGGCACTTGCGGGTGCGCGGTGCGGGTGTGGTAGCTCTCAGAGAAGTTGTCGGTGACGAACTTCCAGTTGGCGTTGATCTCGATCCGGTACCACGCCACCCGCACGGCCTTGGCCATCGGGTAGTTCTTGTACAACTCGGGCATCGGCTCGAGGAAGTCCATCAACGAAGGACTGTCGTCCGACATCGAATACCACACGAACCCGCCCCAGGTGTCGCAGCGCAGTTCCTTCAGCTTCAGCTTGCCGCAGGGGTTGCCTGCCTTGAAATCGACATCGGCGTCCTGGGCATGGGCCAGCACCCCGTCGATGCCCCACTTCCAGCCGTGATAGGGGCAGTGAAACGCCTCTACCGAGCTGGAATCATGCACCATCCGCATGCCGCGATGGCCGCAGGAATTGTAGAACGCACGGACCGAACCATCCTCCTGGCGGACCGCAATCACCGATTCCTTCATGAAGTTATGGACGAGGAAATCGCCCGCCTCGGGAATGTCGGCGGTGCGCCCGGCGATGTGCCAGATGCGCGTCCACATGTGGTCCCATTCCTTCTGCGCGAACTCGGCGGAGAAGTAGCGGTCACCGGTGATCGCATCGCCGCGCAGGTGCGAAGGATCGCGCCCGTCCATCGGCAGGGGAACATGTCCACGAAGGCTCATGCGTGTTCTCCTCAAGCCGCCCAGTGGGCGTGGACCGGGTCCTGCGGCCCGAAGCAGCCCCGGTTGGTCAGCGCCTCGTAGAAGCCGTCGCGCTCCATCGTCGATTCATGCGAATGGCTCCAGTCGGCCACGAAGGTCCGGCTCTGGATCAGCCAGCGCCCGTCGCGGCGGACATAGCGGTCGATATAGCGCCCGCCGGTCAGCACTTCGGTGCCTGCCTGCACCATTTGCGCGATCACGTAATGCTCGCCCACCGCTTCATCGCCGCGCACGTCGACCCATTCGTTGGCCACCGAATGGAAGCACATCTCCAGATTGCCGGAGACGAACGCAGTGATCTCGCGGGCAAAGTCCTTGCCCGATCCGTTGACCACGCCCGAAATCACCGTGGAGTCCTCGGTGAAGATCGAGGCGAGCAATTCGGCATCGGCCCGGTCCACCCCGCGCGCATAGGCCATGCACAAGTCGTGGATCTCGGCGCGGGCGAGCGCTGCATCAAGAGCGGCTTCCCGGTTCTGGGTCGTGGTCATCGTGGTGTTCCTTGCACTTGCGGCGTGGAAGGCGAGCAGCGCCCGGCCCGGATCGGCGGCGCCCTTGCCGCCTGCGGGGACGAAATGTTCAAAGCCTGTCGGCGGATCGGCGCGCGCGGCGCTGCTCGGACGGTTCACATTGCCGTCGAGCACATAGGTCCGATGGCTCAGCCGCCACTCCCCGTCGCGACACTCGTGCCGGTCAAGGTAGCGCCCCAGCACGAACCGCTGCAGCTCCGCTTCCTCGACATAGGCGATCACATACGATTCCGAAGTCGCCCGCTCGCCATCGACCCTGATCCAGCAGTTGGACGTGCGATGCAGCGTCGGCAGCGCCCCCCTCTGCGCCCCGGCCAGAATCTCCACCAGCGTCGCGGCAGGCCCGGCATAGAACCCGTAATCCACCGTCGCATCGGCATGATAGGCCGACCCCAGCAAATTGGCATCCGCCCGATCCACACCCCGGCTGTGATTGGCCAGCGCATTGAGAATGCCATGGCGCGCGATCAGATCGTCGGCAGTCAACACCGTCCCGGCACTCCACTCTCCCGGCCCTTTGAATTCAGGACCTTGCTTTGAGCCACGGGAAAATCCGGCAGCCTTGCCGGTTTCATCGCAGAGGGGAACGGCCAATGCCTACTGGCGCTTTTGGCAGGATAGCGCGGATCAAGGCGATCCCTGCCCTTATCACAAAGCGCAAAAGGGCAGGATCAGCGGCAGCTGTCCGGAACGCTCTTCAAAATCGGCCGATCAGGAACCGACGCCGTTGCTCGATTGCGCACAAGGAAGCTATTGAACCCCATGAGCAGCCCATCCATTGAGAAATTGTGGTCGAGTCTTTGGTCAGCCCGCTTTGGCTTCGAGGACGTTCGACTACGTTTCGAACTTGGCGGCGAAGAGTTTGATAACACTGCACAGCCAGTTCCTCGTTTTCTTCAGGCGCACCGTCGGGCATCGGCCATCGCCGACGCGCTTTTCTCTGAAAACTGCACAGGCGTTGTGGCTTGGAACGGCCTCCTGCCAAATCAGACTGGTCTCCCTGAAGAAGTGAAAGACGGATTCGTGGCTCTTCAGTCCAGCGGATTTGATGCGCCACAGATCAGCGAATGGCAGGCAAGCCTTTATCCGGATCCCGACGATGAGAGTGAAGTCTGGGACATCCGCAGCTACGATCTGGGTCCTGACAAGAACGCCCGCGACGCCCTTCTGTGGCATGCGATAGCATCAGAAATGCCCATCTTTCCTAGCGCTCCAGTCGTTACCTTTCTGATCGACCCCAAAAAGTCTGTCATGCTGCACGTTTATGATGATCGCGGAATGGATGTTAGTGCTTATGATTCCGCAGCACTTCACGGGGTTTACTCTGGCTTTGCAGACTGGCTCCTCGACTACGATCGTGAGCGTATGTCGAAGCTGTTCTGACACTTGAGCGACCGGTGCTTCGCGCCCGAAAGGCGCGCATCCGGCCCCCACCTCAAACCCCGTCGTCCCGGACTTGATCCGGGACCCCGCTTTTCTGGCACCAAAGCGCGCACGCGAAGGAAAAAGCGCAAGCCCGGGAAGACGTAAAAGGAGGCGAACGCCCTCTCACCCGATCATCATCAAACTCGCATTGCCCCCCGCCGCGGTCGTGTTGATCGAGGTCGAGACCTCCTCCAGCAACCAGTCGCAATTCCACGCCAGCGGCACGCCCGGATCGGCCGCGTGGACGGTGACGATCGGCCCGTCCAGCGCCGCCACCTCGGCCAGTACCGCCCGCACCCGCTCCGCCCCGCCCTCGACCAGCGCGACCGACGCGCCTTGCGCATCGCCCGCAAACCGCCGCGCCACGCTCTCGGGCAACCCGCTAGGCAGGCTCATCCCGCGCACCACCCCGCGATTGCCGGTGGCGAGCACCGCCGCCATCTGCTCGAGCAAGCCGTCCTCGCTCACCGCATGCAGCACCACCACCCCGCGCGGATGCAGCGCATAGAGATTGCGCTCGCCCACCGGCCCCGCCAGCTCCAGTTCCGCCCCCAGCGCCGAGGCATCGGCATAGCGCCGCGCCTTGCGCGCCAGTTCGGCCTTGCCCTGCGCGTCGAGCCAGTCGGCAAAGTCGTGCACCGCGACGGACACGCGGCCCCCACGCGCGGCGAACACCGGCGCGCGCCGCACCAGTCGCCCGAGATAGAGCGGCCCGCCCGCCTTCGGCCCCGTTCCCGAAAGCCCGCGCCCGCCGAACGGCTGCACGCCGACAATCGCGCCGATCACGTTGCGGTTGATGTAGATATTGCCCACCCGAACGCGCGCGGTGACGTTCGCCACGGTCTCGTCCAGCCGCGTGTGCAGTCCGAAGGTCAGGCCATAGCCGCTGGCGTTGATGTCGTCGATCAGCCGGTTCAGCCCCTCGCGCCGGAAGCGCAACACGTGCAGCACCGGCCCGAACACCTCGCGCCCAAGGTCCGCCATGCTGTCGATCTCGATCACCGTCGGCGCGACGAACGTGCCATGTGCGCAATCCTCGGGCAGCGCCACCTGGCTCACCTTGTGCCCCCGCGCCCGCATCGCTTCGATGTGCCGCGCGATATTGCCCTGCGCCTCCGCCGTGATCACCGGTCCGACATCGACATTCAGCGCATCGGTCCGCCCGATCCGCAACTCTTGCAGCGCGCCCTTGAGCATCGCCAGCGTGCGGTCGGCCACTTCCTCCTGCATGCACAGCACCCGCAGCGCCGAACACCTCTGCCCCGCGCTGTCGAAGGCCGAAGCGATGACATCGGCCACCACCTGCTCGGCCAGCGCCGAACTGTCGACCACCATCGCGTTCTGCCCGCCGGTCTCGGCGATCAGCGGGATCGGCCTGCCATCTGCGGTGAGCCTGCCCGCCAGTTGCCGCTGGATCAGCCGCGCCACCTCGGTCGATCCGGTGAACATCACCCCCGCCGTCTGCTCGGCAGCCACCAGCGCCGCGCCGATCGCGCCATCGCCGCAGACCAGTTGCAGCGCGTCCTCGGGCACCCCCGCCTCGTGCAGCAGGCGCACTGCCTCGGCGGCGATCAGCGGCGTCTCCTCGGCAGGCTTGGCCAGCACCGCATTGCCCGCCACCAGCGCCGCCGCAACTTGGCCGGTGAAGATCGCCAGCGGGAAATTCCACGGGCTGATGCACACCACAGGCCCCAGCGGCACTTGCGCCGCGCCGAAAGTGCTGCGCGCCTGCGCCGCATAATAGCGCAGGAAATCAATCGCCTCGCGCACTTCGGCAATGGCATTGGGCAGGGACTTGCCCGCCTCGCGCATGATCAGGCCGAGCAGCATCGGCATCCGCGCCTGCATCGCACTCGCCGCCCGCTCAAGCCTTGCCGCCCGGCTTGCCACCGGCTCATCCGCCCACCGCGAAGCCGCCGCCCGCGCCACCGCAGCTACCGCCTCCTCAGCCGAAACCTCCGCCACATGCCCGACAACATCGCGATGGTCGGCAGGACTTAGCACCACCCGCCTCTCGCCTTCCCCCGCGCTCCAGTCCACTGCAGCACTGGCCTGCAACTCGCGCGTCAGCCCCTCCAGCACCGCCTCTGAAGCCAGATCCAGCCCTCCCGAATTGCGGCGGTCCGCATAGAGATCGCACGGCAGCGCAATCCCGTCATGCCGCGCCCCCGGCTGCGGCATCGCCCGCACCACCTCCACCGGATCGGCCACCAGCTCCGCCACCGGTACCGCCGCATCGCCAATCCGGTTGACGAAGCTGCTGTTCGCCCCGTTCTCCAGCAAGCGCCGCACGAGGTAGGCCAGCAGCGTCTCATGCGTCCCCACCGGCGCATAGATGCGGCACGGTCGGTCCAGCTTGTCCGCGCCGACCACCTGCCGGTACAGCGGCTCGCCCATCCCGTGCAGGCACTGGAACTCATAGTCCTCAGACCGATAATCCGGCCCGGCAAGATGATAGATCGTCGCCAGCGTCTGCGCATTATGCGTGGCAAACTGCGGGAACACCGCATCGGGCGCGGCCAGCAGCTTGCGCGCACAGGCTATGTAGGCAACGTCGGTATGGACCTTGCGGGTGTAGACCGGAAAGTCCTCCAGCCCCTCCACTTGCGCGCGCTTGATCTCGGCGTCCCAGTACGCTCCCTTGACCAGCCGCACCATCATCCGCCGCCCTGCGCGCCGCGCCAGATCGACGATCCAGTCGATCACCATCGGGCAACGCTTGCCATAGGCCTGGATCACGAAGCCCAGCCCCTGCCAGCCCGCCAGCTCGGGATCGGTCGCCAGGCTCTCCAGCAGGTCGAGCGAAAGCTCCAGCCGGTCCGCCTCCTCGGCATCGATGTTCAGCCCGATGTCATAGGTCATGCACAGCTTGGCGAGCGCCTTCACCCTCGGCAGCAGCTCGTCCATCACCCGGTCCGCCTGCGCCCGCGAATAGCGCGGATGCAGCGCCGAAAGCTTGATCGAGATGCCCGGCCCTTCGATGATGCCCCGGCCTGCCGAAGCCGCGCCGATCACGTGGATCGCCTTCTCGTAGTCGGCGTAATAGCGCGCCGCATCCGCCGCCGTCGTCG
This sequence comes from Novosphingobium jiangmenense, assembly GCF_015694345.1. Lineage (GTDB taxonomy): Bacteria > Pseudomonadota > Alphaproteobacteria > Sphingomonadales > Sphingomonadaceae > Novosphingobium > Novosphingobium jiangmenense. The sequence goes on from NZ_JADQDC010000010.1 coordinate 133,966, forward strand.
CGGCCTCGCCCAGCATGTCGTAGCTGTAGCGGAAGCCCTTTGCCTCAAGCTCACGCGCCCGGCCGACCGCCTGCTCGATCGTCTCGCCGGTCACGAACTGCTCGCCCATCATGCGCATGGCCAGGTCCACGCCGCGCCGGATCACCGGCTCCCCGGCCCGCGCCACCAGCCGCGTCAGCGCCGCGCCCAGGCCCCGATCGTCGACGCTGCTCACCAGCTTGCCGGTCACCGCCAGCCCCCACGAAGCCGCGTTGACGAACAGCGAGCGTCCGCCGCCAAGGTGCGCGCTCCAGTCGCCATCGGCGATCTTGTCACGGATCAGCGCATCGCGCGTCGCGGTGTCGGGAATGCGCAGCAGCGCTTCGGCCAGACACATCAGCGCCACGCCCTCCTCGCTGGAGAGTGAATATTCCTGCACCAGTCCTTCCACGCCCGTGCCGCGATGCTCTTGGCGCAGCGCCGTCACCAACCGGCTTGCCGTCGCACGAATGTCCGCGCGCATGTCGCCGGGCAGCGTCGCCGCACGCAGCAAGGGCGCGAGCGCCTCGGCCTCGTCGATCCGCGCCGCAGCGGTAATCGCGCGGCGCAGCGGCGTGGCAGGGCGGACAGGCGGGGCGAACGAGGCGAATGGCGTGCTCATGCGCATTGACATACCACGAGGCCACGCGGCAATCTGACCGAACAGGCTCCACAGATAGGACCATTTGCCTTTTAATCCGGCCTTGGAAGGACGATAATGCACAGAACAGGCCTGACATCGGTCGATCTGGACGACTATGACCGCAAGATCCTCAAGGCCCTCCAGGCCGACGGCCGCATCCCCGTCACCGCGCTTGCCGAGAAGGTCGGCCTCTCCAAGACCCCCTGCCAGGTCCGCCTCAAGCGTCTGGTCGAAGGCGGCGTGATCCGCGGCTTCGCGGCCCAGGTCGATTACGCCCGCCTCGGCATGGACCACGTGGCCTTCGCCGAAGTGAAACTGTCCGACACCCGCGACAAGGCCCTCGCCGAATTCAACGCCGGCGTCCTGCGCATCCCCGAAATCGAGGAATGCCACATGATCGCCAGCAGCTTCGACTACCTGCTGAAAGTGCGCACACCAGACATCCGCCGCTATCGCACGGTGCTGGGAGAGAAGATCTCCGCCCTGCCGCACGTGGCGAGCACATCGACCTTCGTGGCGATGGAGACGGTCAAGGAGTAGAGCGGGGTGGAGAAGGAGAGAAAGCAAGAGAGTGAAAGGCCTGCGGCGTAGCCGCTCCCAAACCTCATCTTCTTCTCTGGGCTCTCTGCTCTCTCTGCGCCTCTGCGCGAAACCCCTTCCCCCCTCGTCATTCCCGCGCTGGCGGGAATCCAGCGACAAGCAACACCGTCGCCCCGCGACGTCAAACCTTGTGCCATCTGGATTCCCGCCTGCGCGGGAATGACGAGAGGGGTGGGCAAGCACCTTGACAAAACAAACCATATAGGTTATATGCCCCGCCACAGGTCAGGAGAGGGCACAAGGCCAACCCGCTCCTCTCCCTTCGGAAGCTGAAGCTGTGTGCTGATGCTTCCGGCGCGATCGGTGCGGCAGGTACTCGCGGGTTCAATGCGGGGCGTTAAGCCCAAGACCCACCGGGCAATCCCTGCCGTTACCCAAGGACAGACAGGACACCCCAGGGCTGATAGCACGGCGCCGAACCCTGAGCGACGCTGCGGATGCGGAACCCGCCATGACTTGCGTGACGAAGTCTGCGCAAACGACAGGTTCTTTTCACGCAGCCGCTTGCCAGAAGCCAAAGCAGCCCCGCGAGCCGCTGCCACAGCTTCGTCCTGTCACATATGTCCGCCCTCAGGCTGAGCCGACCAGGGGCCCGGAACCGCCCCCCGGCCATTCGCAACCGGTCCCGCGCCCTCCCCGCGCGTGCCGCAACGGCACCCGCACCGGTCGCGCGATCTGTGCTTATCCCTCCGGCGTTACCGTCCGCACTCGCCAGCGGATGAGGCTTCATATCACGTATCCCGCTCATCCTGAGCTTGTCGAAGGATGCCCACCCCCAACCCCTCCCGCCTGCGGGAGGGGAGACAAGCGCAGCGTCTTGCCCTCCCGCAGGCGGGAGGGCCGCGAGACTTACTGAACGCAGTGAAGTTAGTCGCAGCGGGGTGGGCAAGCAGCGCCGCGCCAGACATATCTCACGCAAAGCCGCAAAGACGCAAAGATGTCACGTCCGCCGCAGGCGTCCGACATCCCCGACACGCCCCGATGCACAAGCACCGTAACCCCAAAGTGCAACATCTTCGCGCCTTTGCGGCTTTGCGTGACTATCATAAAGAACGACGCGGCCGACGCAGCGCGAAATCGGAAAGCTACTCCGCCGCCGCCAAGGCCTGCGCCAGGTCCGCCACAATGTCATCGCGATGCTCGATCCCGATCGACAGCCGCACCGTCGAATCGCGCACGCCGAACTTGTCGCGCAAGTCCGCCGGCACACCCGAATGCGTGGTTGTCGCAGGATGGCTCGCCAATGACTCCGTACCGCCAAGGCTCACCGCCAGCTTGAAGATCTGCAGCGCATTGAGAAAGCGGAACGCCGCCGGTTGCCCGCCGCAAATGTCGAACGAGAACGTGGATCCCGCCCCGCCGCACTGCCGCGCGAACACCTCAGCCTCCGCCGAACCACTTTCCGCAAACAGTGGCGAGGCCACGCTCTCCACCGCCGCATGGCCTTTGAGGAACTCCGCCGCCGCCACCGCATTGGCATTGGCCCGCTCCATCCGCAGCCCCAGCGTTTCCAATGAACGCCCCAGCATCCAGCAGCTGTGCGCATCAAGCTGCGTGCCGATCGCGCTGCGCAGCAACCGCACCTCGCGCATCAGCTTCGCCGACCCCAGCGCCGCGCCTGCCACCAGATCGGAATGCCCGCCGACGTACTTGGTCAGCGAATAGACCGAGATGTCCGCCCCGTGCTGCAGCGGCTGCTGGTACACCGGCCCGAGCAGCGTGTTGTCGCACACCAGCAGCGGTCGCTTCCCTTGCCGCTCTCCAATGGCCGCACACACCCGCGCCACCATCGCGATATCGACCAGCGCGTTGGTCGGATTGGCCGGCGTCTCGATCATCACCAGCCCCACGCTCCCGCGCGCCAGTGCCCGCTCCGCCGCATCCATGACCGCGCTTTCGCTCAGCCCATCGGAAAAGCCTTCCGCCCCGATGCCGAGATTGGCGAAGGTTTTCGCCAGCAGCGTCTCGGTCCCGCCGTAGAGCGGCTGCGAATGCAGGATCACCTCGCCCGGCTTCACGAAGGCCAGCAGCGTCGTGGTGATCGCCGCCATGCCGGAAGAGAACACCACGCCTGCCTCCGCCCCTTCGTAGACCGCCAGCCGGTCCTCCACGATCTCGCTGTTGGGGTGGTTGAAGCGCGAATAGACGAGGCCCCGCCCCTGCCCCGGCGGCGGCTCCTTGCGCCCTGCCACGTAGTCGAAGAAGTCGCGCCCCTCCTCCGCTGTCGGGAACACGAAGGTCGAGGTCAGGAACACCGGCGGCTTCACCGCGCCTTCGGACAGGTGCGGATCGTAACCATAGTTGAGCATCAGCGTCTCGGGATGCAGTGCATGGTTGCCGATCGCGGTCTTGCTCTCGCGCGGTGCGTTCATCGTATCCTCCTCCGGTCCATGTCGATCTTGCGCGATACAACGCGCGAGCGTTCGACCGGTTGCATGGGCCTTGCCTTTGCCGCGCACCGTCGCCAATCAGCCGCGATGCGCATCGCCCTGTTCGAACCCGAGATTGCCGGAAACGTCGGAAACGTCATGCGGACCGCCGCGTGCATGGGCGCCGATGTCCACCTGATCGAGCCGCTCGGCTTCACATGGGACGACCGGCGCGTGCGCCGCGCGGCGATGGACTACATCGACCACGTCCAGGTCACCCGCCACGCCAGCTTCGCCGCCTTCCGGGCAAGCGTCGGTCCCGGCAGACTGGTGCTGTTCACCACCAAGAGCAGCGCCTCGATCTACGATTTCGCCTTCGAACCCACAGACATCCTGCTGTTCGGCAAGGAAAGCGCAGGCGTGCCCGCAGAGGTGGCCGACCTCGCCGACGCGCGCGTGCGCATCCCGATGCGCGCGCAAGTCCGCTCGATGAACCTCGCCGCCTCGGCCGCCATCGCGCTGTCCGAGGCCCTGCGCCAGACCGGCCAATTGCCCTAGAAGCGCAAGCCCAGTTCGAACGCCTCGCCCTCGGCCAGTCCCTCGGCCTTGCGCACCGCGGCCTTGACCGGCACCATCCACCCTTGCGCCTTTGATGGAAACGCCGAGGTCCGCCACTCCGTCTCGCCGACGCGCGCGACGACCTTGACCGAGCCCCAGCCCGACCGTCGCCCGCTCTCCAGCCGCTGCATCAGCGCCGTCGCCGAAAGCGCCTCGCCCACCGCGCCGTCGATGCTCGCGAAGAACCAGTCGCCGCCATTCGCTCCGCCCGCCCAGCGCCACAGCGTCACGGTCAAGCAGTAGTAGTCCTCGCTGCCGCTCACTTGCGCCGCCGCACCGGCACCTTGAGATTGCAGATGTCCACCCCGCCTGCCGGCTGCACGTAGAACGGCTCACGATGATTGGCGCTCGCCTCGGCATAGCTGCGGAACGAGGCGCTTTCGGTCGACAGGAACTCGTAAACCGGCAGGTCCGCCACCTCGCTCGCCGGACGGACCGAAACGATCGGCGTCCGCTCGGCCGGATCGGCATAGACGCCCATCGGCGCGGGACCTCGCGGCAGCGAGGACATGAACGCCATCCCCTCGATCACCCGGCCAATCACGGCAAGGTTGCGATCCAGCTGGCGCGGCGCATGCCCGATCGCCACGTAGAGCTCGGCCCCGGTGCCGGTATCGGGCGGCATGTCGCGCGCAACGCCGATGCTGCCATAGCAATGCACCGGCCACGCGCTCGGCCCCGCTTGCGAGGCAGCCACCGGCCAGCCGCGATAGAAGAAGGTCTCGTCGGCATAAGGGTCGGAATCCTTGACCTTCGCCCCCTTGCGCGCCAGCGCATGCCATGCGCCGTGCGTGCCCTCGATCGTGGCCAGCCAGGTGTCGAGCTCTTCGTGCGTGGCGCTGCGCTCAGGCCCTTCGGGACGCACGACATAGCGTTCCTGCGGAACCTTCTCGATGCCTGCCGGCAAAGGCTTGGCCTTCGCCGCATCCTCGCCATCGGCATCGCCCCACTGCGAAACCCAGTTGTCCTGCACGCGGTAGACGGTCAATCCGTCCCACCAGTGCGCGCCCGCCAGCGTGCGCACGTTCGCCACCCAGCCTTGCGAGAACGGCTCAGGCATCAACTGGATCACCACGCGCCGGGGCTTGCCACCGGCATCGGGCGCAAGGTCCATGACCAGCAGGTCATCAGGCGAAATCGCCTGCCAGTCGGTCGCCGGGGAAGCCGCCACGACCTCCCCCGGAGACAGCGCGACGGCAGGCTTGGAAGCGGCGGGCGAAGCGGCAGCGGCGGCCAATGCAAGAAGAAGCGACATAACTTCATCATTGCAGGAAGCCACGCCTTGCGAAAGCGATCTTGTGCGGCTAGGGGGCGCCTTCCAGAGCGATTTGGTTGATCGCCTGATTCACGTTTCCTGCTTCGCAAGAAACGATCAGGCTTATGCGGAGCGGTGGCCGAGTGGTCGAAGGCGCTCGCCTGGAAAGTGAGTATACGTCAAAAGCGTATCGAGGGTTCGAATCCCTCCCGCTCCGCCACCGACTGTCCAGCACGGTCCCGCACCATCGCGAAACCCCCGGAAATCCGCCGTTTATCAAACTTGGTGTCCACGACAGTTTCGCGCAGTTTCCTGCAATCCTGGCTCTGGTGTTCTGCTCCCGGCCGCTAGCGCCAGGATACTGGCTAGAATTCCGACCAGTCGTCCGCCAGGGCCAGATTGCCGCTCACCGATTGACGTAAGACCGGCAGCTCCTCTGTCCGGATCCCGGGTGACCTCGGCGCCAGCAGGTCGGAGGAGGCAGGCGTTGGCAACCGTTGGTTCTTCGGACCGATCCGGAAACTGGAGAAGGCGTTGGAAAGCTGGCCTGCTTCCTGCGTCAGGTTCTTCGTGGCGGCGTTGGTCTCTTCGACCATGGCCGCGTTCTGCTGGGTCATCTGGTCCATCGCACTGATGGCGCCGTTGATCTTTCGCAGGGCAATGCTTTGCTCGCCCGCCGTTTCGGCAATGGTAGAGATCGACGAGGTGACTGCGCCGACGCGGCTAATGATCGTCTCCAGCGCCGAACCGGTCTCGTTGACCAGCGACACGCCGGACCGGACATGGCTGGTTACGGCTTCGACGCGCTGCTTGATGGCGTTGGCAGCTTCCGTGGCGCGCAGGGCCAATGCGCGGACTTCGGAGGCGACCACGGCGAAACCCTTGCCCGCCTCACCTGCCCGCGCCGCCTCCACGCCGGCGTTGAGCGCAAGGAGGTTGGTCTGGAAGGCGATGCCGTCGATCATGGTCGTGATCTCCGAAATCTCGGTGCTGGCACGTTCGACATTGTCCATGGCTTCGATTGCCCTGCTGACGACCTTGCCCCCGTTCTCGGCCTCGCCGCGCGCATCGATCATCGACCCGCTGACCTCTGCGGCAATCTTGGCATAGTCCTCGATCTGGGTGGTCAGGTGCTCCATCGCGCTGGAGGAAGCCTGCAGGCTGGCCGCCTGCTGCTCGCTGCGAGCGGCCAGGTCAGTGGTGGCTTGCTGAATTTCCGAAGACGTGAGGTTGATCGCAACGATGCTGTCCTGCACCAGCCCCATTGCCTGGCACAGCCGTTCCATCGCTTCGTTGAAGTCGTCCGCCACGCTCTGGAATGCGGGCGGGACCCCGGTGATGCGCACCGAAAGGTCGGCGTGGGCAACGGCCGAAAGACGCTCGCCGATTTGCGCCATGGCACGTTCGCGATCGGCGACAGCGTTCGCGCGGTCAACAGCGGCATCGCGGAAGACAAGAACGGCCCGTGCCATGTCGCCAAGCTCGTCGGCACGGCTGGTGCCGGGAATCGGCGCGTCGTTCTGGCCGTCTGCCAGTGCAGTCATCGTTCTGGTCAGTTCCGAAATTGGCACCGCAATCGAGTGCGCAAGCCGTCGCGACAGCACCAGGGCCAGGCCGATCAGGGTGGCGCCACCAATGGCCAGCGCGATCCAGGCAAAGAGGATCGCACTCTCCTGGCGCGCGGTCTCTTCGGCGATCTCGGCGGACGTGGCGTCCTTTATCGCGCGCAGCGGCAGCACGGCGTCGCTGACCAGAACGGCCTTGCCTGCCGCACGGACCGCTTCCTGCGCCGCATCGCGCTGGCCACTCTTGACCACGTCAATGTACTTGTCGCCCCAGTTCTCGCGCCATTTCAGCGTCTCGGTGCGCGAACGGCGCACCAGATCTTGCAGCGCAGGGTCGGCAAGACGGGCTTCGAGAGCGGCCGAGGTCTTGTCGTAATCGTCGCGGCCCTCGTAATAGGATTTGAGATAGCTTTCGTCTGCTGTCACCAGAAAGCCGCGCAACTGGCTGTTCTGCCGCAGCAAGGCGGTTTCCAGCGCCAGCGTATCCGCCAGTACTCCCTGGCTTTCCGTGTTTCGCGCCGAGACGCTCGATACCATCGCCAGGCTTGCACCGAAGACGACCATCATAAGGGCCGCCGTGACATTCAGGGCGACAAAAGACAGGCCGAGGCGGCGCGGGATGTTCATGCGGTCGAACACTTTGGTATCCTTGGCAAACGTCGACTATGACGGGGGTGGCGGCCCGCCCGATCAAGGGCAGGCCGCCGGGGGTTCAGAACGAGAAGCGGAGCGCGGCGGTAACGGTGCGCCCGTTCATGACCTGGGCGTTGGCCAGTCCGCCTGCCGGGATGACGGCAGATGCGATCTGGACCACGGCCAGCTTGTTGAACACGTTGAAGGCGTTGAGCGAGAGTTGCACGCGATCGACTGGTCGCACCTGCAGGAACGGGCTGACAAGGACATAGCCAGGCTGCCTCAGGATGTTGCTGTCCTGCGCAAAACTGCCGGTCGTGCCATTCACCACCGCGCCGAAGGTCACTTTGTCCAGTTCGACCTGCGGACGAGCCTGGAACGAGAACTTCGGGATATGGCGCGGACGGTTTCCTTCGAGCGCCGGGTCGGTACGGTCCTTGGTGATCTTCGCGTCGGTCCAGGTCGCGCCAAGAGCAAGCGCGAAGGGACCCTCGCGCACTTCACCCTCCAACTCGATGCCCTTGGCGCTGTAAGTGCGATTGATCGGGATGACCACGACCTGACCCGAATTGTCGGCGCCAATCTGGTAGTTCCGTTCGCTCGTCGATGCCCAGAACCCGGTGATATAGGCGGTAAGACCGCCCTGGCGGAACTTCACCCCGCCTTCGGCCTGCTTGACCGGGTTGTACGCCGTCGATGGATCGGTCAGCTTGCCGGTCAGAGGGTTGAGCGAGCCTGCGCCAAGAATGCGCTCGGCATTTGCGCGACCGCCGCGGCTGTAACGTGCGAACACCGAAAGAGGCTGCGAAATGCGGTAGTTCACGCCTGCCGAGTAGGACAGGTAGTCATAGTCGTAATCGACGTTCGCGGCCTGGCCCAGTGGCAGGATTGCCACCTTGGTTTCCGCCTCCGAGATATCGCCATCGCCGTTCATGTCGACAATCGCAGAACCGGGACCCATGAGCGATGCAGACAGGATGTTGCCCGAAACGCGGCCCTTGTCCCAGCGCACACTGCCACCGATGGCAAGCTTGCCGATCTGGTAATTGAGCGAGCCATAAGGCGCGAGGATGCGGTAGTTGAGGTCGTACCGGGTGTGGTAGGCCGCGAGAGGCACGCCAAAGCCGAAACCATACGCATAGACGCCAGCGTCGCTTTGCGGCACGCCGCCGGCGTCGGCAAGATTCAACGGGTTGTTGCGCCCGTTCCCCGCCAGGTCATTGAGCGTGTTGGCAAAGTTCCAGTACATGTCGACTGATTGCGATGCGGCGTAGATGCCAGCGGTGGTCGTCAGCTTGCCACCACCGGTTGCCCAGACACGACTGGCGCGCAGGTCGTTCGTGACGTTGTCGATCTTGTTCAGACGGGCATTGATCTTGATCGAGATCGCAGCCAGCGCCGCAGGGCTGAACGGGTTGCCCGCATTCGGTCCGCCAGCGTAGGTGAACGAGCCGCCCGGGCTGCCGAGGATTGCGCCAAGGACGGCGGCCGGGGCCGTAACCATCGGAATGGATTCGTTGTACTCGCCGCTCACATCGGCATAGCGGAAGCGGTTGCTGATGGTGAAGCCGCCAACCTCGAACTGCGCTTCCAGGCCGACCGCCTTGTTGATCCCGCGGAGCCCGACACGGCCGTCCAGGGTCGTCCGGTTGTTTTCCTGGTCGAGCGCAAGATGGCTGGCTGTCAACGGCGATTCATAGACATCGCCGCGCACGCTGTTGCCCGGCAAGTCGTTGATTTTCACAGCGTCGTTGGTGCCGGTCAGCAGGACGGGGTAAAGCGAGTAGTTCGGCTGGCGATCGTCGAGATATTTGCCGTAGAAGCGGACGTAGCCACCGGAAAACTGCTTTGTGACGTTGAGCTTCACCTGGCCACCGCGGAACCCGTCATAGCCAATGTCGCGCGGCCCCTCACCCTGGCGGTAGAAGCCTCCGACATGGAAACGCCAGCCGCCGCCCAGCGGCGCGCCGTAAGTGAAGTCGAGCCGCTTGAGATCGTACCCGAGGCCGCTCGAAAGCTGCACCGCGCCGCCTTCGGTCTCGCCGGTCCTGGAGATGAAGTTGACCACGCCACCGGGCGAATTCGAAGCAAACGTCGAGGCCGAGCCGCCGCGGATCGCCTGAACCTGCGAAAGCGAGAGATCGGCACGAATGAACTGGTCGGCCGAGGCAAAGTGCAGGTCGCCGAACTCCAGGACGGGCAGGCCGTCTTCCTGAAGTTGCAGGAACTTCGAGCCATCGGCCGAAAGCGGCAGGCCGCGCACGGTAATCGAGGAGAAGCCGTCGATGTCCGAGGTCTCGGCGCGGATGCCTGGAATGTTCTGCATGATCCCGGCAACCGAACTGACCGACAGCTTGGGCAGGTCCGCCTCGTCGATCACGCTGGCGGAAATCGCCGTGTCCAGAAGGTCGCGACCCTTGGCAACGCCGGTGCTGAAGGCCTTGCCCGCGGACTTGCCCGGAGTCTCGACTGCCCGCGCGTGGGCCGATGCTGGAGCACCGGCTTCAGTATCGGCATCTTCGTCAGCAAAGGCGGGGGTTGCAAGGCCGAAGCCGAGAACCGTGGCGGCGAGCAACTGCCATTTACGCATAACATTCCTCATGTGGTTTATCTTGTTCACCACAGTTAGCTGTGAGCGATTAATTCACGGCGAGGAGGTGCTTACGTAATGCTACGCCCGAAAACCGCCGAGACTGTTGCATCTTCCTTCAGCAATACGGAGAAACCGAAAGGGAAGTTTACCGGCTTCTTGGGGATGTTCGGCTAGGTTCATAATCGTCCGGGTGCATTGCCAACATCGTGAAAGAACAAGCCCTTGCCCATCACCGCCATTGCCGAGCCAGCTTGTCCGCCGGCTCCTGTCCGAGGGCGGGCAGCAAAGCAGCTTGGCATTGAAGCAGCCAAGGCGCGCAGCTTCGGCAAAGTCTTCGTCGCAGCTGTTCTGGAAAGCGTGGCACGGACCCTGCAGCAGGCGCCGTGCCTTGCCCATGCAATCGAAACCTGGCCCGCAGATCTTGCCAGCGCCGGCGTGATCTTCCGGCTCAACGCGGGGCTTCATGCCATGGCGCGTTCGGGGCGGCATCCGGATCTTGCCGCCATCTATTGCGACGCGCGCGCAGATACTGCTCCTGACCAGCTGCTGCTCGACTTCACGCTGGCGCGGGTGCTCCGCGACAGTGAGCGGGACCTTCTGCAATGGATGTGCGGGCCGACCCAGACCAACGAAGTGGCGCGCGTTGCGGCGCTTGCCGCCGTGTTGCTGGAACTTGATGCCCACGCACCGATGCGGACGAGCGTGCTCGAACTGGGATCGAGCGCCGGATTGAACCTCAATTTCGAACACTACGATATCCACATGGGCTCGCAGCGCTATGGGAGCCTGTCCAGCGAAGTCTGCATTGCGCCACGCTGGACCGGGCGTGCACCGCTTCCTGGCCTTACGCGCATCTCGAGCGCGAAAGGCGTTGATCTCAACCCGCTCGACGTACGGCACGAAGCCGACAGCGAGCGACTGCACGCCTATATATGGCCAGGCGAACGCGCACGCTCGGAACGCCTGCGCGCGGCCATTGCACTTGCCCGTCTCCACCCGCCCCAAGTAGACAAGGGCCGCGCCGGCGAGTGGCTGCAACAACAGCTTGCCCTGCCGCAGTTACCGGGTGAAAGACGCGTCGTCTTCCATTCGATGGTCGCACAATATCTGCCGGAGACGGAACGCCGCATGATCGACCGCATGCTCGGGCAAGCAGGTCGCGCGGCTACAGCATCGACGCCTCTGGTGCGCATCGGCCTGGAATGGAACGCCGGCCGCACCGAGGTGCAAGTTTCGGTTACGCAGTGGCACGGGCAACCAGGGCCGGCGCTGCATGCAATCGTGGCCGAATGCCACCCTTACGCTGAATGGTTCGCCTGGGCCGGTCTCTGACCTCGTTCCGTCGCGATCCGAGATGCGCGTTTCAATCTCATGCTGCTCGGCCATAGGCTTCATCGGAGTATCAATGCATTACCCTCCGGAGAGGCCCCGCTTCAGCAAGTCTATGGGCAATCGTCCACGGATGGTCAGCCTACGTCCTCGCGTCCTTGATGCAGTCTGCCGGGAGCCGGTAGCAGTGACGCTCCGCAGCTCCCACCAGCAATCACCTTGCCATGCGACACGGCCCTACACCGCAACAGGTGCAAGCTTCGGGCACAGCAGATGCACAACTGCCAGGGCAAGCAAGTAGCTGCAGGCACAAATGGCGAAGAGCACTTCGTAGGAACCGCCGGTCTTGTCGAGGATGTAGCCGGTGAAGAGGGCCATGCCCATGCCTCCCAAGGCTCCTACGGTCCCGCCGATGCCGACGACCGAACCTACGGCGCCGCGCGGAAAGACGTCTGACGGGAATGTGTAGAGGTTTGCAGAAAAGGCCTGATGTGCTGCGGTTGCAAGTCCGATGATGAGGACGGCAGCCCACACACTGTCGAGGCTTTGTGCAAACCAGATCGGCAGGACCGCCACGGCACACAGCAGCATCGTCGCCTTGCGGGCAAAGTTCGGGGTGCGTCCAGCCTTGATCAGGCGGGAGGACATCCAGCCGCCGAAGATCGAACCGCCATCGGAAATCAGGTAGATCGCGGCCAGCGGCAAGCCGAAGGTCTTGAGGTCCATGTCGTAGCGCTCGAACAGGTAGCCGGGCAGCCAGAACAGGAAGAACCACCAGATAGGGTCGATCAGGAACTTGCCGAGGGCATAGGCCCAGGTCTCGCGCACGGTGAGCAGGCGGGTCCAGCCGATCTTCTCTACCGGATCTGCCGGGTCCTGCTGGATCCAGGCAAGTTCGGCGGGCGAGACCCGGCTGTGCTCCGACGGGTGGCGGTAGACCAGCCACCACGCTGCCAGCCATACCACGCCGAAAATGCCGGTAATGAAAAAGGCCGCACGCCAGCCGAACCACAGCACCAGGGCTGGCACCAGCAGCGGCGTGATGATCGCGCCGACGTTTGCTCCTGCATTGAACAGGCCGATGGCATAGGCCCTCTCGCGCTGGGGGAACCAGTCGGTCACCGCCCGGATGCCGGCGGGGAAGTTGCCGCTTTCGCCCACGCCAAGGCCGAAGCGCGCCGCGGCAAAGCTCGCCAGCCCGCTGGCAAAGCCGTGGGCGACGTGGCCCAGTGTCCAGACCACGATGGCAATGGTGTAGCCCAGCCGTGCGCCCACGACGTCGACGATCCGCCCGAAGCCGATGTAGCCGATCGCATAGGCGACCTGGAACCAGAACACGATCTGCGCGAAGTCGGTCTCGGTCCAGCCGAACTCGGCCACCAGCGTTGGCTTGAGCACGCCAATCATCTGGCGATCGATGTAGTTCACCGCCGTCGCCGCAAACAGCAGCGCGACGATCACCCAGCGATAGCGCCCTGCCCTTCCGGCAGCGGCATCCATGGCGGCGTTGGAATTTTCGACCATTGCTACTCTCCCGGAAGGGTGCCCGGCTCTGACCGGTCCACCGCCAGTTCTCTCAACGCGCGCTTGCCGCGACGATCCGGCAATTCACCTCGCCGCAGCCATCGAAGGCTGCACGGAACGACTGGCCCGGCGAAATCTCGTGCACGCCGGTGATGGCGCCAGATGAAACCCACAGCCCGCGCGAGACGTCGAAACCGCGCGCGATCAGGTTTGAAAGCAGGAAGCGAACGGCACCGTAAGGACCGTCGAGCATCGTCGCCGCCGTGGCCTCGCCCACGCACGTGCCATCGATCTCGCTGCGCACCTGGATTGCGCAGAGATCAAGCTCGCGCCATCCCGCGATTGCACCACCTCTTACAAGGCCGGCATTGTTGCCGAAGTCGGATACGGTGACCAGCGGCCCATCGGCATTGATGCCACGATAGGGCGAACTGGCGATCTCGATGCCGAGCCGCACATCGTCGAGGATGGCCTTGGTGCCGGCATCGTCGGTCGGCACCGCACCGGAAAAGCCGGGGGCGATGTGGAGCAGAATCTCGGCCTCGGCAGCGGCGAATCCGCCAGCAAAGACAGCCATCGCCGGAACTTCGTTCGCAGCGGCATCAACCACGCAGTCGGCAAAGATCGGGCCGGAAAGGCGGTTGGCACCGAGCTGGCCGTCAAGCGGCGGATTGATCCGCCCGACCTTCCAGCCGATCACCGGCCTTCCATCCACCAGGATCGCTCGGTCCTGAATGCCATAAGCAGGACCCAGCGCCTGTGGTGCTTCACCGGGATAGGCATCCAGCGCACGCGCCTGCCGCCGGGCACTGACAAAGGCCTGTGCGACAAGTTCCGCATTCTCGTTCAACTCGATCCCCATCCCTTGGTCCTTCATTCGTCCGGCTGCGTAATGGAAACCGGTGTCATTCGCAAGTCTCGGTACATTCATTCGATTGGTCTCAAAGCGTCACGCCGCGTTTCCAGATCGCGATTGCGCGTTGCCCGTTGCGCTCCGCTGCGGTCGGCTGGCCCGAGGCGATGGCGAGCAGGCTTTCGAGGAATGCCGCATCAGCTGCCTCCCTGCCCTCATCAAGGACCCGCGAGGCGTCGAAATCGATCCAGTGCGGCTTGGCCTGTGCCAGCGTACGGTTGGACGCCACTTTCACGGTCGGCACCGGAACGCCGAGCGGCGTGCCGCGACCGGTCGTGAACAGCACCAGCGTGGCGCCAGCGGCGGCAAGTGCGGTCGAAGACACCGCATCGTTGCCTGGCGCCTCCAGCAGGGCGAGGCCGGGCTGACGCGCCTGCTGCCCGTAATCCAATACCGAAGCCAGCGGTGCCGTTCCCGCTTTCTGCACGGCGCCTGCGGATTTCTCCTCGAGCGTGGTGATCCCACCGGCAATGTTGCCGGGCGAAGGGTTCTCGGACACTGGAAGCCCCTGATCGAGGTAGTAGCGCTTGAAGCGGTTCACCAGTTCGGCGGCAGCCTCGAACGTCGATGCATCGACCGCGCGTTCGAGCAGAGCCTGTTCTGCGCCGAAGATCTCGGGGATCTCGGTCAGCACCGGAGTCCCCCCGGCTGACGCCAGCCGCTCGCTGAAGCGCCCTAGCAGCGGGTTCGCGGTAAGGCCGGAAAACCCGTCCGACCCTCCGCACTTCAGACCGACCGTCAAGGCCGATAGCGGCAGTTCCTCACGCCGGGCCGACGCGGCATCGGCTACCAAGGCGTCGATGATCTTCGCTGCAGCGGCCATTTCGTCGCCGACGCCTTGGGACGAAAGTGTGCGGACCTTGGCGCGTACCGCCAACGGAATGGCTTCAAGCAATTCTGCCAGCTGGTTCGACTCACAGCCCAGGCCCAGCAGCAGCACACCCGCTGCATTGGGATTGGCGGCGAGCCCCGCCAGCAAAGCTCGCGTACCGCCAAGATCGTCGCCGAGTTGCGAGCAGCCATGCGGGTGCGCAAAGGCATGGATGCCATCAATCCCGCCCCGCGCGATAACGTCGGCGTGCCGCGTTTGCGCGGCGCGGACCACCTGCTCTGCGGTCAGCCCGACGCAACCGACCGTGGGAAGCACCCAAATCTCGTTGCGCGTTGCCGCGCGCCCATCGGAACGGCGATAGCCGAGCCACGTCGCGGTCTCGACGGGCGTCTTGGCTTGGCGCGCCGCACCTGATCCGCCAGCGTAGGTGCATTCTCCGACCAGCGCCGTGGCAAGGTTGTGGACGTGGACATGCTCGCCAGTCGCGATCGCGGCCGAAGCGCGACCGATCGGCAGGCCATAGCGACGCACTTCGTCGCCGGTGCGATGGTCGTGCAGCGCAAACTTGTGCCCCTGCGCGATGTCCGCGCGGAGCGTGATCGCACGACCTGCGACGAGCACTTCCTCACCACCCCGCAAGGGACGCAGGGCCACGGCCACGCCATCGGTCGCATGGACCTGAAGCGCATCGGGCACAGTGGCAAGGTGGCTGGACAAGCGTGATTCTCCTGCGGAGGGAATACATGATCGCGATTTAGGTAACCGGTGTCAATCAGGTGCCATTGCAAAGCGGGGCACGGACGCGCTAGGAGATCCACGCCCATTGACACCGGTGTATGGCACTGGTCCAACGGCGTATCGGAGCTTGGGGGCGCACGCGTGAAGAAGGCAAGGGACGGCAAGCCGACGATCAATGATGTCGCGCGGATCGCCGGAGTTTCCAAGAAGACCGTCAGCCGCGTGATCAACCGCTCGCCCCTGCTCAACGAGGCGACGCGCGAGAAGGTCGAGGCGGTAATCGCCGAGCTGGGCTACGTGCCCAACCCGCAGGCGCGCGCACTTGCGCTGCGCCGGAATTTCCTGATCGGCCTGATCCACGACAACCCGAACGCGCAGATGGTGCTGGGCGTGCAGGAAGGCATCCTCTCGGCCATTCGCGATACCGAGTTCGCGCTGGTCGTCCGCCCGGTCAACCGCCGTTCGCTTGACATGCTCGACGACGTGCGCGCCTTTCTCGAACAGCAGCGCCTGTTCGGAGTCATGCTGCTGCCGCCGATCTCGGAGAACGATGCCCTGGCGGAATTGTGCGAAGACCTCGGCGTCACCTACGTACGCATGGGGTCGGTCAGGCTGGACGAGGACGAACACATGGTCGCCTCGAACGATCGTGAGGCCGTGGCCAATGCGGTGGGCTATCTGGTCGAGCGCGGCCACCGGCGCATCGGCTTCGTCGCCGGCCCCGAAGGTTTCCGCTCCGCCGCCGAACGTGCGCTGGGCTATCGCGACGCACTCGAACAGGCCGGCCTCGCCCTCGATCCGGCGATCATGGCCGAAGGCAGCTACACGTTCGAGACCGGCATTGCTGCGGGCGAAAAGCTGCTGTCCGCATCCACTCCGCCAAGCGCCATCTTCGCCAGCAACGACGAGATGGCGGCAGGCGTGCTCCACGCCGCACGCACGCAGGGGCTTTCGGTGCCCGAGGACCTGTCGATCGTCGGCTTCGACGATACCGCGATTGCTGCACACATCTGGCCTCCACTGACCACCGTGCGGTGGCCGATCCAGGCCATGGCCAAGGCAGCAGCGATCAAGCTGATCGACCCGGCGCAGGCCCGCAAGCAGCCTTCGCATTTCCTCTCCGACCTGATCGAGCGCGCTTCCGTCCGTCCGGCCTGAGCCTCGCCGGGAGACGTCAGAAACGTCTTGCGCGAATTTATGACACCGGTTACCTAGGCACCAATTCGACAACGCAAAAGCTGCGCGAGATGCGCGCGAATCCAGAGGATTTCCCATGAAGATCGCCCTGATCATCGAGAACAGCCAGGCCGCCAAGGCGAGCATCGTCCACGAATCGCTGGTGTCGGTGGCCGAGCCGCTGGGCCACGAAGTGCACCATTACGGCATGTACACGCCCGAGGACAAAGCCTCGCTGACCTATGTGATGAACGGGTTGCTGACCGGCATCCTGCTCAATTCGGGCGCGGCCGATTTCGTGGTGACCGGTTGCGGCACGGGCATGGGCTCGATGCTGGCGGCCAACAGCATGCCGGGCGTGTTCTGCGGTCTGGTGATCGACCCGACCGACGCCTTCCTGTTCGGCCAGATCAATGACGGCAATGCCATCTCGATGCCCTATTCCAAGGGTTTCGGCTGGGCCGCCGAGCTGAACCTGCAGGACGTTTACCGCAAGCTGTTCGATGGCGAACGCGGCCTCGGCTACCCCAAGGAACGCGCGGCGATCATGAAGACCAACCGCGGGATCCTGAAGGGCCTCAAGGACGCCTCGTGCCGCGACATGCTGACCGTGCTCAAGACCGTCGACCAGGACCTGCTCAAGGCAGCGATCGCCGGCGAGAAGTTCGCCGAGCTGTTCTATGCCAACAGCAAGGACGAGGCGATCTCCGACTATCTGCGCGGCCTTTCGGCCTGACACCCCCGACCAAGGGGAGAGGATAACGATGAGCACGTTTGACCTTTCGGGCCGCGTCGCGGTCGTCACCGGTGCCAACACGGGCATTGGCCAGGGCATTGCCGTTGCGCTGGCGCAGGCCGGAGCGGACATCGCCGCTGTCGGCCGCTCGCCCGCCGATGAGACTGCAGAGCTGGTCCGCGCACTCGGGCGCAAATGCGAGCTGGTGGGCGCGGACCTGTCGAGCATCGCCCCGGTGCAGACCGTCGTAGACTATGTGATCGAAACGCTCGGCGGGCTCGACATCCTTGTGAACAACGCCGGTATCATCCGCCGGGCCGACGCGGTGGACTTCACCGAGGAAGACTGGGATGCGGTGGTCGACACCAACCTGAAGACGGTGTTCTTCCTTTCGCAATCTGCCGGGCGGCACATGATCGCCAATCGCGAAGCGACCGGTCGTCGCGGCAAGATCATCAACATCGCCTCGATGCTGAGCTTCCAGGGCGGGATCCGCGTGCCAAGCTATACAGCAAGCAAGAGCGGCGTGGCTGGCCTGACCAAGCTGCTCGCTTGCGAATGGGCAGCCAAGGGCGTCAACGTCAACGCCATCGCGCCGGGTTACATCGCCACCAACAACACCGCCGCCCTCCAGGCTGACGAGACGCGCAACCGCCAGATCATGGAGCGCATTCCCGAAGGTCGCTGGGGAGATCCTGCGGACATCGGTGGCGCAGCGGTGTTCCTCGCCAGCAGTGCTGCGGACTACGTGCAGGGGCACGTGCTGGCGGTCGACGGCGGCTGGCTGGCCCGATGACTGGTCAGGTCGTCTGCTTTGGCGAGATGCTGCTGCGGCTTTCACCGCCGGGTGCGCGCCTGATGGTGCAGGCGCAAAGCCTCGAGATGGTCGTGGGCGGAGCGGAAGCCAATGTCGCCGGAGCGCTCGCCTCGCTGGGGCATGAGGCGCGGATGGTGACGTTGCTGCCTGCCACTCCGCTGGGCGACAAGGCCCGTGCCGAACTTGGTGCGGCAGGCGTGGACACGCGGTTCGTGGCGCGCGCAAGCGGACGCATGGGGCTCTACTTCATGGAGCCGGGCGCGGGCCTCAGGCCATCGTCCATTACCTACGACCGCGCAGGTTCGGCCTTTGCCGAGGCGGACGCGCAGACCTTCGATTTCGCTGGCGCTCTTGCCCGGACGAGCCTGCTGCACATGTCTGGCATCACCCCTGCGCTGGGGCCGAACGGTGTCGCGCTGGCACGCGCTGCCGTTGCTGCCGCACAGTCAGCTGGCGTGCCGGTGTGCTTCGACGGCAATTATCGTGCGCAACTGTGGGAAAGCTGGGACAGCAATCCACGCGATGTACTGACCGAACTGGTCGGTGCAGCGACCGTGCTGATCGGCAATCACCGCGACATCTCGCTACTGCTGGGCCGGACGTTTTCCGGCGACGGGGCGGAGCGGCGCAGGGAAGCGGTCGAGGCTGCCTTTGCCGCGTTTCCGAAGCTCGAACTCGTCGCCTCGACAGCCCGCCACGTGGTCAGCAGCGATCACCATCGCATCGCCGCACGGGTCGATACACGTGAGGTCAAGCACCAGACCGCAGAGATCGACGTCACCGGCATCGTCGACCGCATCGGCACTGGCGATGCCTTTGCCGCTGGCGTGCTGCATCAGTACCTGCAGGGCGGCGACGCACAGGCCATGGCAGAATGCGGCCTTGCACTGGCAGCGTTGAAGCATTCGCTCCCGGGCGACTTCTGCCTGATCCGCCCGGATGAACTGGCGGCATTCTCGGCCCAAGGCGGCGATGTCCGGCGTTGACCTGACGCGCCGCACCCTGCTCGGTGCAGGCGCCGCGCTGGTTGCGATGCCGGCAGTGGCACGCAGCCGGGACCCGCGAGTCGGGCCATTCATCGGCTTGCGCGAGGATGGCGTTCTGGCCTTCAAGGGCATCCGCTATGGCCGCGCCGTTCGGTTCGAACGTGCGGTGGCAGAGCCACCTGCAACTCATCCGATCAAGGCTCAGGCGTTCGCCCCGATCGCGCCCCAGCGCGGCAATCCCGACATGGCGCAGAACGAGGAGTGCCACTTCCTCAACGTCTGGACGCCGGATGCGAACCCGTGCGCGGGTCGCGCGGTCATGGTCTATTTTCATGGCGGGGCCTATTCGAACGGCACGGTCACCGATCCCCTCACCCACGGCGGGAAGCTGGCTGCCCAGGGCGACGTCGTGGTCGTCACCGTCAATCACCGCCTCAACGCGCTGGGCTATGCGTGGCTCAAGCCCTTCGACCCGCGCTATGCCGACAGTGGCAATCTCGGCCAGCTCGACCTGATCCTCGCTCTGGACTGGGTGCGCGACCATGTCCGCAACTTCGGCGGGGATCCGGCTCGCGTGATGGTATTCGGCCAGTCGGGCGGCGGTGCGAAGATCGCCACGCTCATCGCCATGCCCGCTGCCCGCGGCCTGTTCCACAGCGCGGCGACCATGAGCGGGCAGCAGGTCGTGGCAAGCGGGCCCAACAACGCATGGAAACGCACGCAGTCGTTGATGGCGGCGCTCAAGCTGGCGCCCGGCGACGTCGAGGCCTTGCGCACCATGCCGGTCGAGCGGATCATCGAGGCCTTGGGCGCAACCGATCCGGTCATGGGCGGGAGTCTCTACTTCGGCCCTGTGCTCGACATGACCAACCTGCCGCGCCATCCGTTCTGGCCCGACGCTGCGCCGCAATCGCTGCATGTGCCGATGATCCTTGGCAATGTGCGCGAGGAGACACGGGCCTTCATCGATCCGCGAGGACCCAAGCTGCGCGGGCTCGGCTGGGACAACCTTGCCGCCCGCATCGCACCCGAAATCAAGATCGATCTCGATGTCGACTGGGTGGTGGCACGCTATCGTACGCAGTACCCGCAATGGACGCCCGAGCAGGTGTTCTACTCCGCAACCACGGCGGGACGCTCATGGCCGGGACAGGTGATCGAGGCCGACGAGCGCGCCAAGGCGGGTGCTGCAGCCACATGGGTCTACCAGCTCGATCGCCCCTCGCCACTCGATCCCTTGCGCGGCGCTGCGCATACCGATGACATTCCCTACGTGTTCGGAACGCTTGACGCGCCCGGCAGCATGAGCGGCCTGGATCAAGGCGCGCGGATGACGCGGGATCTGATGATGCAGGCGTTTACTGGCCTTGCGAAGACCGGCAGGCCGGGGCTTGCAGATTGGACGCCCTACACCCTGCCCGGCCGCGCCACGCTGGTGGTCGGTGATGGCACGGCGCAGGTCGTTGACGACCCGCGCCGCTGGGAGCGCGAGCTGTGGGCTACGGCGCCTTACGTTCAACCGGGTAGCTGACGATCAGCGCCAGCGGCTGGTCGCCGGTCTGTCGGATGCCGACGACCGCGCCCTCGTAGAGATATGCGGTCATGCCCTTGCGCAAGATCGCGCGCTGCCCGTCCGAGACAACTTCACCCTCGCCCTCCAGCACGTAATAGACTTCGTCATGCGCGATCGGGTGCTCGCCGATGGCAGCGCCGACATCGAGCGTGCGGCGACGGAACTCCATGCGGCGCGGCTGGGGCGCAAAGTCGCTGATGCGCCAGGCCGTGCTCTTCCCGATCGCCCCATGCGGCGGAGGTTCCCGCCGCACGGTATCGGCCTCGTCGATCACCGCCATCGGCGGTGCGGCGGCGAGGATCAGGGCAAGGACCGCGCTCATGGCTGGCGCATCGCGGCATCGCGGGTGGAGAGCTTCTCCTGCGCGCCTGCCTTCTGGCCGGGATAGCGGCCGGACTTCGGCGTCATGGTATCGAGGTTCCAGTCGGCTTCCACGAAGGGCGCGAAGGTTGCCACCGGGTGGGGGTAGCCGCCAACCTGCTTCTCGTCGTCAATGATGTCACCGCGCCCCTCGGCAACGAAGAACAACACGCGGATGTCGTCGGGGGCGCGGTCCCACGGGCGCGCGCCAACCGTCTGGAGAACAGAAGTCTCGACCTCGCCCGAGGGCAGGACGGAGTAGCGCGACACGTCGGTCATCGGGGCCTTGGCCGTGATCAGCCTGGCCTTGGTCTCGCCATAGCGGCCGAACTGCGGGAGCGGATTGCCGTGGCGGTCGACCGCGCGGTTGTCCTTGCCGAAGTATTTCAGGTCGCCGTCACCGCCGAGCATCAGGAACGGCAGACCCGGATCGGTATCGTTGCCGCCGCGCATCACGTTGCCAACTGCCGTGATCTCTCCCGTCACGTAATCGTGGCCGGTCCATTCGAGGTTCATCAGGTTGTAGTGCACCGCGCGGTGGCCGGGGTTGTAGATTACATTGTTGATCATCGTGACCTGCGCCCCACCCTTCACCAGCGGCGCGCGCTCGACATTGTGCGCCCAGACGTTGCGATAGAACGTGATGTTGGTCGCATTGTCGTGGATCAGCGATCCCTTCGAGTGCTCACCCTTGGGATGGCTCGAATTGGCGAGCCCCTCGGCGGCGAGGTTCTCGCGGAATACCACGTCGTGGCTGGTGCCTGCGCGCCACTCGGCCACGCTGTTGCCGGTAAAGCGCGGGCCTGAGGCGGACATGTTCTCGTCCAGCGCCCAGAGGAAGCTGCAGTGCTCTACCACCACGTTGTGCGCGGCGACGGTGGAGAAGGCGTCGGCCTCCCAGCCTGAAAGCTTGGCCTGACCGTCCGCGCCGGTCATCACGCGCAAGTGCGAGAGCACGACATCGTGGGTCTTGAGGTCGATTCCGCCTTTGATAATGGTCACGCCAGGCGAAGGCGCGGTCTGGCCAGCGACGGTCAGGAACGGTTCAGTGATCTCCAGCGTGTCCCGCCCAAGGTCGATCACCCCGCCCACTTCGAACACGACCGTGCGCGGGCCTTTCGCCGCCAACGCTTCGGCCAGCGATCCAGGCCCCGCCTTGGCAAGCGTGGTCACGCGGATGATTCGCCCTCCTGCACCGCCTTTTGTCGGATCGGCCGGGTGAGGTTCAGCGTGAGCCACGCCGGCCAGCAACGTGGCGAGCATGGCGGAAATGGCGGCTTTTTGCAGTGTCTTGCGCATCGGCGACTCTCCCAATGCCATGGTTATTGACAGACCCGCGAAGCGAGGGCAATAAATAATGACACCGGTTACCCAAGTGACAGTTCTTGCTTCGGCAAGCTGATCGAAAGGAACCGGATCGACTGCCGGTGCCCTGCGGGTTGCAGCATCGGCGTGCGGGAGCAGTGGTGCACAGGAAGGTTCAGCGCAGATGCGCGTTCCCCTTTGACACCGGTAGCAATAGCCCTGAAAAGGGTCACGAGGGGATTTGGCATGCGTAGTTCACTTTCGCGCGTTTCGCTTTTCAGGATGGCCTTGCTGGCTGGCGGCGCGCTTGCCGCTGCAGGCACCGCGCAGGCACAGGATGCCGCCGCCACGGAACCGCAGGTCGCCGCCGAAGACGCCGCGCCCAACGACGCGATTGTCGTCACCGGTTTCCGCCAGTCGCTGCAGGCCGCGATCAACGTGAAGAAGAATGCGGTCGGTGCCGTTGACGCCATCGTCGCGGAAGACATCGCCAAGTTCCCTGACCAGAACTTGGCCGAATCGCTCCAGCGCATCCCCGGCATCTCGATCTCGCGCGATGCCGGCGAGGGCCGCGCAATCACCGTTCGCGGTCTGTCGAGCCAGTTCACCCGCGTCCGCGTCAACGGCCTGGAAACCGTCGCCACCTCGACCGACGGTGCCTCGGCCAACCGCGACCGCGCGTTCGACTTCAACGTCTTCGCTTCGGAACTGTTCAGCTCGATCGTGGTCCACAAGACCGCCGAGGCCAGCCTCGATGAAGGTTCGCTTGGCGCCGTGGTCGATCTCAACACGGGCAATCCGCTGGCAGCAAAGGCCGGTTTCACCGCCGTCGCCTCGGTCGTCGGCAGCTACAACGACCTCTCGGACTACTTCGGCCCGCGCCTTGCAGGGCTTGCCAGCTGGCGCAACGACGCCGGCACGTTCGGCGTCTCGCTTTCGGCTGCCTACCAGAAGACCCGCGTGCTCGAACTGGGCAACAACACCGTGCGCTGGGCACAGGCGCGCTTCGACTCGGTCGACGGCGCGCCATGCTTCACGCAGAGCGCAACCAACCTTGCCGGTCGCCCCAATTCGGGCGGCACCTACACGGTCGGGCGCAACGCCGCTTGCGACAAGGCCGCTCTGGCCTTCCATCCGCGCATTCCGCGCTACGGCGAGGTCAAGCATGACCGCGAGCGCCTTGGCCTCACCGGCTCGGTCCAGTTCGCGCCGACCGACGCCACCAAGATCTCGATCGACGGCTTGTTCTCGCGCTTCAACGCAAGCCGCGAAGAGCAATGGGGCGAAGTGCTGCTGCGTTCGAACGAGCGTTCGATCGATGTCGTGAACCCGGTCTACGACAGCAACAACAACATGATCTCGGCCACCCTCAACGACGCGTGGGTGCGCACCGAGCATTACCTGCGCAAGAGCAAGACCGAGTTCTATCAGGTCGGCGGCACCTGGGATCAGGATCTGTCCGACAGCCTGCGCTTCACCCTGCTCGGCGGCTTCTCGAAGTCGACTGCCGACATCCCTGTCGAAACCACGATGATTTTCGACGATCGCGACGCGCAAGGGTACAGCTTCGACTACACCGACATGAAGCGTCCGAAGCTGACCTTCGGCACCAGCGTGACCGATCCGGCCAACTTCCAGCTCGCCGAGATCCGCGACCGCCCGTCGAGCGTCGTCAACAAGTTCAAGACCGTGCAGCTGCGCACCGAATGGGACGTGGCCGATGGCTTCACCATCAAGGCCGGCGGCATGTGGCGCCGCTTCAACTTCGATACCGAAGCCTACACCCGTGATACCGCGGTCTGCGGCAACGGCGGCGTCGATCGCATCTTCGGCACGATCAACTGCTCGGCCTCGTCGGTGTTCGGCCCGACCGCCGTCTATGGCATTCCCGTAACCGCGCAGCTGGCCCAGCTGTTCAATCTCGGCAACGCCGGACAGCCAGCCGGCAACACCAACTCCTGGCTCGTCCCCAACCTCGATGCCACGACTTCGCTGACCAAGCTCTATGAGCGCGCGCTGGTCGCCGATGCTGGCAACATCCGCGGCGTGCAGGAAACCACCAAGGGCGGCTACCTCCAGTTCGACGGCAAGGGCGAACTGCTCGGCCTGCGCTTCGCGCTCAACGCCGGCATCCGCTACGTCAAGACCGACCAGTCGTCCTACGGCCTCGTCAGCGGCGTCCAGGCAACGGTCAAGCGCAGCTACGAAGACTGGCTGCCCTCGGCCAACCTGGCCCTGTACCCGACCGAGAACGTCATCATCCGTGGCGCCATTGCCGACGTGATCACCCGCCCGACGCTGGGTTCGCTGACTCCGGGAGGCTCAGCCGACGGCTTCAACTTCCGCGTCAACAGCGGCAACCCGTTCCTCGAGCCGTTCCGCGCCACCAACTACGACCTCGGCATCGAGTGGTACTTCGCGCCTCAGGCCCTGATCTCGGTCGCGGGCTTCATCAAGGACGTGAAGAGCTTCACCCAGTCGGCCGCGATTACCGAGGCGACCTTCGCCCAGACCGGGCTGCCGGTGTCGGTGCTCAATCCGTCCTCGCCCGCCGCGCTCAACCCGGCGCTGCTGACGCAGCCGATCTGGACGCTGACCACCACGGTCAACGGCACCGGCGCAAAGCTCAAGGGTATCGAACTGGCTGCGCAGGTGCCGTTCAAGATCTTCACCGAAGGCTTCCTCGGCAACTTCGGCGTGATCGCCAACGCGACCTTCATCGACAGCAACGCCGACTATACCCTGCAGGGCCCGGCCACGACGCCAGGCGGCGCACTGGTCAACGTGACGCGCCGCGCCGCGCTCGCCAACGTCTCGAAGCGCGCCTACAACGGCACGTTCTATTATGACGACGGCAAGTTCTCGGCCCGCGTCATGGGGACTTATCGCAGCGCCTACCACGAAGGCGCGAGCGGTACGGGCAACGTTCTGGAAGGCTACGGCCCGATGTGGAACGTCGATGCGTCGATCCGCTACAAGGTGACCGAGTGGCTGGAAGTCTCGGTCGAAGGCAACAACCTGCTCGACACCTATCGCTACCGCTACACCGACATCGATACCCAGCGGAACTACGAGAACAATCACTTCGGCCGCAACTTCCTCGTCGGCGCGCGCCTGAAGTACTGATCCAGACTACCCTGCCGGGCGCATCCCTCCTCGCGCCCGGCCACTTTCAAGGAGCTGCCATGACTGTCGCCGCATCGCTTGATCGTCGGTACTTCATGGCGGCTTCTCTTTTATCTCTGGGTCTTGGGCCAATGGCGCGCGGCCAGACGCCACCGCCCGCTGTTCCGGGTGGCCCCCTGCCCCCCGGCCTGCCGCAACCGGCCGAGACGATCGACCTCTGGCCCAATGGTGCGCCCGGCCAACCCGCCAGGGCGCTGATCGAGACGGTCCAGGAACGCTCGACCGACCGTCTCGTCACCGACCGCGCCGTCTTCGGCATTTCCCGTCCACGCATGGCCGTGTTCCGGCCTGATCGTCCGAACGGTGCCGCGGTCCTGATCACGCCGGGCGGGGGCTATCGCTGGGTCGTGGTCGACAAGGAAGGCTACGAGATGGGCCGCTGGCTGGCCGCGCGTGGCTTCACCGCCTTCGTCCTGTTCTATCGCCTGCCCGGTGAAGGCTGGGCGAGCGGCCCCGATGTTTCCCTCTCCGACGCACAACGCGCCATGCGCCTGATACGGCACCGCGCGCGCGATCTTGCCATCGATCCCGAGCGCGTCTCGGCCATGGGCTTTTCTGCCGGCGGCCATCTCTGCGCCGATCTCGCCACCCGCTTTGCCGCAAACACGTACGCGCCCGTAGATGCCGCCGACGCGCTCTCGGCAAAGCCCCACAGCGCCGCGCCGATCTACCCGGTCATCTCGATGTCTGCCCCCGATGCCCATCCCGGCTCGCGCGAACTGCTGGTCGGCAAGAGCGCTTCAACCGCGCTCGAAGCCGCCCACTCGCCACAACGCAATGTACCCAAGGACGCGCCGCCCTTCTTTCTGCTCCACGCCGAGGACGACGACGCCGTGCCAGTCAACAACACCTTGCTCCTGCGCGCCGCGCTCAAGGCGCAGGGCATACGCGTCGAAACCCACCTGTTCGAATACGGAGGCCACGGCTTCGGCCTGCGCAAGGCCATCGGCAAGCCGGTCGAGGTCTGGCCCGAGCTATGGCGGGCCTGGGCGCGTACAACGGGATTGGCGCTATGACGATCAACCGGCGTGACGCGCTGAAGTCTGTCGCCCTTTCCTCCCTCGGCCTTGCCATCCCTCTCCCGGCAAGCGCCGAAAGTGCCCCGGCGCTGCGACCAATCTTCTCGCGACGCCGGGGCTTCGATAACCAGCGCATTGCCGATCTGGGCGATGGTACGTTCCTCAATCCGGTCCTGTCCGGCGACCGGCCCGACCCGGCGGTCCTCAAGGACGGCAAGGACTACTACCTCACCTTCTCCAGCTTCGAGTCCTACCCCGGCCTGCTGATCTGGCATTCGCGCGATCTGGTGAACTGGCAGCCGCGCAAGCCCGCGCTCACCCGCAACATCGGCTCGGTCTGGGCCGTCAGCCTCGAGAAGCACAAGGGCCGCTACTTCCTCTACATCCCGGTCAAGGCTTCGCCGCGCAACGAGATCTACGTGATCCACGCCGATCATATCGACGGACCGTGGAGCGATCCGGTCCCGCTCGGCCTGCACGATCACATCGACCCGTGCCACGCCGTCGGCGAAGACGGGTCGCGCTGGCTGTTCCTCTCGGGCGGAGACCGCGTGCGCCTCACCGACGACGGGCTGAAAGTCGCAGGGCCGGTCGAACACGTCTATGATCCATGGCGCTATCCCGATGAGTGGGACGTCGAAGGCTTTTCCCCGGAAGGGCCCAAGATCCACCGCGTCGGCAAGTGGTTCTACATGATCACCGCCGTGGGCGGCACGGCAGGTCCGCCAACCGGCCACATGGTCATCGCCGCGCGCTCGAAATCGATCCATGGGCCGTGGGAGCAGCACCCCGGCAACCCGCTGGTTCGCACCACTGACGTGCGCGAGGCGTGGTGGTCGCGCGGACACGCCAGTCTGGTGGAAGCACCCGATGGATCGTGGTGGAGCCTCTACCACGGCTTCGAGAACGGCTTCTGGACACTGGGTAGGCAATGCCTGCTCGATCCCGTCCAATGGACCGCCGACGGCTGGTTCCACATGACCGGAGGCGATCTGTCGCAACCCCTGCCAAAGCCGAAGGGGGGGCAGGTTCTGCCCCACGGCATGCCACTCAGCGATGACTTCTCCTCGCTGCAGATCGGCACGAAATGGTCGTTCTTCCGCCCCGCGCCCGACGAGGCGGATCGCGTGCGCGTTGCCGACAAGACCCTGTTCCTCAAGGGCAAGGGTCTCGCCCCCTCCTCATGCTCGCCGCTCCTGCTGATCGCGGGCGATACCTCCTATCAGTTCGAATGCGACATCGAGCTGGCCGAAGGCGCCACCGCTGGCCTCGTGCTGTTCTATGACGACAAGCTCTATGCGGGCCTCGGCTTCGACAAGCACCGCTTCGTCACCCACCAGTACGGCATGGAGCGCGGACGGCCCGCCAACCCGCACGGGCCTGTCATGCGCATGCGCGTGACCAATCGCCGCCACATCGTCAGCTACCACACCTCGGGCGATGGCGGCCGCACCTGGCGCAAGTTCGACCGTGGCATGGAAGTCTCAGGCTACCATCACAACGTACGCGGAGGCTTCCTGATGCTGCGCCCGGGCCTTTACGCCGCAGGCCCCGGCGAGACGCGGTTCCGCAACTTCACATTTACCGCACTGGACGACTGATGCCCCGCAATCTTGAGCTTCACCCTGACCGTCTGTTTCCGGCCGAGCCATCGTTGCGCGCGATGGCGCGAGAGTTGTATGCGGGCGTGGCGGGGCTGCCGATTGTCAGTCCGCACGGGCACACCGATCCGCGCTGGTTTGCCGGGAACGAGACTTTCGGCAATGCGAGCGATCTGTTGCTGGTGCCCGATCACTACGTCTTCCGCATGCTCTATTCGCAAGGGGTGGCGCTCGAGGATCTGGGCGTGCGCAATCGTGGTGTCGATCCGCGTGCGGCTTGGCGGTTGTTTGCGCAAGCGTATGGGCTGTTCCGGGGCACGCCGTCGCGGATGTGGCTCGACTGGGTGTTCGCCGAAGCCTTCGGCATGGGCGTGCAGCTTTGCGCGGAGACCTCCGACCTCTACTTCGACACGATCACCGAGATGCTCAGCACTGAGGCTTTCCGCCCGCGCGCGCTGTTCGAGCGCTTCAACATCGAGGTCA
>NZ_JADQDC010000011.1 GCF_015694345.1 Novosphingobium jiangmenense
GCGGTAATGCCCGCCCCGGTCTCGACAGCCACCGTGGCCCCGAGGGCAATGAACTTCTTCACGGTTTCCGGCGATGCCGAAACCCTGCTCTCCCCCGTCGCCCGTTCCCGAAGGACGGCGATCTTCACGGACAAAGCCATCATGAACTCCTGCGAACTATACGCGCGAAAGCTAGCTGCTCTGTACATTATCCAGCGCGCAGATCCGGGACACGCGAAGCCCTAGGCCCAGCGGTACTCCTCTGGCACAGGCCGGGCCATCGCCTCGGCAAAGGCGTCATAGCTCCATGGCCAGGTCAGCGGCACGCCGTCCTTGTCGAGATACCAACTGGTGCAGCCCGAGCCGAAGATCGTCTGCCGCGCCGCCTCGGTGCGGCGACGGTCGTAGTCGGCATGGGCTTCGGCTGTCGGCTCTACCGTCCGCGCTTCGCCCTGCAGTATCGGTTCCATCAACTGCGCCAGATAGTCCCATTGCCTCTCGGCGATATCGATGAGCGAGAAGTTGCCGACCGGCCCCGTCGGTCCGTTGAGCATGAAGAAGTTGGGAAAGCCGGGCAGCGTCACCGCGTAATGGGCAGTCGGTCGCTCCTTCCAGAAATCGTCAAGATCGGCCCCCTCTGCGCCCTTCACCGTCGTCGGCCGGATGAAGCGGTCGGCGCGGAAGCCGGTTGCCAGGACGATCACATCGAGCGGATGGAAAGTGCCATCCTTCATGCGGATACCTTCGGGTTCGACGCGCTCGATCTGCCCAACTTCAACATCGACATCGGGCTTCTGCACCGCGTCGTAATAGCTCCACGAATAGATCAGCCGCTTGCAGGCCGCCCGATAGTTCGGGCGCAGCTTCTCCCGCAGCGCCGGGTCGCGCACCGATTCCTCGAGGTTGCGGCTGCAAAGCTCCTCGATCTCGCGCATCGCCGGGCTGTCGGGATCGACGATGGCGGAATTGAAGCGGCGGATGCCGTTCCAGTAATCGTCACCGAACCGGATTGCATCGATGCGGTCGGGATCGGCGCGAAAGGCAGCGCGGTCTTCGTCCGAATAGGCGAACTGCTGCACGGGCATCACCCATTGCGGAGACCGCTGGAAGTGCACCAGGCTCGAGGCCACGTCGGCCAGCGCCGTCACGATCTGAACGCCGGTCGAACCGTTGCCGATGATCCCGATCCGCTTCCCTTCCAGCGCCACGCTGTCGTCCCAGCGCGCGGAGTGGAACATCGCGCCAGCGAAGCTTTCCTTGCCGGGGATTGCCGGATCGTTGATGTGATGAAGCACGCCTGAAGCTGCGATGACGATGTCCGCGCTGTCCTGGGCTCCATCGGCCAGGGTCACCTGCCAGCGAGAGCCATCCCATTCGCAGGCGGTGACTTCGTGGTTCAGCCAGATGAAATCGCGCACCGCAAAATCATCGATCACCTTCTCGAAGTAGGCCTTTATCTCGGGCCCCGGTGCATAGAATGCGCTCCAGTCGGCATGGGGCGCAAAGCTGTAGGTGTAGCAGTGCGCAGGCACGTCGCAGGTCAGGCCGGGATAGCGGTTCTCACGCCAGGTGCCGCCGATTGAACTGCCCTTTTCATAGACCACGAAATCGGTCTGCCCCGCCTCCTTCAGCCGGATGGCCGCCAGAATGCCGGACATGCCCGCACCGATCACGATGAAACGACGTTTTGCAGTCATAGCGATTCAATCCGGGACTTTAGAGTGTTGAGGAAACGGATCACCGAGCCGCCGTCAAGCGCACGGTGATCGAAGGAAAGCGATGCCCGGATCACTGGCCTGACTGCCATCGCCCAGTCCTCGCCATGACGGACGGCAACGGGCGCGCGCACGATCCCGGGCAAGCCGAGCAGGGCCACCTGCGGCGGGTTGAGCAGCGCCTCGGCCCGGATGACCGGGCCGATCGAGCCTGGATTGGAGATCGTGAAGGAGCCCCCTTCCATTTCCTCGGGACGCAGCTGGCCTGCACGGGCCCTTGCGGCAAGGTCGGCGATGGCCTGAGTCAGTCCAAGCGGGCTGAGGCGTTCGGCATGGCGGATGACGGGTACGACCAATCCATCCGCTGCGTCCACCGCTATGCCGAGATGCACCGAACGGAACGCCACCATCGCATCATCGCGCCAGTGCGCGTTGAGACGGGGATGCTCGATTAGCGCCGAGGTTGCCGCGTGCGCGATCAGGCCTAAAACGGATGTCCCCGCTCCCTGTGGCGACTTGCGAAACGCCATCAGCGCGCCAAGGTCGATCTCCATGTCCGCCGTCAGCGTCGGGATCGACGCGGCAAGCGACATGCGCTGGGCAATCGTGCGACGGCGCATCGTGTGCGGCACAAGCTCGCCGTCCTCGGCGACCGGTGCCGAAACGGCCGGCGGCAGTGGCGGCACCGCCGGAGCAGCGAGCGGCGCTTTCACCTGACCCGCATCGCGCGCGGCCAGCACGTCGCTGCCACCGATCTTTCCGCCAAGGCCTGTCCCGTTGACCTGAGCCAGATCGACACCGAACTGCGCGGCAAGCCGCCGGGCCAGCGGCGAGACTTTGCGTCCCACGGCCGCAGCACGCGGAAGTGGCCGAACATCGGCGGAAGGAACTGCACCAATCGCCGGAGTGCTGACGACGTTCGTTGGCTGCGCTGCCGAGACGTCTTTGGGCGCTGCGTCTTGCCCGAGCGCCTTGGCGATGGCCGTGGGCATGGTGCCTGGCGCGGCCCAGACGCCGACCTTGTCGCCAACCTTGAACTCCTCGCCTTCGCTGGCTGTTCGTTTCGCCAGAACCCCCGCCGCATCCGCCTCGACCTCGACGGTGGTCTTGTCGGTCTCGACTTCGTAGAGAATTTGCCCAACCTCGAACGTTTCGCCCTCGGCCACGCGCCAGTTGAGCAGGCGCGCGTTCTCGACCGAGCCCATGCGAGGAATGCAAAGGTCATTCAACATGGCGCGCACCTTCAGATCGCGGCCAGTCGACGCGCTTCGGCGGCGATGGCATCGACGGAGGGAATTGCCGCCTGTTCAAGCTCGGCGATCTGGCAAAGCGGAAAGTCCTTGGCTCCCAGCCTGAGTACCGGCGCTTCGAGATCGAAGAAGGCCCGCTCTTGGATCTGCGCGGCGATTTCCGCACCCGGCCCCGCAGTCCGGAAAGCCTCATGCACGACCATCGCGCGATGCGTGCGGGTCACCGATTCAAGCGCGTGGTCCCAATCCAGCGGGACAAGGGTCCGCAGATCGACGATTTCCGCGTCAATGCCCTCGCCCGCCAACCGCTCCGCCGCTTCCAGCGCGCGCGGCACCATGGAACCGTAGGTCAGGATGGTGAGATCCTGTCCGGCCCGGCGCGTCGCCGCCTTGCCGATGGGCACGACGAAATCGGGATCGAGTGGCACGTCCGACCGCGTCCAACCGAGCCCTTGCACCGAATGGAACAGGACGGGGTTCGGTTCGCGCAGAGCGGCCTTCATCAGGCCCTTGGCATCCGCCGCCGTCGAAGGAACGACGACCTTGAGCCCGGGGAAATGCATGCCCAGCACCTCGGTGCAGGACGAATGCTCCGGCCCCGCTCCGCCCATCGCACCGATGGGGAAGATGATGACGGCGGTCATCGGCACGTCGAGCCCGTGCATGTAACGCCACTTGGCCAGCTTGTGGTAGATTTCGTCGCCCGCGATCAGCGCGAAGTCGCCGAAACCCATGTTGATCACCGGCTTCATGCCGGCAATCGCGGCGCCCGCCGCAAGGCCGGCCTCGAAGGCCTCGGCAATGCCGCAATCGAGCACGCGATCCGTTCCGAATTCGGCGACCAGCCCCTTTTCCATCCCGAACCAGCCGCCGGTAACGACGCCCTGACCCATGATGAAGATGCTGTCGTTGCGGCGCATTTCCTCGACAAGGCCCAGCCCCATCGCCGCGTTGTAGCCCATCACCTCATGCGACATGGTAGAGATCCCTCTCGATGACCGACACATCGGCCTCGGGCGCGGCCTTCGCTGCTTCGTAAGCTGCGGCAACTTCGGCATCGGCCTGCTCGATGATGCGCGCGGCGGCGTTGCCGGAAAGGCGCGCCGCAAGAATGTCCACCGGGTCGCGATAGTCTTTCAGATAATCGGGATCGCGGTAGTGCTGGGGATCGCCGGCGTAGTGACCATGCTTGCGGGTAACCTTGGCCTCGATAAGCGTCGGCCCTTCGCCTGCCCGGGCCCGGGCCGCCGCTTCGCTGGTCGCTTCATAGACGGCAATGGCATCCTGACCGTCCACCACCACGCCCGGGATGCCATAGCCCTTGGCGAGGTTGGCGATATCCGCGCTTGCCGAAACCTGTTCGGTGCGGGTGCCCACCAGCAGACCGTTGTTCTCGCAGAAATAGATCAGCGGCAGCTTCCACGCCACCGCGTGCATCATGGTTTCATGGAATGTACCGCGCGAGGCGGTGCCGTCCCCGAAATCGGCAATGCTCACCCGGCCATCCTTGCGGATTTTCGAGGCCAGCGCCGAGCCCGCCGCGAGCGGATAGACCGAACCGAGCGTTGCTCCTTCGCCCATGATGCCAAGGCTATAGTCGGCCCAGTGCGGGACCCCGCCACCCTTGCCACGCGTCGCCCCGTTCATCTTGCCAAGAAGGTCTCCCAGGATCGGCAGCGGGTCCATACCCTTGCCGATGGCCCAGGCGCAGCCGCGGCCCTGATACCAGACGTAGTCGTCATGACGCAGCGCAGCAGTCGCGCCTATCGGGGCCGCCTCCTGCCCTTCGCCCGGATGCCACCAGCCGGAAAAGCGCTCCTCGCGCGTGTGGCGCAGCATCAATCGCTCGATGGCACGCGATACCGCCATGCGATGGAACATCTGCTCCAGCAGCGCAGATTCAGGCGCGGGCATCTTCACTCTCCCAGCTTGCAATCACGAAACGGCTTTCGCCCCGTTCACATGCAGCTTGGAAATACGCATTTCGTTAAAACTGTCAACATGGACCACATTTTGCGTAGCGATTCTTCGATCATCATAGCGCTTTATGATTGAGAAAGGCGCCAGACCTCGATATGTCGTCGCAAAACACATCCGCATCACGCGGGAGAGAACGATGTCGAGGCAATTTCTGTCATGAGTCAACGCAGTTACCGCCACCTCCTGAGTCCGGGCCGAATCAACAAGCTTGAACTCAGGAACCGCATCTTCTTCTCGCCGATGGGCTCCAATCTGGCGGAAGAGGACGGCTCGGTCGGAGAGCGTCTGCGGACGTACTACGTGGCGCGTGCGAAAGGCGGCGCTGCGCTGGTAACCATGGGGTCGGTCTCTGTCGGCTTTCCGGAAGGGGCGAGCAACTGGCGGCAGGAAGCGATCAGCGACGACCGTTTCCTTCCCGGCTTGAAGCAATTGGCCAACGAAGTGCACGAACATGGCGCAAAGCTCTGCGTCCAGCTCCATCACGGCGGGCTCGTGGCGATGACCGACATGCTCGACGGGCGTCCGGTTGCCTGCCCCAATCCGCCGCCAGCATCGAAAGACTCGGGCGATTTCCTCGATGTCATGCTGCCCGAGGAGCAGGCGAAGTTCTTCGAACCCTACGCCAAGATGGGCGAAGTCCGGTACAATTCGCTGGACGAGGCGGGCATCGACCACATCGTCGATCTCTTCGCCCGCGCAGCCGATCGAGCGGTGCGCGCCGGGATCGACGCGGTCGAGATCCACGCCGGCCATGGCTACATCTTCTCGACGTTCCTTTCGCCGGCTTACAACCATCGCACTGACGCCTATGGTGGCTCGGTCGAGAACCGTGCGCGCCTGCTGATCAGGACCATCCGGGCCGTGCGCGCCGCAGTGGGCCCCGACTATCCAGTGTGGATGCGGTTCGACAGTCAGGAATTCCTGATGGACTACGGGATCACGCTGCAGGACGCCGTCACCGTGGCCCGTCTTGCCGAGGAAGCGGGGCTCGACGCCATCCACGTTTCGGCGCACGGCGATGGCAATTACGGCCGGACCTATTCGACCGGCCACGCGACCGACATGCCCAACGGCTTTGTCGTCAACGCCGAAGCGATCAAGGCTGCCGTCTCGATCCCGGTGATCTGCCCCGGCCGGATCGAACCGGAGGACGCCGACCGCTTCATCGCGCAGGGCAAGCTCGATTTCGTCACGATGGGCCGCAAGCTGCTTGCCGATCCCGAGCTGCCCAACAAGCTCGCTGCGGGCAAGCCGGACACCGTACGCCCCTGCGTCTATTGCTACACCTGCATCAGCGCCATCTTCAATTCGAGCCACATCATGTGTGCGGTCAACCCGCTGACCGGACACGAGACCGAGCGCCAGCCGGTGCCGTCGCCGCGTCGCAAGACCGTGCTCGTCGTGGGCGGCGGGCCCGGCGGCATGGCGGCCGCGCGGGACCTGGCCGACAAGGGGCACAAGGTCATCCTGTGCGAGGCGACCGACCGTCTTGGCGGAACCGCGCAATTCGCCTCGGTGGCCTACGCCCCGAACCAGCGCATCGTGGACTGGCTCAAGCGCGAGATCGCCTCACGCGACATTGAAGTCCGCCTGGATACCCGCGCCACGCCTGATCTTGCCCGTTCGCTCCAGGCCGATGAAGTCGTCGTCGCCACTGGCGCGAGGCGCGACATGCCGCCCATTCCCGGAGCGGAGCGCAACTTCGTGTTTTCGGGCGATGACATGCGCAATCTTGTTCTCGGCCAGAACCTTGATGCTCTCGCTGCCAAGACCAGCCCGGGCACCCGTCTTGCGATGAAGCTGGGGAAGTTGACCGGCCTGACCAAGCGCCTGCCGCTGCTCCGCCTCGGTTCGAAGGCATGGATGCCGCTGGGCGAGCACGTCGTCATCATTGGCGGCGAACTGGTCGGGCTGGAACTGGCCGAATTTCTCGCCCATCGCGGCCGCAAGGTGACCGTGCTCGAGGAATCTCCCCGCGTCGGCAAGGGCATACCGCTCGTTCGCCGCTTCCGCGCGGTTGACGACTGCCACGACCTCGGCGTCGCAATGCTGACCGAGACGAACAACTTCCGGATTGGCGACAATGCCGTAACCTACAGCAACGCCCACGGACAGGAGCGGACCTTGCGCGCCGA
This sequence comes from Novosphingobium jiangmenense, assembly GCF_015694345.1. Lineage (GTDB taxonomy): Bacteria > Pseudomonadota > Alphaproteobacteria > Sphingomonadales > Sphingomonadaceae > Novosphingobium > Novosphingobium jiangmenense. The sequence continues at coordinate 7,060 of NZ_JADQDC010000011.1, forward strand.
CACCGTCATCGTCGCAATGGGTGCCACCGGGGACGAAAGTCTTGCCGACCAGATGAAGGCCGCCGGGCTGCCGGTCCACGCCATCGGCGATTGCACGGGCGTCGGCTACATCGAAGGCGCGATGCGCGACGCGGCCTTGGCCACGCGGACAATATGACCGTGGACGCACCTCAGTCTTCTGATCGAAACGGCGGCGCTCTCGTCGCTGCGGTCTGCGTGGCGGGACCTGCACTCGTCGCGCTCATCCCGATGGCAGCGGCGCCCGCCCTTGTCGCCATGGCCGCGCATTTCGGGCAGAGTGCAGGCAGCGAGCTGTTCTCGCAGATCGTGATGACCTTGCCCGCCGCAATGCTGATCCTTGCCGCGCCGCTGGCTGGGATCCTGGCCAACCGCATCGGCCAGCGTGCGGTTCTGCTGGGTTCGCTTGTCCTCTATGTGATCGGCGGCGCCGGCGTACTTGCGATCACCAGCGAAACGGCGCTTCTCGCCTTGCGGCTGCTGCTGGGGATCGCAGGCGGGGGCGTACTGACGTCGAGCCTCGGACTGATCGGCGACCATTTCTCGGGCCATGCCCGTGAAAAGGTGCTGGGATGGGCCACCTCCTTGTCGTCGCTGCTCGCGGCGCTGGCGCTCGTCTTCGGCGGTTTTCTGGTGGACTTGGGCGGATGGCAGGCGCCGTTCGCTCTCTATCTGCTTGGCTTACCGACGTTGCTGATCGCCTTGCTGGTCATCCGCAACGTTCCCCGCCAAGTCCACCCAAAGGAAGAGAAAGGCGCGCTGGCAGAACTGGCGCGCATCTGGCCCTATTACCTGCTTCTGATCCTCCTCACGCTAGGCATGTTCACGCCTGCGATCCAGGCTGGCTTCCTGCTGGCTGAGCGCGGCATGGCCAGCGCGCAGATGATCGGCACGGTGATTGCCGCCACGTCGATCGTCGCGATGATCACAGCATGGTCCTTCGGCTACTTGCGCAGCCGCATCGGCCTTCACGGATTCCTCGTGATCGACGCCACCTCGATGGGCCTTGGCATCCTCATCATCGGCCTTGCAACACAGACATGGCAGGTCTTTGCCGGGTGTTGCCTTGTCGGCATCGGCGCAGGCATGTCGGAACCGGCCATCGCCTCGCTGATCTTTCGCAAGGCACCGCCCTTCGTCCACGCGGTGGCCATGGGCGTGATCGTCAGCGCGCTCAATGCCGGACAGTTCCTGAACCCCCTGGCTTTCGACGTTCTGCGCAACCTCGGCGGCCTGTCCAGCGCCTTCGTCGGCTTTGCCGTAGTACTCCTCGCCGCTGCGGCCTTTGTCGCACTGCGCAATCGCGGCGATCTCGTTGAAAGGACACCACAGCCATGACCCCTCGTTTCACCGGAAAGCGCGTGCTGCTTAGCGGCGGCGCATCCGGCATCGGCCGGGCCACCGCAGAGCGCTTCGCCGCAGAAGGCGCGCGGCTTGCCATCGGCGATGTCGACCTGGCGGGCGCGAATGCAGTGGCGGACACACTCGGCGGGGTGGCCTTTGCCTACGACGCGCGCGACCCTGCCGCCGCAGTGAAACTCGTCGATGATGCCACAGGTGCTCTTGGCGGCATCGATATCCTGCTCAACGTCGCAGGCATCATGGCGTGGGGACGGTTCGAGGAGACCGCGCCGGAAGTCTGGCAACGCACGCTCGACATCAACCTGTCCGGCCCATTCTATCTGATCCAGGCCGCAATCGGCCAGCTGAAGCATAGCAAGGGCAATATCGTCAGCGTGGCGTCGGCAGGCGGCCTGCATCCGGTCTATGGCACATCGGCATATGGCGTCAGCAAGGCCGGGGTCATTGCCGTCACCCAGGCGGCCAGCCTCGAGTTTGCCCGCTATGGCGTGCGGGTCAACGCCGTAGCGCCCGGGGGCGTCGCCACGCCCATGCACGAAAAATCGACCGCAGGCGGCGGCGTCGATCCGGCGATCTTCGCGGAAGCTGCGGGACGCAACATGCCCAAGCTTACCGACCGGCCCGCCTGCACGCCCGAGGAAGTGGCAGCGGCCATCGCCTACCTCGCAAGTGACGAGGCGCGCTACGCCACCGGCACCGTTCTGGTGCTGGATGGCGGGCAGATCACCGGCTGAGTCCGCATATGGACACGCGTCACCTCGTCGACCCCGAACTGCTGCCAGCCTTGGCACTGTTCCCGCCCTTCGACATCGCCGAACCGGGTCTTGAGAACCTGCGGTCAATGATGGATGGCCTTGCCCCAACGCCGGAATCCCTGGTCTGCGACGATATTGCCCTGCAGCGCATCACAGTCCCGGCATCCCCGGCCGGACCGGAGCTTGGCATCATCCTCCACCGACCGGTCGGCCAGACCGGCAGCCTGCCGTTATACTTCCACATACACGGCGGCGGCTTTGTCCTGGGCAGCGCGATCATGTCCTCGCCCGCAAACATCGTGCTGGCACGAGAGGTCGGCTGCGTCGTGGCGTCAGTGGACTATCGGCTGTCACCCGAAGTGACCGGGCAACAGCCGGTAGAGGACTGCTACCGCGCACTTTGCTGGCTGGCCGGGAACGCGCAGAGCCACGGCATCGATCCATCGCGAATTGCCATCGGCGGCGAAAGCGCTGGCGGCGGCCTCGCCGCATCGCTGGCCCTGATGGTGCGAGACAGAGGCACGATTGCGCTCGCTATGCAGATGCTGATCTGTCCGATGCTCGACGATCGCACGCAGGGGGACCATCCCCATTGCGGCGAGTTCGTCTGGACGGCCGAGGCCAATGCGGCAGCATGGGCGCTGCGCATTGGCAACGAGGACGTGGTGCAGGATCGACGGGGGTATATTGCCGCCGCTCGCGCCGACGATCTGCAGGGCGTGGCTCCCGCTTACATCGCTGTAGGATCACTTGACCTCTTTCTTGAAGAGGACATCGCCTACGCGCGGCGACTGGCTCGGGCGGGTGTCCCCGTCGATCTGCATGTCTATGCCGGCGGCTACCACGGTTTTGAGCTGGCAGCCGATGCCAGCGCCACCCGCAGGACGATGGAAGACCGTTTTTCCGTCCTGCGCCGTACATTTCAAGGAGATGGATCGTGACCGTTTTCGGGGCTGACTTGTGGGACCGCTTTACCCGCCGCATCGGCGAGGCCCAGGCAACGCTTGTCGCAGAAGGTGCGCCTCTCTCCCTGTTGGATCAGGCCGAAGGTGCGCGCTACCTCAGCCGCATCGTCAGGCTCGGCCTCGAAATGTACCTGGAGGGTGGTGATCCCGATTTCCCCTCCTTTGTTCTACCCAGCCACGAAACTGCCAAGTTGGGCGGCGACAACCCTGACAATCTCTACCTCTCGGCAACGATCCTCGGCGATCGCACCTATCGGCTCACAGGCAACATCGGCACGGTCCATTACCTGTCGATCGGGTCCAAGGCCAACCGCTATGCCATCGACGGCACCATGGCTTCTACCGGCGAACTGCAGAAGGAAGCGTTCGGCGCCGATGCCAACGGCGATTTCACCATTATCGCCAGCGCGACCAAGCCAGAGGGTGACGTTCCCTGGCTGCAGCTCGCGCCCGATTCCAACATTTTGCAGGTTCGGCAAACCTTTCTCCACCGCTCGGCCGAAGCGCCCGCCCGCTTTGCGATAGAGCGCATCAGCGAAGGCCCCGCGTTTCCGCCGCCGACAGATCCCCAGGCTATCGAACGGCGGATGATGGCTGCGGCAGATTTTGTGGTGAACGCCACGCGCATGTTCGCAAACTGGACGGCGATGTTCATGCCCTATCCCAACGAAATGCGCGATTGGGGCCAGGACATGTTCCACAAGGCCGGCGGCGATCCCGCCATCTTTTACGTTCACGGCTACTGGAAGCTGGCGCCGGGTGAGCGCCTCGTGATCGAGACCGCGGTGCCGGATTGCGAACACTGGAACATCCAGGTCGACAACTGGTGGATGGAGTCGCTCGACTACCGCTACCTGCCCGCCTGCATCAATGCCGGCAACGCAGTGCTCAATACCGACGGCAGCGTGCGCATTGTCCTGTCAGCGGAGGACCCGGGCGAGCCCAATTGGCTGACGACCCACGGCCATGGCGAAGGCCACCTGCTGCTCCGCTGGGTCCGTGCTACCAGCCATCCCATCCCGCGGCTGCACGTCGAGCGCGGGTGACGCCCGAGCGTTCGGGGGGACTTGCATCCCCCCACCTATGTTCAAAGTGGCAGGTAATCGCCCCCGTTGATGTCCAGCGTGGCACCGGTAACCGCCGACAGCGTGTCCGAGAGAAAGACCAGAATGCCCCTTGCGCATTCCGCATCGCTCGGCACCCGGCCCAGCGCCATGGTCGCGGAGATTTCCGCCTCGGCTTCGGCCACGCTTGGGCCGCCCCGCGCGGCCTCGCTCTCAAGCCAGGCGCGCGCGGGCGCGCTCATCGTCCAGCCGATGGCCGGCGTGTTGAACCGGATGCCCTTCGCTCCCAGTTCTGCCGCCAGGTAGCGCGTCAGCGAGGCCTGCGCCGCCTTGGTGGCCGCGTAACCGCCCTGATTGGGCACCACCTTGCGCGCCACCTGGCTGCCGACGTTGACGATCGAGCCTCCGCCTTGGGTCTCCATCTGCGGCACGACGGCTCGGATCATCCGGATCATGCCCATCACCGTCACCTCGAAGGCGCGCGACAGCGCATCGAGGTCGAGGTCGAGCACGGGGGCAAGGGTGCCCGGAAAATAGGCGCTGTTGACCAGCCCGTCGATGCGCCCGAACGCCGCAACCGTCTCCGCAGCGGCCCGGTCGCAATCGTTCTGCGACGTTATATCCGCACAGATTCTGATCGATTTCCGGCCCAGAGCGGCAATCTCGTCGGCCACTTCCGCCATGATTGCGTCCGTCCGCGAGACCATGGCCACGTTCGCGCCCGACCGCGCCGCCTCGACGGCAATGGTACGCCCCAAACCCGGGCCAATGCCCGTTACGATCACGATCTTCTCGGTCAGCACGCTCAGAATCTCCCATTGCCATATTCTGTGGGCAACAAATCGCAGGGACGCCAAGCAATGTCGACACGCAAAAAAGATATTTTTCTCTATACTTTGTCGTTTTGCGTATTTTTTCATCGGCAAAAGCCGGCCGCGCCGTGTTGATTCTCCAACAGGCATCGCATAGCGCTAGCTCAAGCAAAGGGAGCACCGGCCATTTCCAAAGTGCGGCTAGACGAACACGATGAAGCCATCATCGCCCTGCTCCGCGTCGATGGACGCATGGCGGTCCGTGATCTCGCGCGCGAAGTCGGTCTCAACGAGGCGACCGTCCGCGCCCGCATCCGCCGTCTCGAGCAATCACAGACGATGCGCGTGGTCGCGCGGCTTGATCTACCGTCGATCGGCTTTCCGTTCACGGCGCTGGTCGGCGTGCGCATCAGGGGGCGGTCGCTCGAAGATGTCTGCGCAGACCTGCTGAAGCTTGAACAGGTCCTTTCGGTCCTTTCCGTGATCGGTCGCAATGACCTTGAAATCCAGGTCATTGCCAAGACGATGGACGATCTCGACCACCAGTTGACCGACGTCATTCCGGCCATCGAAGGCATTGTCTCGCTGGAATCGGCGCTGGCGATGAAGGTCTACAAGTACATTCAGCCGTGGGGCCGTTTCGATGAAGCCGATTGAGCTCAACTCTCTCGACCAGCGCATTCTCGAACGCCTTTCGAGCGATGCCCGCGTCAGCAATCGCGAACTCGCGCGCGAACTGGGGGTTACCGAAGGCACGATCCGCGTGCGCCTCAAGCGGCTGACCGACGAGAACGCCATCCAGGTGGTCGCGATCACCAATTACGACCACATGATCGATCCCGTGGTCGCCTATCTGTGGATCGAACTCGATGCGAACTACCCCGCACGGCCGGTGATCGACGCACTCGTGGCAGAGCCCCAGATCACCTACGTTACCTCGCTGCTGGGCCGTGCCGATCTCATGGCCATCACGTGGGTTCGGGATTCCAGCCAGCTGGTCGAATACCTGCACAACCGAATCGACACGATCCCGGGCATCGCGCGCATTCACTACGAGCTGACCCACAAGCTCATAAAGCACGACTTCCGCACCACCAACATCGTCAAGTGATTACGCAAAACGTCGCTATATAGATGAATTTTGACGTTTTGCGTTGACATTCACGCCCGTCTGCCGACAATCGCTTCCGATAACGGAGAGATTGCATGACCGATGAGGCCAGCCGCCGCGCGCACCTGAAAGCCCAGTTCACGCGCCTGATAACCGCCTATGGCGAAAAGGATTTTGCCACCTTCGCCACCGGCGTTCATCCCGATGCCGAGTTCGACTGGCCTTACCTGCCCATTGCCGACTTCCCCGAACGCATGATCGGCCGCGACAACTTCATTGCCGCCTCGCGCGCCGGGATGGCCGATTGCGATGGCTATCATCACAAGATCGACCGCTTCTACGACATGGCCGATCCGGACATGATGCTGGTTGAATACCATTCCGGCACGGTGCTGCGCTCATCCGGTCGCCCTTATGCCAACAAGTACCTTGGCATCCTGCGGTTCGAGGGTGACCTCGTCGTCTACTGGCGCGAATACGTCAATCCGCTGCCGATCATAGACGCCTTCGGGCTGGGCTTCCGCAATGAAGCCGTGTCGGAAATGGGCGCATGACTGGTCCGGCGATCCCGACACAATGGGACAAGGAAGTCGACGTTCTGGTCGTCGGATCCGGTGCCGGAGCCATGGCGTCGGCACTGTTCGCATCGGATCGCGGGGCGCGGACGCTGATCGTCGAGAAGAGCGATCTCTACGGCGGCACAAGCGCGACATCAGGCGGCGGCGTGTGGATACCCGCCAGCGATTCCGCGCTTGAGCAGGGCCAGCAGGACAGTCCGGACGAGGCCTTCACCTACATCAAGGAACTGGTCGGCAACACCGTCGCCGATGGCCGCATCCGGGCCTTCGTCGAAAACGCCCGCGTGATGAAGCGCGAAATCGAGGCGCGCTCTGACCTGCGCTTCACCGCCATTCCCTATACCGACTATCAGGCCGAGAAGCCCGGCGGCAAGATGGGCTACCGCAGCCACGCCTGCAACACGATCCACGCCGATGACCTGTCGCCCGAGGATTTCGCCACGCTGCGCACCACGCACAAGTCGGCCATGCTGTTCGGCAAGATTCCGTGGACGATCATGGAATCTGCCCCGATGATCACGCGCGGCCCGGGCTGGAAAGGCACCATGGCGCGCGTGCTCTGGCGCTACTACGGCGACATCGCGCAGCGCCTGAAGAGCCCGCGCAGCCGCTTCATCGTGTTCGGCTCGGCCATCGCCGCCCATCTCAAGAATGCCCTCAACCGCAGTGGCGGCGAACTGTGGCTTCGCACCGCCCTCGTCGAACTGCTGCGCGGCCCGGACGGCGCCATTGAAGGCGCGATCGTCGCGCGCGAGGGCAAGCAGATGCGCATCCGCACACGCAAGGGCGTGATCCTCGGCGCAGGCGGCTTCGAGCGCAATCAGGCGATGCGCGACAAGTACCTTCCCGGCGACAGCCGCGAAACCTTCTCGGCCAGTCAGGAGAACAACACCGGCGATGCCATACAGGCGGGCATGCGCATCGGTGCTGCCACCGATCTGATGGACGAGGCCTGGTGGGCACCCACCGTCCGCGTTCCGGGCGAGGACACTGCGCGACCGCTGTTCTACGAGCGCGCCCTGCCCGGCTGCATCATCGTCAATCAGGCGGGCGAACGCTACATGAACGAGGCCCGCAGCTACGACATCGCAGGCAAGGCCATGATCGATGCCGACCGCCCGGATGCACGCTCGATCCCTTCGTGGATCATTTTCGATGCCCGCTTCCGCAAGAAGTATCCGATGGGCCCGATCATCCCGCTCCTGCCCGATTTCCTGCAATCGCCCGCCGCCCGCAAGGCGTGGCGCAAGGCGTCAACCGTCGCCGGCCTCGCCCGCAAGATCGGTGTCGATCCGGAACGGCTCGAACGCACCATCTCGCGCGTCAACCGCTTTGCCAATACGGGGCTCGACGAGGATTTCGGACGCGGCTCGGCGCCCTACGACCGCTACTATGGCGACCAGTCGGTCCAGCCCAACCCCAATCTTGCCCCGCTCGACCAGCCACCCTTCTATGCACTGGAGGTCTATCCCGGCGACATCGGCACCAAGGGCGGTCTGGCGACGGACGAGGCCGCGCGCGTGCTTGACATGACAGGCCAGCCCATTGCCGGCCTCTATGCCATCGGCAATACCGCCGCTTCGGTCATGGGGCCGTCCTATCCCGGAGCCGGCTCCACACTGGCGCCGGCCATGACCTTCGGCATGCTCGCCGTGCAGGACATGCTCGAGGCGAAGCCATGAGTCAGACGCTTCTGGTGACCGGCGCTTCGACCGGCTTCGGCGCGGACGTGGCATTGGCAATGGCGGCAAAGGGCTGGACGGTCTTTGCCTCGATGCGCAATCCCGACAAGGCAGGGCCGCTAGTCGACCGCGCGGGCGAGGCCGGGTGTGCGGGCAATCTGGTGCCGGTTCAGATCGATGTGACGGATGCCGCCTCGGTCGCGTCAGGTGTGGCATCCGTCCTTGAAAAGACCGGCGGCGGGCTTGACGCACTGCTCAACAATGCCGGCTTTTCGGTCATCGCTCCCTTCGAGGAGATGAGCGATGCTGATGTCCGCGCGCAGATGGAGACCAACTTCTTCGGCGCGCTTGCCGTTACCCGCGCGGTGCTCCCCGCCATGCGCGCGGCGCAACGCGGGCGGATTCTCACCGTAACCAGCAATGCAGTGAACACGCCCCACCCGATGCTGTCGCTCTATGCCGCATCGAAGTGGGCGCTCGAGGGCTGGGCCGAGGGGCTGGCGATGGAAGTCGCGCCCTACGGCATAGAGGTCGGCGTGGTCCAACCCGGCGCGCACCGCACTCCGTTTGCCAGCAATGTCCAGTTTGCCATGCCCGCAGGCAGTGCCTACGCGGCGTGGCTGGAAGAAGCAGGACCGAGCCTCGGCGAGCTTGACGCCTGGGGTCGTGATCCGGCGCTGGCTGTGGCAGCGATCGCCGACCTGCTCGTTGCCACAAAGCTGCCTTTCCGCACGCTGGTGGGCGAAGACACGCAGATCTTCGCAGCACTCAAGGGGGTGGCTCCATTCGAGGTGCGCGCCATGGCCCTGCGGGCAATCACCGGTGCTCCTGCCGCAGGAGCCTTCACGACCCGCCTCCACGAAGCCAGCGCAAACGAATGGCCCGTCGCATCGCAGATCGCGAAACGCGTTGCTGACAGGCTCGCGGTCGATCCCGAACTTGCGCCCGTGCTGGCGCAGACGTTTCGCCTTTCCTGAAATGGCCGGGAGCAGGCTGCTCCCGGCGTCACGTTCAGTGCGTCTCGCCGGGGGCCGATGCTTGCGCGGCGGGCGCAATTCCCTGGTTCATGCTGTCGATGATGCGGCGTTTCATCGGGGCCACCCAGTCACGCTCGAGCACGGGATCGAGCAGGCCAGCTTCCTTCAGCTCGTCGCAGAGCTTCATCTGGTGGCCAATGTCGAACAGGTCCAGCTGCGAGCTGAACTTGCCGTCGCCGCCATAAGTGATGAAGCTGACGCCCTCGGTCTCGTAGAACGAACCGTCCGGCCGCTTGCCCGGTCCGCGATTGACCCAGCGGCTGAAGATGCGATCGCCGTTGACTGCGAATTCGAGGATCGGAAAGCTCCACCCCGCCCAGCCCGAGCCGACGTCCATGTCGCGGCCATAGTGCGTGGCGCGGATCTCGTCGCGATTGCGCGCAAAGACGGGCATCGAGCCGCCATAGGGGCAATAATAGGTGGCGTTCTCGTGATAGAACTCGTCGGCGATCCACGCCCAGTGGTTGCGTCGTTCAGCCTCGACGAAGGCCTCGCGAAGGCCCTGGATCGCAGCTTCGACTTCCTCGCGCGGATATGACACGTCACGTCTCCTCTCATCACGGCACGCGCCGTTTGTTTGTATGCACATTGGCATTGCATATTGCGTCGCCCTAATCCATAGATAATTACGCAAAATGAGATTTTTGAGAGGCTTTTATACGCAATGCGTTTTCTTGACCAACTCGACGCCGATGCGCTGATCAGCCGCGCCCGCACCTCGACCGGCCTCGTCGACCTCGGCCCCGACCACTTCCGTGAACCTCTCGATGTACTCCTGCGCTCGATGCGGGACGAGGCTCGGCTGAACGAGGCTGGCGCCAACACACACGCCGCGCGCATTGCAAACGCGCTCGAAAATCGCCTGCGCCGGGTGGACCTGGTCAAACGCCATCCCGAAATCCTCGACGAGCAGGTCGATGTCGGCGTGATCATCGTCGGGCTACCCCGCACCGGCAGCACGATGCTCCAGCGCCTGCTTGCCGCGAGCCCCAGGGCGACGGCCATGGTCTGGTGGGAAACCATCTTCCCGCTGCCGCGCGACAATAGCGGTGAGGCCGACATTGCCACCCGCAAGGCTGACGCAAAGCAGCTTTCAGACGATCTGGTGGCAGCCTCGGCCGGCTTTGAATCGATCCATCCGATGGACGCCTTCGCCCATGACGAGGAACTGCCCCTGATCGAGCAGTCCTTCATCTCCAACATTCCCGAAGCGATGCTCTACCTGCCAAGCTACGGCGAATGGTTGCTCGATGCCGACCAGACCGCCGCCTACGGCGAACTGCTCGAATGGCTCAAGATCCTGCAGTGGCAGGATCCGTCGCGGCGCGGGCGCAAGTGGATTCTCAAGGCGCCCCATCACCTCACCGCGGTCAGCACCACGCTTGACACGTTCCCGGGCGCGATCATCGCGATGACCCACCGCCGCGTCGATCACGTCATGGGCAGCTATTATTCGATGGTCGCCTCGCTCACCAGCGGCAACACCGATACCGATCTGTCGAAGGAGCAGGCCGCGCACTGGACTCGCCGCCTGCGACGCAATCTCGTCGACATGCTCCCGGTGCGCGAAGCCCGGCCGGAACGCTTCTTCGACATCCAGTATCGCGACCTTCTGTCCGATCCGGTCGGCAGCGCGCAGGCAATCTTTGCCGCTGCCGGCATGGCCGCAGACGACGACGACATCGCTGCCTGGCAGACCTGGCTCGGCGGCAACCAGCGCGATAGCCGCCCGTCGCACAAGTACGACCTCGCCGACTACGGCGTGGATCGCGAAGCGCTGATGCAGGACTTTGCCTTCTATTCCGACGTCTATGTACCGGAGGCCTGAGCCATGGAGATCAAGGGGGAGGAAGCAGCCTATCTCAAGGGCTCAGCAGAGCCTGTGGCAGGCTCGATCCTGACCAGCACTTCGCGTTATCTCAACAATCCGCGCTTTCGCGATGTCTATGCGCAAATGGGCCTCAAGCGCGATGGATACGATCTCCCGGCGGCCTACCTGATCCCCGAGGTCAATCGCGCAGTCTCCGAGGAAATGGACTACCCGCGCTTGCATGTCCTGCTTGCGGCCGAGCGCGAGCGCCTGCCTGAATTCGCCCGGTGGCTCGACGAGCGCTTCACGTCCGACTGGAGCGCCGAGAAGGTGGCGCATTGCGCACCGGACACGGTCGGCGCGCTGATCCATGATTTCATCGTGACCAGCGGCATGGAGATCGACTTCATGTTCCGCGGCGAGCCAGCCGACGACTTTGCCTACCTGATCAAGCGTCGTGTCCAGAACCACGACATCGAACACACGGTGACCGGCCTCGATACGAGCCCGGTTGGCGAGATCGCACTGATCGTGGCCAACACCGTTGCCGTGTTCAATTACTTCGAACCCGAATTTGCCAGCATGCTGTCGTTCCAGCCGATGTTCCTGGCATCGACCAGCCTGATGCGCGCAGCCTGCCATTATCCCACGGTAACCCCGGCGATGATCGAGGGCTTTGCGCTGGGCCATGCCTTGGGCGCGAAGCAGAAGCTGCCGCTGTTCATGCTGCGCTGGGAAGACTGGATCGACGTGCCCGTTGCGAACGTGCGCGAGCAGTTGGGCTTTCAGGACGGTCCTGCACCTGGACATTGGACATGGACATACGAGGCTTCGCATGGATGACTTTTCGATCGGCGACTACCTGGCCATCCAGGCGCTTGTGCACCGCTACCCCCGCCATCTCGACAGCGGCGACCTCGTCGGCCTTGGCCAGCTCTTTGCCCACGCCGCCGTACATTTCGAAGGGCGGCCCGATCCGGTCATCGCTGATCCCGCCGAAGTCACGCGGATGTTTGCGGATTTCGTCAGGCTTTATGACGGTATCCCGCGCACCAGGCACATGATCTGCAACCTGATCGTCGAACCGGACGGCGCAGGCCGGGCGCGCGCGACGAGCTCGGTCTTCGTGCTGCAGGACGCACCGGGCGTTCCGCTTCAGCCGATCATCACCGGCGACTATGCCGACCGCTTTGCGAAAGTCGAAGGAATCTGGCGCTTTAGCGAACGCTTCATCACCAATGACCTGTTCGGCAACCTGACTGCCCACGGCAAGTACGCATTGGGATGACACGGCTGCTGCCGTCAAATTTCGCGCAGAACAAGAATACGAGATTTATAAAATCTCTTTTGCGCATCTCCTAGCTTTGTGCAGATGCTTGAATATCCCGGGCACCCTGTTCAACACGGACCACTCAGTGGGGGCCGGTCAGACCATTCATCGTTCACGTCGTACCGCGCCCCACTCCCGACGTGTCCTTGGGATCGCACCCGAAGATCTTGCGGCCATAGGCGACTGCAGCATCCAGATCACGAACGATCAGATCGATAACGTAGATTTGCTTGAGCATGCCCTTCTCCCTTGGGCGCGCGGTCAGGCCAGGTAACCGCCATCAGCCATGATCGTCGCACCGTTGATGTAGTCCGCCTGATCCGACAGCAGCCAGAGCACTGCCCTGGCGATGTCCTCCGGCGTCGCAAACCGCTTCAAGGGAATCGGCGCGAGCAGCATGTCCCTATACTCGGGCGCGTGGATCACGCCGTTCGTCAGGGGCGTGTCGACAACCCCGGGCGATACCGAATTGCAGCGGATGCCCTGCTCGCCATATTCCTTGGCAATCGCCTTGGTCAGCCCGAGCACGCCGTGCTTGGCAGCCGTGTAGGCAGCCGTGCGCGGATAGCTTATGTGCGCCTGCAGCGAGGTCGTGTTGACGATCGCACCGCCACCGCTCTTCAACATCAAGGGCAATTCGGCACGCAGGCAGAAAAACACGCCATCAAGATCGACGTTCAGGACCTTGCGCCAGACGTCCAGCGGCAAGGCATGGCTTTCCGGCATTGGCGCGCCGTTCAGCACAGAAACCTCGGTAATCCCGGCATTGTTGAATGCCCCGTCGAGCTTGCCGTAGCGCTCCGCAATGGCGGCAATCATGCGCTCACAGTCGCCCGCATCGCTTACGTCGACAACCAGCGACATGGCATCCGGAAGCTCTGCGGCGACGCCCTTGGCACGCGCTTCGTTGCAATCGGCCACGACGACGCTCGCCCCGGCCGCGGCCAGCAGGCGGCATGTCGCAGCGCCGATCCCGCTCGCGCCCCCGGTCACGAGTATGACCTCCCCGCACATGTCGATGGATATGCCGCTACCGCTCATTGCCCCGCCGCCTCCCGCAGAGACGCAGGGCCTATAAGGTCACCATCGCTCCGAAGCCCACGTGTCAGTGACGCCGTCCCTGTCTCACCAAAAGCAATTCTCACGTTCCGCCTCCAAGGCACGAAACCGTGCCAACCGCTGGACGACGCCGGTCGGGTGCCCATCTCGCGAACTCCCCCGCCGTAGCGACATCGTCTTCCTGCTTCACGGACACCCCCCGGGCCGAGCCATTGCATCGGCCAAAGCCTGATCGGTCTCGCGAAGCCAGTCCGCCCTTCCTGATACAGATTACGCAAAACGTCAATCTTTGGCATTAATTTTTCGCTTTGCTCACTTTCATGATTGATCATCGCGCATTTTGTCGCCATGTACTCAAAAAAATGCAAACGCCACGCGGTGACACACACCGCCTTCGAAACACGATCTCTTGGAGGGGATGGATGAAACTTCGCGTTCTAGCGCTCGCCGGCACTGCGCTGGTCATGGTCAACCCGGGCACCAGCTTTGCTGCGGATGCTGCAACTTCAGCCGAACCGCAGGCAGAGGCCACGCAGTCGGCGGGAATCGCCGACATCGTCGTGACGGCGCGCCGCACCCAGGAGCGCCTGCAGGACGTTCCGGTCGCCGTCACCGGCTACGACCAGACCCAGCTCAAGGCTCTCGACATCAAGGGCTTCGGCGACATCGGCAAAACCGTCCCGAACCTCGACGTGCAGCGTCAGTTCGGTTCGGCCAACGCGCCGCAGTATTACCTGCGCGGCGTTTCGACCGGCACGCTCAAGTTCGAAGCCGATGCGGGCATCGGCCTCTACATCGATGGCATCTATCTCGGACGTCCGGCCGGCACGGCATTCTCGCTCGCTGATATCGAGCGCGTCGAAGTCCTGCGCGGCCCGCAAGGCACCCTGTTCGGCCGCAACTCGACCGGCGGCGCCATCAACTTCATCACCTCGGCGCCGAAGGGTGAATTCGGGGTGAAGGCAGAGGGCACCGTCGGCAACTACGATCGCTACAAGGGCCAGATCGTGGTCAATCTTCCGTCCTTCGGCCCGTTCAGCGCCCGCGTCTCCTATCTGCACGACGAGAACACCGGTTACGTCAAGAACCTGACGCCGGGTCGCACGTTCAATTTCGCCGCGCCGTTCGGCTCGATCACCTCGGCCAAGACCTTCGGCGCCGAAAACACCGATGCTGTTGCCTTCGCATTGCGCTTCCAGGACGGCAGCCTGACTGCTGACTACAAGTTCGACTATACCGACAAGGTCAGCACGCAGCTCGGCCAACAGCTCCTCGGCTACGATCCGGGTTATGCCGCAGGTGTAGGCAATCCGCCGTTCTATGCAGCGTCGCCGAGCATCTACGTGCCCGCATCGACAGTTCGCCAGAAAGCTCTTGCCCTCGACTTCACGTCACCCTCGCACATGAAGATCCAGGGCCACAGCTTCACCCTCGCTTATGAAGCAAGCGACGCCATCACGCTGAAGTCGATCACCGGCTATCGCAAGCTCGACGAATTCGTCGGCGGCAACGACATCGATGGCGGAGCCTACGTCGTCGGCGGCCTGCCGTTCACCAACATCTCATCGGTGCAGGACCGCCACCAGAAGCAGTTCACCCAGGAAGTCCAGGTGCTGGGCAAGACGGGCAATCTCGACTGGGTACTGGGCGGCTTCTACTTCCGCGAAACCGGTAGCGACAACAACCCGGTGTTTATCGGCACGCTGTTCCCGACCTTTGCCCCGCAGATCGTGCCCAAGCTGGATGCGACCACGGGCAACACCATCAATATCTTCGGCGTTCCGTCCGACTATCTTGCCGGTTCGAACGCAAAGGTCCGCAACAAGTCGATCGCCGGCTATGCCCACCTCGGCTACAAGACCGACCAGTTCGAACTGGCTGGCGGCCTTCGCTATACCAAGGATGATCGCTTCGAGAATCTTTTGGCCGGCGGCATCATCCCGATCTTCGCCCCGACCATCCAGTCGAACGTCAGCTTCGACCGCTGGGATTTCGATGCGACGGCGACCTACATCGCCAACCAGGACGTGCGCGCCTATGCTCGCTTCGCCACCGGCTATCTTTCGGGCGGCGTTCTGGGCGGCACCGTGTTCAAGCCCGAGACGGTCAACAGCTACGAAGTGGGCGTGAAGGCAGACCTGCTCGACAAGACCTTGCGGATCAACGCCGCAGGCTTCGTCACCCGGCGCAAGAACGTCCAGACGCTGAGCTTCAGCGCTGCCAGCGGCACGTTCCTGTTCTCCTCTCCCTTTGGCAACGAAGAGGGTTTCGAGGTCGAACTGACCGCCAAGCCGTCCGCGAATTTCACTTTCAACGCAAGCTACGGCTATCTGCACCAGAAGCTGGCCGCAGACCCGGTCAACGGTCCGGTCAACTCGCTCGCCCCGAAGAACACGCTGAGCGTCGGCGCGCAGTATGACAGTCCGGCGTTGAACAACGATGGCACTTACGCCAGCTTCCGCATCGACGGTTTCTTCAAGGACAAGCGTCTTTCCGATCCGATCCAGAATGCGGCGACGCTGAACCTGACCACTTTGCCCTCGCGCTTCGACATCAACGCGCGCCTGTCGTTGATGGAAATCCCGGTCGGCGGCAGCAAGGTCAACGCCTCGGTCTGGGTTCAGAACCTGACGAACAACCAGAAGCTCGACTTCGCACGCAACCTGACGACCAACGTCATCGGCGTGTTCCAGGTGCCGCGCACCTGGGGGGTCGACCTTGGCTTCGCGTTCTGATCAACGCACACATTCTCTCCCTCGGTGCGGCAGGTCAGCCTGCCGCACCACTTTTTCGAGAAGACATCGCAACCTGTCGGGAGCACAAGCGGGCATGACACTGGCAGCATCAGCTGATCGCCCGCATTGGGGCCAGGTAGCCATTGCCGCGCTGGCACAGAATTTCGCGTCCGGCTTGTGCTTCGGCAGCTTCGGCACGATGATCCTCGCGATCGAGCGCGAGTACGCAGCCTCCCGATCGCAGTCCTCGATGGCTCTGTCGCTCGCCGTGGTTTCCCTGTGCGTGACGGCGATGCTGGTGGGTCGCATCATCCATCGCGTCGATCTGCGCAACCTGCTCATTGCAGGCGCACTTACCTCGGCAGCAGGATTTGGCGCAGCCTCCGTGGCAACCGGCCCGGTCCAGCTGCTCCTGTCCTACCTCCTGCTGATCGGTCCCGGCACGGCAATGCTCGGGGTACTCCCGGCCATGACGCTGGCCACCCGCTGGGTTCCGGAGACATTGCGCGGACGCGCACTCGGAATCGTTAACATGCCGCTGCTGGTGATGATCGTTCCGCTGGTCACCGCGCCGGTGTTGACGGTCTATGGCGTGCGCACGGCGTTTCAGGCCCTTGCCCTCGCCGATCTTGCTCTCGTCCCGCTTCTGCTTGGCACACGCAACGGCACCTCGAGCGCTGGCGCGACCCAAGCCGCCAGCGTGCCTGCGCGCGCAATCCTGTCGCAGCCTGCGTTCTGGGTCCTGAGCCTTGCGGTCGGGCTGATCACCGGCGCAGGCACAATGAAGCTCGCGCATTTCATCCCGCTGCTTGTGGGCCAGGGCCGCAGCTTCGGCGAAGCGAACTCGCTGTTGGCTCTCTCGGGTGGTTCGGGTCTCTTGGGCTCGATGGCGTTCGGCTATCTGGCCGATCGCATAGGCGGCCCCCGCGCGCTCGCCGTCAACGCCGCCGTGCAGGCCGTCGTATGGACGATCTTCCTGTTCCCGGTCAGCCTGCCCATCCTGACCGTCGATGCAATTCTCGTCGGAGCCTGCGGAGGCGGGGTGCAAGGCGCGTTTGGCGTCGCCGTCGCCGCCCGCTTCGGCCCCACCGCCTTCGGCAGGGCCTTCAGCCTGTTCCAGCTCAGCACCCTGCCCTTCCTTTTTGCCATGACGCCGATCGCCAGCATGCTGTTCGAACGTACCGGCAGCTATTACCTGCCGATGGGGCTTACCGTGGGGCTGCTCGCCTTCTGCGCCGTGATCCTGCAGTTGCTGGGACGGCATCCCGCCAATCCGGAGAACCACATTGCGTAGCGCCGACTTCACCCGTCCCGGCGAGATTCACTTCCGCAACGATGCCACCGCGCCTCAGCCAGGCCCCGGCGAAGTCCTTGTCGCGGTCAGGGCCTGCGGCATCTGCGGCTCGGACCTCCACATGTTCCGCGACAATTCCTACCGCGACAAGCTCGTCCGCGAGACGCCTGAAGGCTACGCCGTCCCCGGTCACGAATTTGCCGGCGAGATCGCAGCACTGGGCGATGGCGTCGAGGGTTGGCACGTCGGAGACCGTGTTGTCGGCGTCACCGGGATGGGTGGCGGCATGGCCGATCTCGTCGCCGTCCCTGTCAACCCCTGGCAACTCGTCCGCATACCCGATGGCCTGTCCTTCGAGGAGGCCGCCACCACCGAACCCCTCGCCGACGGGTTGCAGATGGTGCGCAAGGGCGCACCCGCGGATGGCGAGAATGTGGTCGTCTTCGGCGTCGGCATCATCGGTCTCGGCGTGATCCAGTCAATCCGCGCGCGCGGGATTTCCCCGTCGCGCATCATTGCCGTGGACGTGCACGATGCGCGATTGGCCAAGGCGCTCGAAGTCGGCGCAACTCATGCCGTCAACGCTCGCGACGCAGACGTGTTCGAACTGATCGGCGAGATCTGCGGAGTCTCCGAAAGCTACGCTGGCGTTTCCTGCAACATCGCTCTCGTGTTCGATTGCGCGGGCTACATCCGCCACATGAAGGGCCCGCCGCCGCTGGAAACAGCGTTGAAGATCGTGAATCCAGGCGGCAGGATCGTGTGCTTCGGCGGCTTCGAAGGCCCCGTGACGATCGACATGAGCCCGCTGATCGAGAAGCAGCCGACAATCTTCGGCTCCAACGGCTATGCTCCTGAAGAACTCGTAGAGGCGCTCGATCTTATGAACAGCGGTCAGGTGGACCGGGCAACCCTGCTTTCGGCCAGCTTCCCGCTCGAACAGATCGCGCAGGCATTCAGCGCCCAAATGCAGCCGAACGCGGTAAAGGTGATGCTGAACGTCTGAGGGGCCCTGTCAAAGCCAACGCTCCGGTTGGAGCTGGGCAAACCAGCGGCTCGAGATCAGCCCTTGCCCTGCCGTTTGGCTTCAGACTGACAGTTCCGCGGAACGAGCTTTCCGCGGACTCCGCCCAAAGGTTGCGCCATGCCAGCGGGTGAATGCCCCGATAGAACTGTAGCCCAGCAACTCCGCAACATCTGTTATCCGCATGCGCGGGTTCGCCAGATACTGCACGGCGAGATTCATGCGAACGCTGTTGAGGAGCGTGCTGAAACTCGTTCCTTCGGCGTCGAGTGCCCGCTGGAGGGTCCGGACGGTCATGCCCAATGCGGCTGCACACCCCTGGATGCTCGCGCGGCCAGAGGGCATCAGGAGCTGGATCAACTGGCTGACGTCCTGTGCAACCGTGCGGTCGACCGGGCTCATCACCGCTTCGAGCAATTGTCGCGCATGGCGGGCAAGCTGGTCGTCGGCCTTCAGGTTGGGCCGATCGAGGTCGGCCAAGGGCAGGACAATGCCGTTGAACTCGCTCCCGAATTGCGGCCTGCAGTGAAACACGCGGCTGAAGATCGGCAGCTCTGCCGCTGGGGGAGCCTCGTGCGTAAAGCAGACCATGCTCGGAGCCCACAGATCGCCCAGGACGCTGCTGCACAGTCGCGCCAGCACGCCAAGCGCCAGATCGTTTGACTGGCGCGATGGTTCCGGACGGCGAAGCTGGAAGTCCTCGCGCAGGATCACGTCCCCTTCGTGCTCTTCGAAATGGAGCACCAGCGTCGAATTGATGCGCGAACGGAATTCGGCCAAGGCGGAGAGGGCATGGCGCAGCGTGGGCTGGTGGGCGATCAGCAGGCTCGTCGCACCAAGGTTCGCCAGCGATCGGCACTCGGCCATGCGCAGCCCCCCGTCGCGCCGCTTGCTGTGGCGTCGAATGGGAAAACAATGTCATGAAATGTGAAAAAGGCAAGCGCGAGCCGCACTAACTCAAGGGCAACTGCAAAGGGCAGACGCATTGGGGAGAGACATCGCGATGGCCAAGGCTGTCCGCTTTTACGAAACCGGTGGACCCGAAGTCCTCAAGCTTGAGGATGTCCATGTCGGCGAGCCGGGGCCGGGCGAGGTCCGCATCCGCCACGCGGCGGTCGGGTGCAACTTTGCCGATACCTACTTCCGCTCGGGCTACTATCCGGTGCAGCCCCCCTGCGGCATCGGCGTCGAAGGCGCCGGCACGATCGTCGCTCTCGGCGCTGGCGTTACCGGCTTCGCTGTCGGTGATCGCGTTGCCTACAACGGCAGTCCGCTCGGCGCCTACAGCACCGAGCGCGTGATGCCGGCAGCCCCGCTGTTCAAGCTGCCCGACACGATCACCTTCGAGCAAGCCGCCGCCTCGACCATGCGCGGCCTTTCGGCAACCTACTGGCTGGTCAAGGCCAACCCCTCGATCAAGGCGGGCAACACGATCCTGCTTCATGCCGCAGCAGGCGGCGTCGGTCTCCTCGCAGTCCAGCTCGCCAAGCTGCTCGGCCTGCGGGTGATTGGCACTGTATCGAGCGAGGAGAAGGCCGAAAAGGCCCGCGCCATGGGCTGCGACGAAATCATCTTCTACCGCCGCGAGGACGTGGCCGCGCGGGTCAGGGAGCTGACCGATGGCCAGGGCGTCAGCACCGTGTTCGACAGCGTCGGCAAGGACACGTTCGAAGGTTCGCTCAAGTCGCTGAAGCGGCGCGGCGTGCTGGTCGGATGCGGCACGGCGTCAGGCCCCTTCCCGCCGATCGATGCCTTCCAGATGATGCTGCAGGGCTCGGTTTACTTCACCCGCCCCGCCTTCGCCGACTACTACGCCGATCCCGCCGAGCGCGCCGAACTGGCAGCGCTGTGGTTCGGCCACCTCGCCGCCGGGCGGATCAATGTCGAGATCGGCCAGCGCTATGGCCTCGCCGATTGCGTCGAGGCGCACCGCGACCTTGAAGCCGGCCGCACCATCGGCTCGTCGATCTTCGTGGTCTGAGGAGAACATCCGTGCGGATCGAGAAGCTTACCACCCATATCGGTGCCGAACTGGTCGGCGTGAACCTTGCCGACGCGGTCCATGACGACGCCCTGTTCCGCGTGATCCGCGTGGCGCTGCTCGAACACAAGGTCCTGTTCCTGCGCGATCAGGATTTCGACCGTGCTACCCATGTCGCCTTTGCCGAGCGTTTCGGGTCGCTCGAGGACCACCCGGTGGCCGGGAGCGATCCCGACCACCCCGGTCTGGTCAGGATCTACAAGGACGAGAATTCGCCGCCCGACTTCTACGAAAACGCCTGGCACTGCGACGTTACCTGGCGCGAAGCCCCGCCCCTGGGCTGCGTGCTGCGCTGCGTGGCCTGCCCGCCCGTAGGTGGCGACACGATGTGGGCGAACATGGCCAAGGCCTATGACGATCTGCCCGCCCACGTGAAGCAGACCATCGCCCCGCTCAAGGCACGCCACTCGATCGAGGCATCCTTCGGCGCGCGCATGACCGAGGCGGAGCGGCATGCCCTGAAGGCACGCTTCCCCGATGCCGAGCACCCGGTGGTCCGCACCCATCCCGAAACGGGCGAGAAGGTGCTGTTCGTCAACGGCTTCACCACCCACTTCACCAATTACCACACGGCGGAGAACGTCCGCTACGGGCAGGACTACGCCCCCGGCGGTGCCAACCTGCTGCAGTACCTGATCAGGCGCGCGAGCATTCCGGAATACCAAGTGCGCTGGCGCTGGCAGCCCAATTCGGTCGCGATCTGGGACAATCGTTCCACCCAGCACTACGCGCCCACGGTGCGCCGCATGGAACGCGCCGGGATCATCGGCGACCGCCCCTTCTGAACCCTCATCAACGACAAGAATTCCAAGGAGAGATCCGATGCAGTTCCTCGACGACTCCCTGCTCCCCCGCAATCAGGAAAAGCTGGTCATCACCGTGGCACCCTATGGCCCGGAATGGACGCCCGAGGACTTCCTCGAGGACATTCCGGTGACGATGGACGAGCAGGTCCAGAAGGCGGTCGATTGCTACAATGCCGGCGCTACCGTCCTCCACCTGCACTGCCGCGAGCCCGACGGCCACGGCTCGAAGCGCCTGTCGATGTTCAACGAGATGATCGGCAAGATCCGTGACGCCTTGCCCGAGATGATCATCCAGGTCGGCGGCTCGATCTCCTTCGCGCCCGAAAGCGAGGAAGAAGGCGCCGAGGCCAAGTGGCTGTCGGACGAGGTCCGCCACATGCTCGCCGAACTCACGCCCGCCCCCGAACAGGTCACCATCGCCGTCAACACGACACAGATGAACATCATGGACCTGATGCACGAGGAGGAATACGCGCAGACCTCCATCGCCAATCCGGCGCTCTACCACGCCTATCGCGAGATGGTCGTGCCCGCAGGTCCGCAGTGGGTGGAAGAGCACCTGCGCCGCCTGACCGGCGCGGGCATCCAGCCCCACTTCCAGCTGACCTGCATGCCCGACATGGAAACGGTCGAGCGCCTGATCCGTCGCGGGCACTACAAGGGGCCACTCAACCTCACCTGGGTCGGCATCGGCGGCGGTTTTGACGGGCCGAACCCTGCAAACTTCATGGAGTTCATCCGCCGCGCGCCCGATGGCTCGACCGTGACGCTCGAAAGCGTGATGGGCAACGTCCTGCCGATCAACACCATCGCCATCGCGCTCGGTATGCATGCCCGTTGCGGCATCGAGGACACGATCTACGATCCGCACGGCAACAAGATGGGTTCGGTCGCACAGGTCGAACAGCTTGTCCGCATCAGCCGCGAACTCGGCCGCGAAGTGGCCAACGGTGACGAGGCACGCGCGATCTACAAGATCGGCACGCAGTACAACTCGACCGAGGAAACGCTCGCCCGTCTCGGCATGGCGCCCAATCGCGAACGCGGCCAGCTCGCCGTGCCGATCCGCGAAGTCGCATGACGAAGACAGTCCTCTTCGTTCCGGGCCTTCGCGACCACGTGGAGGACCACTGGCAGACGCACGCGGCACGGGCCATTCCGGGCTCGGTCACGGTTGAGCCGCTGACCGAAGACCGTCTGAGCCTTGCCGCGCGCATCGCCGCACTCGATGCCGCACTCAACGCGATCGAGGGCGAAGTGGTGATCGCTGCTCACAGCGCCGGGTGCCTGATGGTGGCGGCATGGGCACGTAACCCGACGCGCGCAGTGCGCGGCGCGCTGCTGGCAACGCCCGCCGATGTCGAGAACCCGCTGCCACCGGGCTATCCCTCGCTGGAGGACCTGACCGCCCATGGCTGGTGCCCGATCTCCCGCGAACGCCTGCCGTTCCCGGCCATCGTCGTGGCCAGCAACAACGATCCGCTGGGGCCTTTCGACCGCGTGGCTGAACTGGCGCATAGCTGGGGCGCTCGGCTCCACGATGCGGGCGATGTCGGGCATCTCAATCCGCCCGCAGGGCGCTGCTGGCAGCGATCGTCCTGACGATCCTGCATCTCCACCTCGTGTGACACGAAATGCAAAATCGCTGTCGTCTATTGTGAAATATCGCGCAGGTCTCCCGGCTAACAGGGCGACAACAAAGGAAGTTTGGGGAGGATACTGAAATGACCACTGGACACCTGCGCCTTTGCGCCAGCGCGCTTGCCATCCTTGCTTCGGGCACGACCATCGCCCACGCGCAGGACAGCGCCGCAGACACCGCCAGCGCAGCACCTGCCAACGGCGAAATCATCGTGACCGCACAGAAGCGCGCCGAAAGCGTGCAGAGCGTGCCGATCTCGATCGCCGCCTTCAGCGGTGCCAGCCTCGACAAGCAGAACGTCGTGACCGTGCTCGATCTCGGCAAGGTGGCGACCAACTTCCAGACCGTGCGCTCGTCCAACATCGGCTCGACCCGCATCGGCATCCGCGGCGTCGGCTCGCTCGCCAACACCCTGATCGAACCCAGCGTCGCGGTCTTCGTCGACGGCGTATACGTGCCGCGCTCGCGCTCGGTGCTCGGCGCGTTCCTCGACATCGAGGGCGTCGAAGTGCTGCGCGGGCCGCAGGGCACGCTGTTCGGCCGCAACGCCAGCGTCGGCGCGCTCTCGCTGCGCAGCGCTCTGCCCAAGGGCGAGTTCAGCGGCGAAGTCAGCGGCGAGGTCGGCTCGTTCGACCGCTACAAGATCGCCGGCAACGTCAACCTGCCGCTGACCGAGAACGTCGCCCTGCGCGTCGCCGGCATGGGCCAGTGGTTCAAAGGCCCGTGGTTCAACAAGCTCGACGGCAAGCACTACGGCGGCTCGGACGACGTCTCGTTCCGCGGCACGCTCAAGGCCGACCTCGGCAATGTCGAATGGATCCTGCGCGGCGACTACACCCGCCTCGATGGCGATGGCGTGGCCAATTTCGACTTCGATCCCGCATCGGTAAGCCCCGCCCGTCTCGCCTTCATCCAGGCCGCGTTCAATGGCGGGCCTGATACCAACCTCAACGACCGCGTGATGAACCAGTCGATGGCGACAGGCCTGATCGACGAGAACTGGGGCGTCTCCAGCACCGCCTCGCTCGACCTCGCGGGCGGCAGCACCCTCAAGCTGATCAACAGCTACCGCGTCTGGACCAACGACCAACTCGATGGCGACATCGTCTACTTCCCGGTCAGTCTCGCCTCGCGCCGGAGCCTGTTCGATTCCAAGAGCCAGAACCACGAACTGCAGTTCATCTCGCCCGAGAAGGAATGGCTCGGCGGCAAGTTCGACATGGTGGCGGGCGTCTACTACTTCGAGGAAGACTTCGCGCTTGCCGAAGAGCTCAACATGGGCACCGCTTTCTGCGGCGTGCTCGTCCCGGCTGGCCCTGCTCGCACCGCTTGCGCCAACTGCTACGCCGTGAACAACGGCGTTGCAGCCACCGACCAGGACGTCTTCCAGAACGTCAAGAGCTTCGCCGCCTACGGTCAGGGCAATCTGCACCTTGCGCCAGCAGGGCGTTGAAATGGACCTGACCATCGCGCCCAGCCGTGACTTCTCGGTCTCCGGCTCGGTCGCCTACCTCGACTCCAAGTTCACCGACTTCAAGACGGCCTCGAACCTGCC
Source organism: Novosphingobium jiangmenense (assembly GCF_015694345.1). Classification (GTDB taxonomy): domain Bacteria; phylum Pseudomonadota; class Alphaproteobacteria; order Sphingomonadales; family Sphingomonadaceae; genus Novosphingobium; species Novosphingobium jiangmenense. Next base: position 31,740 of record NZ_JADQDC010000011.1, read on the forward strand.
CGGCCTGCCCGGTACGCAGGACCTGACCGGCAAGCCCAACACCTTCTCGCCGAAGTGGTCGGGCAACGTCGCGGTCGACTGGGGCACAGACCTCGGCCAGAGCGGGATGCGCCTCGCGGTCAACGGCACGATGTCCTTCATCTCCAGCCAGTTCGTCGGCACGGTCAACGACAACAACCCGCAGTCGCTGGCCGCGCCCTATGCGCTGCTGGGCGGACGCATCTCGCTGAGCGGCAACGACGATCGCTGGACCCTCTCGGTCTTCGCCCGCAACCTCGCCAACAAGCACTACCGCCCGCTGACGGTGTACCAGCCGCTCGGCGCCGCGCTTGGCCTCAACAACACGGTTTTCCCGGGCAGCACCGCAAACCGCGTCTCGGCCAGCGAACCGCGCATGTTCGGAGCGGCTGCGACGTATCGGTTCTGAACCGGGCCAACTGCGTCTGCAGGTTGTTCAGGGAAGCCTCCCGGCCATTGCGGTCGGGGGGCTTCGCCAATTCTCCAGAACCGGGACATCGGCAACGGCGGCCGATCTTCTGGGATGACACGTGCCGGCAAGGCGCGAGTAATATGTCCTGACCCTAGAGCAGCGTCTGCATCATGCGCAGGCTGTCGGCCTTGTGTCCGGTAATGATCTCGAACGCGCGCGCGGCCTGGCCCACGACCATGCCGACCCCATTGATGGCCGGGCAGCCCTTTTCCCGTGCGACCCGAAGAAGCTCGGTCTCCGGCGGGAAATAGATGATATCGGCAACCCAGTGCGAGGGTTGCAGCAGCGCTGCAGCGATCGGCATGCCGGGCTTGCCGTTCATGCCGATGGGCGTCGCGTTGACGATGCCGTCGACATCGCGGGTATCGACTTCGCCGGGATGGCGGACCGATACTGCGGCATCGGGATAACGAACGGCGAGATCGTCTCTCAAACGCGCTGCGCGGCGCTCGTCCACATCGACCAGATCGAGCCTGCGCACACCCAGCGAAAGCAAGGCATTGGCAACCGCAGCGCCGGCACCACCAGCGCCCAGCTGGACCACACGATCGATTCCGGCACCAGGCAAGCCATCAAGGAACGAGCCGCGAAAGCCCGCCATGTCGGTGTTGTAACCGATCAGCCGTCCCTCGGTAACCGCAACGGTATTGACTGCTCCTACCGCCAACGCACTCTCATCCAGCGCGTCCAGCAGGGGAACGACTGTCTGCTTGAACGGATAAGTGACGTTGAACCCGCTGAAGCCTTCAGCAACCATTCTCGCCAGCACGGCGGCGAGATCTTCGTCGGCCCAGCCCCGGTCGGAAAAGTCGAAAAGTTCATAGCGCAGCTCCAGGCCCAGCGCTTGCGCTTCCTTCTCGTGCAACTCGGGCGACCGGGATGCGAGAATGGAGCGTCCGAGTAGACCTGAGCGGATCATTCGTTCCTGCTTCAAAAGATCCCGACGCCGCCCGAGGGCAGCGCCGGGACATAGGGTGGATCAGAAGTTGGCCTTGAAGCCCATGTAGAACGAGCGGCCGACTGGATCATAGAGCGCAACGTCAGTACCGTTCTGCGAGCTGCTGACGAATGGCAGACCGCGATCGAACAGGTTGTTGACGCCTGCGCGCAGTTCGAACGACTTGGCGACCTTCACCGAACCGAACAGGTCCCACAACGAATAGGCACCCACACCGACCTGCGCCGTGGCAGGCGTCAGGACCGAGGTCGTGTCCTTCATCGCGCTCTGGTAGCGCCAGCGCATGCCCAGCGTCGCAGCGTCGGAGCGGTAGCCGAACGAGGTCAGCGCCTTCCACTTCGGGGTGGCGCGCGGCGGCAGGCTGCTGACGCCGGCCGCGCCGTTGCTGATGCCGGTGTAATCCAGTGTTGCCGCTCCGGGCAGGAGCTGCAGCTTGTAACTGTGCAGCCAGCCGATCGCCTCGTTCAGGAACAGGCGTCCGCTCTCGTCGCCGAGGAAACGCGCCGGGACCGTCCAGTTGAGCTGCGCCTCGACGCCATCGGTCTTGACCGAACCGAGGTTCAGATAAGGCGTGGCAACGGTGGTGAGCTGGCCGCCAGCATCGCGCACCAGCAGGCCGCAGTAAAGGTTGTTCTTGTCGTAGCTCGGGTTCGAACCGTCGAGGTTGAAGCACTTCGACAGCACGGTCAGGCCCGGCACGGTCGAGATCACGTTCTTGACCGCGATGTTGTAGTAATCGACCGAAAGCGTGAGGTCGGCGAAGAGGCCGCTCTGCGCAGGCGAATTGATCACCAGACCGATATTGTAGGTATCGGCGCGCTCGGGCGTCAGGTTGGTGTTGCCCGAAACCAGCTGGCCGGTCGCGGTGGTCGGGAAGGTGTAGCTCGAAATCGCGGCCTGCGGGATGCCCTGCGCCACGCAGAGTGCGGCAACTTGCGCGCCATTCGCACCGGTGCGCGCGGTCGAGCGCACGTCGCACGGATCGCCCAGTGCGCCCGGAGGGGTGCCGATCACTAGCTGCGTGCCGGTCTGCGGCGAGAACAATTCGCCGATGTTCGGAGCACGCACGGCGCGCTGGTAGCTGCCGCGCAGCAGGATCTGGTCAACCGGCTTCCAGCGGGCGTCCAACTCGTAGCTGGTCACGCCACCGGTCACCGAGTAGTCCGAATAGCGGATCGCGCCACCGATGCCGAGCTCGCGCACGAAGGGCTTGTCGGCCAGAAGCGGCACGTCGACCTGGGCGGCGAATTCCTTGACGCTGATGCGGCCCGAGGCAGGCTGCGAAGCGATCACCGCCTCGATGTTCTGCGTGCGCAGGTCGCTGTCGGGAGTGTAGCGGAAGGTATTCTTGCGGTAGCCTGCCACCAGCGCGATCTGTGCAGGACCAGCCCCCAGATCGAACAGCTTGCCGTTGACCTGCAGCTGCGCCTGGGTCTGCTGCAGCTTCTCCTGCGAAAACGCGGTCTTGGTGATGTAGTCGACGCAGGCTTGGGACAATGAGCGGGCATTGGCATCGCCGAACGGATTGAAGCCGCCCGCACAGATCGATGCCCCGCCATCGGCCGCGTTGAGCAGCGTCTGGACGCGGCTCTTGACCACGGCGTCGTTGAGCTGCTGGTCGTGGACCGACTGGTCGTAGGCGCCCCACAGGTCGAATGACCAGCCACTGGCGATATCGCCCTTCACGCCGGCCATGTACTGCTGGACGGTGTAGTTCTCGTCCCAGTTCTTGTAGGGTACGCCAACGTAGCGGCCGTTCCAGGTGAACGGAGCGTTGGGATTGGGACGCGACGCCAGGATCGTGCGCAGGTCCTGCGGGATGAACGGATTGCTGACCGGAACGCTGGTCAGCGTGCCGAACTGCGTCAGGCTGCCGCCCGAAGCGGTCTTCACCGTCAGGTCGACGTACATGAACTGGCCGTAGGCGGTCAGCGAGGGCGTCAGGTCGTAGTCTGCCTTCATGAAGGCGGTCTTGCGCTCGAGCCCGTTGGCGAAATCGACCTGCTGGCCGACCGGCATGCGCACGTTGCTGCCGACGACCAGATAACCGTTGGTGCCGTTCGCGCCCTTGTAGTTGCGCGCGCCGGTCTGGGTGAACAGCGTCCCGTCGTTGTTGAAGCCGAGGTTCAGCAGGTTCACGTTGCCCGGCAGGCCACTGATGCCATAGCCACCGAAGACACCCGTAAGTGCATCGACCGTCGGGGCGTTGGTGGCGCTGGGCACGAAGGTGCCGGTGCCGATGAACGACGACGGCGTCTTGTCGAAGAAGAAGTCGCGGCTGCTGCCGTTGATCGAATCCTGCTTGGCATAGCTGAATGCCGCGATCACATGGCCGCGATCCTGGGCAAAGCCGCTGCCGAAGGCGAGCGAGCCGTTGAACTTGTAGCCGTCGCCCTTTTCGCTGATCGAGTTCTGCATGTCGACGCGCACGCCGTCGAAAGCGCGCAGGGTCTTGAAGTTGACCACGCCCGAGATTGCGTCCGAACCGTAGATCGCCGATGCGCCGCCGGTGATCACGTCCACACCGCCCATGATGGAATCGGGCAGGATGTTGATGTCGACGTTGCCGTTGATGTCCGACAGCGGCAGGCGCTTGCCATCAAGCAGCACGAGGTTGCGGTTGGTGCCGAGGCCATGAAGATTGACCGAGGCGCGGCCGCCGGTGCCCTGCCCGCCGGTGTTGGCATTGCCTGCGGTGGTGAAGCTCGGGAACTGGTTGAGCGCGTCCTGCAGGTTGACCTGGCCGGTCTCCTTGAGCGCGGTCTCGCTCACCGAAACGATCGGGCTGACGGCAGTGTTGTTCGGGCGCTGGATCAGCGAGCCGGTTACGATGATTTCCTTGGTATCGACCGGCGCTTCCGCAGCCTGATCCGACGCTGAGTCCTGAGCCGCATCCTGAGCGAGCGCGGGCGCGGAGAGCGCGGCAGCAACAGTCAGCAGGGACGCGGAAAACGCAAGGCGAGTGCCCCTCAAAGTCATGGTCATCCTCCTCCAGGGGCGGCTGGATTCGCCGCCCTTCACCGGGGGTTCATTTATGTGACGAACTAGTCCCTGTCAAACAACTTGTGACTGGTTAGTTACACTTTGTATCGCTCGACCAGGAACGCCGCGGCTGCGCAGATCAGCAACGGTACGCAATAGGCTGCAAAGAGAGCGGGCAGCGGCGCATTGGCGGCCATGAGATAGCCGCCGAGCATCGGTCCAATCACAGCGCCACCGCGGCCCACGCCGATGGCCCAGCCCACGCCGGTGGCACGCACTTCGCCCGGATAGGCGCCCGCCGCGATCGGCCAGACACCGTTGTAGCCACCCTGTAGCAGCACCCCGATCAGGAAGGCGACGACCAGCGTCAGCCACACCGGCATCGCGATGGACCCGAACAAGACCATCGCCACGCCCGCGCCGGTCAGCATCGTCGGAACCAGCTTTCCAAGCGGCACGCGCAGGGCAAGGACGCTCATCGCCATCGTCCCGACGAACGCGCCGAGGTTGTAGAGAGCGCCCGCGTAAATGCCGTTGGTTTCCGACAGGCCCGCAGCGATCGACAGCTTCGGAATCCAGCTGACGATGAAATAGAGCACCATCAGCCCGAAGAACACCGCGGACCACAGCGCAATGGTCCGCGCGCGCAGTTGTGGAGCGAACAACTGGCCCACTTTCCCTGCAGCTTTGGCCCCTTCCGCCGCCGTCGGTCTTCCGTGCGGCAGGACCAGCCACGCCACCGGAAGCAGGATCAAGGTCAGCAGCGCCGCCCCGAGCAGCATCGACTGCCAGCCATGGATCGGCAGTGCGTGCGCCACGATCAGACCGGTGAACACGGCTGCGAACGGGTAACCAGCCTGGACGACACCCACTGCCAGATTGCGTTGCGCGGGCGGCGCACTTTCGGCTGCCAGAGCAGCCATCGCCGCGAGCACTGTGCCGATGCCCGAGCCGACGATCACGCGCATCGCGAACAGCACTGGCACGCTGCCCGCAAAGCTGCTGGCAAACATCCCCACCGACATCAGGCATAACGCCGCAAGGATCACCGCGCGCCTCCCCAGCCGGTCGGCCAGTGGCGCAATGAACATGCCGCCGATCGCCATGCCGATCAGTCCTGCGCTGAAGAGGTTGCCCATAGTGGCCGAGCCGATGTCCCATTCCGCCTGCAGGCGCGGCGCGATGAACGACAGGATCGTGACGTCTACGCCATCAGCCATGTTGATCGCAAAGCACAGCGCAACGATACCAAGCCCCTTGCGCGTCCACTCAGCGGGACCCTCGGCAATCGAGCCGGGTGCGGGAAGTGCCATTCGTCCTCTCCTTTAGGCGCAAGGCAGACGTCCGGCCGATCCATGGGCGAGCAGCAGCGTGCCGCCGACCCGGTCAGTCCTTCTTCGTCACCCAGGCCAGAATGATGTCCGCCACCTGCCCGGCCCGGCGCTCGATCGCTTCGGGGCTGGTCATGTCCACCCCGAAGTTGTGCGCGAAGGTGAACTGGTTGGAGACGTTGTAGAAACTCAATGCAGTAAGGTTCAGGTGCAGGTCGACCGGGTCGATGCCGTCGCGAAACGTCCCCTCTGCCTGCCCCCTTGCGATAATGCTCTCGAGTATGCCGATCACCTTGCGGTTGCCCTGCGGCAGTCCCTCGATCTGCTTGAGATGTTCGGCGCGGTGGATGTTCTCGTTCATCACCAGCCGCACCAGCTCGGGGTGACGCGCGTGGTAGCGCACGTCATGCTCGATCAGGCGGCGCAGCGCATCGGCCGCACTGCCGCTTGCGATGTCGACTTCCGCCTCGCTCTCGCGCACGCGAGCGTAGGCCCGCTGCAGCACTGCGCGGTACAGTTCGTCCTTGCCTTCGAAATAGTAGTAGATCTTGCGCTTGGTCGCCTTGCCCGCGATCTCGTCGATCCGCGCGCCGGCCAGCCCCTTCTCCACGAACTCGTTGGTCGCGATGTCGATGATCTGGTTGATCGCCTGCTCGCGGCTTTCGGCCCGGCTTCGGCGCGCGGGCTTTGCTGCAGATGCCGTCTCCGGCCCGGAAGTGTCAGACAAGGTCGCAATCTCCGCAACTGGCACGACGGTCCGCCGCTCCACCAGAAGCGCACTCCCCGTCAGGTTCGGTCCTAGCGCCTTTTCTCCGTGCGGTCTGCCCGCGTGACAGGACGAAGACGGGTTTTCCCCGCCCATCGCCGCCACTCCGGCCACCGCATCGGAATTACCCTTCACAATCCTCCCCTTGCGCCCAAACCGAATTTATGTAACGAACTAGTCCCTAACATTTAGACGTGTCAACCTCGCAAGAGCCGAGGCGACGGAGAGCCTGAAGCCGACATGAAAACGTCCATCGCCACGGTTTCGATCAGCGGTACGCTCGATGCCAAGCTGCAGGCCATCGCTGCTGCCGGATACGATGGGGCCGAAATTTTCGAGAACGACCTGCTCTCCACGCACCTCTCGGCGCGTCAGATTGCCGCGATGATGGCCGACCTTGGCCTCGCCTGCACGATGTTCCAGCCGTTCCGCGATCTCGATGGCTTGCCCGAACCGCAGCGTACCCGCGCGTTTGACCGGCTCGAACGCAAGTTCGACGTGATGCAGGAACTGGGCACCGACCTGCTCCTGCTCTGCTCCAGCTGCTCCCCGCTCGCCTCTTCCGACCGGGCCCACACCATCGCCGACCTCCACGAAGCCGGCGAGCGTGCCGCAGCACGGGGCCTGCGCATCGGCTACGAAGCGCTCGCCTGGGGCCGCCACGTCAATGACCACCGCGATGCCTGGAGCATCGTCCGCGATGTCGACCACCCCTCGATCGGCCTGGTTCTCGACAGCTTCCACTCGCTGTCGCGCCGCATACCCTCCTCCAGCATCGGCGATATCCGTGCCGACAAGCTGTTCATCGTGCAAGTGGCCGATGCTCCCGTGCTCGACATGGACCTGCTGCAATGGAGCCGCCATTTCCGCTCGATGCCGGGGCAGGGCGATTTCCCCCTCGATGACTGGGCGCAGGCCATCCGCAAGATCGGCTACGACGGTTACTGGAGCCTCGAAATCTTCAACGACCGCTTCCGCGCCGGTTCCGCCAGCGGCGTCGCGCTCGATGGCTACCGTTCGCTGCGCCTGCTCGAAGGCGGCATCGGCAAGCCCTCGCCAGCCGCGCCGAGCCTCCCCTCGCGCGCTGCCACAACGGGTGTCGAATTCATCGAATTCGCGGCCAGCCACGAAGAGGCCGAAACCCTCGGTGCCATGCTCCGCCCACTGGGCTTCCGCCCCACCGCGCGCCACCGCACCAAGGACGTCACCCGCTGGACGCAAGGCGCGGCGAGCATCGTGGTCAATTGCGAACCCGAGGGCCTCGCCCACAGCTTCGACATGGTTCACGGCGCCGCCGTCTGCGCGCTGGGACTCACCGTGCCCGATGTTCCCGCCGCGCTTGCCCGCGCCGATTTCCTGCGCATCCCCCGCTTCGAACAGGCAGTCGGCCCCGATGAGTGGCCGATCCCGAGCGTGCGCGGTGTCGGTGGCAGCCTGATCTACCTCGTCGACCAGGTCAGTCGCGAAGCGATGTGGGCGCACGAATTTCCTCACGCGCTCGAACCCGAAGTCGCGCCACTCCTCACCGGCGTCGACCACATCGCGCAGACCATGCAGTACGAGGAGTTTCTCAGCTGGCTGCTGTTCTACGTGGCACTGCTCGATGTGGAGAAGACACCCCAGCTCGAAATCGCCGACCCGATGGGCCTCGTGCAGAGCCAGGCGGTCGAGAATGTCGATCGTTCGGTGCGCTTCACGCTCAACGGCTCGCTCGCCAGCCAGTCGCTCACCTCGCGGTTCGTGCAGAACTACTTCGGCGCCGGCGTGCAGCACATCGCCTTTGCCACGCCCGATGTCTTCGCCGTTGCCGAAGCCGCCCGCGCCGATGGCCTGCCGATCCTCGACATCCCGCGCAATTACTATGACGATCTCGAAGCGCGCTGGGGCCTCGACCCTGACCTGATCGAGCGCATGGCCCGCCTCGGCATCCTCTACGATTGCGATGGCGAGGCGGAGTACTTCCAGTTCTACAGCCGCGCCTTTGCCCGCCGCGTGTTCTTCGAAGTGGTCGAGAGGCGCGGCTACACCGGCTACGGCGCTGCCAACGCTCCGATCCGCCTTGCCGCACAGGCCCGGCACAAGCCCGAATATCTCGATTGAGGAAACCGATGCGCTTCACCACCGCTCTCGCCGCGCTCGCGCTGGCCGCCCCCGTCGCAACACCGGTTGCCGCTCAAGCCGCAGAGCCCACGCTTGAGTTCGCCTTCGAGGAAACCGTCACGCTAGATGCCGATGTGCCCGTCGGCGCAACCTCGCTCGGCACCCGCAACATCGTGCCGATCACCGGCGGCACGTTCGAGGGGCCGGGCATTCGCGGCACGATCATGGGCGGCGGGTGGGACTGGCAATTGCGCCGGGCCGACGGATGCATGCAGATCAAGGCCGACTACATGCTGCGCACCGATGACGGGGCAGTGATCAATGTCGTCAACACCGGCGTCAGCTGCCGCGCCAAGAACCCCAAGGCCGTCGTCCGCACCCACCCCGTCTTCGAAGCGCCACAGGGCAAGTATGACTGGCTCTCGCAAGGCTGCTTCATCGGCACGCTCGATCCGGTGAGCCTGCCCGGTGGCAAGCGCGCCGTGCGCATCCGCTTCTACCGCGTCACCTGAGCGCCCAACGAAAAACAGATCAAGGAGAGGACAAGATGGCCCGTTTCACCCCGCTGCTGGCGCTCGCCTGCGCTACCTTCCTCGTCGCCCCCGCCAGTGCCAAGGCACCAACAGAGCGCACGGTCCCGGTCAACCCGGAACCTTCGATGGCTGACAAGTTCCCGCAAGTGCCCGTCGCCTTCCCCGGCGGGGTCAAGGCGTGGCGTGACGTGACCTACCAGGTCAACCCCGGCTACCGCCCGCAGATCGTCGACATCTATGTGCCCGCAGGCAAGGGACCGCATCCGCTGGTGCTCTATATCCACGGCGGCGGCTGGATGGGCGGCCATACCCGCCAGTCCGGCGCGTTCGACAATTTCCCGAAGATGCTCGCCGCCTTCGCCGCCGAAGGCTTTACCGTCGCCAGCGTCGAATACCGCCTCTCGGGCGAGGCGACCTTTCCGGCGCAGGCGAAAGACGTCTTCGCCGCCCTGCGCTTCCTGCGCCAGAATGCCGCGCAGTATCACATCGACCCGGCCCGCGTCGGCGTCTTCGGCGGCTCGGCCGGTGGACATCTCGCCGCACTGGCAGGCCTTGCCTGCACGAACGGCAAGATCGACGCCACGCTTGATCCCGCCTCGGCCAATGACGCCTGCATTCAGGCCACCGCCGCATGGTACGGCATCCACGATTTCGCCACGATGCCGCGCATCACGCAGAAGGATTCTGCCGAACAGCGCCTTCTGGGCTGCAAGGACGGCACCTGCTCCCCCGAAGCGATCCGCGCCGCCAGCCCGATCACCTATGTCGATGCCAAGGACTCACCGGTCCTGCTTCTGCACGGCGTGGACGACAAGGTCGTGCCCGTCGCGCAATCGCACCAACTTGAAGCCGCACTCAAGGCCGCGGGCGTCCCGGTCAGCGCCACCTACTACTCCGCCACCGACCACAGCTTCATGGGCCAGACGCCCGACGACACCCGCCGCACCTCGCTGAAGGCGATGAACGCCACTTTCGACTTCTTCCACGACAAGCTGGGCGTGCCGCGCAAATGATCCGCAAGCTGATAGCGGCGCTGCTCCTTGCCGCCACGCCGCCCGCCTTCGCCGAACCCGTTGCGGTCGATGGTGGTCAGATCGAGGGCGTTACTCTCCCGTCCGGTGTCAGTGCATGGCTCGGTGTTCCGTTCGCTGCGCCGCCGTTGCGCGATCTGCGCTGGAAGGCACCGCAGCCGGTGCAACCATGGCAGGGCGTGCTCCATGCTGATCGCTTCGCGCCCGAATGCCTGCAGCCCCTGCGCGGTTCGCTGCAGAACCACTACTTCGGCAACGAAGCGACCAGCGAGGACTGCCTCTACCTCAACATCTGGGCACCGAAGAGCGCCGCCAAGGCTCCCGTCGTGGTGTGGATCTACGGCGGCGGCTTCAACATCGGCTCGGCCTCGATGGCCAACTACTCCGGCGAACCGTTTGCACGAGACGGCGTGGTCCGCGTCAATCTCGCCTACCGCGTTGGCGCGTTGGGCTTCCTTGCCCACCCGGAGCTGACCGCCGAAGCAGGCGCTTCCGGCAATTACGGCCTGATGGACCAGATCGCTGCGCTGCAATGGGTCCAGCGCAACATCGCCAGGTTCGGCGGCGATCCCGCCATTGTCACGATCGTCGGCCAGTCAGCAGGGGCAATGTCGGTCTCGCTGCTGCAGGCCTCGCCGCTTGCCAAGGGCCTGTTCGCCAAAGCCGTGGCCATGAGCGGCAGCGCCTTTGGCGGCATGCTCGGCCCCGCTCCGCTGGCCAAAGCCGAGGAACAGGGCCTCGCCCTGCAAAAGGAGCTTGGCGCCACCTCGCTTGCCGAAATGCGCGCCTTGCCCGGTGACCGCATCGCCGCCGCCGCGAGCCGGCGCGACCCCATCGTCCGCGACGGCAAAGTCGTCACCGGGTCGCTGGAAGAAGTCTTCGCCGCACACCAGCAGTCCGACGTACCGGTGCTGATCGGTTACACTCGGGACGAGAGCTTCCGCCCCTTCGCACCGGCCGACAACCTCGCTGCTGCCGTGCGCGAGCGTTACCCCGCAAACGCCGATGCCATCCTCAAGGCCTATGCGTCCGATGGCGCCCACGCCGCTGCAAGCATCGCCCGCGATGGCACGGTCGGCCTGCAGATGGCGACATGGGCCCGGGCGCAGAACCGCCATGGCAGGGCACCGGTCCTCCACGCGCCGAGGTCTGGACACCCACGTAGCCGGTTTGTGGGCACGGGACGCTTCGCTTGGACTGACAGCTTCCTTTGACCATCCGCACCGTAGTGCTGCACGATCTTGAACCGTGGTCAAGCGACGGCCTTAGCACCAGTCGTGGCAAGCTTATGAACAACGCGTAGTTCCGCAGGCAACGACCCTCACCTAACGGCAAACCACAAACTTGCGACGTTCGCGTTGCGGGCGAGCTGCAGCGTGCGGCCAGGGAACACGAGGGATTGATGATTTCGCATTGGCTCGCGGAGCTGCAATACAGGCTGGGTGCGACGATTGACGCTTCGGGCAAGATCGTTCCAGACACATCCTGGAGTGCGCAGCTGCTGTCGTCCGAACGGCTGTGGATGCTGCTTGAAGGCACGCATGTGCTGACACTGATGCTGTTTGCCGGGACGATCCTGTTCGTCGACTTGCGCCTGCTTGGCATTGCTTTCCGCAACGTGCCCGTCTCGCGAGTGGCGGATGAGGTTCTGCCATGGACGGTGGGCGGATTTGCCGTGCTTCTGCTGACGGGCAGCCTGCTGTTCTTCTCCAATCCGCTGGAATACTGGCACAACTTCGCCTTCCGCCTGAAACTGGGCTTCCTTGTCGTGGCGGCCATCAACATCTTCTGGTTCCACTATCGCGTGCAGGCCAACCGCCCGCAGTGGGATGAAGCGCCTGTGCCGCCGAATGCCGTGCGCGCCTCGGGAGCGACCTCCATCGCGCTGTGGTTCGTGGTGATCTTTGCCGGTCGCTACATGGCGTACGACTGGACCAAGTGCATGAACCCCGGTCCGCTGGTCGGCGCGGTGGCGCAGTGCGAAGTCTACGACCAGACGATTGAAAAGATTGACGAGGAGATCGCGCAATGAGCGTCAACTTCCGGGACACCCTGCCGACGCTGCAGGCTCCGCTCGACAGCTTTGCCCAGATCGAATGGATCAAGGACCTGAACCAGACGACCTGGCTCTTCGCTATTGTCGAAACCGCGCACCTGCTCTCGATGGTCATCCTTGGCGGTGCAGTACTGGTGCTGAACCTGCGTTTGCTTGGCGCGATCCTCAAGGATGTACCTGCCAGCACGGTCGAGGCTGCGACCCGGCCGTGGCTGCGGATAGGCATTATCGGAACGATTGCCACCGGCATCTACATGGGCGTTGCAACGATCGTGACGCTGCTGCCGAACGGTGCGTTCTTCGTGAAGATGATCGCGCTGATCGCAGCCATCCTGCTCAGCTTGGCCGTCTCGCGGCAGGTGCGCGAGAATGCCGCAGCCGACGGCCCGCCGCCGCTGGTTCTGGCCTTTGCCGCAGGTACGCTGTGGCTGGTCGCACTGGTACTGTTCACCGCAACGAGCGAACTTTCATCGGGCTCGCTGATCGTGGCCTTTGCCGGTTTCGTGCTCTTTGCCGCAAGCCTTGCCCGCTATCGCACAGCCTACCTTGCAACGCTTGGCGGCGTGGTGGTGCTGGCCGTCCTGCTCTCGCTGAAGTTTGCCCCCGAAGGCAGCGCAATGCCCGGCCTTGTTGCGGTGGTGCTGGCGCTTGGTGCGGCCGTGGCAGCGGGCTGGTTCGAGAACCGCAGCAATGCGGCGCCTGTTATGGGACGAATTCAGGTCGCTGCGCTGTCATCATCACTCGCATGGATCACGGTTGCGGCAGCGGGACGATGGATCGGCTTTAGCTGATAGAATTTTCTCGATTTAATAAAAGCCTCTTCTTCCGACTTTATTGGAAGAAGAGGCTCTTTCGCGTTCGTCCGAGATCTTTTTATTGGTATAATAAGCATATTCCGATTACTTCGTTTTTACCTTAGCTGCCACTGACTAAGCGGCTCCCATCGAGATCAATTTCTGATGGGGGCCATAATGCCGAACGAAATCTTCCAGTCCGCGCGCAAGAGCAGCACGATCGTCCTTCTCGCGCTCGGCGCATCGCTGATTGCGATGGTTCCTGCACAACCAGCGCTGGCCCAAGCCGCCGCGCCCGCAGCGCAAGCCCCTGCGGCACCCAAGCTGGACAAGGCAAGGATCGACGCCCTGCTCGCCACACCCGACAAGGTGGTGTTCATCGACGTGCGCCGCGCTGACGAGATCAGCCAGCTCGGCGGTCTGCCGGTGTTCCTCAACATCCAGATCAGCGAACTCGACCGCTTTCTGTCCTATATCCCGCGTGATCGCCAGATCGTGACCGTATCGAACCATGCGGGACGGGCGCAGAAAGCTGCTGGCCTCCTTGCAGCGAAGGGCTTCAACGTGGTTGGCGCCGTCGGCGTCGAGGACTACGCGGCCGAGGGCGGTTTCCTCTACGGCCAGAAAATCGTCACCCCCGAGATTGCAGGCGTGGTCGCTGCCGGAACCCGCGTCGAAGTGGTGCGCGAGGGCTTCGAGGGCACCGAAGGGCCGATCGCGCTCGCCGATGGTTCGATCCTGTTCACCGAAAACCGCGCCGACCGCATCGTCCAGCTCGGCCTCGACGGCTCGGTCTCGACCTACCTCGAGAAGACCGGCGGTGCCAACGCGCTGGCGCTTTCGGCCAAGGGCGAACTGCTCGCCGTGCAGACCGCGCCTTCGGGCATCGCCGTGCTGCAGCCGACACCCAAGGTTCTGGCCAGCAAGTTCGACGGCAAGCCGCTGGGCCGCCCGAATGACTTTGCGCTCGCCCGTAACGGCAACATCTATTTCTCCGATCCGGGTGCCAACCCCGCGCCGGGCGCTGCCGCTCCGGCAACGCCGCCCAAGACCGGGTTCTACTGGCTCGACAGGAAGGGCAAGGTCCACCTCGTTGCCGATGACATCCGTCGCCCCAACGGCGTTGCCCTGAGCCAGGACGAAAAGACCGTCTATGTCGCCAACACGCAGGGCGAATACCTGCTCGCCTGGACCGTCAACGCCGACGGCAGCCTGACCGGACGCCGCGACTTCGCCAAGCTTGCGGGCTTCAAGACCACGCCGACCGGCCCGACCAGCGGCGCGGACGGCATAGTCGTCGACAAGGACGGGCGCGTCTTCGTCACCAGCACGCTCGGCATCGAGGTGTTCTCGCCCGAGGGCCAGCCGCTCGGCGTGATCAAGCTGCCCAAGCAGCCGCAAAACCTTGCCTTTGGCGGCAAGGAGCACGCGCACCTCTACGCCGTGGGCCGTGGCTCGGCCTACCGCATCGCCACGCTGACCAAGAGCGTCGACCGCCCCGGCAAGTGATCAGAACATAAAGATTTCAGGGAATTACCAGAATGCGCATCCTCTCCACGCGCGCGCAGGCGTTCACCGCCGCGCTTCTCCTGTCCACCGCTTCCACTGCCTATGCGCAGGAAGCGCCCGCTGCTGCTGTTGATGCGGCAGACGCTGCAGCATTCGATGAGGCCGGGGGCATCGTCGTCACCGCGCGCAACCGCGAAGAAGACATCAACGATGTGCCAATCCCGATCACCGTGCTCAGCGGTGATACGGTGGCCCAGCAGCGCGTCTTCACCATTGCCGACCTGACGCAGCGCGCGCCGGGCCTGACCGCAACGACGCCGAACGCCCGCCGCACCGGCGTGTCGTTGCGTGGCATCGGCAAGACCAGCGGCAACGACAACATGGAAGCCGCCGTCGGCACCATCGTCGATGACGTGTTCCTCGGCCATGTCGGCATGACCTATCAGGACTTTACCGATCTCCAGCAGGTGGAAATCCTGCGCGGCCCCCAAGGCACGCTGCTCGGCAAGAATACTTCGCTTGGCGTGATCAAGTACACCACCAAGGCGCCGACCTTCGATCCCGAGGGCACGCTGGAACTGGAAAAGGGCTTCACCCGCAAGGCGTTCAAGGCGCGCGGCAGCTACTCGGCGGGCATCGTCGAAGATCTGCTGGCGTTCCGCGCCTCGTTCTTCCTCGACAAGCAGGATGGCGACATCCTCAACGTCAATCCCGCGCGTGGCGGACGCTGGCATGAACGCAACCGTTGGGGTGGCCGCGTGCAACTGCTGTTCAAGCCGGCCGACAACTTCTCGGTGAAGATCAACGCGGATAGCGCCGAAACCAACGAGAATTCGAATACCAAGCCTTGGATCGTCGACCCCGCAAAGCTCGACGATGGCTCGGTGCGAGGCACGACCTTCTCCACCCGCCTCGCCCGCAGCTATTTCGGTGGCTACACCCCGATCATCGGATCCACCACGACCATCGACATGGATCAGGCCGAGCCGCTGATCACGCGCAACAGCGGCGTTTCGCTGGTGGCCGATTGGGATGCAGGGCCGGTTCAGATCAAGTCGATCTCGGCATACCGCAAGCTGCACTTCGACGCGAAGAACGACAGCGAGCAGACGCGCTTTGCCATCGCCCGCGGCGGCACTCTGGTCGACAGCGAGCAGCTTTCGCAGGAACTGCGCGTCAGCGGCGATCTGACCGATGCCCTGCACATCCAGGCCGGGCTCTACCTGTTCAAGATCGACACCGAGACGACCAGCCGCAACCTGTTCGGCCGCGATGCCGGTGCGTTCTACGCCACGAATGGGCAGTACAACACGCTGAACACCGCGACGAACCTGCCTTTCCTGCGCGCTTCGCTGGAGAACGTGTTCTCCACGACCTACCAGAACCCCGTTTCGAAGAGCCAGGCGGTGTTCGCGCAAGGTGACTGGAAGCTGACCGAACGGCTGGCCGTGACGGGCGGCCTGCGTTACACCTGGGAGCAGAAGGACAGCATTACCACGCGCGGCGCGACGTTCATCGATGGGCGCGCTCTGGTTTCGGCCGGCAATGCAACTGCCGACGCGATCCGCAGCGCCCAGCTTGGCGCCGCTTACACCGACGTGCTCGGCACCCCGATCCGGGACGGTTCGTTCTCCTGGCTGATCAACCCGAGCTACAAACTGGCGGATGACGTACTGCTCTATGCCTCGGCCAGCGGCGGCGGCAAGTCGGGCGCTGTGGCGTTCCTCAACGACGGGACGCGTGCCAACGTCCTGCCCGAGCGTACGACCGACTTCGAACTGGGCGTGAAGGGCGCGTTCTTCGACAACGTGCTGCAGCTCAACGTGAACCTCTATCACACCAAGGTTCGCGACTATCAGAATGTCACGAGCTTTGCCGATGCGGCGTCGCCGACCGGCTTCAGCTCTCGCCTTGGCAACGTACCGGCGCTGCGGGCCCGTGGCGTGGAAGTCGATGGTCACCTGCGGGTCAGCGACGCGCTTTCGTTCAACTTTGGCGGGGCCTACAACGACGCCATCTATACCGACTGGTCGACGGCCACCTGCCCACGCAACGTACCCTCCTCGACCCCGGTCTGCAACAATACCGGCAAGCAGATCGTCGGCGCGCCCAAGTGGAACGTGATCCTCGGTTTCAACTATGACCAGCCGATCGGTGACAGCGGCTTCACGTTGCGCCTGTTTGCCAACGACACGTGGCGCTCGTCGCACAATCTGGAGCAGCTGCTTTCGCCCTATGGCTTCCAGAAAGGCTATCACCTGACTGATGCCGGGATCGGCGTTTCGAAGGAGCTGAACGGGGTCGAGACCGAGTTCAGCATCGTGGCCAAGAACCTGTTCGACACGCAGTACACCACCAGCGTCAACGATTTCAGCAACACCGCCCCGGTCGGCTACGATGGCGTCGGCCCTCGTCGTTACGTCGGCGCGCTGCTGCGCGTGAAATACTGAAGGAGGCCAATGAGATGAACCGCAAGTCGCTTCTGATCGCAGGCGCTGTGGGCGTGGCGGGGCTGGTCGCCCTGCCCGCCGCCAGCCTTGCCCACCACGCCTTTGCCGCCGAGTTCGATTCCAGCAAGCCGCTGGTAATCGACGGCGTGGTGACCAAGGTACGCTTCGTCAATCCGCACAGCTGGATCTACCTCGACGTCAGGAACAAGGACGGCTCGGTGACCAACTGGGGCTTCGAGTTCGGCACGCCGACTTCGCTGCGTTCCAGCAACATCACGCGCGACAACGTCCATGCCGGGGTGCCGATCCGCCTTGCCGGATACAAGGCCAAGAATGGCGGTCCGTTCGGCTATGCCACGACCGTAGTCCTGCCCGGCGGGCGGAAGGTCCAGACCGGCAGCGCACCCGATGCTCCGCCGCCGCCCGTGGGGAAGTGAGATGACCGCCAAGGCAGCGATCCTGCTGGCGGCATCGACCGCACTTCTCATGCCGACACTGGCCGGGGCGGCTCCGGCCAAGCCTGCGGTTGCGGCAGTGCCTGCAGCCCCTGCGATCCCGCGTCAGGCTGATGGCAAGCCCGACTTCTCCGGTATCTGGCAAGTGCTGGGCGAGGCGGACTACGACCTTGAACCGCACGCCGGTCGTCGTGATGCCCCGCCGGGGCCGGGCGTGGTCGAGGGCGGCCGGATCCCCTACACGGCGGAGGCGCTGGAACGGCGGGCCAGCAACTTCGCCACCCGCGCGAAGGACGATCCACGTCTCAAGTGTTGGGTGCTGGGCGTGCCGCGCGGGGTCTATTACCCGGCGCCGTTCCAGGTGTTCCAGCGCGCGCAGGACCTGACGCTGGTCCACCAGTTCGGCAACCAGGTGCGCACGATCCACACCGATGGCTCGGACCATCCGCAGGAGAAGCATCAGGAGTTCTGGCTGGGCGACAGCCGCGGCCAGTGGGAAGGCGATACGCTGGTCGTCGACGTGACGGACTTCAACGAGGAAACCTGGCTCGACCGTGCAGGCAACTTCCACGGTCCCGATCTGCATGTGGTAGAGCGCTGGACCTTCGTCGACCCCAACACGATTTCCTACAGCGCTACCCTTGATGAACCCGGCATCTACACGAGGCCGTGGACAATCAACGTCCTCCTCCATCGCCGCCGGGACAAGGGTTTCCAGCTGATCGAGGACTACTGCTACGCGCTCGAATACGAGCAGTTCTATCCGCACAAGGACGGACAGTGATGAACCGCAAGACCTTTTGCGCCGCCGCAGCGCTGCTGCTCGCAGGGACCTCGCCCATGGCTTCGGCGCAGGACGCAACGCCTGCACCGCAGCCCACGGCACCGGGCATTCGCTGGCAGAAGGAAGTGCCCGCCATCGCCTCGGCTGAATGGACCGGCGCGCGTCTCGCCGATGGCCAGCCTGATGTCAGCGGGTTCTGGTCGAACACGATCTCGAACCACAGCAACTTCACCGATCCACAGGCTGGTCCTCCGGGCGAACCTTCGGCAGCGGCCAAGCTTCCGCGTGACCAGCGCGCGCCGAGCCGCGTGTCCGATCCGGGCGACGGGCAGATCCCCTATCTTCCCGCCGCGCGTGCGCTGCAGGAGGACTTTGCCAAGAATTTCCCTAATCCGGTGAAGCCCCGCTACATTGAGCCGCTCGCGCGCTGCGCTCCGGCGGGCGTGCCCAAGTCGTTCATGTGGCACGGCTATGAGGTGCGGCAGTATCCCGGATACGTGGTGTTCCTGTTCGATTCCGGCACGCGGATCATCCGGCTTGACGGATCGCCGCACCTTTCGCCCGAAATCAAGCTGTGGAACGGGGATTCACGCGGCCATTGGGAGGGCAACACGCTGGTCGTCGATACCCGCAACAACAACGGCAAGGCGCTGTTCGGCCGCTATGGCGATTTCATGAGCGAGAACGCCACGGTGGCGGAGCGTTTCATCTTCGATGCCGATGGCAAGCGCTTCAACTATGTCGCGACCTTCACCGATCCAACGGTCTACTCACGCCCATGGACGGCGACGATCCCGGCACGGCGCTATACCGTGGCGGATAAGCCCGATGGCTGGCACTTCGACGTGAAGCCGGTCAACGCGCCGGGCAGGCCGCTGCAATACGAGCACTACGAGCGCATTTGCGCCGAGAACAACGGTCCGTTCGGCGGTGGCGCGGTTGGCGTGCCTTCAGATGGGGCGGTCATCGACCGCTAACGTCGACTTCGTCATTGCGACCCCGGCGTAAGCCGGGGGAAGCAATCCAGAGCGGTTCTGCGCCGACTCTGGATTGCTTCGTTGGCTTCGCCGCCTCGCAAAGACAAAGAGAATGGCGGTACCTCAGCCGAACTTCCTTGCCAGCGCCGCCGCCACCGCGTCGGCGTCGGCAGGCTCGACTGGTGCCTTGTAGACGTTCACCATCTTGGCGACCGAGTCCTTCCAGAACTGCGCACCCTTCCCGCGTGGCTGGGTGACGATGTATTCGAGCGAGTGGCAGGTCGAGCAGGCGTTGACCACCAGTTCGCCCTCGGCATCGGCCAGTTCTGCCGGGGTGGTTTCCGCAGGGGCCGAATAAGTCAGGGGCCTGGCGGCAATCGCCGCCGGAACCAGAGCCGCTGCCGCGATCAGGACAAGTGGTTCCCTCCGCATCACGCGACCTCCAGCCTGATCGTCTCGACCACATTGCGCATGTAGCCAGCAGGCTGCCAGCGCTGTTCGAGCGGCTGTGCCTCGCCATCGGCGGTGACGGCGCGGACCTTGATCCGATGGGCCCCTGCTTGCAGCGCCAGCCCCAGTCGCCATTCGCGGAACGAGTAGCGTCCAAGGTCTTCACCCAGCCGCGCTTCCTGCCAGCTCTGCCCATCGTCTGTTGAGAGCAACACGCGCGCGATGTTCGATCCGCCCGCAAATGCAATGCCGCGCAGTTCCACCGTCTGCCTTGCCGCAACCCGCGCCCCATCGGCGTGGCTGGTCACGAACGAGCGCACGTTGAAGCGCCCGATCGGCTTGGTCTTGTCGGGCTTCTGGCCGGGGACCAGGCAGTTGCAGTCGTTGTCCGGAATGCGATAGGCGGTCTTCATCCAGTAGCCATCGAACTGCGCATTGACGACGTTGATCTCGTCGAGGTGCTTGACCCAAGATGTGCCGTAGTGCCCCGGCACGATCAGGCGCAACGGATAGCCGTTGAGAAACGGCAGATCCTGCCCGTTCATCTGGTAGGCGACCATCACCTCACCATCGCGGGCATGATCGATATCCAGCGCCTTCACGAAATCCGGGATGCCATCGAGCGGCGGATTGTCGAGCCCGTTGAAGGTAACCTGCCGCGCCCCTTCGCGCAGGCCGGCCTTGTCGAGCAGCGCCTTGAGCGGCACCCCGCGCCAGCGGGCATTGCCCATCGCACCGTTGCCAAGCTGCCCGCCGCCCACGCGCGGTTCGACGAAACCCCGGCTGTTGCCCGAGCACTGATTGACTGCCACGATCTCCTGAACGGGAAAATCACGCTTCAGGCTGGCGAGGGAGAGTTCGAGCGGCTTGCCGACATGCCCGCCGATCTTCAGGCGGAACGTCGCCGGGTTGATCGCATCGGGCAGGCCGGACAGATGATAGCGCACGAAAAACGCATCGTTCGGCGTGATCAGCCCATGGTTGAACACCTCGAACGGCGTTTCGAGCTGCGGCGGACGGGTGGTCAGCAGGATCAACTCCCGCTTCTGCGGAAAGCGCACCAGCGGCCGCGTGCCATTGCCGAACGGCAATTGCACGGTCTTCGCCACGCCAGCCACGGGTGCTGTTGCAAGCGCGAGGCCGGAGACTCTGAGGAACTCCCGACGTCTCCAGTTTCGCACATCCACTTCGTTCATCTGTAGTCCTGTCAGTGATGCAGTTGCGGCATGGCGGAGGGTGCAATGGCAAATGGAGCGGTGGCCATGTCGCCCACTTCGGCAACATGAAGGTCGCGCCGTTCGGTAAATGGCGCAATTTCGGGTGCCTGCGCAAGGCGCGGCGCACGCTTCGTACCGCTCAGGACATCGGCATCGAGATGCGGAGCGAGCATGGCGACGAACTGATAGGCATAGTTGCGCAGCAAGGTGCCTTTCTGAAGCGCAATCTTGGTCGTGCCCGTGCCGAACAAGGCATCGGACCCCTGCACCACGCGCAGCTCGCCATCGTTCCCGCCTTCCACCGCCATCTGCGCAACGATGCCGACACCCGCGCCAAGACGAACATAGGTCTTGATCACATCTGCATCCATCGCTCGCAGCCGCAAGTCGACTTCGACCCCGGCCTGTTCGAAAGCGTCGAGCACGCGCGAGCCACCGGAGAACTCGGAGTTGTAGGTGATGATCGGATAGCGGGCGATGTCTGCTAGCGTGGGGGTGTTCAAGCCCAGCAGGGGATGGCCCTTCGGCGCGATGACCACGTGACGCCAGGTGAAGCAGGGGTGCGTTTCCAGGTGCGGGTTGCCGTCGACTGCCTCGGTCGCAACGCCGATGTCCGCCTCGCCGCGCACCAGCGCATCAACGACATAGCTCGGGCTGCCCTGCAGCAGTTCGACCTCGACCTTTGGAAACAGCTGCCCGAATTGCAGCAGAAGGCGCGGCAGGACATAGTTGGCCTGGTTGTGCGTAGCAGCGATGATGAGGCGACCTTTGTCGGCCTGTGCAAACTGGTCCGACAGGCGCTTGAGGTTGTCTGCCTCCTGCAGCAGGCGGTCGATCACCCTCGCCGCGTTCTCCCCGGCAGGGGTCAGGCCCACCAGGCGCTTGCCCCGGCGCACGAAGATGTCCACGCGCAGTTCCTGTTCCAGTTCGCGGATCTGCTTGCTGACGCCCGATTGCGAGGTGAACAGTTCGTTCGCCACCTTGGTCAGGTTGAGGTCGTTCTTCACCGCCGCGCGGATATAGCGCAACTGCTGGAAGTTCATGTCCGCCCCCGCAGTCCAGCACAGGGCCGACCGGCAGAAGGCGAGACGCGGGTATCTTGTGAAATCGGCATGATGCGCGTTCCCTCGCTCGCTTTGGCGAAGCATCCTGCGCAGGGTAGCAGCCGTCTCTACTCATTTAGTAGAGATTCGCGCAATACTCAAGTCGGATCATCTATCTTGACGGCTGTGACAGGCAGTTGAACCGACAAATTGTTCTATCGAAAGTGCAATTTCACCTTGGGTCGAACTCTGCACCCGCCTTGGAACGGGGTGGCATGAGCATATGAGAAACGGTGCCTTAGACCTCCATATGACCGGCGGTAAGGACCCGCCAAAGGGCGTGCGGATGGCGCATGGCCCGCACATGAGGGCCCCCTGTGAAGCATCGCACCATTCTTCTTCTGGCAGCCAGCCTTGCCGGCAGCGCCATCGCATCGACCACGATCTTCGCGCAGACCAACGGTCTCGAGCCGCTCCCCCTGCCCGAACTGATGGGTCACGTAATGCAGCGCAATGCCTACCAGCTCTGGGCCTGGACTGCGCTCGAGGCCGATGCGACCGGCAACCATTCGGGCGAGCCGAAGACGGAAGAGGACTGGGAGAATGCCGAAAGCGATGCGCTGACCTTGCGCCAGCTCGCGGTCGTGCTGCGTGGCGCGCCGTACAGGCAGGAAGACCCGCGCTGGGACAAACTTGCAGGTGATCTTGAAGCTGCCGCAACCGCCAGCGCGCAGTCTGCCGAACGCAAGGACTTAGCAGGCCTGACCGCTGCCGGGGAAGCGATCAACGCCCGCTGCGTTGCGTGCCACTGGGCCTTTGCGCCGACGCTTGAGGAAGTACCGCCGCCTGTCCCCGTCTCATAAATCGAAGCGCAGTTCCGCCAGCACGCGGCGACCGACCGAATACTGGAACGCGCCGTTGGACGCGACCTGCCAGCCATAATCGTCGAACACGTTGGCCAGCTGCAGCCTGAGCAATGCGCGCTTCGATCCGATCGGGAAACGATAGCGCATCCCCAGATCGATCATCTCGCGTGGCGGAGCGTAGAGGCTGTTCAACGGATTGCCGACGCGCGCTGACAAGCTTTCGACCGCGATATCAAATGAAAGCGGACTCTTGCCCCCACCAAGCCGCCAGTCGGCATTGGCGATGGAGCGCCGGCGGATCGTGCCCACCGGGCGCGGGCCGATGCGGCCTTCGTCAACCAGTTCGCCCGAAATGCGGGAATCGATCAGTACGTTGCCCAGCACCACGGACAGGCCGGGACGCACCGTCCCGGTCAGCGACACTTCGACCCCTCGATTGGAGGACGATCCGAGATCGCGATAGAGCAGTTGGTCGTCGAGGTTGTAGTAGGGCTTGGTGATCTCGAATACCCCGGCGACCAGACTGAGGTTCTTCGTCACCGCATAGCGAAAGCCAAGGTCGGTCTGGCGGGTCCGGATCGCGGGCGGCACCGCGCCGCGATTGGTAGCGTTCTGCGGCGCGACCGAGACTTCTTCGAACCCGCGCACATACCCGCCATAGAGCGAGAACGAGGGGCTGATCGTATAGCTGGCCGTCAGGCTGCCGGTGACCGGACGGTCGCGGTTGGACGTGACCAGCCCCGCGCTGACGAAGCGGATGGTCTTGCTGTAGCGCGATCCGGCAATCGCAGCGTCGATCAGGAACCTGCCGGGCCGGGTCAGCGAGTAGGACAGCCCAAGCGTACCTTGCGAGGAATCGTCCGTGTCATCGACGCCCAGTGCAATGGTGGGCCTGGGGCGCTCGTCGGCGAAGTTCAGGCTGCTGGGGCCAAGCGATATGCGCTGGACCCCGCCGAAGCGGCGATCCCCGGTCCGCCCTCGGAAGCTGAAGGTCAGCCGGTGAGCCAGCGGGCCGTCGGCAAAAGTGCGCACGACCTTGGCCTCGCCTGACAGCGTCCGGTCGATGTTGTTGCCATCGACCACCATGACACGGTTGGCCACGGTGCCGTCGGGCCGCAAGTTGGCAAAGATATCGGTGAAGTTTGAGTCCACACGTCGTTCGGCCCGAAACAAACCCGCTTCCACGCGCCAGTCGCCCAACGGTAGCTTGGCCAGCGCGCCATAGATCTGGTGCGTATTGTCGCGGTCGCTCCAGCTCTGGCCAATCATCTCGCGCCGCTTGATCTGTGGCGGCAGGTAGTCTCCGCCGGGAAAGATCGCCGGTGCCGCTTCGTCATCATAAGTGCGGGTGCGGCCCCAGAACGCTATGACGCTGGCCCCGGCATAGGGCCGCCATGCCAGTCCGCCCGATGCGATCCACGACTTGAAGTTGCCGCCCTCGTGCCGGTTCTGCCGCCGCACCGTGCCGCCGAGGTAGACGCGCAGATCATTCCCCACCGCGAAATTGCTGTCCACGCTGCCCAGAACCGAGCCGAACTGCGCCCGCTCCAGACCCACGGTGAACTGGTCGGCATCGGCCGAAGCCGAAAGATCGAAATCGACGATCCCGGTCGGTGCGGGGAAGGCATAGCCCATCGCCGCGATGCCCACACGCACCCGGCTTCCCCGTGTCAGCCGGTTGGGCAGGCGATCGACGGGCGCAAAGTACAGCCCTTCGATCCGCGCATTGCCGGCATCGACAGGATTGAAGCCGCGCACGTCATCGGTGCCGTAAAGTCCCACGCGCTCGTTGCCGACGGACTGGCCGAAAGCGTCGTTGGCATTGGTGATCACGTTGTCGTCAACGCGCTGCGCAAAGGCCACGCGCGGCAGGGGTAGCCCGAGAATCGCCGCTGCAAGGACGCAGGTCAGCCTCCCGCCGATCCGGTATGTGCCTCTATTCCCGTGCATTTCGCCCCCTCAGGCACCGCAGCCAGCCCTACGGGCCGCGCTGCGCCACGCGCGTTAGGAATGGAGGAATGGCCGGGGAACGAACGCTTCGCCACATCCTTGTTCCATAATGTCACAAAGGGTTGCGCGACGAGGCAAGAAGGCGCCAGAGTCACACGTGTCTTGCGCCCGGCAAGCGTGCAGGTTCAAGCCCCGCGGGGGACGAACAGCCACTCGGGGGGCTAGCAAACCTTGCGCCCGCGCGTTGAACGATCACTTCGGCGCAGCGGCGGCGGCATCTGCCGCGTTCAAAGCTGAACCGGGACAGCGCGACACCAACAATCCGCCGAGCTCAGGCAGTCAGTGCGCCTAGGTGGGTTTCCCAGGCAATGGTATCGTTGTGCGAATGGGTGAAGCCGATCGAGCGCTCGAAATCGACGCACGCCTTCGAGCGGAACGCGACAATATAGGTGCGCCGCCAGCGGTCCTGCGACAGATTGCCGCCGGAGCCATGCACAATCAGTTCGTCATGCACGGTGATGTCGCCGCGGCTCAGCGGAAGGTCGACGACCGAGTCGTGCTCCGAAAGCTCGACGCTGAGGATGTGGGACTTGCTGCGATCCTCCCCCATCAGCGGACGGTGCGGGCGAAGGCCCTGCTTCTGCGAACCCGGCACGACCTTGAGGCAACCGTTCTCGGTATCCGCGTCGTCGAGCGCCAAGCTGCATGTTGCCGTCAGCGGCTCAGGGGTTCCGGTGGGCCAGTAACCGAGGTCCTGATGCATCGTGAACACCGCATCGGGCTTTGCGGGGCGCTTTGCCAGGAACTGGTCGTAGTCCAGCGTCGCACTCTCCCCTAGCAACTGACGGGAGATCGAGGCGGCGCGCCGCTCGTAGAGGTTATCACGGAGGCTTGGTTCGTAACGACGCGGCAGCACCGCATTGACGAGGCTGAAGTTCTCGAACTCGCGGTCAAAGGGCCCCGACATGTCGCAGAAATCCTTGCCCATCCCGCTGACTTCACCACGGATGAAGCGGTCGAACTCGGCTTCGAGTGGCAGAAGCTCCTCTTCGGTCATCACGCTGCGCAAGGTGATGTAACCGTCGCGATGGAACTGGGCGATCTCCTCTGGCGAGAGGATGTAATCGTCACCTTGTCGGCCGAATTGCTGCGTCATTTTTGCGGAAGCCTTCGTGTTCTTGATGAGGTCGTCAGGCGATGCAGATCGTGCCGTAACGTTCGGCGTGCATCGGGAAGATATGCACGTCGGGCGGGAAGTAGGAATAGCGGATGCGGGCGAGGACCTCGATCTTGTGGACGCCCGGTTCAAGACCGCCCGGCTTGTCTACGAGGATTTCGCCCCATTCGGTCAGACCCCAGCGCGCGGTGGTTTCCTCGCGCATTTCGGCCATGGTGTAGACTTCGTCGCGGATGCCGAAGCGGTTGATCTCGTGGTCGTAGAACACGCCGTCGACCGTCACGTCGAAGCCGTCGAGCTGCGACAGGCGGGTGCCATGGTAGTTGGGGATGCGGATGCGGATGGCGAAGCCTTCGCGCGCGCCGACCGGGCCGAAATTGCGGAAGCCGGTGCTCTGGATGAGCTGGTGTTCGAGCATGGTATTCTCCGGGAATCTTGGGGGTGCCACAGGCCTCAGGCGAATTTGCCTTCGTCGTACTCGCGCTCCAGCTTGCGCAGCAGCACCTGCTGGCGGCGGACCTGGTCGATCGAGCGCCACGGCGCGCGCCAGCCCTCATATTCGCTCGACAGGTAGCCGGAGTAACCGGAGCGCTTGATCGCAGAGATCACCGGTTGCCACGGAATGTTCTGGTCCTCGAGGTTCTCGTCAATGTCGTGGAACTTGGCCTGGATGAACACGACGTATTTGGCGACGTCGAGGAAGTGTTCCGGCGGCACCTTGATGCCGTTGAGGAACTCCATGTGCTTGCGCGCTTCGTCGTTGATCTGGTGCGAACCCCAGTGCGTCAACGGACGGTCCTGGAAGATGCCGGTGTCGATCATCAGACCGAAGTTCTTGGTGCCGGTGCGCTCGATGAAGTTGATGTAGCCATCGACGACCTCATGCTTGATCGGCGTGGGCGCGTGGATTTCCGGGCAGATCACCACGCCCAGCTTGTGGGCGAGATCGAGGTTGCGTTCGGTATAGGCTTCCCACTGCGGTTCGGGGATCAGATCGTGCGAGAGCACGCCGAACTTCGGGCGCAGGAACTTGAAGCCGAACTGGTGGGCAAGGCGCAGGTCGCGCTCAAGCTCTGCGGCGCCTTCCTCTACGGTAAGGTTGCGCTGCAAGGTGATGCGCATGTCGACCCACGAACACATGTTGGTGGGCTCGAGCTTGTACTTGTCGAGCAGACCGAACCAGCGATCGAGGAACTGGCTGGAGGGGTTGGGGTACCCCTCGATCTGGCCTTCGCCGAGGATCTCGATCCCGGTAGCGCCAGTGTCGGCAATGTGATCGAACGCGTCTTCCAGCGTCATGACCGAGCCGTAGTCGTCGACGTAGCTGTAAGTTGAAACACCGTACTTGAACGAGCCGGCCATGTCTTGCTCCTGCAAGGCGGAAGACGAAGCCCGTGGACTTCACCTCCCGCCGGATGTGGTTGGATCCTTGTCCGGATCGGAAGTTCGCGCTTGCCGCGCACGCCGTAGCGGCGCGGCACCTCAATCTAAACACCGATTAAATCGTGTCAGAGAAGGCGTCAAGGTCAATTTGATCAGTGATCTGATCGCAAGTTGGCAATTGATCCTAGTGCTGGGAAAGGCTCTTCCGGCGCTATTGATCGTTTCAGTCCGCCAACGCGGCGAGCGTAGCGCGAGCGACGATGGCTTCGGCGATATCGATGCTGGGCAGAGCGGCCTCGCTCGGACGGATAACGCCCTTCTTGCGCATGGAAGAGAAGCCGTAGATCGCAGACCAGAAGGCGATGACCCTGAGGTCCGCCTCATCGTCGCTGACGCCGGGCAGCGCTGCTCTGAGGTGGTCGCGCAAGTTGAAATGCCCCTTCAACTGGTAATCGAGCAGCAGGGGATCGAGCACCGGCGAGGTCAGCTCGCTTTCGTACATGAGGTCGAGGAGGAAGGGATTGGCTTCGGCGAAGCGGATGAACAGCAGACCCATTTTGCCCAGCTTCTCGGCCGGCGTGGCGTTGCTGCGGCGGACCTGTTCGGCCCCGTCAAGCATCTCCTCGAAGCCCTCGATCGCGAGTGCCAGCAGGAGCGAACGGCGATCGGGGAAGTGGTGGTAAGGCGCGCCGGGCGAGACGCCAACTTGCTGGGCGAGCGTGCGGATCGAGAGGCCGTGGTGCCCATTTTGCCGCACGTACTCGCGGCCGGCATCGAGAAGATCGCGGCGCAGGTTTTCGCGGTGGTAGGGCTTCTTGGCGGACATCAGACCTCTTGGACGACCGGGCACGTCAGGCGTGACAGCACAGCTTCCCTAACAGCAAACCGGCTTCTGGCCAGACAGAAACTGCGACCACAACCGTCCTTTTGCGACGCTGTCCGGCCACTCTTGCAAGCACGCCTGATCGATGTTCAGGTGGGCCATGAACAATCCACAGACATGGCTCCTTTCCGGGGGCGACTACGAAGTAACAGTTGCGCCGGAGATCGGCGGTTCGCTGCGAAGCCTGGACTGGAAGGGCCTCCCCGTGTTTCGCGAGGCCCCCGGGGATCACATCCTCGACGCGGCGTGCTTTCCTCTTGTGCCATTCTGCAACCGCATCGCGCATGGGATGTTCACGGCCGACGGCGTGACATGCAGGCTTTCGCCCAACTTCCCGGGCCCTTTCCATCCCCATGCGCTGCACGGCCATGGCTGGCTGGTACCTTGGCAAGTTGCAAGCCATGATTCGGCCTCGATCCGGATGGTTTACGACCACTCCGCGGATGAGTGGCCGTGGCGCTACCATGCTGAACAGCACGTGCAGGTCTCGGTCGATGGGGTCCGGATCACGCTGAGCGTGACCAACACCGGACAGGGTGTCATGCCAGCGGGGCTTGGCCTTCACCCCTATTTCCCGCGGGACGACAACACCATCTACCTGGGCCTGCATCGCCGCGAATGGCAGACAGCGCCCGATGGCTTGCCCATCGCGCCGCTGGATGCCGCCAAGGCACTGGACTGGTGGCACGGCGCGCCAATCGGCAGCCGGCCGGTGGATACGATCCAGGATCTGCGCGAGGGTGCGCTCACGATCCGTCGCACTGCGCACGACCTTCTGATCGAGCTGCTGCCGTGCGACGCGTTTTCCTGCACGGGGGTCTACGTGCCGCCTGACGCCGACTTCTTCTGCATCGAACCACTCACCCACCCCACCGATGCCGTCAATCGCGCCCCTGACCGCATGACGATGCTGGCGGAAGGCGAGACACTGGAAGCAAGCCTGCTGATCCGCGCCCGACATATCTCGTCGCATCAGGCTTGACTTAACCGCACGACAATCTAATCGCTGATTAAATATCGCGTGGCCGATCGGTTCATGGTGAGCCGCACCTGCACGGGAGGGAGCGATGGAACCTGTCAGAATTGGCGTCGTCGGCGCGGGCGACATCAGCGCGGTCTATCTCAATGCTATCGCCCGCTCGCCTGCGCTTGATCTGCGGGCTGTTGCAACGCGTTCTCCTTTGGGGATTGCTGGTATGGCGACGCGGTTCGGTGCGCGTGCTGCGACGGTCGCAGAGCTCCTGGCGGACGATGCCATAGAGCTCGTCCTGAACCTTACGCCGGGCGTGGCACATGAGGAAATCAATGCTGCAGCGCTTGAAGCGGGCAAGCACGTCTATTCCGAAAAGCCCTTCGCCCTGTCGCATACCGGCGCGCGCAGGCTCGCGGATCTTGCCGAGCGGCGCGGACTGCTGATCGGATCGGCACCAGACACGTTCTACGGCAGCGCACACCAGGCGGCCCGCAAGGCACTGGACGCAGGCGCAATCGGCAGGCCGGTGTTCGGCACATCGTTCCTTGGGCTGCCGGGCCTCGAACACTTCCATCCCAACCCGGAAGCGTTCTACCGGGCCGGAGGCGAACCGCCGTTCGACGCCGGGCCGTACTACACGACGATGTGGATCAACCTGCTGGGACCGGTGAAGCGGGTGTTCTCGATGTCCGGCGCAGGGAGGACAGAGCGGACCATCCGTCGCGGGCCGCGCCAGGGCGAAGCCTTCCCGGTAACGGTCGACACCTCGTTCAACACGGTGCTTGAATTCGAGGAAGCCTCGGTCAGCTTCATCATTTCACTCGACGTGGTGGTGCCGACGCTTCGGCCAGGCGAACTATACGGTTCTGACGGCATTCTAGCGATGGCAGACCCGATGTTCTTCGGTGGTGAGCCTACAGTGATTGCGCCACCCACGCCACGCGCCGCGCTCACGACCATTGATCAGGGCTTTGCCACGCCCAACCGGCATGACCATACCGGCCGCATCGTGGCCGACTATCGCGGTGCGGGGTTGGTCGATCTGGCACTCGCGATCCGCACTGGCAGCAAGCATCGTACCGGGGCTGAGTTCATCGTCCACTCGGTCGAAGTGATGGAGGCCATCGTCAAATCGGCAGCGTCGCGCACGGTGGTTGATCTCGTCTCCACCTGCGAGCGCCCTGCGACCATCGATTCGGAAGCCGACGCCGCCCTGATCGCGCTGACCGCATCACCGTTCGATCTGGCCGAAAGTGCGCCGGCCCACTGACATACCGCCAATTCCGTGGAGTTTCCCAGATTGTCCGCAAAGCACTGCATTCTCGCCGCCAGCCTCGCCCTGCTCGCTCCCGCCAGCGCATTCGCTGCCGACGGTCCGCCCGATGGATCAACGCCTGAGCAGAAGGCCGCGATCGCCAAGGACCCGGCCTATCGCAAGCAGGATCTGGTGCTGACCAACCTTCCCCGCCAACGGATGGCACCGAAGAAGCTGTTCAATGGCCGCGACCTCACCGGATGGGACAGCTGGCTTGGCTATACCGTGCCGGCCACGACCTACGGCACGCCCAGCAGCGCGCCGATCGGGCTGAACCAGGATACCTTCGGGGTGTTCAAGGTGGTCACCGAGGACGGCGCACCCGCAATCTATTCCAGCGGCAAGCTGTTCGGCGGGCTGCTGACCAAGCAGTCCCACCGCAACTACCACCTTCACGTCGAGTACAAGTGGGGCGCCAACACCTGGACGCCGATGCCGCGCAACAACGGGGTGCTCTATCACTCGCACGGGGCCTACGGCGCCTTCTTCGGCACGTGGATGAGCGCGATCGAATTCGAGGTGGTGCCGCACTCGGTCGGCATGCTGCTGACGGTCGGCGATTCGAAGGGCAAGCAATCGTTCGAGACGGTCGATTGGCGCGTAGGCGCGACAGTGCCGGTCGCCAACGACCCTTCGATCCCCTACCCGAGCCGCCGTTACTTCAAGGGCGGCCTGCCCTCGCGCCTGACTTTCCCGACGTGGAACGTCGATGCCGGTAGCGACGCGGAAAAGCCGCTTGGCGAGTGGAACTCGCTCGACCTCTATGTCTTCGGCGACAAGTCGATCCACGTGGTCAACGGCGTGCCGGTGATGGCCGCGACTAGCCTGACCACCAAGGACGCGAAGGGTCGTACGGTCCCACTGACCGGCGGCAAGATCCAGCTACAGTCGGAAGGGGCCGAAACGTACTTCCGCGCGATTACCATCGAGCCGATCAGCCGCCTCCCGACCATTGCCGAGCGCAAGCCGGGCTGATCCTGAGGAGCGGGCATCATGGCAGAAACGGTATTCGAGCAGGTAACCGCCGAACAGGACCTGCTCGACGTCAGCGAGGTCCGCGCAGCTGCCGAGCCGCTGATGCCCGAAGCCTACCGCAGCTTCGTCAACAACGTCGGCATGGAGCACACGCTGCATGACGACATAGCGGCGTGGCAGGCAATGCACTTGCGCCCGCGCGCGCTGGTTGACGTCGCCCACATCGATACCTCGGTCACCGTGCTCGGCCAGCAGATCGCAATGCCCATCATGACCGCGCCGTTTGTCGGTTCGACGCTGGTCAATCCCGAAGGCGAGGTGGCGACCGCGCGTGGTGCGATGGCAGCGGGCACGATCACCACGCTCAGCATGATG
Organism: Novosphingobium jiangmenense; assembly: GCF_015694345.1. Lineage (GTDB taxonomy): Bacteria > Pseudomonadota > Alphaproteobacteria > Sphingomonadales > Sphingomonadaceae > Novosphingobium > Novosphingobium jiangmenense. The sequence continues at coordinate 63,563 of NZ_JADQDC010000011.1, forward strand.
GGCACGCGCCCGCCCGAGGCGGTGGGCGCTGTGGCTGCGGGGCGCTACTGGCAGCAGATTTACTTCATGCGCGATCGCGGCGTGGTGAAGGACGTGGTCGAGCGGGCCGTGGCTGCGGGCGCATCGGCGCTGTGCTTCACGGTCGATCTTCCCGTCATGCCGGCCTTCCCGCGCCCCATGCGCCTAGCCGCTCAAGCGCTGTTCCAGCGGTGGCAGGAGCCGGAGCACATGATGTATGCCGTCCGCGATTATGCCGACCGGCCGATGGGTGCGACTTTCCCCGATGCCGCCGCAACCTGGGCCGACGTGGAATGGATGCGCAGTCTCTCCAACCTCCCGCTCATCCTGAAAGGCGTAATCCGGCCTGACGACGCGATGCGCGCACGCGACCACGGCGCCAGCGCGCTGATCGTATCGAACCATGCCGGACAGGGCCTGCGCCATTCACAACCGGTCGCCCATGCCCTCCCGGCTATCGTCGAGGCCGTAGGGCAGGACATCGAAGTCTATGCCGACAGCGGCATCCGCACCGGGGCGGACGTGCTGCGGGCGCTGGCCCTCGGCGCGCGTGCGGTTCTTGTAGGTCGTCCGGTGTTGTGGGGCCTGACCGCAGACGGTTCGCAGGGCGTCGAACGGGTGCTGAAGCTTCTCCAGGCCGAACTTGCCGAAGTCATGGCGATAACGGGAGTCGCAAGCGTGGATGCGATCGACAGATCCGTGCTGGCCCCACGCTGACTGCTCTAGCAACCCTGGTCACCCGAGCGGAGATGACTGGCGGAACAGATCTCCGATAGAACGCGCAAAATGGGATTCCATTGCCACTCGCGCCAGTTCGGGGTCCTGTGCCGCAATTGCTTCGGCAACCTCGCGATGCAGCACAAGAGACTCTTCGCGATCCTCGACCGTCTCACGCCCCGCCCAGGCCTTCGGTATGGCTACAAGCATCATCTGTTCGAATGACCGGACGATCTGGAAGAACAGCTGGTTGCCGCTGGCGAGTGCGATCAACTGATGGAAGCGGGTATCGGCCTGGGTTCGCTCGTTCTCGTCGCGATAATGCTCAAGTTCGCGCGCAGCTCTGAGAATTTGCGATGCCTGTTCCTCGGAACGGTTGGCCGCTGCAAGTTCGGCCGTGCGCAGTTCCAGAGTGCGCCGGACGTCCCAGACATCGGCCAGCGAGACTTGTGCCGTGGAGACCGCGTGGCCGATCGACGCCGCCATGACCGAGCCATCGATTGCTGCAACACGAGCGCGGCGGCCATTGCCCACATCGATCATCTTCAAGGCGGCCAAGGCATGAAACGCCTCGCGCATTACCGGGCGGCTCACGCCCAGTTCCGCCGCAAACGCACCTTCGGCTGGCAGGGCATCGCCCACCTTGAGGCCATGTTGACGGATGTATTCGCGGACAGCTTCGGCCGCACTGTCAACCAGCGTGCCAGCCTTCATGCTGCGATTCCCTGACGGCGCAGTTCGGACGGCGCAATGCCATAGCGGCGGCTGAAAGCGCGGGTGAAAGACGCGTTGTTGAGGTACGAGCACCGGTAGGCGATCGTCGAAACCGGCAGTTCCGAAGACAGCAACATCTGACGCGCCTCGGCCAACCGGCGCTCCGTGAGGGCCTGCGCAATCGTCGTGCCGTAGATCTCGTGGAAACCGCGCACGAGTTTGTCGCGGTTCACACCCGCGATACGGGCAAGCTGGGGGATCGTCAGCTTTTCGTGCCAGCTATCATCAAGCGCCCGCCGCGCCATGGCGATCCGCGCAACATCCAGTTCGCTGAGCCCGCTGTCGCGCTCCACCGGAACCAAGGTTGCACCGTCTTCAAGCGCCGCATGGACCTGACACAGCAGTTCGATGCTGCGGGCAAGGCGCAGCGTGGTTGCGGCCTCTCCCATCGCCTCGCAGTGGATGATCGAGTTTGCGAGAGCCAGTAGCCGGCTCGGCAGATGCCAGGTTGCAGGGCCATCGGGCCTTATCCGAAACAGCCGCTCACATGCCGACGCAGCAACGAAGAACACCAGCACGGCGTCCTCGATCTCACCCTCTGCCAGCGCCTCGCGGAAGTGCAGCAGGCCCGACTTTCCCTCACCGCCGACCCTGAAGAGAAAGGCAAGCCAGCCATCTGGCAAGTGGGCAGCCGGCGCTGAGCCGTGCCCGACCAGCGTAACCATTTCATGCGAGACCTGGACCAGCTCTTTCATGGCGAACTCCTCGCAAGTTCGAATAACCTATATGATAGGTTTTGCAAGAGCTATCTTACAGGTAGGGGTGCATGCCTGCGGGCAATGAAGAAACCGGCACATCCGGTAGCGCTTGCCGCGAAGCCTACCATTGCCAAGCCCATGCCGATCCGCCCTTCCCCGCCAAGCGCGGTGCTCACCACCGTGACGAGCGTTGGGGACATGCCAAATGCGACCAAGCCGCCGAGTGCCAGGAACACCCCGATCGCAAGACCACGCAGGTCGTTGGGCAAAAGCACCGCCATCGCGGTGGCAGTCACAAGGCCAGTCACCGTCCCGCCAAGCAGCAGCACGAAGAGCAGTGCCGCGAACCAGCCGATATCAGGGGCAATCGGGAAGAATGCTGCGGGCAGTGCAAGCAGCGAACCGATGATTGCCCCCGCAAGGATGCCCCCTTGCCGCCCGCTTCGCAGTCCCGCATCGGCAGCAAAGCCGCCAGCGAGCGAGCCCAGGATGCCGGCGCCGAAGATGACTGCACCCAGCCAGCTTCCGAATTGCTGCGGCGAAGCATCATAACTGCGAGACAGGACGGGCGCTGCCCAGATGGCGGCTGCAGCATCGGCCATCATCACGCCAATCTGGCCAAGGAACAACGGCGCGAGAAAGCGGCGATAGGCCGCGAGTTCGCGCAGGGTGGCGCCCAGACCGCGCCTTGCACCGCCCTTGATCTCCTGCCGCAACGGCTCGCGCAACCGAGCGAGGGGCAAGAGCAGAACAAGACTCAGCGCACCAACCACAAGGTGAGCGCTCCGCCAGGCCGAGAGGCCGGCCCACCCTCCTTGGGCGAGAAAGTGTCCGAGCAGCCATCCCCCTAGCGAAAACGCAAGTGCCGTTCCGCCGTACTTGCCGACGGTCAGAAGCAGCAGCGACCGACCGCGATTGGCGGGGAGGCTGAGATCGGATGCGAGAGATATGGCGATCGTCGTAGAGATGCTGGCGCCCACGCCACCCAGCATTCTTGCGGCGAAAAGAACCGGCATGCTCTCGGCAACCGCCGTCAACAGCGTGCCGATGGTCCATGCCACCGCCGTCCACAACAGGAGCCGAACCCTGTTTCCGCGATCGACCATCAGGCCGATGGGCACCGCCAGAACGGCCAAGGGAATGGAAACCGCCAACCCGCTCAACAGGCTGAGCTGGAAATCGCTCAGGGCCAGTTCGCCCTTCGCCTGCTCCTGCACCGCACTGAACAGGCCCATGGCGATGTTGCCGGTGGCCATGGCGACTGCAAGCACCAGCAGCGCGATCCAGTGCCGTGGTCGGGCCAGATCCACCGATCGTGCGGCTGCGCCGGCCACCGCTTCTGTCACAGGGTAAAGATCTTTCCGGGGTTCAGCAGGTTCTGCGGGTCGAACGCCCGCTTGATCAGACGCATCTGTTCCACGGCATTGCCAAGTTCGGCCACGAGCCAGTCCTGCTTGCCAAGGCCGATGCCATGTTCGCCGGTGCAAGTACCGTCCATCGCGAGTGCGCGCTCGACCAGCCTGCGGTTGATTGCCTCAACCTCCACGAGTTCATCCGGCGCATTTGGATCGACGGAGAAGACAACGTGAAAATTCCCGTCGCCCACGTGTCCGAGGATCGTGGCCGGAACACTGGCTTGCGACAGGTCGTTCTGCGTCTCGAGTATGCACTCGGCGAGCCGGCTCATCGGCACGCAAACGTCCGTCGCCCAGCCGACTGCGCCCTGCCGCAAGTTTATGGCAGCATAATAGGCTTCATGGCGCGCTCGCCACAGGCGTGTGCGCTCCTCGGGCTTGTCGGACCATGCAAAGTCGCCGCCGCCGTTCGCGCTCGCCAGTGCCTCGACTGTCGCTACCTGTTCGGCGACATGCGCGGGGGTGCCATGGAACTCGAAGAACAGCGTCGGCAGTTCCGGATAGTCCAGCTTCGACCAGCGATTGACGGCGCGCATCTGCAAAGCGTCGAGAATCTCGATGCGCGCCAGTGGCACGCTGCAATAGATCGACTGGACTACCGTCTCGACCGCACCTTCCAGCGTCGCAAAGCTGCACACCGCCGAAGAGATCGCCTCCGGGATCGCATGCAGGCGCAAGTTGATCTCGGTGATGATGCCGAGCGTGCCTTCGGAACCCACGTAAAGACGGGTAAGATCATAACCCGCCGCCGATTTGCGCGCCCGTCGGGCCGTGCGGATAACCTCGCCTTGCGGGGTAACCACCTCGAGCCCCAGAATCGCGTCCTTCATCGTGCCATATCGCACGGCGTTGGTGCCCGATGCGCGGGTCGATGCCATACCGCCGATGGTCGCGTTGGCACCGGGGTCGATGGGGAAGAACAGGCCCTTGTCCCGCAGGTGCAGGTTCAGTTCTTCACGCCGCACGCCCGGCTGGACGACGCAATCGAAATCCGCATCGTTGACCGCGATGATCCGGTTCATCCGCGACATGTCCAGCGACACGCCGCCGTAGGGCGCCGCCGCGTTGCCTTCGATCGATGTGCCGGCGCCGAAAGGCACGATCGGAACGTCCGCCGCCGCACAGAGCCGTACCAGATCTACGACGTCCTGCCTGTCCTGCGCGAACACCACTGCATCCGGCACCATCTTGGCGAAATGGGACTCGCTCGATCCGTGTTGTTCACGGATCGCCTGCCCGGTCTGGAGTTGATCGCCGAAGCGTGCCTCCAGTCCGGACAGGAATCCGTCGGGCGGCAGGCGTCGCCCTTCGAATGAAGTTACCTCGGCCATCCTCAGAACTTCATGCTGGCGCGCACACCATAACGCCGGGCATCCCCCATGATCCCCAGGTCCGATGCTGGAAGCCCGGCAAGCTGCAGGGTGGTGCGTTCGATGTAGCTTTCCCAGTACCCCTTGTTGAACAGGTTGCTCACGAACGCCGAAACCTCGATCGGGCCAGTGCGGTAGGTTGCCGATGCTCCGACGAGCCAATAACCATCGAGCGTCGTCGGGGTGGTCTGGTTCAGGGTCGCTGCGAGGCGCTTGCCCTTGCCTGTCAGATTGGCGCCGAGCACGACCTGGTCCTTGCCGAGATCGATGGTGTAATCGGTTGCCAGATTGGCGGACCAGTCGGGCTGGAACGTCAGACGGTCTGACGCCAGACGGCGACCGGTCGTCTGGGTGTAAGCCGAACTGTCGGTGAGACGCGCGTGCATCAAGGTCAGGCCGCCACGGATTGACCAGGCCGGGAGCGGACGGACGAAGCCTTCAAGTTCGAGACCGTAGCTTTCGACGTTGCCCGTATTGAGGTCGACCGTGACAAGTCCGCCGCCGGCTGCCGGGGCGATCGAGTTTAGGCCGATGTAGTCCTTGTAGTCGTTGTAGAATACCGCACCGGACACACCGCTGCTGCCATCCGGCGCGGCGTACTTGGCGCCCAGCTCGTAAGTCCACGCGCTATCGCCGCGATAGGTCCGGGTCGGCGCCGTTGGCGCATTGAAGCCACCCCCGCGATAGCCGCGGGCGACCGACGCATAGGTCATCAGCGAGGACGACCAGTTGCGCTTGACCGTCAGCTTGGGCTGCCATTCGTCGGACTTGATCCGCGCGGCGGGCAACGCACCGCCGGTTGAACCCAGCGGCCCGAGCACGGTGACCACCGAGCCATTGGCAACCCGGTTTTCATGATCGTAACGCAGGCCCAGTGCGACTTCCCAATCGCTCGTCGGCTTCCAGAACACCGTGCCGAAGGCGGCGTAAGTGTCTGCCCGCGTCGAGTTGACCGTGTTGCGGACAACCGCAAACGGCAGGCCCGTGAAGGCCGGGAACAGCGTGGTCGCGTCGACACCGTCGGCCTCTTCACGGCTGTAGAACACGCCAACCAATGTCGAAAGGGTCGAGGAAATGTCGCTGTCGAGACGCATCTCAACGGTCTTGGTTCGCAGTTCGTCACCGCCCTTCGCCCGCGCGAAGTCACCCGGACCGAAATCCACGTCGCTTTCGACGTTGGTGGCCGAGCGCGCGTCCCAGGCGCCGATCAGGGTCAGCTTGCTCGACAGTACATCGATCGGCACCGCGAGCTTGGCATTGATGCCACGGTACTTGTACTTGACCTGATTGAGCGTGTTGAAGGTCAGATCGCGGGAGTACGCCTGCGGGCCACTGACGCGGGAATAGGGAATGTTGACCGAGTCGATCCAGTCATAATAGCCGTTCACGGTCAATTCGGCGGCGCCGGGTGTAAACCGCAGCGTCCCGTTGATGGAGTCGCTGTTGAGCGGATTGCCGTGCTTGTTCAGCAGCGTGTTGCGGGCAAAGCCGTCCTGCTGCTGGTGCGATGCTGCGATGCGGACCGAAAGCAGATCCTGCACCAGAGGCGAGGATATCGAACCGGCTGCGATGAACTGGTTGTCCGGCCCGGCGTAACTTGCGCTGGCTCTGACCGCCAGGTCGTTGCCTGGCTGGCGCGTGATCACGTTGATCGCGCCGCCCAGCGTGTTCTTGCCGTAGAGCGTCCCCTGCGGTCCGCGCAGCACTTCAATGCGCTCGACGTCTACCAGCGGGTTGTTGAGGTAGGCGGTGTTCGGCCGATAGATGCCGTCGACGAACAGGCCGACACCGGGCTGGACCGACTGTACGAGGGTGACGCCGACGCCACGAATAGCCACAAAGGCACGCCCCGCACCGTCGCTGTTGATGTTGAGGCCCGGCGACAGGACCGCCGCCTCGCGAACCGAATTCAGCCCGCGCTCCGCAAGGGTATCCCCGGTGATCGCCGTGACGGCTGCCGGAACGTCCTTGATCGTCTCCGCACGCTTGCGCGCCGTGACGACAATCGAGGCGTCGGTCGTGGTTTCAGCCGAACCTTCGTCAGCGACAGTCGCTGAAGCTTGCGACTGGCCATAAGCCTGCACCGGGCCAAGTGCGGAAACGGCCGCAGTACCTGCAAGAATGGCGTAGCGAAGTGAAAGCATGTCGGGGTCCTCTGCCTGTCCTGTCTCTTTTCTCGGCGACCTGTATGACAGCCCTCAGACCTATATGAAAGGTTTTCAGGCTGTGCAGATCGTCAGACAGGCTTTGCACGACGACGCCGTTGCGCTCACCAGCAGGTGTAGCCCCCATCTGCGACCACGATGCTTCCGGTCAGCAGGGAAGCCATGTCGGAGGCCAGAAACAGCACCACTGCCGCCACTTCTTCAGGTTCGCCCAAGCGCCCCTGCGGAGTGCCATCGATCCAGCGGCGATACATTTCTCCGGACTTGTCGGCAAAAGCGTTCAACGGCGTTGCGATGTAAGTCGGAGCCACGGCATTCACGCGCACGCCCCGGTCCGCCCATTCGGCTGCAAGGCTGCGCGTGAGCTGGTGTACGGCAGCTTTCGAGGCGTTGTAGTAACTCTGCGGCTGCGGGCGATTGACGATGAGCCCGCTCATCGACCCGACGTTGACGATGCTGCCGCACCCTGCGTCGAGCATATGCCGACCGAAAGCCCGCGCGCACCAGAAGCTGCCGTTGAGGTTGACGTCGAGCACGTTCAGCCAATGCTCGTCGGCAACGTCTTCGGCAGGCGTCTCACTCCGCGCGATGCCGGCGTTGTTCACGAGGATGTCGATCCGCCCTTCGCGCGCCACCATGGCATCCGCCGCCCGCTGCACCGCTTGGGAGTCGGTCACGTCCATCTCGCAGCCCGCCGCTTCGATGCCCGCCCCACGCAGCGACTCCAGACCTTGCTGCAGTCTCCCCGCATCGCAATCGGCAATGGTCACGCGAGCCCCGGCCTCGCCCAGAGCATGCGCACTGGCAAGGCCGATCCCCTGCGCCCCGCCGGTAACAAAGGCGGTGCGGCCGTCGAGCCGCAGTTTTTCCAGGTACATGGAGAATCCCTTAACCGGGCAGGAAATGGGCTGCTGCCATCGGGGGTTCAACCACGGTATCCCCCGCCGCCAGTTGGTAGACCAGCCGGTCTCCATTCCAGTGGCGCCATGGCAGGGTGCCGTCGGTTGCGAAGTTCACCCAGATCGAATGAGCTGTTTCGGCCAGCTCGGCCGGAGGCGCTTCGCCCACCAGTCCCTCAGGCCCGGTCGCGATGTCGAGGGTCTTGAACACGAACGGAAGTTCGATCCCGTGGCATGCGCCCAACTTCCCGCCACAAGCAGGCGAGCCCCATTCCATCTCGTAAACGTGCGTCCGACCACGATGGGCAGAGGCATATTGCCGGGCCGGCCAACGGAACACGAGGTCGGACATGGCACGGGTCATCGCAGCACCGGGACGCACGCCCTTCCGCCCCCACCCGTAAGCCTTGAGCGCCTTGCGGGCACTCGGCAGCGAACGGGAGAGCAGCCACCACGCCAGCACACCAGGGATCTTGTCCCGCACTGCTGTCGGCACGAAGTACAGGTTCATCTCTTCGGTATTGGTTCCGATCAGGATGTCGATTTCCGCACCGGCTCCTTGCCGCAAGGCTTCCACCGGCTTCATCGGCAGGACATCATCGCCCCAGACAGGAATGAAGCGACTGATCCCGAAGACCGGCTCGAAGCCGTTCGCGTCACGCAAGTCGATTGCCGTCGGCTTGGCAACCTTCTCCAGCGCGGCCATGGCGGAAGGGTGCGAAACGCTGCGAAAGCCATCCGCATCGGGCGAGACTCCCAGCAACCGAGCGAGCTTGCGCACAAGTCGTTGCGCGACAGGGATGTCCCGGACCATGGCCCCATGGCCGCTCTGGATGATCGCCCGCTTGAACAGACCTTTGGCCAGCGGCGAGGTAACCAGATTCGCGATTGCCATTGCTCCGGCGCTCTCGCCGAAAGCGGTGACATTTGCAGGATCGCCGCCAAACGCTGCGATGTTGTCCTGCACCCAGCGCAGCGCGAAGAGCATGTCCCGCAGGCCAAGGTTGGTCGGCACGCCAGGCACCGGGAGGAACCCGTCGATCCCCATGCGATAGTTTATCGCAACGCATACGACCCCGGATCGGGCAAACTCGGTGCCGTCGCTGATGGGAGCATCCTTGCTGCCGACGACAAAGCCGCCGCCATGCACCCAGACCATCACAGGCGCCCGTTGCGCATTCTCGGGCGCCCAGATGTTCAGGCGCAGATAATCGCCGTCGCTGCCGTCGCTGCCCGTTCCGACCAGGGGCACGACATCGAGGTTGGGAAACGGGCGCACCACGTGAGGCGCCGTCGGACCGCGCTCGGTGGCATCAAGTACCTCGGTCCAGCCGACGGGGCGTGTCGGCATTTCGAAACGAACCGGCGGTGCCGCGTAAGGCAGCCCAAGATAGGTCGCCACGCCACCCGCAACGCGCCCCCGGACCGGCCCAGAATCCGTCATGACGACGGGTGTAAATCGTTCGCTGCTCATCACTGCATTGTGCGTTGAGCGGGCGAAGCACTCCACCGGATTCGTTATGCCGATCAGCAGACTTGGTATGCCAACAAAGAAGCCTGGCCGGTTGCAGCACTATTGCCCTGTCCGGCAACCTGCTGGCAAACTTGCAAAACAAGCGCCCGTCTCGCGCCGTCAGTGCGAGTTGGCGGGCTTGTCGGGCAGGCTCTTCACGCCGTGCTCGACGCTATTGGTGCCTTGTCCGACGATCGGCGCGGGGAGGAAGTTCTCGCCTCGATCATGCGCGGCCTGTTTGGCAAGGCTGTCGTTGACGATCGGATCAAGCCTGTCCTCGCGGTTCGGTTCGACCAGCCATTCGTCAGGGAATGGCGCCGCACCAGTGCCGTTGCGATTGCGCCGCACCGCGCCGATCGACTGGCGCTGCGTGTAGGGAATGACGTGCTTGCCCTGGGAGTTGGCGAGCTGGGCGTAAAGCGCCTTGCGCAACTCGATCTTCGCCGAGAGGTACTTGGGGTCCTCGGCAAGGTTTTGCATCTCGTCCGGGTCGGCCGCGACATCATAGAGTTCATCGATGTCGTAGACGCCGTAGTACTGGATGTATTTCAGATTGCCGCGCTGGATCGCGAAAGTGCCGGGCGTCTGCGGGAAGGTCCATTCCCAGTAGTATTCGTAGGTGAAGTCGGGCGCCTGCCAGTCCTTCGCCGCGACCTTGCCGGTTATCAGCGGCCAGGCGCTCTTGCCTTCGAACTGCGCTGGCTTTGGCGCGCCGGCGAGATCGAGGAACGTGGGCGCGAAATCGAGGTTGCGGATCGCTCCGGTGTTGACCACTCCTGCGGGCACGGTGCCCGGCTCATACATCACCAGCGGCACCTTGACCGAGGCTTCATAGGCAGTGCGCTTGTCGATCAGCCCATGCTCGCCAACCTGGAACCCGTTGTCGGACGTGAACACGACCAGCGTGTCCTTCTCGAGGCCCGCCTTCTTCAGGTACTGCATGATCCGGCCGACGCTGTCGTCCACTGCCGATAACGTCGCGTAGTAGTACTTGAGGTACTCGGTCATCGGCATGTCGGAATTGTAGTAGAAGTCGATGCCGTGCCAGGTATTGCGCTGGTCATAGACCCAGCGCGGCTTGCCCTTGTAGTTCTCGGGCGTGTTTGCGGCGCTCGCGGGCAGCCTGAACTGGAAGTTGTCGTACTGGTGGGCGTAGCGGGGCGGCGGCAGCGGGTCGGAATGCACCGCCTTGTGGCTGAGATAGAGGAAGAACGGCTTCTTCGGATCGCGCTCCTTGGTCAGCCAGTTCATCGCATAGTCGGTCAACTCGTCGGTGATGTAGCCCTTCTGCGGCACTTCTTTGCCATCGACGTTGTATTTGTGGACCACGCCTTTGGCGAATTGCGCATCGGGGATGCCGGTGTTGGGGTAGTAATTGCCCTGCCCGCTGAAGCTGAGCCACTTGTCGAAACCGGGGCGCGGCGAGGCGGTATCGTTGCCCATGTGCCACTTGCCGAAGAATGCGGTCTGGTAGCCCTGCCCCTGCAGGTACTTGGGGAAGAAGGTCAGGCCCTCTTCCGAAGAGTTGTTGTTGTCGACCACGCCATGGTTGCGCGCGGTCATGCCGGTCAGGATCGTGGCGCGGCTCGGGCTGCACAACGACGAGGTGACGCGGGTATTGGGGAAATAGCTGCCCCCTGCCGCCAGACGGTCGATGTTCGGCGTCTTGATCCCCGGCTGCAGGAAGCCGAGCCCGTCGAAGCGCAAGTCGTCGACGAGGATGAAGATCACGTTGCGGGGGCGCTGCTGCTGGGTTTGCACAGCGGCAGAGGCGGCAGGTGCCTCCTTTGCTGAAGCAGGCATCGCGGACATGGCTATGCAGCCAAGAGTTACAGTTGCCAGCAGGCGATGCCGCTTCAGAAAAGTCATGGCGTTGGCGTCCTCAGTCCTTCCAGCGCTTCGCCGGCAGCTTGACCTTCACCGGCGTACCCAGCGTCTCGGCGTCCTTGCCGAGCGCGAAGGTGTATTCGCCCGCCGGCATCGTCCAGCCGCCATCCTTCCAGTCGGCGAGGATGCGGGGGTCGATCGTCAGGTTGACGGTCTGCGATGCACCGGCGGCGAGGTTCACCCGCTGGAACCCCGCAAGGCGGCGCTTGGCCTGTCCTGCGCGATCCACAAGGTAAAGCTGCGCCACCTCCGCGCCCTCGCGCTTGCCGGTGTTCTTGACGGTGAAACTGGCGGTCAGCCCCTTCACCTTCAGGCCGGTGCTGTCGAAGGTGGTGTAGGACAGACCATAGCCGAACGGGAACAGCGGCTTGGCGCCCTGCCTCGCGAACCAGCGATAGCCGACATCCGAACCCTCGATGTCGTAGTCAGCCGTGAGCTTGTCGCTGCCCGAGCTGGGCCCGCCCGAGAAGTCCGGCTCGACCCAGTCGCTGCCATCAAGCTTGGGCCGCGGCAGTTGCGCCTCGCTGGCCGGGAAGGTCAGCGGCAGGCGGCCCGAAGGGTTGGTATCGCCGAACAGCACCGAAGCGATAGCGGGCCCGCCACGCGCGCCGGGATACCAGGCCTCGACCACGCCAGCGACCTTGTCCAGCCACGGCATCTTCACCGGCCCGCCGGTTTCGAGCACGACGATCGTGTTGGGATTTGCCGCAGCCACCGCGGCGATCAGTTCGTCCTGACCATCGGGCAGCGAGAGATCAGGCACGTCGAGACCTTCAGTCTGCCATTGCGTGGCAAAGACGATGGCAACTTCGGATTGCTTGGCCTTCTCCACTGCATCGGCGATGTAGCGACCGTCGCGGAAGGTGACCTTGGCATCCTTGGCCAGCGCCTGGATCGCGTCCATCGGGCTTGAGCGATGGTACTGCTGGGCGATGAAGCCGGCCCAGACGCCCTTGCCACCGACCGGACGAACTACGGCAGGGCCGCCCTCGCCGTGCACCTGGCTGGAGCCAGCGCCAGAAAGCACGGCACCATCGGCATAGCCCCCGATGATCGCGATGGACTTCGCGCTCTTGGCCAGCGGCAGTGCGCTGTTGTTCTTGAGCAGGACAATGCCTTGCTTGGCCACTTCCTCGGCCACCATGCCGTTGGCGGCAAAATCGATCTTGCCGCCCGGCTTGGCCGGATTCTTGTCGAGACCCGACGCATAGATCGCCGTCAGCACGCGACGGTTCATGTCATCGAGCCGCGCCTTCCACGTCGGGTCGCTGGCGGCCTTGTCCTTGAGCTTGTCGCCAAAGAACACGCCGGGATCGAGCTGCTCGCCCGACTGCTGGTCGAGTCCTTTCAGCGCCGCCTCGATGTTCGGCACCGCGCCCCAGTCCGACATCACGAAGCCCTTGTAGCCCCACGATTGCTTCAGCACCTTGTTGAGCAGCCAGTCGCTGGCGCAGGCCTGCTCACCCCAGACGCGGTTGTAGGCGCACATCACCGAGCCGGGCTGCCCCTGTTCGATGCCGATCTTGAAAGCGAGCAGGTCGCTCTCGCGCGCGGCGCTCTCGCTGATCTTGACGTCGACGTACTTGCGCCCGGTCTCCTGCCCGTTCAGCGCGAAATGCTTGATCGTCGAGATGATGTTGTTCGACTGGACACCACGGATCGCCGCGCCCACCAGCATGCCCGAAAGCAGCGGATCTTCGGCAAGATATTCGAAAGTGCGGCCGTTGCGCGGATCGCGCATGAGGTTGACGCCGCCCGCCAGAAGCACGTTGAAGCCCTTGGCCCGCGCTTCCGATCCGATCATCGCGCCACCGCGATACATCAGGTCGGGGTTCCACGAAGCCGCCTGCGCAACGCCCGATGGCAGCGCTGTCGAAAAATCGCGACGAATACCCATAACGTAGGAAACACCGAGGCTTGCGTCGGTTTCCTTGAGCGCAGGGATACCCAGACGTTCGATGCCCGGAATGTACCCGGCACCGGCAATCGCATCTGCCGGCATCGGCGGCGTCGGCCCGCCCAGCGGCAGCGGCATGATGCCATGCGTCAACACGACCTTCTCGTCGGCCGTCATCTGCTTGACCGTCGCGGCGGCGCGGGCGTCGGCAGCCTTCATGTCAACCGCACGCGCCTGCTGGGCATGCGCGGAGGAAACGGCAATGGAGGAGACGGCTATTGCAAGTGATACACTGCTTCGGAGCATCGGATTTCTCATCTTTCAGGTCAAGCTGGCTTCGATTCTGCCGTCCGGGCAAACTACGAACGACGCGACACTAGCGCGCTCGACCTTGCCCCGTCACTCCGGTTTTTGCACCTCGGCGCAACAATGCCCACCCTGACCGCAAGGCTGCGGACGATCGCCTGTTCGGGTACCGCCGCCTGCCCTATACATTCGCCGAGCGCACATCGGTCGCGCCGCCACACAGGACTGTTTCATGAGCGAATTGCATTTGCCACCTGCCTTCCGTCCACTTGGGGCTTCCGGCATTGCCGTGTCGCCGATTGCCTGGGGGATGTGGCGCCTTGCCGAGGACGGACGCAGCGCTGCCGATGCGGCAAAGCTGGTCCACGCAGCGCTGGATGCCGGAATCACCTTCCTCGACACCGCCGACATCTATGGCTTTGACGGCAATGGCGGATTCGGCGATGCCGAGGTGCTGCTCGGTGAAGTGCTGGCGGCAGAACCGGCCCTGCGCACACGCATGGTCCTGGCCACCAAGGGCGGCATTCTCCCCCCGCTACCCTATGACCAAAACCCGGATTACCTGCGCAAGGCCATCGAGGATTCGCTGCGCCGCTTGCAGACCGACGTGATCGACCTGTGGCAGATCCACCGCCCAGATGTCCTCGCCCACCCGCACGAGACCGCCCGCGTGCTCGACGATGCAGTGGCCTCGGGCAAGGTCCGCGCACTGGGCGTGTCCAACTTCACCACCCACCAGATCGCCGCGCTCAACCACTTCCTCGGCGAGAAGCTGGCAACCACCCAGCCCGAGATCAGCCCCTTGCGGATCGACTGCTTCGAGAACGGCGAACTCGATCAGGCAATGCAGCTTGGCCTGACCCCGATGGCCTGGTCGCCGCTCGGTGGCGGACGCCTGGCGGGGCCCAAGACCGAGCGCGAAATGGCCGTGGCCTCTGCGCTCGATACCGTGGCCGACGCGCAGGGCGTCTCGCGCGCCGTCGCCGCCTATTCGTGGCTGATGGCGCACCCGGCGGGAATCGTCCCGATCATCGGCTCGCAGAAGGCAGCGCGCATTGCCGAGGGCGCTGCCGCGCTCACCGTGCGCTGGACACGAGCGGAGTGGTACGCCGTGCTCGTCGCGGCGCGGGGCGAGCGTCTCCCTTGAAGCAGGACAGGATCTTCGACGTCGCCGTCATCGGCGGCGGCGTCAACGGCACCGGCATAGCGCGCGATGCGGCAGGGCGCGGCGCCTCCGTCCTGCTCCTCGAAGCGCGCGACCTTGCCAGCGGCACCTCGTCCAATTCCAGCAAGCTGATCCATGGCGGCCTGCGCTATCTCGAACACTACGAATTCGGCCTCGTCCGCGAGGCGCTGGGCGAGCGCGAGAAGCTCTGGGCGATTGCCCCCCACATCATCTGGCCGATGCGCTTCGTGCTGCCATGGGTGCAAGGCCTGCGCCCGCGCTGGCTGCTGCGCCTCGGCCTGTTCCTCTACGACCACCTCGGCAAGCGCAAGCTCCTGCCCGCCACCGAGACCATCCGGCTCGATCGCCACCCCGCGGGCAAGCCGCTGAAGCCGGAATTCGTCCACGGCTTCGTCTATTCCGATGGCTGGGTCGATGATGCCCGCCTCGTCGTGCTCAATGCCCGCGATGCGGCGGACAAGGGCGCCGATGTCCGCACCCGCTGCCCGGTCGAAGCGCTGGAACGCGAGGGCGAGGTGTGGCGGATCGACACACCGCTTGGGCCTTTCCGCGCCAGCTCTGTGATCAATGCGGCGGGGCCGTCAGTCCTCTCGATCCTCGACAGGAGCGGCGAGCAGCACACCCAGTCGATCCGCCTCGTGCGGGGCTCGCACATCGTCGTGCCCAAACTGTTCGACCACCCCCACCCCTACTTCTTCCAGCTCCCCGATGGCCGCATCTTCTTCGCCATCCCCTACGAGCACGACTTCACCCTGATCGGCACGACCGACCGCGACCACATTCCCGGCAATCCCATCGTCGCCAGCGCCGAGGAGATCGCCTACCTCTGCGAAGGCGCCAGCCGCTTCTTCGCCAGGCCGGTGCGGCCCGAGGAGGTGGTGTGGACCTATTCGGGCGTGCGTCCGCTGGTCGATGACGGTTCCGGCAAGCCCGAGGCGGCAACGCGCGGCTACCGCTTCGAACTCAGCCCCGAGGAAGAAGGCGCCCCGATCCTCTCGGTCTTCGGCGGCAAGATCACCACCTTCCGCACCCTGTCGGAAGAGGCGGTGGACCGCATGGCCACCCGCGTCCCGGCCCTGTCCGGTGAACCCTGGACCGACAGCAAACCGCTCCCCGGCGGCGATTTCGGCGTGACCGAAGTGGACCGCCAGATCGCCGATCTGCAGGCCCGCTATCCCTTCCTCGAACACTCCTGGGCCGAACGCCTGATCCATGCCTACGGCACGCTCGCGCCTCAGGTTCTCGGCGATGCGCAAGGGTTGCAGGATTGTGGGCAGCACTTCGGCCACGGCTTGACCGCGCGCGAGGTTCAGTACCTGATGACGCGCGAATGGGCGGTCGAGGCTGAAGACGTCTTGTGGCGGCGCACCAAGCTTGGCCTGCGCCTGTCGGCAGAGCAGCAGGAAAACCTGCGCCGCTTCATGGGGGAGAATGCCGCGAAATGAGCGATGACCTCTGCATCCTCGTGCTGGACGAAGGCACGACCTCTACCCGCGTGATCCTCTATTCCGCAGCCGGTGACGTCCTCGCCATCGCCCAGGAGGAACTGACCCAATACTACCCCTCCCCCGGCCTCGTCGAACATGACGCCGCCGAGATCTGGGAGCGCACCCTGCGCTGCGCCCGCGCCATGGTCGAACGCGCCGGCGGTCCTTCGCGCATCGCCGGCATCGGCGTGACCAACCAGCGCGAGACCGTCGTCGCGTGGGACCGTCAGAGCGGCGATCCCGTGACTCGCGCCATCGTCTGGCAGGACCGCCGCACCGACGAACAGTGCCGCGCTCTTCGTGATGCCGGCCACGAAGCCGCGATCCAGAAGACCACCGGCCTCCTGCTCGATCCTTATTTCTCCGCCAGCAAGATGGCGTGGATCTTGCGCAATGTGCCGGAAGCCGCCGCGCTCGGTGACCGCCTCGCCTTCGGCACGGTCGAAAGCTGGCTGGTGTGGAAGCTGACCGGGGGCCTGCACATCTCCGACGTGTCCAACGCCAGCCGCACCTCACTCTTCCCGCTCGTCGGCAGCACGTGGGACGACGGCCTGTGTGACCTGTTCGGCGTGCCCCGCTCCGCGCTCCCCGAAGTCGTCCCCAGTGCGGGCGCGTTCGGGCGCACCCTGCCGGACATGTTCGGCGCACCCATTGCCATCACCGGCCTTGCCGGAGACCAGCAGGCCGCGACTATCGGCCAAGGCTGTTTTGCCAAAGGCGAGGCCAAGGCCACTCTCGGCACCGGCGCATTCATCCTCTCGAACATGGGCATCACCCCGCCACTTTCCACGCACCGCCTGCTCGGCACCGTGCTGTGCGAGCTGGACGGCGTGCGGACCTACGCGCTCGAAGGCTCGGTCTTTGCCGCTGGCAGCGTGATCAAGTGGCTGCGCGACAGCCTCGGCATGCTGTCAAGCTCCGCCGAAAGCGAGACGCTGGCCCGCTCGGTGCCAGACAGCGCCGGCGTCGTCTTCGTCCCCGCGCTCTCAGGGCTGGGCGCGCCCTACTGGCAGCCTGAAGCCCGCGCCAGCGTGACCGGCCTGACCTTCGCCGCCAGCCGCGCCCACATCGCCCGCGCTGCCCTCGAATCCATCGCCCACGTCTTCCACGACCTCGCCCGCGCCTACGCGGCCGACGGTGCGGGATGGGAAGTGCTGCGCCTCGACGGCGGCATGAGCGCCAACGACTGGCTGGCCCAGGACATCGCCAACGTCCTCGGCTTGCGCTGCGAGAGGCCCACCGATGTCGAAACCACTGCCCGCGGCGCCGCCATCCTCGCTGCCATCGGTGCCGACTTGTTCCCCGACCTCAACGCCGCTCGCAGCTTCGTATCGCGCACAGACGTGTTCGAGCCGCGCATGGGCGAGGTCGAGCGGGGCGAGCGTCTTGTCGCCTGGCGTGCCGCGATCGGGATGCCTCGCGACTGATCCAGTTCGGAAATCGTGCCGCCCGGCGCGCTGCCCTAGTGGTTCAACAGGTTCTCGACTGCATTTGCCGCTCCCTTGGCGGCATCCATGCCACAACAGATTTCGACAAGCGCCAGCCCGTCAACGAAGGCAAGGATCGCCATAGCCGTGGCATCGCGGTCAGCTCCATCGGCCATATCGAGCCGCGCGACGATCCAATCGCGAAATCCGGCGATGATCGTGGCGGCAAGCGTGGTGTAGGGTTCCTCCTGCCGCGCCGCCGCGACAATCTCGACCCAGACCCTGAACACCGGTCGCATGTCCTCGCGCATCGTCAACCGTGACAGCTGCGCCAGAAGCGTGTGCGGCGGCAAGGTTGTGCCTTCGGGCACTAGCTCGGCGAGCGCGCCGGCAAGGCTCGCCGCTACGCGCTCGATCGCGGCCGACAGCACGGCAGCCTTGTCGGGGAAGTAGTAGAGCAGCATCCTGTCGCTCACCCCGGCCGCGCTCGCCAATTGCCGCAGGCTGGTCTGCGACAAGCCCGTTTCGAGCAGATGACCGGCAAGCAGGTTCACCACCTTCTCGCGCTGTTCTTCCCTGACGCTCATCCCACCTCTTGTAGCACCTGCTACATCCTGCTAGTCTGTAGCGAGTGCTACAGAATCTCGCGTGCAGCAATCCCGGCCGCGCAAACCTTCACCGCCCTGCTACGCGGGATTGGGCAAGAGGAGCAACATTGTGGTCGCATTGCGTGCGTTTCTGCTGCTTTGGCTCTCGCTGATGGTGGCCTACACCGTCATGGTCGTTGCCGGTCATGGCCTGGATTTCCTCTCACCTTTCAGCGCTGCAGTGGCCCGCTTCGGATGGGAAGGCCAGTTCAGCCTCGACCTCGCAGGATTCCTCATCCTCACCGCAATCTGGATCGCGTGGCGCCACGGCATGTCCGCGATCGGGGTGCCGATCGCCGTGCTGATGGTGTCCGCCGGGATGATCGGGGTGTCGCTCTATCTGCTGCTGGCCAGCGTGGCGGCGCGAGGCGACGTGAAAGTCCTGCTGCTTGGCGCGCAGACGAAAGGCGCCTGAAACCTTGAGAATCGGATTTCCGGAGCAGAGGCTTGTCCATGAGCGAAGATGCTGCTGACGCAACCAGAACTGTCATGGCGTTCCTCAAGGCCATGGAAACGCTCGATTATGATCGCGCAGTGATGCTGGTTGCCGACGATTGCGAGTACACCAATCCACCGCCGATCGGCACCGTTACCGGCCCGGCCGGCATCCGCGCCGTGCTTCAACCCTTCTTCGCCCCGACGCTCGAAAACGAGTTTCGGGTACTGCGCGCGGCCCAATCGGGAGCGGTCGTCTTCACCGAGCGCCTCGACCGACACAAGCTGGCGGATCGCTGGGTGGAACTGCCCGTCACCGGCGTTTTCGAAGTTCGCGATAGGCAGATAACCTATTGGCGCGATTACTTTAATGCTGCGACGATTCTCTCGCAGTGGCCGGCTGGCTGAGCCGCATTCCGGCCATTTGATCCACACGTTCCTCGCCCGAGGGGGCCGACGCCCGGAAGGGCAAGTCCTCGTAATCCGGGGTAAATCCGAGCCGACGATAGAGGTCCGGGCGGAGGTAGGGGAAGGCGTCGCCGGCGTCCTCGTGGACGCGGGCGCATTCGCCCAGGAAGCTGTCGATCGTGCGAAAGAGGCCGCGTTTCATGGTTTGCCATTTGTGTGCGGGAATGCGCGCAAAACCCTTGCTACCAACCGGCTGAGTCGGGCCAACGCATTCTGATTTCGTCAAAAACCGGCAATATGCGGGCCAATTGCACCCAAATCCAACTCTCGCGAACTCCAGGGCAACTCCCCCCGGACTCCCCCATAACTCCCCCGCAACTCTCCGGGGCAGAGCCGCAACTCGCCCCGGAGACGGGAGGGCAAGGATCACTCGCCGATCGTCAGCGCCGAACTTTGCGCATCGGGCAACTTCGTCCCCATCACTCTGGCAAGCGTGGGAGCGATCGAACGCATGTCGATCTCGCCCAGATTGCGTCCCTTGGCTACGCCCTTGCCCATCACGAGGAAGGTCGAGCGCATCTCGGGCAGGGCGGGAAAGTAGCCGTGCATGCCCTTGTAGCGCGAAGGCCTGGCAAGCGGTGCGTCGGCGGCGAAGTTCCCCGCCAGAGCGCCCGGCTTGAGATCGACATAGAAGCTGGCCTGCGGGTTGCCGCCGAGCCTGGCGATTTCCGCCTTGCCGATGACCTTGGCGATCTTCGCCGAGGGATCGGCGGCAAGCTTCTCCAGCAGCGCGCCGACCATGCCGGTGAGCGCCGCGTCGTGAGGCCGGGCGAGGACGACGGCGATGGAGCCGCCCGAGGGCCAGGGCATCGCGTCCCACGAGCTGACCTTGCCGTCGGCGCCGAGCTTGATCAGGCCAGCGTCGATGAAGGGGCGGAAGAGGTTCACTTCGGTGTCGGTGGCGACGAAGCCGTGGTCGCTGACCAGCGCGATGGTGGCGTCGGGACGCGAGGCCAGTTCGGCTGCGACCAGCTTGCCGACCGCAGCGTCGAGACGTTCGAGCACGGCATTGGCTTCGGCGCTGCCGGGGCCGTGGAGGTGCTCTTCGTGGTCGAGCGCGGCGAGGTAGACGGTGAGGAAATCGGGCTTCCTCGTCTCGATCAGGCGCACCGCGAACTTCGCGCGGTTCTCGTCGGCATCGACGCCTTCATTGATGCCATCGGCATAGGCGCCGCAATCGTGTTCGAGCGCGTCGTAGAGGCCTTCGGTGGCGAGCGCGCGGATCAGCTTGCGGTCGTCAGCATGGCCCGAGCGCCAGATCTGCGGCATGTTCCAGGTGAGCGATTTGACGCCGACGCTGACTGGCCAGTGGACGTTGCCCGTGGTCAGGCCCGCTGCCTTCGCGGCATCCCACAGCGTCGGCGCGGTGATGTCCTGCGCGTACCAGTACCAGCCGCCGTAGTTGACTTGGCGGGGATCGAAGGTGGTGTTGCTGACGATGCCGTGCCGTGCCGGAGCGACGCCGGTGATCAGCGTGGTGTGGCTGGGATAAGTGACAGTGGGAAGATTGCCCATGACGCCCGTGGCATAGGCGCCTTCCTTTAGGAACCGGCGCAGGTTGGGCACCTTCAGGCCACGCTTGTCCGCTTCGAGCACGTCGCCGGGGCGCAGGCCGTCGATGGAGATGAGCAGCACGGGTTCGGCCCTTGCGACGACGGGCGCCGTGCTGCCAAGCAGCACGACGCCCGCAATCAGGGCCTTTGCGGGAGCAAGGCCCCGCATCATCAGAAGCCTGCCTTGAGCGAGACGAAGACCTGACGCGGCGCGCCCGCAAGCAGGGTCTGGTTGTCACCGCTGAAGCCGAAGCCGTTGGACCCGATCGTGGCGACATAGCGCTTGTCGAACAGGTTCACGGCGTTGAGCTGAAGCTCGATCGGCTGGCGCTGGCCGATGTCGAGACGATAGCCGATGGTGGCATCGACCAGTGCGCGGCCGGGCACCGACTTGTCGTTGAGGTAGGTGAAGTAGCGCTTCGACATGTAGTTGACGCCCACGCGGCCGAACACGGTGGTGCTGTCATAGGACAGTTCGCCGCGCAACAGGTGCTTGGGGGTATCGACCACGGTCTTGCCCTTGGTGGCGCGGATCGTGGTGGTGCCGCCTGCGGTGATCACCACGTCATCGCGGTAGGTGGTGTCGTTGTAGCTGTACGACGCAAAGGCGCCGAAACCGCCGGGCAGCTTGACGTCCACCGCCGCTTCAAGCCCAAGCGCGCGGACGTTGCCCACGTTCTGCAGCACGTTGGCCGAGCCGACGATCCCGACCGAGGTGGGGATCACCAGCAACCGGTC
Organism: Novosphingobium jiangmenense; assembly: GCF_015694345.1. Lineage (GTDB taxonomy): Bacteria > Pseudomonadota > Alphaproteobacteria > Sphingomonadales > Sphingomonadaceae > Novosphingobium > Novosphingobium jiangmenense. The sequence goes on from NZ_JADQDC010000011.1 coordinate 85,163, forward strand.
GCGGAAGTTGACGTAGTAACCCGCGAGCGACGCGTTGATCACGCCCGAGTTGTAGCGCAGGCCCGCTTCGTAGGTGTCCGAGCTTTCGGGCTTGAGCGTGTCCTTGATCGCGTTGAACCCGGCCTGCGATGTCGAGAACGGACCGCTGGTGGCCGAGGCCTGATAGGCGCGGGTGACCTGAGTGAAGCCGGCGAAGGCTTCGAGGCCGTTGCCCAGCTTGTAGTTGAGGCCGGCGTGGGGCTGGAACCAGTCCTCGACCTTGATCTGCCCGGTGGCGAGGCCGCTGAGGTTGACCTTGGCCTTGGAGGTGGTGTCGACCGAGAAGCCCTTCCAGCCGAGGTTCAGCTTGAGATCGCCAAGGTCGATATCGTCGGTGACGTAGTACTGGATGGTGTCGGTCTCGAAACCGATCGACCACTGCGTGAAGAACGGGCCTTCCTGGAACTTCAGGTGATCGCGCCCGGCATTGGCGCGGCTTTCGTAGGCGTAGAAGCGGCGCGACTGGATGAAGTCGTTGTTTTCGTACCAGCCGCCGACGGTGAACTTGTTCATGCCGAGATCAGCGGCGAGAGAAGCGAACACGCCCTTGCGCTTGATATCGTATTCGGTGGTGCGCAGCGCCATCGGTACGCCCGAGGGGCTGTTGACGTAAGGCGAACCCCACGTGCCCTGCCCGTCGTTCTCGTGGTAGTAACCCTTGACCTTGAAGGTCAGCCTGTCGCCCAGCGGCGCGGTCAGACCGATGGCGCCGAGCGTGTCCTTGCGCAGGCCCGAAGCATCGTAATAGGCATCGTCGGCGCTGGTGATCGGCGAAGGATAGGTGGTGCCGGCGGCGGGGTTGAGCGGCGTGGTGCCGGTATCGCCACGATTGGCGGCGATGTCGGCCACCTTGATCGCATCGGCATAGCGCGAGGGGCCGAAGTTGTCCCAGTCATAGCCGAGGCGACCGATCTGTTCGAGGCTGAGATCCTGATAGTCCTGCTCGGCGCGGTCGGAGTAGCTGATGTAGCCGTCGAGCGTGGCACCGCCCAAGGGCATCACGGCCTTGGCGTTGAGCATCAGGGTGCGCTGCTTGCCATCGCCCTTCCACTTCTTGCCGTCCTGATACTGCAGCGAGCCGAAGGCGCGGAAGCCGTCGGCGCTGCCGAAGGCGAGGCGCACGAAGCCGCGATAGGTCTGTTCCGAACCATAGGAACCGCTCAGGTCCGCGCCGAGTACGTCCTTGGGGTCGATCGAGAAGAATTCGAGCGTGCCGCCGAGGTTGTTGGTCGACTGCGTGGTGATCGAACCCGAACCCTGGCTGACGCGGGTGACGCCGATGTTCTCGGGGCTGATCGCACGGCTGATGTGCAGGCCGTTGGCGTTGCCGTAGGACATGTCGCCGAGCGGAATGCCGTCGAGATTGAAGCCCAACTGGTTCTGGTTGAAGCCGCGAATGGTGACGCGGGTCGACCATTCATAGTTGCCGAACGCGTCGGCCGACTGGAAGTTGACCGAAGGGAGCTTCTCGATCGCCTTCAAGGGGCTGGTGCCCGAGGCGAGGATGGTGAGCTCCTGCGTCGACAGCTCCTGGACCTGGCGGGTCTGGCCGGTGCCGAGCACGACGATTTCCGCAGTTGCGGAGTCAGCGGGGGCGGCGGTCTCGGCAGCAGGCGCGGCTTCTTCCGCGGCAAAGGCAGGAGCAGCGATGAGCGAAGTGCTGGCAAGCAGCACGGCGACGATACGCATGGTGAATTTCCCTCATAGACCACATCGGTGTGGCGAGGGCCTGCTAGGCGCGCGCTGTTGCAGGATGATGGAGATTCGCGGTCAGATCAGAGACATATCTTTGACGAACGATTGACAGCAATCATCCGGAACCTGACTGTCACGCGACTGTAACGCAGGATGCGCAATGGCTTTGGCGATGTCGGCAGGGGAAAGCAGCGTGCAGATCGAAGGCTTGCCGCCAGTGCAGGAGCGGTTCTTCAATCGCGAGCTGAGCTGGCTGGCATTCAACCGGCGCGTGCTGGCCGAGGCGGTAAACCCGGACTATCCGCTGCTGGAGCGGCTGCGCTTCCTTTCGATCAGCGGCAGCAACCTTGACGAGTTCATGATGGTGCGCGTGGCGGGGATTGCCGCGCAGGTGCGCCGCCAGATCGACGAGCTTTCGATCGACGGGAAGACGCCGCAGCAGCAGCTGGGCGCGCTGCTGGATGCGGTGAAGGACCTGATCGATGCGCAGCAGGACGTGCTGGCGGGGCTGAAGGACGAACTGGCCGAGGCCGGAATCCGCATCATCGACAACGATGCCCTGAACAAGGGCGAGGCCGAATGGCTGCGCGACTATTTCGAGGAGCACGTCGTTCCGGTGCTGACGCCGCAGGCGATCGACCCGGCCCACCCGTTCCCGTTCATCGCCAATCAGGGCACCGGCATCCTGTTCCAGTTGCAGCGCATGGCCGATGGCGCGGGCGTGACGGAAATGATCCTGATCCCGCCTGCCTTGCCACGCTTCGTGCGTCTGCCGGGGGCGGCCGGCGGCAGGCGAGCTTCGTGGGTGGGGATCGAGGAACTGGTGCGGCGCCATGCCACGATGCTGTTTCCGGGCTTCAGGATCCTTGGTCACGGCACCTTCCGCGTGCTGCGCGACAGCGACATCGAGATCGAGGAAGATGCCGAGGACCTCGTGCGCTACTTCCGCACGGCGATCCAGCGGCGGCGGCGCGGCAAGGTCATCCTGCTGCACCTGCAGGAGAATTTCGACGCCGATGCCGAGAAGCTGCTGCGCGAGCAGTTGCGTCTGGACCATGCCTTGGTGATCAAGAGCCGCGGCCTGCTGGCGATCAGCGGGCTTTCTGCGGTGATCGACGAGGACCGGCAGGACCTGAAGTTCGATCCCTACAATCCGCGCTATCCCGAACGCATTCTCGAGCATGACGGCGATTGCTTCTCCGCCATTCGCGAGAAGGATCTGGTGATCCATCACCCGTACGAGAGCTTCGAGGTGGTGATCGACTTCCTGCGGCAGGCGGCGGCCGATCCCGACGTGGTCGCGATCAAGCAGACGCTCTATCGCGCGGGCAAGCAATCGGCGGTGATCGCAGCGCTGATTGCGGCGGCGGAGGCGGGCAAGTCTGTCACGGCGGTGGTCGAGCTGAAGGCGCGCTTCGACGAGGAGCAGAACCTGATGTGGGCCGCGCAGCTGGAACGCGCGGGCGTCCAGGTGATCTACGGCTTCGTCGACTGGAAGACCCATGCCAAGGTGAGCATGGTGGTGCGGCGCGAAGGTGGCGGGTATCGCACCTACTGCCACTTCGGCACTGGCAATTACCATCCGGTGACGGCGCGCATCTATACCGACCTGTCGTTCTTCACTGCCGATCCGCGCATGGGCCGCGATGCCGGACAGCTGTTCAATTTCGTGACCGGCTATGTCGAGCCCAAGCACACCGAACTGCTGGCGATCAGCCCGATCAACCTGCGCGAGTGGCTTTACGAATGCATCGAGCGCGAGGTCATGCTGGCGCGCAAGGGGCGTCCGGCGATGATCTGGGCCAAACTCAACCAGTTGACCGATCCCGACCTGATCGACCGGCTCTATCTGGCCAGCATGGCGGGCGTGGAGATCCGTCTGGTGGTGCGCGGGATCTGTTGCCTCAAGCCGGGCGTGCCGGGGCTTTCGGAGACGATCGAGGTGAAGTCGATCATCGGGCGGTTCCTCGAGCACAGCCGCATCTGGGCCTTCGGCAACGGCGCGAACCTGCCCAACAAGCGGGCGCGGGTGTTCATCTCCTCGGCCGACGGGATGAGCCGCAACATGGGGCGCCGCGTGGAAGTGCTGGTGCCGGTGAAGAACCCGACGGTGCATGACCAGGTGCTCGACCAAGTGATGCTGGCCAACCTGCTGGATACCGAACAGAGCTGGGAACTGGGGCCGGACGGCGAGTATGAGCGGTTCGAGAAGGGTGAGCCTTCGTTCAACCTCCACGGCTATTTCATGACCAACCCGTCGCTTTCCGGGCGCGGGGCGGCGCTTTCCAAGGGCAGGAAGGTTCCAAAGCTTGCGTTGCGGCGCGGGGCGGCTAACCGTGGCTGAGTGAAGGCTCAACCCACCATCTACGAATGGGCGCGATCGCGCGCGATCATCGACATCGGTTCGAACACCGTCCGCCTTGTGGTCTACGGCGGGCCGCCGCGCGCGCCGGTGACGCTGCTCAACGAGAAGGTGACGGCCAAGCTGGGCAAGCATGTGGCCGAGACCGGCAGGCTTTCCGACAAGGCAGTGGACAGCGTGCTGAGCGCTCTGCGGCGCTACAAGGCGCTGCTCGATCTGGCGCAAGTGCCGCGCGTGGACGTGGTGGCGACGGCGGCGGCGCGTGATGCCGAGAACGGGCCGGAGTTCCTGGCGAAGATTCGCGAGATCGGCTTCGAGCCGCGCCTGCTTTCGGGCGTGGAGGAAGCGGAGACCAGTGCGACGGGCGTGCTGGGCGCTTTTCCGGGGGCATCTGGGATCGTCGGGGACCTGGGCGGCGGCAGCCTCGAGCTGGTCGACATTGCCGATGGCGGGACGAGCCACGGGGTGAGCCTGCCGCTGGGCTCGCTGCGCCTGCCACCGCTGCGGGCGCGGGGCGACCGGGTGTTCGTGCGCGAGATCAGCAAGATGCTGGCCGGGGCTGACTGGGTGGCAGAGCCGGAAGCGACGCTCTACCTTGTCGGCGGATCGATGCGCGCGCTGGGGCGGGCGATGATGGTGCAGCTGGACTGGCCGCTCGACGACACGCACGGCTTTGCGCTGGACGCGGGCAAGGCGCTGGAGCTCGCCAAGCGGTTTGCGCGGCGGGGGCAGGCGGTGCAGCAGATCGACGGAGTTTCGGCGAGCCGGGCCACCAGCATTCCCGATGCGGCGGCGCTGCTGGCGGTGCTGCTGCAGAAGCTGGATCCCAAGGGCATCGTGTTCTCGTCATGGGGTCTGCGCGAGGGAGTGCTGTTCGGATCGCTGCCCGACGCGGTGCAGCGCGAGGACCCGCTGCTGGCGGGCGTTGGCGCTTTCGTGGGACCGATGGGCGTCGATGCGGCGCTGGTCGAGGCGACGGTGGCGGCGCTGCGCGAGGTTGCGCCGCTGGCGGCAACCCCGGTCGGGCGCGCGGCGGTGATGCTGTGCCTTGCCGCCGGTCGGGTCGAACCGAACCTGCGGCGGGAGTTGCCGGTGGAATGGGGCCTGCAGAAGCGCTGGGTCGGCGTGGACAACGCGGGCCGCGCGGTGCTGGCCAGTGCCTTGCGCGCGTGCCTCGGCAAGAACGGCGCGGGGCCGCTGCCGTGGAGCGCCCTTGCCTCACAGGACCTGTTGTTCGAGGCGCGGACGCTGGGCCATGCGGCGCGGCTGTGCCGGAGGCTGAGCGCGGGCGCGGCAGGCGCGCTGGCACAAGTGCGGTTGCGACCGAGGAACGGCACTATCGTGATCGAAAGCGCGGAGCCGCACCTTGTCGGCGACGGGGCGGCGCGGGACTTGCGCGATCTGCTGCAGCATCTGGGGCTCGCCCCGGCCTGAATTTTTCGTGACGTTTTGTTGCCAAGCGACGAAAAACACGCCCTTTCTGCAAATATGACGGTCACCTGAAACCTATTCATCGGTCTGTCTCCAAACTGTCGTCCGACCGTCAAACGTGGTGCCTAGGGGCCTCCTCAGCCAAGCAATTCAGGGGGCTACCATGTCATTTGCGATTCACGCGGCAAGCTGCCGCACCGTTTTCCGTGCGCTGCTGCTGGGTTCGGTTGCGACACTCGCTGCCACACCTGCCTTCGCCGAAGACCTCACCGCCGAAGAGAACGCCGAAGCGCCGATCGTGGTGACGGGCGAGCGGCCCATTGCGGAGTCCGAAGCCGCCGCGCTCGACGTGCAGAAGAAGTCGGATTCGCTGGTGACGGTGCTGTCTTCAGACGGCGTCGGCCGCCTGCCCGATCAGAACATCGCGCAGGCCACCAGCCGCCTGCCCGGCGTCGCCATCGAGCGCGACCAGGGCCAGGCGCGCTACATCTCGCTTCGCGGTGCGCCGAACTACTGGACGACGCTGAGCTTCGACGGGATCAACGTCGTCAGCCCCGAAGGCCGCGATGCGCGGTTCGACTCGATCCCCTCGGCCATCGCCAAGCAGGTTGTCGTATCCAAGGCGGTAACGCCGGACATGCCGGGCGAGACCGTATCGGGCAACGTCAACGTCATCACGCGCTCGGCCTTCGATTTCAGCGGCCTCCACGTGCAGGGCAAGGCCGGGATCGGCTATGCCGAACTGGGCGACCGGCGCGAGTACGAAGGTTCGCTCGTCGTGTCGGACCGTTTCAAGGCGGGCGACGGCGAGATCGGCGTGCTGCTTTCGGGCAGCTTCTTCGAACGCAACATGATCACCGACAACTTCGAGATCGACTGGGAGCGCGTCAGCCAAGACCAGCGTCCCGGCAATGGCACGCGCTTCTGGGCGCGCGAGACCGAGAACAAGCTCTATCGCCTGCGCCGCCGCAACTGGTCGGTCTCGGGCCGCCTCGACTGGAAGCCCGACAGCCAGAACACGATCTCGCTGCGTTCGGTCTATACGATCTTCACCGACGACGAGGCGCGCGACAACTACATCTTCGACCTCGACGACCGTCAGGGCGACCTTTCGAACAGCGCGGACGCCTGCCCGACGACCGTCAACACCACGCCGACGACGACCGGCTATGCCGATGTCTGCATCGGCAACACGCCGCTCAAGGGCACGGTCTACGGCATCGACATCAACCAGCGCTCGACGCTGCGCGCGTTCCGCCAGTCGATCTTCACCAACACCCTCGAAGGCACCCACGAGTTCGGCGAAGGCTGGAAGGTCAACTGGCTGGGCAACTACACCGAATCCAAGGACGACCGTTCGGTGGTGGGCGAAGCGCGCTGGAACAGCCCGTCGACCCGCAGCCTGCGCCCGACCGTGGCCTATGACTTCACCAATCCGCTGCGCAACACGCCGCAGCTGTTCACCACGGTGCAGCTTTCCAGCCCGACGCGCTACACCGCCGGGACCGCCGTGACCGCCATCGACACCTTCACCAAGCCGCTGGCGGAACTGCGCGTGCTCGATGCGGTGGACACGACCAAGGCCTATACCGGACGACTGGTGCTGGCCAAGGACACGAGCTTCCTCGGCGGCGATGCCACCTTCAAGCTGGGCTTCCAGTTTGACCAACGCACCAAGGTGGTGGACGAGAGCCAGATCTCGCTGACCGCAGCGGGCGACTTCACCAGGATCGGCATTCCCACCAATTACAACGACTTCTCGCTGGATCAGGCGTTCCTCGGCAAGATCCCGATGGGCTACACCTTCCGCTATTTCGATACCGACAAGATGCGCCAGTACACCGACGCGGCGCGCGAGAACTTCACCTTCACGCCCAACACCGGCAACATCTACGACGTGCGCGAGCAGGTCTTTGCCGGGTTTGCCATGGGCACGCTGCGCTATGACTGGGGCTCGATCGTCGGCGGTGTTCGCGTCGAGCACGTCAAGAACCGCGGCATTGCCGAGGCCAACATCGCCGGGACGACGGGCCTTGTCACTGCCGAAGCCAGCCAGACGCTCGCGTTCCCGAGCCTGCACATCAACTACAACCTCGCCGAGGACAAGAAGCTGCGGCTTTCGTTCAACAGCGGCGCGGCGCGGGCCGATTACGACCAGATCCGCCCGAACGTGACCGTCAACGACGCCAACCTCACCATCTCCGGCGGCAATCCCGGCGTGAAGCCCGAGCGCGCCTATGGCGTGGATGCCTACTTCGAGTGGTACGTCCGTCCGCAGGGCTACCTGATGGCAGGCGCGTTCTACAAGAAGGTCGAGGATGTGCTCTATTCGCAGCGCCGCACCTTCAATTCGAACGTGCTCGACAGCAACGGCGTGGACCGTTCGCAGTACACCTTCAGCGGCATCGCCAACGGCGGCAACGGGCGCATCTTCGGCTTCGAAGTGGCGGCACAGCTGCAGCTTGAGCCCTGGACCGAAAGCCTCGGCCTGCCCGAATTCATGGGCGGTTTCGGCGTCAGCGCCAACCTGACCTGGAACGACAGCGAAGTGACCAAGCCCGCCGTTGGCAACGTCCCTGCCCGCAAGGTACGCCTGCCGGGTACGTCCGATTGGGTCTACAACCTCGGCGCCTATTACGAGAAGTACGGCCTCTCGCTGCGCCTGCAGTACCAGCGCCGCAGCACCTGGCTTGATGGCTATGCCGACGACCTGACCGACGCTGGCGACACCTATTGGGCCGCTGACGACGAGATGGACTTCTCGGCGCGCTATGCGATCACGAAGAACTTCGAGGTCTATTTCGATGCCTCGAACCTGCTCAACAAGCCGGGCCGCCGCTATTCGGAGCCGGGCAACCTGCTGACCGCAACCGGCACGCCGACGCCCGCCACCCAGATCTACACCATCGAATACGAGCGCTTCGGCCGTCGCTATGCGGCGGGCGTGCGGATCAACTTCTGATGGTGGCCCTCACCAGGTTCGTCACGGCAGGACCGGGAGCATTGCTCCCGGCCCTGTTCCTGTCAGGCTGCGCCAGCGTGGCCGAGTACCCTCGCCCATTCTATCCGGCGGTCGATGTCGTCGCGACGGGTGAGACCACGCCGGTGGGTTCAGGCAATGCCGATGCCGCCGACGATCCGGCCATCTGGCGCAACGCCGCCGATCCTGCGGCCAGCCTGATCCTCGGCACCGACAAGAAGGCGGGGCTCTATGTCTACGGCCTCGACGGCAAGGTGCGCGATTTCGTGGCAGCGGGCGCGCTGAACAACGTCGACTTGCGCGAGGTGCGCCCCGGTTTCGTGCTGGTGGCGGCGAGCGACCGCAGCGATGTTGCCGAGCCGAAGATCGCCTTGTTCCGGCTGGACGGTGCGACGGGCAAGTTGACCAGCCTTGGCGTGCGCAGCTTTCTCGCTGCGGGCCATGCGCCCGCCGAGGCCTATGGTTTCTGCATGGGCAAGGCACAGGCGCCGGGAGAACTGGCACGCGCCTATGTCGTGCTGAAGGACGGCACGGTGGCGGAAAGCGCGCTGGAGGAGGATGACGGTGCGATCACGGCGCGGCACCTGCGCTCGATCCGTTTCGCAACGCAGTCGGAAGGCTGCGTGGTCGATGACCGGACGGGCCTGCTCTATGTCGCCGAGGAAGACGTCGGCATCTGGTGGGTCGATGTTCGCGCCGCCGTGCTGCGGGCCGAGCCTTTCGCCATGGTCGGCAAGGAGGCCGGACTGGTGGCCGATGTCGAGGGTCTGGCGATTGCCCCGCAAGGGAAGGATGGCGGCGTGCTGGTGGCGTCGAGCCAGGGCGACAATGCCTATGTCCTGCTGCACCTTGCCACCGGCATGCCCAGCGGACGCTTCCGGATCTCGGCCGGACGGTTCGGCGCGACCAGCGACACTGACGGGATAGAACTGGTCCTTGGCGATTTCGGCGCGAACTGGCCGGGCGGACTCTTCGTGGCCCAGGACGGCGACAATGCTCCGCAAGCCCAGAACTTCAAGCTGGTCAGCTGGCAGGCGGTTGTGGACGCTGTAGGCGAGAAACCCTGACCGACCTGCCCAACATCACAAGAGACCGGATTCGACCGACCTCTTCTTGCCTCGTGGACGTGACGAAGGAATAACGCGTCTGCGGGAGCGTTGTGGCAGCCGTGTCGGGTTCGACACGGTCAACGAGAGGGGGCAAAGATGAGGAAAGCGTTGGGCGCGGGCGCAATGGCGGCTGCAGGCCTGCTGCTGCCTGTGGCAACCATGGCGCAGGAAGCGCCGGCCAAGGCCACTGCCGAGGAAGCGCCGGGCGTCTGGCGTGCCAGCGCGGGCGTCAATTACTCCGAGGGGGATTATGGCGACACGCAATCGACCAAGGTCGTCTCGGCGCCCGTCGCCCTGAAGTATCGCAAAGGCGGCTTTTCGATCCGTGTCTCGGTGCCATGGGTCCATATCGATGGTCCGGGAAGCATTCTCGACACGCCGCAGGGGCGCGATGCCGGCTTCGGCGATCTCGGGGCAACCGGCGACGACGGTGGCAGCAGCAGCGGGAGCGACGACTCTTCGGGATCGGGCTCGAGCGGGTCGGGGTCCAACTCCGGCTCGGGCGGTTCTGGTTCGGGCGGTTCGGGTTCTTCCGGTGGCGATGACGACAGCGGCAGCGGCGGAGTCATTCCGCCAGCGGTGCCGGGCACCCTTGCCTCCAACAGCCGCGGCGGTCTGGGCGATGCCTCGGTGGCGCTGGGCTACTCGCTCGAGCTTGGCCGGTCGACGTGGCTCGATCTTGGCACCCGCCTGAAGTTGCCCACCGCATCGCGGGCCAAGCGGCTTGGCACGGGCAAGGCCGATGTCACGGTGAATGGCGATCTGGTTCAGGACATCGGGCGCTTCAGCCTGTTTGCGGGCGCACGCTATCGCTTCCTCGGCAAGCCCGCCGGATCGACCTTGCGCGATACCTGGGGCGCCGGGGGTGGCGTCAGCTATCGCTTTGCCGGGGGGACGATCCTGGGTGCCGACTACGACTGGCAGGAATCGGCCACGCCCGGTCGGATCGCGAGCAGCGAGGCTACGGGCTGGGTCAATTTCGGGCTGACCCGCAAGCTGCGCCTCCAGGTCTTCGCATCGACCGGATTCAACGCGCGCAGCACCGACTTTGCCGGCGGCCTTTCGCTGAGCTGGCGCCTGAACTGACCAGTCTGAAAAGAATTTCGGCGCGAAGGGAATAAGCGCCGGCAGCCATCGTTGTCGCCCCGATTGAATGGAAGGGGTTGCCGACGATGCTGCAGGAGCTGCGAACACTCGAAACCTTGCTGGCAGGCGGCGGCGAACAGGCCGCCCCCGTCCTGCGCAAGGGACGACCGTTGCGCAAGGACCGCCGGGAGGCGGCCAAGCGCGCGTTTACCACGCGGCGCGTCGATCTGGAGCTTGCGACCCGCCTGAGGACCGATCTGCGGCCGCGTGCGGGCGATCTCGTGCTGGCGCGGGTGATCCAGCTTGGCCAGCACCAGAAGCTGGAATCCCCGCATGGCCGCCGCGCCCAGCTTTACGAGGGTGACGAGATCATCGTCGCCTATGGCCAACGCTATGCGCCCGACCAGTTCGAGGCGATCGTGCCCGGGGATCTTTCGGCCTGTGACCTGGTTGCGGGCGGTGGCGTTGCCGGGAAGGTCCTGAGCCGGCACGCGAAAATCCGCGCCGCAACGCGCATCGAGCCAATCGGCCTGCTGGCTGACGGCGGCGGCAAGGTGCTGAACCTGGCACGGTTCGCCCTGCCACGGTTCGCCCTGCCACGCCTGCCTGCGCAAGCGGCCCTGCCGCCGGTCGTCGCGGTGGTCGGCACTTCGATGAACGCGGGCAAGACCACGGCTGCGGCGGGGCTGATCCATGGCCTGTCGCGTGCCGGACTGGCCGTTGCGGCGACAAAGGTCACCGGCACCGGATCGGGCGGCGATCTGTGGACGATGCTCGATGCCGGTGCGCGGTCGGTGCTCGATTTCACCGACCACGGCCATGCATCGACTGCCGGCCTGCCCTCGGACCGGATCGAGGCCGTTGCGCTTTCGCTGATAGCGCACAGCGCGGCGACCAATCCAGATGTGATCGTCGTCGAGATCGCCGATGGTCTGTTGCAGGAGGAGACTGGCGCACTGCTGCGAGCCTCCCGCCTGCGCGACGTGCTGCATGGCGTGCTGTTTGCCGCGGGCGATGCGATGGGCGCACTGGCCGGGCACCGCTGGCTGATCGAGGCGGGGCACCGGGTGCTCGGCGTCTCCGGCCTGCTCAGCGCATCCCCTCTGGCAATGCGCGAGGCCGAGGCGGCACTGGCTCGGCCCGTCCTTACCCTTGCCGACCTGCGCGATGCAGTCACCGCTCCAAAGGTCTGCTTTGCCAGTGGAGAGGTCGCGTGCGTCGCCTGACCATGCGCGAGACATGGCTGCGCATGGCGGCACCGGTGGCGGTGACTGCAGCGCAGGCTGGCGCGACCCTTGGCAGTGCGAGCCTGTTGCATCACGCGGGGCAGGGCGCGGATCACGGCCTTGCAACTAGCCTCGCGGTTGCGGCGCTGGCCTGCACTTTCGCGCTCGAAGTGCTGCGGCGCCGATTGTGCGAGGCGATTGGCTGGCGCGAAGTGGCCGGGGTCCGGGCAAGGCTGTTCCGGCGGGTCCTGCGCGCAGACCGCTCTGCGGTCGCGAGCCAGCGCCACGGCGCCATGCTGCAGGTTTTCGTCGGAGACCTTTCCGCACGGCGCCAGTGGTGGAGCGACGGCCTGCCCCGCGCGGCGACGGCGCCGGTGCTGCTGCTTGCCCTGCTCGCCTGGGCCGGGGGGCAATCGCCCGGCATGGCGGGTGCGATCGGGGCGATGCTGGCCCTCGGCGTCACAGCGGGGGCGATCCTTCTGCGCCCGATGTCCCGCGCGGTGCGCGAGGTGCGACGGGCGCGAGGGCGGCTTTCGGCCTTTGCCTCCGAGCGGATTGCCCGAGCCGGGTCCGGGGCGCAGCCGCTCGGGGAGCGGGCCGAAATGCGGCGGCTGCGGCGGCGCACCGATGCGCTCAATCGGGCCGCGCTGCGCCGTGCCTGGTTGACCGGCATGTTGCGCGGCCTGCCGCACCTGGTGACCAGCCTGATCCTGCTGATCGTCCTGCTGGGGGGAGGACACCCGGGGGGAACGATCGTGGTGGTCGGGACCGCCGGACTTGCCCTGTCCGATCTCGCCCGCGCGGCGGAATTGTGGATACCGGCGCGCATTTCCCGGCGACGCATTGCCCGCCTGATGCGGATCCGCAGGGCGGGCAGGGCTGGACCGGGGCGGCCCGCGTCTGCCGTCCTGGTCGATTTTCCGCCCGCCTCCGCCGATCCCCGCAACCGCAACAGGCAGAGCGAGGCAGGACAGCCATGACCGCGCTTCCCCTTGCCCCACTCATGACGACATCGATGCCCTTGCCGCAATTCCTGACAAGTGCCGCATGCGAAAGGCACCAGTATTACGCCGTCGTGCCCGACACCCTGCGCAAGGATGCAGTCCCGCTTGTCGTCGTGCATGGCATCTCGCGCAATGCGGCAGAGCTTGCCCTGCGCTTCGGCGAACGCGCCCATCTGGAAGGCGTGCCGGTGATTGCCCCGCTGTTCGAGCGGGGAACGTTCGGCATGTACCAGCAAGTCGTTGATCAGGCGGGCGCGTTGCCGTGCGACGCGGCGTTGGCGGGCATCCTCGCCGATGCCGCAGGGCGCTTCGGCTTTGACGCCTCGCAAGTCGATCTCTTCGGCTTTTCCGGCGGTGCGCAGTTCGCCCACCGCTATGCCCTGCTCCACCCTCCGCGCGTGCGCCACTGCGTTGCGGCAGCCGCAGGATGGTACACGATGCCCGATTTCGCGACCGCATGGCCCCTCGGGCTGGCTGGCGCGCCGCACCCGATCGACCGACCGGCACTGGCCAGAGTACGCTTCGACGTGGTGGTCGGCGCTCTCGATCGCCAGCAGGACAAGGCCTTGCGACGCTCGCCGGAGATCGACGATGTCCAGGGCAGCCATCGCCTGCAGCGCGCCCGCCGCTGGCATCGCGCAATGCGCAAGGCCGGCTTTCAGGGCAGCCTCCAAGTGATCCCGGACCTGAGCCACGCCTTCGGCGATGCCGTCCATCTCGGCATCGTCCCGCTCGCTTTCCAATTGCTCGCCACGCATCGAGCCAGACATGAGGTACCCGAAACATGAAAGCCGTCATCCGTAGCGTCATGCCCGCCATGGCCCTGATTGCCCTGCCTGCTCACGCGCAGGAGGTGAAGGCAGACGAGAAAGGTCTGACGCTCGAAGCCGGACCGCTCGAGCTGAACCTCGGCGGGCGGCTCCATCTCGACGCCAGCGTATTCGACGAGCCCGACATTCCACGCACCGGCACCACCAGCGCCGACGTGCGCCGCGCCCGCATCGAACTGTCCGGCCGGATCGCCAAGGCATTGCGCTTCCGGGTCGATCGCGAATTTGCCGGTGCCCGCGGCTGGCGAAACGTGTGGGCTTCGATCGAGCCGGTCAAGAACCTGGAGATCAAGGGCGGCAACATGATCGTGCCGTTCTCGCAGGAAGACCTGCAAAGTTCGAACGTGACCCCCTTTGCCGAACGTTCGATGGCTTCGGCCCTGACCGGGGGGTTCGGGCTCGGCGGCGCGGTCTTGGCCGGCGGGCGGAACTGGAGTGCCAGCTTCGGCTATTTCACCGATGCGCTCGCCAATGACGAGGGCCGCACCAACGAACGCGGCAAGGGCATGGTGGGACGGCTGACCTTTGCGCCGGTGCATTCCCGCAAGACAGTGCTGCACCTTGGCATCGGCGGCGAGCGACGCACGTTTTCGGCGACCGAGCGGGTGCGCTTCACCGCCGATCCCGGATCTGTCTTCGCGCCCAACGTGATCTCGAGCGGGTCTCTCGGTTCGCTCGACACGCTCACGGCATGGAACGGCGAGGTAGCAGTCTCGCTCGGGCCGGTGCTGGTGCAGGCACAGGCCATCGCGCTCAAGCTCGATCGCACGCTGCTGGACGATCGCCGCTTCAACGGGCAGACCTTGTCCATCGGTTGGATCGTGACCGGGCAGCGCCATGAATACAGCGCGTCCTCGGGCGTTTTCGGCGGGCCGGACCGGCGCAAGGGCAAAGGCGCATTCGAGATCGCTGCCCGCTACAGCCGCCTCGACCTCGCCGATGGAACCTTCGACCGAGGCATCGGCCGGGCGCTGAGTGCCAGTGCGATCTGGACGATCAGCACCAACCTGCGCCTGCTTGCGACTTACACCGACAACCGGGTGCATTTCCCGACCGGCGGCCTCCCCGTGACCAACCACGTCGGCCTGATAAGGGCACAGCTGAGCTTTTAGTGCGGGGCCTTTCGGGTCGGCTTCGCCGGGGCGGTCACTTGCTGGAGTGGCCGCCCTATTCCTTTCCGCTCCATTTTCCTGCGATCAGCGCCTGCTCGGCCGTGGCGTCAACCGGATCGGCCAGCTTGAGGCGCGCCTGCGCGGCGTCCAAGACCGTATCGTCGGCGCCTGCCGCCACGGCAAAGCCCGCATCGCCGGCCGGCTCGGAGCCCTTGCCGCTGGCCTCGACGATCCAGGCGCCCTTGCCATCGCGGCAAGCAAGAGCGACCTCCCTGCCATCGCCGAATTCGCGGCACCAGCGCCCGTCCGCTGCCCGGGCGGTAAGCATCGGCGTGATGCTGCGGCCATCGGGCAGCTTTGCCTGCGCGAGCGAAGGAGTCCGTTCCAGGGCCTGCGAGAGCGGATCGCGCGCCCCATCGCCGTTTCGCGGCGAGACCACCAGCACGGCGACAAGGCTCGCCGCAATCAGGCCGCCAAGCGGCAGGACATGACGCTTCCACCACACAGGATTGTCATTCGCGGCCAGCGGCGCAGCAGGTTCGGCAAGGCCGAGCGTGTGGAGCAGGGCCGGATCGATCGGAGCCTCGGCCAGGGGCGCAAAAGCGCCGGCGATAAGACTGTCGTTCGCGCGCCATTCCTCCGCCAGGGCGGCCAGTTCGGGATCGGCGGCAATTTCTGCCTCGAAGGCAGCGCGCTCGCTTGCGGTGAGTTCGCCATCGAGCCATGCGGCCAGACGTTCTTCGCGGGACTGCGTCATCGTCCGGTCTCCCTGTCCGTGTCCTGCCGATCGGCAAGCGTTTCGGCGATCCTGCCCCGTGCCCGGGCAAGTCGGCTCATGACCGTGCCGATCGGAACGTCCAGCGCGTCAGCCGTCTCGCGATAGCTGCGGCCTTCGATGACCACCAGTGCGAAGACGGCCCGCTGATCGTCGGGCAGAGCCTGCAGCGCGCGTTGCGCCGCCGCCAGATCGGAACGGCTTTCTGCAAGCTGGCGTCCATCGCTTCCGGCAAGGCCGTGGAGCGCCTCGACGTCGACCGCGGTTCCCCTTCGCCGGACAGCACGCGTGCCATCGATGTGCAGGTTCTGTGCAATCCGGAACATCCAGCTGTCCAGCCGCGTCCCCGGTTCGAACTGGCTGGAACGCGTCAGCGCCCGCTCAACCGTCGCCTGCATGAGATCGTCTCCGTCAGGGCCGTTGCCGGCCATTGCCTGGCAGAAGCGGCGCAGGCGCGGCAGCACGGCGACGATCGCCGCGCGCATGCCATCCCCGCCTTGCCCTGCCCGGTTCATCCACGCCCCCATAACGTCCGATGCCGCCAGCTATTCCAACCAGAGCGCATGCGCGCTACAAAAAAGTTTCGGAGATCGGGGCGGCACGCGCGGAATATCGCGGGCTTGCAGACGTTGTCAGCGCGTTTCAAGCAGGATTGCATCCATGACCATGCGCGCCATCATTGCCGGGATCGCCATGGGGGCCCTGGCCGCCCCCGCCCTTCCCCATGATCGCGAGCCGCCCGAACCATCGCGCGCGCAGGAGCGGCTGGAGCGTGAGCAGGACCGCGCGGCCCAGCGCGCCGAGGAACGTGCAGCGCGCTTCGAGGCTGATCGTGCCCGGATCGAGGAGCGCGAGGTGCGCGAACCGGCCAAGGCCGCAGAGGACCTCGCCAAGCTGGAAGCCGATCGCATCAAGGAAGAGGCCAAGGCCGCAGAGGACAGCGAGAAGGCCGAGGCCGACTACGAAAAGGAACTCGCCGACGAGGCTGAGGATGCGCTGGAAGACGCTGCCGACCTGGCGGAGAAGGGCGATGACAGCGCCGGCATCGAACACGGCAGCAGCGCGCAAATGCACGATCTGGCCGATTCAGAGCGCGCCGAACATGACGAACGCGGCTATCCGGTGCGACGTGGCGAGGTCTTTGCGCTCGACATGCCGGAGCCTGCCCTGGCGCAATTGCAGAGCGCAGGATTCAGGGTCCTGCAACGAGTCCGTCTCGATGCGCTGGACCGCGACATGCTGCGCCTTGCCGCGCCGCCCGGAACGAGTGCAATCGCAGCGCGGGACCAGCTTCGCGCGCTGGCGCCCGGTGCCGCGGTGGACCTCGTGCACTATTACGGACTGGACCTGACGGCGGGGAGCAAGCCGCACCGGGCGCGAGAAAAGGCAATGCCGTCTCGCAACGCTGGCAGCAGCTTTGCGGTTGCCGTGATCGACACCGCGATTGCGCCTCACCGGGCGCTGGCGGCGGCAAGGATCGTGAACTGGTCAGACGGTTCTTCCGGACAGGCGCCGACCGGGCATGGCACCGCCGTCGCATCGCTGCTGGCCAATGCCGGACGGCCGACAATCTACAGCGCCAACATCTTCCGCGGACCGGCCGAGCGGCCCTATACCTCTGCCGAAGTCATCGCCTCTGCGCTGGAATGGACGCTCGCCCAAAACGCGCCGGTGATCAACATGAGCCTTGCAGGGCCGCGGAATGCCGTTCTCGACAGGCTGATCCGCGATGCTCTCAGATCGGGCAAGGTGGTGGTTGCCGCCGCCGGCAACGGAGGGCCGACTGCGCCGCCCTCCTATCCCGCCGCCGTGCCAGGCGTCGTCGCCGTGACTGCGGTTGACAAGGACCGTCGCATCTACCGGCTGGCTCAGCGCGGTCGGCATATCGCTGTGGCGGCTTATGGGGTGGACGTGCTTGCCGCCGACGCCCGCAACAACCTCGCGCGGTTTACCGGGACTTCGTTTGCCACCCCGGTCATCTCGGCGTGGCTGGCCCGATGCAGGGCGAGCGGCTCAGGCGCGGCAAGCTGCGGACAGCAGTTGAAGGATGCGGCCAGGGACCTCGGAGCCAAGGGCTATGACGAGGTCTACGGCTTCGGGCTGGTGGAATAGGGCGGGCTCGCGAGGGCCGGGCCCCTGACCACGCAGCGGAAGCCGATGTGCGTGGTGGCGGTGTCGATCATCTCGGGGTGGCGCGCTGCCGGGCGATAGCGCCGGCAGAAGTTGGCGGCGCAGAGGTGTGAGCCGCCCTTGAGCACCTTGCGGCCAATGCGGACGCCCGGTTGCGCGGGATCGAAGCTGTCCTTGAGCTTTGCTCCGCGCGGGTTGCTGATCGTGCAGCAGGCTGACTTCTTGCCGCCTTTTACCGGCTTGTCGGCCCACCAGTCGCTGGTCCATTCCCAGGTGTTGCCGATCATGTCGAACAGGCCGTAGCCGTTGGGCGGAAAGGTGCGGACCGGCGAGGTGCGTTCCCAGCCGTCGAGCATCTGGTTGGCGAAGGGGAACAGGCCCTGCCAGTAGTTGGCCATCATCCGGCCTTCCGGCGCAAGCTCGTCGCCCCAGGCGTAGTCCGCGCCCTCGATGCCGCCACGCGCGGCGAATTCGAACTCGGCTTCGGTCGGCAGGTCCTTGCCCGCCCACTTCGCGTAAGCCTCGGCATCGGCATAGGCGACCTGGACGACCGGGTGGTCCTCGATCCCCGCGATGGAACTGCCCGGGCCGAGCGGGTGCCTCCAGCAGGCGCCGAAGGTGAATTGCCACCAGTTGGAGGCATCGGCCATGTCCACCGGGCCAGCCGTCTTGTGGAACACGAGCGAGCCGGCGCGGGCCATTTCCGGCGGCATGCCGGGATAGTCCCTGGGGTCGGGCGCGATCTCGGCGACGGTGACATGGCCGGTCGCCGCGACAAAGGCGGCGAACTGGGCGTTTGTCACCGGCGTCTCGTCGATATGGAAGCTGTCGACCTTGACCCGGCGAAGCGGCGCTTCCTCGGGGTAGAACGCCTCCGACCCCATCGTGAAAGTGCCGCCCGCGATCAGGCGCATGCCGGAAAGATCAGCCATGTTCGACGCGCTCCAGATCCGCGCCCGCCCTACTCAGTATTTGTAGGACTGGCCACCGTCGATCGGGATGGTTGCGCCATTGATGAACGGGGCCTCGCCCGAGAGCAGGAAGGCGACGAGCGCGGCGACTTCCTCGGGGCGGCCAAAGCGCTTCATCGGGTTGACCGAGACGAACTGCCGACCGGCCTCTTCCCAGTTGTCGCCGCCGATCTGGCGAAGCGAACCTTCGACCATCGCCGTCATGATCGCACCGGGAGCGATGGCGTTGATCTGCACGCCATACTGGCCGTATTCGACCGCCGAGTTGCGGGTGAGGCCGACGACGCCGTGCTTGGCGGCGGCATAGCCGCTCTGGTTGCCAACGCCGCGGATGCCGCCGACCGATGCCGTGTTGACGATCGCACCGAAGCCCTGTTCGCGCATCACCTTGAGCACGGCGGCCATGCCGAAGAACACGCCATCGAGGTTGATCGAGATGACGCGATGGAACTCCTCGGCGCCAAAGTTCTCGGTGAGGTTCTGGCGACCCTCGATCCCGGCATTGTTGAAGAAGCCGTCGATCCGGCCGAACTCCGCCACCGTGGCATCGACATAGGCCTGGACTTGCGCGACGTCGGCAACGTCGGCCTTGATCAGCTTGGTCCGCGTGCCATCAGGCAAGCTCGCCCGTGCGGCCTCGAGCCAGTCCTCGCGCAGGTCGACCAGCGCGAGCGTGGCCCCTTCCTCTGCCAGTCGTTGCACCGTCGCCAGCCCAAGCCCGGAGCCGGCGCCCGTCACGATCACGACCTTGTCCTTGAAGCGCATGTCCTCTTCCCTTTGCCTGTTTGCTCATGCCTACCAGACGCCCGGCCAGTCCGTGAACCGGCACATTGAGCAGGCGGTCAATCTCCGACCCGCTCGATAGCGGGGGGCGAGCCAAGCCGATGAATAGATCGTATCGTTGTTCGGCCCGACGCCGACGCGCAGTTCGGGGCCGGAGAGCATCCGCCGATGCTTGAATGCGTTGATCGGCGTGCCCGGATCGCCCGCCGCCTGCCCCTGGGTGAACCGCTTGCGGATCAGCGCCGCCTCAACCAGCGGCATGCCCCAGACATGGGCGCGATAGGCAAGGTCCTCGACCTGGGCCTCGGTCAGCGAGAGCGTCGGCTGCGCAACCCTTGCCGCTGCCGGACATGCTGCGGGCGCCAGTACGGCCAGCGCGACAGCAAGCAGAAGCCTTTGCGCCCTCATTCCGTCACCTTCCGGATTGGCGGTGGCCGCCACGAGCCGTTGGTGATCGCAGGGTCCGGTCCCTGCGCCCGGATCACCACATTGAAGGGCCCATCAGGGATCGGCAGCAGGTTCGCGCCTTTCGGGTGCCCGTGAAGATTGCGGCTGAACACTATGGTGACCGAGCCGTCCTTTGCCCGTTTGAGGCCCAGTGTACGATCGCCGATCAGGTAGCGTCCGAGCGCGTTGGGAACCAGTTCGCGCGTGGCGGTGTCATAGACCGTGACCGACCAAAAGAAACGGGCGGGCGGCGGCGGAGCGAGCACCATCCGGTAGTCCGACCTTGCCCCGTCGAGCCGCTCGCCATCGGCGTCGGTAAAGGTCGAGAACGGGTGGTTCTCGTCGATCACGTTTGCGCCGGTGCCGCGCGTGTTGATGACGGCGCGATAGAGGTAGTTGGAGCCATAGCGCCCGACGTCGACCGGATCGGTCCAGCCGTCAGGCCGGGACCCCGTCTGGTTGAGGGACGCTTTCACGACGCCTTGCGCATCGGCGAAACCCTGCTCGATACCGGCCTTCGTTGCGGCATCTGACAGCGCTTCGGCGATTGTCCGCCTGCCCGCCACGCCGATGGGATGAAAGCCATGGACGAGGGCTTGCTCGCCAACGGGATGGCCGCAGGTGCGCAGCACGAAATCGAGGATGCGCATGAACCCGGCGGCACTGAAGTCCTGACCATCGGGAAAGTCCGTCGCAAGCGCCTGGCCAGCCACCGGTTGCAGACGGAAGCGATCCTGCAAGGCCTGCGCCGCGCCGAGGTCCTTGGCCGACGGTTGCACCAGAAGCCGGAGCAGGATCCAGGTGAAAGGCGTGCTAACCCGGAAGAGCGTGGTCCCTTCCGGCACATCGCCCCGCCAGTCGGTCGTCGCGATCAGGAAGCGACCGCCCTTGAAGCCATGGGTGCGCGCGCTGATGTTCGAGGCATTGCCGTGAATGTCGAGGAAGTTCGCCGTGAAGTACCGCCCCGCCGTGTCGGGCACCTCGAACAGGACCGGACCGTTGCGCAGATCGAGCCAGGCATTGGAATAGAGCGTGTCGGCGTTGGGGGTCTTGAACGGCTTGTAGCCGGGACCAGCCAGCGCCCGGCCATGCGCGAAGGCATTGAAGCCGACGTAGAGCGGATTGCCCTTGTCGACCGCCTGGTCATACATCTGGCGGTATTCGAGCACCGCCGCCGTGCCGTAGATCGTGGCATCAAAGGCGCGCGCCCGCGCCAGCGCCTGCCTCGCCTCCGGGTTTGCCGGAAGCATGTCTTCCAGCCGCGCCGACTGAAACTGATCGGCGAGCGTCGGATCGTAGGCCGGAGCGCTCGCACTGGCAGCGGGAGTGCAGGCGAGCAGGGCAAGGCCCGCCAGACCTTGCCCTGCCAGACTCGTCCTCACTTGATCGAGACCCGCACCTCGCGAAGCTCGCCGGTAAAGGCGCTGTCCTCGACGCGGTAATCGGGGCTGACCGCACTGATGCGATCGAGGCCGATGTCGAGGCCTTCGGTGTGCGAGAGCCAGCCTGCCACCGTGCGCCCCAACCTGCCGGAGCCGACCGCCTTGCCATCGACGTAGAGCGTCAACGTGCCCGGCGTGCCCGGGGTTGCCGTGTCGGCGGAGAACTCGGCAGACAGCGTGTGCGCGCCATCGGCAAGGGCACTGTCAGCAGCAACGGTAAAGGCGTCCGCACCCACCGCGTTGTAATGGAACACCGGCTTGCCGTCCTTCATATAGAAGGAATAGCCGCCAAAGCGCCCGCCTTGCGCGATCATCACGCCCTTTGTGCTGCTGCCCGCGGTGACATCGGCATCGATGCGGAAGCTCTTGCCGATGGTGTGCGGCGCGGCATCTTCGGCGATCGTCGCGGCACCGGGTCGATAGGTGAAGCTTGTGCGATAGGCACCGAGCGAAGGGCGTCCCTGCGTTCCCTGGCTGTAATCGTGGATCGGCAGGATGTTGTTCTTCGCGGCCTCAGCCCAGAACAGGTCCTGCATTTCCTTGAGCTTGGCCGGGTCCTTCTTGGCGAGATCCTTTGCCGTGGTGAAGTCGGTGTCGAGATTGAACAGCGACCATTCGCGCTGGTCCGGTCCGACCGTCAGCTTGCGATCGCCCGCTGCGCCTGCTTCCCACGCCGCGCGCTTGGGCAGGGTTCCGGCCATCCAGCCGTCCTTGTAGATGCCGAAGTTCTCCATCATCTCGTAGATCTGCATCCGACGAGCCGATGGCGCAGAGCCCTGCTGGAAGGTGTAGGCAAGGCTGATCCCGTCAACCGGCTTCTGGGGCACACCCTTCACCACCTCGGGCGACTTGATCCCGACGGCTTCGAGCACTGTCGGCGCAATGTCGCTGACATGGGCATACTGCGAGCGGAATGCGCCCTTGTCGGTAATGCGCTTGGGCCATGACACGACCATGCCGTTGCGCACGCCGCCAGCCTGCGAGGCGACCTGCTTCCACCACGGGAACGGCGAATTGGTCGCCCATGCCCATGCGGCGGGGAAGTGGTTGTAGAGCTTCGGCCCACCGATATCGTCGATGTGCGCCATCTTCTCGGCCATGGTTTCCCTGCGGCCGGTGATGGTGGACTGTTCGTAGAGCAGGCCCTCCGGGCCGCCTTCGGCGCTGCTGCCGTTGTCGCCCTGGATGTAGACGATCAGTGTGTTGTCGAGCTCGCCGGTCTCGCGGATCGCGTCGATCAGGCGGCCGGTCTGGAAGTCGGAATAGGAGACGCTGGCGGCATAGGCTTCCATCAGGCGCGCGTAGAGCTTCTTCTGGTCGGCGCTGAGTGAATCCCACGCCGGCAGCGAAGCCGGGCGCGGCGAAAGCTGGGAGTTGGCGGGGATGATGCCCATGCGCTTCTGGCGCGCGAAGGTCTCCTCGCGCAGCTTGTCCCAACCCTGGTCGAACTTGCCCTTGAACTTGTCGAGCCAGTCCTTCGGCGCATGGTGTGGCGTGTGCGCGATGCCCGGCGCGTAGTACATGAAGAACGGCTTGTCGGGTGCGGCGGCCTGCTGGGTGCGCATCCACTTGATCGCGTGATCGGCCATGTCCTTCTCGAAGAAGTAGTTGGGATCATCGTGCGGTGGTTCGACCGGAAGCGTATTCTCGACGATGCTCGGCTGCCACATCGAGGTATCGGCCGAGAGGAAGCCGTAGAAGTATTCGAAGCCGAGGCCGGTGGGCCACTGGTTGAACGGACCTGCCGCGCTGGACTGCCATTCGGGCGTCAGGTGGCTCTTGCCGAACATGGCCGTGTTGAAGCCGTTCTCCTTGAGCACTTCGGCGACGGTGGCGGCGGAGTCCGGGATCACGGTGGTGTAGCCGTCATAGCCGGTGGGCAGGTTGGTGACGTTGCCCATGTCGACGTTCTGCGGCAGGCGCCCGGTCAGCAGCGAAGCGCGGGTGGGCGAGCACAGCGCCGTCGTATTGAAGCGGTTGTAGCGCAGGCCGGTCTGGGCGAGCGCATCGAAGGTTGCAGTTGGCACCGGGCCGCCGAACGCGCTGGTCACGCCGAAGCCGACGTCGTCTGTCAGGATGACGAGGACGTTGGGCGCGCCCTTTGGGGCCTGCGGCTGCGAAGGCCATGTCGGGGCATGGCTTTCCTGCACGGTCTTGCCGACCTTCCCGGCCAGCGGATCGGCCGCCGCATCCTGTGCAAGGACGAAGGAAGGCGCGAGAAGGGCCACGATGGCGGAAGCTCCGCAGAGCCGGCGCTTGTGGGCGGACAAACGGAGAGCGGAACGGACTGCGCGCATCGCGGAAACCTCTTCGCGTGAAATCTTGGGGAAAAGCCCCGGTCGCGCCACCCTCGGCAGAAGGGTGGGCGACCGGGCAAGGGAGGATCTCAGTACTTGAAGGTCGCCTGGACCATGACCGTCCGCGGCAGGGTGGCAAAGCCGATCTGGTCGGCCAGGACACCGGTGGTGCCGCCTGTGCCCGAACCGGTGTTCGGGGCATCGGTACCGCCGGTGGCATACCAGCGGTTGGTCAGGTTCTTGCCGATGACTGCCAGCTCCCAGCGCTCGTTCTCTGTGCGCAGGCGCAGCGAGGCGTCGAGATTGACGTAGCTGTTCTGCAGCGTGGCCAGGTTGCCGAATGCGGTGGCGAGGTAGGAGTCGCTGTAGCGGGCATCCACCGCCATCCCCAGCGTCAGGCCGCCGGGCAGCTTGGCGTCATAGTTCACGCCCAGCGTGCCGACCCATTCGGGCGCATTGGCCGTCGGATGTCCCTTGAGGTTCTGGCGATTGGCAACAGCGTCGGTGGCGGCATTGAACGGACGAGCCGTGCCGTTGGGGGTGCCATCGTTGACGTAGACCAGGTTGCACCCCTGCGCCCGGGTCTGCCCGGCATAGCACGGCGCGCCGATCGCGTTGCCATAGCGCGACTTGTTGTAGTTGATCGAGCCGTGGATGTCGAAGCCGTCAAGCCCGCGCGGGGCGAACTCGAAGTCCACTTCCACGCCCCTCGTCCCCGCCGAACCAGCGTTGATCGTGGTGAAGGCGAAGATGTCGGAACGGAAGAAGTCGAGCTGCAGGTTCGTGTACTTGTAGCTGTAAGCGGTCACGTTGAAGCGCAGCTGGCGGTCCATCAGCATCGTCTTGATGCCGCCTTCGAAGCCGCGGGCCTTCTCAGGATCGAACTCGAAATCGGGCAGGCCGGCATTCGGGCTGAGAATGCCCGAGTTCGAGAAGCCACCCGACTTGTAGGCGGTCTTGTAGGCACCCCAGATGTTGATGTCCGAAGTGGGCTTGAAGCTGAAGGTTACTTCCGGCGACCAGTCATTGAAGGTCTGGTTCGAACGGATCGTCGTGCCGGGCAGGAAGATGCCCTGGGTCACGCGCACCGGGTGCGAATAGGGCTGCAGGAAGTAGCTGTCCTTGGTTTCGTGCGTGTAGCGCACGCCGCCGGTCAGTTCGACCCGGTCGACCGGCTTGTAGATCACCTGCCCGAACCCGGCGATCGTTTCGCCTTCGGTCTCAGAATCCTTCGAGTTGGCCAGATAGCGCTGGAACGGCTGCGGTGCATTGCTGTTCTCGAGGCCGCCCGACGCAGTCCACGCAAGGTAATCGCGCTTGGTCTTCTGGTAGTAGCCGCCGACCATGAGGTTGACCGGACCATCATACGAGGTGAGCGCGCGGAGTTCCTCGGAGAAGGCGTGGAAGGTCGACCATTCGGTTGCGAATACGCCCGGCGCACCCGAACGCGAGACGCTGTCACCATCAAACTGGAAGATATTGCGGTTCCAGTTGTAGTTGGTGACCGATGTCAGCGTGACGTGGTCCATCTCGTAGGCAAGGTTCGCGTTGATCGCCCAGCTCTTGTACTGGTTGCCGGTCTGCCCGTCCTTGTTGGCAAAGGGCACGGTCGCCGCGATAGCCGAAGGAAACCGGTTGGCAGACGACTGGAACGCACGGGCGCACGGGATCGCCGGGTTGCCCGCCGACTTGCCGGTCGGGCAATTGTAGAGCACCGACGATGCTGCCGGATTGTTTGAATTGTTGGTGCCGTAGTTGGCCTTGATCGTGGCGGTGAACTGGTCGGTCGGCTCCCACTTCACGGTGCCGCGCACGTAGAACTCCTCGCTGCGACCATCGCCTGCAGGGCCGGAAACGTGGTTGGTCGGCGTGACGACCTGCGAGGTCGAGGTGCGGTCCAGCGTCGGGTAGGTCTGGTCGGTGCCGATCTGCTTGAAGTAGCCGCGGTTCATCTTGCTGCCGCGAATGGCCAGACGTACGCCGAGCGTGTCGGACAGCGGCGTCGAGATGATTGCCTCGCCGACCATCTGGCGGGCGCGGAACTCGTACCCTGCCCGCGCGATGACTTCCAGTTCGTCGCCCGGATCGGCCGTGGTGATCGAAACAACGCCGGCGGTGGCGTTCTTGCCGAAGAACAGCGCCTGCGGACCCTTGAGGATTTCCAGCCGGCCGAGATCGAAGAAGCCTTCGTTGATCGTGCGGCCCTGGCCGTAGTAGGCGCCATCGACGATCACGGCGACGGACTGCTCGAGGCCGATCGAGGTGGTGTTCGAACCGATGCCGCGCAGCACCAGCGTGGCGCCGGAACCGGAAGGCGAACGGCCGACCACGAACGAAGGCGTGCTCGCCGCAATGCGCTCGAGGCTGGTCAGGTCGTACTTCTGGATGGTGGCCGCCGAGATCGCGGTGACCGCAACCGGCACGTCCTGCGTGGTCTCGGTACGCTTTCGCGCGGTCACCACGATGTCCTGGATGCCGCCCTGTTCGGCAGCTTCCGTTTGCGGCTCTTCCGGTCGATCCTGAGCCTGCGCGACAGCCGGCAAAGCAAGCGCCGTTCCGGCCATCAGCAGTCCGAATGCTCCACGCCCGATGCGCAAATGCGTTCTCATCTCAAACACTCCCCTCTTCCCAAATCCAGGCGTGATTCGCGTTCGCCCCTGTTGCCACCATATTTCCGGACGCAGGCGTTTAACGCACCTGACTTTTTGATGAGCATGGATTTCGGCAAATTCCGAAGGATTCGTGGGGGATCTGCTAGAGTTTCCACGATTTTTGTAACGCACAAGCCTTATAACTTTTGAGAGAGCCTTTCCGATTGAGCGCAGTTGCGTTACCAACGACCCATGATTCCACCAGCAGAAGCGCTTGCGAACGACACGGCCGACAGCAAGGTCCAGCTGATCCTTGCTGGCGAAAAACTCTTCGCCGAACAGGGTGTCGAGGGGGCTTCCCTGCGCGAGATCGCTGCCCTGGCGGGGCATGGCAACAACAATGCGGTGCGCTATCACTTCGGGTCGAAGCAGGGCCTCGTGCAGGCTATCTTCCGCCACCGGGTCGTGCAGATGGAACCGGTGCGTGCCGGGCTGATCGAGCGCCTCGAGGAGCGCAACCTGACCACCGACGCCCGGGCCATCATCGAGGTCATCTGCCTGCCGTACTTCACGCTTCGCGGGCCGGACGGCACCTTTTCCTATCCGGCCTTCATGCTGCAATATCTGCTGTACTACCGTCCCAAGGGCGTGCGCCACACCGCCGACGAAGCCGGAGCGCTCTCGCCCGCTCTGAACAAAGCGCAGGACTTGCTGCGCAAGCGGCTGGACTATCTGCCGCCGGAAATCTCGGACCGGCGCATTCTCCACGCGATGATCACCTTCGTCACCGCCGTTATCGGTGCCGAGAACACCAAGCCGAAGATCAGCCGGGAGCAGTATCTGGCGCTGATCGACGACACGCTCAACCAGATCGTTGCGGCGTTGGTCATGCAATGCTCGCCATCAGCCACGACGCTTGTCGGCGAATTCGCGGGTTGAAATGATCAGCCTGGAGCGCTCTGCCTTGGCCTGACAGACGAAGCCCTCCCCTTCCTGCAGGAAGGGGAGGGCCTGTTCGAGGAACGTCAGTCACAGGCGGCAGGGCCGCCCGTGCATCAGAACGCAGCGGTCAGCGAGACGACCACGGTCGAACCGGCGATCGTGCCGACACCGTCCTGCCCGCGCGAGAAGCTCGGCTGCAGGTAGGCGGCTTCTGCATCGCTGATGTCGGTGTCGACATAGGCCACGCCCAGCGTCAGCGGGGTGCCCTTGATCGCGTAGTCGGCGCCAAGCGACCAGTCGAGGTATTCGCCGGTCGGCGCGACCGACGTTGCGAACGGGCCAAGGCCGTCGTTGCCCTTCGAGTAGCCGACGTGGGCCTTCAGGGTGAGGCCGGTGTCGGGAATGCCCGCAGCAGCGTCGGTCCAGATGTAGAGGTTGTCGTTCTTGTCGCCCGGGTTGGTGTAGACGCCGGCAGCAGCGGCAGCACCGTTGGCGTACCACGCGCCAAGGGCTTCCTGCTTCGGCGCATAGGCGACGCCGGCGGTCAGCGAAGCCGGGCCGACCGTGCCTGAGACCTTGACGTAGGGCTCGATGAAGTCGGTGTTGTCGAAGCCGCGCGGGTACATGTACCAGGTCGCGCCGACATCGACCGTCGCGCCGCCGAAGGTGTGCTTGTAGCCGGCGATCAGGTCGAGTTCCATGTTGGCGCCGCCGAAGGTTCCCCAGCCGGCGAGGTTCGAACCCCAGGTGCCAACGTAGAAGCCGCTTTCATGGGCAATGGTGAGGCCGCCCTGAATGGCGAGCGAGCGGTCGGACTGCGACACGCCGCGGAAACGGTAGTCGGAGACGAGGCCGACGCTGCCCGAAACGGTGATGGGCTTCGATTCTTCCGCTTCCTGCGCGAAAGCCGGCGTCGCGAAAAGCGCAAGGGCGAGAGGGGCCACGGCTGCGGCGAGACGGATCTTCATACGGAACGCTCCCTGTATAGGTTATCACGTTCCACCTGCGTCTGCCGCGCGGATGCCTCTCTGGGGGCCTCGGTCGTAGCAGAAGCCAATACCTATCATCGCATTTTGCTGCACTGCAAGATCAATTTGCCCGATTGTGGCGGAAGATGAATAGTGTGCCTCTTCCGCCACACAGGTCATTCGGCGCCGGCCCGCGTCAGAAGCTCATGCCGACGCTCATCTTGTAGAAGTCGCCGCTGTCACCGTCGCCCAGTGCCGAGCCGCCGGTAAAGCGTGCGAAGAAGCCCTGTGGCAGTGCAAACTGCACGTAACCTCCCAGCCACTCATAGGTTTTTCCGGTCGCGCTGCCGGGATAGGTATTGCGGGTGTTGTAGAGCAGTTCGTAGTGCGGGCCGAACGAGACGTTGCTCGTCGCCTTGTACCCGGCGTTGATCCAGGTATGCGCGAAATCCAGTGCCGCATTGCCGCCGCGCTGGCGAAGTGCGGCATAGTAGCCGCCATAATACTCTGCCTCGAACTTTGCGTCGCTGTAGTTGACGGTCAGGCTGGGCACCACGCCATCGAGGAAGCGCGCGCCGCGAGTCGTGCCGTTCACGATCTCGCCACCGGAAAGCAGCGAACCGTTGGTAAAGCCGATCTGCGGCTTCACCTTCAGCTTGCCCCCCGCAAGGTTGAAGTTCACGCCGACGCCGAATTCGGTCCACAGGTCGTCGCCAGTGTTGCCCTGGCCAAGACCGAAGGCCGGCTTGGTCCAGAATGTGCCGTAGAAGCTGACATCCATCGTCTCGTTCACCGGGATTAGCCCGGTAAAGGACGGGTTGAAACCGAAGAAGCTGTCCTGGTTCAGCGTTACCGAATAGCTGGGCTTGCGCGATACCGGCGCGCTGCCGCCGCCGCCCGAACCGGCCTGTGCCAGAGCGAGGCTGCCTGCAGTTGACACACTCTGCGTGGTGACCGGCGCGATCGAGTAGGCCGAACCCAGTGCTCCCGACGAAAACGATGCGGCCTCTTCCGGCGATGCAGTTTCCAGAACAGCGGCGTCTTCACCGTCACCGGCAGTTGCGGTTTCGGCAAGAGCAGGGCTGGCAACGAACATGGCTGCAGCGGCAGCCGGAACGACCTTGGCAAAAGTACGGATCTTCATCTGGAACGCTCCCTGTTTGAGAAGGATGTACGTTCCACCTGCGTCCAGCGCGTCGCCCCCTCTTCCCGCGCCCCGGTGCCGGGGGGCGTGTCATGCCGGAGCACAAGAGTTAGAACCCGCGCTTTTCAGCGTCTTTTCGCACCTGCGAAGAAGTCTTAAAATCGGGAAAGAGCCGATTACCGACGCGAAACACCCGGACAGGAAACCTTGGGCTTCCCGCCGGGTGCGGCGTGCGGCGCCAGACCGGATTCAGACGGCGTGGGCGAGCGACTTCAGGATGGGTTCGGGACCGCTGACCGTCACCTCGTCGCCGCGCGCGCGGCGACGCACCAGCCACTCGTTCAGCATCTCGGCGGTGGTGTGGTCGATCGCATGGACGCGGTCGAGATCGACGTGGACCGCCTTGCTCGGAGGCAGTTGCTCAAGCACGTTGGTCAGCCGGGTAAGGCCGAGAAACGTTGCTGCGCCCTCCAGTTCCAGACGGACCGTTTCGTCCTCGGTCTTCTCGCCCACGCGGAAGCGCAGGTTTCGCAAATGCGGCACGAGTTCCAGCGCCGACAGGGCAAGGCCCACGAGCACGCCGGTCAGCAAATCGGTCGTCACCACCAGCGTGAAGGTCGCAGCCCAGATCAGCGCCGGCATCACGCCGTGAACGTCGAACAGACGCCGGACCTGCTTGAGGCTGACCAGCTTCCATCCGGTCACGACCAGCACGCCGCCGAGCGCGGCCATCGGCACCTCGCGAAGGATGAACGGCAGCAGCGCGACGAAGCCGAGGATCCACACGCCGTGGACCATTGCCGAAAGACGCGTCTTCGCGCCCGCCTGCACATTGGCCGAACTGCGCACGATGACGCCGGTCATCGGCAGGGCGTTGAAAACGCCGCAAAGCAGGTTGCCCACGCCCTGCGCGCGCAGTTCCTTGTTGTAGTCGGTCCGGGCCCCATCGTGCATGCGGTCAACCGCGGCGGCCGAGAGCAGGGTCTCGGCGCTGGCGATGAACGCGATGGCGATGGCCGAAACGATCAGCGACCCTTGCGTCAGCGGCGCGAGGAAGCCGCCATCAGGCAAGGCAAATGCGGCACCGATCGAATCCGGCACCACAATCCGGGCTACGTCCAGCCCAGCGCCCCAGGCCACCAGCGTCGCCGCCAGAACGCCGAGCAGCGCCCCCGGCAGCAGGCCGAGGCGGGCGGGCTTGAGCTTTTCCCAGCCGATCATCGTGGCGATGGTGAGCAGGCCGAGCATCAGCGCCAGCTCGGTCGAGCGCAAGTCGAACGGGGTCAGGCCGAGGATGCGCGCGGGCATCATGGCAAGGTTGTCGATCCCGCTGGACTGGGGCTTGGCATCGAACAGGATATGGAACTGCCCGATCACGATCAGCGCGCCGATCCCGGCGAGCATGCCGTGGACCACGGCAGGGGAGATCGCGCGGAAGACGCCGCCGAGCCGGGCAACACCGGCCACGAACTGCAAGGCTCCGGCAAGCACGAGGACCGGGCCGAGGGCGGAAAGGCCGTTGTCGCGCACGAACTCGAACACAATGACCGCCAGACCTGCAGCCGGACCACTCACCTGAAGGGGCGAGCCGGCCAGCAGGCCGACGACGATGCCGCCGATGATGCCGGTGACCAGCCCCTTTTCCGGCGGCACGCCCGAGGCGATGGCGATGCCCATGCACAGCGGCATGGCCACCAGGAACACCACGACCGAGGCCGTAAGATCGCGCGCAAGGAAGCGGGTCATCCCGCCTTGCGCGGCCGGAGCAGAGGTTGCCGCGTTCATTCTGCGGCCTCGGATGTCCAGCTGTCGATTACCGAACGGCGACGGGCCGGGAGCGCCACAGGCAACGGCTTGTCCTCGCGCAACGGCGAGAACTCGCCGGTCTCGCCATCGAGCCCGAGCACGACGCCGGCGCTGATGTCCACGAACCAGCCGTGCAGCGCCATTTCACCGCGCGCGATGGCTGCCGCGACCGACGGGTGGGTGCGCAAGTGTGCCAGTTGGGCAATCACGTTCTGCAGGCTGACGGCGCGAACCCGCTCGTCGCCATGAAGGTTGGGCGAGCAGGTCGATACGACATGCTCCGCCGCCGCGCCGTGGCGCAGCCAGGCAACCACGTTCGGCATGCCTTCGGGCAGTTCGGGGGCGGAGAGCGCCTTCATCGCGCCGCAGTCGGAATGGCCGCAGACGATGATGTCGCGCACGCCGAGCGCCATGACCGCGTATTCCACGGTCGAGGTCACGCCGCCGTTCATCGTCGCAAAGGGCGGGACCATGTTGCCGGCGTTGCGGCAGACGAAGAGTTCGCCCGGCTCGGCCTGCATGATCTGTTCGGGCACGATGCGCGAATCCGCGCAGGAGATCATCAGCGCCTTGGGGCTTTGCCCCTCGCTCACGAGCTTGCCGAACAGTTCGCGGCTGTCGGGGAAAACGGTCTTCTCGAAGTGGAAGACGCGGCCGATGAGTTCGTTCACGGCGCTGGACCTTTCGTTAAAGCGGACGACCGACGGACGGCGTCCAAGCCCTAACCAAAGTATGTATCGCGTCTTTCCGCTTCGGCGCGGCTTCGTAACGAACTGTTTCGCCTGCCCTCAGTTCGTCGCAAGCGGGAAGCGGACGGTCACCACCAGGCCACCGGTCGGCCGGTTCCGCAAGTGCAGGATGCCGGCATCGAGCTGGATCGCCCGGCGTACGATGGCCAGTCCCAGCCCCATGCCCGGCGTATCGCGCGAGCGGGCGGAATCGAGCCGGACGAACGGCTGCAGCACATCATCGATGCGGTCGGCAGGAATGCCCGGACCATCATCGTCGATGACGATTTCGGCCATGTCCTGATCGCGGCGCACCGTCACCCTCACGTTGCCGGCATAGTGCAAGGCGTTCTCGATCAGGTTCGAGAGCGCCCGGCGCAGGGACACCGGACGGGCCATGATCTCGAGGCTTTCCAGCCCGTGGAACGTGGCATCGGCACCGTTGTCTGCGGCCGTATCGACCAGCGTCTGCGCCATGACGGCAACGTCGATCCGCTCGGCCGGCAGGCGGCTGCCTCCGGATTCGACGAAGGCCTGAAGCGATTCCAGCATGTGCCGCATCTCGCCAAGGTCGGCGCTCATGCCTTGGCGCGACTCGTCGTCGAGGTCGAGTCCCTCGATCCGCAACTGCATTCGTGACAGCGGAGTGCGCAGATCGTGCCCGATCGCCAGCATCGATTGCGTGCGATTGGTCATCGATTCATAGACGCGCTGCTGCATCTCGTTGAAGGCGTGGATCAGGTCGCGCACTTCGGCCGTGCCCTGCTCGGCCAGTGGCTGCGGCGGCCCTGCCCCCACCGTTTTCGATGCCCGCACCAGCGTGCGCAAGGGCGCCAGCGTCGCCCGGAACAGCACCCATGCCAGCAGCACCAGCGCCAGAGTTGGCAGCAGCAGCGTCACGATCCGTCCGGCGTTCAGCGACCACGCACCGCTTTCGTAAGTCTGGAACAGCAGGACGCTGCGATCGGGCAACAGCAGCGAACCGCTGACATTGCCGGCGCCGACGGGCTTCAGATGCAACTGGAGATCGGCCCGGCCGAGTTCGGCCGCATCCTCGACAATCTGCTCGCGCAGCCGCGAAAGCTGTACCGAGCCGGTGGGACGCGCCCCCTGCGGCCGCCAGTCGAGCGCAAAGCGATCGGAACTCAGCGCCTTGGCCACCTGCTGGCGCTCTGCGACAGGCGCCCGTCCGATCGCGCGGCTGGCAATGACCAGACTCTCGGCGACGCGCGCGGCATCGTCCTCGCGCAGGGCAAAGCGGTTGGCGCGCTCGAACAGGAAGGTGTTCGCGGTGAAATCGACCACTGCAACAAGCAGCAGGATCGCCAGGAGTCGCTCGGGCAGGCCAAAGCGGCGGGACAGCATCAGCCGCGCTGCACTTCCGCCTTGAACATGTAGCCCACGCCCCGGACCGTGACGATCGGCGCATTGCCGCCCGCCGCCGAAAGCTTGCGGCGCAACCGGCTGACCAGCACGTCGACGCTGCGATCGGAACTGTCACCCAGACGCGTGCGCGAAAGCTCGATCAGGCGCTCGCGCCCGAGCACGCGCTGTGGCTGGCCGATGAAGGTCGCGAGCAGGTCGAACTCGGCGCCGGTCAGGTCGACCATCGCGCCGCTTGGCGAATGGAGTTCGCGCCGCGCCATCGAGACGGTCCAGCCATCGAAATGAATGTCGCCACTGCGGTTGCCGGTATCGCCCGCCGTATCGGTGACGACATTGGCACCGCGGCGCAGCACCGCGCCGATCCGCGCGACCAGCTCGCGCGTGCTGAACGGCTTGGGCAGGTAATCGTCAGCGCCGAGTTCCAGCCCCAGCACCCGGTCTTCCTCGCTGCCACGGGCCGAGACGAAGATGATCGGCACTTCGCTCTGCTTGCGCAGGCGGCGGAACAGTTCGATCCCGCTCGTCCCCGGGAGCATAATATCGAGGACCACGAGGTCCGCCGGCTCACTTTCGAGCGCGACCCACATCTCCGCCCCGGTGGCGGCGGTGCGGACATTGTAGCCGTTCTCGCGAAGGGCGCGTGCGGTCAGCGTCCGCAGCGGTCCGTCATCCTCAACAAGTACGATCGAAGGAGATTGCATAAGATCCCGACGCGGTTGCAGCAGCACGGTCCACGATAACAGCGGCAGCCGTGGTGCCAAGGTTGAAGAACACGCATTCTGGTGGCGATTTCCGGGGAAAAGCGCCGGAAAGGCGAAAGAAAAGCCGCCCGCCCGGCCTGCCCCCGCAGACCAGCACACCCGCAAGCTGGAGTCCGCGCTTTGCGGGTGACGGGCCACTACGAGACAAAATGTTGCTGGATTACATTTTTGACTGATCTGGTCTGAATTGCGAGAGGTCGAGCCGCTCGCTCGGCCCCAACCACATCACGTGTGCCGTGTGGTCTGCCAGGTCATCGCCGCTATTGCCGTGGCAGAACACGGTGAACTGCCCGCGATGCAGCATTAGCCATTCGATCGCCTCGCCGATTCGCGCTGCCGGTATCGTCATCTGGCAGGACCCGCGCGGATGTGGCCCGACGGGCTGGCGATGCACGCGCCCCATCGCCACGCCCAGCGCCGCTTTCATGGCAGCGCACAGCGTGCCAGCTTCCTCCGCCTCGTCAGCGTTGAAGTAGACGTGTGCGTGGTAGTCGGCAAAGCCCTGCATTTCCTGCTATTGCGTCAAGCGCTTGCCAATCGCAACATCGTGCTGCCAAGGACTTCCCGATCGGCTTGCCGCTTCGGCAGAGTCGACGGATATCTACGACTATTGTCCAAAAGCCCAAACGGCCGACACACGATAGATTAGTGGGCAAGAGAAAGCTTCGAGGAGGGTTTGTACATGGGCGCAACAGTCTATCCGGTCCCCGCACAATGGGCCGAGAACGCCCTTGTCGACGAGGCACGCTACTTCGAGATGTATCGCCAGTCGGTAGAGGATCCCGAAGGCTTCTGGGCCGAGCACGGCAAGCGGCTCGACTGGATCAGGCCCTTCACCAAGGTGAAAAACGCCTCCTACAACGAAGCCGACTTCGGCATCCGCTGGTTCGAGGACGGCACACTCAACCTATCGGCCAACTGCCTTGACCGCCATCTGGCAGAGCGTGGCGACCAGATCGCCATCCTGTGGGAGCCGGACAGCCCGAGCACGCCGCACCGCGAGATCACTTACCGCCAGCTCCACGAACAGGTCTGCCGCTTTGCCAACCTGCTCAAAGCGCAGGGGGTGAAGCGCGGTGAGCGCGTCACGATCTACCTGCCGATGGTGCCCGAAGCTGCCGTTGCCATGCTCGCCTGCGCCCGCATCGGTGCGATCCACTCGATCGTTTTCGCGGGCTTCAGCCCCGATGCCCTCGCCGGCCGCATCGTCGACTGCGACAGCCGCATCGTGCTGACCTCCGACGAAGGCCTGCGCGGCGGCAAGAAGGTTCCGCTCAAGGCGAATGTCGACGAGGCGCTCAAGCAATGCCCCGGCGTGAACAGCGTCATCGTGCTGCGCCACACCGGCGCCGACGTGCCGATGGTCGAAGGCCGCGATGTCGATTGGGCTTCGGGCGTTGCCGCGCAAAGCGCAGAGTGCGCGCCTGAGGAAATGAACGCGGAAGACCCGCTGTTCATCCTCTACACTTCGGGCTCCACCGGCAAGCCCAAGGGCGTGCTGCACACCACCGGCGGCTACTCGGTCTGGGCCTCGATGACCCACCAGTACGTGTTCGATTACCGTCCCGGCCAGATCTACTGGTGCGCGGCCGACATCGGCTGGGTCACCGGCCACTCCTATGTCGTCTACGGACCGCTGACCAATGGCGCGACCACGGTGATGTTCGAAGGCGTGCCCAACTTCCCCGATCCGTCGCGCTTCTGGCAGGTGGTCGACAAGTTCAAGGTCGAGATCTTCTACGGCGCCCCCACCGCCCTGCGCGCCCTGATGCGCGAAGGCGATGACTGGGTAAAGAAGACCAGCCGCCAGTCGCTGCGCCTGTTGGGCTCGGTGGGCGAACCGATCAATCCCGAAGCCTGGGAATGGTATCACAAGGTCGTCGGCGACAGCCGCTGCCCGATCGTCGACACCTGGTGGCAGACCGAGACGGGCGGCGCGATGATCACCCCACTCCCCGGCGCCACGCCGCTCAAGCCCGGCTCGGCCAGCCGCCCGTTCTTCGGCGTGAAGCCGGCGCTGGTCGACAACGATGGCAACTTCCTTGAGGGCGCAACCGATGGCTGCTTGGTCATCACCGACAGCTGGCCCGGCCAGATGCGCACCGTCTGGGGCGACCACGAACGCTTCTTCCAGACCTACTTCAGCACGTTCAAGGGCCTCTACTTCACCGGCGACGGCTGCCGTCGCGACGAGGACGGCTACTACTGGATCACCGGCCGCATCGATGACGTGATCAACGTCTCTGGCCACCGCATGGGCACCGCCGAGATCGAGAGCGCGCTGGTCGCCCACGCCAAGGTCGCCGAAGCTGCCGTGGTCGGCATGCCGCACGATATCAAGGGCCAGGGCATCTACGCCTTCGTCACCTGCAATGCCGAGGTCGAGCCGGACGAGGCCCTGCGCAAGGAACTGATCCAGTGGGTCCGCCACGAGATCGGCCCGATCGCCACGCCCGACGTGATCCAGTTCGCCCCCGGCCTGCCCAAGACCCGCTCGGGCAAGATCATGCGCCGCATCCTGCGCAAGATCGGCGAGAACGACATGTCCAATCTCGGCGACACTTCGACGCTGGCCGATCCCAGCGTGGTCGACAACCTCGTCGCCAACCGGCCGCAGCTGGAAAAGGCCTGATCTGAAGAGGGGCGCGGCTGCTCAGCTGCGCCCCCCTGCCGGACGTCAGCCTGAATTTTCGTCCCCGCATAAACCTTCGTCATTGCGAGGAGACGAAGTCGACGAAGCAATCCAGCGTTGCCCAAACCGCCCTGGATTGCTTCGCTACGCTCGCAATGACGAGCGTGTATCTGCGAGATTGGTGCGCTTACGTCAGCAGCTTGCCGCTCTTCTCGCGGATCACGCCTTCGATCATGCGCTTGGCAAAGCCGAGGCTGGCGGGGATATCCACTTCGACCACCAGCTCCTTCTCGGCCAGTTCCACCCCGCAATCGAGCGTGTAGCCCATCGCGCTGACGGTCATCACCATGTGGTCGTCGTCGGTGAAGGTTGTGCTCACAGTGGCCATGCCATCGGCCTTGGCCGCCGCCTGCGCCGCCTTTTCGCGCAAGCGCCGCCGTGCTTCGTCACGGTCGAGCGAGTGGGGGATGGCGATGCGCATTCAGGAGACCTTCGGAGCTTCAAGCTGGGGCGCCGCCTCTAGCCCTTCCCCATAGCGATAGTCCAGATAGCGCCCGCGTACCGCCAGTGCGTCGAGATCGCCCGATGCCAGTTGACGCGTGATCTCGTCGATCTCCTTGCTGATCTTGCCGAGCCCATCGGCCAGTTGCTGATCGGCATTGCGCCCGCCGCGCTCCTCGCGCCGCAGATGGGCCGGGATCTTGCGGTAGCTCTCCACCATGCCCGGCAGATGCTCGCCCACCAGCTTGCGCACTTCAACCGCAGCGGGTTCGGCGGGATCGATGCCTTCCAGCTGCAGTCCAAGGCCATCAAGCTGCACGCCGATCTGGTCCACCAGTTGCACCGCAGGCGCGGGCAGCGCGGGCCGCTGCGCTTCGAGCCACAGTTCGGTGCGACCGACCATCGTGCGCACGTCGCCGGTGTTGAGCGCCGCAAGATCAGGCACCTTCATCTTCGGGAACGTCGCGAAAAACCACAGCGCCGCCACGATGGCGAGGCCGAGCACCATCACCCCGGTGATGCCGATGCCGTCGAGGATCATCCCCGCCACCATCGCGCCGACCAGCAGCACGCCGACCGACATGGCCATGCGCGCGGCCTTCTTGCCGAAGTGCTGGCGCTTCAGTTCCGCAGACCGCCTGCCGATGCTGCGTCGGCCGCCCGCCTGCTGGCGCACCAGCGATGAGCGCGCTTCGGCAAGGATGCGGTCGCTGTCATGAGCCGAGGAATTGGCCATGCCTCGCTCAGCCCTCCAGCGTCAGCAGCGGCGAGGTGTCCGGCCCTGCCAGCTTGGCCTGTGCAGCCCCTTCGGCGCGCGCGATGTAGCCCTTCGACTTCTCGACCTCGCCCGAAAGCGTATCGACCGTCTGCTTCATCGCATCGAGCGCCTTGAGCTTGAAGGTGTCGATCGTGTCCATCGTATCGTAGATGTTCTGGAAGGCACGCTGCAGCGTCTCCAGCGGGATCGTGCTGGAAGCGGCCATCTCGTGAATCTTGCCGGTCTGTTCGCGCAGCAGCTTGCCGGTGGAATCGATCATGTTCGCGGTGGTGGTGTTGAGCGCGGTGATCTGCTGGAGCACCAGCCGCTGGTTGGTCATCGCCTGCGCCACGGTCACTGCCGTGCGCAGCGCCGCCACCGTCGTGGTGCTGGCGCGGTCGACGCCCTTGACCAGTTCGACGTTGTTCTTCTTGACCAGATCGAGCGCGAGATAGCCCTGCACCGTCACCGCCATCTGGGTCAGCAGGTCCTGCGTACGCTGGCGGGTGTAGAACAGCGCGCTTTCGCGGATCGCCTTGGCCTTCGCCGGATCGGTGTGATCGAGATCGGCAGCGGCTTCCTCCAGCTTGGCATCGAGCGTCCTGGAGATGTGGATCATCTGCTCTAGATTGCCCATCGCTTCCCACAGCTTCTGGCGCTCTACATCGATGCCGGCGTTGTCCATCAGCAACTCGTCCTTGCCCGAGGCGAGGCGTTCGAGGATCGCCTTGATGTGGCCCTGCGCCGAGGTGTAGCCGTCGAAGTACTTCTTCAGGCTGTTGCCGAAGGGGATGATGCCAAGGAACTTGCGGCCCGAGGACAGGTTGCCCTGCCTACCGGGATCGAGGTCCTCGATCGTGCGGCGCAGCGCGGCAAGGT
The DNA here is from genome assembly GCF_015694345.1 of Novosphingobium jiangmenense. Classification (GTDB taxonomy): domain Bacteria; phylum Pseudomonadota; class Alphaproteobacteria; order Sphingomonadales; family Sphingomonadaceae; genus Novosphingobium; species Novosphingobium jiangmenense. The sequence continues at coordinate 123,977 of NZ_JADQDC010000011.1, forward strand.
CGGCGCCAACGCCGCTGTCCTTGTCCATCGCGCGGATCGGCCGGTCGAGGAAGCGGTTCGACATGCCCGCTGCCTGCGAAATCTCCTTGCGGCCCATGTTGGTCAGCTGATCGACCTTCTTGCCGAACTCCGGACTTTGCGCGTCGACAGAGATCAGGTCAGCCACGAAGGCATCGACCTTGGCTTCCAGCTTGGAGCGGTTCTCGTCTGAAACCGGCACTAGCCCTGCCGCCTGTGCGGGCGCGACCACCGGCACCGGATCGGGCGGGGTCAAGCTGATCGGGGTCATTGTCGCGGTTTCGGTGGGGGTAGAAGCCATCGTGCTGGGACTTTCGGAATTGAACGCGTTCAAAGCTATGCTCGCAACATGGTATGTCGCGCCGTCGCGCGCAAGCTGTCTTATACTCGCAACACAGCGCCGCGCCTTGGGCCATATCGACGGAGCGTTGCCACAGGTCCATCAACGGCATGATGACCACGATGAAACGATGCGCCGTGTTCGGCGCCAGCGGCGGGATCGGCGCCGCCCTGACCACCCTTCTCGCCGCACGCGAAGACATGAGCGAAGTCCACGCCCTGTCGCGCAGCGGCGGCATTGGCGCGGGCAAGATCATCGCCCACCACTTCGACCTGCTTGACGAAACCTCGATTGCGCAGGCCTGCCAAGGCATCGGCGCACCGCTCGACCTCGTGATCGTCGCCACCGGACGCCTGGTCCGCGAAACAGGGGAAGGCCCCGAAAAATCCTGGCGCGCGCTGGATGCCGCCGCGATGGCAGAGCTCTACGCGATCAACACCATCGGCCCTGCCCTGATCGCGCGGCATACGCTGCCCCTGCTGCCAAAGGACCGCCCCGCCACGTTCGCCGCGATCTCCGCCCGCGTCGGCTCGATCGGCGACAACCGCCTTGGCGGCTGGCATTCCTATCGTGCCTCGAAGGCGGCGCTCAACATGCTGGTGAAGAACTTCGCCATCGAACTCGCCCGCACCCACCCGCAGGCCGTGGCCGTCACCCTCCACCCCGGCACCGTCGACACACCGCTATCGCGCCCTTTCCAGCGCGGCGTCGCGCCCGAAAAGCTGTTCACCCCCGAACGCTCGGCCGGGCATCTGCTCGCTGTGATCGACAGCCTGACACCAGCGCAAAGCGGCAAGATGATCGCGTGGGACGGTGCGGAAGTGCCCTTCTAGGAAACCGCAGCGGCCAAGGCTTCAGCAACCCTCGCCTGCTCAATACTTGACGTTGCGGGTAAAGCCGCCGTCGACGGTGAGGTTCACGCCGGTAATCCACGAAGCCCGCGCCGAGGCGAGGAACAGCACGGCATCGGCAATCTCCTCTGGCTTGCCGAAGCGACCCTGGGGATGTCGGCTGCGATTGGCCTCGGTGTATTCGGGCATTTCCGTGCCGAGAAAGCCCCAGCTGCCATCGGGGATCCACACCGGCCCGGGACACACGCAATTGCAGCGGATGCCATCCTTCATGTAATCGACCGACAGCTGGTGGGTGTAGTTGATCAGCGCGGCCTTCATCGCCCCATAACTCAGCCCGGATTCGCCGAACGCGTGGTTCTCGATGGCGGTGATGGTCGACATCTGCACGAACGCGCCGCCGCCTGCGGCCTTCAGATGCGGCAAGGCGGTGTCGAACATCGCCACGGCCGACATCAGATCGACATTGTAGTTGATGTCCCAGCCCTTGCGGCTGCGCGGTATCCCGCCAAGCGCGCTGGCATTGGACACGACGATGTCGATGCCGCCCATGTCGGCAGCGGCCTTCTCGACCCAGGCGGTCACCTGATCGAAATAGCCGCAATCGACAACCGAGCCATAGACCTGCCCGCGCGAGGACAATGCTTCGACCGCATCCTCCACGCCGTCGCCCGCCAGCTGCGTGGCGTAGACCTCCTTGTCGCTGGGGTTCGGCTCGCCAGAGCGTGCCCTGCGGCCGCAGAACGAGACGATTGCGCCCTCGTCGAGAAAGCCCTCGACGATCCTGCGCCCGATCCCGCGCGTTGCCGCACTGACGATGACTTTCTTGCCCTTGAGTTCAAGATCCATGGCGTCTCACCTGTTGTCGTGCCGGCTTCAGAGCGGCGGGATGGAATCGTTCGGATGGATTTCCATGATTTCGAACAGGTTTCCGAAGAAGTCCCGTCCATAGGTCGCGGCATGGCCGGTCTTGTTGCCGTGCGCGTCGGTCTCGATCACCGAAAGATCGGGCGGCGTGTTGAACTCCAGCCCGGCGGCAACCATCCGCTCATAGACGGCCTGAATGTCGTCCACCTGAAAACCGATGTGGGTGTAGCCGTTCCGGCTCACCGGTCGCCTGGGATCCTGCGGCGGCGAGACCGGCGAGGTATACTCGAAGACTTCGACATGAATGTTTTTCAGGCGCGCCATGAAGGTCTTGGCCGCCGATCCCTCGATCCCGACGATCGCATCGATCCAGGCATTGCCGGGGTGCCACTCCACCGCCATGATCTCTTCGGCTCCCAGCAGGTCGATATAGAATCTCCGTGCCGTCTCGATATCCGGCACCGAGACGGAGACGTGGTGCACGCCTTGCAGGTGCTGCTTCACTTGGCCCCCTCCAGATACTTGTCGAGCGTATCGTGCAGGTGCCGGATGCGCGCTTCCTGATAGATCGAGAGCGTTTCGGCCCCCTTGCCGCTGGCATACATGCCTTCGCGCTGCAGCCGCATGATGTCGGTATCCTGATCGAGCACGCTGGCGAGGAAGGCATCCATGCTTGCGACGCTGGCAAAGGTCTCGTCCTCGCGGATGACCTCGACAGAGGCGACCTCGAAATCGCCGTCGCGTGGCTTCGGGTGAAGCACGTACTGGTCGAATATCGCCCGGTCCCGGTCATGGCCATCGGGGCGGAACTGCTGGATCAGGCACAGGCCCGGCGCCGGATAGACCAACAGGTTCGGAAAAAGATGATACTTCAGGGAATCGATCATCTCCGGAACCGAATGGGTCGAATAATCAAGGCCATGCCGCGCGCGCATCTGGTTGCGAAGCTGCTCGGCCATGACCCAGCGCGCGGTCTTCCCCTCCGGCACCCTCGCCCGCTCGCCGACCAGCGCACTGTCGGCCACGAGCATGCTGTCGAGCAGTTCCTGCTCGCTGGGCGGGTTCGTCACGGTGGGGCTTGGTGAAGCCATCGCGCACAGATCGCGGCTGACATGGTCGGAGAAGATGTCGTGCTGCATGTTCTGGTCGCCGACCGTCCGGGTCATCTCGGGATGGACGTAGGGCGTATGGTACGCTTCCATGAACGCTTCCATCGCCAGCTTCCAGTTGCCCGGCAGGTGCTTGCGCACATGCGTGGCAACGTACCAGCCGGTCAGGTCCCAGTTCGCGAAATGATCGGGAAGCACTTCGAGATAGTCGAGCAGCGGCGGCGCATCGCGATCGAAGTTCACGAAGATCATGCCGTTCCAGCTCTCTACGCGGACTTCGGGCAGGCACGCCTTTGCCCGGTCGAGCTGGGGGAATTCGAAATCGCAAGGGATGGCCTTGAGCGTACCGTCGAGGTTCCATTGCCAGTTGTGGAACGGGCAGGTGATGTCGGGCGACCACCCGGTCGCCCCCGATGGCTTGAGCTTCGTGCCGCGATGCAGGCACGAGTTGTAATAGCCCTTGAGCCCGTCCGGGCTGCGCGTGATCAGCACCGAAAAGCGCCCGATATCGTGGACCACGTAGTCCCCGATCTCGGCAAGATGCTCGTCCCGGCAGGCGAACTGCCAGACGCGCTTCCACATCCGCTCCATCTCGGAATCGAAGAATTGCTGATCTGTGTAGCGCGCAAAGGCAATGTCGCGCAGGTCCTGAGGCGGGTTGGATTGCTGCACCAGCACCTCGGGCAAGTCACCATCGCGCCCCGCCACATCGGCCCAGGTCCTGCCCGGATAGCGATCGCGCATCATCTGCTGAACGTCAGTCATGGATAAGCCACTCCCAAACGAAAAAGAAGATGAATTCATGTTCTGATTAAGGCTCCATTCTCTCCCTCTTCGGGTCAATTACGAGAAAGGATAGGTCTGGCGCTGCCCGGCGGGTTCCATCTCGGGAGAGCCCGGGCTCAGCTCTCGATCCTGAGGTAGCGCAGCGCCATCTCCAGCGCCTCGGACGCAAAATCGCCGTCGGTCACTTTGAGGCCGCGACCATATTCCCCGTCCATTGGCAGGACCGACCAAACCACGGCCCCCCGTATGATCGAATGCGCATAGAGCACCTGCCGCCGCAGCTGCTCCGGATCGCGGTCCGGCAGCTTTTCGACCAGAAGATCGGCCACGAGCGCAGCAACCGTGTCGTTGGCGTTGCTCTGATCCTGATGGACGTCCGGATTCTCGAGGCGCATGCGCTCGATCAGCCGCAGCAGTCCGGCATCGACCGTGAACGCCGTGAAGACGATGTTGAGGTGAAGCTGCACGATCTCGCGCGGCGTGGCCGCACGTGCCACAGGGGACGTACACAGCGCAGTGATCTCGCGCATCCGGCACGACCGGTATCCGGCAATGATCGCGGTGAGCAGGGCCTCCTTGTCAGCGAAGTGCTTGTAGAAGGTGCCGACCGGCACGCCCGCCTCGCCCACGATGTCGGCGACGCGCGTTGCGTCGATCCCCTTGGCAGAGAACTGCTTCACCGCGCTTCTGACGATGCGGCCCAGCGACTCCCTGCTTCTGTTCTGCAGCGGCTTCGAGAAGGCCTCGCTGCCTTCCATCCACCGCAAGGGATCCCGTTCGAAGGAGATGGAGTCCGCTGAGGAGGCTGGATCGCTTTGGGCTGGCACTCGGCGTGATTAGCCGTCTTGTGCGGTGATTGCTACGCTGCCGGTTCGCCCACCTGACACATTCGATACCTGACGCGTTCCTCGGCGCGCGGGATAGTGCGCTGCGAATTGGGGATCGGAGGATGTGACATGCCAGAAGCGCAAGCACTCGGGTTCGAGGTCGTGGCCGAAGGTTTCGCGTTCATCGAGTCGCCGCGTGTCATGGCAAACGGCGACCTGTGGTTTTCAGACCTCAATGGCGGCGGCGTCTACCGCAAGCGCAAGGGCTGCGCGGTCGAGACGATGCTGCCGGGCAGGCAATGGGTCGGCGGCATGGTGTTCGATGAATCCGGCGCCGTGCTCTGCGGCGGGAAAGGCGGCATCGTCGCGCTCGATCCTGTCTCCGGGGCGACGATTCCCGTCCTGTCCGAACTTGAAGGCGTGCCGATCATCGCCGTCAACGACATGGAAGGCGATGGCCGCGGGGGCTTCTTTGCCGGGACGATCGACTTCGTCTCCATCATGGAAAAGGGCGAGCCCCCCTCACCCGGCTCGTTCTTCCACGTCTCTGCCGAAGGAAAGGTAACGGTCCTCAGGCGCGACGTCTTCGCCTCGAACGGCATTGCCACAAGCCCCTGCGGAAACTGGCTCTACCACTCCGAGACCTCGCGTGGGATCTGGCGCTACCGGCTTGGTGCCGACGGCCTGCCGGGGGCGGGAACGCTGCTGGTCGAGGAAGAGGACAGCGACGGCCTTGCCGTCGACAGCGAAGGCAATCTGTGGCTGGCCTGCTGGAGTTCGAGCCGACTCATGCAGTACGCGCCAGATGGCACCGCGCTCCAGGCGCTGACCCTCCCTTACACGCACATCGTCAGCGTAGCGTTCGACCCGACGAACAGGCACCGCCTCTTCGTTGCCACCGGCGGCAATGACAGCGCGCCGAAGGCCGGAGCGGTCGTGAGCATCCAGGTCAAAGTGCCCGGCCTCCCCGGTCCGCAGACAAGGCTCGAAGCTCTGTCCAATTGGACGAACAGAGCGAAGTAGGCGCGAGACACGAGAGTTCCGCAAAGGCACCCGCTGCGCCGCGTTTCACTCAACGATGCGCGAAATGGAGCGGTGAAGGGAATCGAACCACGCTCGTAGCGGCTTGCCGCGAAGAGCCACAAAGACTCGAGGTTTCCCCGAAGGCACCCGCTGCGCCGTATTTCTGCTCAACGATGCGCGAGATGGAGCGGGTGAAGGGAATCGAACCCTCGTATTCAGCTTGGGAAGCTGCTGCTCTACCATTGAGCTACACCCGCGCGCGGCGATTGCCGACGAGGACCGTCTTGCGGACAGCCGGCCTCTGCCATGGCCGGGGGGAGCCGTCAACATTTGGGCGTCAACCTTTGCATGCGAGCCGCTGCGCGAGGGCGTGATCTGCGTATCGACGCAGATCTTCCAACGCGCGAGACTCACCTTCAATCCAGCCGAAAATCCTTTTCGCATCCGCAAAAACAAAGGCGTTGACGAACTTTTGACATCTGTCCAGTCTTTCCTCGACACCGCGTTCGACTCGTTTCCGGACACGGCCTGCCAAGGGGGAAATCGCGACCATGACTTTGGCCGAAACTGCTGCCCGTGATGCTGCCACGGATGTAAGCCAGACGGGGGCGAAGCGCCCGCATCGTCGGCACCTTCTGCAATTCCTTGCCCTGACCGCGCTCCCGGCCTCGATCGTGCTGGCGCAATCCGCGAAGGAGCCGCCGCGCGCTCCTTCGAACCCGGTCGAGACCGAGGCCGGCATCGCGATCAAGGACCCCTTGGTCGTCGAGAAGTGCGGCACCTGCCATACTGCAGATGCGAAGGGCAACCTCTCGCGCATCTCTTATGTGCGCACCACCCCCGAAGGCTGGGCGCAGGTGATCCGGCGCATGGCCTCGCTCAACGGCCTGTCGATCACGCCGACCGAAGCCAAGGCGGTGATCCGCTCGCTCTCGGCCAGCAACGGCCTTTCGCCCGAGGAAGCCAAGCCGGTTTCCTACCTGCCCGAACACCGCATCGTGGTCGAAAGCAACATTCCCAACGAGACGATCCGCCAGTCCTGCGCCGCCTGTCACGCCTTTGCCCAGCCACTGTCGTGGCGCCGTTCGAAGGCGGAATGGAGCCTGCTGCGCAACTTGCACGTCGCGATGTATTCGCAGGCTGACGCGCAGTTTCGCAAGCCGGTGGAAGACCCGACGCAGCCCGTCCCCGCCAATGGTGCGCCCAAGCCGCTCCCGGTCGAGGTCGCGCTCGACTACATGAACAAGAACGCGCCGCTGATGACGCCCGAGTGGACGAAGTGGCAGGCCCGCCAGTCCTCGGCCAAGCTCGGCGGCAAGTGGCTGGTCAACGCCTTCCTGCCCGGCAAGGGCCTCTATGTCGGCGAGATGATGCTGACGCCCGCTGGCGCCGATGACGATTACACCACCGCCATCACCCTAAAATCGCTGGCCGATGGCTCGACCCTCACCCGCAGCGGCAAGGGCCTGGTCTACACCGGATATTCCTGGCGCGGCACGTCGTCGAGCGGCCCTGCCGGGGCCCGCCCGGACGCACCGCAAGACCACGAAACCCGCGAGACCATGCAGTTCTCGCCCGACCGCAAGAGCGCGGAAGGCCGCTGGTTCTGGGGTGACTACACCGAGTTCGGCTTCAACGTGAAGCTGACCCGCGCCGCCGCCGAACCCACCGTCTCCGCCGTCTGGCCCTATGCGCTCAAGGCCGGAAGCAAGGGTGCATCGCTCAAGCTGATCGGCGATGCCTTCCCGGCGGGCCTGAAGGCTTCTGACATCGATCTTGGCAAGGGCGTGACGGTGACCAAGGTCATCTCCGCCAGCCCGACCGAGGCGGTGCTCACGGTCGATGTCGCCCCCGATGCCACCGTCGGCGCGCATGATGTCGGCGTGGGCGGATCGATCCTGGCGGCCGGCCTGCCGGTCTACAAAAAGGTCGATTACATCAAGGTCACGCCCGAAACCGCGATCGCCCGCCTCGGCGGCAGCGAGAAGCATACGCCCGGCTACCAGCAGTTCGACGCGCTGGGCTATGACGCCGGACTCGACGGCAAGCCATACACGGCGGACGACGTTTCGCTTGGGCCCATCGACGTGACCTGGGCGATGGAGGAACTGCCGACCGTCTATTACGACGACGACGTCAACTACGTCGGCAAGCTCAGCCCGACCGCGCTGTTCACGCCCGCCATCGACGGGCCGAACCCCGAGCGCAAGTGGGGCCGCAACAACTACGGCGAAGTCTGGGTCGTCGCCACCGCCAAGACCGAGAAGGACGCGCTGGGCAAGCCGCTCAAGGGCAAGGCGTTCATGGTCGTCTCGGTGCCCGCTTACAAGCGCTGGGATCAGCCGGAGGTGGCCAAGTGACCACCGCCCTCGTCCCCAAGTATCGCCGCGGCGACATCCACCTGTTCGAGGCCGAGGGCGCTGGCTTCGTCTACCTTGCCTCGGCAGGTGCGATCTTCGCGCTCGATGAAGGCGCAGCCAATGTCATGGCCGTGCTCGGCGAACGCCAGATGGCCTATGGCGAGATGGTTGCCGCGCTGGTCGAAAAGGGCTATTCGCGCGCCGATGCCGAAGACCTGATCCGCGAGCTGCGCGCGGTGCGGGGCATCGTCTCGGACGAGATCCGTGAGGCTCCCCTCGCCCCGGCGGCTCCGCCCGAGGACTACCCGTTGCAGGCGCTGGTGCTGAACGTCACCAACCAGTGCAACCTTGCCTGCACCTATTGCTACGAATTCGGCGCGGACAAGATTGCCACGCCCGCAGGCAAGCCCAAGTACATGACGCTGGAGACGGCCAAGACCTCGGTCGACTTCCTGCTCAAGAGCTCCGGCGAGCGCGAGGTGCCGCACATCACGTTCTTCGGCGGCGAGACCTTGATGAACTTCAAGCTGCTGCGCGACGTCGTGCTCTATGCCAACGAGGCCGCCGCTGCGGTCGGCAAGCGCATGACCTACAGCCTGACGACCAACGCGACGCTGCTGACCGACGAGATCATCCAGTTCCTTTCCGATCAGGCAATCGGCGTCACGGTATCGATGGACGGTCCGCCCGACCTGCAGGACCGCCACCGCGTCTACAAGAACGGCAAGGGTTCCTACGCGGTGATGGAACCGCGCCTCAGGAAGCTCATCGCCGGGCACAAGACCCGCGCGATCACTGCCCGCGTCACGCTGACCGAAGGCGTGACCGACGTGATCCGCATCTACCGCCACTTGAAGGACGACCTCGGCTTCCACGAAGTCGGTTTCGCTCCTGTGACCGACTCCGGGCAGCAGGCCTACACGCTTGACGACGAGGGCATGGACACGGTCGTCGCCGCGTTCCACGAACTCGCCGCCGAATGGCTCGCCTACGCCTTGCGCGGGGAGATGCATGGCTTCTCCAACGTTTCGGAGACGATCAGCGAGCTGATCCAGGGCACCAACAAGTCCCACCCCTGCGGCGCGGGCCTTGGCCTTGTCGGCGTGAGCCCGTCAGGCGATCTATCACCCTGCCACCGCTTTACCGATGCCGATACCCATGTGCTCGGCCACGTCACGACCGGGCTGGACAAGGAAAAGCGCACCGACTTCCTGACGCGCGGGCATGTCGGCGCGAAGTACGAATGTTCGTCCTGCTGGGCACGTCCGCTCTGCGCCGGTGGCTGCCATCACGAGGCCTTCGTCCGCTACGGCGATACCGGCCACGCCAACCTGCACTACTGCGACTGGATCCGCGAATGGACCGAGGCCTGCCTCAAGATCTACGGCACGGTCGCCCAGCGTAATCCCGAATTTCTTGAACGCTTTGCTGCACGAAAGGGCTTGTCATGAAGCACCTGAAACCCCTCAACAAGAAGGCTCTGCGGATCGAGGAAACGATTGCCTCGACCGAGGAAGACGTGATCGCGCTTCAGCAGAAGCCGATGCACACGCCGATGGGCTGTTCGATCTCGTTCTCGCCCGGCTGGGAAGTCGATGCGGGCGGCGGCACGGCGGGCCTGTGCCAGCCGGCCGAGCGCGACATTTATGACTGCTATGTCACCTGCTTCTGGCCGGTGCAGGTCCCCGATCACGTCAACTACTCGCCCGACTGGGCCAGCAATTGCGCGACCGCGGCCAAGGACTGGCGCAGCCTCGACATCATCTTCCCTTGAGGGCTTCCGTCCTCACGTGACCTCACTGCATCGGAAGACCAGACCCATGAAGAAACTAGGGTTAGCTCTCGTCTCGCTTCTCGCCGGCACCGTCCCGGTCCATGCCTCGACGGTGTTCATGGGGTCATACCCCGACAAGATGCTGATCGTCGACGAGGCGACGGGCGAGATCAAGGACCGCATCACGCTGGCCTCGGGCCTGCCGACTTCGATGCGCATCTCGAACGATCAGAAGAAGATCTACGTCACCACGATCACCACCAGCGGCATCGAGGTGATCGACACGGCGACCAAGAAGGTGGTCAATTCCTTCAGCCTGAACACGCCGACCACGCGCTATCGCTTCGGCGGCGGCGTGCCGGACCCTTCGGGCAAGTTCTTCTACACGATGATCCAGAAGTTCGAGAAACTGCAGGATCGCTGGACCGTCAGCCCGCAGATGTTCGGGGTGATCGACCTGACCAAAAAGGCGGTCGTCCGCACCGCCGACGTGCCCGACGAGGACGTGCGCAATGGTGCAGGGCGCGGCAACTACATGCTGTCCAAGGACGGCAGCACGCTGTTCCTGATCCGCGACAAGGTGCTGGTGATCGATACCGCCTCGCTCAAGGTCAAGGACCGGCTCGAGTTCTCCAAGCCCGAGGCGACCGGCATCGAGGGCGTCAGCTTCGGCGGCGGCGTGGAGGCACTGCGCAACCCCGATCAGTACGTCTCGATGTTCACGGCGCAGGACCCCTATATCCGCAACAAGGTCTATGGCGTGGGCCGCTTCGACCTCGTCACCAAGAGCTTCGACTTCCGCCCGATCGGCCCGGCGCCGGTGGGCGGCGGCATGGCCGGCCTGCAAGTGTCGAAGGACATGAAGGAAGGCTGGACCGTCGTCACGCAGGAGAAGGTCGGCAACAAGCGCTGCGAATTCTGGCACCTCGACCTGACGACCAACCTGGTCAAGAACAAGGCCGAATTCCCCTGCCGCACGCGCTTCCAGTTCGGCATGTCGGGCGATGGCAAGCTGCTCTACATCTATGGCGCGAGCTACGACATCGAGATGTACGATGCGCAGACGCTGCAGCACGTAAAGACCATCGATCTCGGCAACGACACCACCGGCGCGGGGATGATCATTACCCAGTGACGATCTCTGCACTCTTGAGGGGGCAGGGCGTCGCGGTGGCTACGGCCGCGCACCTGCTGGACCGGGCCGGGTTTGCGTTTGCGCGCGAGCCCGGCCTGCGGCGTCCGGTGCCGGTGATCATGCTGAGCGATGCGGCACTGGGACTGCTGCGAGACGTGTTCGGCAATGGGGCGCTTTTTGCCGACAGGCCTCGGATCGAGCGGCGGGTGGTGAAGTGGGGCAGCGCTGAGGCGGTGGAGATGCCGCACGGGGCGGTTGTCGTTTCGGAAGACAGTCTAGCCGATGTTCTTGATATGTTTCCCCGGGGAAACGTAGCGAAGCGAAGTTCAGCGAAGCCCGACAGGGCGCAGCTAAACATCCAACAATCCAATGATTTCAATGCAAAGATTACCCTCCAAGCAATGCCGCCGTTCTCGTGCGGAGAAACCTTGCGCTTCGGCGAACGGCTGTCGACGACCGCGCGAGTCACCCTGAAAGCAGACGCCCCTGCCCGCACCTGCTGGATCGAAGCGGTGGACGCAGGCTGGCTGTTCCTGATCCCCGATGGCTTCGGACAAGCGTGGCTCCTCGCCGTGGGCGGTAACCCCCAGACCCTGGCGCAGGACGCCCCGCTGATCGGCCCGCTGATCGACATGCTGGAGCCGGCCGGCGGCCAGTTCGACACCAGTCCCCGCATGCTGGCGCAATTGGCGGGCGTTGGCTGGCTGGCCTGTGGCACCGCCGCCATCGCCTTCGACCCGATCTGCGGCGACGGCACCGCGCAGGCGGCGCGGGAAGGCATCCTTGCCGCCGCCGTGATCGGCGCGCTGGCACGGGGCGAGGACCCTGCCCTGCTGGCCACGCACTACCACTCGCTGCTGCTCGCCTCGCTGCGGCGGCACCTGCAACTGTCGCTGCCATTCTATGCCAATGGCGGTGCGGGGCGCTGGTGGCATGAGCAATACGCAGCCGCCAAGGCTGGCTACGAGCAGACGACCGCCTTGCTGGCCAGGCTCCCCGAACCGCGATTTGCGCTCCATGGCTTCGATCTTGTCCGGCGCGAGCGGGCGGCATGAGTGAGGCGCCCAAGATCGCGCCGTGGAGCACCTACAAGCGGCTGTGGCCGTGGCTGAGGCCCTATGCGCCGCGTCTGGTTCTGGTGCTGCTCGGCAGCCTCATGGCCACCGGGCTGACGCTCGCGCAGCCGTGGATCTCCAAGCTGATGATCGATGAGGCGCTGCTCAAGCGTGACTGGCCGATGCTGGTCCGAATTGCCGGGCTGATGATGGCCGTGACGGTGGGCGGCTTTGCCGTCAACGCGCTGGTGTCATACCGCTACGTCTCGCTCTCGGCGCAGATGCTGTTCGACATGCGCGTGGCGCTGCTGCGCCATCTTCAGCGCCTGTCGCCGCGCTTCTATGGCAGTTTCCGGCTGGGCGACCTGATGTCGCGGCTCAACTCCGACGTTTCGGACGTGCAGCGCGTGGCGGGCGATACGCTGCTTTCGGTGCTGAGCAACGTCCTGTTCTTTGCCGGCTCCGTCGCAATGATGCTGTGGCTGGACTGGAAACTGTTCCTCGTCGGCACGGTGCTCGTGCCCTTCGCGGTCATGAGCTTCCTCCACTTCCAACGCCGCATGACCGACCTGACCCGCCAGATGCGCGAGCGCGGCGCGGACATCGGCAGCCTGCTCGCCGACACGATCCTCGGCGTGCGTACCGTCAACGCGCTGGGGGCCGAGGCGCATGAAGCGGAGCGGTTTGCCAAGGCCAACGGCGGTTTCGTGGCGACAATGCTGCGGATGCAGACGACCTCGTTCCTGACGGGGGCACTGCCGGGCACGATCGTCACGGCATCGAGCGCAGCGGTGATCCTCTATGGCGGGAAGCAGATCATCGACGGCACGATGACCATCGGCGCGCTGGTGGCGTTCATCACCTACCACGGCCGACTGCTTGCCCCGGTGCAGGCCTTGATGGGGCTGACCGCGAGCCTTGCGACGGCGCGCGTCGCCCTCGCCCGCATCTTCGAGCTGTTCGATACCGCGCCCGAAGTGATCGAGGCCGAAAAGCCCTGGCCGCTGCCGCTGGTTGCGCGCGAGATCCGGCTGGACAACGTGACCATGCACCATGGCCGCGAGCCGGTGCTGGACGGCGCAAGCCTGACGATCCCGGCAGGCTCGTTGACGGCGATCCTCGGCCCCTCCGGCGCGGGCAAGTCGACACTGGCGGACCTGCTGGTGCGGTTCCTCGATCCGGTTGCGGGCACGGTGAGCATCGACGGGGCGGACTTGCGGGAGGTATCTCTGGCCGACTTGCGCGCTCGCGTCCTGCTGGTCGATCAGGCGCCGTTCCTGTTCAACGCCTCGATTGCGCAGAACATCGCCTTTGCGAAGGCTGAAGCCTCGACAGAGGAGATTGCCAATGCCGCCAACGCCGCCGGGCTCGATCCGCTGATCGCGCGCCTGCCCGAGGGCCTCGCCACCCGCACCGGCGAACGGGGCCTAGCCCTCTCGGCAGGCGAACGCCACCGCATCGCCATCGCCCGCGCGCTGCTGCGCCAACCCGACGTGCTGATACTTGATGAGCCGACGGCAGCGCTGGACGAGGAAACCGAGCGCGTCGTGGCGCTGGGCCTGCGCCGCGCGCTGCCCCACGCCACGCTCATTGTGATTACCCACAAGCCTGCGCTGGCGGAGATGGCCGATCATGTGATCCGGCTTGAGAACGGCAAGGCGCGGATGGAACCGCAGGTGACGGCGCATGGCTAGAGTCGCGGTGATCGACAGCGGAGTGCATCCGACGCACCCGCACATCGACGCGGCGCTTCTGCTTCCGGGGTGCTCGGTGCTGGCCGATGGCACGGTGCTGCGCGACCCGTTCGAAACGCTGGACAAGCTCGGCCACGGAACGGCGGTCACGGCAGCGATTCAGGAACTGGCACCGCAGGCGCAGATCATGCCGATCCGTGTCTTTCGCGATGGCCTGCGCGCCTCGGCTCGCGCGCTGGCGACAGGTATCCGGCAGGCGCTGGAGGCGGAGTGCGATGTCATCAACCTCAGCCTCGGCACGCCCAATCCGCAACATGCCGAAGTCTTTGCCCTGCTGGCAGAGGAGGCGGAAGCCCAAGGCGCGCTGATCGTCGCGGCCTACGAGGCCGAGGGGCAGCCGTGCTGGCCAGGTTGCCTGCCGGGAGTACTCGGCGTCGGCCTCGATTGGGACCTGCCGCGCGGCGTCCCTTGCCTGTCGCCTGACCAGCGCAAGGTCATGGCCTCGGGCTATCCGCGCCCGATCCCCGGTGTTGAGCCGCGCCGCAACCTCTACGGCGTGAGCTTTGCAGTGGCGCAGGTAACCGGGTGGATCGCAGCGCGCGGGTTGACGCGCCGGGCCGAGGCCATAGCCGCTTGCGCCGAATTGCGTACACCGCAAGGGGCCGCTGCCGATTAGGCTGGCGCCATGATCCAGCAATTGCGCGCGCCCTCGCCCCAGCAAGCCCTCGCCGAGGGAGAAGCCCTGCTGGCCAGCGCGCCGCACAAGGCGCTGACCGTGGCAGAGGCGGTGCTGCGGCAGGCGCCAGGCTTCCCGCCCGCTGAATTCCTCGCCGCCCGCGCGCTGCGCAGGATGGGCAAGGGCAAGCAGGCTGTCGTCAGGCTCGATGCCTTGGCGCGGGGCAATGGCCGGGTGCCCGCCGTACTGTGGGAACTGGGCCAAGCCGCTGCCGAAGCCAAGGACACCCCGCGCGCCATTGCCGCCCTGCAGGCACTGACGCAGTTGCAGCCATCGGTCGCGGGAGGCTGGTTCCTGCTTGCGCGGCAATTGCGCAAGGCGGGGCGCGCTGACGAAGCGTGGCGGGCGGACCTTTCGGGCGTCCATGCCTCCTCGCGCGACACCGGCCTGCTGAATGCGGCGGTGGCAGTGCAGGACGGCGATCTCGATGGCGCTGACCGGATGCTGGCCGAGCGGCTGGCGCGCGAGAGCGACGATCCACCGGCCCTGCGCCTCCACGGCGAAGTGGCCTGGCGCAAGGGCGAGATGACGCCCGCGATCGAGCGTGTGAAGAAGGCCGTGGCGCTCGCTCCCGGCTTTGATCTGGCGCGGGATTTCCTGATCCGCCTGCTGCTCCAGACCAACCGCCTGCCCGAGGCGCTGGAGCACGCCGAAGTGCTGCAAGGCTCGCCGATCCCCTCGCCCGGACACAGGCTGATCCTCGCATCGGTGTTGGTGCGGCTGGGGCATCAGGAGCGGGCGGCAGGGCTCTATCGCGGCCTGCTGGCTGACGATCCGGAGCAGCCGCAGGTCTGGCAGAATCTCGGTCACGTGCTCAAGACGCTTGGGCAACAGGGCGAGGCGGTGGAAGCCTACCGCGCCGCCGTTACCCGCCAGCCGACGATGGGCGAGGCGTGGTGGAGCCTCGCCAATCTCAAGACGGTGAAGCTGGGCAGCGAAGACATCGTCGCTATGGAAGCCGCCCTCGCCTCGCTTGCCGATACGACTGAGGAGCGCAAGGAGGACGTGTTCCACCTGCACTTCTCGCTCGGCAAGGCACTCGAGGACGCCAAGGATCACGCCGCTTCTTTCGCGCACTACGACAAGGGCAATGCCCTGCGGCGGACGATGATCCTGCACGATGCCGATGCCTTCTCGGCCGACGTAGAGGCGGCGAAGCAGACCTTCACCGCGGCGTTCGTCGCCAGCATGGGAGACGGCGGCTGTCCTGCCCCGGACCCGATCTTCGTCGTCGGCCTGCCGCGCTCGGGCTCCACGCTGGTCGAGCAGATCATGGCGAGCCACCCGCTGATCGAGGGCACGATGGAACTGCCCGAGATGATGATGATCGGCGCGCGGTTGCAATCGCGGGTCGATGAAGGCGAGTTCGCCGACTTCGCCACGATGATCGCATCGCTCACCCCCGCTGACCGGCTGCGGCTGGGCGAGGAATACATCGAGCGCACCCGCGTCCACCGCCAGACCGACCGGCCGCTGTTCATCGACAAGATGCCCAACAACTGGCAGCACGTCGGTCTGATCCGGCTGATCCTGCCCAATGCCAAGGTCGTCGATGCGCGACGGCATCCGCTCTCGTGCTGCTTTTCGGGCTGGAAACAGCACTTCGCGCGCGGGCAGACCTTCACTTACGACCTCTCGGACATCGGGCAGTATTACCGCGATTACGTCGGCCTGATGGCGGCCTGGGATGCGCAAGTGCCGAGCCATGTCCATCGCGTGATCTACGAGCGCATGGTGGCGGACACCGAGGCCGAGGTGCGGCGCCTGCTCGACTACATCGGCGTGCCCTTCGATCCCGCCTGCCTCGAATTCTACAAGACCGAACGCGCGGTGCGCACGGCGAGTTCGGAACAGGTGCGCCAGCCGATCTTCAGGGACGGGCTGGAGGCGTGGAAGCCCTATGAGCCGTGGCTGGGGCCATTGAAGGCGGCGCTGGGGCCTGTGCTGGCCAGCTATCCGGACGCGCCTGCGGGCTGATTAACCCGATCACCAAGAGTATTCTGCTCCCCCGCGCAGGCGGGGGCCTCGGTCGGTTTACGCCAATGTTCCGTGACAACACCGAGGTCCCCGCCTGCGCGGGGACGCACAAGTTGTGCCCACAAAAAAGCCCCCACGGTTTCCCGTGGGGGCCAGGTGCCTTACGCAGGGTAAAGTGGTTGAAAGCTCAGTACTTCTGGCCCCACCGGATGCCGAAGAACTGCGGCTTGATGATGAAGGTACGCGACGAACCCGAGCAGAAGTCGATCGAGCAGAAGGTGTTCTTGGTCAGCTGACCGCGCTTGTCGAAGGCGTTCTGCAGGAACACGTCGAGCGTCCAGCTTTCGGTCTTAACACCGGCCGAGAAGTCGAAGCTGACGAAGCCGGGGGTATTGCCGTAGAGCGCGTTCTGGTCGACGTTGAGGTCCTGCGTCGCACCGGTCTGGTAGAGCGCCGCACCCTGGACGTAGAAGTCCTTGTCGCCCCAATCGCCGTCATAGCGCACCGACGTGGTGCCCTTGAACTTCGGCTGGCGCGGCAGGCGGGTGCCGTCGATGGCGGCGACCGAGGAGGTCTGGCCATTGGTGCCCGGAACCGGCGTACCGACGGCGCAGGTCGCGAGCTGCGTGATGGTCAGCGCCGCGCGGTCTGCCACGAAGTTGCAGAAGTCGCCCTTGAGCTTGCCGTCGTTGAACGCGCCCGAGGTGGAGATCGTGACCTTGCCGAGCTTCAGGTCGGCGTCGTACTCGATGCCCTTGACCTCGGCCTTGCCGGCGTTGCCGGTGTAGCCCGCCCCCTGTGCGCCAGCCACGACCACGCCGTACTGGATGTTGTTCCACTTCTCGAGGTAGATCGCGGTATTGAGGCGGAACATGTTGTTCCATGTGCCCTTGAAGCCGATTTCGAAGTTGGTCAGCTCTTCGGACTTGAACGGCGGCGCGGCGACGACCACGCCCGGAAGCGTCGCGGTTGCGCGGATACGCAGCGGACGGTTGTAACCACCCGGACGGAAGCCGGTCGAGTAGTTGGCGTAGATCATCTTGTCGGGCTGGAACTGCCAGTTGAGCGCAACCTTGTGGGTTTCGCCCTGCTCGCGATAACGACCGATGCTGAGCGGATCGAGGCGGTTGATGTTGCGGCACTGCAGGCGCTCCGCCGGCAGCGGCAGCGGGCATCCCACCGAGTTCGTCGGCAGGAAAATCGACGGCGCGTTCTGGGCCGAGGCCGCAACGCCGGCAAAGCCGGTCACGTCATAGCGCGTCCAGAAGTAACGAATGCCACCGGTCAGCTTCAGTTCGGGCGTGATGTTGTAGTGCCCTTCGGCAAAGACCGCGTAGTCCTTCCAGTGGTTGGTCTGTTCGGTCAGGTAGAAGGCATCGCGCTTCACCGCGGGAGAGCCTAGCACCATGGTGCCGCCCTGGCTGACAGGAATGCCGAAGCCCGCCGGGTTGCTGTCGCCACCGCCGGACCGGGTATAGCCGACGATGTCGGCCAGGCCGTGGATGCCGTAGTCGTTGTTGATGTCGTTGGTCTGGTGGTGGAGGAAACCGCCGATGGTCACGTCGAACGGCCACGACTTCGGGGTGGTCAGCCGCACTTCCTGCGTGAACTTCTTCTCGTTGCGAAGCCCGCTGTAGAACTGCGTCGGATTGATCAGGCTGCTGCACTTGAGCGAGGCGCCGGTCCCGGTGCAGCCGTTCTTGCTGAAGAACTGCAGGTAGTTTTCGTAGCCAGGTCCGAAGCCGTCATAGGTGACGGTGTAGTAGGTGTAGTCGTTCAGCAGCTTGATCTGGCGCTGGTAGTAGCCGGTGGCCGAGACGAGATCGAAATCGCCGATGTGGCCGTGGATGCTGAGCGCGGCCTGGTAGAACTTGTCGTTCTGGCTGGTCTTGTCGTAGTCGTGGACCTGAAGGTCGCCGACGCGCGGGTCGAAGCCGAAGTAGCCATTGGCGATCTGCTTCTGCGCGGTGATCTGGGGCATGATGTCCCAGCCGTCGAACGGCTGCCACAGCACCTGGACGCGGCCACCGTAGCCTTCGATGGTGTTGTAATCGTCCTGGGCGATCGCCGAGTTGTCGAGCGTGAAGCTGGTGTTCGGGTTGTTGTCGCCCAGCGTCAGCACCGAGGGGCGGCCGTCGTTGAACTTGCCGTTGTTGGGCGTGTTGTCGATGTAGCCGCCATCGCGGCGGTAGAAGCCCATCGCACGGACGGCGAGATTGTCGGCGATCGGAATGTTGATGTAGGTCTGGTACTGGCCGCCGAAATCCCCCTTGCCGTACTTGTTGACTTCGGCATCGTAGCCGAACTCGAACTTGTCGAGCTTGGGCTTCTTGGTGATGAAGCGGATCGTCCCGGCGAGCGAGCCTGCACCGTAGAGCGTGCCCTGTGGACCGGACAGCGCTTCGATGCGCTCGAGGTCATAGGCCATGATGTCGGGCAGGCCGGTGCCGGTGATCGGAATGTCGTCGATGTAGTAGCCGACCGATTCACGACCGCCGCCTGCGGGCACGATGCCACGGAAGTAAGGCGTATTGCGGCCCGGGCCGATGCCGGCAAAGGTCACCGAAGGAAGCAGCGAGGCGAAGTCGGTCAGGCCCTTGACCTGGCGCTGGCCGAGCGTGTCTGCGCTCAGGGCCTGCATCGAGATCGGCACCTTCTGGATCGAAGTGGCGGTGCGCGTGGCGGTCACGACGATTTCGCCCAGACCCTGGTCGTCCGCAGCCTGCGGCTCGGCGGCCGGAGCGACGGCTTCCTGCGGTTCTTCGGCCGCGCGGGCTACGACGGGCAGGACCATGGTCGAGAGAATGGTGGTCATGCCCAGAGCCCTCATGGCTCGCGATTTCAGTCCGGTCTGCTTCTTCATCTGGTCAACCCCCTGTTATGACTGGCCATCCGGCCCGTGCGCTTCTCCCGTGCATCCATCCCCAATATCGTTGCGCCTCGCTCCATGTCGCAGTGCAACATGGCCTGGACGGCGACGCGAGCCGTCCGGTTCGTGCAGGCAAAGCCGTCCCGTCGCCGAAGACAGAAGCGTCTCCAGCCCCGCCGCATCGGCGCGGCAGACTTCAGGTTGTCAGCAATACCCCTTCGACGGGCGCGGCCTTTTGGCCATTCCATGACGCCTGTCCGAGATTGATAATGCTGCAGGGCAACATGGAGTCAACGCCCTTTTGGGCAGGTGCTCCACCCTTTTCAGGTCACGGGAGAAAACCTGTTGACGCACAACGAAAACGGCGCCCGGATCGCTCCGGACGCCGTCGGCCATTCTTCAGCGAACTGGCGGGTTTTTACCAGCTGCCGGTGTTAGGCATGCTCGCCCAGGGCTCCTGCGGTGGCAGATGGCCTTCCTGCAGCAGCTCGATCGAGATGCCGTCGGGCGTCTTGACGAAGGCCATGTGGCCATCGCGCGGCGGACGGTGGACGATGTGCCCGGCATCCAGAATGCGCCGGCAGGTGTCGTAGATGTTGTCGACGCGGTAGGCGAGATGGCCGAAGTTGCGGCCCCCGGCGTATTGCTCGGCAGGTGAGCCGTCCTCGGGCGGCCAGTTGTACGTCAGTTCGACCTCGGCCACGCCCTCCTGCCCCGGTGCGGACAGGAAGATCAGGGTGAAGCGGCCCTGCTCGCTGGAAAAGCGGCGCGTTTCCTTGAGGCCGATCAGCTCGAAAAAGGCGATGGTGGCGTCCGGATCGGTCACCCGGATCATGGTGTGAAGGAACTTGGTCAAGGCTGCGCTTTCCATTGAAGGGTCGGTCATCGCACAAGATAGCGACGATGCGCCCGAAACCCAAGGCGCGGCAAAGCGGTTCCCCCTGCGTGCTTCACCTGATGGAACCGGCAAGGCGCCGTCGGCCAAAGGTGTTGCATCACGCACAGCGCAGGGCCATATCGCCCGCTAATCGAGGGTCCATGTTCAGCAAGCTTCGTTCGCTTTTTTCCAAGCCCGCCGAAATGTCCGCGCCGGTGCAGGCGTTTGTCCCGGCGGGTCGGCGCGTCTATGCCATCGGCGACATTCACGGGCGGCTCGACCTGTTCGAGCAGCTTCTCGCGAAGATCGACCAGGACGATGCCACGCGGGGCGAGGCGGAGACTCTGCTGATCCTGCTCGGCGATCTGGTCGATCGCGGTCCGGACAGCCGCGGCGTGGTGGAACGGGCAATCCAGCTCATGGCCTCGGGCCGGGTGCGCGTGCTCGCCGGCAATCACGAGGAGATGATGCTCGCCAGCCTGCGCGATACCGAAGTGCTGCGCTACTTCCTGCGCCATGGCGGCAGGGAGACGCTGTTCAGCTACGGCCTCACCGCCGAGGAATACAGTCGCGGCAATCTCGACGAGATCCGCGAGCGGGCGAACGCCTTGATCCCGCCGGCCCACATCGCCTTCATGGAGGCGATGGAGAACCAGATCGTCGTCGGCGACTATCTGTTCGTCCACGCCGGAATCCGCCCCGGTGTTCCGCTCGACCGGCAGATGACATCCGATCTGCGCTGGATCAGGCGCGAATTCCTCGAGCATGAACGGCCGTACGGGCACTTCGTGGTCCATGGCCACACCATCATGGAAGAGCCGGACCTGCGCCCCAACCGCATCGGCATAGACACCGGTGCCTTTGTCACCGGCAAGCTGACGGCGCTGGGCCTGGAGGGCGACGATCGCTGGCTGCTGAGCGCGTTCATCGCACCCGAGGAACGCGAGGCAGCTTGACCCGCCGCGGGCCGCAACTCGCTGCACTGCAACATTTTTGTTGAGTGTGGCGACTATGCCACGCGTTGTTGAAAGTGCTGCCTTTTGAGCAAAATTGGCAATCTAAAATTACAATAGAACCAAATCTGCGACATTTTGTTGCGCAGCTGCAGCAGGCGCTGCCGCGTAGCTGCAACCAAGTCATTATAGTGTCACCTGAGACCGGTTTTGAGCAACCGCGAGGGCGGTTAAGGCCGCCCGCGACGGTGCGGCGACTAAGTGATTCCCCGGATGCGATCCGGGCTGAACTTCCCGCTGACCGAAGCACAGCGCGGACCAACCGCGCTCCAACCGCGCCCACCGGCGCAGCAAACGGGGTCAGATAATGCAGATGAAGTTCCTGGTCGCGGCGTCGACCATCGCTATCGGTAGCGTTGCCATGGCAGGCGCAGCCCACGCCCAGTCGACCGGCTCGGTTGACGTCGAAGAGGCGATCGTCGTCACCGGCGCGCGCGGGGAAGCAGCCGTCAACGGTTTCAAGTCGCCCGAAACGCCCAAGGCCAAGGCGGTCATCACCCAGGAACTGGTCGCTCGCCAGAACCCGGGCAAGGCGATCTTCGACACGATCAACATCGTCCCCGGCGTGAACTTCACCAGCACCGACCCCTATGGCGCGGCCGGCGGCAACCTGCGCATCCGCGGCTTCGACGGCGCGCGCATCTCGGCCACCTTCGACGGCGTCCAGGTCAACGATTCCGGCAACTACTCGCTCTACACCAACCAGCAGCTTGATTCGGAACTGATCGAGCAGGTCAACATCAACTTCGGCGCGACCGACGTCGACAGCCCCACGGCCAGCGCCGCAGGCGGCACCGTCAACTACCGCACCCGCCTGCCCAAGGAAGAGCTGGGCGCCGCGCTCAACTATTCGCACGGCACCTTCAACTACAACCGCGTGTTCGGCGTGATCGACACCGGCGTGTTCACCAAGTTCGGCACCCGTGCGTTCTTCTCGGCCAGCGACACCAAGTACGACCAGTTCCGCGGCCCCGGCGGCATCCACAAGCAGCAGTACAACGTCCGCGTCTACCAGCCGATCGGCGAAAACGGCGATTTCGTGAGCCTTGCCGGCCACTACAACGAGAACCGCAACAACTTTTATCGCCGCGTCGGCCTGAACGACATGCGCACGCTGCTCGGCGCGGCGACGATCCCCGCTGCCGCCAGCATCACGCCCGCATCGCCGCTCGATCTCGGCAAGCTGACCGAAGCGCAGCAGGACACCATCTTCAACTTCAACAATGACGCGACCTGCACTCTGCCGAGCACGGCCGGTGGCCCGGGCCGCCAGTCGGACACCTCGTCCTGTGCCAGCTACTACAACACCTCGATCAACCCGTCGAACACCGGCAACATCCGCTTCAACTCGCGCTTCACGCTCAGCGAGAAGCTGATCGCCACGCTCGACGCGAGCTACCAGTACGTTCTGGCCAACGGCGGCGGCACCTCGGTCTTCGCCGAAGCCGATGCCAACAAGGGCGTTTCGGGCGTCTACAACCGCCAGGGCAACCGCATCGGTGCGGGCGTCGCCAGCGGCGTGGACATCAACGGCGATGGCGACACGGCTGATCTCGTCCGCCTCTACTTCCCGTCGAACACCCGCACCCATCGCCTCGGCGCGACGTTCTCGCTGCGTTATGAAATGTCGCCCGAGAACACCATCCGCCTCGCCTACACCTGGGACCGCGCCAAGCACCGCCAGACCGGCGAAGCCTCGCGCCTTGATGCGTTCGGCAATCCGGTCAACGTCTTCGGCGGCATCGATGATGCCGATGCGGTCAAGGATGCTGCCGGCAACGTCATCCAGAAGCGTGATCGCCTGTCCTACGCGATCCTGCATCAGGTGGCGGGCGAATACATCGGCAAGTACTTCGACGATACGCTGACCATCCAGGCCGGCGTGCGTGCGCCGTTCTTCCGTCGCAACCTGACCAACAACTGCTGGACCATCGCCGGCAGCTCGAACGACGCCTACTGCACCTCGCAGAGCGCCGCCGCCGTCGAAGCGCAGTTCCCCGCCTACGCCGCACCTTACGCCGCCCGCAAGGTCGCCTACAGCGCGGTTCTGCCCAACGCCGGGTTCGTCTACAAGTTCGCACCGCAGATGAGCGTGTTCGGCAACTTCAGCCAGGGCTTCTCCGCCCCGCGCACCGACAACCTCTACGGGTTCGACGGCGTGAAGATCCAGCCGACCACGCTGGTCAAGCCCGAGCGCACCAACAGCTTCGACCTCGGCGCGCGCTACACCAGCCGCGTCGTTCAGGCCCAGGCCAGCGCATGGTACATCGGCTACAAGAACCGCATCATCTCGTCGCAGGTGCTGCTCGAGGACGGCAGCTCGCTCAACCTCGACCGCAACGTCGGTCGCGTGCGCAGCTATGGCTTCGATGCCAGCGTTGCGGTGCGCCCGGTCGACATGCTCTCGCTCTACACCTTCGCGTCCTACACCAATGCGAAGCTGAAGGACGACGTGGTCTCGCCTGCCGGTGCCGTGCTTTCGCCGACGAAGGGCAAGTTCGTCGCCGAAACGCCGAAGTGGCAGGTCGGTGGCCGCGCACAGTTCGATCTCGAGCCGGTTTCGGTCGGTGCGCAGGTCAAGTACGTGGGCGACCGCTTCCTGACCGACATCAACGACGTGATCGCCCCGTCCTACACCACGGTCGACCTTGATGCCCGCATCAACCTCGGCAAGGTCAACAACAAGGGCGGCGTCTATCTGCAGCTCAACGTGATCAACCTGTTCGACAAGTTCTACATCGGCAACCTGTCGACGCAGGCCGCTGCATCGAACAACCCGCAGGTCGAATTCGGCTCGCCCCGCACGGTGATCGGCTCGATCCACTTCGAGTTCTGATCTGCCTGCAAGGCTGAACAAAAAGGCGCGGGAGGGGCAACTCTCCCGCGTTTTTTGTTGGTGGGGGTGAAGTAGTGACGACGACCCGGAAGGCGGCTGGTCGTTTCCACGATGGGCAACATTCAAGTTCGGTACAAAGCAGGCATTTCTACCAGTTGATGTGAACGACGGCTTCCAAAGTATCTGGTCATTCCGACGGCATCCACGATTGGGTAAGGAACTGCCAAAAATTTTGCCGGTTGCTGATGGACGGCCTTTTTTGGAATTGATTGAAAGGCCAATTCTGGGTCAATGTTCCATGACCACGGATTTAGGATTTTTCCATGGAAGTCATTATCTCTTGCATGGAATGCCAAGTTCAAAGCGGCTTTCCCAATTTCAGCTCTCACTCAATGATGCGCCTGCCTGATGATGGGGTAATCGAAGCAACATGTCCCCAAGGGCATCAAACTTTCACGATCATACAAGACGTGAAATTTGAACTGTTGTCAGATATGGCCGTCAAGGCAATCGTTGATGGCTATTATCGTGATGCTATCGCTTCCTTTACCGCCGCTCTCGAACGTCTCTACGAATTTTATGTCGAAGCAGCTTGCCGAAAAAACGGCATCGGGCCGGACGTGTTTCGATTGTCATGGAAATCGCTCGCCAAACAATCGGAGCGGCAATTAGGGGCGTTCATCGCGGCATTTTTGATCGAAACCGGGTCGCCTCCCAAGCTCTTGCCAAGGCCCCGAACGGAATTGCGCAATGAAGTGATTCACAAAGGAAAATTTCCAAGTCGGCAGGAAGCAATCGACTTCGGTCAGGCGGTGGCCGAATGCGCCTCCCCGATACTCGAAATATTGCGGTCCGATCCCTTCGCGGAAATAGTTCAAAAACTGGTCGGGGAGCGGCTGCGTGATCGACAAAAGCGTGCGAAGGACGCCAATGCGCGGGCCTCAACATGCTCTATAAGTACCACCTTTAGCCTAACGCGCTCTGAGCTGGAACTGGATATCGAAAGGGCTGTGGCAGCCTATGCCTTGCGTCCCGACATGGCTCAAGTCGTACGGGACGCGCACGAAATAGGGGCCAAGATTGACTTCATCCGCCAAAACTCTGAAGCTTCTTGTATTAGCAAATGACTGGTTCTGGAAAACGCGGTCGTTCATCCGTCGGCCTGGGAATGCCTTGATTTGGTCGGCAGAAGCCCCGCCCTCAGTTATATACGCAAGCATCCAGCGCATCGTTCTTCACCACGCCCACGCGCCGCGCGATGGCGTTGCCGTGACGCCGGGTGAAGCCGCCGGCGCCGTTGACTTCGCGCTGCTTGGGTAAGGGCAGGACGGCGGCAATGCGGGCGGCTTCGACCGCGCTCAGGTTCCGCGCGCTCTTGCCATAGTAGCGTTGCGCCCCGGCCTCCACGCCGTAGGTGCCGATGCCCGTCTCGGCCACGTTGAGGTAGACTTCCATGATCCGGCGCTTGCCCCAGATCGTCTCGATCAGGACGGTGTACCAGGCCTCCAGCCCCTTGCGCAGATAGCCGCCACCTTGCCACAGGAACACGTTCTTGGCGGTCTGCTGGCTGATCGTGGAGCCGCCGCGGATGCGTCCGCCCTTCTGGTTGCGGCGGAACGCCTGCATCATCGCCTCGTGATCGAAGCCGTTGTGCAGGCAGAACTTGCCGTCCTCGCCCGAGATCACGGCGGCAACCATGTCGCGGTCGATGTCGGACAGCGGCGTCCAGTCCTTGGTGATCGGATGATCGTCCATCAGCATGGTCAGGGTGATCGGCACCGGCACGAACTTGTAGATCACCACCTGGACCACCGAGATGATCAGGAATGCCGCGATCAACCTCGCCAGCAGCCAGCCAAGGCGGCGGACAGGGCCGGGTCGGCCGGTGGCGGGGCGGTTCGGGTTGCGCAGGTGTTCAAGCATGGCGTGAACCTATCCGCGCCCATGGCCGTCTGGCAACGTCTTCGAGAGGGCGCTCAGGCCGTCTGTGAATAACGATGCAACCGGTCGGCCAGCCGGGAAACCGAAGGCACGATGATCCGGCGCCCCTCGCGCTGCACCAGCCCTTCCTTGATCAGCAGCGAGAACTCGCGCGTCACCGTCTCGCGGTTGGTGCCGATCCGTGCCGCCAGTTCGGCCTGGGTCGGGACGCGACTGATCGTGGCGGCACCGCTGGCATCGGCTTCCCCTGCCAGTCGAAGCAGTTCGGCCTGGAGACGCGGCCCCACGCCCATCGTCGACAATTCGTAGATGCGGTTCGTCAGGTAGCGGACCTGATGCGCCAGATAGCGCGCCAGCCACAGCGAGAGGACCGGCTCCACTCCCAGCAATCCGGCGAAAGTGGCGCCCGGAATCACCAGCAACGTGCTGTTCTCCACCGCCACCACATCGGCCGAGCGCGGCTCGCCATCGATCGCGGCAAGCTCGCCAAACATCTCGGCCGGGCCGATGGTACGAAGTACGGTCTCGCGCCCCTGGGCCGAGACCAGCGAGACGGTGACGCTGCCCTCGAGCACGACATAGACGTCGGTCGCCGGCAGCCCCACGGCAAGCAGCACCTGTCCCTTGCGCACGCGCATCTGCCGCCCGTGCCGGGCAAGTACCGCCTGGACGTCGTCCGGCACCGTAAGGTTCGAATTGGACACAGTTATCACCGTTCCTGCGGCATCTCACGGCCAAGGCTTAGAGAATGTGCGCCAAATCACAAGGGGGCGGTGCGCTTGGGACCGGACGACTTGTGGCTCGAGGCGGCATATGGGTCAGCCCCACCCCCATGAAGTCAAAGGCCTTGCCGCCGATGACGAGCCATCGAGGCTGATGCAGCGCTATCTCATCTGGAAGTCAGGTCCCGGCCCCCTGCAGGTCGAGTTCCGCCGCGTTGGCGAAGCGATCCTGCGCCCCTCGCTGCAGATCGTGACGCCGACCGGCTCGCGCCCGCTCCCGCGCGAGGACGAATGCGACATCGCCCGCTTCGCCTTGTCGGACGACGATGTCGCACGCGTCCTGGCGGCGCGTGACGAGTTGCGACCGCCCTGCCTGATGCTGCAATGCGACGCGTTCCTCGGCCTCGCTTGCGACAAGCGCCGCTGGGGCTGGTCGATCCGGGTATCGCGCGCGGGCACGGCCCTGCCCTGCCACGACCTTGCCGGAACGCCCCTGCCCTTGCGCCGCGACGGTTTCACCCGCGCCCGAATGGAGCGCATCCCCGAACGCTCGGCGATGGCGAGCAGCCATCAGATCTTCGGCCTGTCGTGATCCCGTCCGAAGCCGGACCCGCCGAATCGGTCCGGATGGACAACCGATTCTCGTTGCGATTCAGACCACAAACTGAATATCTGCCACTGCCAGTCCGTTCGGCGCAGGATTCGACCGGGCTGTCATGGGGGCATGAGGCAGAGACGTGGGGGGCCAGGGATTCGATACTGCTGCCGGGCAACCGGTGCAGCCCATCACCGGGCCGACGGGAGGGCAGGTTCCGCCCCTGTCGGGCGATATCGAAGCCGTGCGCTTTGCCACGATCCTCTTTGCCGACATCGTCGGCTCGACCCGGCTCATCTCGGTGCTCGATCCCGAAGATGCGCGTGACGTGCTCGACAGCACGATCTCGCTCATTGCCAAGGCCATTCACGATTTCGACGGACTGGTCGTGCGCGTGCAGGGCGACGGGGTGATGGCCGTGTTCGGCGTGCATCCGGCGGTAGAGGACCATGCGGTCCGGGCCGCGCTGGCCGCCCGCGCCATTGTCGAGCGGATGCGCACCGGTCCCTCGGGCATTCTCCCGGCACCGCGCGCGCGCGTCGGCCTCCATTCCGGCCCGATCCTGCTGCGCCGCCAGGACAACGACTTCGGCAGCATCCTCGACGTCGTCGGCCATGCCACCCATGTCGCCGGACAGATCGAGAAGCTCTGCCCGCCCGCAAGCGTGGCGATCTCGGCAACCACCGTCTCGCTGATTGCCGAGCCGTGCGAACTGCTGCCGCTCGGCACCATCGCCAGCGAGATCGACCAGCGCGGCGAAGCGGTGTTCGAACTGGCCGCGGTGGACTTTGCCGGGGGTGATCGCATCCCGGTCAAGGGCAATGCCACCAGCCCGCTGATCGGACGCGATGCCGAGCTCGATGCGGTCAAGTCCCTGCTGAACGACCCGTCGGGCAGGGCGCTCGGCATTCTCGGAGAAGCCGGCATGGGCAAGAGCCGCCTCCTGCTGGAAGGTGCGCGTCACGCGGCCGGTCTCGGCGTCACCGTGCTCGTCGTGCGCGGCAATGCGCTGCTCGCCCCGGTACCGTTCGGCTGCCTCGGCGCGCCGGTGCGCCACCTGATGGAACTGCTGCGACCGCTGGTGCCCGATGTCGCGCTGGCAGCGACGCTGACGCCCGAGCAGACCGAATGCCTTGAGGGACTGGTCGGCAACCGCCAGACTTGGCTTGCCCATCTTGCGCCGGGCGATCGCAACCGCATCGCGACGCAGACCATCCTCCGGCTGTTCCAGTTGGCGGTCAGCCAGCTGCCGCTGCTGCTGCTGGTGGACGATGGCCAGTACCTCGACCGCGAAAGCCTTGCCGTGCTCGGCGGCGTCCGAGAAGGCCGGATCATGCAGATGCTGATGGCGGGGCGGCCGGAAGCCGGGGACAGCCTCTCCCGCTGCTGCGACGAGGTGCTGGCGCTGAATCCCCTCGCCCCATCCGCCGCGCGTAGCCTTGTGGCGATGATCAACCGCTTCGCTCCGCTTGACGACGTCACCATCGACCGAATTCTCGAACGCGCAGAGGGCCTGCCGCTGGCGCTGCAGGAGTTTGCCGTCACCGCGCAGGCCGAAGAGGACGGCGAGGCTTTCGATCCGTCAGCCCGCGTGCCCGCGCGGCTCGACGCGCTGCTCGGCGCAAGGCTCGCCGCACTGGACGACGACGCCACGCGCCTGTGCCAGTTCTGCGCCGCGCTGGGTCCCGCTTTCCCGCTGAGCCGGTTGCAGCAGGGCGCGGCGCTGGTCTGCCGCAATCCGGCGAGCGCGATCAACCGGCTGGTCGAAGCCCGCGTGGTCGAGTTCGCGGTGGCGAACCAGGCGCGCTTCACGCACCAGCTCGTGCAGGAAGCCGCCTACCGCACCATGCCGCGGCGGCGACGCACGGCCATGCACGCCAAGGCGCTGGAAATGCTCGGCACCCGGCAATCGCACGAAGGCGAAGCGGCAAGCCACGCCGAACTTGCCACCCATGCCGAGAAGGCCGGCCAGCCCCAGCCGGCGCTGGCCCATCTCTGGGAAGCCAGCCAGCAGGCGCTCAGCCTCGCCGCGATCGATTCCGTGCGCCAGCTCTACCAGCGCGCGCGTGTTATGGCCGCGCGGCTCGATCCCGCCGCTGCTGCCTTCGAACGCGCGCGCTTCTCGCTGCTCGCATTCGACACGCTGCAACAGCTCTCGCAGGAGCAGGTCACGCGCGAGGACATGGCTCTCCTGGCCGACGGCACGGTCGACATGGGGCCCGGCATCCGCACCGTCGCCCGCATCAACATGGCCGTGCTCGACTGGATCGATGGCGCGCCGCTCAAGGGCGAGGCATGGCTTGCCCGCGCCGAGGCCGATCTCGATGCGCATGACAGCATCCCGCGCCGGACTTATGCCGACCTGGTCGGAGCGTACCTCGCATTCTCGCAGGCGAGGCCGCGTGAAGCGATCGCGCGGATCGAACGGCTCGGCAGCCGCCTTGACGACGGCCAGCGCGGTTCGACTTTCGGCGCGGTGGTGGTCATCCCCCACGTCCTCGCCCGAGCCTTTGGCGCGTGGTACCTCACCGATCTCGGCGACACGGCCAAGGCGCGCTCATGGGTGGCCGAAGCGCTCAACCTGTCGCGTCGCTATGCGCACGATTACTCGCGGTTGGTGGCAGACCTGGCCCACGGCTACCTGCACTACAGGAAAGGCCGTTTCGACCGGGCTCTTGGCATCCTGCGCGGGGCCTATGCCGATTGCCTGCGCCACAACTTCGTCGGCTTCGAACCGGCCAGTGCCAGCTGGCTGGCGCTGACGCTGATCGAACTGGGGCGGCTGCGCGAGGCCGAGGCCGTGCTGGCAGAGTCGGTCGCCCGCGGCCATTTCCGGGACGTCCGCACTTCGGCCACCTATTATCTGCACGAAGCCCGCGCGCGGCTTGCGCTTGCACAAGGCAAGACCGTGCAGGCCGCAGATCTTGCCGCCGAAGCGCTCGAACACTGCCGCTCCTGCGGCGAGGCCATGCACGAACTGCACGCGCTGGTCCTGTGTCGCGAGGTCGAGGCGCAGACCGGCATGGCCGTGTGGGGCGCGCAGGACGTACCCGCCGACGAACTCGTGAAGCGCATCGGCGAAGTCGGCATTGCTTCGCTGCAACAAAAGCTCGCTGTCATCGGGGGACAGATCGCATGAACCAGCAGGCAGTCCTCGCAGCGGCTGCCCGGCAGCTGGCCCAGCCTGGAGCGCCCGCCCTGCTCCGCTGTCCCGCGCTGGAAAAGGGCGGCATCCGCGTCTTCGCGGCCGCGCGGCACGAAGTGGTCAGCGCCGTGCTGTGCGATGAGGAGACCTTCTCGCTGCAGCAGTATGACGAGCTGCTGCAGCAGGTCCTGCCCGGCACGCGCTATCTGGTGGGCGAGAACGACGCGAACCGGCAGGTGCGGCTCCGGCAGCTTCACGCCGCGCAGGGTTGGTTGAATGCGCGCCTGCCCGGAGTGGACCCGAAGCTTCCACCCAATCTCGATCCCGGCTTCCGCGGCTGGATCGCCGCAATGGCGCGCGAGGAAGCATCCGGCATCCTCGATGTTCTCCAGCCCCGCGCGCGCACCACGGAAACCATCAACTTCGTTCGCGAGTATGCCTTCCTGCTGGCGTACCGCATGGCACGCCGCGTGCTGGGCGTGCCCGCGCCGCGCACCGTGCCATGGCCGGTGCCGCTCATGCTGTTCGCGCGCAACCTGATCAAGGGCGGCCCCGCACTGCGGCGCAAGGACGAACTGGGCGATGCATTGAGCGCCCTGTTCCTGCAGGTGCCACTGTTCGGCCACGTCTTCGGCACGATCACCACCAGCGCCGGCATGTTGCCGTGGCTCGCCGGGAAAACCGCCAGCGTCGGCCTCGCCGCCATCGACGATGCGTTCGACATGCCGCAAGTCGCGCCCGAAACCAGCCTGCTCAGCGCGCTTGTCGCGGTGGAGCCGCAGTTTTCCGAAGTGGCCGACTACCGCCTGCAGGCCCGTAGCGTGCTGTTCGAGCTGACCGGGGCACTGGTGCTGATCGTGGGCAAGGTCCTGTCGGAGATTGCCGCATTCAGCGCGTCGGACCGCGGGCGCGAGGCAGGCATTCCCTGGCCTTCGCTGGTGGAGCGCCTGCGCGATCCCGTGCTCGAGCCCCGTGCGCGCGACGCCATCATTGCCGAAATGCTCCGCCTTGCCGATACCAGCCAGCTCGTCCGCCGCGTGCGCCATGCCTGCATCTGGCGCGGCGAGCAGTTGAAGGCGGGCGACCGCGTGGTCGCCCTTGTCGGCGATGCCGCGCATGACGAAGCCGCCTTTCCGCAAGCCCACCGCTTCGCGCCCGATCCGGCTCGCCCTTACATCACCTCCGGCCCGCTGCAGGGCCCGCACGTCTGCTACGGCCGCGGCATCGCCTGGACCATCATCGCCGAAGCGATCGCCGCCACCGCAGGCCGCATCGAACCTGCGCCCGGCGCGAAACTGGGCACCTTCGTGAACCTGCCCGACGACCTGCGCTTCACCGCCATCCGCCAGTAAACGCAAAGGATCCAGCCTTTGAGCGTCAATCAGGACTTCGTCACCGTCGCCATCCCCTTCGGAGACAAGTCCGAATGGTGCGACGTCGGCGACATCGAGCGCGAGATCGCCGAACTCGGCAACCCTGCAAATGAAGCCATGGCCAAGGCCCTGCGCCAGACCCGCGTGGTCCACTTCGCCAGCATCCACGCCATCCCGCCCGAAGCACCCGGAGCCCGCGCGCATCTGGTGATCGAGGCCACCGTCGATGGCGACGCAGGCCGCGCGCTCGATCTGATCGCACAGCACGCCGGACCTTTGTTGCTGCCCGTATTGAAGCTGACCAGCGGCATCAGTGCGATCGGCGAAGTCCTGCCCCTGCTCACCCAGCACGCCTACGGCATCAACCCCGCCGTGTTCCGCGTGCCGCTGCTCGACCGCCGCCTGACCGGCCTGCCGTTCGTCGGGCTGCCAGGGCTCGGCGTACGCACCATCGACGAGAACCGCGAGATCGTCGCCAAGGCAAGAGCGATCATCGCCCGCGAGCGCGCCCGCTCGTCGCTCCACGGCCCGCAGAGCCTGTTCCGCGTCGTCGCCACCGAACTGAAGGGCGACCTCGCCAAGCTCGAAGACCGCAAGCCGCCCAAGCTCGCCTTCTGCGAACGCGCCGATGCCCCTTGGCTCGATTTCGCGCGCTCGCGCTGGACGCTGGGGTGGGTCGGCAAGGGCCTCGCCAACGCCAAGGGCCTGATCCTGCCGCTGCTGGCGATCGGCTACGTCCTCGCCCTGATGCTCGGCTGTGCCGGCGGCGCGAGCGGCTTCGCTCTGTTCAAAGGCGCGATCTTCCCTGCCGTGTTCATTGCCCTGCTGATCGTCGCCGCCGTGGCATGGTTCCTGCGCCGCGACGAACTCGCCAACACGCCGGTCGACCGCACCCCGTCAGCCGCCGCACTCGGCGCGATGATGGCCAAGGAAAACGCCCCCGGCGTCATCCCCAACCACATGGTCAGCGTCACCACCCTGCGCAAGGCATGGGTGCGCCGCTGGACCTTGCCGCTCGCCTTCACCGCCGTTGCGATCATGGCCAAGATCGGCGTGATGCGGAAAGGCTTCCTCGCCACCATCGGCACGATCCACGCCGCGCGCTGGGTCGTCTTGCCCGGCACGCGCCAGCTGGTGTTCTTCTCGAACTACGACGGCAGCTGGGAAAGCTATCTCGAGGACTTCATCACCAAGGCCTCCGAAGGCGTCACCGCCGTCTGGAGCAATGCCGAGGGCTTCCCCGCCACCCGCTTCCTGTTCTTCAAGGGCGCAGAGGATGGCGACCGCATGAAGCGCTACGCGCGCTGCTCGATGCGCCCCACTCCGTTCTGGTTCGCCGCCCACCCCGATCTATCGACCACGGCCATGCGCAAGCACGCGCTGATCGTCAGCGGCCTATTGTGCAAGGACCGCCTCGAAGCCAACCCGTCGGATGCCGAAGCCTGGCTCGACCTGTTCGGCTCGATCCCCCGCCCCGACTATGGTCTGCAATACGAGGAGATCCAGACGCTGATGTTCGGCGGGCTGAAGCGCCATCCGCACAGCCGCGTCATCGCGCTCAACTTCGGCGAGCCCCGCCGCGAAGGCAGCGCCCACCCATACGCGCATGTGCAGAAGTGGCTGGCCGGGCTGATCGCCGACGATCTCGTCGCCTTCGGCGACAAGCCGCCGCAGGACTTTGTCTGCAACATCGCGTTTTCCGCGGAAGGGCTGCGATTGCTCGGGCTGGACAAGGAACTCGCGCTCGAAGGTCCCGGCACCGAACAGGGCTTCCCGCCGGCCTTCTCGCTCGGCATGGCCCACGCCAGCCGCAAGCGCGCGCTGGGCGATCCGGACCAGCTGGAGTGGTGCGATCACGAAACGCACGTGGTCCTGCTGCTCTATGCCTCGGACAAGACTTCGGCCCGGCAGTTCGCGCGGATCGTTGCCGATGCGGCAAAGCTGGGCATCACCGAGAAAATCTCGATCCGCACCGGCCTCAAGAGCTTCGACCTCAAAAGCTTCAAAAAGGCTTGGGAAAACAGCGACGATTCCGTTTCCGCTCCCGCCGATGCTCCCGGCTTCGTTCACGCCAAGTCAAGCAACGACGACCTTTCGGAAGAGCCCTTCGGCTTCGTCGACGGCGTCTCGCAACCGCTCGTGCGCGGCTTCCCCGGACGCCACGGCGCGCCCGATCCGGTCCACGGCGTCGAGCCCGGGGAGTTCATCCTCGGCTACACCGACAACCGCGGCTACTATCCGCCCTCCCCGCTGGTCGAACGCAAGATGGACGCCTTGGGCATGCTGCCCGAAGTCCTGCTCCCATCGCCCCCGCCCGACCAGCCGACGCAGTACCCGGACTTCGCCGACCAGGGCGCCCGCGCGCGCGATTTCGGCCGCAATGGCAGCTACCTCGTCATCCGCCAACTCGCGCAGGACGTCGACGGATTTCGCAAGCAACTCGACGAGAAGGCCCGCGAGATCTGCAAGCAGCCCGACGTCATCAACCCGCACAACGGCAACATCCACCGCACCCGTGAATGGATCGCCGCCAAGATGCTCGGCCGCTGGCGCGATGGCTCGGCGCTGATCGACAACCCGTTCCACCCGGCGATGAAGAGCGGCGTGGATGCGATGCGGAAGAACGACTTCCTCTACAAGGACGCCGACCCGCAAGGGTTGCGCTGCCCCTTCGGCAGCCATGTGCGCCGCACCTTCCCGCGCGACAGCCTCGCGCCGACCGAGCCGGTGGAACTCTCGGTCAGCAACCGCCACCGCCTGCTGCGCCGAGGCCGCCCCTACCTCGACAATGATGGCGATACCGCGCGCGGCACGCTGTTCATGGCCTTCAACGCCGATCTCGAACGCCAGTTCGAATTCGTCCAGCAAACCTGGCTCGCCTCGCCCACCTTCCACGGCCTCGAATGCGAGCCCGACCCCTTCGCCATGCACAAGGGCCCAAGCGAGAGCAAAGACCAGCGCTTCACCATCCTCGGCCGCAATGCGCCACTGGAGCTGTGCCCCGTCCAGCGCTACGTCACCTTGAAGGGAGGCGGCTACTTCTTCCTCCCCGGCCGACATGCCCTGTGGTTCCTTGCCGGAGCCGCGCTGGATACAGACCGGCTGCACATGTCGTAACCCTTCACTTCGTCATTGCGAGGAGGCGAAGCCGACGAAGCAATCCAGAGTCGTGCTGAACCGCCCTGGATTGCTTCGCTCCGCTCGCAATGACGAAGCAATGGCCCCAAACGAAAACGGCCGGGCTCAACACCCGGCCGCTTCGTACCATTCACTCAACCCAGATCAGGCCGGCAGCAGCTTGCGCTCCACCGCGATCCGCTGGATCGCCTTCTGCAGCTTCTCGAACGCGCGCACCTCGATCTGGCGGACGCGTTCGCGGCTGACGTTGTAGACCTGCGAAAGTTCTTCCAGCGTCTTCGGCTCGTCGATCAGGCGGCGGTCCGTCAGGATGTGGCGCTCACGCTCGTTGAGGCTGTCCATCGCCTCGACCAGCAGCTGGTGGCGATAGCTTGCCTCCTCGGCCTCGGCCACGGTCTCGTCCTGCAGCGGGCGGTCGTCGGTCAGCCAGTCCTGCCACGAACCTTCGCCGTCCTCGCGCATCGAGACGTTGAGCGAGGCATCGCCGCCCATCATCATGCGCCGGTTCATGTTGACCACTTCCTGCTCGGGCACGCCGAGGTCGGTCGCGATCTTGCGCACGTCGTCCGGATGCAGGTCCGAATCCTCGAACGCCTCGAGGTTCTTCTTCATCCGGCGCAGGTTGAAGAACAGCTTCTTCTGCGCCGCCGTGGTGCCCATCTTGACCAGGCTCCACGAACGCAGGATGAATTCCTGCATCGAAGCCTTGATCCACCACATCGCATAGGTGGCAAGACGGAAGCCCCGGTCGGGCTCGAACTTCTTCACGCCCTGCATCAGGCCGATGTTGCCTTCGGAGATCAGCTCGCTGACCGGCAGGCCATAGCCGCGATAACCCATGGCGATCTTCGCCACGAGACGCAGATGGCTCGTCACCAGCTGGGCGGCAGCTTCGGGATCCTGGTGTTCCTGGAAACGCTTGGCGAGCATGTATTCCTGCTCAGCCGTAAGCACGGGGAACTTGCGGATTTCCGAGAGATAGCGGTTGAGGCTGGCTTCCCCGCCAAGGGCAGGTACTGTCACAGCGTTTCTTTCCTCACTCACCTGAACACGTCCTTTCTTCGCGTCGGTTCCCATGTGACGGCCCCCTGATGGGCGACCGGCGGCGGGACCACTCAAACGGAGCCTCCTCGCGGACGACTCCAAAGTCCTTCATTACAACATCGCCAGTAGCTTTGCATCATGCCCTTCAGCGCAGAGTTCGACGATGAGTTCCCGCATGTCGACGGGCGTCGGGCTGGCGAAATGATGGGCCGCGCCGGTAACGGGGTGAATGAACCCCAGTTCCGCCGCATGCAGCGCCTGGCGTTGAAACCCGAGCCGCTGGAGCAGCGGCCGAAGCTTTGAAGGTGTGCGTCCATAGACAGGATCACCCAATAGCGCATGGCCGATTGACGCAAGGTGAACGCGCACCTGGTGGGTTCTCCCGGTCTCGAGCCGACATTCCACCAGCGCCGCCCCATCCAGCGCCGCCAGCGTGCGGAAGTGCGTCACCGCGTGCTTCCCGCGACCGTCCTCGACCAAGGCCATCTTCTTGCGGTCATGGCTTGACCGCGCAATCGCCCCGCGCACCGTGCCCGATGGCGGCATCGGCACGCCCGCCGTCACGCACTTGTAGGCGCGCACGATCGAATGATCGGCAAACTGCTTGGCCAGCCCCTCATGCGCCACGTCGGTCTTGGCGACGACGAGCAGCCCGGACGTATCCTTGTCGATACGATGCACGATCCCCGGCCGCGCCACCCCGCCAATGCCGGACAATTGCCCCCGGCAATGGTGCAGCAGCGCGTTGACCAGCGTCCCGTCCAGATTCCCCGCCGCCGGATGCACCACCAGCCCCGCCGGCTTGTCCACCACGATCAACGCATCGTCCTCGTAGACGACGCTGAGCGGAATATCCTGCGCCACCGCCTCGGCAGGCGCGGCTACCGGCACGCGGATTTCGAAGGCGGTGCCCTCGGCAACCTTGACCGAAGCTTGTGAAACGACCTTCCCCGAAAGACTGATCCGCCCTTCGGCCAGCAAAGCCTTCACCCGCTCGCGAGACAGCCCGGAGGCATCGGCCAAAGCTTTGTCGAGCCGCTGCCCTCCGCTCGCGACGGTTCCGGAAATGATCGTATCAGCGGCCCCCATTGGGTGGGATATGGGGAGGGTGCGGGTGGGGTACAAGGAGCAGAATACAAAGCGATTGCCAGACCGGAATCGGCGCCCCTCATAAGCGGAAGCGGAGATTATAACTTGGCACAGTTGTTAACTACATCTTTGCCTTTAGCCAACGAAAGTATTGCCCTGCCAGAAAAGTCATGCAAACTTTGCGGTGTTCAAAACTTGGAGGATCTTATGGCGACAATTACAGTCCCGGCCGCACAAGCTCGGCAAGGTAGCTTGGTTATTCTGGCAACGACGATAAAGGTCAGAGATCTGGTTAGGGACGGGTTTTATAGTGTTGACACGCTCGATCCAGAAGATGGCGGGAAGGGTTACCAAAGACTCTTAAACACAGCGCGCGCAAGACGCTTGGCTGATTACATTGTCGCCGGACAAGATACGAAGGATGCATTTTTGCCTACCTCCGTTTTCTTGGCAACCGATAAAACGCTTTACCCCAACTCTACCAATAACACGGTTACAATTGACACCGATGCCGTTGGTCCATTTAGCGTTGTTGACGGTCAGCACCGCCTTGAGGGCCTAAAGCTTGCCGCCGAGCGCGACGAAAGAGTGCTGGATTTTGAAGTTCCTGTAAATATTGCAACAGGCCTTACTCCAATTGCCCAGATGTGTCACTTTCTTATTGTGAACACTACTCAGAAAAGCGTTGATAAAGCAGTTGAGCAAAGAATAGTTGCACGATTAACTGACGCCTTGACCTTTGAAGACATTCCAAGCTTACCGAGATGGATATTGAAAACTGTCGAAAAGGGCGAAGTCGACAAGGCTTTGAAATTGGTTGATTATCTAAATTCCGAAGTTGGCTCACCATGGCATGGAAAAGTACAGATGGCTAATGACGACTCTGTAAAAGGAGCGGTCAATCAAAGGTCTTTTGTAAAATCTGTTATAAAATTTGTACTTACACCAAACAACCCCTTGGGAGCATTCAAAGATTTTGAGAAGGAAAAGAAAGCTTTTTTGAATTACTGGAAAGCAATTGCAGCAGTTTTGGATGATGGAGAATCGACCACACTATATAAATATAATGGTATTGAGTTATTTTGCCGGTTCTCAATTCCATTTTTCACGCGGATGTTTGATAAGAAGAGCTTTACGGTGGACATGATGCAGGGTGCACTTGCCCAATGCTTTGAGGCGATGGATGGGGAATGGGCGGGTGTAGGGCATCCGGAGTTTTGGCACAGTGGGGGGAAATCAAGCTTTTTGAACGCCGCAGCGCTTAGCGTGATAGTTCAGGAAATGGCTCTCGCACTTCACAAAACTGGTCTGTCGACGGATGTAGAACTTTGAACGTCAGTCGGTTGACCCCCCAAGTAGAGGGTTCAGAACACTTTAGTCGTGATAGGACTAGGTACATTCCTAGCGCCTCGGGCTGCTATGCTTTAGTCACAGTGACAGGGCATATACTTTATATAGGCCTAACAGTAAATCTGTCGGCGCGATTTTGCGTAACTGCTCAGGTGGTTGGCACTGATGCCGATCAAGCGACGGCGAAGCGTCCATCGACGAGATCGCGGATTGCGCTGAGTGCGGACTGGCCAGAGAGGCGTGCAGTGCCTGTGACGGAACGGTATC
>NZ_JADQDC010000012.1 GCF_015694345.1 Novosphingobium jiangmenense
ATCCGTCCGGGCCCAGGCTCCCCAGCGGTCTAGGCAACCAAGGTGGCTACGGGCTCGCGAACGGCGCGGGTTGGGTCGCTAGCGACCCAACCCGCAATCGCATCATGCACCATTTCCAAGATACAAGATGGCAGCGCGAAGCGCTGACGGAGGGGTAGCGGCCCCTCCACCACCAGCTGCGCTGGCGGTCCCCCGTCCCCGTTTGTCCTGCGGAAAAACAGGGAGGATCGTGTACTACCCCACCTGAGGGGCTAGCGTCGACCAAGCCCTCCCCCCGTCATCCTGAACTTGTTTCAGGATCCATCTTGCCGATCAAGCTGCCGCTCCGGACGAGAAATGGACCCTGAAACAAGTTCAGGGTGACGACCAAAATCAAGGTTGCACCGATAGACCCTCACAAAAAATTATTCGGCCAAATCATCGTCCGCCACATGTGCGCCGTTGGCGATCCATCAAACCCCAGCCCTTCCTCCGGCTCGCGGAAGTTCCTCGCGATGACGCCTTCCAGTTCCTCCGGCTCTACCACCGGGAAGTCGTCGAAGAAGTAGGTGTCGTAGAGCGTGACCTGCCGCGCGGTCATGTACCATTCGTGGGCCTGCGCGTATTCGGCGTCTTGCAGCAGGTATTCGGGCACCTGATAGTCGCCCCCGAAGAACTTGTGGTAGCTGTCGGGATAGGAATAGCCGACGCTTTCGTCGGCCACGTAGCGCAGCGCCTGATGGTACTTCACCGCGAAGGCCACTTCCGGATCGACATAGGGCGCGATCAGCTGCGCGCTCCAGTAGCTGTGGTCGGCGCGGATCAGGCAGCCGTTGGAAATGTCGTGGAGCAGACAGGCGAGCACGACCTTTTCGGGCAGGCCATCGTCCAGCGCGCGCTTGGCGCTGACCAGCAGGTGCCGCACGGTGATGTCGCCAAAGCGGTAGCGGAAGAAATCGATCAGGCGCGGGCGCTCGGGCATGCGGGGCAGGGCGGGGTTGTCGCCCATCATGAACACCGTCTTCGGATTCAGGAGCTTGAGC
Organism: Novosphingobium jiangmenense; assembly: GCF_015694345.1. Lineage (GTDB taxonomy): Bacteria > Pseudomonadota > Alphaproteobacteria > Sphingomonadales > Sphingomonadaceae > Novosphingobium > Novosphingobium jiangmenense. Next base: position 1,023 of record NZ_JADQDC010000012.1, read on the forward strand.
AGTTCGGCCTCGTTGTCGACGAAGTCGGTGCCCTTCCAGCCTACCGGCGAGGGATAGATCAGCCTCTCGCGCCCGGCCTGAGGCCAAGGGCGTTCGTTGTCATTCTGGTTCATGCTCAAAGGGTAGGCCGGGGGCCACGAAGGAGCAAGAACCGTCCTTCCCCCTCGATGGAAGAAGGTTACGCAGGCTTGGCAGCTTGTCTGCCTAGCCGAAATTGGATGGGGTGACCAAGCACTGCGCCTGATCACCCCCATCCAGCCTGCGCTAGCGAGCAAGCTCGTAAGCTTCGGCATCCTTCCCCCATCGAGGGGGAAGGAGCGCGTGTTACAGAACTTCGAACAGCCCGGCAGCGCCCATGCCGCCGCCGACGCACATCGTCACCACGACGTACTTCGCGCCCCGGCGCTTGCCTTCGATCAGGGCGTGGCCGGTGCAGCGTGCGCCGGTCATGCCATAGGGGTGGCCGATCGAGATCGAGCCGCCGTTGACGTTGAGCAGGTCGTTGGGAATGCCCAGCTTGTCGCGGCAGTAGAGGACCTGCACGGCAAAGGCCTCGTTCAGTTCCCACAGGCCGATGTCGTCCATCTTCAGGCCAAAGCGCTGCAGCAGCTTGGGGATGGCGAAGACCGGGCCGATGCCCATCTCGTCGGGCTCGGTGCCCGCAACCGCCATGCCGACATAGCGACCGAGCGGCGCGAGGCCCCGCTTGGCGGCCATTTCCGCCTCCATCACGATCACGGCAGACGATCCGTCCGAAAGCTGGCTGGCGTTGCCCGCCGTCACGATGCCGCCTTCGATCACCGGCTTCAGGGCCTGCAGGTTCTCGATGGTGGTCGAGGGGCGGTTGCCTTCGTCCTTGGTCAGGTGGACGTCCTGGAAGGTGATCTCGCCGGTTTCCTTGTTCTGGACGCCCATCGAGGTGTCGACCGCGACGATCTCGTCATCGAACTTGCCCGCAGCCTGCGCGGCGGCGGTGCGCTGCTGTGATTGCAGGGCGTATTCGTCGCAGGCCTCGCGGCTGATGCCATAGCGCTGGCCGACGATCTCGGCGGTCTGCAGCATCGGCATGTAGATCGCCTTGTGCATCGCCATCAGGCTCTTGTCCGGGGCGACGCGCATTTCCTTGGTCTGGACGAGGCTGATCGATTCCTGCCCACCTGCGGCAACCACGTCCATGCGGTCGATGATCACCTGCTTGGCGGCAGTGGCGATGGTCATCAGGCCCGACGAGCACTGGCGGTCCATGCTCATGCCCGAAGTGGTGATCGGCAGGCCCGCCCGCAGCGCGACCTGGCGGGCGATGTTGCCGGCCTGCGCACCCTGCTGCAGGGCCGCGCCCCACAGCACGTCGTCAACCTCTGCCGGATCGATCCCCGCGCGGGCGACCGCTGCCTGCAGGGACAGCGCGCCGAGCGTGGCGCCCGGCGTTGCGTTGAAGGCACCCTTGTAGGCGCGCCCGATGGGCGTGCGGGCGGTCGATACGATTACGGCGTCACGCATGGTTCATGCTCCTGCTGGGGATGTTTTTTCGAGGGATGTGGCGGCGAGGATGGGGTTGCCGCCGAACCTGTCGCGAAGTTCGCGCTTCAGCACCTTGCCGATCGGACTGCGCGGCAGTTCGTCGGTGACTTCGATGGCGGAAATGCGCTGGGTCTTGCCTAGGCGGCTGTTGGCTTCGGCGAGGATGGCCTTGGGGTCAGCGGCATGATCGGCGAGCACTACCACGGCCAGCGGGGTCTCGCCCCAAGCATCGGACGGCACGCCGACCACGGCGGCTTCCTTGACCGCGCTCTGCCGGGTGAGTTCGGCCTCAAGGTCGCTCGGGTAGATGTTGAACCCGCCGGAGATGATCATGTCCTTGGCGCGGTCCATCAGGATCAGGAAGCCGTCCTCGTCGAACTTGCCGACATCGCCGTGGCGGATGTAGCGGCGGCCTTCGGAGTCGTACCATTCGACCTCGCGGGTCTTGTCGGCCTTGTTGTGATAGCCGTTCATCATGATCGGCGAATGGCCGACGATCTCGCCCACTTCGCCCTGTGGCAGTTCGTTGCCGTCCTCGTCGATGATCTTGATGATATGTCCCGGCGAGGGCTGGCCCACGGTGTGCAGCTTGTCCGGGTAGAGGTGGGCCAGCAGGATCGACGTCGCGCCGCCCTCGGTCATGCCGTAGCCATCGGTCAGCCCGCCGGGCCAGCGTTTCAGCACGTCGGCCTTGAGCCACGCCGGGAAGGGCGCGGAGGTGCAGGACTTGAGCTTGTAGGAAGAAAGGTCGAAGCTGTCGAAGTCCGGCACTTCCATGATCCGCCGGTATTGGACCGGCACCAGCATGGCGTGGGTCACCCGCTCGCGTTCGGACAGTTGCAGGAACGTGCGCGCATCGAACTTGCGCATCAGCACGACCTTGCCGCCAGCGGTGAGGGCGGGGAGGAAGCTGACCAGCGTGGTGTTGGAATAGAGCGGGGTCGAACAGATCACCGCGGTATCGTCGCCATAGCCGCCAGGGATCGTGCGCCGCGCATATTCGTGGCGCATCTTGTGGCTCTGCACGATGCCCTTGGGCGCGCCGGTAGTGCCCGAGGAATAGATGATGTTGAACGGATCGCCGGGGGCGGGGGTGCGCTCCTCGGGCCTTGCGCCTTCCTCCGCCATCCACCGACTGAGAGGCTCGCCTGCATCGCTGTCGTCCAGCGCGATGCGCTTTACCCCGACGGGCAGTTGCAGCCCTGCCAGCCTGTCCGAAATCTCCTTGTCCAGCAGCAGCACCCGGCTGCCGCTGTCTTCGAGCATGGCCACGATCGTCTCGGGCGTTGCGGTCGAAGTCAGCGGCGCCGCTACCGCGCCTGCCCGGATCGCGCCGAGGAAGGCAAGGCCGGTGGTCACCGCGTTCATCGCCGCGATGGCGACGGGTTCGTCCTTCTCCACGCCCTCGCGCTGGAGGGCGGTGGCGATGCGGTCGAGCAGGGCGTTCATTTCCGCCCAGCCGACAGTGCGGTTCTCGTCAGCCAGCGCCACCGCGTCGCCCCGCCTTGCGGCATGGGCGCGCAGTATGTCGCTGAGCGGCGTGAACTCGCTCTCGACGATATCCTCGATCCGCATCGCCACGCTCCCGCTCAGTTGAACTTCTCGCCTGCAGCGGCCTTGCGCTCCAGCAGCGGAGCCACCGGGAGACCGTGCTTCTTCAGGCCTGCGACGACCGTATCGAGCCCGATATGGTCGGCCCAGAACATCGGCCCGCCGGTCCATGCCGGCCAGCCATAGCCGTTGAGCCAGACCGTATCGATGTCGCTGGCGCGCTGCGAAATGCCTTCCTCGAGGATCAGCGCGCCTTCGCTGATCATCGGATAGAGCAGGCGCTCGCGGATCTCGTCCTTGCCGATCTCGCGCTGCGGCTTGCCCTCCTTGGCGGCGAACTGGGCGATGATCGCCTTTACTTCATCCGAAGGCGTACGCTGGCGGTTGTCGTCGTAGTCGTAGAAGCCCTTCTTGGTCTTCTGGCCCCAGCGACCGACTGCGCAGAGCGCATCGCGCAGCGTCTCGATGCGGTTCGGGTCGCGGTGCCAGCCGATGTCGACCCCGGCGAGGTCGGCCATCTGCCACGGCCCCATCGGGAAGCCGAATTCGAGCAGCGCCTCGTCGACGTCCCAGTAGTTGGCGCCTTCCATGATCAGTGCATGGGCCTGCGCCTGACGGGGTGAGAGCATGCGGTTGCCGATGAACCCGTGGCATACGCCCGAAACCACCGGCACCTTCCCGATCTTCACCGAAAGCGCCATCACCGTTGCCAACTGCGCCTTGCCGGTCGCCTTGCCGCGCACGACCTCAAGCAGCTTCATCACGTTGGCGGGCGAGAAGAAGTGCATGCCCATTACCGATTCCGGGCGCGAGGTGACGGCGGCGATTGCGTCGATGTCGAGATAGCTGGTGTTCGAAGCGAGGATCGCGCCTGCCTTGGCCACCTTGTCGAGCCTGCCGAACACGTCCTTCTTCACGTCCATGCTCTCATAGACCGCCTCGATCACCAGATCGGCCTCGGCCAGAGCATTGAAGTCCAGCGTAGGCGTCAGGCGGCCCATCGCGGCTTCAGCGTCCGCTGCCTCCATCTTGCCGCGCTTGACGGTGTTCTCGTAGTTCTTGCGCATGGTGGCGACGCCACGGTCGAGCGCTTCCTGCGTCATTTCCACGATCGTCACCGGGATGCCCGCAGTCAGGAAGTTCATGGTGATCCCGCCGCCCATCGTGCCGGCACCGATCACGCCGACGCGATTGATCGGCAGCAACTGCGTGTCTGCGGGAATGTCGTCGATCGTCGCGGCAAGCTTGCGGGCCGCGTCGATGTGTTCCTTGGCACCGGGAATGGGGTCGGACATCGCTTCTCTCCTGTGCTGTTTGATCAGGCGCGACTGGTGGCCAGCGCGCTGTAGATCAGCGTCTTCAACTGACGCCGGATGGGGTAGATGAACGAGGGATAGAGCTGGGTCATGAAGACCGCATGGACCTTCTCCACCGGGTCCACGAAGAACGCCGTCGAGAATATCCCGCCCCAGTAGAATTCACCGGCAGAGCCCGGCACAAGTGCCCGCGCGGGATCGATCGTCATGCCAAAGCCAAGGCCGAAGCCAGCACCGGCGTTGTAGGCCTCGCTGAACAGAGCTTTCGACACCTGCGTGAGATCCGCACCGCCGGGCAGATGGTTGGCTGTCATCAACTGGAGCGTCTTCGGACTGAGGATGCGCGTGCCGTCGGTCGCGCCGCCATTTACCAGCATCCGGCAGAAGCGGTGATAGTCGGCCGTCGTCGACAGCAAGCCGCCGCCGCCGCTCTCGAACCGTGGCACCCGGCGCGTGCCGGACTTCTCGGCGGGGTCGAACAACTGCGGCGGTTGTCCCGCCTGATAGGCCCAGGCATCGGCCAGTCGGTGCGCCTTGTCGTCGGGACAATGGAATCCGGTATCGACCATGCCGAGCGGCTCGAAGATCCGCGTGCGCAGGAATTCGCCGAGGCTCATGCCCGAGAGTCGCGCCACCACCACGCCCAGCACGTCGGTGCCCACCGAATAGTTCCAGGCCTGTCCCGGCTCGAACTCCAGCGGCAGCTTGGCCAGTTCCTCGACGAAATGGTCGTTACCGGGCAGGCTGGCGTGCCCGTCCAGCCGCGCTTTGCGGTAGGCGGCGTCCACGTTGGTGCGGTTCTGGATGCCGTAGGTGAGGCCGGACTGATGCGTGATCAGGTCGACCATGCGCATCACTGGGGCAGGGCGCGCCGGAAAGAAGTCTACTTCTCCGCCCCCGCCAGCATAGACACCGAGGTTGGCAAACTCCGGGATGACCTTGGTCACCGGATCGTCGAGCGCGACCTTGCCTTCCTCCACCAGCATCATGAACGCCACCGACGTCAGCGGCTTGGTCATCGAGGCGATCCGGCAGATCGTGTCCGCCGCCATCGGCGTGCCGTCCTCTCGCGCGCGGCCAGCGGTGTGGCGATAGACCGCCTCGCCATCACGCGCGACCAGCACATCGAGACCCGGCAGTCGGCCGCTGGCGATGTAGTGCTCGTCGAGGTAGTCACCGATCCGGGCCAGCCGGTCTGGCTCGAACCCCAATGATTGTGCGTCGGCCAGTTCCATGTCTTTCCCCTCAGCCAAAGATCGCCACGCTCTGCAGGCCGTGCATGACCTGCACGCCATCGGCATTCCACATCCGCAAGGTTTCGCTGCTGAAACCATCCGCCATGTGGTTCGAAGCTGTCTCGAGCAGCCACCAGCCATCGCGCGTTTCCGGCGCGTCACCCAGCAAAGTGAATGACCAGTTGATCGAGCTGATCGGGCCGCGCCGCTCCATCGCGCGCATCGAGCCGGGCGGCAGCGTATCGCCGATCAGCACCAGCTCGCCCACCGGATCGAGGCATGCGCGATCACGCAGCCGCACCCAGCGCCGCACCACGCCGGGGCGGCGGTCCTCCTTTGCCTCGCCGCGCCGCAGCTCGAAGTTGTTGACGAAGTGCAGGCCTTCGGGCGAACCTAGTTCGGGCAGGTCGGCGTAGGGAACGAAGTTTTCGGCGCGCGCCGCCGTGACGCTGCCGTTCGAGGTCCGCGCACTGCCGAATACCCACGCTGCGCGGTGGGCGAGCGATCCGCCACTCGTCATGTCGGTCTGGATGTTGGCCACGCTTTTGCCTTCGCGCAGGCTGGAGACTGTGATGTCCACGTCGGAGCCAACCGGCGCCAGGAAACTGATCTGTGCCGCTCGCAACGGCGGCAAGTCGGGCCGCGCCTTGCGCGCTGCGGCATAGGCGAGGAACGAGGATGCCCCCCCGTACATCGTCCGTCCCTGCAGCCAGCCATCGACCCCGCGTAGCGAGAAGTCAGGCCCGGTCCCCGTCATCGCCTGTGCGATCGCTCCGATCGCTTGCGCTTCCGTCTCGCTTGCAGCTTCCAACGCTCTCTCCCGGTCGTATCGTTTCACGACTCTGTGCCACAAAGAGCTAGTGGAAGTTTACGTAAAGGGAAAGAGGCGGGTGGGCGCGATCGCGTCAGGTAGTGCGGCTGACGCTACGGCATGCCCGCTGCATTGCGGGCAAAAAAATTCAGCCCCGGATCGGCTCCGGGGCTGAATGTGAGAGGCCGGCTGTCGCCGTAGTGTCAGTGCATGGATTCGCCGCTTGCGCGGCGCAGCACTGGAGCCTTGGCAGCGCTGGCGGCAAACAGCACGAGCAGCACGTAACAGGCCAGTGGCACTATGAACGAGACGAGAATCCCGGCGTGGTCCGTCACCGCACCGGCCAACAACGGGATGCCCGCCCCGCCGATGATGCCGGTGCACAGCAGACCCGAGGTCGCTTCCTCGCTTGCCGACGAGCGTTCGAGCGTGAGCGTGAAGATCACCGGGAACATGATAGAGTTGAACAGGCCAATCGACAGCGCGACGTAGCCCGCCGAAACGCCACCGATCGCCATGACCCAGGTGCAAAGCGCGGCTGCGACGAGGGCGAAGATCATGAGCAGTCGCGCCGCACTGAAGCGGGCGAGCAGCACCGTGCCGATCGCGCGGCCGACCATCGCTCCCAACCAGTAGAACGAGACTGCCTTGCCGGCCTGTTCGAGGCTGATGCCCCAGATCGCGGGATTGTTGAGGAACAGCGCCATCTGCGTACCCAGCGCCACCTCCGCACCCACATAGACGAAGATTGCGGCTGCGCCGAGCACGGCCCAGCGCGAAGAGAACGCCTGCGAAAGCAGAGCGCCGATCCCGCCGGTCGGCGCTGGTGCAGGAGCGGCCTGCGAAATGCGTGTGCGGTTGACCCAGAAAAAGCCGATCAACAGCACCATCAGGCCGCAGATCCAGAAATAGGCGCGGTCGATCCCGGCCAGCGCTGCGGCGCGTACTTCGGGCGTAAGGGCAGTCCCTTCGGTGACTTCCACACCCTTGAGGAACAGCGAGGCACCGAGCGCCGGGCCGAGGAACGTGCCGAACGAGTTGAACGTCTGCGACAGGGTCAGGCGGAGGTGGCTGCCCTCGGGCTTGCCCAGCGCGGCGGCCAGCGGGTTCGCTGCCACCTGCAGCACGGTGATCCCGGCGGCGAGGATGAACAGCCCCGTCAGCACCAGCGGATAGGATGCTGCATTGGCGGCGAACAGCATGACCACGCAGGCAATCGCCATCGTCACCAGCGCCAACAGGATGGCTGGCACCGCGCGGATGCGGCCGATGATCGCGGCAGCGGGCAGGCTCATGAAGCCATAGGCGATGAAGAAGGCGAAAGCCGAAAGCTGTGCCTCGAGCGTGGTCAGGGTGAACACGCCCTTCACCGCCGCCACCAGCGGATCGATCAGCGAGGTGATGAAACCCCAGGCAAAGAACAGGACGGTGACGGCGGCAAATGCCGCCTTCTGCGAACCGGAACCGGCTGAACTACCTGACACATCACTCTCCTCGACCGACCGCTGCGGGACCGTTGACGCGCCGGTCTAACCAGCAGTGTCAGCGATGTCATGGGATTTGCATAGGTATTACCGGGATGTTTGCGCTACCTTGAGGCTCTAACCCCTCGCCATTGCCGGAACCAGTTCGCGCCGCAGTTTCTCGATCAGTCGCTGCACCTTGGGCAGCAGGTGCCGGCGTTGCGGATAGACGGCCCAGATCGGATCGTCCTCCGGCCTGAACGCGGCGAGCACTTCGACGAGCGAGCCTTCGGCGATCGCCCGGCTGACATAGAATTCCGGCAACTGGCACAGGCCGATACCAGCCATTGCCGCATCGAACACCGCCGTTCCGTTGCTGCAACGCCAGCGCCCGCGCGGACGAACCGTACGGACCTCGCCGTCGACGAGATAGCGCCACATGTCGAGGGTGGCAGGAATGCAGTCATGCGCTTCCAGATCGTCGACCGTCTCGGGCGTACCGTGAGCGGCAAGATATGCGGGGGAAGCACAGGTCACGATCCCGCGTGTCGCGATCTGCGTACGGATCAGGCGGCTGTCAGGCAGGGTGCCCGTGCGGATGGCAAGATCGTAACCTTCCGACACCAGTTCGACCACGCGGTTCGACAGGTCGAGGTCGACCGAGAGCTTCGGATACTCCTGCACGTAGGCCCGGACGATCGGCGCCACGAAGCGCTCGCCCAGCGCGGTCGGGCAGGTGATGCGCAAGTGCCCCTGCGGCTCGCCCTGAAGGTCCAACATCGCAATCGCTTCATCACGCTCGGCAATCAGGCGGCGGAACTGGTCGACCAGCGTGCGCCCGGTGTCCGTCAGGCTGACAGCCCGCGTCGTGCGGTGGAAGAACTGCGCGCCAAGGCCCTGTTCAAGCCGCGCCACGGCCCGGCTCACGTGCGAAGTCGATGTCCCCAGCCGCTTCGCCGCTGCCACGAAGGTGCCCGTATCGGCAACCGCGACAACTTCATCTATCCCGTCCCAGCGATTGCTCATTATTCTCGTCTTGCAACAGTGTTTCGCATATCGGGCGATTTAACACCGGCTTAGCAATTATGCTAACGCGCCGCCACACCCAAAGGGAGACCCCGCACCATGAAGACCCGCGCCGCCGTAGCGTTCGCGCCCAAGCAGCCGCTTGAAATCGTCGAGCTTGATCTCGAAGGCCCGAAGGCGGGCGAGGTTCTGGTCGAGATCATGGCCACCGGCGTGTGCCATACCGACGCCTACACGCTCGATGGCTTCGATAGCGAAGGCATTTTCCCGAGCGTTCTGGGCCATGAAGGCGCAGGCATTGTGCGCGAAGTCGGCCCCGGCGTCACCTCGGTCAAGCCCGGCGATCACGTGATCCCGCTCTACACCCCCGAATGCCGCCAGTGCAAAAGCTGCCTCTCGGGCAAGACCAACCTGTGCACCGCGATCCGCGCCACGCAGGGGCAGGGCCTGATGCCCGATGGCACCAGCCGCTTCAGCTACAAGGGCCAGACCGTCTTCCACTACATGGGCTGCAGCACCTTCTCGAACTTCACGGTCCTGCCCGAGATCGCGGTCGCCAAGATCCGTGAAGACGCACCCTTCAAGACCTCGTGCTACATCGGCTGCGGCGTCACCACCGGCGTCGGCGCGGTGATCAACACCGCCAAGGTCCAGGTGGGGGACAATGTCGTCGTCTTCGGCCTCGGCGGCATCGGCCTCAACGTGATCCAGGGCGCGCGCCTTGCCGGCGCCAACAAGATCATCGGCGTCGACATCAACCCTGATCGCGAGGAATGGGGCCGCAAGTTCGGCATGACCGACTTCCTCAACTCCAAGGGCATGAGCCGCGAGGACGTCGTCGCCAAGGTCGTCGCCATGACCGACGGCGGCGCGGACTACACTTTCGACGCCACCGGCAACACCGAAGTGATGCGCACCGCGCTTGAAGCCTGCCACCGCGGCTGGGGCACCTCGATCATCATCGGCGTGGCCGAAGCCGGCAAGACCATCGAAACCCGCCCGTTCCAGCTCGTCACGGGTCGCAACTGGCGCGGCACCGCGTTCGGCGGCGCCAAGGGCCGCACCGACGTTCCGAAGATCGTCGACATGTACATGACCGGCAAGATCGAGATCGACCCGATGATCACCCACGTCATGGGCCTCGAGGAAATCAACACCGCCTTCGACCTGATGCACGCGGGCAAGTCGATCCGCTCGGTCGTGGTGTTCTGATCCTGACCAGTTGACGTACACTCGGGAAAAAGGCCGGCCGGACAACGAGTCCGGTCGGCCTTTTGAGCTTCACATCGCCGAGATACCGCCGTCCAGCTTGAGCTCTGCCCCGGTCATGAAGCGGCTTTCGTCGCTCGCAAGGTAGAGCACGCCAGCGGCAATGTCGTTCGGCTCGCCGACGCGGCCCAGCGGAATCTGGCGGGCCAGCTTGCCCATGACCACGTCCTTCTCGATATTGGCGTTGGTCGCGATTCCGTCGAGGATCGGCGTGTCCACGAAGGTCGGGTGGACGGAATTGCAGCGCACGTCCCAGCCGCGCTTGGCGCAGTAAAGCGCGACCGACTTGGTCAGCATCCACACCGCTGCCTTGCTCGCATTGTAGCCCGGCATGGTGTCGGACGCGATCAGGCCGGCGATCGAGCTGATGTTGATGATCGACCCCGGCTGGTTGTCGCGCAGCAAGGGCAGGGCCTTCTGGCAACCGAGGAACACGGAATCGACGTTGATCGCAAAGCCGCGATGCCACTCTTCCAGCGTGCAGGTCTCGATATTGCCGCGCACGCCGACGCCCGCGTTGTTCACCAGCACCGAGAGCCCGCCCAGCTTCTCCGCCGCCAGCGCGACCGCCGCGTCCCAATCTGCCTCGCTGGTTACGTCATGGCGCATGGCAAAGGCCGTCCCGGCACCAATCTCGGCATTGATCGCCTCGGCCTGCGCCGCCGCACCATCGCCGTTGATGTCGGTCAGCAGCACCCGCGCACCCTCGCGCGCCAGCATCCACGCGTGCGCCGCACCCAAGCCCTGCGCCGCGCCCGTCACGAGTGCCTTCTTGCCCTGAACCCTGCTCATCGCGTCGCTCTCCTGCTTTCCGTTTGCGTCAACGAAGCAAGTTGAATGCAATCGCGCAAGTCTCGGAAATGTCAGCCCATGATCCCGGGCGCGAGCAGCAGCAGCATCCGCACGTCGATGGCATAGCCCTCGGCGCGCTTCGCGGCGAGGAAGCTCTCGATTTCCGTAAGGGCAACCCGGTGCACGGTGATGCCTTCGCCTTCCACGCCGCCGCCTTCGGAAACTTTTTCCAGATCGCGTGCACGGAACAGCGTGAAGGCCTCTGTCACCATCCCCGGCGAGGAATGGAACTCACCGAGCGATTCGATCTTGCCGGGGCGGTAGCCGGTCTCTTCCTCCAACTCGCGCGCGGCGGCCTCTGCGGCATCCTCGTTCTCCGCCCCGGCCTCGTCCCCGATCAGCCCGGCGGGCAGTTCGATGCACGGACGGCCCAGCGGCACGCGGAACTGTTCGACCAGCAGCACGTGTCCGTCCTCGATGGCCAGGATCACCGCCGCCTTGATGTTGCGATTGCGCGAGACGTATTCCCATCGCCCGCGCGTCTTTGTGACGATGAAGCGGCCCTGCCAGTGGATCTGCTCGGCGTGGTCGCGATACTCTTCTTCAAGACTCATACTTCGATCAACCTGTCCGGCAATTCGTTCACATCATTGGCATCGCGGGGGAAGTGCTCCGACAGGACCTTGCCCACCTCAGCCACCGCTGCCGCCATGCCTTCGGCCATGCGCCCCTGCCGCAGCGGATCGAGCATGGCCTTCATCGCGTGCCCCCAGGTCTCGGGCGAGACTTTCGAGGCAATCGCGGCATCGGCAATGATCTCGGCGCGATGCTCGGCAAGGCTGAGGTAGATCAGCACGCCAGTCCGCCCCGAGGTGCGGCTCTCGGCACCGACACGGAAGCACGTCAGCGCCCGCTCGCGCACCCGGGCATTGCGCACCTGGCGCGGCGTCAGCCACAGGCCGAGCGGGGTGAACCGCATCAGCAGGTAAGTCCCGCCGAACTTCAGCGTCGCCACCGTCAGCGCAAGGCCAAGCACCGCGCGCGGGCTCCATTCGAACGCCCACAGGCCCAGCAAGTGCTCGACCAGCGAAAGGTAGAAGCCCGGCATGATCTCCAGCGCACAGAGCGCCAGGAATGCCACGAAAGCGCTCCACGCCAGCGCCACGTCGCGATAGGTGTCAGAACGAGGCGTCACGATCGTGACGATCTCGCCCGCGCTTTGCGCCTCGGCTGCGGCCACGGCGTCGGACACGATCTTGTGATCCGCCTCGGTCATCTGCACGAGCCTGCTCATCACCAGTCCCCCGAAGCGCCGCCGCCGCCGAAGTCGCCTCCGCCGAAACCTCCAAAGCCACCACCGCCGCCCCAGTCGGAACCGCCACCACTGCCCCAACCGCCGGAACTGCGGTTGCTGTGCGAAGCGCCGCGCGCGATCTCGCTCAGGCCCCACAGCACGATGCCCGGATCGATCCCGCTGCGGCGCTGGGCAAACCCGCGCTTGCGCCGCCCGAAGATCGAGATCATCACCACGATCAACACGACCCAGAAGATCGCGCTGCCGATGGTGGATCCGCCGGAACCTTCCTCGCGCGCTCCCGCTTTCGCCGCTTCGGCAATCGCCTTGGCATCCGCAGGATCGCGATTGAGTTGCGCAAGGATCTGGTCGACGCCCGCGCTGATGCCCCCGGCATAGTCGCCGGCCTTGAACCGAGGCGTGATCACGCCTGTGATGATGCGCCCGGCGAGCACGTCGGGCATGTACTCCTCGAGGCCGTAGCCAACCTCGATCCGCACCTTGCGCTCGTTGGGCGCGACCAGCAGGATCAAACCCTGATCGGTGGACTTGCCGCCCACACCCCATTCATGGCCAAGCGCAGCGCCGTAACTCTCGATGTCCTGCCCATCGAGCGAATTGATTGTCGCCACGATCACCGCCCGCCCAGTCTGCGCGTTGTAGGCAGACAGCTTCTGCGCCAGCGCCGCCTCGTCGGCGTCGGGAATGATCGCGGCCTGATCCAGCACGGGGCCCGCAGGCCGTGCAGGCATGGCCGCGTGCGCCGCTCCCGCAACCAGCAGGAGCAGCACCGCGACAGCCTGCCAGAAAGCCCGCGCCATGGCCCCTTGGGGGCGCGTCACCTTACTTGCCCGAAGCTGCCGGAGCCGGAGCGTTCATGTCGAAGTTCACCGTCGGCGCCACTTCCGATCCTGCAGTCGCCTTGAAAGGCACCATCGGCTTGGCGCCATGGATGAGCTTTGCGCCGATCGCATCGGGGAAGGTGCGGATCGTGGTGTTATAGGCCTGCACCGCCTCGTTGTAGCGCGTGCGTGCCACGTTGATGCGGTTCTCCGTGCCTTCGAGCTGCACCATCAGGTCTGCAAAGCGCGCCTGGCTCTGCAGCTGCGGGTAGTTCTCCACCACCGTTCGCAGCTGGCCGAGCGCCTGGGTCAACTGGTTCTGCGCGTTCTGGAATTTTTCGAATTCTTCCGGGTTCGAAAGATCGTCGGTGGTGATATTGATCGAGGTCGCCCGCGCTCGCGCATCGGTCACGTTGGTCAGGATCTGCGTTTCCGAAGCCGCCGCGCCCTTGGCCGTGGCCACGAGGTTGGGGATCAGGTCGGCACGACGCTGGTAGGAGCTTTCGACATCGGCCCAGCGCGCCTTGGCCTCTTCCTCGGCCGCGGGGACGGAGTTGATTCCGCAGGCCGAAAGGCTGGCGGCGGCAACGGTGGCGAATGCAATCTGCGTGAAGCGGGTAGCGGCCATCGACGTAAGTTCCCCTTGGAGTTGTGCAACAGAGATAGCGGGCCACCGTCGCGGTTCAAGATGCGCCCGCTTTGCAACCGATTGGCACTTGTGACGTTCCGCGCTGAGTGGCAACCAACGGAAAAGGGATCATGGTAAACACGGACGTTAAGGGGGAAGTGGTCGGCATGTTCGGAGAGTTCAAGAAATTCATCGCGCGCGGCAACGTGCTCGATCTCGCAGTCGGCGTGATCATCGGCGGCGCTTTCGGCAAGATTGTCACCTCGCTTACCGAAAGCGTGATCATGCCTGTCGTCGGCTTCATCACTGGCGGTGTCGATTTCACGCGCTATTTCGTCCGCTTGGGGCCAGTCCCTGCTGACTACAAGGGCGATCCTTCAAGCTATGCCGAACTGAAGGCGGCCGGCGTGCCGATGATCGGCTATGGCGATTTCATCACCCAGGCGGTTAACTTCGTCATCGTCGCTTTCATCATCTTCCTGCTGGTGAAGGCGATCAACAAGGCCTTCGAAAAGCCGGCCGAGGAAGCGCCCGCTGCACCAGCCGGGCCGACCGAGGTCGAGCTCCTCGCCGAAATCCGCGATGCACTGAAGGGCAAGGGTTGAAGGCCAGGGGCTGAACCAGCAGATCGGGACAATTCAGGGGGCGGGCGCGATCCCGCCCCTTTTCATTTGCGCGCGCATCCCTATATGGGACCCTGCCGGTTTCGGCCGGCTATGGTGATAAACTGCGGCGTGCAATAGGCACAGCGGACCCGGGGGCGGTACCCGGCGGCTCCACCATCACTACAGGGTCTTCGCGGACCTTGGCCTTGTTGTCGCAAGGGTGTTGCTGGGGCCGAACTAGGATCGACGTGTGTTGAAAAGCGCTGTTTTTGCCCGGGCTGAGTAACCCGTTCAAGGCTCAAAACTCACAAGTGCCAACGACAACGAAGCACTTGCTCTCGCTGCATAATTCTAGGGGCTAACGCCCTGAAGTTATAAGGTTAGAGCACGGTTCGGACCGAACCGGGTAACAGAATCGGAAACCGGGGGCTGGGGGCGAGCCTAGCAACAGAATCGCCCTACTTGCTTCCCCTTACTTGTCGGTCTGGCCCTCAAGCTCCTGCAGCCGCTTTTCCATGCGCAGCGAGTCAAGAATCTTCGCCCCGGCGATGAACACCGCGCCGGTTGCCGCTGCGAACAGCATCTTGCCGGGGAAACCGGGATATTGCCCGAGATAGGCATGACCGCGCTCGACCGCGCCCAGCGCCAGCGCATAGATCACCGCAAACGCCTCGAAGCGGGTCTTGATCACGAACAGTCGACCGATCTTGCGAAGCATCCGAAACGTTATCCTCTTCTGAAGAGTCTCTCCGCAAGCATCGTGCCAGATCATGAAACGCTGGCAATAGTCTGGTTAATGCAATCTTCACTGTAAAGCGAAGCGACAACCTGCGGAGCGACCCTTTGCAGGGATACGCGGAAAGCCTCAGGCGAGTTCCGGGAGCCCTAGCGCTTCGAGCAAGGCTGCTCTTGCACCTATGACAGAACGCGCCAAGGATTCTCCGCCCAAATCAGCAGGATCGATCTGTTCCGGCCAGTGCATCGCCACCACATTTTCAAGCCGCGCGATCTTCGCCTCGTCCAGCAGGAAGCGCGGATCGACGGTGGCAGGATCGGCGACAACCCGCAGGCGCAGGCATGCAGGCCCGCCGCCATTGGCCATCGACTGGCGCACATCCACCGGCAGAACTTTGCGGATCGGGCCGTTCGAGGCGACGTGACCGTCCAGCCAACTGCGCACAGATGGCGTCTCCCAAGCCTCCAGCGGGATCACCAGACCCATTTCACCGGTTGGCAGCGTCAGCAACTGCGCATTGAACAGGTAACTGCGGATCGCATCGCCAAGGCTGACGACGCTCGCTGGAACCACCACGATCTCGGCCTCGGGCAGCTTCTCGCGTATCGCGGCGTAAGTGCCCTCCGGATCGGCAAAGGCCTGCTCGTGCGTGAACAGCACGCGTTCGTTGGCCACGGCCACCACATCGTTATGGAACGCCCCTGCCGCGATGGCATCGGGGGATTGCTCCACGAACAGGCAGCGTTCAGGATTCAGCCCGTGCAACCGCGCCACCGCCCGGCTCGCCTGCTCGTGCTGGCGTGCAGGGAAGGCTCCGCCCGTCGTCCCGTAAACGAAGATCTCAAGACCCGGCGCGTCGTGGCTGGCGCACATGCGCATGTGGTTGGCCGCGCCCTCATCGCCAAAGCAGGGTGGCACCGCGTCGTGCACAGCAAAGGCCGAAGAGTTGCTGAAGGCTAGTCGCAACTGGCGCACGGTATCGGGCCATTCCTGCGAGCGGTGCGGCATCGTCACGAGGTTCGCCGCAGTCATGTGGCACCGCCCGTCTGCCGTATCGGGCGCGGGGCTGACGGTTGCTGCGTTTGCCGTCCACATCGACGAGGCCGACCATGCCGCCGCCCGCAAGCGTCGCTGCGCTGCGTCGCTTTCGTCAATGCTTTCAAGGCCAAGCGCGCGCAGCAGCACCGGGTTGGGACGGGGCAGGGGCGCAAACAGGCCCTGCGTCAGCCCAAGGCCGATGTTGTGCTGCATCTTGCCCAACCCCTGGAGCGCCGCGGCGCGCGGGTAGGACACTTCGCCCGCGTTGCTGGCCGAAGCGAGGTTGCCCAGGCTCAGGCCGGCGTAGTTGTGGCTGGGGCCGACGAGGCCATCGAAGTTGATTTCAACGAGTGCCATGTCTTTCCCTCAGCGGCCCACGAACCAGACCTTGTCGCCCACGCTGACGCCCAGCGCCGCGGCGGCCACGGGATCGAGTGTAAGGCCCTCATCGGTCTCGGCAATCTCGGCGAAAGTGCAGCGATATTCGGCGAGTTTGCCGGTTGCCACCAGCGCCTTGACCACGCTGCCGCTACCTTCCGGAGCGCGGATGTGGGCGAGGGGCACCTCCTTCGCCTCGCAGATCGAGCGCACGCGGTCGGTCCGCGCGGTCATCGTCGGGCCGCCGTCGAAGATGTCGACATAGCCTTCGTAGGCAAAGCCTTCCTCCTCGAGCATCCGCATTGCGGCGCGGCCTGAGGGATGAGGCAGGCCGATGGCGGAGCGCGCGGTTTCGGGCAGCATGGCGATGTAGACCGGGTGCTTGGGCATCAGGTCGGCGATGAACTGGTTGCCGTTGATCGCGTTGAAATAGTCGGCTTCCTGGAAGCTCATGCCGAAGAAGCGGCCGGCGACTCCGTCCCAGAAGGGCGATCCGCCGCGCTCGTCTATCACGCCGCGAAGTTCAGCCAAGATCTTGTCGCCAAAGCGTTTTCTGTGCATCGCGATGAACAGGTAGCGGCTGCGGGCGAGCAACATGCCAAGGCCACCTGCGCGTTCCGAGGGGTGCAGGAACAACCCGCCGACTTCGCTCGATCCTTCGAGGTCGGTGACGAGGTTGAGCATCTCGGCGCGGAAGGTGCGGCCAAGTTCTTGAGAATGCTGGGTAAGCGTGGCCATCCTGTACGAATAGAAGGGCCACTGATGGCCGACCGAGGTGAAGATCTGCGCTGTGCCGCGCACCTCGCCGGTCGCCGTGTCCTCCAGCACCAGAACGAAAAGTTCGTCCTTCGGATTCTTCGGGTCGCCCTCTTCGGTGTTGGCGTAAGCCTCTGAAGCGCGAGACAATTTCGCCGTCAGCGCCTTGCGATCGGGGGGCAGGTTGGTGAAGCCGCCGCCGGTGAGCTTGGCCATTTCATAGAGCGGTTGGAGATCGTTCGCGCGGGCGGCACGGATGCGGAATGTCATTGATTTCCCCCGGAAAGGCGATGCAGGACGAGCGCGGACAAGGCGGCGCGCTCGGCCAGGGATGGCACGATCAGGAACTCCTGATCGGAATGGATCGCCCCGCCGCGCACGCCCATGGTATCGACCACGGGCACCCCGCAGGCGGCGATATTGTTGCCGTCACAGACCCCGCCCGAGGCCTGCCAACGGATTGATTGACCAAGCAATTCTCCACACTCGCGGACCAGCCCGAACAGTGCCTCGGCCTCCTGCGTGAGCGGTTTCGGAGGGCGCGAAACCCCGCCGTGGAGGTGGATTCCAACCTCGTGCAACTCTTCGAGACTCTGCACCAACTCTCGCAGACTCTCGGTGAACTCTATGGCAACTCTCGGCAGCCGAGGCCTAACATTGAACCGCAGAATGGCATGGTCGGGCACCACGTTGTTCGCACTCCCGCCATCGATCCTCGCCGGGTTGATGGAGAGGCCAGGTCGCTCCAGAGCTTTGAGCCTGAGCGCCATGTCGGCGGCGGCGATGATCGCGTTGCGCCCGTCCTGCGGATTGCGACCGGCGTGGGCAGAGCGGCCCTTGATCACCGCGCTGTAGTTGCCGCTGCCGGGACGCTCCCCTGCGAGCGTGCCATCGGGGAGGGCGGAGGGCTCGTAAGTCAAAGCCGCTGCCTTGCCCTGCGCCAGCGCGGCAATCAGCGGGGCGGAAGATAGGCTGCCTGTTTCCTCATCGGAATTGATCATCACGTCGTAGCCGACCGAGGCCGCTGCGGGGCTTTGCTCGAATGCCTGCAACGCGGCGAGGATCACCGCGATGCCGCCCTTCATGTCGGCAACGCCGGGGCCGTTCAGCGTTTCGGCGTCGAGCCATTGTAGCGATTGAAAGGTGTGGGCAGGCGGGAACACCGTGTCCATGTGTCCGGTAAGCAGGTAGCGGCGTGGCGCATCTGGCCGTACCGACAGCACGAAGTGCGCGCCGTTTGCGGTTTCAACCTCGCGCCCGTCAGCGGCCACTGCCGTTACCGGGGCGGGATCGACCTTGCGGATCTCGCCCGGTAGCGCCGCGAAGGCGTCGGCCAGCAGATCCCATTGTGCGGCAAGCCCGACGAGGTTGCCGGTGCCGGTGTTGAGCAGGCACCACGCCTCAACCTGCGCGAGCATGGCAGCGGCATCGATTCCCCCGACGATGGCTTGTTCTGTAACGCTAAGCTGTTTCATCTGTTACGACCCTAGCGGTTCCCGAGGGCGGGGTGAACCCCCGGGAAACACAATGCTACGGTCCTTGGGCTACGATCTTTGGGCTACGGTCGTTGGGCTACGGTCGCCTTGGTCTCAGTCGTCGGCCAGCATTTCGATCAGCGCCTTGGAGAAGGCCGGGATGTCTTCGGGCTTGCGGCTGGTGATGAGGTTGCCGTCGATGGCGACTTCCTCGTCGACCACGTCTGCGCCTGCGTTACCGAGGTCGGTGTGGATCGAGGGCCAGCCGGTGACCGTGCGACCGTCGACGATATCAGCCTCCACCAGCAGCCAGGGGCCGTGGCAGATCGCGGCGATCGGCTTGTCGAGGTCGTCGAAGTCGTTGACGATATCGACGGCGCGGTCGTCCATGCGCAGGATATCGGGGTTCATCTGGCCGCCGGGCAGCAGGAGGGCATCGTATTCGTTGGCGTCGACCTGATCGAGCGTGATGTTGACGGCGACGGCATCGCCCCAGTTCTTGTCCTTCCAGCCGGTGATAGAGCCGGGCTTCAGGCTGGCGACGACGGTTTCTATCCCGGCGTCTTCCAGCGCCTTCTTCGGGCCTTCGAGTTCGCTCTGTTCGAATCCGTCGGTCGCGACGATCAGCACGCGCTTGCTCATGGGATGCTCCTTGGTGTGGGAAAGGGGTTCCCCCAAGAATAGCCGGGGACTGTGGTTGTTCCGTGACTTTCGCTCTGGCGGACGTGTTGCTAGGACGTTCCAACCATGGCGACAGATACGACCGAGCCCGATCCTTTCGACGCAATTGTCGATGCCCCGTTCGACTCCGCGCTGTCGGAGCGCTACCTCGTCTATGCGCTGAGCACGATCACCGCGCGCTCGCTGCCCGATCTGCGCGACGGATTGAAGCCGGTCCACCGCCGCCTGCTCTGGGCGATGCGGCAACTGAAGCTCAATCCGAACGACGCGTTCAAGAAATCGGCGCGCGTGGTCGGCGACGTGATCGGCAAGTATCACCCGCATGGCGATGCCTCGGTCTACGATGCCATGGTCCGCCTCGCGCAGGACTGGTCGCTGCGCTACCCGCTGGTCGAGGGGCAGGGCAACTTCGGCAATATCGACGGCGATAATGCCGCCGCCTACCGCTATACCGAAGCTCGTCTGACGCGCACGGCGATGCAACTGATGGCGGGGCTCGACGAAGGCACCGTCAACTTCGTGCCGACCTACAACGGCGAGGACGAGGAGCCGGAGATCTTCCCGGGCCTGTTCCCCAACCTGCTGGCCAATGGCTCCAGCGGCATTGCCGTGGGCATGGCGACCAACATTCCCAGTCACAATGTCGCCGAGATCATCGACGCGACGCTGCTGCTGATCGACAACCCCCACGCCGAACATGCCCAGTTGATGGAAGTGTTCCACGGCCCTGACCTGCCCACCGGCGGTGTGATCGTCGATAGCCCCGCCGTCATTTCCCACGCCTACGAGACCGGGCGCGGCGCCATCCGTGTGCGCGGGCGCTTCTCCACGGGCCGTGACGAGGCGGGCAATTGGGAAGAGACCGGGATCGAGAAGCTCGGGGGCGGGCAATGGCAGCTGGTCGTCTCCGAAATCCCCTACATGGTGCAGAAGAGCAAACTGATCGAACAAATCGCGCAGCTCATCGCCGACAAGAAACTGCCGATTCTCGAGGACATCCGCGACGAGTCCGACGAGCAGATCCGCCTCGTGCTGGTGCCCAAGAGCCGCAACGTCGATCCCGAACTGCTCAAGGAATCGCTCTACAAGCTGACCGACCTCGAGAACCGCTTCGGCCTCAACCTAAACGTGCTGGATTCGCGCCGCACGCCGGGGGTTCTCGGGCTCAAGCTGGTGCTGCAGGAATGGGTGATCAGCCAGATCGACATCCTGCTGCGCCGCTCGCAGCACCGGCTGGACAAGATCGCCAGCCGCCTCGAGCTGCTCGAAGGCTACATCATTGCCTACCTCAACCTCGACCGGATCATCGAGATCATCCGCACCGAGGACGAACCCAAGCCGGTGATGATGGCCGAATTCGAACTGACCGACCGCCAGGCCGAAGCCATTCTCAACATGCGCCTGCGCTCCCTGCGCAAGCTTGAGGAAATGGAGCTGCGCAAGGAGCTTGACGAACTGCTGGCCGAACAGGAGGAGCTGCAGAAGCTGCTCGACAGCCCGGCCCGCCAGCGCACGCGGCTGAAGCGTGATCTCAATGCTCTGCGCAA
Source organism: Novosphingobium jiangmenense (assembly GCF_015694345.1). Classification (GTDB taxonomy): domain Bacteria; phylum Pseudomonadota; class Alphaproteobacteria; order Sphingomonadales; family Sphingomonadaceae; genus Novosphingobium; species Novosphingobium jiangmenense. The sequence goes on from NZ_JADQDC010000012.1 coordinate 21,987, forward strand.
GGACTATGCCGAGGATACGCCGCTCGGCCGCCGCCGCACGACCATTGCCGAAGCCGCGCCGACGCGCGAATTCAGCATGGACGCGATGATCGAGAAGGAGCCGGTGACGGTGATCCTTTCCGCCAAGGGCTGGATCAGGGCGGCCAAGGGGCACGTACCCTTGGATGGCGACTTCAAGTTCAAGGAAGGCGATGGCCCCGCCTTCGCGCTGCACTGCCAGACCACCGACAAGTTGCTCGTGGCGGTGGACAATGGCCGCTTCTACACGCTGGGTGCGGACAAGCTGCCCGGCGCGCGCGGCTTTGGCGAGCCGATCCGGACCATGGTCGACATCGATCCCGATGCGCAGATCATCAGTGTCACGGTCTACAAGCCCAAGGGGCAGTTGCTGCTGGCGGCCAATACCGGGCGTGGCTTTGCGGCCGAGATGGACGAACTGCTGGCCGAGACGCGTAAAGGGCGCGGTGTCGTCTCGACCAAGCCGGGCGTGAAGCTGGCCGTAGTGCGCGAGATTGCGCCTGAGCATGACCATGTCGCGGTGATCGGCGAGAACCGCAAGCTGGTGATCTTCGCGCTGTCGGAAGTGCCGCTGCTGGCCAAGGGGCAGGGCGTGACGCTGCAGCGCTACAAGGACGGCGAAATGGCGGACGTCATCACGCTGAAGCTGGAAGATGGCCTGTCATGGGCCATGGGTGGCGAGAGCGGACGCACGCGGGTGGAGAAGGACCTGCTGCCGTGGAAGGTGGCGCGTGGCGCTGCCGGCAGACTGCCGCCGAACGGGTTCCCGAGGGACAACAAGTTCTGACGGGTGAAGGGCTGCTTCCTCAAGCAGCCTCGGCGGCAACCTCGCGCATCTGCTCGCGCAGCCAGGTGAGGCCTGCGTCGTCGGCGCGGGATTCGTGGAACTGCATCATTTCCTGCATGGTCGGGAATGCGAAGGGCATCGGCGCCCAGGCAAGATTGAAGCGGCGGGCGATCTGGCGGACCAGCCGCTCATGGAGGACGGCGAGGCGGGCGGTGCCTTCGATGAACCACGGCGCCGAGGCGAAGCTTGACACGGTGACCTCGACCAGGCGTTCGCGGCCCATGCGTGACAAGGTAGAATCCGCGAAAGCAGGGGTGCGGTTGGCGCCGAATGCGACGGTGACGTGGCCGGCGGCATAGAAGTCCTCCTCGGTCAGGCCGCGCTGGAACACCGGGTTTTCGGCCCAGCCGACGACGACCTGCTCTTCCCTGAACAGGACTTCGTGCGGGTGCCAGGCGGCCAGGAACGGCTCAGGCGTGACCAGCAGGTCGGCCTTGCCGGATTCCAGTTCTGATACCGCCTGCTCGGTCGGCTGGATGATTTCGATCCGCACCCCGGGTGCAGTGCGGGCGAAGCGCTCGATCAGGGGGACCAGCACGGCGACCATGATGTAGTCCGAGCCGACAATGCGGAAGCGGCGCGTTGACGTCTTGGGATCGAAGGCGGTGGGCGTGGTGATTGCCCGTTCCACACCGCGCAGGGCAAGCTGGATCTGCGGGTGAAGGCCCTCCGCAAAGGGCGTCGGGTGCATGCGCTTGCCCACGGCGACGACGATCTCGTCGTTGAAGTAATCGCGCAGGCGGCGCAGCGCCGCGCTGGTGGCCGGCTGGGTCAGGCCGATGCGCTCAGCGGCGCGGGTGACGCTGCGGGTTTCCATCAGCGCGTCGAACACGACGAGCAGGTTGAGGTCGAGACCCTTGAAGCGCATCCTTGGCTGCCCTCTCATCAATCATGAGGTGATTGGTTTTGCTTCCAAACCACAATTGAAGATGATTGGGAAGCCCGATGGGCCGTGCCTGACGGTTGCGGTTGAAATGGTTTAACCGGTCGCTTAACAAAGGTGTCAACAAGACGCCTTGGGAGATTCGAATGGCCGGCGTGCTGGATGGAAAGGTTGTTGCCGTGACTGGCGCCGGGCGCGGGATCGGGCGCGAGATCGCGCTGCTGTGCGCCCGCGAAGGGGCTGCGGTGGTGGTCAACGATCCGGGTGTGGCGCAAGGCGGCGATGGCGGGGATGCGGGCCCTGCGCAGACCACGGTGAACGATATCGTGGCAGCGGGCGGCAAGGCTTGGGCGAACCTTGCCAGCGTGGCCGATCCGGTAGGCGCGGCGAGCATCGTCGAAGATGCGGTGCAGCGGTTCGGGCGGATCGACGCGGTGGTCAACAATGCCGGCATCCTGCGCGACACGATCTGGCACAAGATGTCCTACGAGGACTGGACCAGCGTGATCGACGTGAACCTGACCGGTGCGTTCAACGTTTCCAAGGCGGCGACGCCCTACTTCCGCGAGCAGTCCTCGGGCAGCTTCATCCACTTCACTTCGACCTCGGGGCTGATCGGCAACATCGGACAGGCCAACTATTCGGCGGCGAAGCTGGGGCTGGTGGCGATGTCGCAGTCGATCGCGCTCGACATGGCGCGCTGGGGTGTGCGCTCGAACTGCATCGCGCCCTTTGCGTGGAGCCGGATGACGGCCTCGATCCCGGCGGAGACCCCTGAGCAGAAGCTGCGGGTGGAGCGGATGCAGACGATGAGCGCGGACAAGATCGCGCCGCTGGTGGCCTATCTCGCTTCCGACCTGTCGCAGGACGTGACCAACCAGATCTTCTCGGTGCGCAAGAACGAGATTCTGCTGTTCGACAAGCCGCGCCCGGTGCGCTCGATGGTCAAGCTGGAGGGTTGGACTCCCGCCGCCATTGCCGAGGAACTTATCCCGGCATTCCGCCCCAGCTTTGCCCGTGCCGACGAGGTTTCGGCGCACGTCTTCCCCTATGATCCGGTTTGAGGAGTTTCGACATGGCTAATCCCGGAATGGACCCGGAAATCTTCGAGCAGTTCCTCGAACAACTGCGCCGCTATGTGCGTGAGCGGTTGATCCCGGCGGAGGAGGAGGTCATCGCCAATGACCGCATTCCGGACGACATCCTCGACGAGATGCGCGAGATGGGCCTGTTCGGCATCACCATTCCCGAGGAGTTCGGCGGGGCGGGCATGAACATCAGCCAATACATCACCACGGTGATGCACATGGCCTATGCCTCGCCCGCGTACCGCTCCACCGTGTCGATCAACATCGGCATGACCGGCAGCGCGATCAAGAACTACGGCACGCCCGAGCAGAAGGCGGAATGGCTGCCGCGCATCGCCAGCGGCGAGATTGCCTGCTTTGGCCTGACCGAGCCAGGTTCGGGATCGGACAGCGCGGCGATGCAGACCACCGCCGTGCGCGACGGCAATGGCTATCGCCTAAACGGCACGAAACGCTACATCACCAACAGCCCCTGGGCGAAGATCGGGCTGATCATGGCGCGCACCTCGAAGGAGGCGCTGCCCAAGAACGCGCACGTCTCGGCCTTCATTGTCGATATGAGCACCCCCGGCATCACCGTGGGCAAGCCCGACAAGAAGATGGGGCAATCGGGCGCGCACATTGCCGACGTCATCATGGAGGACGTGTACGTTCCGGGCTCGGCGCTGGTCGGCGGCGAGGAAGGGCGCGGCTTCCAGATCGCGATGCAGAGCCTTGATAACGGGCGGCTTTCGGTGGCGGGCATGGGCGTCGGCATGGGGCGTCGCGCGCTCGATACCGCGATCCGTTATGCCAACGAGCGCAAGGCCTTTGGCGAGCCGATTGCCAATTTCCAGCTGATCCAGGCGATGCTGGCCGACAGCGAGGCCGAGCTTTACGCCGCCGAATGCATGGTCGCCGATGCCTGCGCCCGCGCCGACCGGGGCGAGAACATCCAGCGCAAGGCGGCAGCCGCCAAGCTGTTCTCGTCCGAGGCCTGCGGGCGGGTGGTCGACCGTTGCGTTCAGGTGTTCGGCGGGGCGGGCTACCTGGCCGAGTATCCGGCCGAGCGCTTCTTCCGCGATGCGCGCATCCTGCGCATCTATGAGGGCACCAGCCAGATCATGCAGTTGCAGATCGCCAAGCACCTGCTGCGCGAGTTCGCCAGCGAAGGGACGGTTTGGTGATAAACCGCGGGTGCCCCTCCACCATCCTGCGGATGGTCCCCCTCCCCGTGCCGGGGAGGAACTGACGTGTACCAGCTGCTCTCCGGGCTATCGATCGTCGAGGTCTCGTCCTTCGTCGCCTCGCCGACGGCGGGGCTGTACTGCGCGCAGATGGGTGCGGAGGTGATCCGCATTGACGACCGGCGCGGGGGGCTGGACTACAAGCGCTACATGATGACGCGCGAGGGGCGCTCGCTTTCGTGGGAGAACCTCAACCGCGCGAAGAAGAGCGTGGCGCTGGATCTGCAGACGCCTGAGGGGCGCGAACTGGCGGTGGAGCTGGCGCGCAAGACCGGGCAGGTGATCACCAATCTGCCGCTCGAAAGCTTCATGGCGCATGAGCGGATCGCGGCAGGGCGGCCCGATCTCGTCTCGGTGCGGATCATGGGGTGGCATGACGGGCGGCAGGCGATGGACTTCACCGTCAATGCCGCGTCGGGCTATCCGTTGATGACCGGGCCGGAGGAGTGGGATGCGGCCAGTGCGCCGCCGGTCAATCAGATCCTGCCGGCATGGGACTTCATCACCGGGGCCTATTGCGCCTTTGCGCTGCTGGCAGGGCTGCGACATCGTGACGCGACCGGCGAGGGCAGCGAGTTGCGGGTGCCGCTGGGCGACGTTGCCATCGGCACGGCATTCAATGCCGGAGCGGCAGCGGAAATGCTCTATCGCGGGGATGATCGCGAGCGCATCGGCAATGCCATCTGGGGTGCGTTCGGGCGCGATTTCCGCAGCGGCGACGGCAAGCGCTTCATGGTGGCGGCGCTCACGCCCAAGCAATGGAAGGCGACGGTCGAGGCCTTCGGGCTGACCGATGATCTGGCCGCGGTTGAAGCGGAGCTGGGCGTGAGCTTTGCAGCGAGCGATCATCACCGCTTCGTGCATCGGCACCGCCTGTTCTCGATGTTCCAGGAGGCGGCGGAGCAGTTCACTTATGCGGACCTTGCGGCGCGGCTGACCAAGGCGGGAGCCACGTTCGAGCGCTATCGCACGATGTACGAGATGGCGCGCGATCCGGATCTGGTGACCAACAATCCGTTGTTCGGGCCATCGCCCGCCAATCCGAGCGGTTTCGAATATCCCGCGCCGCGCAGCTTCGCCAACATTCCGGACCGCGAGGCAGGCGATCCACAGCCTGCGCCATACCTCGGCCAGAACAGCGAGGAAGTCCTCAGTCAGCGGCTGGGGCTGTCCTCGGGCGAGATCGCCGCACTGATCGACCGTGGCGTGGTGGGAACCAGCGACCAGCATTCAACATGATCCATGCCTCAACCCGCTCAGCCTGAGCTTGTCGAAGGCCGCACGCTCGGCCCGCGCCTCCGGGGGCTTCGACAGGCTCAGCCTGAGCGGGTTGAGGGAAAAGAGGAATGACCATGACCCTGCGTAGAGCCGCCATCGTCGCCCCGATCCGTACCGCCGTCGGGAAGTTTGGGGGTTCGCTTTCCCCGCTGACCGCCGGACAGCTGGGCGCGACGATCCTGACCGCGCTGATGGAACGGACGAAGATCGACCCGGCGCGCGTGGACGATGTGATCTTCGCGCAAGGTTACGGCAATGGCGAGGCGCCGTGCATCTCGCACTGGTCGTGGCTGCTGGCGGGATTGCCGGAGCAAGTGCCGGGGTATCAGCTTGACCGGCGCTGCGGATCGGGGCTGCAGGCCATCGTCAATGCGGCGATGATGGTGCAGACCGGGGTGTCCGACGTGGTCGTGGCAGGCGGCGTGGAATCGATGTCGAACGTCGAGCACTACACCACCGACGTGCGCAAGGGCGTGCGCGCGGGATCGCTGACGCTGCATGACCGGCTGACGCGCGGGCGCGTGATGAGCCAGCCGATCGAGCGCTATGGCGTGATTTCGGGCATGATCGAGACGGCGGAAAACCTTGCAAAGGACTTCGGCATCAGCCGCGAGGCCTGCGATGCTTATGCCGTGCGCAGCCACCAGCGGGCAGCGGCGGCCTGGGCCAAGGGCCTGTTCGACGATGAACTGGTGCCGGTGAGCATCCCGCAGAAGAAGGGCGATCCGGTGACCTTCGCGCACGACGAGGGCTATCGCGCCGACGCGACGATGGAGTCGCTGGGCAAGTTGAAGCCGCTCGAGAAGGGCGTGGTGACGGCGGGCAACGCCAGCCAGCAGAACGATGCAGCGGCGGCATGTCTTGTTGTCGCCGAGGACAAGCTGGACGAATTGGGCTTGGAACCGATCGCGTGGTTCCATTCGTGGGCGGCGGCGGGCTGCGATCCTTCGCGCATGGGCTATGGCCCGGTGCCCGCGACCGAGCGGCTGTTTGCGCGCAACGGACTGTCGTGGGGCGACATCGACCTGATCGAGCTGAACGAAGCCTTCGCGCCGCAGGTGCTCGCCTGCCTCAAGGGCTGGGGCTGGTCGGACGACGACAGCCGCCATGACATGCTCAACGTCAACGGATCGGGCATCAGCCTTGGCCACCCGATCGGCGCGACAGGCGGGCGCATCCTCGCCAACCTGACGCGCGAGCTGAAGCGGCGCGGCGGACGCTATGGGCTGGAGACGATGTGCATCGGCGGCGGCCAGGGCATCGCGGCGGTGTTCGAGGCGGCCTGATGATCCTCTCCCCCTACGATGCCGAAGACCATGGCGAAATTCGTGAAGGCGTGCGCAAGCTCTGCGCGCAGTTTCCCGGCGAATACTGGCGCAAGCTGGACGAGAAGCGCGAGTATCCCACCGAATTCGTCAATGCGCTGACGCAGGCGGGCTGGCTTTCGGTGCTGATCCCCGAGGAATACGGCGGGTCGGGGCTGGGCCTAAGCGCCGCCGCCGCGATCCTCGAGACGATCCAGTCCGAGGGCGGCAATGGCGGGGCCTGCCATGCGCAGATGTACATCATGGGCACGATCCTGCGCCATGGTTCGGAAGAGCAGAAGCGCCAGTATCTGCCGAGGATCGCGAGCGGCGAATTGCGCCTGCAGGCGTTCGGCGTGACCGAGCCGACCAGCGGGACGGACACGACCAGCTTGCGCACCTTCGCGCGGCGCGAGGGCGATGAATATGTGGTCAACGGCCAGAAGATCTGGACCAGTCGTGCCGAACATTCCGACCTCATGCTGCTGCTCGCCCGCACCACCCCGCGCGAGGAAGTGGCCAAGAAGACCGACGGGCTTTCGGTGTTCATCGTCGACATGCGCGAGGTGGTGGGCAAGTCGCTGACCATCCGCCCGATCCGCACGATGATGAACCACGCGACGACGGAAGTGTTCTTCGACAACATGCGCATCCCGGCGGCGAACCTGCTGGGCGAGGAAGGCAAGGGTTTCCGCTACATCCTCTCCGGCATGAACGCCGAGCGGGTGCTGATCGCGGCGGAGTGTGTCGGCGATGCCAAGTGGTTCACCCGCAAATCCGTGGAATACGCCAAGGAGCGGCAGGTGTTCGGGCGGGCGATCGGGGCCAATCAGGGCGTCGCGTTCCCCATCGCCAAGGCCTACGCAAACATGCGCGCAGCCGAACTTATGGTGCGTGAGGCAGCGCGGATGTACGAGGCCGGTCTGCCAATGGGCGCGGAGGCGAACATGGCCAAGATGCTCGCCGCCGATGCCTCATGGGAAGCGGGCAACGCCTGCGTCCAGACCCACGGCGGCTTCGGCTTTGCCGAGGAATACGACGTGGAGCGCAAGCTGCGCGAGACGCGGCTCTATCAGGTCGCGCCGATCAGCACGAACCTGATCCTGTCGTTCCTGTCGGAGCACGTGCTGGGACTGCCGCGCAGTTACTGACTGCGTTTGGGCAATTCGTTCGAGGTGTCCGACGGCGCTTCGAGGACGCGCTCGTCATTGCGAGGAGACGAAGTCGACGAAGCAATCCAGAGGAGGAAATGCCGCCCTGGATTGCTTCGCTGCGCTCGCAATGACGAACTAAAGGTTTCTGGAGTTGCGCCAACCTGCTCCTCTTACAAAAACGTTTCCATCGCCCGCGCCATGGCGGCGTCTCTTGCCGAGAGGCCATCGGCGTCGTGCGTGGTAAGCGTTACCTCGACGCGATTGTAGACGTTGAACCATTCGGGGTGGTGGTCGGCCTTTTCGGCGTAGAGCGCGACGCGGTTCATGAAGCCCCAGGCTTCCGAGAAATCGGCGAAGCGGAAGGTGCGGACGATGGCGAGGCCGTCTTCACGCAATTGCCATTCCGGAAGCTCGGCAAGCAGGGCATCGCGTTCGGAATCGGTCAGGCGGGCAACGGTCATGCTTGGTCCTTTGGCATCCTTGGCAGTTGCCGCCGTTTCCCCTATCCCCCCGTTTCATGCAAGCCTCTCCCATGCAAGAGTGCGGTCTCGTCGCCACGGATATTGCCTGCAGGCGCGGGGACCGGCTCCTGTTCCGGGGGCTGTCGTTCGATCTTTCCGGCGGTGAAGTGGTCCACCTTGCCGGCCCGAACGGGATCGGCAAATCGAGCCTGATCCGGATCCTGGCGGGGTTGCTGCGACCGTTCATGGGCACTGTGGAGCGCCAGGGCGGGCTGGCGCTTTCGGACGAGCGGCTGGCGCTGGATGGCCACGAACCGCTGGAAAATGCGCTGGCGTTCTGGCAGCGGATCGACCGTGCGCCTCAGGGCAATGCCGACTTCGGGCTGGCCGACCTGCTCGACGTGCCGGTGCGCTACCTTTCGACCGGGCAGCGCAAGCGCGCGGCGCTGGCGCGGGTGGCGGCGAGCGGCGCGCCGATCTGGTTGCTGGACGAGCCGTTGAATGGACTCGACACGCACTGGTCGTGCATCGCGCAGGCGGCGATCAAGGCGCACTGCAACGCGGGCGGCGCAGTGATCATCGCTTCGCATCAGCCGCTGTCGCTCGAGGCGGTGAAGGTGATCGAACTTTTGGATTTCCAGCCGTGATCGCCAAGCTGATCCCGATCTTCTTCCGCGATCTGGTGCTGCTGACGCGCGGTGCGCAAGGGCGTGGCGGGGCGGTGCTGCCGTTGCTGTTTTTCCTGGCGGTGGCGATGCTGTTTCCGTTCGCCGTGGGGCCCGATGCGCGGTTGCTGGCGCGGACCGGTGCGGGGGTGATCTGGGTGGCCGCGCTGCTGGCGGCGATCCTGCCGCTCGACCGTCTGGTCGAGCCCGATGTCGAGGCCGGCATGTTCGACCAGTGGGCCTTGCGCGGAATTGCGGAGGAAGCGCTGTTGCTGGTGCGCATTCTGGCGCACTGGCTGAGCTTTGGCGTGCCGCTGATGCTGGCCGCCCCGATCTCGGCCGGGCTGCTGGGGCTGGACGGGCAGCAGTTGTGGACGGTTGAAGTTGGGCTGCTGCTCGGCACGCCGGGGCTTGCGGCGATTGGCGTGACCATCGCGGCGCTGACGGCGGGGCTGCGGGCGGGTTCGGCACTGGGCGGATTGCTGGCAATACCGCTGGCGGTGCCGCTTCTGATCTTTGGCGCGGGGTCGCTTCAGCCGGGCGGCGAGGGCGGGTTGCTGCTGCTCGGAGCGTGCAGTCTGGTGGCGCTGGCGGTGGCGCCCTTTGCCGGCGGTGCGGCGATCAGAGCAGGCCGCGAGTAGCGCTTCACTGCCCCCAAGCGCAAATTCATTGGCATTTGCGCCAAGTGTCCCTAACTCGGGGCCATGACTGCACCTTCGATTGCACCCGATACCATTTCGCTCATCGGCAACACGCCGCTCGTCCTGCTCAAGGGGCCGAGCGAGGCGGCAGGGGCCGAGATCTACGGCAAGTGCGAGTTCGCCAATCCCGGCGCTTCGGTGAAGGACCGCGCGGCGCTGTGGATCGTGCGCGATGCCGAGGAGCGCGGTGTGCTGCAGCCCGGTGGCACGATCGTCGAGGGCACGGCGGGCAACACCGGCATCGGCCTTGCGCTGGTCGCCAATGCGCGTGGCTACAAGTCGGTCATCGTCATGCCCGAGACGCAATCGCGCGAGAAGATGGACACGCTCCGGGCGCTGCGGGCCGAACTGGTGCTGGTGCCGGCGGCGCCCTTCTCCAATCCGGGGCACTTCGTCCACACCTCGCGCCGGATCGCCGAGGAGACCGAAGGCGCGATCTGGGCCAACCAGTTCGACAATATCGCCAACCGCCGCGCCCATATCGAAAGCACCGCGCCCGAGATCTGGGAGCAGATGGGGCACCGCATCGACGGCTTTACCTGCGCGGCGGGCACGGGCGGGACGATTGCTGGCGTCGGGCTGGGGCTCAAGGCTTTCGACGAGAACATCACGATCGCGCTGACCGATCCCCATGGCGCGGCGCTCTACAACTATTACGCCAATGGCGAGTTGAAGGCGGAAGGCTCTTCGGTGGCCGAGGGCATCGGGCAGGGGCGCATCACCGCAAACCTCGAAGGCGCGCCGATCGATACGCAGTTCCGCATCTCGGACGTGGAAGGGCTCTACTGGGTCGAGCGGCTGCTGGCCGACGAAGGACTTTGTCTTGGGCTGTCGAGCGGGATCAACGTGGCAGGGGCCGTGGCCCTCGCCAAGCAACTCGGCAAGGGCAGCCGGGTGGCGACAATCCTGTGCGATACCGGCTTCCGATATCTGTCGTCGCTCTACAATCCCGAGTGGCTCAAGGCCAAGGGATTGCCGGTGTTCCCTTGGCTGGAGCAATAGGCTAGGCTGCGGCCATGGCACTGTTCGGCTTTCCTGCAGGCAATCAGGCTCCCGCCCCGAGCGAGGCGGAAATCGCCGCTGCCAGCGCGCTTGCCCACGTGCCGCCGACCACGCGCGAATTGCGAGCGCAGGCCGTTCACCGGCTTCAGGTTGGGCTGTTCGGGCTGGCCGGGATGCTGCTGCTGGTGAGCCTTGCCAACGTGATCATGGATCGGGCCAAGTACATCGACGCCAGTGCGGTCAACACCGCCGCGCCAGCAGTTCAGGCGAGCGAGACTTCGGCCAAGGACCCGCTCGCGGACATGGGCGTGGCGCCGCAATTGCCGGTGACGGCCAAGGAAAAGCCGACGGTGTCGATCTCGCCGGCGCCGCCGCCAAAGCCTGCGCCCTCGGTCAACGCTCCGAAAAACTGAGTGTATCGCCGGATCGCTTTTGCCCTGCTGGCCGCCGCAGTCGCGCTGGTCGGCTGGTGGGCGTTCTCGTCTGCGCGTGTGCCCGACCGGACCCTTGGCCTGTTCACCAGTCTGCCGATCCTGTGGAACGAAGCCGATAACCTGAAGGGCATGGTCGATGCGCCTGCCGGGCGGCATTGGGCGCTGGCTGTGCTGGAACGGCGTGGGAAGGTGCTCCCACTCGATACCCTGCTTGACCTCTCGCGGGTGGACGAACTGGTGATTGCGCAGCCGCGACCGCTGGTACCGGAAGAGAACGTCGCGCTCGATGCCTGGGTGCGGCAGGGCGGGCACGTGCTGATGTTTGCCGATCCCATGCTGACGCAGGAGAGCGCCTTTGCCCTTGGTGACCGGCGCCGTCCGCAGGATGTTGCGCTGGTTTCCCCGATCCTCGCGCGGTGGGGGCTGGAATTGCAGTTTGACGAAAGCCAGCCCGGGGGTTTGCGGGAAAGCGCGGGCGAGGGGTTGCCGATCAACCTGGCCGGAGCGTTCAGGGCAATCCCCGGAGGCCACGAAGCGCGTTGCACGATTGCGGATGGTGGCCTGATCGCGCGCTGCGGGATCGGGAAAGGGCGGGCAACGCTGGTCGCGGACGCCGCTTTGCTTGAGCCTGAAGCGGACGGGAATACGCGGGCGGAGCAGCTTGAAGCACTGCTCGAGGAGGCCCTGGCGCGATGATCTCCTTTTGTTCGCGGGAATTTGCGGGTAGACTGCCGACCTTGGCGGTGAACTTCGTCCAAAGTCCCGCAGATGCGCGATTACTTTTGCAGCACGCCATGGTTACTGAGGCGGCAAGATGTAGAAAAAATGCTACGGATTCATAGCTAGACCGCATTTTCCCGCATTTTCCCCTTTTCGCCCGCCCCGTCCCGCGTTAGTAGTGTGGGTTATCGGGACGAACTCCAGTCGCATCCGCGGGGGATGAGTCGGCACCGCGCGATGGCGCGGGGTCGAGCGATGGAGCTTTGTCCGCGAGCGGGGTTTCAGCGTGGCGGGAGGGCCGGTAAATCTTGTGGGACAGGGCTTTTCGCCGCGTGGCGAAAAGGGCCGCTTCGTCCTGCCTGCCGACTTCCGCTCCGACATCTACACTGCTTCGGCCAATCAGCGCGTTCTCTGCCTCGACAAGCATCCCCGCCTGCCTTGCTTGACCGGTTTCGGCCTGTCCCGCCTCGACGAACTGGCTGCAGAGATCGATCGCGAAGAAGAGAAGAAGCTCCGCCTCGGCCTCGATTTCGACCGCGACATGGCCGAAGCGCAGGCCTACGGCTTCACCCGCGTGAGCTTCGATGAAAGCGGCCGCTTCGTCCTGCCCGAATACCTGTCCGAGCTTGGGCAGGTGGAGGACGGCCTCTACTTCCACGGCGGTGGCCGCCAGATCACGATCTGGAACCCGCAGATCCTGTTCGAGCAGGGCGATGGCTGGGCCAGCGCCAAGGCCGGCTGTCGCGCCAAGATGGCCGAAGCTGCAAAGGGGAAGCGCAAGTGACCGTTGCAGCGCCCAAGGCCCCGCACATTCCCGTGCTGCTCGAGGAGGTCGTCGAGGCTCTTGATGCCAAGCCGGGTGACCTCATTGTCGACGCCACGTTCGGCGCCGGCGGCTATACCCGTCGCCTGCTGGAATCTGGCGCGACGGTCCATGCCTTCGATCGTGATCCCGATGCGATCGCGGCGGGAAAGCTCTGGGGAGAAACCTGTGGAAAAGATCCGCGCCTGGTTCTCCATCCCCGTCGCTTTTCCGAACTGGCAGAAGGACTTGCAGAGGCCGGAATTGCGGGCGTTCAGGGCGTCGTGTTCGACATCGGCGTGAGTTCGATGCAGCTCGACCAGCCGGGGCGCGGATTTGCCTTCTCGTCCGACGGGCCGTTAGACATGCGGATGTCACAGGACGGTCCAAGTGCGGCGGATTTCCTGAATGAAGCGGACGAGGGGGACATAGCCGACGTTCTCTATCGCTACGGCGAAGAACGCCAATCGCGCCGGATCGCCCGCGCCATCGTCGCCGCCCGCCCGCTGACCACCACCGGCCAGTTTGCCAACGTCGTTCGCAAGGCGCTCGGCTATCGCCCCGACATCAAGGGGCCGAAGGCGCAGAAGGACCCTGCGACCCGCAGCTTCCAGGCGGTGCGCATCCATGTGAACGGCGAGCTGGACGAGCTGATCGAAGGTCTTGCCGCCGCCGAGAAGGTGCTGGTGCCCGGCGGCCGCATCGCCGTGGTCAGCTTCCACAGCCTTGAGGACCGCATCGTCAAGCAGTTCCTGCGCGAGGCCGCCGGGGCAGTGCCCGCCGGATCGCGCCACCTGCCGCAGATGGCTTCGAAGGCCGAACCGGTCTTCGAAAAGCCTTCCGCTGCCATCCGTCCCACGGCCGAGGAAGAGGAGCGCAATCCGCGTGCCCGCTCGGCCACGCTGCGCTGGGCCGTGCGCACGGCTGCTCCGGCGCGGGCAAGCACGGGGAGGGCGGCGGCATGATCACCACCGCAAGTCGTCTCCGTTCGGTTGGCTGGCTGGTCCTGCTGGGCTTGTGCCTCGCGCTGGTCATTGCCTTGGCCTTTCGCGTCAATGCCCTGCGCAGCCAGATCCACCATGCCGAGGCGCGCATCGTCGCGCTGAAGCAGGAGCGGATGTATCTGGAAACCGAGTTCGAGACCCGCTCAAACCAGCAGCAGCTGAAGGCCTGGAACGATGTCGAGTTCGGCTACGCAGCCCCGAACGCCAGCCAGTACATTGAAGGCGAGCGGCAGCTGGCGCAACTCAGCGTTCCTGCCACGCCGGATGCGCCCGAGCCGATCCGCGTTGCCAGCGTGGACGACAGCGTGATCGCTTCGGCCGCGTTTCCCGGCATGGTCTCGCCGCTTTCGGGCAAGCCGCTGGCCAGTGACGACCGCAAGGCTGCTGCAGCAGCGGCGGACGATGAAGACGAGGTCCGTCCGGCGCGCAAGATGGCCCGCGAAGAGGCGGTCGAGACTCTGAAGGATCGCTTGGGCAAGGTCGTCGATGCCCGCCCGCGTGGCCCGGTCCGCAAGGAAACGGCTTCCGAAAAGGAGCGCCCGACCCGCAAGGACAAAGCGGAATCGGATACCTCGGGCAAATCCAAGGTAGCGGCCAAGGGCGGCGGGAAGAGCGCCAAGGCAGACTCAAAGCCTGCCAGCAAGCCCGCGACCAAGGCCAAGACTGTTGCAACTGCGGATAAGTCGGCTTCAGGCAAGGCGAAGTCTGCCCCGGCCCCTCGCGCCACCAAGGGCAAGGAGGCTAAGGCAGCCCGGTGAACGCACTCACCGCCTCCGCCGCCATCGCCTCAGGCCGCGTCATGCTGGCCAATGTCCGCCAGCGCTCGCTGGTCGAGGCCAAGGTGCGCGCGCTGGTGGTGGCGGGCTTCATCCTGTTCATCGGCTTTGCGGCGCTCGCCCGAATTGCCCAACTGGGGCTGTTCGAAGGCTCGCCCGAGCGTCGCTCGCTGGCCGAGGCGCTGCTGCCACCGCGCGGCGAGATCACTGACCGAAACGGCGTGCCGCTGGCGCGGGCGTTCCCGGCTTATGCGCTGTGGTACAACCCCAAGGCCTTTGGCGAGAACGGCTCGCCCCTCGTCAAGTCGCCCGAGGAAGTGGCCAAGGCGCTGCTCGCGATCTTCCCGGATGCCGATTACAACGATCTGCTCAAGCGGCTGAAGTCGGACAAGCCGAGTTACCTGCGCCAGCGGGTGATGCCCGAAGATGCGAACCGTATCTTTGCCTTGGGTGAGCCTGCGCTGGAATTCCCGCGCGAGAACCAGCGCTATTATCCGCAAGGGTCGTTGGGCGCGCACGTGCTGGGCTATGTCGATACCGAAGGCCATGGCCATGTCGGCATGGAGCAGGTGCTGGAGAAGCAACTGCTTGATCCCGCGCAGCGCGGCAAGCCGGTGGCGCTTTCGATCGACATGCGGGCGCAAGGTGCGCTCGAGGACGAACTCGGGCGGGGCATGCTCGAGACCGAGGCGAAGGGTGCGGCTGGCGTCATCCTCGATGTCGATACCGGCGAAGTGGTGGCGCTGGCGTCGTTGCCCTCGTTCAATCCGAACCGGTCGGACCAGGCGCTGAACAACCTGGTGTTCAACAAGGTGACCAACCAGGTCTACGAACTTGGCTCTACCTTCAAACCGTTGAGCATCGCCGCGGCCATCGATGCGGGCGTGGTGACCGACCTCTCGGTGCGCTATCCTTCGGACAAGCCGCTGGCAATCGGCGGCTTCCACATTCGCGACAGCCACAATTTCGGCGCGTCGCTCAACGTGCCCGAGGCGCTGATCCACTCCTCGAACATTGTGACCGCACAGGTTGCCGACAAGCTGGGCGGGCCGGCGCTGAAGAAGACGATGGCGGCGCTTGGCATGAACGAGCGCCCCTACATCGAATTGCCCGCGCGTGGTTTCCCGCTCTGGCCGCGCGGCACCAACAAGGCGGGCGACTGGGCGCGCATCACGACGATGACGGTCAGCTACGGCCATGGCATCGCCGTTACGCCGCTCCACCTCGCGGCTGCCTACGCCGCAATGGTCAATGGTGGCATCTGGCGACCGGCCACCTTGTTCAAGCGCGATCCCTCGCAAATCCCCGAAGGCCGCCGCGTCTACAAGGCTTCGACCAGCGCGCGCATGCGCCAGTTGCTGCGCATGATCGTGGTCGACGGCACCGGCAAGAGCGCGAACGCTTCGGGCTATCGCGTTGGTGGCAAGACGGGTTCTGCGGAAAAGCCGGGCGGCAAGGGCGGTTACAATCGCACGTCGCTGGTCGCGACTTTCGCTGCGGCCTTCCCGATGGACAAGCCGCGTTATGTGGTGATCGCCATGCTGGACGAGCCGAAGGGCACCGCAGCGACCTCCTATCAGCGCACGGCGGCATGGAACGCTGCGCCGATCGTCGGTCGCGTGGTGCCGCGTATCGGTCCGTTCCTAGGCGTGGTGCCTGACGATACGCGCGATATCGACATTTCGGACCTGTCGCCGCTTGTGGGCAACGGAGAGGGTGAATGAAGCTCGGTGCCATCCTTGAAGCGGCGGGTCTGCCGATCGAGAATGGTGACGCCAACGTCACCGGCTTCGCCATCGATCATCGCAAGGTCGCGCCCGGCACGATCTTCGGGGCTTTTCCCGGCACGCGCTTCAACGGCGAGGATTTCATTGCCGATGCGGTGAAAGCCGGAGCCGTGGCAGTGGTCGCGCGTCCGCAAGCCAAGGTCGAAGGTGCCGTTCACGTCGCCGACGACGAGCCGCGACAGGCCTTTGCCACGCTGGCTGCGCGGTTCTTCCAGCCGGTGCCCGAGACGGTGATCGCCGTGACTGGCACCAACGGCAAGACCTCGACCGTGGAGATGACGCGTCAGATCTGGCGCATGGCGGGCTATTCCGCGGCGTCGATCGGTACGCTCGGCGTGACCACGGCAGACGAAAGCGTCTCTACCGGGCTGACCACGCCCGATATCGTCACGTTCCTTTCGAACATGACCGGCCTTGCCCGCGAGGGCGTGACCCATGTGGCCTACGAAGCCTCCAGCCATGGCCTCTCGCAGTACCGCAACGAGGGTCTTCGCGTGGTTGCCGGAGCTTTCACCAACCTCAGCCGCGACCATCTCGATTACCATGCGACGATGGAAGACTACTTCGCGGCCAAGATGCGCCTGTTCGACCATGTCGTGGATGAGAGCGGCACGGCGGTCGTCTGGATGGACGACGAATGGTCGGAACGGGCAGTGGAGCATGTCCGCCGACGGGGTCTGCGGCTGCTCTCGGTGGGCGAGCAGGGGACCGAAATCCGCCTGCTCGCCCGTACCCCTACGCAGCTTGGGCAGACGCTCGAGATCGAGTTTGAAGGCAAGGGGCGCAAGATCAATCTGCCGCTGATCGGGGCCTACCAGGCGGCGAACGCGCTGGTTTCGGTGGGGCTGGCGATTGCTTCTGGGACCGAAGCGGGGAAGGTGTTCGATTCACTCGGCCGGTTGCAGCCAGTGCGGGGACGGCTTGAGCGCGCGGCGATCAATCGCGCGGGTGCGCCGGTCTATGTCGACTATGCCCATACGCCCGATGCCATCGAGGCGGCGATCGCGGCGCTGCGCCCGCATACCACCGGGCGGCTGATCACCGTGTTCGGCGCAGGTGGTGACCGCGATGGCGGCAAGCGGCCGGAGATGGGCCGCGCCGCCTGTGCCGGTTCGGATCTGGTAATTGTCACGGATGACAATCCGCGCGGCGAGGACCCGGCGGAAATCCGTGCGGCGGTCATGGCCGGGTGCGACGGCAAGGCGCGCGAGATCGGGGATCGCCGCGCTGCCATCGCCGCAGCGATTGCCGAGGCAGGCCGGGAAGACATCGTCCTTGTTGCAGGAAAGGGGCACGAACAGGGACAGATCGTAGGCAGGGGCGACAACGTTCGCATCCTGCCGTTCGACGACGTACAGGTCGCAAGGGAGTGCACCACATGACCGCCCATCCCGCTCTCATCGCATGGCCAGAGGACCCGTCCGACGCGGCGGGTCTTGCGCTTTGGACGAGCGAGGAAATCGCGGCGGCGACGGGCGGCCGGGCCAGCGTGCCGTTTGCGGTTTCGGGCGTGGAGATCGACAGTCGAGACGTGGTCGAAGGCGACCTGTTTTTCGCGTTGAAGGGCGAGACCTCCGATGGTCACCGCTATCTCGAAGGAGCCTTCGGGAAGGGGGCTTCAGCAGCGGTGGTCGAACACGCCTGCTTCGGGCCGCACGTGCTTGTCCCAAACACCTCAAGCGCACTTGAGGATTTGGGAAAAGCCGCGCGAAATCGGGTAGATGCGGGCATTATCGGAGTCACTGGTTCAGCTGGCAAGACCGGGGTCAAGGAAGCGCTTTACGCTGCGCTCGACCGCGCCAGCCGGGGGCGCGCGCACCGTTCGGTGAAGAGCTACAACAACCATGTCGGCGTTCCGCTAAGCCTGGCGCGCATGCCGGCGCGGACCAGCTTCGGCGTGTTCGAAATGGGCATGAACCACGCAGGCGAACTGTCGGCGCTGACGCAACTGGTGCGCCCGCACGTCGCGATCATCACCACCATTGCGCCCGCGCATATCGGCCACTTCTCCGGCGAGGAGGCGATTGCCGATGCCAAGGCGGAGATTTTCGAAGGTCTCGAACACGGTGGCGTGGCAATCATTCCGCGCGACAACCGGCATTACGAGCGATTGCGCGCCAAGGCCGTGCAGCATGCCGAACGCGTTGTCAGTTTCGGGCGTGATGCGGACTCGAACGTGCGGCTGCTCGATGCGGTGGCTGCAACCGGTGGCGGTACGCTGGTCACCGCCGATCTTGGCGGTCGCAAGGTCTGCTACACGATCTCGCAGCCCGGAGAGCACTGGGTCGCCAATTCGTTGGCGATCATGGCCGCAGTCGAGGCTATCGGCGGCGATCTTGGTGCGGCCGGGCTGGCGCTGGCCGAGTTGGAAGGCCTTGCCGGTCGTGGTGCGCGGCATGAGATCGCGGCGAGCGGCGGCGACGGTTCGGGCAGGGCGTTGCTGATCGATGAAAGTTACAACGCCAATCCCGCCTCGATGGCAGTCACGCTCCGCCAGCTCGGCGCAACGCCCGCGGCGCGGCGCGTCGCCATTCTGGGGGCGATGAAGGAACTGGGCGAGGGCGAGGCGCGCTACCATGCCGAGTTGGCCGGACCCATCGCCGAGGGCAAGGTGGACAGGCTGGTGCTGGTTGGAGCCGAAATGACGCCCTTGGCCGACGCGCTGGGGAAAAGCGGCTCGTTCTCGCTTGCTGGCAAGATCGATGTGACGCATGTGCAGACGGCTTCGGAAGCGGCGGAATGCTTGGCTGCCGACGGTATTCGCGGGGGTGATGCGATCCTCGTGAAGGGGTCGAATTCGGTGGGCCTGGGCGCGATCGTGCGTTCGCTCACCACCAGGGAACGGTGAATGCTCTACCAGCTGGCCGAGTGGCTGCATTTCGAGGGATTCAGCAACCTCATCCGCTACCAGACGTTCCGCGCGGGCGCGACGCTGCTGACCGCGCTGCTGATCGGCCTGATCATCGGACCGCGCTTCATCAACATGCTGCGCGTACGTCAGGGCAAGGGCCAGCCGATCCGCGAGGACGGCCCGCAATCGCACCTCGCCAAGCGCGGCACGCCCACGATGGGCGGGTTGATGATCGTCACGGCGCTGACGCTGTCGCTGCTGCTGTGGATGGACGTGACCAGCCGTCTTGTCTGGTCCTGCGTGGTGGTGACGCTGGGCTTCGGTCTGATCGGCTTTCTCGACGATTACGACAAAGTCACCAAGTACGCGCACAAGGGCGTTCCCGCCAAGGTACGCCTCGCCGGTGAGTTCGTGGTTGCCGCGATCGCCGCGTGGCTGGCGGTCGGCGAGACCAACCTCTACGTGCCGGTGTTCAGCAATCTCTACGTGCCCCTTGGGCCGGTCTATTACCTCTTCGCGATCTTCGTGATCGTCGGCGCAGGCAATGCCGTCAACCTGACCGACGGGCTGGACGGCCTCGCCATCATGCCGGTGATCATCGCGGCGGGCACCTTTGCGATCATCGCCTATCTGGCGGGCCGCGTGGACTATTCGTCCTACCTTGGCATTCCCCACGTGAAAGGGGCGGGTGAACTGGCAATCTTCTGTGCGGGGATCATGGGGGCGGGGCTTGCGTTCCTGTGGTTCAATGCGCCGCCTGCTGCCGTGTTCATGGGCGATACCGGCAGCCTTGCGCTTGGTGGCGCACTTGGCGTGATCGCTGTCGCCGCGCATCACGAGATCGTGCTCGCCATTGTCGGCGGGCTGTTCGTGATGGAGGCCGTCTCGGTCATCGTGCAGGTCGCGGTCTACAAGCGCACCGGCAAGCGGGTGTTCCGCATGGCGCCGATCCATCACCACTTCGAACAGTTGGGCTGGAAGGAATCGACCGTCGTGATCCGCTTCTGGATCGTGTCGATCGTGCTGGCGCTGATCGGCCTTGCCACGCTGAAGGTGCGATGATCGTCTCGCTCGCCTTTTCCGGGAAGCGCTTCGCCGTTCTCGGCCTCGCCCGGTCGGGGCAGGCGAGCGTCGAGGCGCTGCTGGCGGGCGGAGCGGAAGTCACCGTGTGGGACAGCCGCGAGGAACCGCGCGCGGCCTATGAAGGGCGCTGCACGATTGCCGATCCGCTGGCGATCGACCTTAGTGGCTTCGCAGGCGTGGTGGTCAGCCCCGGCGTTCCGCTGAACCGCCATCCGATCGCCGCCCATGCCGCCTCGTTCGGAGTGCCAGTGATCGGGGACATCGAACTCTTCGCCCAGGCCCGCGCTGACCTTCCGCCACACCGCGTTGTCGGCATTACCGGCACCAACGGCAAGTCGACGACCACGATGCTGGTCCATCACATCTGCAAGGCAGCAGGGCTTGAAGCGCGGCTTGGCGGAAACATCGGGCTGCCGGTCCTCGGGCAGGAGCCGTTGCCGGAAGGCGGTGTCTATGTGCTGGAGCTTTCGAGCTATCAGATCGACCTGACGCAGAGCCTCGACTGCGACGTTGCCGCGCTGATCAACCTCAGCCCCGATCATCTTGATCGCTACAACGGCTTCGAGGGCTATGTCGCAGCCAAGGCGCGGTTGTTCCAGATGCAGTCTGCCCGGAACCACGCGGTGTTCGGCTGCGGGGACGAGCACACCCTGAAGATCGCGCGCGAGACTTCGGCAACGCACGACGCTGGCTTCGTCCATGTGGTGCAGCCCGATGCGCTCGAAGGACAGGCGGCTTGGTCCTCGCTGCAGGGGCCGCACAACCTGCAGAACGCCGCCATCGCAGTGGAGATCGCCCGGCAGCTGGGCATCGGCGAAGAGGTTTGGCGCCCGGCACTTGCCAGTTTCGTCGGCCTGCCGCACCGGATGGAGCGGGTCGCCGAGGCGAACGGGGTGCTGTTCGTCAACGACAGCAAGGCCACCAACCCGGCGTCGACTGCACCCGCGCTCGGCGCTTATCCGCGTATCCACTGGATCCTCGGCGGCCTGCCCAAGAGCGACAACCTAGACGAGTGCGCGCCATATTTCGATCACGTCGTCGCGGCCTATACCATCGGCGAGGCCGGGCCGATGTTCGCGAACATCCTCGAGCCGGTCATGCCCGTTACCCGCAGCGAGATGATGTGCGATGCCGTGCGTCAGGCGATGGAGGCTGCGCAGCCGGGCGATGTGGTGATGCTCTCGCCCGCATGCGCCAGCTTCGACCAGTTCCGCGATTTCGAGGCACGCGGCGACAGCTTCCGCCAGATCGTCGAAGCGCTGATTGCGGATGCTGATGCGCCCTGTCCGCCGGGAACCGGTTCATGAGCACGACGCCGACGCCCACACGCCTGGTCACGACCACCATGCCCGATGGTGGCGTGCGCGTGGTCGGTCATGGTGCGCGCTTCCGCCGCAGCCGGCGCAGCGAATTGCTGATCTGGTGGCGTGAGATCGATCGTGTGCTGTTGACGCTGATCCTCTCGCTGGTGACGATCGGTTGCATTGCCGTCGCTGCAGCCTCGCCGGCTTCGGCGCATCGCCTGTCTACCAGCCAGAAATCGCTGGGCGATCTCTACTTCTTCTGGATCCACTTGCGCTGGGTCGCCGTGGGCCTCGTGGCAATGTTCTTCGCCTCGGTCCTGCCCAAGGAGGCGGCACGGCGCGGGGCGATCGTGCTGGCAGCCGCGATGGTCGTCGCGCTGGTGCTGGTGCCGCTGGTCGGCAGCGAGGTGAAGGGGGCCAAGCGCTGGCTGTGGATCGGCTTCAGCCTGCAGCCGTCGGAATTCCTCAAGCCCGGCTTTGCTATTGCGCTGGCGTGGATATTGTCGTGGCGCGTGCGCGATCCGAACATCCCGGTCATCCCGATCACGGTGGCGATCATGGGGTTGGTCGGCATTCTTCTGATGGCCCAGCCGGACTTCGGTTCGACCATGCTGTTCGGCGGCGTGTGGTTCGTGCTGGCCCTGCTGTCGGGGCTGTCGGTCAACAAGATCCTCTATGCGATGGGTGGGCTGATCCTTGCCGTGGTCGCCGCGTATTTCTTCTATCCCAATGCGACGCACCGCATCGACAACTTCATTTCCGGCGGCAGCGAGTTCGACCAGGTCGATCTCGCCATGCGCACCCTGATGAACGGCGGGTGGAGCGGCACCGGCCTGTGGCTGGGGAGCCGCAAGAACGCGCTGCCCGAAGCGCACACCGATTACATCTTTTCGGTGGTCGGAGAGGAATTCGGGCTGATCGCCTGCGCCGTGATCGTCACGATCTATTGCGCCATCGCGCTGCGCGTGCTGATGCGCCTGCTCGACGAGGACGATCTGTTCACCATCCTTGCGGCAGCCGGGCTGACCGCGCAGCTGGTCGGACAGGCGTTCATCAACATCCTTGTGAACCTGCAACTTTTCCCTTCGAAAGGCATGACCTTGCCGCTGATCAGCTACGGCGGATCGTCCACCATCGCGCTGCTCATGGGCGTCGGGCTGCTGCTCGCGATCACGCGGCGCAACCCCTACCTTTCGCGCGAGAAGTTCGACGTTTCGGAACTGGTGCGCAAATGAGTGGCGCTTCCCGGCATTACGTGCTCGCGGCAGGCGGCACGGGCGGACATCTCATTCCGGCCTTCGCGCTGGCGGTGGAACTCGAACGGCGCGGCCATCATGTTGCGCTGGTGACGGACGAGCGCGGCGCCAAGATTCCCGGCAAGCCCGACTTCATGCCCGCGCATGTGCTTCCGGCGGGGCGCTTGGCGAAGAACCCGATGGCGGTGCTCAAGGGCTTGCGCGCGATCTGGCAGGGCCGGGCGATGGCGCTGCGCCTGTTCGAAAGCTTTCAGCCTTCGTGCGTGATAGGCTTTGGCGGCTATCCGGCGTTGCCTGCGTTGCTGGCAGCGCATTCGGCGAAGATCCCGACTGTGATCCACGAGCAGAACGCGGTGCTTGGGCGCGTAAACCGCTTCCTTGCCAAGCGCGTGGACGCCATTGCCACGGCTTATGGCGAGGTTGACCGGCTCGATCCCAAGCTGTGGGGCAAGGTCCATCGCGTCGGCAATCCGGTGCGCCCAGACGTGCTGGCGCTACGCGGCGAGCCGTTTCCGGAGTTCACCGAGGACAGCCTGTTTCGTGTGCTGGTGACGGGAGGCAGCCAAGGGGCTTCAGTCTTATCCGAGGTCGTGCCCGATGGTCTTGCCATGTTGCCGCCAGCATTGCGCCATCGCCTGCAGGTGACGCAGCAGTGCCGCCCGGAGGACCTTGAGGCTGTCCGTGCGCGATATGCAGCTCATGAGATTCCCGCTGAACTCGGCACGTACTTTGAGGACATGCAGTCCCGCCTTGCCGGGGCGCACTTGTTCATCGGCCGCGCCGGAGCTTCGACCATTGCCGAACTGACCGCGGTCGGTCGCCCGGCGATCCTCGTGCCGCTGCCCATCGCCACCGACGACCATCAGGCCGCCAACACGCGCGAGATGGTTGCGGCAGGCGGCGCGCGCGCGATCCGGCAGACCGGATTCACCCCCAAGGAACTGGCGAAACAGATTCAGGCCATGGCCCAGCACCCGCATACCCTTGCCAATGCCGCGCACGCCGCCTGGAACTGCGGCCTCCCCAATGCCGTCAGCGATCTTGCCGATCTGGTCGAAAGCTTCGGGGGCGAGCCGATCATGGACGTGATCCGCGTCGACACCCGCAGTGCAGCGCCTGCCGGTCAGGAGCAATTGGCATGAAGGGCGTCGGCACCGAGATCGGCACGATCCACTTCGTCGGGATCGGCGGCATCGGCATGTCGGGCATTGCCGAGGTCATGCACAACATGGGCTATTCGGTGCAGGGCTCGGACATGGCGGAAAGCTATGTCGTCGATGGCCTGCGCTCGCGCGGCATCAAGGTGATGATCGGGCAGAAGTCCGAGAACGTTGATGGTGTCGCGGTTGTCGTAACTTCGACTGCGGTGAAGCGCGACAATCCTGAGGTTGTGGCCGCGCTGGAGCACCGCATCCCCGTCGTGCGCCGCGCCGAAATGCTGGCCGAGCTGATGCGGCTCAAGAACACCGTCGCCGTGGCAGGGACCCATGGCAAGACCACGACGACCTCGATGGTCGCCTGCCTGCTCGATGCGGGCGGGATCGATCCTACCGTGATCAACGGCGGCATCATCAACTCCTACGGCTCCAACGCGCGATTGGGCGACAGCGAGTGGATGGTCGTCGAGGCCGACGAGAGCGATGGTTCGTTCCTGCGTCTGGACGGCACGCTGGCGGTCGTAACCAACATCGATCCCGAGCATCTCGACCACTATGGCTCGTTCGACAAGGTCAAGTCGGCCTTTGTAGAGTTCATCGAGAACGTGCCGTTCTACGGCGCGGCGATGCTTTGTATCGATCACCCCGAAGTGCAGGCGATCATCCCCAAGGTGCGTGACCGCCGCGTCGTGACTTACGGGTTCTCCGCCCAGGCCGATGTGCGCGGCGAGGCCGTGACGCCGATCCCCGGCGGCAATCGCTTCACCGCCGTGCTGCGCCAGCGCGATGGCTCGTTCCGCCGGATCGAAGGCATCGAACTGCCGATGCCGGGCCGCCACAATGTCCAGAACGCGCTGGCTGCCGTGGCGGTCGCGGTGGAAATGGGCGTTTCGGACGAACTCATCCGCACCGGCTTCGGCAAGTTCGGCGGGGTCAAGCGTCGCTTCACCAAGGTGGGCGAAGTGGATGGCGTTACTGTCATCGACGACTATGGACACCACCCGGTCGAAATCCGTGCCGTGCTCGCTGCCGCGCGCGAAGGTGTGCAGGGGCGGGTCATCGCTGTCGTCCAGCCGCACCGCTTCACGCGCCTTCGCGACCACATGGAAGACTTCCAGGGCGCGTTCAACGATGCCGACGTGGTTTATGCAGCGCCAGTCTATCCGGCGGGCGAGCAGTCCATCGAGGGCGTGGACAGCGCCGCGATGATCGAGGGCATCAAGGCGCGCGGGCATCGCTCGGCGCACCTTACTGCTGGCGCCGATGCGCTGGCGAAGGAACTCGCCGCGACTGCGCAGCCCGGTGACATGGTCGTCTGCCTTGGCGCGGGCGATATCACCAAGTGGGCCGCTGGTCTTGCCGACGCGATTGCGCGCGAAAGGGGGCAGGGGTGACCACCCTTACGCTGCCTTCGGTTCGTGGCAAGCTGACCCCGAACGCCCCGCTCGCACCGCTGGTCTGGTTCAAGTCCGGCGGCACGGCGGACTGGCTGTTCGAGCCCAAGGATGTGGCCGATCTGCAGGACTTCCTCGCAGGCTTGGCGCCAGACGTGCCGGTCATGGCGCTGGGCCTCGGCTCCAACCTGATTGTCCGTGATGGTGGGGTTCCGGGCGTCGTTGTCCGTCTTGGCAAGGCCTTCGCCAAGGTCGAAAAGGTCGATGAAGTCACGCTCAACTGCGGCGGCGGGGCGTCAGGTATCCTCGTGTCCTCCACCGCTCGCGACAACGGCATCGCTGGTTTGGAATTCCTGCGCTCCATCCCCGGTACGGTCGGCGGTTTCGTGCGCATGAATGGCGGTGCCTACGGGCGCGAGGTCAAGGACGTGCTGATCGATTGCGACGTTGTCATTCGCTCGGGCGAGATCGTCACGCTGCCGCTCAGCGAACTGGGCTACACCTATCGCCATTCCGATCTCACCGACGGCTCGATCGTCGTCGCTGCCCGCTTCCGTGGGCACCGCGGCGAGCCCGACGCCATCCAGGCCGAGATGGACCGCATCAGCGCCGCCCGCGAAGCCTCGCAGCCGCTGCGCTCGAAGACCGGCGGCTCCACCTTCAAGAATCCTGATGGCGGGAAGGCCTGGGAACTGGTCGACAAGGCGGGATGCCGGGGGCTGACCATGGGCGGCGCGCAGGTCAGCGAGAAGCACACCAACTTCCTGATCAACACCGGCGAGGCGACCAGCGCCGAAATCGAGGCCTTGGGCGAGGAAGTGCGCAAGCGCGTGAAGGATATGTCGGGCGTCGAGCTCGAATGGGAAATCAAGAGGATTGGCAGACCGTGACGCTTCCGAAACTTCATGTCGCGGTGCTGATGGGCGGCTGGTCAAGCGAGCGGCCGGTCTCGCTGATGTCGGGCGAGGGCGTTGCCAAGGCGCTCGAGTCAAAGGGCCATAAGGTTACGCGGATCGATATGGACCGCGAGGTTGCGCTGCGTCTGGCAGAAGCGAAGCCCGATGTCGTGTTCAACGCGCTGCATGGCACGCCCGGAGAAGATGGTTCGATCCAGGGCCTGATGGACATCATGGGCCTGACCTACACCCATTCCGGCCTCGCCACCTCGGTCATCGCGATCGACAAGGAACTGACCAAGCAGGCGCTGGTGCCGCACGGCATTCCGATGCCCGGCGGGCGCATCGTGCGTACCGAAGAGCTGTACAAGGCCGATCCTCTGCCGCGTCCCTATGTGCTCAAGCCCGTCAACGAAGGCTCGTCGGTCGGCGTCGCCATCGTCACCTCAGACGGCAACTACGGCAATCCTATCAGCGCCGACGCGCGCGGACCGTGGCAGGAGTTCGACGAGCTTCTTGCCGAACCGTTCATCCGTGGCCGCGAACTGACCACTGCCGTGATCGGCGACCGTGCGCTGCTCGTCACCGAACTGCGCCCCAAGTCCGGCTTCTACGATTTCGATGCCAAGTACACTGACGGCATGACCGATCACATCTGCCCGGCCGAGATCCCCGACGAGATCACCGAAGCGTGCAAGCAGATCGCGCTGCGCTCGCACCAGTTGCTGGGTTGCAAGGGCACCAGCCGTTCCGACTTCCGCTGGGATGATGAGCAGGGTGTCGAAGGGTTGTTCCTGCTGGAAGTGAACACCCAACCCGGCATGACTCCGCTAAGCCTCGTGCCCGAACAGGCCAAGGCGCTTGGCATGGATTACCCCGATCTTGTCGAAGCGATTATCGCTGAAGCCCTCAAAGACGCAGGGAAGGTCTGAGGAATGGCGCAGACGATCAAGCGTGGCGGAAAGGGCGTGCGGCGGGCAGCAGCTGCGCGAACGACGCAACGCAAGGTCCACGCAGCGCGCCAGCAGACCGGTTCGGTGCTCGATACGGTCATGCACTGGCTGCCGTTCAGCGAAGAGACGCTGCACCGGATCGTGATGACGCTGATCCTCGCCGCTGCCGCCGGACTGGTTTGGACCGTGGCGGTCATGGCGGGCATCCCGGCGCTGGCATCGGAACAAGCCGCGTTGATCGCCTCGGACGCCGGGTTCAAGGTCAGCCATCTCGAGGTGCGCGGCGTCAACCGCATGAACGAGCAGCGCATCTACGAGCGCGTGCTCGGCCAGAACGACCGCGCGATGACCACGCTCGATCTTGCCGCCTTGCGCGATGAGCTGAACCAGTTGCCGTGGGTCAAGGACGCCCGCGTCTCGCGCAAGCTTCCCGATACGCTGGTGATCGACATCGTCGAGCGCAATCCCCACGCGGTGCTGCGCAAGCCAGATCGCATGGTGCTTATCGACGATACCGGCGTCGAGCTGGAGACGGTGAAGCCTGACAAGGCCAAGGGAATGCTGGTGCTGTCCGGCCTTGGCGTCGGCCAGCGGGTCGAGGATCTGATGCGACTGCTCGATGCTGCTCCGGCCCTGAAGCCGCAGGTCACCGAGGCCGAATGGATCGGCAACCGTCGCTGGAACCTGACGTTCAAGACCGGTCAGGTGCTTGCCCTGCCGGAAGGTGACGAAAAGTCGGCAGGTGCGCTGCTGAGCTTTGCCCGCATGGATGGCGTCAATCGTCTGCTTGGCGGCAAAGTTGCCGCATTCGACATGCGCGCCCCCGACCGCATCTACATGCGCGTGCCCGGCCATGCCGAGGAAGTGGCGGCGGAGAAGCGTGCCGCCGAGCAGGCGAAGGCCGAAGCCAAGCGCATCGCCGCTGCGGCCAAGAGCGACGAGGGCTGATCCAAACCAATGGCGACGCCCCGCATCACCAAGGTCTTTGCTGCCGTAAACATCGGCTCGTTCCGTGTCTCCGCGATGATTGCGGGACTGTCCGAGACGGGAGAGATGGTCGTGCTCGGTTCCGGCCATCGCGCCGCGCAGGGGATCAAGCGCGGCTACGTGACGGACATGCAGGCCGCCACCCATTCGGTGCGCGATGCGATCGAGCGCGCCGAGAAGATGGCCAACGTCGATATCCAGAAGGTCTGGATCGGCTGCGCCGGAGCAGGCCTCGCCAGCACCACGGCGCGGGTCGAGGTCGAGGTCGGCGGTCGGCGGATCGAGCAGGACGATATCGAGCATCTGCTGGTGGCCGGGCGAGGGGTGATCCAGCCGGACGGGCGCACCGTGCTGCACGCGCAGCCGGCGCACTACACGCTTGATGGTGCCCACGGCGTGCCCAATCCCAAAGGGCTTCATGCCGAGCGGCTTGCGGTAGATATCCACGTCATGCTTGCCGATGGAGCGCCGGTGCGAAACCTGCGCGAGGCGGTGCAGAACGCGCACCTGGAAGTCGAGGCAGTGGTCGGCTCGCCAGTGGCTGCGGGTCACGCCTGTCTTACGCCCGAAGAGCGGGAACTGGGCGTGGCGCTGGTGGAGTTCGGCGCGGAAGTTACCACTGTCTCCGTCTATGCCGCAGGAATGCTGCTTGGCATGCAGGTGATCCAGTACGGCTCGGGCGACATTACCGACGCCATTGCCTCGGCCTTCGGCATTCGCCGCTATCAGGCAGAGCGCCTGAAGTGCATGTCCGGCTCGGCCATCGCCAGCCCGGCAGACCATCGCGAGATGATACCGGTCAACGCGCCGGGGGATCCCGAAGGTGGCCCGGTGGCGCGCCACGCCGACGACAAGAACCGTATTCCGCGTGCAGAGTTGATCTCGGTCATTACCCAGCAACTCGGGTTCTTCACCGAAGAGGTTGGCAAGTCGCTAAAGTCGATGGGCTTTGTCGGCCAGACCGGGCAGCAGGTCGTGCTGACCGGCGGCGGTGCGCAGCTTCCGGGCTTGGCCGACTATGCGCAATCGGCGCTCGGCCGGCCGGTGCGCATCGGTTCGCCGCCGACGATGCTCGGCCTCCCTCCCGGCCACGCCACGCCAAGTTCCTCCACTCTGGTGGGACTGGTTCTGTTTGCGGCTGCCGATCCGGTCGACATCCGCGCGATCGGGCCTGCGCATGATCCGGTGGGAGGCGTGTACCGTGGGCGGAGGCTGCTGATTCGCTTGATCCGCGCGATCAAGGACTACTTCTGACGGGGTTTTACCTCGCCCTGCCGCTCGCAGCGCGCGATCTTGCCCCGTCATGGTGTTGCAACCTGTGGAAAAGGTTGCTGCGCCTTTGATTCGCAAAGCACGCTTGTGCAACAGGTTAACGTGAAGCTTTCAGATCCCGTCTTGTGCGCGTTCCTGCCAGCATCGAGACAAATGACCCGATTGGGAGACCGACTATGAGCATCAACATCGGACCGCCGGCAATTGACGAACTTCGTCCCCGGATCACGGTGATCGGGGTTGGTGGCGCAGGCGGCAATGCCATCGCCAACATGATCAACGCGCAGATCGAGGGCGTCGAGTTCATCGTCGTCAACACCGACGCGCAGGCGCTGAACAATTCGATCGCGGAAAACCGCATCCAGCTCGGGCCCGACATCACTCAGGGTCTCGGTGCTGGCGCCCGTCCGGAAGTCGGTCGCGCGGCTGCGGAAGAGACGATCGAGGAACTGGAGCGCGCGCTCGAGGGCGTGCACATGGTGTTTATCGCTGCCGGCATGGGCGGCGGCACCGGTACCGGTGCGGCGCCGGTCATTGCCGAGGCCGCGCGTCGCAAGGGCGTGCTGACCGTTGGCGTGGTAACCAAGCCGTTCCTGTTCGAAGGAACGCGCCGCATGCGGTCTGCCGAAAGCGGTATCGAGGAACTGCAGAAGCACGTCGATACCTTGATCGTCATTCCCAACCAGAACCTGTTCCTGGTGGCCAAGGCCGAGACGACCTTCAAGGAAGCGTTCCAGCTGGCTGACGAAGTGCTGCAGCAGGGCGTTCGCTCGATCACCGACCTCATGGTCATGCCGGGCCTGATCAACCTCGACTTTGCCGACGTCCGTTCGGTCATGGGCGAGATGGGCAAGGCGATGATGGGCACGGGCGAGGGCGAAGGTCCGAACCGCGCACTGGAAGCGGCAGAACGCGCGATTGCCAACCCGCTGCTCGATGGCGTGTCGATGCAGGGCGCCAAGGGCGTGATCATCTCGATCATCGGTGGCGACGACATGAAGCTGCTCGAGGTTGACGAAGCTGCCAACCACATCCGCGAACTGGTTGACCCGAACGCGAACATCATCTGGGGCTCGGCCTTCAATCCCGATCTCGACGGCAAGATCCGCGTCTCGGTCGTCGCCACCGGTATCGAGCAGAGCCAGGAGCAGGCGGAAATCGCTTCGCGTCCCGTCTCGATCCCGAGCAGCGCTCGTGGTCCTGCGGTGCCGACGGCAGCTCCCGCAGCGCCGGTCTATACCCCTCCTCCGGCAGCTCCTGCCGAACCCGCGCAGGCGGCGTGGACTCCGGCGGTGGAACAGGTCCAGCCCGAAGTCCCGGCAGCGCCCGAGCCCGAGCCGCTCGACCTGACGCTGGACCTTTCGTCGGCGCAGGAAGAACCCGCTTCGGACGAACTGCTTCTCGGTGGGATGGAAGCTCCGGCAGAACCTGCCGCGTTCGCGCCCGCTCCCCAGCCGGAGCCTGCTGCCGCGCCGCAAATGCCGCGTCTGGGCCGTGCGCCCGAGGCGGAACCGGCCAAGCCTGCGGGCGGAAGCACGCTGTTCGAACGCATGGCCAATCTCTCGCGCGGCAATCGTGCACCGGCCGACGATGACGATGGCGACGAAGGCGGATCGCTCAACATTCCGCGCTTCCTCGGTCGTCAGAACAACCAGTAACCAGTTGCGAAGCGGCGGCGCGTGTTGCCGCCGCTTCATCTTCAAAACGGTAAAGAGCGCGGCAGGATGACGAATCGGCTCCCCATCGCGCGTTTGACGGGCAGGACCCGCCTGCGGCTTGCCCTGGCCCTGCTGCTCTGTGCCTCAGCGCCTCGGGCACTGGCGCAGGCGGATGACGATCCGGATGGACCGGCCACGGTTTCGCGGCCAGTCGTGCAATCGACCACCCCCAGCCCCAGCCGCGAACTCAATGCTGCGCTGGCGCGGCTGGCGTCCGATCCGCGCAATGTTTCGGCGCTGTTCGATGCGGCCAATGCCGCACTCAAGTTGGGCGACAGCGATGCCGCGCTGGGTTTCCTCGCTCGCGCCGACGAAGTGCAGCCTGGCAACGCGCGCACCAAGGCGCTGCTCGGCAAGGCCCAGCTCGTGGCGGAAAACCCGGTAGAGGCTATCCGCGCATTCGACGAGGCGGAGCGGGCCGGGGCGGATACCTTCGCCATGGCGGCGGATAGAGCGCTGGCCTACGACCTTGTCGGCGACAACGCCCGGGCGCAGCGCTGGTATCAGGTGGCTCTCAGCCGTGGGAGCGACGACGAGATTACCCGCCGTTATGCCATGAGCCTTGCCATTTCGGGCGACCGTCGTGGCGCGGAATCGCTGCTCGCACCGCTGATCGAAAAGCAGGACCGTGCGGCATGGCGCACGCGGACTTTCGCCATGGCGGTGACGGGCGGGCCGGACGAGGCGGTGGCGATCGCCTATGCCTCGATGCCGCAGGATCTCGCTTCCGGCATTGCGCCGTACTTGCGCTACATGCCGCGCCTTACGCCAGCGCAACAGGCCGCCGCTGCCAACTTCGGCCGCTTTCCGCGTGCGGCGGACATCGGGCGCGACGATCCGCGCGTCGTGCAGTACGCAGCGCTCAACCCGCGTGCGCCGCGCAGTGCCGAAGCCGGCCTGATCCCGACCGGTGCTCCACTTGGCCCGTCGAGCACATCGTCCGAGAAGCCGAGCCGCGAGAAGCGCCGTCGGCCCGGCAAGAGTGAGACTGCCGCGGCGGCAGTCGTCGTCCGGCCAGCCGTCCGCACCACCCCGTCGGGCGAACTGCCGCCGGTGCAGACGTCTGCAAATGCGTCTCCAGCCCCGACCTCGACACCGCCTGCGCCGGTGACGCCCCCCGTTCCCCGTCCGGCCGTGCTTTCCGCTCTCGATGTGCCTCCGGGCACGCAGCGTCCGACGGTCCCGCCGATCCGGTCGGCCCAGCAGGCGGCTACTCCTGCGGTGCCTGCACGAATCGTCTCGACGCCAACGCCGACGACGACAATCGCGCCTTCGCCCAATCCTATTGCCAAGCCCGGATTCCAGCAGGATCTGACCTCGCCGCCAGTGTCCACTCCTGCGCAGGTTGCCAGCGCCACACGCCCACCGGTAGCGCCGAGCGCCCCTGCGTCAGCGCCGACCACGCCGGCACCGACGACGACCATCAACCAGTCCGGTCAGGCCTTGGCCTCTGCAAGCGGCTTCGATCTTGCCAAGGTCGGTTCCGGCACGAATTCTGCGTCGCCCGCACCCGTGCCATCGCCAACCCCGCCTGCGGCGAGTTCTCCCGCAGTCGCAAAGGTCACGCCTCCGCAGCCGACCCCGTCGCCGACCCCGACGCAAACTGCGGCGGCCAGCACCCCGCCGCCAGCGCGCGATCTGGCCAGCTTGTTCAAGTCCTTCGCGCCTCCGCCGGAGGAGCGGGCTGCTTCGGTCCCTGCCGTCGACATCACGCGCATTGCCCCCAAGGGCGCGGCCAAGCCTGCGAAGGCCGATCCTCGCGGCGAGCGGCCTGACGGTCCGACCGATGTGTCACGCGTTCCCGCCAAGGAGCCCGAAAAGCCTGCTGCCAAGGAAGCGGTGAAGCTGGGCAAGGACGGCAAGCCGATCAGGGATCCCAAGCAAGGTGCCAAGGATGCGAAGGACGTCAAGGACGCAAAGGCCAAGAAGGCCGCGCCGAGCCATCCGAGCCGGATCTGGGTTCAGGTGCTGACTGGTGCCAACAAGGATGTGATGGACAACGAATGGCGCCGCCTGGTGAAGGAAGCGCCCGAAGTCCTGCGCGGGCGGAAGCCCTACCTTTCGCCCTGGCGCAGCAATTTCCGCCTGCTCACCGGGCCTTTTGACAGCGAGGCAGATGCGCAGGAATTCGTCACCAAACTCAGGAAGAGTGGCGTTTCCAGCTATCAGTGGACCAGCCCTGCCGGGCAGGCAGTGGACACGCTTTCGCTCAAATAGGCAGTCGTTGCAGGAACATGCGCGATCCTTTGATGTTCACCCCTTGTCCACAGCTTTCCCACAAGGTTGTCGAGTTTTGCCCAACCGCCTGTTAGCCCGAGATTGTCGGGCGGGGGTGTGAACCGCCATTGACGGTGCGAGCAGCAGTCAGGGCAGATCGCCCTGCCGGGCCAACCAGCCGAGGAGGCCCGATCACGTGTTCAGGGGACGTACCATGCGGACCGGCCATGACGACAACGAGCGCGATGAGGCAGCGCCTGTCGACATGATCGCATCGCTTTTCGAAGCGCGCGGCTGGCCTTGCGAATTCGTCTCCGACGACGAAGTTACGGGCGAAATTCAGGGATCCTGGGCCAACTACCAGCTCCGTGCGATCTGGCGGGTCGAGGACCATGTTCTGCAGATCCTGTGTCTGCCCGATATCCGCATCCCCGATGACAAGAAGTCCGCCGTCTTCGAACTGATGGCTTTGATCAATGAGCAGGTGTGGATCGGGCACTTCGACATCTGGTCGAACGGATCGGTGCTGCTCTATCGCCATGGCCTGATGCTCGGCGACGAAGGCCTGCTCTCGATCAGCCAGGCCCAGGCTGCTGTTGAAGCCGCCGTTGACGAGTGCGACCGGTTCTACCCGGCGTTCCAGTTCATCCTGTGGGGCGACAAGAGCCCGGCCGATGCGCTCGCCAGCGCGATGGTGGATGCGGCCGGAGAGGCCTGATCATTGCGGCAGACGCTTGCGATTGGTCGGACCTCCCTGCATTGAGCGCGCAAACGCGACTCAAGGGAACCGCACCATGACCAAGACCTTCCTCCAGTTCGGCTGCGGCAACATGGGCGGGGCCATGCTCAAGGGCTGGCTGGCAGGCGGCATTGCGCCCGAGACCTTCACCATCGTCGACCCCTATCTCGAGGTCGCACCGCAAGGCACGCGCCTGCTCAAGTCTGTGCCCGAGGGCGAGGGGGCATTCGATGTTGTCCTGCTCGGCTTCAAGCCTCAGCAATTGCCGGATGCGGCCGCTTCGGTTCGCCCCTTCGTCGGACCCAATACGCTGCTGCTCTCGATTCTCGCCGGTGTCGACCTTGCCACCCTGCGGGCAACGTTCCCTGACACCGGCGCAATCGTGCGCGTCATGCCCAACCTTGCCGCAGCGCTGGGCAAGTCGCCAATCGCGCTGGTCGGCGAAGCTGACGAGGCTGCGCGTGCCGAAACCGACGCGCTGATGGCCCCCCTCGGGCAGGCGGAGTGGCTCTCGGGCGAGGACCAGATGGATCTCGTCACGGCCCTTGCCGGCTCTGGCCCGGCCTTCGTCTACCGCTTCATCGATGCCTTGGCCCAAGGCGCAGCGGCGCTCGGCCTCCCGCGCGAGCAGGCGGATCGGCTTGCGCTGTCGATGGTCGAAGGCGCTGCCATGCTGGCCGCGGCTTCGGAACACTCGCCCGGCGAACTCGCGCGCCGCGTAGCCAGCCCCGGTGGCGTTACCCAGATCGGGATCGACGTGCTTGATGCCGATGACCGTCTGGCCCGCCTGATGGAAGACACCTTGCGCGGCGCACGGGATCGCAGTGCCGAGATGACGGAAATGGCGCGCAAGGCGGGGTGAGTTCCGCAACAATTCGTTACATTGCATGGACGCCACATTGCCCCGGTTTCACTTGAAAGCCGGGGCCAAAGCGCCGATATTCCAGTGACGTGGCCATTGGGGCCACAGAACGGAGCTTTGAAGATGGCAAACTGGAACGACCCTCGGCCCACCGGAACGGGCTTCGGCGCGTCTCCGAGCCTTTCCGGCGCCTACGGCCGCGGCGAAGTGTTCGACGCCGGCCTGCGCCGTCACATGCTGTCGATCTATAACTACATGGCCTCGGGCGTGCTGCTCTCGGGCATCGTTGCGCTGCTCTCGGCGTCCACCGGTCTCACCGTCGCGCTGTTCGGTACGCCGCTGATCTGGCTGGTGATGCTCTCGCCGCTCGCATTCGTGATGTTCATGAGCTTTGGCGCAAACAAGTTCTCGACCACGGCCCTCCAGGGCATGTTCTGGGGCTTCGCCGTGGCCATGGGCCTGTCGCTGTCGACGATCTTTCTCGTCTATACCGGCGCCTCGATCGCGACGACGTTCTTCGCCACCGCCGGTGCCTTCGCGGGTCTGAGCCTCTATGGCTACACCACCAAGAAGGACCTGTCGGGCATGGGCAGCTTCCTGATCATGGGCGTCTTCGGCATCCTGATCGCGTCGCTGCTGAACATCTTCCTGAAGTCGTCGGGCCTCGCCTGGGCGATCAGCTTCCTTGGCGTGCTGATCTTCGCAGGTCTTACCGCCTACGATACGCAGAAGCTCAAGGAGCAGTATGCCTACGTTGCCGGTACCGACTTCGCGGGCAAGGCCGTGGTCCTCGGTGCGCTGAGCCTCTACCTAGACTTCATCAACATGTTCCAGTTCCTGCTGCAGTTCATGGGCGACCGCCGCTGATCTGACGAAGCATCCGAACTGAACCGGATTGACCCGGCGGACCGTAACGGTTCGCCGGGTTTTTCTTTTGTGGGGGATTCTCATTCCTGCGTAGTGACGCTAGGGTCTGCTTAATCTTGCATAAAGGATGGTTCGCGCAGCGTTTCCCTTGCTGCGACAACGGGATCGTCTGCCTGACACGGTTTCATGCGGAACCGGAATGGGGGAATGCCAATGTTTCGTTTTCGGCGCATCGTCGCGCCCAGTCTGCTGGTCACGGGTCTCGCCATCGGCCTTGCCTCTTGCGCGCCAACGCCGGTGCCACCTCCGCCGCCTCCGCCACCGCCGCCCAAGGTCGTGGTCATTCCGCCCAAGCCGAAGGCGCCGAACGGCGCTTCCGACAACATCGCCATCCCGCCGGCGGACGCCAGTGGCCTGCGCCAGTCGCTCAATCGCAACATCTCCTCGGCGCAGATGGTGTGGAACTTGCGTTCGGCCTACAACGTTGCCGCACTCAACTGCAGCGCTCCGGTCCATGCCGACATCCTGCCGCGCTACAAGGCGTTCCTGACGAACCACGCCAAGACGCTCAATGCCGTCAACAAGCGGCTCGATGCAGAGTTCAAGGCCAAGTACGGCGCCAAGTTCATCGCCCCGCGCGAGGCTTACATCACCGCAGTCTACAACCACTTCGCCCTGCC
Organism: Novosphingobium jiangmenense; assembly: GCF_015694345.1. GTDB lineage: Bacteria > Pseudomonadota > Alphaproteobacteria > Sphingomonadales > Sphingomonadaceae > Novosphingobium > Novosphingobium jiangmenense. The sequence continues at coordinate 58,373 of NZ_JADQDC010000012.1, forward strand.
GCCGACGCTGTCCGATTTCTGTGACGCGGTCATGGCGGTCAGTCGCGATGGCGCCGCGGTGAAATCGGCCGATCTCGAAGCCTTTGCCGTGCGCAGCCTGCCCAACATCGAGGTCGTGTTCGACGACTTCTACCGCCGCTACGAGGTCTACCGGGCCGACCTTGCCATCTGGCAGGCAAAGTACGGCGGACTGATGAACCCGCCCCAGCAGGCGGTCAGCGTCTCGGCCGCGCCCGTCCCGGACCGCAGCGGGGCAGGGCACTGACGGGGTCTGGCGAGCTCAAAAAATCCCTTTTCAGGCAGGGAGCGCTGCGCTAATGGCGGCGCTCCCTGCAGTATCGCTGCGGGGCGATACCGGGAACGGGGCCGTAGCTCAGATGGGAGAGCGCGTCGTTCGCAATGACGAGGTCAGGGGTTCGATCCCCCTCGGCTCCACCAGGTATCATCGAACCGCCTGATATGGCAGGCGCCTTGCGGTTCGGCGTTACAAGCTCTCCATGAACGGGTAAAAGGCTCGCTTCCGGGGCGGCAGACGCATTTGCTCCGGGCCTGTCATTGGAACAGTTACCCGCATGCACTTTCTCGATCAGGCCAAGATTTTCATCCGTTCCGGGCAAGGCGGCCCCGGCGCGGTCAGCTTCCGGCGCGAGAAGTACGTCGAATACGGCGGCCCCGATGGCGGCAACGGCGGCAAGGGCGGCGACATCATCTTCGAGGCGGTGACCGGCCTAAATACCCTGATCGACTTCCGCTATACCCAGCACTTCAAGGCGCAGCGGGGCGGCGGTGGCATGGGCCAAAACCGCACGGGCGCAGGCGGCAACGATCTCGTCATCAAGGTGCCCGTGGGCACGCAAGTGCTCGACGATGACCGCGAAACCGTGCTGCTCGACATGACGGAAGTGGGCGAACAGAAGGTCCTGCTGCGCGGTGGTGATGGTGGGCGCGGCAACGCCTCCTACAAGTCCTCCACGAACCGTGCCCCCCGCCAGCATGGCCCCGGCTGGCCGGGCGAGGAAATGTACGTCTGGTTGCGCCTGAAGCTGCTGGCGGACGCTGGTCTGGTCGGCCTGCCCAATGCGGGCAAGTCCACCTTCATCAACCAGATCACCAACACCAAGGCCAAGGTTGGCGACTACGCCTTCACAACGCTACGCCCGCAACTCGGCGTCGTGCGCCACCGCAACCGCGAGTTCGTGCTGGCCGACATCCCTGGCCTGATCGAAGGCGCAGCCGACGGCGCCGGCATTGGCGACCGCTTCCTCGGCCATATCGAACGCTGTCGCGTGCTGATCCACCTGATCGACATCCACAGCGAGACCGATCCCGTCGAGGCCATGCAGATCGTCGAGGGTGAGCTTGAGGCCTACGGCGCGGGGCTCGATGAAAAGCCCCGCCTGATCGCGCTCAACAAGATCGACCTTGTCGATGCCGAACTGGTCAAGGCCTTCACCAAGGAACTGCGCGAAGCAGGCGCACGCAAGGTCTATCCGATCTCCGGCGCAACGGGGAAGGGCATGGACGCCTTGCTCGATGCCGTGCTCGAACACCTGCCCGTCGCCACGGTGACCGAGCGCCCGACCGGCGAGGTGGAAGACGAGGGCGACCAGAAGCCGTGGTCGCCGATCTGATCGCCCAAGCGCTCTTCCGGCAGGACCGGCAACCCTTCACGCATCGTCACAAATACCCTAAGCGGCCCTCATGAAGATCAGCCAGCTTGTCCACCTGACAGACGCCAAGACCTGCCCGCGCCTCGTGGTCAAGGTCGGCTCGGCCCTGCTAGTGGGCAAGGATGGCGCGCCGCGCCGGGAATGGCTGACGGCGCTGGTCGCCGAGATTGCAGCGGCCCGCGCGGCCGGACAGGAAGTGATCGTCGTCTCCTCCGGCGCCATCGCGTTGGGCGCGCGCAAGCTCGGTCTCGCCAAGGGCGGGCGTGGTAGCCTTTCGGATGCGCAAGCAGCTGCCTCTGTCGGGCAGATCGCGCTCGCCGGACTTTGGGCCGAACTCCTCGCCGCCCACGGCCTCACCGCCGCGCAGATACTCCTGACGCTCGAGGACCTCGAGGACCGTCGCCGCTATCTCAACGCCACGGCAACGCTCGGCACCTTGCTTGCGGCTGGCGCAGTTCCGGTGATCAACGAGAACGACTCTGTCGCCACTCAGGAAATCCGTTTCGGCGACAACGACCGCCTTGCCGCCCGTGTCGGGCAGGCGGCGGGCGCTTCAGGCGTGCTGCTGCTTTCAGACATCGACGGCCTCTATGACCGTGACCCGCGACAGCCCGGCGCCGTCCGCATTCCGGTGGTGAAAGGCGTCACGCCCGAAATTCACGCCATGGCTACGGGCGGCTCCTCCTCCGGCCTCGGCTCGGGCGGCATGACGTCCAAGCTGCAGGCGGCCGAGATTGCAGAGCTTGCCGGCATGGCGCTGGCGATCATCGACGGCCAGCCGACGTCGCCCATCGCCACGGCGATGAGCGCCGAGCGCGGCACCCTGTTCCTGCCGCGCGGGCGCAAGCAGGCGCGCAAGGCCTGGCTGGGCGGCCGCATGCGGATGCGCGGGAGCGTTCTCGTCGATGCCGGTGCCGCCGCAGCCCTCAAGCGCGGCTCCAGCCTGCTTGCCGCCGGAATCACCGGCGTCGAGGGCGATTTCCAGCGCGGCGATGCCATCGCGGTGATCGGCCCGGATGGCGAGACTTTGGCGCGTGGCCTCTCGGAGTACGATGCGGGCGAGTGTAGCCGCCTCAAGGGCCGCCACAGCCGCGAGCACGAAGACATCCTCGGCTACGCCCCACGTTCGGCCCTGATCCATCGCGACCAGATGGTGCTGCTGTAATGGCAGCGGAATTGCTGGCGATTACCGGGGCCACCGGCTTCGTCGGCCAGACCGTGCTCGATTATGCCGCTCGCGCCGGGATAGAGGTCCGCGCACTTGCCCGCCGCCCGCAGGATGCCCGCGCCGGGGTGGAGTGGGTGCAGGGTGATCTGAATGACAAGCGCGCCCTGCAGCGCCTCGTCGGCCGCGCCAGCGTGGTCCTGCACATCGCGGGCGTTGTGAATGCGCCGGACGAGAAGGGCTTCGAGGACGGCAACGTCTGGGGCACGCTGAACGTCGTCAACGCCGCGCTGGAAGCCGGCGTGCCGCGCTTCGTCCACGTCTCCTCGCTCTCCGCGCGAGAGCCGGACCTGTCGGTCTACGGGCGCTCCAAGCTGCGCGGCGAAAAGATCGTCAAGGCCAGCAGTCTCGACTGGACGGTGGTGCGCCCGCCCGCCGTCTATGGCCCGCGCGATACCGAGATGTTCGAGCTGTTCAAGCTTGCGCGCCGCGGCATTGTGCCCTTGCCACCGCAGGGCCATCTCTCGATCATCCACGTTAACGATTTGGCGCGGCTGCTGCTCGCCCTGATCCCCGGCGGCGAAGACGTCACGCATCTGACCTTCGAGCCTGACGACGGCACCCCCGGTGGCTGGACCCACAACGATCTCGCCAAGGCCATCGGCATGGCCGTCGGCAAGCGCGCCACCGCGGTCAACCTCCCTGCCAGCGTCCTGCGCCTCGGTGCCAAGCTCGACGCGGCCTTCCGCGGCAAGGGCGCCAAGCTCACGCTCGACCGCGTCGGCTACATGTGCCACCCCGATTGGCGCGCGGGCGAAGGCAACCAGCCTCCGCCGGAGCGATGGCTGCCCCAGGTCGAAACCGCGATGGGCCTGCATGCAACGGCTGCGTGGTATCGCGAGGCTGGGTGGTTGAAGTGAAAATGTGCTGAAAAGCACTGTTGTTTCGATAAATCACGGTTAACCATTGCCTCGAAACTGGATGTTTCGGGGGCGGGGCATGGGAAGATCGATATGGCTGGCGGCACTTCTGGTGGCAGGCACGCCGTCGCCCTCATTCGCAACGGACACTCCGAGCAAATCCGCGCCGAGCCTTGTCGACGAGGTCAAGGCGCTCAAAACCATGGACACCGCCGGCAAGCCGGCAGAGGCGCTCGCAAGGATCGACGCGGTGCTTGCACGGGCCCGCAAGGCTAGAGGCATCGAACGGATCGACCTGATCTACGCCGAGGCAAGCCGCGCCAACGCGCTGTTCTGGCTGGATCGTTACGACGAGGCCCTTGCGATCTATCATGGGCTCGAAGCGGAGCTTGAGTCAGGAAAGTATCCGATGACGCCGGACCGAGCCGAACTCGTCAACAACATCGGCTCGCTCTACTCCTCCCTTGGTCGGCTTGAAGAGGCCATGCGTTACAAAGTGCGCGCTCTCGATCTTACTGCGCAGACGGCGGGTACGGAAAGCATCGAGTACGCCTCGGCGCTTTATGGCACCGCTCTTGTCGAGTTCCGTCAAGGAGAGCCCTTGAAAGCGCTCCCACGCGTGCGAGAGGCCCTACGCATTGCTCGGGCCCACGCGAACCTTACCGGAGACGATGTCGAACAGCCTGCGATCTTCGGGCTCAGCCTCGCCGCCTTGCTCATTCAGTCCGGAGACACCGCCTCGTCGATAGAGCCGGCCAGAGAAGCTGCGGTCTGGGCTGAAACGCATCTTGGTGAAGATCACCGCGTAACTATGGCCGCGCTCAACCAGCTCGGTGCCTCGCTGAGCGATTCCGGACTCTATGCACAAGCCATTCCGGTAATTCGACGTACACTGGACCTGCGCGTCAAGGCGTACCCGCCGGGACATACCGACATTGCCTTTTCGCTGAGCGCCTTGGGCTTCGCCCTCGACAATTCGGGACACAAGGAAGAGGCGCTGCCATTCTACGAGCGCGCGGCGGAGATATTCGAAAAGAGCGACAACAAGAACAATCCGACTATTGCTGCTACGGCAATCGGCCAGGTCGCGCGTCTTGCGTCATGGCGCGGCGACAGGGCTGCGTCGCTCGCGCTGCGCGAGAAAGCTCTCCGCATCGGTCGCGAACGGTCAGCCTCTGGCGAGCATCCCGACGTGCTGCTGGCAGAGGTGAACCTTGCTCGCGAATACATAGCCAACAACCGATCCGACGATGCCATGCCGTTGCTCGTCCATGCCAACGCTGCCTTTCCCAAGCGCGCTCTCGAATCCAATGCGCGTCGTCTTGCCGGGCTGGTCTTTGCCGAACAGATCTCGGCTGCAAAAGGCGATGCGGTTGGCGCTCTCGCTCGTACGGTCCAGGCGCTTGCGCCCGCGCGCACCCGGTTGCTCGACCGCGCCACCCCCAGAAGCGAAGTGACGCGACTGGCGGAGCAGTATCATTTCCTTTTCGTCCAGCAGGCTCGCCTCGCCATGGCCGCGAACGATCCCGCCCAGGCGTTCGAGGCACTGCAGCTGGCCAACCTCGGCGATCTGCAAAGCGCAATGTCGAGTCAGGCCATGCTGCGGGCCGCCGACAGTGTCGAGGCTACTGAGGTAATCCGCCGCTATCAGTCGCTCGCCGCCGATGGCGCGCGACTGCGCCGCACGCTCAATGCGCAAGTCGCTGCGGGGAAGGCCGACACAGTCGAGGAGATCAATCGCCAGCTCGCCGATATCGACGCCCGGATCCGTGTAGAGGACGCGCACCTGGCAGCGCTTATCCCCGGCTATTCGCTCCAGACCGCCGTCGAGCCGGCGTCGCTTGCCGCCGCGCAGAATTCGCTGGGCAAAGGGCAGGCACTGGTACTCTACGGGCAGGATGAAGAAGGTCTCGTCGTCCTTGCCGTCACGCCCGGCAAAGCCGCAATGGCAAGTGCGCCCGTTGCCCCGCGCCAACTGCTCGAACTGTTGCAGCGGATGCGTGGAACGATCGACCTCGGTCTCCTCAATAATGGTGCTGGCGGCTTCGATCGCAAGGCGGCGTTCGAACTCTACCAGTTGCTCTTCCCCGCGCCGATCCGCGAGGCGATCAGGTCCTCCCCCGATCTGCGCGTGCTGGCGCCGGGTGGCCTCGCCGCGCTGCCCTTTGCCGCGTTGGTGACCGATGCTCCGCAAGGTCCGGACGACGCGCCCACCGCCTTGCGCAACACGCATTGGCTGGCAAAGGACCACGCCGTTTCAGTCCCCCTTGCGGCGTTGCCGCTGCCCCAGCGCATTGCAGGCAAGCGAGATCTTTCTTTCGCCGGAATAGGCGCGCCGTTGCTGGGCCAGCCCATCCGCCTCGCGACGCGCTCGGCGCCGATGCTGCGTTCCGGCGATACCAGCACCAAGGCACTGCGCGAACTTGCGAGCCTGCCCGGCGCTGCCGATGAATTGCGTGCGATGGCGAAAGCCTTCCCCGGCAATCCCGCGCTGCTCATCGGTGCCGAGGCTACGGAAGCTGCGGTGAAAGCCGCGCCGCTTGAACAGGCGAGCGTCCTCGCGTTCGCCACCCATGGCCTTGTCGGCGGGGCGTTTCGCGATCTGGTGGAACCCGCGCTGGTGCTGACTCCACCGGACCAGCCGAGCGAGATCGACGATGGCTTGCTTACCGCATCGGAAATCGCCAAGCTGAGGTTGAATGCGGACTGGGTGATCCTTTCAGCGTGCGATACCAGCGCTGGCGATGGTGAAAGTGCGCCAACCTTCTCGGGCCTTGCCCGCTCTTTCGTTGCCGCCGGTGCGCGTTCGCTCCTGCTGTCGCACTGGCCGGTGCGGGATGATGTCGCCAGCCGCCTGACACTCGACACACTGAAGGGCGCTGGCAAGGGCCTGTCCCGCGCGGAAGCCCTGCGTCGTGCTCAGCTTGCCATCCTGCGCGATGGCAATGTGGCGGGCGGCGCTCATCCCGCCACTTGGGCTCCATTCGTGCTTGTCGGCAACTGACAGCGACGAGCTGTCCGCGCTTGCAGTCACAGCGGAATAATGTTCACTAGTGCAACCGCACTGGTCCTGCGGGAAGAACACAAAGGGGGAAAGTCATGGAATGGATGCTGATGCCTTATCGCCGTTATGCCGAGTTTTCGGGGCGTTCGCGGCGGAAGGAATACTGGATGTTCACGCTGTTCTCGGTCCTAGTCTATTCCGTGATTGTCGCGTTCATGTTTGCCGGCGGTCTGGGAGCCGCAGTTTCGGGTGTGGACGACCCACAGTTTGGCGTAGCCTTCTGGATCGGTGCAGCTCTGGCTTTCATCTTCTTTCTCGGCACGCTGGTCCCGGGGATCGCGGTCATCGTCCGTCGCCTGCATGATCGCGACATGTCGGGCTGGTGGTATCTCGGTTTCGCCTTGCTTGGGATGGTTCCGTTCGTCGGTTGGATCGCCAGCATTGCCTTTTTCGTCATTCTTTGCCTGCCTGGAACGCCGGGCATGAACCGCTTTGGCGACGATCCGAAGAATCCGGCCGGTTACGACGTTTTCGGCTGATCCACACCTCAAGGAACAAGCGCGATGAACTGGATGATCCTGCCCTATCGCCGATATGCGGAGTTTTCCGGGCGCTCACGGCGCAAGGAATACTGGATGTTCGCGCTGTTCTATCTGCTGGTGATGATCGTGCTCAATGCCGTGTTCGGCACAAATGAAGTGAGCCGTGCCAACGGCGCCTTCGTCTATGGCTCGCGCCTTGTCGGCACGGGAGGCTGGATCGGCGGCCTGTTCTGGCTTGTGTCGATCATTCCCGGCCTTGCCGTTTCGGTGCGTCGCCTGCACGATCAGGACCGCACCGGCTGGCTGCTGCTGCTCTGGCTGATTCCGCTGTTCGGCTGGTTCGCGCTTTTCGTGCTGATGTGTCTCGAGGGAACGCGCGGGCCCAACCGCTTCGGGCCCGACCCGAAGAACCCGACTCCTGCCGAAGTCTTCGCCTAAAGCTCGCGCAGCACCTGCGCCGGTCGGGTCCTGAGCAGCCCGACCGAGCCTGCCACCGCCAGTACCATCACCAGCCCCACGCCCGCGCCAAGCACGCCGAGGATGCGCGGCCAGTCGGGCAGCCAGTCGAACTCGAACAGCATCACGATCACGCCCCACGCGACGCTTGTGCCCAGGACCAGCGCCACGCCGGCCAGCAATGCGCTGAGCAGCCCGTATTCGGCCACCAGCAGCACCAGCAATTGCCGACGGCTCGCGCCCAGCACGCGCAGGATCACGTTGTCGTAGGTCTTGCGTTCGCGCGCGGCGGCAATCGCCCCTGCCAATACGGCCATCCCCGCAAGGATCGCCACGCTCGCGGCGGCCAGGATCGCCGTGCCCATCTGCGACAGGATCTCGCGCGCCTGCCCCAGCACCGGTCCGATCTCGATCACCGAACTGGACGGCAGGGCCTTGACCAGCCCGCCGAGAATCGCGCGGCGCACCTCGGGCGTCTTCGCGCCTTCCGGCAGGCTTATCGTCGCGGCCAGATTGTGCGGCGCATCGGCGATCGCATTGGGGCTGAACACCAGCACGTAGTTGAAGCCCATGTTCTCCCAGTCGATCCGTCGGAACGAGGCGATCTTTGCGCTGCGCTCCACGCCGAGGATCGAAACCGCGATCCGGTCACCCAGCTTGAGGCCGAGTGCCTCGCGCAGGTCATCGTCGACCGAGACCAGCGGCTCGCCCGCGTAGTCCCTGGGCCACCATTCGCCAGCTGTCAGCACGTTGCCCTCGGGCACTTCGTTCGAATAGGTCAGCCCGCGATCACCGCGCAGGGGCCAGGCGTTCTCCGGGATCTCCTTGAGATCGGCCACGCGGGTCATCGCATCCGCCGGTCCATAGGCGATGATCGAGCCGCGCAGGGCCGGGACCTTGCGAATGGCAGCATCGGGCGCGGCGCTGCGCACGATGTGGTCAAATTCGGCCGTCTTGCCCTGCGGCAGGTCGAGCACAAAATAATCCGGCGCCCGGTTCGGCACCCGCAGCGCGATGTTGCCATCAAGGCTCGTCTGCACGCCTGCCAGTAGCACGAAGGCGGCAAGCCCAAAGCCCAGCGCCACCACCAGAGCCGAAGTCTGCGCTCCGGGCCGATGCAGGTTGGCCAGCGCCATCCGCGCAATCGCACCCTTGGGTCGGGGCAGTTTGGCCGCCAGCCTTTGCAACCCCCATCCGAGCGCCGACAGCAGCAGGAACAATGCCGCCGCTCCGCCAAGGAACCCGGCAGCGAGCAGCTTTTGCGGCGCGGTCAGCACTGCAAGCGCCACGATCCCGCCAAGCCCCAATGCCACCGGCAACGCCGCGCCCTTCCAGCCACCCGCCAAAGGGCTGACCCGAGCGCGCATCAGCGCCATTGCCGGGAACGCCTTCGCTCGCGTCAATGGTGGCGCTGCGAAAGTCAGCGCAATCAAGCCGCCATAAGCGGCTGCGATGGCCAAGGCCCCCCAGTCCAGCACAAACCCCGCCTCGATCGGCAGCAGCCCTTGAAGCGCCTTGCCGATCAGTGGCGTGATGCTCACCCCGATCATCAGTCCCGCGACAATGGCGAGCGAAGCCGCCGCAGCCAGTTGCAGCAGATAGATCCGCGCGATGTCCCGGCTCGAAGCGCCGAGGATCTTCAGCGTGGCAATGCTCCCCCGCCGGGCTTCGAGGTAGGAATTCACCCCGTTGCCGATGCCGATCCCGGCAATCGCCAGCGCCGCCAGTGCCACCAGCACCAGAAACTGCCCCATGCGTGAAACGAACCGATCCAGCCCCGGCGAGGCCTTTTCCCGCGTCCGCACCTCGTAGCCTGCCAGCGGGAACTGCGCCTTGATCCGCTCACCCAGCGCCACCGCGTCGGCCCCGGCAGGCAGCTTCACGCGCAGCTTGGTCCGCACCATCGATCCCGGCTGCACCAGCTTCGAAGCCTCAAGCGCCGCCTTGCTGACAATCACCGTCGGCCCGAGCGAGAAGCCTTCCGCCAGCCGGTCCGGCTCCGATCCGATCACGCCGCCAACGCGAAGGTCTGACTCGCCAACACGAAGGCTTTCACCGACCTTTATGCCCAGCCGGTCTGCCACGCCCGGCGCAATCCATGCCGTCATGCCCTCGGGCGCCCCGGCAACCTTGCCACCCTCCAACGTGAATTGCCCGTAAAGCGGCCATTTTGCGTCGACTGCTTTCAACTCTACAGGCGTCGTCCGCGTCTCGTCACCCGGCACCCGCGCCATCGCCTGCAGCCGCGCGCCTTCGGAAAGCTCGCCCATTGCCGCGATCGCCGCCCGCTCGTCGGCCGTGGGTTGCCGTGCCGTCAGCGTGAACTCCAGATCGCCACCCAGCATCTCGCGCCCGCGTGTCGCCAGCTCGCGCTCGATCGCCCCGGTCAGCGTGCCGATGGCCGAGAGCGCCGCCGTGCCCAGTACCAGGCACACCAGCAGCAGCCGCAGGCCCTTGAAGCGCCAGTCCAGCCCCCGCCGCGCCAGCCGCCATGCGGCACTCCACGAAAGGCTCACGAACAGATGTCCGAAGCGATCTGCCCATCGGCCAGCCGCAAGATCCGCTTGCATCGCGCCGCCAGCGCCTCGTCATGGGTGACCATGATGAACGTCGCGCCTGCCTGCGCTGCGCGTGCGAACAGCAGGTCGGCCACGGCCTCGCCGGTCGCATGATCGAGATTGCCGGTCGGCTCGTCGGCAAACAGGATCGCCGGACTAGGCGCGAGCGCTCGCGCAATCGCCACGCGCTGTTGCTCTCCGCCCGAAAGCTGCGCCGGGTAGTGGTGGAGGCGATGGCCGAGCCCGACCGCCACCAGTTCTGCCTCAGCGCGCGCCATGGCATCGGCCTGTCCGGCCAGTTCCAGCGGCGTCGCCACGTTTTCCAGTGCGGTCATCGTCGGCAGCAGGTGAAAGGCCTGAAGCACGATCCCGATACGCCCGCGTCGGGCGGCGGCAAGGCCGTCCTCGTCGAGTGCCGTGAAATCCGCCCCTGCAACCTTCAGCGATCCGCCGCTCGCCCGCTCCAGTCCCGAAAGGATCGCCAGCAACGACGACTTGCCCGAACCCGATGGCCCAAGCAGCGCCAAAGTCTCGCCCGCGCTTACAGTGAGGTCGATCCTGCGCAGGATTTCCACCCGCGCCTCCCCGGTGCCGAGCGAGAGGGTGAGGGCCGAAGCGGCGATTACCGTTGTGCTGGAGCTTGTCACGGGCCTCACGTGGCATAGATTGGTTGCAGCGTGCAACCGGCACTTGGGGGCGCGCCCATGGAGTTTCAATGCGACGCTTCGCCCTTGCCGCAACCCTTGTTCTCGCTGCCTGCTCGCCCGAGAAGACCCCCGAGCCCGCTGCCACCAGCGCCGCGCAGGCGTCGGCACCGATCCCGGCCGATGCGCCCGTCATTCTCGCCTTCGGTGACAGCCTCTACGCCGGCTACAAACTCAACCCGGGCGAGGGGTATCCGCCGCGCCTCGAAGCCGCGCTCAACGCAGGCGGCATTCCGGCAAAGGTCGTCAACGCCGGCGTCTCGGGCGATACCACTGCCGCCGCGCTCCAGCGCCTGCAGTTCACGCTCGACAACCAGCCGGTCAAACCCGCCCTCGCTCTCGTCGGCCTCGGCGGCAACGACATGCTACGCGGACTACCGCCGGCGGAAACCCGGGCCAACCTCGATGCGATCCTGACCGAGTTCGACAAGCGTGGCATCCCGGTTGTGCTGACGGGAATGCTTGCCGCCCCCAACCTCGGCGCGGATTACCAGGAGCAATTCAATCCCATCTGGCCCGAACTTGCGAAGAAACATAAGGCCGGGCTGGTCCCGTTCTTCCTCGCTCCGGTGCTTGGCAACAAGGCCCTGATGCTGGAGGACAATGTCCACCCCAACGCGCAAGGCGTGGACAAGATCGTCGCTGCGACAAAGGATCAGGTGGCCAAGGCGCTGAAGACAGCCATCGCCAAGTAGCGCTCAGAGCGAGTCCACGACCCCATCGCGCACCGCCCAAACTGCGCTGGACCCGGCAATTTCGGCAAACGGCGCCATCTCGGTCCCCGTCATCCACACTTGCGCGCCACTCAGTGCCAGCCGCTCGAACAGCGCCGCGCGCCGTACCGGATCGAGGTGCGCGGCAATTTCGTCGAGCAGGAGCAGGCGAGGGCGCTCGCCCGCCGTCAATTCGGCATGGGCGAGGACAATGGCGATCAGCATCGCCTTCTGCTCGCCGGTAGAGCAATCGGCGGCAGGCGCGTTTTTCGCCGCCAGCGTCACTGCCAGATCATCGCGATGCGGCCCGCTCAGCGACCGTCCTGCCGTGCGATCCCGACGCCGACCCTCGCGCAGCACGGCGCGCAATGCGTCCGTCTCCAGCGGCACTTCGCTGGCATAGACTAAAGAAGGCCGCGCAAATGGCTGTTCCGGTACGGTTTCCAGCACGCGCCCAAGGTCCGCTACCAGTGCCGCCCGCGCCGCCGCCATCGCAGCGCCACTCTCCGCCATCTGCGCCTCGATGCCATCGAGCCACAACGGATCGGGTTCGGCAGGCTCCCCCAGCAGCCGGTTGCGTTCGCGCAGCGCCGTTTCATAGCGGGTGGCATTGCGCGCATGGGTGGGCTCGCGGGCCAGCACCAACCGATCCAGAAACCGCCGCCGGGACCCTGCGCTCTCCGCAAAGATCCGGTCCATTGCCGGGGTCAGCCAGGTGATCGAGAGCCATTCGCCCAGCCGCGCCGCCGGACCTTCCGCCCCGTTGATCCGCACCGCGCGTCGATTGGGAGCAGAGGCATCGGTGGACGTGCCGATCTGCACCCCGCCGTCCTCCAGCTCCGCCGCCACAGCAAAGCCGCCGCCGCCATCACGCCCCGCCATCTCCGCAGGCTGCGCGCGCCGCAGGCCACGCCCCGGCGCCAGCAGGCTTACCGCCTCGAGCACATTGGTCTTGCCCGCCCCGTTCTCGCCCACCAGCACGTTGAACACACGCATCCCCTCCAGCCGCGTCGCGGCATGGTTGCGAAAATCGCGCAAGGTCAGGCGGGTGAGGGACATTGTTGCGAGGCGTTACCGGGTTTCATTGACGGTGCAAGCAGGAGTGGTGTGGTGCGGATCTGCGGGGAAGGGGAAAGATTGTGAGAAATCCCTTCCTACTCCTCCGCGCCTCCCTGTTCCTTTGCGCCTCTGCGTGAAACAGCCCTTTCAGCCCTTCTCGCTCAACCCGTGCTTCTTCATGCAGTGGCGCAACTGGTCGTAGGTCAGCCCCAGAGCCTTGGCGGTCTGGCGCTGGTTGTAGCGATTGCGGCCCAGGTGGTGCTCGACGATGGCCCGCTCGTGCGCATCTACCGCCGCGCGCAAGTCCGCCACGCTGTCGAAGTCCGCTGAAGGCGCGGAGACTCGCACCGGCGCTGCCGCCTCGCTCTCTGCAACCTCGGGACGCATCGTAGCCACCGGCTTCCACGGGCTCTCGAACGGATCGAACTGCACGTGTCCGATGGGTTGGCTCCAGTCATCCCAGCGATAGACCGCGCGTTCCACCACGTTGCGCAGCTCGCGCACATTGCCCGGCCAGAGGTAGTCCTCCATCGCCTTTTGCACCGATGCGGCAAAGCCTGGCCATGAAACCCAGTGCAGTTCCGCCGCCATGCGTCGTCCGAAGTAATCGGCCAGTACCGCAATGTCGCCTTCGCGCACGCGTAGCGGGGGCAAGGTGATCACCTCGAAGCTCAGGCGGTCCAGCAGGTCGGCGCGGAAGCGGCCTTGCTCCGCCAGCTTGGGCAGGTCCTCGTTCGTCGCCGCCACGATGCGCACGTCCACCCGCACCGGCTTGCTCGATCCGATCCGCGTGACCTCGCCATACTCGACCGCGCGCAGCAGCCGCTCCTGCGCGCCCATCGACAGCGTGCCGAGTTCATCGAGGAACAGCGTGCCCTTGTCCGCTTCCTCGAACCGCCCGGTCCGCGCCCGCGTTGCACCCGTAAAGGCTCCGGCTTCGTGCCCGAACAGTTCGGCCTCGATCAGTGTTTCGGGCAGGGCCGCGCAGTTCATCGTGACGAGCGGTTCCTGCCAGCGTGTCGACAGGCGGTGGAGGCGTTCGGCAATGAGTTCCTTGCCGGTCCCACGCTCGCCGATCACCAGCACCGGTCGGCGCATCGGCGCGGCGCGGCTGGCGCGTTCGACCGCGTCAAGGAACGCGCCCGATTGGCCGATGAACTGAACTTCCCGATCCATGCCGCAAGATTAGCGCATTTTCCCAAGTCTCGGCAAGAATTCCCAACATTAAAGGAGAGTGACAGCCCAAAAATGGCGGATTTCTGCGCCAATCGCAGTTTGGCACACCCCTTGCTCTACCATGAACATCCGGCAACGAGCCGGGACGAATTGCCAAGTAACCCGCCGAAAGGTCACGAAAATGTACACCGCCCGCTTCTTCTCCACCTCGCTCGGCCGCGCCAGCCTTGCCAGCATCGGTGCGATGGTCGTGATGTGCTGCTTTGCCCTGACCCAGCAGGTGAACGCAGTTCCGACCGTCATGGCCTCCACCGCCGCCATCACCGGTGAGCTGGCATGATGGCCGACGAACTCACCCCGATCCGTTCCGAGCGTCAGGAAGGCGGTCGCACCACCCGCCTCGACACGGAACTGGATCGCTTGCGCAATCTGGGCAACACTGGCGGCAATGGCCAGTTTCGGCCCTTCTTCAACCCCGGAGCCAACCTGATGGGTATCTTCTCGCGGACTCGCGACATTATCGCCGCCAATTTCAACGACTTGCTTGATAAGGCGGACGATCCTGCCAAGATGATCCGGATGATCATCATGGAGATGGAAGAGACGCTCGTGGAAGTCCGCGCCTCGGCTGCCCGCACCATCGCCGATCAGAAGGAAATGGGCCGCCACGTGTCCAAGCTGGAACGCCTCCAGGCCGATTGGGCGGAAAAGGCCCAGCTCGCGCTGTCGAAGGACCGCGAGGACCTCGCCCGTGCCGCTCTGGTCGAAAAGAAGAAGGCCGCCGACATGGCCGACCAGCTCAAGACCGAGATCACGGTGCTCGACGATGCGATGCGCGCCTACGAGCAGGACATCGAGAAGCTGCAGACCCGCCTGCGCGAAGCTCGCAGCCGCCAGACCGCGATCGCCGCGCGCCTCGAAAGCGCCGAGAACCGCGTCCGCCTGCGGTCCCTGCTCGCCAGCGAGCGCGTCGATGAAGCCATGGCCCGCTTCGACCAGCTCGAACGCCGCGTCGATTATGCCGAAGGCCGCGCCGATGCACTCAGCCTTGCCGATGGCAACTCGAAGCCCAGCCTCGCGGACGAGATCGCCGCGCTCGCCGGGCAGGACAAGATCGACGAGGAACTCGAAGCGATGAAGCGCCAGCTTGGAAAGGAAGGCTGAGTCATGGAACCGGTGATTGCCATAATTGCAATCTTTGTCGGCCTGCCATGGCTGATCCTGCACTACATCACCAAGTGGAAGACCGCCCCCACGCTCACCACCGGTGACGAGGCCCTGCTGGAGGAACTCTACCAGCTCGCCCGCCGCCTTGATGAGCGCATGGACACGGTCGAGCGCCTTGTCGCTGCCGACAACCCGGAATTCAAGCCGGCGCGGATCATGCACGACCGCGAGACCGACAACCAGAAACTGCGCGAACTGGATCGCCTTTTCGCCGAACAGGGAAGGACCTCGAAGTGAACAGCCCCCGCACCCGCTTCTATCGCGACAAGGTCAATGGCAAGTTCATGGGCGTCTGCGCCGGGATTGCCGACTACACCGGGGTCGATGCACTCTGGGTCCGCCTTGGCTTCCTGGTCCTGGCATTCTCGATGGGGTGGCCGTTCCTCGCCTACTTCGTGCTCGGCTTCCTCGCCAGCAAGAAGCCGCCGCATCTCTACGGCGACCGCCAGGAGCAGCAGTTCTGGCAGCGCGTCCGCCAGTCGCCCGCTCGCACCGCCCGGGAAGTCCGCGCCGAATTCCGTGACATCGATCGCCGCCTGGCCGATGTCGAAAGCTTCTACGTCAATTCCAACCCGCGCCTCTCGGCCGAAATCGAGAAGCTGCGCTAAGCGCGCAAATGTCCTGAGGGGGACTGAACCATGGGACCTGCAGAAATTGGCAGCCTGATACCGATCGTGGCGCTTTGCATTCCGATCGTCGCGATCTGGACCAAGCATCGCACCAAGATCGCCGAAATGCAGATCAAGGCGACCGCCGAACTGAGCGCCGAAAAGGCCGCGCAATACGCCCAGCACACCCGCGAACTCGAAGAACGTGTCCGCGTCCTCGAAGCCATCGTCACTGACAAGGGCTTCGATACCGCAGCGCAGATCGAAGCGCTCCGTCGCGATAGCGCCGCGCTCGAAGACCGGAGGCCGCAATGAGCTGGGGCGGTCCCGAATTCGTCCTCGCGATCATCGCCATCTCTACCGGCGGCTGGGTGATCAACAACTGGATCCGCGCGCGCCACGGCTATGCCCTTGAGGACGAGTGGGGCGGCAAGACCGACCGTGCCGACCAGGAGGCCTATGCCAAGTTGCGCGAGGAGAACGCCTTCCTGCGCGACCAGCTGGACCGGACGCACCAGCGCCTCGCGAATGTCGAAGCCATTGTCACCGACAGCGGCTTCGACGTTTCTCGCCAGATCGAGGCCCTGCGCCCGGCTCAGGAGAAAACGCAATGAACGAGGACGTCATCCTGGCGCTGGTGTTCATGGTGATCGTCCTGCCGATCGTGCTCGGCATCGGCTCGGACATCTACAAGCGGCGCCTTGCCTTCCGCGAACGCGAACTGGAACTGCTCTCGAAGCAGACTGCCGAAAAGGCGGCCCAGTACGCCGCACAGGCCGAACGCCTCGAACAGCGCGTTCGCGTGCTCGAGCGCATCGCCACCGAGAACAACACCGACCTCGCGCTGCAGATCGAAAGCCTGCGCGACGTCAAGGTCAACTGAGGAACCGCCCCGATGTCCTTCTGGAGCGCCATGGTCGCCATCGTCGCGATCATCGCCTTTGCCAACGTGCGCATGAACCGCGACCGGCGCCACGGCGAGCGCGGGCCGATCGTCGATCATGACCCGGCCTATACCGCCAGCCTCGAACGCGAGGTTGCCGACTTGCGCAAGCGGCTCGAAGTCCTCGAACGCATCGCCACCGACGAAGGCGAAACCCGCCGCCTCTCGCGTGAGATCGAATCCCTGCGCGACCGTTGAACGGCGCGACGCAACTGCTGAGGAGTGACCGACATGACATCGGATATCGTCCTTGCCCTCTCCGGCCTCACCGGCCTTGCCATGGTCGCCCTTGCCGCGCTGCGCGGCTGGGACGGCTGGCTGGCGCTCAAGCGCATGGAACTCCAGCGCTCTGACACCGGCGATGCTGGCAGCCTGATCGAACTCGCCGACATGCGCGAACGCTTGCGCAAGCTTGAAGCCATCGCCTCGGGGGTGGACCTGTGAGCCGCCACACCGAAGGCGCCGCCAAGGCCGGCATCGGCCTCGGCTCGGCCATTGCCATCACCATCTCGTGGAGCCTGCACAAGTCCATCGTCTGGGCGCTGGTCCACGGCGTCCTCTCGTGGATCTACGTGATCTGGTACGCTCTCACGCGCCCCGGTGGCCTTTCGGGCTGATCGGCGCGCGGATGGTGGACGCACTCCGCCGCGCCCGCTAATGCGAGCCCATGCGCAGCCTTGAAGACATCCTTGAAGAGTACGAATTCCTCGACGGCGACGAACGCTATCGACTGCTGATCGAACTCGGTCGCGAGCTCGAGGACATGCCTGACGCCCTGAAAACCGATGCCACGCTCGTGCGCGGCTGCTCGGCCAGCGTCTGGGTCTATCCCACGCAGGAAGGCGGCGGAAAGCTGCATTTCCTCGCCGACAGCAACGCCGCAATCACCAAGGGCATCGTCGCGCTCGTCCTCGCTGCCGTGCAGGACAAGCCTGCCGCCGAGGTCGCCGCAACCGACATCGCCGAGGAACTCGCCCCCTTCGACCTCAAGAAGCAGCTCTCTTCGAACCGCACGCAGGGCGTTCCCAACATGATCGCGCTGGTCCGCGAACACGCCGCGCGCATCGCCGCCACGGCTTGACGGCAGGGCAGGGGACTTGCGCCGCCACCTCTATCTTGCAGGCGGCGTGACCTGTGTGGCGCTGGGGGCAATCGGCGCTTTCCTGCCGATCCTGCCGACGGTCCCGTTCCTGCTCCTCGCCACCTTCTGCTTCGCGCGCTCGAACCCGGCGTGGGAGCAGCGCCTGCTCGACCATCCGCGCTACGGCCCGCCCTTGCGCCAGTGGCGGGAACGCCGCGCGATCTCGCGCAAGGCGAAGCAGGGCGCGCTGATCGCGATGGGCGCAGGCGTGGTGCTGACGGGCGTGACCGCAGGCTGGCCATGGGTACTGATCCCCGCCGTTGTGATGGGCATCACCGGCACCTGGATCTGGACCCGCGCCGAATGACGGACGCGCCGGGAAAAGGCCGCATCGCCAGCGTGCAGATGCTGCGCTTCCTCGCCGCCTTCGCCGTTCTGATCGGGCACGTCGAGATCTTCACCTACCATACCGGGCAGTACCTCGGCGTCACCCTCTACCGGCTACCGCTGATCGGCCACACGGCTTTCGGCGTCGATCTGTTCTTCGCCATCTCCGGCTTCGTGATGATCATCTCGTCCGAGCGCCTGTTCGGCAGCGCAGATGCGCGGCGCTCCTTCCTCTTGCGCCGCCTGCTGCGAATCGTCCCGCTCTACTGGCTCGCCCTGGCCTTCATGGTGCTGTGGGGCTGGCGCTTCGGCCCTGCTGCCGATGCAGCCACCGCGGCCAGCGGATTCGCCTTCCTGCCCCATGCCTCGAACATAGCGCATGGCCGCATGGTCCCCCCGCTCGAAGTCGGCTGGACCCTGAACTACGAGATGCTGTTCTACGCGTTGTTCGCCCTCTCTATTGCGAGCACCGCCCAAACCACCGCCCGGCGAATTGCCACGTTGCTCGGCATCCTGGTCCTGATCGGCACAGCGGCCCCGTTGCCGCAGCCATTGGCCTACTGGTCCGATCCCATCGTCATCGAATTCCTCGGCGGCATTGCCATCGCGCTGCTCTACCGCAAGGGCTTGCGCCTGCCTTCCACTTTGCGCGCCGCTATGCTGGGCTGTGCGCTACTCCTGGTATTCGGCCCGTTCCAGGATTTGCCCGGCGCGCAAGGCGGCTGGCCTCGCCTTCTTGCCTGGGGATTGGCTGGCTGGCTGATCCTCGGCGCAACCGTGCTAGGCCCGCTGCCCCTGCCGCAGGCCAGGTGGTGGAACCGGGGCGGTGACGTGTCTTACGCCCTCTATCT
Organism: Novosphingobium jiangmenense; assembly: GCF_015694345.1. GTDB lineage: Bacteria > Pseudomonadota > Alphaproteobacteria > Sphingomonadales > Sphingomonadaceae > Novosphingobium > Novosphingobium jiangmenense. The sequence goes on from NZ_JADQDC010000012.1 coordinate 77,437, forward strand.
GGTCCACATGCCGATAATGACCGTCATGCAGCTTGTCTGGCGGCATTTTTCCCTGCCTTATGGCACGGCACAGGCCAACCTGTTTGCAGCGACGGCGATTGCGTTGTCCGTTGGTGCAGCAGCCTTGGCTCATCTCATCATCGAACGGCCGATCGCACGTCTGACCGCAACAGGGCGGTACGCCACGGTGCCTTCCTGACCGCGGAGACCGTCCCGCCGGCTAAGGCGCTCGGGCACAGCTCCTGCACAAGCGCCTTTGCCTCATCGACGTCGAGCGCACCCCGCGGAGCCGCACCAGCCGGTTGCCGAAAGCGACGGTCGTGCGAGAGATCGGGGCCGGAGCGCAGCCAGGCATTGTCCTCAAGCGTCACGCCGGTGATCGGATCGCGCATGATCTTCCGGAACTCCCTGGCGTTCTCGCCCATCCGGAAAGCTGCCATCACCTTGCGCGGGTGCTTTTCGCTGCCGTGGATCGCGTTGATATAGGCGACCGACGTATTTCGGCGGATCACGTTGTTCTTCGGTTCACGCCCGTCCTTGGCAGGGAAGGCTCCGATCCATGCCGTCCGCCCGTTCTCCCAGCCGAGGACGAAATTCTTCTCGATGCGCGCACCCTCAACGCCGTAGAGCGCGATGCCGTGGTGGATCGAAGGGCGTACCACGTTGCAGGCAACCGTCACGTCGCTCCATCGTCCATCGAAGATCGTAATGCCTTGCAATTCGTCCGAATGCCTGTTCGCGGTGTCTGACAGACAGATGTTGCCCGTGATGCTCACGCGCCGGAACGGAGGATCGCCAGGACTGACCTGACCTTGCATGCAATCCGGGTGGAGCCGGTCCCCGGTCGGCCAATGGTCCGCCACCACATTGTCTGCAATGACCACGTCGTTGCCCGTAAAGTCCACGCCATCGACGGAAAACCCGCGAATGGTGTTTCGCGCTATTCGCACCCTGTTTGCGTGGTAGATCGAAACGCCGAAGCGCACGTCGCGGATAGTGCTGTCCTCGAGGCTGAGGCATTCGCCTGACAGTTGCACGCCGTTCCGGCCCTCTTTTACCCAGTCTGCCGGGCTCGTGTTCGCGATGCTGCCGGGGCCGTCGACGATCAGCCCGACAAAGCGGATGTTGGAAGAGGGTCTGACGTCGGGCCTCGGCCGGGTCGATACCAGGAACGTCCGAATTCCCGCCTGTTCCGGCGTTACGGCGAGATTCCGAAAGGTGAAGTTCGTCGCGTCGGCGACGGAGATAGCTTCCACCTGCGCCTGCGCACCGGGTGCCGCTGCAATAGTCACCGGATTGTCGTTCGCAATCCCTTCCAGAACAAGCGCACCATGGTCGCCGCCAGAGAGCAGTATTGTGTCCCCGCCGCGTACGACCGCGCGCCCGTTGCCGACCCATTCCGGCTTGCTTGGCTGGCCGGAAATGCGCGTAGCAACCCGTTGTAGCCAGTTGGCCTGACGTACTCGATCGCCAATCAGCTCCTTGGACAGAACGCGCGACAGATTTCGCCAGGGGCGCGCGGCCGACCCGTCTCCGTCGTCGCGTCCATTGACCGGATCGACATGGAAAACCCGACCGCCCGGTGCAGAACGGGTGGCAGAACAACGCTCGGCCTTTGCCGGTGAAGCCAGCCGGGTACTGTGCCTGTCCTGCCAAACCTGGCCCAATGACAGAATGCCGACGACCGCAGCCGACAGTACGGCCAACCTCACCATGATCCGATCGCCCCGGCCATCCATGCCTTTAGAAATATTAGGAGATAACTATAGATATATCTATCATATTTCCAACGACATTGAGGAAGGCGGGATAAACAATCAGCGTGTTTCCGTTTTGTTCTGTTTGTGCTACCTGAGGGCGCTTCGAAAGGATTGGATTCGCCCGATGATTTCCCTGACCGTCGGACCGGCCGATACGCCGACCAGCTGGCTTGATTGGACCGCTTCGGTGCTCGGCTCGCTGGCGTGGCCGCTCTCGGCGCTGGTTATCGCGCTGATCTTCCGCCGCCCGCTGCTCACCCTGCTGGCGCGGCTCGACGAATTGAGCTGGGGGGACAAATCCGCGCGTTTCGCCCAGCGGCTGGATCGTCTCGAATCCGAAGCCAGCCCTGCGCCTGCCGAGCCTGACGGCCCCGAAATCGCCCTGACCGGCGATCACGCCCGCTTCCTCAAGCTGCTCGATCTCTCGCCCGGTGCCGCCGTGCTCGATTCATGGTCCGGGGTCGAGGAAGCGCTGCAATCGCTCGCCATCGAACACGCCGTCGCCAGTCCCGATGCGTCGGATGCGGGCCGCACCCTGCAGAAACGCGGTGTTTTGCCAGCGCGCACAGTCGGCATGATCGAAGAGATGCGGCGCTTGCGCAACGCCGCCGCCCACGATCAGGCCATATCCGTCTCCGACGCCCTGCGCTTCCGCAATCTGGCCAAGGGCGTGCTTAACGAGATCAGGCTGGCTTAGGCGTCCACCGCCTCGCGCAGCACCGCAATCCCCTGCTCACGCTGCGCCTGCAATTCCCTCTTCAACACCGCCGGATCGCGCGCGAAGATGAAGCCGAAGCTCACCCCGCCTTCCTTGCCGATCGTCGCATGGTGCAGCTTGTGCGCCTGCACCAGCCGCTTGGCATAGCCGCGCTTGGGCACCCAGCGGAACCAGCGCTGGTGGACAAGGCCGTCATGCACCAGCGTATAGATCGCGCCATAGGCCATGACGCCAAGCCCGATGAACGTCGCCGGCCACCACGCTTCTGCGCCCAGCACAAGCGGGCTGCCCAGCATGAAGAAGCTTATCGAGATCGCCGCGCCTACCACCGCATAGAGGTCGTTCTTCTCGAAGAACCCATCGTGCGGCTCGTGGTGGTCGCGGTGCCAGCCCCAGCCGAAGCCGTGCATCACGTACTTGTGGCTGGACCACGCCACGAATTCCATGACCAGCACCGTGGCCACGATGATACCTATAGCAACAAGCGTCTGCATGGCGCCCCCATACACCGCCCGCACGGCCATCGCGACACATTCTTACACTTTGCCCGAAAGTCGCGACGCCTCGTTTTTCTGCGGTTCAGCCGCCGGGCGGCACTTTGTCCTCACAGACCAATGAGGAGCTTATCCCATGCGCAAGACCGTTCTCGCAGTTGTCCTTTCCACCCTCGTCGCAGGCGTCGCCACCCCGGCGCTCGCTCATGACAACGACCGCTACCCCGGCGGCAACCGCGCTGAAGCCGCCTACATGACGCCCGGCCGCAACGCCGACATCCGCCGCGACATCTGGCAGCTCGACAACCGCATCGACCGCGCCCAGCGCAATCGCGCCATCTCTCCCCGCGAAGCCCAGGGCCTGCGCCGCGACGCGCGTGACCTGAAGGCGACCTACAACCGCTACGCCGATCGTGGCCTGTCGTCCGGCGAATACCGCACCCTCGAACGCCGCGTTGCCAACATCACCCAGCGTCTCCGCGCCGAGAAGTGGGACCGCGACGGCCGCCGCGGCTGAGGTTGAGGCTCACCGGTTGGCGGATAATGCCCAAACAGTGTAACAAAATTACACTTCGGGGCACCTCGGCCCGCCCTTTCCTGCTTGAATTGCGGGCGGGGCGGGCCTAACCGCTTGGCTCATGTCGAACACCGCAAACCCCCGCACGCTCTACCAGAAGATCTGGGACGCCCACGTTGTCGAACAGCGCGACGATGGCACCGCGCTCATCTATATCGACCGCCACCTCGTCCACGAAGTGACCAGCCCGCAGGCCTTCGAGGCCCTGCGCGCCGCCGGTCGCAAGGTGCGCCGCCCCGATCTCACGCTTGCGGTGCCCGATCACAACCTGCCGACCACCGCGCGCCGCACCGCCGACGGCCAGCGCGTGCCGATTGCCGATCCTGAGTCTGCACAGCAGCTCGAAGCGCTCGAGCGCAACGCCCCCGCCTTCGGCATCCGCTACATCGGCGATGCCGACGCCGAGCAAGGCATCGTCCACGTCGTCGGCCCGGAGCAGGGCTTCTCGCTCCCCGGCGCCACCATCGTCTGCGGTGACAGCCACACCGCTTGCCACGGCGGCCTTGGCGCGCTGGCCTTCGGCATCGGCACGAGCGAGGTCGAGCACGTGCTCGCCACGCAGACCCTGCTGCTCAAGCAGTCGAAGTCGATGGAAGTGCGCGTTGAAGGCACCCTGATGCCCGGCGTCACGGCCAAGGACGTCGTCCTGCACATCACCGGCGTGCTCGGCGCTGCCGGCGGCACCGGCTCAGTCATCGAATACACCGGCCAGGTCATCCGCGACCTTTCCATCGAGGGCCGCCTGACAATCTCCAACATGGCCATCGAACACGGTGCGCGCGCCGGCCTCTGCGCACCCGACGAAAAGACCTTCGCCTACCTCAAGGGCCGCCCCTACGCGCCCAAGGGCGAGGACTGGGACAAGGCCGTTGCCTGGTGGAAGAGCCTCGCCACCGACCCCGGCGCTACTTACGACAAGGTTGTGGTCATCGACGCCAAGGACATCGCTCCCTCGGTAACCTGGGGCACCAGCCCCGAGGACGTCCTGCCGATCAGCGGCCTCGTGCCCGCGCCGGAAAGCTTTGCCGACCCTTCCAAGCAGGAAGCCGCCAAGGCCAGCCTCGCCTACATGGGCCTGACTCCCGGCCAGCGCATGGAAGACGTCGAGGTCCAGAACATCTTCATCGGCTCGTGCACCAACAGCCGCATCGAAGACATGCGCGCCGCCGCCGCGATCCTCAAGGGCCGCAAGAAGGCCGACAACGTGAAGTGGGCCATTGTCGTGCCCGGCTCCGGCCTCGTCAAGCAGCAGGCCGAAGACGAAGGACTCGACAAGATCTTCACCGAAGCTGGTTTCGAATGGCGCGAGCCCGGCTGCTCGGCCTGCCTCGGCATGAACCCGGACAAGGTGCCCGCAGGCGAACGCTGCGCTTCCACCTCGAACCGCAATTTCGTCGGCCGCCAGGGCCCCGGCGCGCGCACCCACCTCGTCAGCCCCGCGATGGCCGCCGCTGCGGCGGTCACCGGTCGCCTGACCGACGTGCGCAAGCTGATCGGCTGACACGCCCGTGGCAGGCCTTCCGACAGCCGCGCTCCAGCTCGCCGGGTTCCTCATGGCCCATGCGTTCTGGACGGCGTCGGACCTGCCGCCCGGCAGCCACTACCAGCCGCAGTCGCTGTGCATGCGCGCTGACGGCAACCGCCAGCTCCAGACGTTCGAGGGCGCGACACCCAAGGACCAGGACGCCGCCGCCCGCGCCTTCATCACGGGCGGCGCGTCGCAATGGCCCGATTGCGCCATCGCCCGTCAGGTCAAGGTCGAGACGCCGTCTGGCGATGTCGATGCGCTGGTGATCGATGTCGTCCAGTACGGCGGCAGCGTGATGACCGTGGTCCAGGCCTTCCGCCCCGGCGCGCAGGACTTCCGGCTGCTGGGCGATGAACTCATGCTCGGCGACAACGGTCCGCTCCCGCCACTCCCTGCCGCACAAGCCGCAGCCGCCATGCGCGAAGGCGCGCTCGACCACCCCGGTCTCGGCGACAAGTGGCAGCAATGGGAAGCCGCCCGCGATCCGGTCAGCCCGCTGGTCCAGAAGTAGGCCCCCGATTTACAACGCCGTGCCCGGCGCTTAGCCTCTCCCACCAAACCAAGGAGGGGTGAGCCATGGACATGATCAAGGGCGTGCGCGTGCCCGAACGCGTCTATCGCGGCGTTCTGTGGGCGGTATCGATCGTCTTTGCCGGTTTCATTGTCGGCCTCGGCAACCTTGTCATCGGCGATCTGCCGATGGTCGAGGAACAGGTCTACACCGCGCCTGCCGAAGACAGCCCCGCCATCCGGCAAGTCCGCGACGAGATCCGCAAGATCGGCGACAGCAAGACCGCCATCGACGACAAGCTCGAGATCCAGCGCCTCCAACTGGATCAGGCCCAGCGCCAGTCCGGCACCGCCAACGAAACCTTCAAGGCGTGGATCGCCGCTCGGACTGCCACCACCAATCCCGCGCAGGACCCCGAAGTCCTCGCCCGCACCCGCGAACTCGAACAGCTCAAGGCCAACGAGCGCAGCATCCAGCAGGCCATCGCCGCTCTCGAAAACCAGCGCACCCCGCTCGCCCAGCGCGAGAACGCGCTGCGTCTCGAGGAAAACCGCCTGATCAATGACGCGATTCCCGCGCAGGAACGCGCGATGTTCTGGCAGGAGCTGCGCGTCTTCGGCCTGCGTCTGGCCATCACCCTGCCGATGCTCGCCGCAGCGGCATGGATGGTCGTCAGGAAGCGCAAGAGCGACCACTGGCCGTTGATGCGCGGCTTCGTCCTCGCCGCCGTCTTCGTGTTTTTCGTCGAACTCGTCCCCTACCTGCCGAGCTATGGCGGCTACATCCGCTACGCCGTCGGCATCATCCTGACCTTCGCCGCGGGACACTTCCTGATCAAGAACATGCGCGCCTACCTTGCGCACCGGCAGGAGGTCGAGGCGCAGGCCGAAAAGGAGCGCCGCGCCCGCGTCAGCCATGACGAGGCCTTCAAGAAGATGGCCGCCAAGGTCTGCCCCGGCTGCGACCGCCCGATCTCCACCACCGCTGATGCCGAGGCCAACTTCTGCGTCCACTGTGGCATGACCCTGTTCGACCACTGCCACAGCTGCAACACCCGCAAGATGGCCTTCTTCCGCTACTGCATGACCTGCGGCACGCCCGCGAAGGACGAGGCCGCCAAGAACGAGGTCTCGTCCGTTCAAGCATGAACCTCTCTTTCGTCATTGCGAGCGTAGCGAAGCAATCCAGAGTCGGCGTGAACCACACTGGATTGCTTCGCCTTGCAGGCTCGCAATGACGAAAGAGTTGAGACGATGACCGACCGCAAGTCCTCCTTCGCTCCCGTCGTCGACCAGCACACCCGCGTCGTCGTCCTCGGCAGCCTGCCCGGCGAAGCGAGCCTCGCTGCCGCGCGCTACTACGCCAACCCGCGCAACCAGTTCTGGCGGCTGGTCGGGGGGGTGATCAACGTCGATCTCGTCGCGCAGGACTACGCCCAGCGCCTCGAAACCTTGCTCGCCCACCGCATAGGCCTGTGGGATTCGATCGGCACAGCCACACGCGCGGGCAGTCTCGACACCGCCATTCGCGACGTAGCTCCCAATGCTCTGGCGACGCTTGTAACGACACTTCCGCACTTGCGCTGCGTTGCCTTCAACGGCGCGAAATCCGCCAGCATCGGCACGCCGCAACTGGCCCGGGCAGGGCCCTTCGAACTCCTGCGTCTCCCCTCCAGCAGCCCCGCCCATGCGTCCCTCACGTTCGAAGCCAAGCTCGCCGAATGGATGAAGCTGCGGAAATTCCTCGACTGATCCTTGCAATCACCGCCCGACCGGCCAATCTTGCCAGTCACAGCGAAGGAGTTCTCTAGCGTGACCAAGAAGACGGACTGGACCGGCAAGGCAGCCATGGCGGGCGCGGCAATCGGCTCGGCAGCGCTGGCTGCGGCCCTGCTCTATGCCTCGCGCCGCAAGGAACGCGCCGAAAAGACCGAGCCCAAGGCTCCTCCGGTCGATACCCCCGAGACGGACTGATCCGGGGTTTATCCGCCACGCAATAATATTGCGCCAAACGCCCCCCAAAACGGGCATTGCATCGCCTATCGCGCAAGCTATAGCGACGGCCATGGAACCGGTGAAGCAGATCGAAGGACGGGCCATCCCGTTCGGCCGCAAGAACGTCGATACCGACGTGATCATCCCTGCCAAGTGGCTCAAGACGATCACGCGTCAGGGTCTCGGCAAGGGGGCGTTCGAAGCCCTGCGCGAAGATCCCGACAACATCTTCGACAGCGCCGAGTTCGCTGGCTCGCCGATCCTGATCGCGGGTGACAACTTCGGCTGCGGCTCCAGCCGTGAACACGCCGCCTGGGCGCTGGGCGACATGGGCATCAAGGCCGTGATCGCACCTTCGTTCTCCGACATCTTCTCCGGCAACGCCTTCAAGAACGGCATCCTCACCGTCGTCGTGCCGCAGGAAGCTATCGACCGCCTGATGGAAGTCGCGCAGACCGATCCCGTCTCGATCGACCTTGAAGCCCAGACGGTGACGACGCCGTTCCAGGACCGCTTCACCTTCGAGATCGACCCGTTCCGCAAGCACTGCCTGCTCAACGGTCTCGACGAGGTCGGCCTTACCATGGCGCGCGGCGATGCCATCGCCACGCACGAGGCCAAGATGCGTGAAAGCCTGCCCTTCCTCGCACGCGGCACGGATGCCGTAGCGGCAGCTTAACCGCACGCTTAAGAGGGCTTCCCAAGCCGCGCAAAAGTTGCTTCCCTGATGTCGAGCGGATCGATTCCGCAAGAACGTTGGGAGAAGTGAAATGAAGGCTCTGCGCACCCACGCCGCGGGCGGCCCCGAAACGCTGGTCATGGACGAACTGCCCGATCCGGTACCGGGGAAGGGCGAAGTGCTCGTGCGCGTCCACGCCTGCTCGATCAACTTCCCCGACACGCTGATGATCCGCGATCTCTACCAGTTCAAGCCCGAGCGCCCCTATGCGCCGGGCAGCGAACTGGCGGGCGAGATCGAAGCACTGGGCGAGGGCGTCACCGGCTGGAATGTCGGCGATCGCGTGATCGCCATGATCGGCAGCGGCGGTTTGGCCGAGAAGGTCGTCGCCCCCGTCGCCCGCCTCTTCGCACTGCCCGATGGCGTAGACTACGCCACTGGAGCCTCGCTGCTGATGACTTACGGTACCACCATCCACGGCCTGAAGGATCGCGGCCACATCAAGGCTGGCGACACCGTGCTGGTCCTCGGCGCGGCAGGCGGGGTCGGCCTCTCCGCCGTCGAACTCGCCAAGGCCTTCGGCGCGCGCGTGGTCGCCGCTGTATCCAGCGAGGAAAAGGCGCAAGTCGCCCGCGAAGCCGGTGCCGATGACGTCGTCATCTATGGTCGCCCGCCGTTCGACAAGACCCAGTCCAAGGCCTTGGCCGACCAGTTCAAAGCCGCCTGCGGCCCCAACGGTGCGGACATCGTCTACGATATCGTCGGCGGCGACTATTCGGAACCCGCGCTGCGCGCCATCGCCTGGGAAGGGCGCTTCCTCGTCGTCGGCTTCCCGGCAGGCATTGCCAAGCTCCCGCTCAACCTGACCCTGCTCAAGTCCTGCGATGTCTGCGGCGTGTTCTGGGGCGCATGGACCGCACGTGAGCCTGCAGCGTTCAAGGCCGAGGTCGAGGAACTCTTCGCCCTGCTCAAGGCCGGCAAGATCAATCCCCGCGTTTCGCAGCGCTACACCCTCGATCAGGGCCGCGAAGCCATCGCGCTGCTGGAAAACCGGCAGGCGATGGGCAAGGTCGTCGTCGAAATGATTGGCTGAATACTGCTCCTCCCCTCCCGCAAGCGGGAGGGGTTGGGGGTGGGCGAACTCAGCGCTCGCGCTCCCCGGAAGTGTAAACCGGCAATCCCAGCTTCCACCAGATCGCAGCCCCACGCAGGGCAAACCCGGCCAGAGCCGCCACCGGCCAGACGATCCCCTTGTCCATGCCCAGCGCCGCGCCCGCTGCACAAACGCCTGCGGAAAGCGCTGCCGCGGTCACGTACAATTCCGGCCGCATCAGGATCGACGGCCTGCCCGCCAGTACGTCGCGGATGATCCCACCGACGCAGCCGGTGATCACCCCCATCAGCACCGCCGGGACGGGCGTCACCCCAAAAGCGAGCGCTTTTGCCGTCCCCAGCACCGCATAGGCCCCGAGCCCCGCCGCGTCGGCCCACTCGAGAACCGGCCTTTCCCACCAGCGATGCGGCGTGAACCACGCCACCAGCGCCACGCCCAGGCACACCGGCGCCACCCACGGATCGCGCACCCAGAACACCGGCGCGCCGATCAGCAGATCGCGCACCGACCCGCCGCCGACGCCCGTAACGAGCGCAAAGAATGCCATTGTCACGAACGTCTGCCTGAGTTGCGCCGCCAGCAGCGCCCCGGTCAGCGCGAACACCGCAATGCCCGCAAGGTCGAGCAGCCCGATCAGCGCGGAAAGGTCGGCGGAGGGCATGTCAGGCATCGAACCCGGCCTCCCGCGCCAGCAGCGCCACAAGGTCTCGAGCAGGCATGGACCGTGCCCGCGCAAATGCCGTACCGGCCCAATGCGCCCCCCAGCCATCCTCGCCGGCGGACTTCGCCGCCGCAATCAGCGCCTTGCCGGCATCGTAAGTCATCGGATAGCCCGGCGCCTTCGCTCGAACCTGCCCGGCCCACTCGACAAAGCGGTTGTCGAGGCACCGCGCCGGTCTTCCCGAGATCGCATCGGTCAATGTCGTTCCCGTAGTGCTGGCGAGAACCGCACGATACCCGTCGTCCGCCGCGCTTTCCGGGCAAGCGACAAAGGCCGTCCCCATCTGCACCGCGTCCGCGCCTGCGGCCAGAGCCCGTCGAATGTCGGCGCCGTCCATGATCCCGCCCGCCGCGATCACCGGCAGGTCGATCTGCGCGGCGATCACCTTGACCAGATCGAGTGTCCCAAGCTGTTCGTCAGGCACATCGGGATCAAACACCCCGCGATGCCCACCTGCCTCGATCCCCTGCGCCACGATCGCATCGATTTCCGCAGCCTGCACCGCCCGCGCCTCGTCGAGCGAGGTCGCACTCGCCACCAAGAGGCACCCACGCGCCTTGAGCGCGGCAATGGCCCCGGGCGAGGGCAGGCCGAAATGAAAGCTCACCACCGCAGGCGCAGCGTCGATCAGCGCTGCGAGCATCTCGGGATCGTCGTTCAGGGACCGATAGATCTCGCGCAGGTCCGAAGGTGGTTCTGCGCCGAACTGCGAGAACAACGGCTGCATCTCGGCAATCCACGCCCGCTCCGCCACCGGCTCGCGCACCGCCCGGCGATGCACGAAAGCATTGACGTTGAACGGCCGGTCGGTCCGTCCGCGCAGGTCCGCCAGCATCGCTCGCGCAGCCCCTGCGTCCATCGCACCCACCGCCACCGAACCCAGCGCGCCCGCCTCGCACACCGCAGCGGCGAGGGCGGGCGTGGAGGTCCCCGCCATCGGTGCCTGCACGATGGGATAGCGCAGGCCCAGAGCTCGCGCGATGCGCATGGGCTCAGTTGCCCAGCAGCGCTTCCAGCTTGCCCTTGAGTTCCTGGATGCGCGTCGCCGCTTCGGTGAAGGTCTTCACGTCTTCGCGGTTGTTGTTGCCGCGCGCTTCCTTGGCCGCTTCGACGTAGCCTTCGAGATCGGCTTCCAGCGCGTCGATCAGGATTTCGGTTTCGTCTTCGGTCAGGGTCAGCTTGATGGCCATCGTGGCACTCCTTCGATTCAAACCCTGCGGTTACCGTCAGCAGCCGCACGGCACAAATGAAAGCTTCAGGCTTTCGTCGCGAAGAAGATCACATGATGCAGCGGATCGCGTCCGGCCTGCGGTTCCTCGCCCGCATCCACGCTGGCCACTTCGACCGTGAACCCTGCTTCTCCCAGCAGCGCCACGAACGCCGGGTCCTGAAATGCCGACCACACCGCCAGAATGCCGCCCGGCCGCAGCGCCCGCGCCGCTGCCTGCAGGCCATCGCGCGAATAGAGCCAGCCGTTGAGCGCCCGCGTCAGCCCTTCCGGCCCGTTGTCGACATCGAGCAGGATCGCGTCGTAAGCATCGCGCGCCGCGTCGATCAGCATCGCCACGTCGTCATGCACCAGCTGTACGCGCCGGTCATCAAGGCATCCGGCAGTCAGCCCCGCCATCGGCCCGCGCGCCCATTGCACGATCTCGGGCACGATCTCGGCGACAGTTACGTGCGCGGTATCGTCCAGCACTTCCAGCGCCGCACGCAGCGTGAAGCCGAGGCCATAACCGCCGATCAGCATCTGCAGGTTCGATCGCCCCGCCAGCCGCGCGCAGGTCATTTCCGCAAGTTGCACTTCCGAAGCGCAGACGTCGGTGCTCATCAGCTCGTTGCGGTCGAGCAGGATGACGAAGTCCCCGCCATTGCGCACCAGCCGCAGCCGCGCGCCATCGGGTACGCGGCAGGTGTCGATCAGTTCGTCGCCATCCTCAAGCTCCCACATCGGGGGAGCGGCGCTGGGCGAGGTTTCCTGAACCGGAAGGAGCGTGTCCAACGCCTACTTCTTCCGCGCCTTGCGGGCGGCGTAGCGAGCATCGCGTGCGGCCTTCTGCGCAGCCGCCAGTTCTTCCGCGCTCGGCGGGGCAGGGGCGTTCGCCTGCTCGGCGGCGCGCCGGGCCTTCTCGGCCTTCTCTTCCTCGCGCTTGAGGCGAGCCGCCTCGCGCTTTTCCGCCTCGGCCTTTTCCTTGGCCTCGGCGCGGGCAATCTTCTCGGCCAGCACTGCCGGATCGACCGGAGCCTTCGCCTTGGCCTTCAGCGCTTCGATCGCCTTGGCGCGCGCCTGTGCCGAAGCATCGCGGCGATCGCCGAGACCGGGTTCCTTGTAACCTGCCATGATATTCGTCTGCTCTCTCTATTCCGCTTGGCCGCTAGCAGTGTGGGCCCGCGATGTCACGCCGCATCGCCAAATCCTTGCGCGCAAACGGAAAGGGCCGCCCCGAAGGACGGCCCATCTGTTCGCTCAAGCGAGCCCGATCACATGTGGATCGGCTTGCCGGTCACCGCCATCGCCGCTTCCTTCAGCGCTTCCGAATGGGTCGGGTGCGCATGGCAGGTATAGGCGATGTCCTCGCTGGTCGCGCCGAATTCCATCGCCTGTGCGGCCTGCGCGATCATCGTGCCCGCAACCGAAGCGATGCACCACACGCCCAGAACGCGGTCGGTCTTGGCGTCCGAGATGACCTTCACGAAGCCGTCCGGCTCATGGTTGGTCTTGGCACGGCTGTTGGCGAGCATCGGGAACTTGCCGACCTTGATCTCGCCCTTTTCCTTCGCGGCCTCTTCCGTAAGACCGACACCGGCGAACTCAGGCATGGTATAGACCACGCCCGGAATGACGTCGTGGTTCACGATTCCCGTCAGCCCGGCGATGTTCTCGGCCACGGCAATGCCCTCGTCCTCGGCCTTGTGCGCCAGCATCGGGCCGGGGATCACGTCGCCGATGGCCCAGACGCCGTCGACCTTGGTGGCAAAGTCATGGTCGGTCTCGATCTGCCCGCGCGCGTTCAGTTCCAGCCCGATCTTGTCGAGGCCAAGACCATCGACGTTGGGACGACGCCCGATCGCCACCAGCACGCAGTCAGCCTCGATGGTCGAAGCCTCGCCGCCCTTGGCAGGCTCGACGGTCAGCGTGGCCTTTCCGCCATCAACAGCAACGCCCGTGACCTTGGTGCCGAGCTTGATGTCCATGCCCTGCTTCTTGAAGATCTTGGCGGCTTCCTTGCGCACGTCGCCGTCCATGCCGGGGAGCAACTGGTCGAGGAATTCCACCACCGTGACCTTGGCACCCAGACGACGCCACACCGAGCCCAGCTCCAGCCCGATCACGCCGCCGCCGATCACCACCATGTGCTCCGGCACACGGTTCAGGGCGAGGGCACCAGTGCTGTCGACGATCACGCCCGCATCGTTGTCGACAGTCACGCCAGGCAGCGGCGTCACGCTCGAACCGGTGGCGATCACGATGTTCTTCGCGGTCACCTTCTGGCCAGCCACGGTCACGCTGTGCGCGTCCTCGAACGCGGCGTAGCCCTTGAGCCAGGTCACCTTGTTCTTCTTGAACAGAAACTCGATGCCGCCCGTCAGCTGCTTGACCGAATCAAGCTTCTGCCCCTGCATCGCATCCAGATCGAGCTCGACCGTGCCGGTCTTGATGCCATAGTTGGCAAAAGTGCCGTTCCGCGCCTCGTCGAACTTCTCCGACCCGTGCAGCAGAGCCTTCGACGGAATGCAGCCGACGTTGAGGCAGGTCCCGCCGAGCGTCTCGCGCCCTTCGGCACAAGCCGTCTTCAGCCCCAGCTGCGCCGCGCGGATCGCCGCGACATAGCCGCCGGGACCGGCACCGATGACAAGGACGTCGTAATCGTATTCAGCCATTTTCCGGCTCCGTTGCGTGACTGCCGTTCAGCAAACCGAACATGTCACTACCAGCTTTTCGTCATTCCCGCGAACGCGGGAATCCAGCAACAACGCTGGGAAGTGGATTCCCGCCTGCGCGGGAATGACGAAGGTATCGTTACAAATCAAAGATCGATCAGCAGACGCGTCGGATCCTCGATCGCTTCCTTGATCGTCTTCAGTGCCGTCACCGCCTCGCGGCCGTCAATGATGCGATGGTCGTAGGACAGCGCGATGTACATCATCGGGCGCACCACGATCTCGCCATTACGGACGACCGGGCGGTCCTCGATGCGGTGCAGGCCGAGCACGGCCGACTGCGGCGGGTTGATGATCGGGGTCGACATCAGGCCGCCGAACACACCACCGTTGGAGATCGTGAAGGTGCCGCCCGCCATGTCGGCCATGGTCAGCGTGCCATCGCGCGCCGCCTTGCCGTAGTTGGCGATCGACTTCTCGATATCGGCAAAGCTGAGCTTGTCGACATCGCGCACCACCGGCACGACCAGCCCGTTGGGCGCCGAAACCGCAACCGAGATGTCGACGTAGTCGAAGTAGACGATCTCATCGCCCTGGATCTGCGCATTGACCGAAGGGATGTCCTTCAGCGCCAGCACCGAGGCCTTGGCGAAGAACGACATCAGGCCCAGCTTCACGCCGTGCTTCTTTTCGAACACGTCCTTGTACTTGGCGCGCGCTTCCATCACCGCGCTCATGTCCACGTCGTTGAACGTGGTCAGCAGTGCGGCGGTTTCCTGCGCGCTCTTGAGGCGCTTGGCGATGGTCTGGCGCAGGCGCGTCATCTTCACGCGCTCTTCGTTGCGACCGCCGGAGACCGTTGCGGCAGGTGCCGCCGCCGGAGCCGAAACTGCCGGGGCAGGGGAGGCCTGCTTGGCCGCAGCGGCTGCCATCACGTCTTCCTTGGTCAGGCGGCCGTCCTTGCCGGTGCCCTTCACGGTCGACGGGTCGATGCCATATTCCAGCACCGCACGACGCACAGCCGGCGAAAGTGCCGCAGCGTCGCCCGATGGCGCAGCCGCAGCGGGGGCTTCCGAAGCCGAAGCGGGCGGAACCGGAGTCTCGGTGCGCGGGGCAGGGGCCTGTGCGCCCGCAGCTGCCACGCCGTCCTCGATCAGCGCGAGCAGTGCGCCCACCGAAACGGTGTCGCCTTCATTGGCCACCAGCGCGCCAAGCACGCCTGCAGCAGGCGCCGGAACCTCGACCGCGACCTTGTCGGTCTCGAGGCTGACGATCGGCTCGTCCAGTGCCACGGCCTCACCGGGCTTCTTCAGCCACTGGCCTACGGTTGCTTCGCTGACGCTTTCACCCAGCGTCGGAACCTTCACTTCAATCGACATAATTCATGTTCCTCGGGGAGAAGGAAAATCAGTTCTTCTTTTGGCGACGGATCTCGCCACGTACCGAAAGGCCCAGCGCATCAGCCACCAGTGCGCCCTGCTCGCTGGCATGGCGGCTGGCGAGGCCCGTGGCGGGCGATGCCGCCGCGTTGCGACCGGCATAGCGGGCGCGGGCAACCTTGCTCTTGGCGGCCTTCAGCGATTCCTCGATCAGCGGCTCGACGAAGAACCACGAACCGTTGTTGCGCGGCTCTTCCTGGCACCACACCACTTCCTCGAGGTTGGTCATGCGCGAAAGGCGCAGGGCCAGCGGCTCGCCGGGGAAGGGGTAGAGCTGTTCGAGGCGAATGATCTGCGTGTCGGTGATCCCGGCCGCATCGCGCGCTTCGATCAGGTCATAGGCGACCTTGCCCGAACACAGGATGACCTTGCGGGTATCCTTGTCCGCTGCCGGATTGATGTCCGACAGGATGCGCATGAAGTGTCCGTCGCCGATGAAGTCCGAAGCGACCGACTTTGCCAGCGGGTGGCGCAGCAGGCTCTTGGGCGTCATGATGATCAGCGGCTTGCGGAACGGACGGTGCATCTGCCGGCGCAGCACGTGGAAGTAGTTGGCCGGCGTGGTGATATTGCACACCTGGATGTTGTCCTCGGCGCAGAGCTGGAGATAGCGCTCCATACGCGCCGACGAGTGCTCCGGACCCTGTCCTTCATACCCGTGGGGCAGCAGCATGACGAGGCCGTTGGCGCGCAGCCACTTGGCTTCGGATGCGGCGATGTACTGGTCGATCACGATCTGCGCGCCGTTGGCGAAGTCGCCGAACTGCGCTTCCCACAGCACCAGGCTCTTCGGGTCCGCGCTGGCATAGCCATATTCGAAGCCGAGCACGCCATATTCCGAAAGCGTCGAATCCAGCACCTCGAACGTGCCATGCGGCAGTGTCTTGAGCGGCACGTACTTGCGCTCGTCGGTCTGGTCGACCCACACCGCGTGGCGCTGGCTGAAGGTGCCGCGGCCGCAGTCCTGGCCCGAAAGACGCACGCCATAGCCTTCGGACACGAGGCTGCCGAACGCCAGTGCTTCACCGGTCGCCCAGTCGAAGCCCTGTCCGCTCGAGAACATCTCGCGCTTGGCGTCGATCACGCGGCCCAGCGTCTTGTGGACGGTCAGGTCAGCCGGAACCGTGGTCAGGGTGCGGCCAAGGCTGTCGAACAGCTTCTGGTCGATGCCGGTGCCGACGTTGCGACGCGCGGTGACCGGATCGGCCGGCTTGTTGAAGCCCGACCAGCGACCGCCGAACCAGTCGGCCTCGTTGGCCTTGTAGCCCTTGGCCGCCTCGAACTCGGTCTCCAGCGTCGCCACGAAGTGGCTCTCGATCTCGCCCTTGTAGTTGGCGTCGATCACACCTTCGCCGACGAGGCGCTTGGCATAGATGTCGCTGACGCCCGGATGCTGGCGGATCTTGGCGTACATCAGCGGCTGCGTGAAAGAAGGCTCGTCGCCCTCGTTATGGCCGAAGCGGCGGTAGCACCACATGTCGATCACGATGTCGCGGCCGAACTTCTGGCGGTAGTCGATCGCCAGCTTGCAGGCGAAGGTCACCGCTTCGGGATCGTCGCCGTTCACGTGCAGGATCGGCGCCTGCACGCCCTTGGCCACGTCCGACGGGTACGGAGACCCGCGCGAGAACTGCGGCGAGGTGGTGAAGCCGATCTGGTTGTTGATGATGAAGTGGATGCAACCGCCGGTGTTGTAGCCGCGCACGCCCGAAAGGCCGAAGCACTCCCACACGATGCCCTGGCCTGCAAACGCGGCGTCACCGTGGATCAGCACGGGCAACACCTGCTTGTGGCGGGCATTGGGGCCGACGTCATCGCCGATGTCGTCGCGGAACACCTGCTGCGCGCGCACCTTGCCGAGCACGATCGGGTCGACCGTCTCGAGGTGCGAGGGGTTGGGCACAAGGCTCATGTGCACCTTGGTCCCGTCGAACTCGCGGTCGGTCGAGGTGCCGAGGTGATACTTCACGTCGCCCGATCCGCCCACGTCCTGCGGGTTGGCCGAGCCGCCCGAGAACTCGTGGAAGATCACGCGATAGGGCTTGGCCATCACGTTGGCGAGCACGTTCAGGCGGCCGCGATGGGCCATGCCGTAGACGATTTCCTTGACGCCCAGCTGGCCGCCGTACTTGATCACTGCTTCCAGCGCCGGGATCATCGATTCCCCGCCGTCGAGGCCGAAGCGCTTGGTGCCGACGTACTTCTTGCCGAGGAACTTCTCGTACTGCTCGCCGCGCACCACTGCGGCGAGGATCGCCTTCTTGCCGTTGGGGGTGAAGTCGATCGACTTGTCGCCGCCCTCGATGCGGTCCTGGATGAACTTGCGCTCCTCCACGTCGGCAATGTGCATGTATTCGAAGCCGATGTGCCCGCAGTAGTTGGCGCGCAGGATCGCGACCAGTTCTTCGAGCGTCGCCCATTCGAGGCCCAGCACGCCGCCGAGATAGATCTTGCGCTTGGCGTCAGCGGCGGTGAAGCCGTGATACTCGGGCGAGATGTCGGCCGGGAGCTTCTGGCGGGCAAGGCCCAGCGGGTCGAGATCGGCGGCAAGATGCCCGCGCACGCGATAGGTGCGGATCAGCGTCATCGCGCGGATCGAATCCATCGCCGCCTGCTGCAGCGCCGCTTCGTCCAGTTGCGCGCCGCCCTTCTTGGCCGACTTCTGGATGACGAGCTTGAGCGCCATCGGGTCCATTGCCTGGGTCAGGTCGTCGCCCGCCGCAGCATCGGTAATCGGCCAGCGCTTGTTCGCCCACGAAGGACCGGGCTGCGGACCTTCCTGTGCCGGATCGACGTCGAAATCGTGCAGTTCAGAACCCATCATCAACTCCTGGTCCCCCCGGGGAGGTTGGGGGCTTCGGACATTTTCCGCTCCAATCGTGGAGCCGACCCTTCCGGCACTCGCCTCGCAAGGCTTGCGCAAAAATCCGTAACTACGGCAGGCCGTTTCCGTTGCCGGGGCCTACCTGAAAACCTTCAAGCATCCGCCCGGTGGCCCCTTACGCAAGGTAACCTATCCGGGCGGTAGCTTTTTAGCGTCAGCCCTTCAGCACTTCGGCCAGCGTCTCGCCGAGCAGGCTGGGCGAGGCGGAGACCTTGATGCCGGCGGCTTCCATCGCCGCGATCTTGCTTTCGGCATCGCCCTTGCCGCCCGAGACGATGGCGCCGGCGTGGCCCATGCGGCGGCCCGGAGGCGCGGTGCGGCCCGCGATGAAGCCGGCCATCGGCTTCTTGCGGCCACGCTTGGCCTCGTCGATCAGGAACTGCGCGGCCTGCTCCTCGGCGTCGCCGCCGATCTCGCCGATCATGATGATCGACTTGGTCGCCTCGTCGGCCAGGAACAGTTCGAGCACGTCGATGAAGTTGGTGCCGTTGACCGGGTCACCGCCGATGCCGACAGCGGTCGTCTGGCCAAGGCCGATGGCCGAGGTCTGGAACACCGCTTCATAGGTCAGCGTGCCCGAGCGCGAGACCACGCCGACCGAGCCTTCCTTGAAGATGGACCCTGGCATGATGCCGATCTTGCACTGGTTGGGCGTCAGCACGCCAGGGCAGTTCGGACCGATCAGGCGGCTCTTCGAGCCCGACAGCGCGCGCTTGACCTTGACCATGTCGAGCACGGGCACGCCCTCGGTGATCGCCACGATCAGCTCCATCTCGGCATCGATCGCCTCGAGGATGGCATCGGCGCAGCCCGAAGGCGGCACGTAGACGCACGACGCGGTCGCACCGGTCACGGCCTTGGCTTCGGCCACGGTATCGAACTGGGGCAGGCCGATGTGGCTGGTGCCGCCCTTGCCGGGCGTCACGCCGCCAACCATCTGCGTGCCGTAATCAAGCGCGGCCTGCGTGTGGAAGCTGCCGGTCTTGCCGGTCATCCCCTGCGTGATGACCTTGGTGTTCTTGTCGACGAGAATGGACATCAATTACTCCGGAACATCAGGCTGCTGCGCCCCCGCTCCGGCGAGGGCGCAGATCCGTGTCGGGTCAAGCCAGCGAGCTGTCGATGCCCTTGCAGGCTTCCAGCAGTTCCTTGACCGCGTCGACCGAGACCTGGAGGTTCGACTTGGCTTCGGCGTCGAGTTCGATCTCGATCACCTGCTCCACGCCGTTCGCGCCGATCATCACCGGCACGCCGACATAGAGGCCGTCAACGCCGTACTGGCCATCGACATAGGCAGCGCAAGGCAGGATGCGCTTCTGATCGTTGAGGTAGGCTTCGGCCATGGCGATGCCCGAGGCGGCAGGCGCATAGAACGCCGAACCGGTCTTGAGCAGGCCGACGATCTCGCCGCCGCCCGAACGGGTGCGCTGCACGATCGCGTCGATCTTTTCCTGCGTCGACAGGCCCATCTTGACGAGGTCGGGCACCGGGATGCCGTTGACGGTCGAGTACTGGGTGACCGGCACCATGGTGTCGCCGTGGCCGCCGAGCACGAAGGTGTTCACGTCGCGGATCGAGACGCCGAATTCCCATGCCAGGAACGTGCTGAAGCGGGCCGAGTCGAGCACGCCAGCCATGCCGACGACCTTGTTGTGCGGCAGGCCGGAGAATTCGCGCAGCGCCCACACCATCGCGTCGAGCGGGTTGGTGATGCAGATGACGAATGCGTCAGGCGCGTTGTCGCGGATGCCTTCGCCCACGGCCTTCATCACCTTGAGGTTGATGCCGAGCAGGTCGTCGCGGCTCATGCCCGGCTTGCGGGCAACGCCGGCGGTCACGATGATCACGTCGGCGCCGGCAATGTCGGCATAGTCGTTGGTGCCGGTGATCTTGGCATCGAAGCCTTCGACCGGACCGCACTGCGACAGGTCGAGCGCCTTGCCCTGCGGCACGCCTTCGACCACGTCGAACAGGACGATGTCACCCAGTTCCTTCTGGGCGGCGAGGTGAGCCAGGGTGCCACCGATATTGCCTGCGCCGATAAGCGCGATCTTCTTGCGTGCCATGCTCTACGGTCCTTTCCCGTTCGCGGGGACAAGCATACAAATGCCAGCAGAGCTTTCGCCCAGGTCCCTCCCGTGCCCCGCGAGACAGGAAAGTTCTGGCAGAATGACTCGCGCCCTAGGCTCCCGCGCACACGAATGCAACCGCGAAAAACGGCTATATCCGGGCTTTTTGTGATATCAGTTCGCAATAGCAAGAGACGTGTTTGTGAAGGCCCACCCCCAACCCCTCCCGCCTGCGGGAGGGGAGTTGAAAGACCCGTTCCAGCCCTCCCGCAGGCGGGAGGGCCGCGAGACTTGGAGAGCCGTAGGCGAACCTAGTCGCAGCGGGGTGGGCACCGGGGCACCGCGCGAGGTCAGCAAAAAGCCCCGGCGTCTCCACCGGGGCTCCCTTATGTTTTTCCTCTCCGCAATCTCTCGCGGTGTTCAGCTCCGCTTGCGCTTCAGGAAGTCGCGCGCCATCCGCCGGTCGAGCGTTGCGCAGACTTCGACCCAGAATTCCACCCGGCCCGGCTCCCCGCTGCGCTCGGCAATCACCGCCGCATCGCGGGCCCGTGCCGCCGCCGAAAAGCCATGCGCCGCAAACAGCCGCAGCGCCGTATCCAGCGCCTCGTCATGACAGAGCGAACGCGCACCATTGTCGTTCACCGCCCGCAAGTGTCGCGCCTGGACTTGCCGCGAAAGACAGGGGGAAATGATGCCGTAACGGGGCGCAAAACGCAGCATGGTACCTCAACTCTCTGACGGCGCCGGGGACAATCGGTGCCGTTCTCCACGCCCCCGTCCTAAACCCTGCTGCGCTAAGAGTGTGTGTGACGACACGGTAAAGGAACCGATAACCACCCGTCCTGAATGACTTTTGCGATGGATGGAGCTTTACGCCCTCCGGCAGACATGCTTGCATCCGCGCCAACGCTTGGGGGAGGCGCCAGAGATGCCGGTTCGCGGAAGCTGCCACTGCGGCAATGTGCAGATCGAACTGCCCGAGTGGCCTGCGTGGGTGGCCGACTGCAACTGCTCGCTCTGCCGCCGCACCGCGTGGCGCACCGCCTACTATCCGCCCGAGACGGTCCGCATCACCGGCGAGACCAAGGCCTACATCTGGGGAGACCGCATGATCGGCATCCACCACTGCCCCACCTGCGGCTGCGGCACCCACTGGGACACTCTCGGCGAAGACTTCGGCAAGATGGGCGTGAATGCGCGCCTGCTTGATGGGTTCGATGAAGCTGCGATTGAAGTGCGCAAGTTCGACAATCGCGGGTAGTATGCGGGGGCGACTTCGAATGGCCGATTGCGCCCAGAAGTTGCCGTTCCGGACACGCCGACATTGCCAACCAAGCAGAGAAGTGTGTACTCCCGTATCATGAAACCGTTCAGCTTCACGCTAGGATTGTTGGCGGCAACCCTTTTCGCCCTCTGGCCTCTACCAGTGCTATTTATGGCCGAGTGCCAACTCAACGAGAGACAGGATGAAGTTGCTGCCTGCTTTGCAAATGTTGAGCGTATCCAGCATATTTACTTTGCGGTGCTGGTAGCGATGTTTGTGGTAGCACTTGCCCTCCAACTGCGCGGAAGCAGATGGACGGTGGCTGCACTATTCGCATTGGCCATTGCGCCCCCAGCTTCCATATTTGTGGCGTAGTGCTGAAATTCCTGCGAGCGATTACCCCACTTTGCGACCGGATAGTGCCGTTGCAGCAGGTGCGACGCCTGTCGGTTGTTCATCAACCCAAACGTCCGCTTCCCACCAATCCCGGTCGTTACGCCGAACTCTGATCAGGCCCAAAAGCGGCTTGCCGCCTCAAGCCCCCGGCTGCGCGATCCACTTGTTCGCGTTCTCATAGCCCGGCAGCACCGAGCCGCTGCCTGAAACCGGCGCGCTGGTCGCGCCCGCCTTCACCCCCGGCAGCACTTGCGGCCGGACAAGGCTCTGCTGCGCCGCAGCCTGCGGAACCGCCGCCGCCGGAGCAACCGTCGCCGCAGCAACAGGCGCCACAATCCGCCCTTCCTCGAACGCCTTTTCCAGCGCCAGCGGATCGGCAATGTCGACGGGCGAGGGCGTCCACGTGCGCGGATGCGGCGCGGCAAGCGGCTCGCCCCCGAAATAGCGCGCCGTAAACGCCGCCGGACGCCCCGCTGCGCCCGCCCAGCGATAGAAGCGGTGCGCGCCGATCGTGCCGATGAACGATAGGCTCGGCGCCCAGTAGGGATGCACCGCCGTCGTATGGTAATGCGTCGCCAATCCCACCGGCGCATAGACGTATCCGGCCAGTGCATCGGCGGCCACGCGCCGCGCCCGGTCCCAGAACGCCTTCATCGGCTTCCTCGCCAGCGAACCATCGCAGGCGAACGAGAACTGGCACCCCGGCCGCTCCGATCCCTGATAGACCACGCCGCACACCGTATTCGGCCAGGCCGGATGCGCCACGCGGTTCAGCACCACTTGCGCCACCGCGCGCTGCCCTGCGTCAGGCTCGCTCGCCGCTTCGTAATAGACTGCCGCCGTCAGGCACTGCAGCGCCCGCCAGCGATCCTCGCTCGATCCCGCCGCCGAGACCGGTCGCGCCGAGAGGATCTCGGCATCCGAATGGCTCTGATCCCATTTTGCTTGCGCCTCGGTCGGCGCGATCAGCCCGCTGTCGCTGGTATCGAGCCAGTAGAACGCCGAACCCGGAAAGCTGTCACCCCCGCGCTCGAACGGCTGCAACCCCGCCATCTGCGCACGTGCGACCGCTGCATGAACGCCCCCCGGCTCGCCCCATCCGGTTGGCCCGAGCAGCAGCCCCAGCACCCCGAACATCGCCACGCCGCCCAGCCGCTGCCGCAGCAGCGACGGCGCGCGCAGGGCACGGCGGATCGAGCGCATATCCCGCCGCCGGATGCGCGCGGCAAAGTCGCGCGGTCGCAGCTCGCCAGCGGTCGACGCTGCCACGGCAGGCAGTTCGATCGGCTGATAGGCAAGCTCGAGAGGCATGGGGCTGGGCAGAATCCTGAAAATCCTCAATTGCGCTAAACCCTTGCGCGCCCCCGCGCACGGCCGCATTTCCCGCTGTCCCGATGCGGCACAAGCCCCTGCGATCCGGTTAACCTGCATGTGGCTTCATCCATCGTCATTGCGAGCCCGCGAAGCGGGAGAAGCAATCCAGAGCGGTTTGGACAACGCTCTGGATTGCTTCGTCGCTACGCTCCTCGCAATGACGAAGTGGGAACGGCGTCCTGCAAACCTGCCCCGAAGGGCATATCCGATCTTGCAGCGCAGCAAAGTTCCCGCTAGTTCCGCCGCCGACGCCAACGGTGCCCGCTAACCCGGGCTAAGAGGGAAGCCGGTTCCAATCCGGCGCTGCCCCCGCAACTGTAACCGGAGAGCGCGTCGCCCAGAATGCCACTGGAGCAGGTCCGCCTGCACTGGGAAGGCGGGCGACGAGCGATGACCCGGGAGCCAGGAAACCTGCCGATGGTAGTCGTTCCGCGGCCGGGCGGGGTGTACCGGGCGCACGCGACGAGGCGCGCCAATTGCATGGCCCAGCGCACCTCTCGCCATGAACGGCATCAACCGTTCGTGGCCGGAGTTGTGTCCTGTGAAGAAGTACCTGCTTTCCGTTTCCGCCCTCGCTCTTGCCGCGCCCGCCTTTGCGCAAGGGGCCGATGATGTCGTGGTGGCTGACTACAAGATCGACCCGGCATCGATCACCGTCATAGCCACCGGCAGCCAGACGAGCCTCGATAAGGTCGGCCAGCCCGTCACCGTCATTACGGCAGATGAAATCCAGTCGATCCAGGGCCCCGACATCACCCGCGTCCTCGAACGCGTCCCCGGCCTGACCGTCACCCGCAACGGCGGCCCCGGCAGCTTCACCGGCGTGCGCCTGCGCGGCTCGGATGCAGAGCAGGTCCTCGTCCTCGTCGACGGCGTCCGCCTCGAAGACGTCTCGGCCCCCTCGGGCGGTTTCGATTTCGGCACGCTCACCCCCGGCGGCGTCGAGCGCATCGACGTCCTGCGCGGTTCCAACTCGATCGTCTGGGGCTCTGCGGCCATCGGCGGCGTCATCGCCGTCCAGTCGCGCGATCTCAACGGCATCGAAGCCAGCGCCGAACTCGGCGCCAACGACAGCTACCTTGCGGACGCCGCCGCCGGTCTGTCGTCAGACTTCGGCGCGCTCACCCTCAACGGCGGCTATAGCCGCAGCGATGGCGTCTCGGCCGCAGCGGTCGGCGCAGAGCCCGACGGCTTCCGCCAGTGGCGCGTCGGGGGCAGGGGCCGCGTCAACCTCACGCAGGACCTCGCAATCGTCGCCAGTGCCCGCTACGCCGACACCCGCACCGACATCGACGGCTACCCCGCGCCGAACTACACTTTTGCCGACACTCCCGAGTACCAGACCACCCGCCAGGCCTCGGGCCGCGTCGGCCTGCGCTACACCGGCAGCGATCTCACGCTGAACACCGGCTTCGCCCTGTCCGACACGAAGCGCGATTACTTCGACCCGACCTTCGGCACCGACCCATCGTACGGCTACAAGGGCCGCTCCGAACGCGTCGACCTGACCGGACGCCTGAACCTCCCCGCCGATTTCACGCTCGATTTCGGCGGCGACAGCGAATGGACCCGCTTCTCCGGTACGTTCGACGCCGAGGCGAAAGCCAACCTGACCAGCGGCCACGCCCTGCTCGGCTGGAGCACCGACCGCGCCAGCATCGCCGCCGGGGTCCGCATCGACGACCACAGCCGCTTCGGCACGGCATGGACCTTCGGCGCCAATGGCTCGTTCAAGCTGGCCGAAAACCTGCGCCTGCGCGCCAGCTACGGCGAAGGCTTCAAGGCCCCCACGCTCTACCAGTTGCTCTCGAACTACGGCAACGCCGCGCTCAACCCCGAACGCAGCAAGTCCTATGACGCCGGCCTCGAATGGGGCGCGCCCTATGGCAAGTTCCACGCCGCCGTCACCGTCTTCCGCCGCGACAGCCGCAACCTGATCACCTTCGTCTCCTGCGCCAGTCTCAACGCCTGCGCCACGCGCCCGTTCGGCCTCTACGACAACGTCGGCCTCGCCCGCGCCCAGGGCGTCGAAGCCGAACTCGGCGCGCGTCCCACCGACACGCTGCACCTGCAGGCGGCCTATACCTGGCTCGAAACCGAGAACCGCACGCGCGGCACAGCGAACTTCGGCAAGGACCTCGCCCGCCGTCCCGCCCACGCGCTCACCCTGTCGAGCGACTGGACAACACCGCTCGCAGGCCTCACCCTCGGGGCCGACCTGCGCCTCGTGGGAGACAGCTTTGACAACGCGTCGAACACCCGCCGCCTCGATGGCTACGCGCTGACCACCGTGCGCGCCAGCTTCCCCCTTACGGAGAAGGTCGAACTCTACGGCCGCGTCGAGAATCTGTTCGACGTGAAGTACCAGACCGTCGCCGACTACGGCACCTGGGGCCGCAGCGCCTACATCGGCATCCGCGCGAAGTACTGATGGCAACACGCGCTCCCAAAGCGCCACGCAAACCTCTCCCCCTCCTCTTTGGAGAAGGGGGCCGGGGGGTGGTGTTGCTCGCAGCACTCCTCACCGCCAGCTGCATCCCCCAAGGCAAGGCCACCCCCGAACCCCGCGCAGCCCCGCACCCTACCATCGTCAGCCTCAATCCCTGCACCGACGCAATCCTTGCCGAAGTCGCTGACCCCTCGCAGATCCTCGCGATCTCGCACTACAGCAAGGACCCGCGCTCCTCCTCGATGGACGAGAACCTCGCCGCTGTCCTTCCGGCAACGCGCGGCACGGTCGAGGAAGTGCTCGCGCTCAAGCCCGATCTCGTCCTCGGCAGCACCTTCATCGATCCCGCCACCGCCAGCGCCTACAAGCGCCTCGGCCTGCGGCTCGAGACCCTCGGCATGGCCAGCACCATCGAGGCCAGCCGCGACCAGATCCGCCAGATCGCCACGCTCTCCGGCCACCCCGACCGCGGCGAAGCGCTGATCGCGCGCATCGATGCAGCACTCGCCGAGGCCGCTCCACCACCCGGCGCAAGGCCGATCCAGACCGTCGTCTGGCAATCCGGCGGCATGGTCCCCGGCGACGGCACCCTGATCGCCGACCTCCTGCGCCGCACCGGCTACACCAACTTCGCCGCCGCGCGCGGTCTTGGCCAGGCCGACCTGCTCCCGCTCGAAAAGATGCTCGCCGACCCGCCCGAACTGATCCTGGTTGCAGGCCAGACCGCCGAGACCGGAAAAGGCGACGACCGCGTCCTGTCGCACCCCGCCCTCAAGGCGCTTAACAAGACCCGCCGCGCCACCCTCAATCCCAAACTCCTCTACTGCGGCGGCCCCACCCTGATCGCCGCCGCCCAAAGGCTGGCGCAGATCCGCAATTCCTCCCCGCCACGGGGAGGGGGACCATCGCAGATGGTGGAGGGGCACCCGCAATGACCCGCCCCGTCATCGTTCTCCTTGCCGCCCTCGCCATAACCCTCCCGCTCTCGCTCCTTGCCGGACAGGTGTGGATAGACCCCTTCGGCCCCCCGGTCCCCAACGCCACCGCGATCCTCATGGAACTGCGCCTCCCCCGCGCACTCCTCGCGCTCATCCTCGGCTCCGGCCTCGGCGCGGCAGGCGCAGCCATGCAGGGCTACTTGCGCAACCCCCTGGCCGACCCCGGCCTGTTCGGCATCGCGCCTGCCGCAGCTCTGGGCGCCGTCCTCTCGTTCTACACCGGCTATGAAATCCAGGCCGTCACCCTCCCGCTCTTCGCCCTCACTGGAGCGGCGGGCGCGATGGCCCTGCTCGCCCTCATCGCCGGACGCAGCGGTGGCATCGCCCTCTTCACGCTCGCGGGCATGATGATCGCCAGCCTCGCCGGCGCGCTGACCAGCCTCGCCATCAGCCTCTCGCCCAATCCCTTCGCCCTGTCAGAGATCGTGACGTGGCTGATGGGCGCACTCGCCGATCGCGGCTGGCACGAAGTGCGCCTTGCCGCCCCGCTGACCCTGCTCGGCCTCCTCGCCCTGTGGCGCGCCGCCCCCGCGCTCGACGCGCTGGCTCTGGGTGAGGCCGCCGCGCGCTCGCTTGGCGTCGAACCTGCCCGCCTGCTCGCCCTGATGATCCTCGCCATCGGCCTGATCGTCGGTAGCGGCGTCGCGGTGGCAGGCATGATCGGCTTCGTCGGCCTGATGGTCCCGCACTTCGTCCGCCCGTTCACCGACCAGCGCCCCTCCGCCACGCTTCTCCCCTCGGCTCTTGCCGGAGCGCTCCTGCTGCTCGTCGCCGATTGCCTTTGCCGCATTCTCCCCCTGCAAGGCGGCGAACTGCGCCTCGGCATCGCTCTAAGCCTCGCCGGAGCCCCGTTCTTCCTGCGCCTCCTCCTCAAGCTGCGGCGGGAGCTGGCCTGATGCTCGAAGCACCATGTTAGAAGCCCTGGGCCTCACCATCCCCCATCGCCTCCACGAGGTTACCACACAACTGCGCGCCGGCACCGTCACTGCGATCGTCGGCCCCAACGGCGCGGGCAAGTCCACGATGCTTGCGGCCCTCGCAGGACTGCACGCGCCCACCACCGGCACCGTCACCCTCGATGGCCAGCCCCTCGCGCAGTTGGTCAGGCAGGAGCGAGCCCGCCGCATCGGCTACCTGCCGCAAGCGGGAGAGGTCGCGTGGAACCTCTCGGTCCGTACCCTCGTAGGCCTCGGCCGCCTGCCGCACCGCACCAGCGCTGCCGAGAACGCCGAGGCCGTGAAACAGGCCATCGCCGCGATGCAGCTCGAACCACTGGCAGAGCGCGCCCTGGCCACCCTGTCCGGAGGCGAACGCGCCCGCGCCTTGCTTGCCCGCGTGCTTGCCACCGAGCCGCACTGGATTCTCGCCGACGAACCGCTCGCCGCGCTCGATCTTGCCCATCAGCAGGCCCTCATCCGCCGCTTGCGCGCCCTGGCGCAGGAGGGCACGGGCGTCGTCCTCGTCGTCCACGATCTCGCGCTGGCGATGAACCACGCCGATCACGTCATCGTCCTCGATTCGGGGAAGCTAATTGCCCAAGGCCCGCCGCAGGAGGCCCTGTCCGAACACTTCGTCGCTCAAGTCTGGAATCTGAAAGCCCGCTGGCTCGGCGAAACTGGCCACAGGGCGCTGGCCCTGTAAATTCCTCCCCGGCACGGGGAGGGGGACCATCGAAGATGGTGGAGGGGCACTCACAGCAAAAAAACACTGTCCCCGACCGCTCATCCTGACCCTGTCGAAGGATCATCCTGAGCCTGTCGAACAATCAAGCTGCCGTCGGCGCAACCTCGTCGTTCTCGTGGCAATGCTCGGTCATCGCCGCTGCAAAGTCCGCCGCGAAGTATGTCGCAAAGCTCTCGCGCACCCGCATCGAGATCGCCGGCCGATCCTCGCGCGCAGCGGCGCTCCGGCAGAACAGGCTCTGCGCAGGTGGCTTTACCGGAAATGTTTGCTCGACACCCATGGTGACCGGCCCTGAACCTCATAACTTTGGTAAGAGGGGCCTAGCAAAGTTTCGTAACGCGCAATTGTATGGTTTCGACAAAGCTACGTGTTTTCCCGACGAGATTGTGCTTCCCGTCACATGAGTGACGAAAAACTTCGCACAATCCGTGCCTTGGTGTCTGCAGATGCCGTCGCAGGCGGCGGCCAGCTTCCCGTGGATATCGTGCGGCGCGCCTGCACCGGTCAAGGAGTCTCAACGCTCCCGCGATTCACCTTGCACAGTATTCGTAGCGCCCCTCGCGACAGGCAGCGACGGCGCGGCGCCACTCTGCCAAGCGCTGTTCGTAGTCATCGCGCGCCTCGGCATAGTCGCGATCGGCATTGCGAGCGGCTTGCGCCCCTCGGGCAACATCCTCGCGCCGGTTATGCTCCCGCCAGTCCGCCCAGCCTTGGGCATAGCGCGCATCCCGCTCGCGCACCCGCGCCAGTTCCTGCTGGTTGAGCTTGCGAATGATCGCCCGATCCCGCTCCCGCGCCGCCTGCGTGCGCATCTGCGGGTCCAGCGGGTCGTCGGCGAGGGCTACACACGGCAGAATGACCAGGCCAAGCGCCAGCGCGCTGCAGATTGTCCGCAAATTCATTTTAACGATCCTCCCGCAGTCGGGGAAGCCATCGTCGGTTAGGCGCCACGCCGCAATCCAACTTGCGACGGGGC
Source organism: Novosphingobium jiangmenense (assembly GCF_015694345.1). Taxonomy (GTDB): domain Bacteria; phylum Pseudomonadota; class Alphaproteobacteria; order Sphingomonadales; family Sphingomonadaceae; genus Novosphingobium; species Novosphingobium jiangmenense. The sequence continues at coordinate 106,947 of NZ_JADQDC010000012.1, forward strand.
GTTGGCAGCCCGGCGTGTCGCTCGGGCGTTTCGGCGATCGTGGCGGTTCTTATTCGCTCGGCACTATGATCACGACCGTGAATTCACCGTCTGGCTCGGGTGCGATGCTGGTCATCTGTCCGCCGAGTGCCTTGGCAAGCTCACGATACTTTGGCAGCGCTTCCTTGGTAACGTTGTGAATGACCATCGTTTCCATGTTCTCACTCCCATCATGGATACTTTGCGTTGATGTAGGCTAGTACCGCAGCGCTCAAGGCAGGGTCCTGATTTGTCGTGACACGAATGACATTTGCGGGTGAGGGCTTCTGGCCGAGTGCCTTCAGTGCCTCCTTCACGCGCGCAATGCTTGGCTGCGGATTGTCTAGTGGAATTTTGTCGAGGATCTTGCTGCCCGCACTGTCCGGCAGGAACGAGAGTTTCTTGGTGGCTTCAGCATCTGCCGAAGCACTGTTGACCAGAACTTGTCGGCAACCGTCCGATAGTGCGTCATTGCGGGCCGAAGCGGTATCGCTGAAATAGCCGATGCAGAACATCAGTGCTTCATTGATGTTTGAAGCAGTGACAATGGACGTCACGGCCTGCGCAAGATGCTCGCTCACGGCGCTGGCCGCAGCTCCTCCGCCTGGATTGGTCTGTCCTGCCTGGGTCGCCGCTTCTGCCAGCGTACCTGTGGCTGCACCCATCTTCAGCGCCTGATCGAGTTGGGTCTGCGCCTTCTCATTTGCGGACTTCTTGTCCGCAAGCGTGGATTTGGCGTCGAGGCAAGCCTTGAAGTCGGCAATGGCCTGATCGTCGGCATCTTCGGCAGGCTTGTCGTTCTTCTCGCAATCGGCCTTCTTCAGTGCGGCGTCATAGTCTGTTTGCGCCTTTGACTGTGCGGTTGCCGCATCGATCGCACTCTTGCGGAAGTCGGCCACAAGCTTCACGGCTTCAGCCCCGGCGCCCAGTGCGGAAGACGTAGCAGGTCCGGAGATAATCGTAGCCGGGGGCTTTACCGCGCCGGTCAGCTGCTCGATCGCCAGAAATGCTATCATCGAGCGCTGGTCACGCGCAGCCTGCGTCACGAATATCGTCTTGCTGATCGCGCCGGACAGATACCGTTCGCAGGTCCGGTACATCGATTCTCGCAGCATGTTGATGGCTTGTGTCCTGCCGATCGTCGCGGCGGTCTCTGCGGAGCTCAGCCCGAACTTTGCTCCAAATGATGTCTTGCCGTCCGTCGAAGCTTCGCCGCTTGCGCTCGTCGCCAGCGCGCTGAACACATCCGGAGCCGCTTCCGCGCAAAGGCGCCAATTTAACGCCTCGCCAACTTTAGTTCTGGACGCGGTAACTGTTTGTCGTGGGACAGGTCCTTTTTGTCCGTCGGAAGAAGTTCCTTCGACAAAGTTGTTGGTGGTGACTTGCGAAGAGGTCTCGCTTTCCGGACTCTTGACCGGAACAAACAGGACTGACCGCTGTTTAGCATCCACTGTTATGACATGAGGCTCAGTCCCGGGCTTTACTGCGCGATCATGAAATATGCTGTCTTTCTCAGCACACCCGCTGACGATCATGCCCAATGAAACAGCACCAATAGTTGCGAATCTCATGTCGATGTCCCCCGTATGTCCGTAACGTAACAGAGATTTGCATCGATTGCGAAACTCTTATTTGACCACATCGGCGGCTTTTTTGAATGATCTGTACGCTATGCTCCCCCATACGCTCGGCACCGCTGGCGTGATGCATGGACCATGCCCCCAAAGCCCATCTTGCCCCCTCCGCCGCCACTCCCCACATGGCAGGTGATCCCGCGAAGGGCAGGGGGACTCCGCGCCCGAATCCCTTGCGAAACCCGAACAAATATGGAACACTGCCGCGCATGTCTCTCACTACCATTTCCGTCCCCCAGATTCGGGTGAGGGGCGCTCGTGAACACAATCTCAAGGGGATCGACGTCGATCTCCCGCGCGACAGCCTGATCGTCATCACCGGCCTCTCGGGCTCGGGCAAGTCGAGCCTCGCCTTCGACACGATCTATGCCGAGGGTCAGCGCCGCTACGTGGAATCGCTCAGCGCCTATGCGCGGCAGTTCCTCGAGATGATGCAGAAGCCCGACGTCGAGCATATCGACGGCCTCTCGCCCGCCATCAGCATCGAGCAGAAGACCACCAGCCGCAACCCGCGCTCGACCGTCGCCACCGTCACCGAGGTTTATGACTACATGCGCCTGCTCTGGGCGCGCATCGGCATTCCCTACAGCCCCGCCACCGGCGAGCCGATCTCCGCGCAGACCGTCAGCCAGATGGTCGACCGCGTCATGGCGCTGCCCGAAGGCACCCGCGCCTATCTGCTCGCCCCCGTCGTGCGCGGCCGCAAGGGCGAATACCGCCGCGAACTCGCCGAATGGCAGAAGGCCGGCTACACCCGCGTCCGCATCAACGGCGAGATCATGCCGATCGAGGATGCCCCCGCGCTCGACAAGAAGCTCAAGCACGACATCGAGGTGGTGGTCGATCGCATCGCCGTGCGTGACGGTATCCAGACCCGCCTGGCTGACAGCTTCGAACAGGCCCTCAAGCTGGCCGACGGCCTCGCCTACGTCGATCTCGCCGATGGCCCCGTCCCCGGCCGCGAGGAGGAGGCCGAAGCCAAGGGGAAGGGCGGCATGAAGAAAACCGGCCTGCCCGCCAACCGCATCGTCTTCTCCGAAAAGTTCGCCTGTCCTGTCAGCGGCTTCACCATCGAGACCATCGAACCGCGCCTGTTCTCGTTCAACGCCCCCCAGGGCGCGTGCCCGGCGTGCGATGGCCTCGGCGAAAAGCTGCTGTTCGATCCGCAGCTTGTCGTGCCGAACGAGAACCTCAGCCTCAAGCAGGGCGCCGTGGTCCCCTGGGCGAAGAGCAATCCGCCGTCGCCCTATTACATGCAGGTCCTCGCCAGCCTCGCCGCGCATTTCGGCTTCAGCCTCGATACGCCGTGGGACGCGCTTCCCGCAGAGGTCAAGATCGTCATCCTCTACGGCACCGCCGGCAAGGCCGTGCCCCTGACCTTCATCGATGGCAAGAAGTCCTACACCGTCAACAAGGCCTTCGAAGGCGTGATCGGCAACCTCAACCGCCGCATGCTGCAAACCGAATCTGCGTGGATGCGCGAGGAACTCGGCAAGTTCCAGACCGCGCAGCCCTGCGAAACCTGCGAGGGCAAGCGCCTCAAGCCCGAGGCGCTGTCGGTCAAGGTCGCGGGCCGCGATATCTCCTCGGTCACCCGCCTCTCCGTCGCCGCCGCGGTCGAATGGTACGGCGCGCTCGACAGCCAGCTCACCAGCCAGCAGAGCCAGATCGCCAAGGCCATCCTCAAGGAAATCAACGAGCGCCTCGGCTTCCTCAACAACGTCGGCCTCGATTACCTCAACCTCGATCGCACCTCCGGCACCCTTTCGGGCGGCGAGAGCCAGCGTATCCGCCTCGCCAGCCAGATCGGCTCGGGCCTCTCGGGCGTGCTCTACGTGCTCGACGAACCCTCCATCGGCCTCCACCAGCGCGACAACGACCGCCTGCTGGAAACCCTCAAGCGCCTGCGCGACCTCGGCAACACGGTGATCGTCGTCGAGCATGACGAGGACGCCATCCGCACCGCCGACCATGTCGTCGATCTCGGCCCCGGGGCGGGCGTCCACGGCGGCGAGATCGTCGCGCAGGGCACGCTGGACGATATCCTCAGCAACCCCAACAGCCTCACCGGCCAGTACCTCACCGGCGCCCGCCGCATCGAGGTCCCGGCCACGCGCCGCAAGGGCAACGGCCTGTTCATCAGCGTCGAGGGCGCCCGCGCCAACAACCTCCAGAACGTCAGCGCGAAGATCCCGCTGGGCACCTTCACCTGCGTCACCGGCGTCTCCGGCTCGGGCAAGTCGAGCTTCACCATCGACACGCTCCACGCCGTCGCCGCCCGCACGCTGAACGGCGCGCGCGTGATCGCGGGCGCGCACGATCGCGTCACCGGGCTCGAGAATTGCGACAAGGTGATCGAGATCGACCAGTCGCCGATCGGCCGCACCCCCCGGTCCAACCCCGCCACGTACACCGGCGCCTTCACCCTGATCCGTGACTGGTTTGCCGGCCTGCCCGAGAGCGCCGCGCGCGGCTACAAGGCCGGCCGCTTCAGCTTCAACGTCAAGGGCGGCCGTTGCGAGAAGTGCCAGGGCGATGGCCTGATCAAGATCGAGATGCACTTCCTGCCCGACGTCTACGTCACCTGCGAGGAGTGCGAGGGCAAGCGCTACAACCGCGAAACGCTCGAGGTGAAGTTCAAGGGCCACTCCATCGCCGACGTGCTCGACATGACGATCGAGGACGCCGAGGAGTTCTTCAAGGCCGTCCCCCCGATCCGTGACCGGATGCACATGCTCAACGAAGTGGGCCTGGGCTACGTCAAGGTCGGCCAGCAGGCCACCACGCTCTCGGGCGGCGAGGCGCAGCGCGTCAAGCTCGCCAAGGAACTCGCCCGCCGCTCCACCGGGCAGACCCTCTACATCCTCGACGAACCCACCACCGGCCTCCACTTCGAGGACGTCCGCAAGCTCCTCGAAGTCCTCCACCGCCTCGTCGACCAGGGCAACAGCGTCGTCGTGATCGAACACAACCTCGACGTGATCAAGACCGCCGACTGGCTGATCGACCTCGGCCCCGAAGGCGGCGTAAGAGGCGGCGAAATCGTGGCGGAAGGCACCCCCGAACAGGTGGCGAAGAACAAACGCAGCTTCACCGGCCATTACCTCGCGCCGTTGCTGAAGCGCTAATTCCTCCCCGAACCGGGGAGGGGGACCATCGAAGATGGTGGAGGGGCACCCACGGCAAAAGAGGACCTGAAATCCAAAGCCCCGTCACCCTGAACTCGTTTAGCTTCGCTGGCCTGCGGCTCAGGGTCCATCCCTCCCCAAAAGCCGAGGCCCGATCGGCAAGATGGATCCTGAACCAAGTTCAGGATGACGGAGCGAGAATGAGGTGCAGTCAGCCTCACCAACGCCAACCACCCCCATCCAACTCCGCCCAGGCAGACAAGCTGCCAAGCCTCCGTATCCTTCCCCCATCAAGGGGGAAGGGCACCCAAGACCGCCACTCACACCTTCCCCCTCGATGGGGGAAGGATACCGCAGCTTGCGAGCCTGCTCGCTAGCGAAGGTCGGAAGGGGGTGACCCACCACAGCCCACCCTCGCCAAACCGCCAGTCTCTTTCCCCCGCCGATGCTCTAGCCTTCGCGCCAGAACGGACGGAAGGGGATACCATGGAAACCGCAACCGGCCTCACGGCTCGCGTCGTCATGCTGTTTGCGCTCTGCGCGGCGGGTCAGGTCGGCGGCTCGCTGATGCTCGGGCGGACGGAGGGCTTCACCAATGCGGCATGGACCGCCGCCTGCGGGTTGACCTACGCCGTCTCGCTATATGCTCTCGCGACGCTGATCCGCGAAGGCGGCCCGCTCAGCATGCTGATGCCGATCCTCGCCGCGACGGTCCCGCTGATCGTGATCCTGATCGCCGTCTTCCTCCAGGGCGAACCCGCCTCCTGGCCCCGCCTCGGCCTGTTGACGCTGGCTTGCGCCATCATCGGCGTGTCGGGCACGCTATAAGCACCTTCCTCCCCCACGGGGGGAGGGGGACCATCCGCAGGATGGTGGACGGGTAGGCACAAGGAAGCGCTACCCCACTTCGTGATTCCGCTTACAAAGGGTCGTCATTCCCGCGAAGGCGGGAACCCAGAGCGCCACACACCAGCCCATCAAGCGCCAACAGCCGCAAGCGGAGAGCACCAACTCTCAACTGGATTCCCGCCTGCGCGGGAATGACGAAGCGAAGGCTTAGGTCGCGGTGGGAGCGTCGGTGGATTTCGAGGATTGAGTAAGTTGTCATCGTAATCCCACACAAGTTTGTCAGAAATCAGCTTGGTCTGAAACTGGCGATCCCTTGCAGCGCTTGGAAGGTATCAAACTCACTGAACGAAGCAGGCAGCAGTGAGCTTCTTACGCCACATGCACAAGAAAGGATTTTCATTACTTGAACCTCGTACAATGATCTCCAGATACACGTAAAAGGGGGAATCATGGCCGTTACGAGGATCGAGATCGATTTTCTGCCCGTTGGGAAATTGCAGAAAAGCGGAGATGCAATCGCTATCCGTTACGGCGATGAGATAACGGAGAAATTCATGGTCGTCGATGGAGGCGATCTTGCTGCTGGTCGGCTTTTGGTCGATCACCTAAAAGTCAATTATGGCGAAGATGTCATTATCGACGATGCGGTCTGCACTCATTCGGACGGTGACCATGCGTCCGGTTTGAGAACACTGATTAAGGAATTACCGGTTCGAAGGTTATGGGTGCACCAACCTTGGCTACATGCGGAACGCCTTAATCCGCAGTTCAAAGGTAACTGGACCGACCCCAACCTATCCGGCCACCTACGGAATAACTGCTTCTCCGTGATCTCGGACCTTTGTGATCTTGCGGAAGAATACGGAGTCGAGCTTTGTGAACCCTTCGCAGGACGGCTCATCGGGCCTTTTCATGTGCTCGCGCCAACTCTCGACAGATATCTTACATTGGTGCCGCAGATGGACCAAACACCAACGGCTAAACCCATTGTAGAGGCAGCCTTAGAGGCTTTCCGGACAGTAACAACTTCGGTCTACTCTTTTTTTGAAACATGGGATGTCGAGACTCTGCAAGACCCGAAGCCGGATGCGACTAGCGTCCCGAACGAGTCCAGCGTTGTGTTGTTCGGCAACGTAGGCGGAAATCGGATACTGCTCACAGGAGATGCTGGTGTAGGCGCGCTCGACGAAGCGATTTATGCAGCGGGGCAACTCGGCTTAAACATAACCTCGCCAACGGTTGTGCAAGTGCCGCATCATGGTTCAAGACACAATGTCGGTCCGAAGCTTTTAGATCAGATATTGGGCCCAAGAGTAGATGACGCGGATATTACGCGGGGTTGGGCTATAATTTCCGCTGCAAAGCTGTGTACCAAAAAGCCGTACAGATCAGTGACGAATGCGTTGCTGCGGAGAGGTAACTGCTCAGGTGGTTGGCACTGATGCCGATCAAGCGACGGCGAAGCGTCCATCGACGAGATCGCGGATTGCGCTGAGTGCGGACTGGCCAGAGAGGCGTGCAGTGCCTGTGACGGAACGGTATC
>NZ_JADQDC010000013.1 GCF_015694345.1 Novosphingobium jiangmenense
GCGCAAGCAGAAGCTCGTTCTTCTCAGCTTCGCTCAGCACATGAAGCGGGGGTGGGGCCATCCCAAGGGTGAATCAAACTCCGAGTCACCGCGCAACCATTTTCTGCCAACCTCGTGAGCAGTTACGCGGAGAGGTTATAATTGGGCGGCAACGAAGGGGGAACTGCTAAACTGGCGTCATGGTTATGCCAAGCGGCCTAGCATTGGCCCTGTTTCTTCAGGCCCGTTCCATGAACATGTGGAGAGTTGGTTTTGAAGCAGTCATTCTCGATAGGCTTTAATCAGTACGAGAGGACGGCGCAGGCATATCCTGCGTTGTTATGCACCCTACCGATTTTTGCATTGATTTCAGTGTGGCTGCCAAATGCAATGAACATTGCGACTGCCCTAAGCTCCTTAGGATTTTCCGCAGCGATTACTATGCTGATGATGCAATGGGGACGCAGGCTGGGTCGAAAAATTGAGGCTGAAGGGGAGCTCGGAAGCTCTGTCACAGTTGCAATCTTAAGGCACGATGGCGAAAAACTTTCACCTTTGGTCCGCGCCCGCTACCATGAGTGCTTCCGAGCCCATGGCATAGTTCTGCCGACTAAGGCAGAGCAAGACCATGACCCTCAAGGGTCTGATGCAGCATTCGATGCTGCTATCTCTTGGTTGCGAGAGAAGACGCGTGACGAGAAAAAGTTCTTCCTAATACACTCCGAAAATAGATCTTATGGATTTAGAAGAAATCTACTAGGACTTAAGAAAATTGGAATTGCCGTTCTGATAATTTCAATAATCATAAATGTAACGCTTATGATATACGAAGGTGATGCTAATGGCCTTAATGAGGCTGCTGCGGCATTGTTGCTTTTTCAAATTTTCGGGTGCGCCCTTTGGATATGGTTAGTCAATCCGGCGTTCGTACGAGATGCCAGCCAATGTTACGGGGTACGGCTTCTGGCGGCCTGCGAAGTTTTGGCAACAAAGGAAGGGCGCGTGAGTAAAAGCGCTGCCAAAAGCAATCCTCGCCATTGAAATCTGGCTAGCCGCTACAACCGGCTTCCCTTCTTCCCCGCGTCTCTGCACAAATCTAAAAACCATTTTCCTACACCCCCCATCTTCGCCTAGAAGTTCCCGTTTCGTTCCAAACGGGAGCCGCCCATGTCGCACGCCGCCGATCCGCATCAGCCTTCCTCCTTCGGCAGGGGATGGATTCCCGCGAGCCGGGACATCGGGCTGCCCGATGATGCTCTGCCTGCGTTTGGCGCGAGGGGGCAGGGGCGCGCGGCGTCAGTCCCCCTCCCGCAGGCGGGAGGGGTTAGGGGTGGGCATTCGCCGTCAGGCGAACTGGGGGGCGGTGGGCATTCGCCGTCAGGCGAACTGGGGGGCGGTGGGCATTCGCCGTCAGGCGAACTTGGGTTTTTCACAGAAGATGAAGGAAAGGCCCACCCCCAGCCCCTCCCGCCTGCGGGAGGGGAGGAGAAGGGGAGCGCCCTCCCGCTTGCGTCGGCGGAAGCCGCACTCCTCCACCCCAACCAGTTCACGCCGACGCGCATCGCGAAGTTTCTCGATCACCTCAGCCGCCATGGGCAGGTGCGCATGGCGGCGCGGGTGGCGGGGGTGTCGCAGCAGACGGCCTATGTCCGCCGTCGCCGCGATCCGGCCTTTGCCGCTGGCTGGGACGCGGCGCTGATCCATGCGCGCGAGGCGGCCGAGCAGGTCCTCGCCGCCCGCGCGCTCCATGGCACCACCGAGACGATCTGGTTCCGGGGCGAGGCGGTGGGCGAGCGCCGGCGCTTCGACGCGCGGCTGCTGCTCGCCCATCTGGCCCGGCTCGACGCCCGCGCCGCCGCCGCGCCCAAGGCCGTCCACCACCTCGCCGAGGACTTCGACCACATGCTCCTCGCGCTCGCCGGGGGAGAGGACACCGCCACCGCCACCGGCTTTGCCAACCCGGCCCGCGAACGCTTCCTCGCCGCTTGCGAGCGCCAAGCCGAACAGGACTTCAAGCGCGCCTGCCCCTATCCCACCGACGACGAACCCGACGAGGCCTGGGACGACTGGCAGGACGCCCACAAGCTCTACACCGCCGAGGCCGCACAAGCCGCCCGCCAGACCTGGGCCACCCGCGCCGCCGAAACCGAAACCCGCCTCGCCGCGCTGTTCGGGTACGAGGACGAGGAGGAGCGAGAGGCGCAGGCGGAGGAGGCGGAGAACCAATCCCCCCGTCACCCCGGGCGAGACCCGGGGTCCCGCTTGACTGCGCCCACGCCCGAGCAAACAGCGGAAGCGCCAAGCCCCCCTGAACCGTGTAAACCCCGTAAACCCCTCGGCGTGCTGAAGTGCGGAACTTCGGCCCCGGCGTTACTCTCGGCGAGCTTCAACTGGCCGATTCAAGCGCCTCGCCAGCTTCCAGCCACGCAGCTTCCGCTTCCTCCAGCGCCTGCGCAACCTTGGCTCGCCGCTGCGACAGGTCGCCCATGGTGAGCTTGGCGAATTCCGGCGCGGCGCTTGTCGGTTCGAACATCGCGCGGTCGATCTGCGCCAGCTCGGCCTGCAGCTTGGCGACGCGCTTCTCGGCCTCGTTCTGGGCTTTCTGCAGCGCCTTGTACGTCTCGCGCGCGGTGGCCCGCGCCTTGCGGTCCTGCTGCGCGCCGCCGCTCTTGGCCTGCGTGTCGCTGCTGCCGCTGTCGGTCTTGGGCTGGTTGCGGCCGAGGATGAAGTCGATGTAGTCCTCGATGCTGCCGTCGAACGGCTTGGCGGTGCCGCCGTCGACGAGGACCAGGCGGTCGGCCACCAGTTCGGCCATGTGCCGGTCGTGGCTGATCAGGATCACCGCGCCCTTGTAGGCATTGAGCGCCTGCACCAGCGCCTCGCGCGCGTCGATGTCGAGGTGGTTGGTCGGCTCGTCGAGCACCAGCATGTGCGGCGCGTCGCGAGTGACGAGGGCGAGGGCAAGGCGGGCGCGCTCACCGCCTGACAGCGTGCCGACCGCGCTCGTGGCGCGGTTGCCGGAGAAGCCGAAGCGCCCCAGCTGCGCGCGGACGGCGGCGGGGCTCTTGCCCTCCATCGCCCGCGTCATCAGTTCGAGCGGGGTGCCGCCATCGGCGATCTCCTCGACCTGGTACTGCGTGAAGTACCCGACCTGCATCTTCCCCGTCGCCGTCATCGCCCCGTCCATCGGCGCAAGCTGCGCGGCGAGCAGGCGGGCGAGCGTGGTCTTGCCGTTGCCGTTGCGGCCGAGTAGCGCGATGCGGTCATCCGGATCGATGCGCAGGTTGAGCCGCTGCAGCACCGGCTTGCCGGGAGTGTAGCCGACCGAAGCGAGGTCGAGCGTGATCAGCGGGGGGCGCAGTTCCTCGGGATCGGGGAAGTCGAAGCTGAGCGAGGGATCCTCGACCACTGCCGCGATCGGCTGCATCCTGGCCAGCATCTTGGCGCGCGACTGCGCCTGCTTGGCCGTCGATGCGCGGGCGGAGTTGCGGGCGATGTAGTCGCGGAGCCGGTCGGCCTGCGCTTCCTGCGCCGCACGCGCCGCCGCCTGCTGCGCCAGCCGCTCGTTGCGCTGCCGCTCGAAGCTGTCGTAGCCGCCGGGGTAGAGCGTGAGCTTGCCGGCGTGGAGGTGGACGATGTGGTCGGCCACGTTGTTGAGCAGGTCACGTTCGTGGCTGATCAGCAGCAGCGTGCCGGGATAGGCCTTGAGGAAGTTCTCCAGCCACAGCGTCGCTTCAAGGTCGAGGTGGTTCGAAGGCTCGTCGAGCAGCAGCACGTCGGGCGCGGAGAACAGCAGCGAGGCGAGCGCCACGCGCATGCGCCAGCCGCCGGAGAAGCTGTCGAGCGGGGCAGCCTGCATTTCCTCGTCGAAGCCGAGGCCGATGAGGATGCGCGCGGCGCGTGCGTCGGCGCTGTAGGCATCGATGGCGAGCAGGCGGTCATGGACATCGCCGAGGCGGTTCGGGTCGGTGCAGGTCTCGGCTTCTGCGAGCAGTTGGGTGCGTTCGACATCGGCCGCAAGCACGGTCTCGAACGGCGTGGCGCTGCCGGCTGGCGCTTCTTGCGCGAGGTAGCCGAGGCGGGTGCGGCGCGGCATCTCGATGGCGCCTTCGTCGGGTTCGATCTCGCCGATGATCGCCTTGACCAGCGTGGACTTGCCTGCGCCGTTGCGTCCGACCAGACCGACGCGGGCGCGTGGCGGCACCGCTACCGAGGCGCGGGAAATGATGTCGCGTCCGCCGAGGCGCACGGTGATGCCGTTGATGGTAAGCATGGGAAAAGACTGGCGTCCGCTTCGGGAAAATCAGGGGGAAATCAGGTTGGATCGGGCGCGCGGGGTCCTGTCATGTTTGGCCCATGTAGGCAAGCGGAGTTGAAACCCATCACGGTGCCTGCGCGCGTCACCCCCATCCAACCTTCGCTAGCGGGCAAGCCCGCAAGCTGCGGTATCCTTCCCCCATCAAGGGGGAAGATGAAGGTGAGATGCCGCCACTTTGGCTGCACAACACGGCCAGACTGGGTTGGGGTGATGGTGGGCCCGGCAGGACTTGAACCCGCGACCTAGCCGTTATGAGCGGCCAGCTCTAACCAACTGAGCTACAGGCCCATCGCGACTTCCGCTAGCGGGACGTGGCGCGCTTGGCAAGGTGGCGGGATCAGACTTGCGCTGCGGCGATGATCTCGTGGACGCTGGCCGGGGCGACGCCGCGATGGGCGAGGTAGGCGAAGACGCCGCGCCACCAGTCGTAGAACAGGTCAAGGTCTTCCTCGCTGCGGACGTAGGGCGTGAGGCCGGGGCGCAGCGAGGGGCTGTGGAACGAGAACACCAGCAGCGGCAGGCGATCATCAAGCGCCATGTCGATGCCGGTCAGGGCTTCGTCGAGCGTGACGCCTTCGGGAGTCAGCGGAATGCGATCGAGCAGGCCGAGGTGTGCGAGCGCGCCGCGCAGGCGGGGAACGCGCCACAGCGCCGGATAGAGCGCGGGGCCATGCTGGCGCAGGAGGCCGGCAAACACGGTGGTCAGCGGCATCTCGATCAGGCCACCGCGCCGGTCGATCCACCATGGGCGCAAGGGATGATCGCGGAAGTTGGGTCCGCCGGTCGAGCTGTAATCGAAGCGCGAGCGCACCGAGGTGTCGATCGCGATCGCGCAGTCCGACAGGATCGCGGCGGTGTTGGGGCCGACGCCATAGCGCCCGGCGCGGTAGATCATCGGGCCGACGCCGAACGCCTGTTCGATGGTATCGCGCAGCTTGCGGAACTTCGCGCGCTCGAGTTCGGCGGGGAGATTGCCGGCGAAGCTGTTGTGGACATTGACGTGCTCGTCATGCGGCGGGCTCACCCAAGGGTGGAGTTGCACGCCGATCTCGGCACGGCCCGCCCTGACCGCGTCGCCGAGCACTTCTGCTGCGCGCGGATCGCTCGCCACCGGGAAATCGACGAGGTAGATCGGCTTGACGCCTGCACCTTCGCAGAACTGCTGGAACTTGGCGAGGCGGGGAATGTGGTCAAGGCCGTGGCTGGTGCGATCGAGCGGCTTGGACCAGTCAAACTCTTCCTCGGTATCGACCGTAAGCACGAAGCGCGTGCCGAAGCCGGGCGCGAAGGTGACGAAGTCATCGGGCGCCGGAAACCGCAGGATCTGTGGTGACAGAGGGGCCGTGGTCATGCCGCGTTCTTGCCCGCAGCGCGATCGGCAGGAACTGCTTCGGTGAGCGGCAGCTCGACAACGATGCGGGAGCCTTCGCGATTTAGCGAGCCACCGCCGGCTTCGAACTCCGCCCGGGCGAGGCGCAGGGCGAAGCCATTGCCGAGCATTGCCGATGCGGCCAGCGCGCCGCCACCGACAGGCGCTTCCGGGGCGAACAGCGCTTCGTCATCGAGCCGGTCAAGCGAGGCGGGGAGAGTGATCGACAGCGCAGCACGGCCGGGGTGTTCGTCGAGCGAGATCGTCATGCGCTCGGCGGGAGCGACGCTGGTGGCGACGACCGAGAGCAGGCGCCAGACGCTGCGCTCGATCTCGTCGGCGGCAAAGGCGACAGCGAGCGGCCTTGGCGGCATGGCCACGGCGAGGCGGACATTGCGGGCGGCCAGGATCGGCGAGACCTGTTCGATCAGGCGGGCGACAATGGCGGTGGCATCGGCCTGTCCGCTGTCGATGCCGATGGCGCCGGATTCGAGTTTGACGAGCCGTTCGATCTCTTCGAAGCCGGCCAGCATCTGCGCGGCGTCGGCGGCGATGCTGGCGGCCATGGCGCGGTACTGGTGCGGGGTGGCGCCGAAGACCTGGCTCTGGATCATTTCGGCGAAGCCCTGGATCGCGTTGATCGGGGTGCGCAGTTCGTGGAGCAACTGGCGCAAGCGATCGGCCTCGGCGGCAAGCGAGAGATGCGGCGACGGTGCCGGATCTTCGTGCGCGGCAACGGGGCGGCGCAGGCGCAGCAGGTAGCCGGTGAAGCGCCCGCCATCGGGAGCGAAGAGCGGCGTGCCGTCGGCCTGCCAGCTGCCGGCGACGAATTCTGCGCCCTCGATTTCCAAGGCGCCGGCGGTGATCGGCTGGCGCAGGCGGAAGGCCATGGCCATGCCGGCATTGCAATGCACCGGTGCAGCAGGATCGGCGGTGAACACGCGGCTGCCGACGAGCATCCCCGGCGGGTCAACAGATGCGTGGACGACGCTGCCGAGGGCATCGGTGCGCAAGTCTATGGAGGCAATAGGCTTGCGCGGGACGTGCTGTTCCTCGCCGAACGGCAGCAGCGGGGCAAGACCGTCACCGCGGGAGGCGAGCGCAGGGGTTGCGGCGCGTTCCTCGCGCGTGCGGCGGAAGGCCTCGATCCGGCGCACGATCGCGCCGATGCCGTCCTGCGCCCGCACTTCGGCTGAAACCGGTTCGGGTTCGGGTTCGGGCTGGTGTTGTTCGACCGGCGCGGGATCGGGCTCCGCTTCCTCCAGCGGGATGATCAGATCGAGCGGTTCGGATGGTGCGGCAGGTGCGGCTTCGGCCGCTTCGGGTTGCGGCAGCAGGAAGTCGTTGATGCCCAGGCGCGACAGGAGGTCGCGGACGTCCTGCGACAGATCGGAGCGGTGCCGGACGAAGCCGCGCGTCTGCGTCGGCAGGCGCGGGATCAGGGCGAGCCAGTCCTCGCTGGCGAGACGGGCAGCGGCGACAGCCGCGGCGGCGGTGCGTGGGCCGCACTGGGCGAAGTGGTAGACCAGGATCGGCGAGCGGTGCGGAGCCGACCGCAGCACGGCGGCGCATTCCTCGTCGTCGAGCAGGGCGACCAGCGAATCGATCCGCTGCAGCGCGCCGGCATGCTGGCGATTCCACCCGGCAAGCGGCACCGGGCCGAGCAGGTCGACCAGCTGGCGCAGTTGCGTTCTGGCTGCCGTCTTGCCGGCCACGTTGGTACGCAGCACGGTCTCAAGGCGGTCATCGACGATCATCAAGGCTCCGCGCTCGGGTTCAGCGGGACCGTAGCACGATGCCGCGGTCAATGGGGATAGCCGCAAGGGATTAGCCCCCATAAACCTAACAAATCGTGCCTCTTGCGCAAAGGTGGCTATCCACGGCGTTGCAATGTGGGACGATTGCAATATGAAACAATAAAATTATCTTGGACTGCGGATTTTGTGCGGAAAGTTGCGACTCATGCTTCTTTCCGAATTCCCCGGCCGGGGTTCAGCGAAACGGACGTACAAAAAGAATGGCAACCCTTGATGGTATCGACCGGCGCTTGCTTGCCGAACTGCAGGCAGAGGGCCGCGTCACCAACGTCGAACTGGCACAGCGCGTAGGGCTTACTGCACCGCCGTGCCTGCGGCGTGTCCGGGCGCTGGAGGATGCCGGAGTGATCCGCGGCTATCACGCCGATCTCGATGCCTCGAAGCTGGGCTTTGCCATCACTGTGTTCGCGCTCGTCAGCCTCAAGAGCCAGGCCGAGGAATCGCTCCGCCAGTTCGAGGACCACATGCGCACCCTGCCCGAAGTGCGCGAGTGCCACATGCTCAACGGCGAGATCGACTTCATCCTCAAGATCGTCAGCCGCGACCTGCAGAGCTTCCAGGAATTCCTGACCAGCAAGCTGACGCCTGCACCCAACGTGGCGAGCGTGAAGACTTCGCTGACGATCCGTACGGCCAAGCAGGTGCCCGGGGTGCCGCTGGAGGATTGATATGGTGGCGCTGCATGAAGGCCCACCCCGCTGCGACTAAACTCGCCTTCGGCTCGCTAAGTCTCGCGGCCCTCCCGCCTGCGGGAGGGCTCAAGAGGGACGCTTGTACTCCCCTCCCGCAGGCGGGAGGGGTTGGGGGTGGGCATCGGACGTCAGTCCGACGACCCCGCCGCCTTCTCGTGGTGGCGGATCACTTCCTGAATGATGAAGCGCAGGAACTTCTCGGAGAATTCGGGATCGAGCTTGGCGTCTTCGGCCAGCTTGCGCAGGCGGGCGATCTGGCGTTCCTCGCGGCCCGGATCGGAGGCGGGAAGCTTGTGCGCGGCCTTGTGGGCGCCGACGGCCTGGGTGATGCGGAAGCGTTCGGCGAGGATGTGGATCATCGCCGCATCGATGTTGTCGATGGACTGGCGATAGCCTGCCAGAACCGGATCTTCGCTCATCAATCTACCCCGTCCAAATCTTGCCCAAAGGTCCTGAGCCGCCGCTACAGTGCAAGTTGCGTCTTGCCAAGCGCCGCCCTTGCCGCCAAGCGGTCTATCCGATGACTGCGACCGTCCACACTCTGCCGCGCAAGGCCGAACCTTCGCTGGCGCCGATGATGGCCCTCGTTGCCGAGGGCATGAACAGCGTCAACGCCGTGATCCTCGACCGGATGCAATCGCGCATCCCGCTGATCCCGACGCTGGCCGGGCACCTGATTGCCGGCGGCGGCAAGCGGATGCGGCCGATGCTGACCCTGGCGAGCGCATCGCTGCTCGGCTACGGCGGATCGCGGCACTACAAGCTGGCGGCGGCGGTGGAGTTCATCCACACCGCGACGCTGCTTCACGACGACGTGGTCGACGGTTCGGACATGCGGCGCGGCAAGAAGACCGCGAACATCGTCTATGGCAATCCGGCGACAGTGCTGGTGGGCGACTTCCTGTTCAGCCGCAGCTTCGAACTGATGGTCGAGGACGGCAGCCTCAAGGTGCTGCGCATCCTGTCGAACGCATCGGCGGTGATCTCGGAAGGCGAGGTCGACCAGCTGGTGGCGCAGCGGCAGATCGAGACGACCGAGGAAATGTACCTCGACATCATCGCGGCCAAGACGGCGGCGCTGTTCTCGGCGGCATGCCGGATCGCGGCAGTGGTGGCCGAGCGCGACGAGGCCGACGAACTGGCGCTCGATTCCTATGGTCGCAACCTTGGCATCGCGTTCCAGCTGGCCGACGATGCGATCGATTATGATTCCGAAGTTGCCGAGATGGGCAAGGACCAGGGCGACGACTTCCGCGAGGGCAAGATGACCCTGCCGGTGATCCTCGCCTATGCGCGCGGCGATGCCGAGGAGCGCAAGTTCTGGCAGGAGGCGATTGCCGGCGACCGCTCGTCTGACGCCGACCTTGCCCATGCCATCGAACTGATCCGGCGGCATGACGCGGTCAACGCCACGCGCGAGCGGGCGCGGATGTATGCGCAGCGGGCGATCGACGCGATTGCCGGCTTCCCGGCAAGCGCGGCCAAGGTCGCCATGACGGAAGCCGCGCTCTTCGCCGTCGCGCGGAGATTCTGATCCAGTTTCAAAAGTATAACGGGAGAACCTGATGCAGCATCGTCGCCTCGGCCGGTCGGCCATAGTCGTTTCCGATATCTGCATGGGGACGATGACTTTCGGCAGCCAGGTGGACGAGGCAACGTCGTTGCGCATTCTCGACCGCTGCTATGACGCGGGGATCAACTTCTACGACACCGCCGAAGGCTATCCGGTGCCGCCCGACATCAAGTGGGTAGGACGCACCGAGGAAATCGTCGGCAAGTGGCTCAAGACCAAGCCGCGCGATGCCATCGTGCTGGCCACCAAGGTTTCCGGGCCGAGCCACGTGTGGTTCAAATCGCCCTGCCGCAGCGGCATGACCGCGCTCGACCGGCGCAACATCGAGACCGCGATCGAAGGCAGCCTGCGCAAGTTAGGCACCGACTACATCGATCTCTACCAGACCCACTGGCCCGATCACGACACCGACTATGACGAGACGATGGAAGTGCTGCACGAGCTGGTGCAGGCGGGCAAGGTGCGGATCACCGGCTGTTCGAACGAGACGAGCTGGGGGCTGATGAAGTCGATCGCCAGTGCCGAGAAGCTCGGCACGGTGCGCTACCAGACGATCCAGAACAACTTCAGCCTGAACAATCGCCGTTTCGAGGACGAACTGGCGCAGGTCTGCCGCAAGGAAGGTGTCAGCCTCATCCCCTATTCGCCGATCGCGGGCGGCGTGCTTTCGGGCAAGTACAGTGGCGGAGCGCGGCCCGAGGGTGCGCGCTTCTCGCGGTATCTGGCGATGGAAGGGCGGCAGGCGGCGATGGGCAAGCGCTTCGTCAACGAACGCAGCATTGCCGCGACCGAGCGCTTCATCGGCATTGCTGCCGAAGCGGGGTTGGATCCGGTGACGATGGCCGTGGCATGGTCGAAGCAGCACGATTTTGTCGCCTCGACCATCGTCGGGGTCAGCAAGGACGAGCACGTCGATCCGATCCTGGCGGCGGCGGACCTCGTCCTGCCTGCCGAGGTGATGAAAGCGATCGACCGTGTGAGCCGCGAGATTCCTTATCCAATGGGGTGATGGACGGCTTGACGACTTTCGGGCAGGAGAAGCATTCTTTGCGGGTCTTGCCGGAGTTGACCAAGATGTTGAGCCGTAACGCCAATTCTGCCGTTCTTGACCTTGGCTGGCTGCGTCCGGTGGGCTGGGGGGCGGCAGCATTCCTGCTGTTGCTGCCGATGGTCGGCATGCTGTTCGAAGATCGCCTGCACTGGGGCGTGAACTGGACTGCGGGCGATTTCCTGGCGGCAGCAGTGCTGCTGGGCGGGACGGGCGCAGCACTGGAAGTGGCGGTACGGTTGAGCGGAAACCTCGCCTATCGTGCAGGCGCCTTCCTGGGGATCGGTGCCGCGCTGGTTCTGGTCTGGGCAAATCTGGCCGTCGGTCTGGTCGGCTCGGAGGGTGATGCCGCAAACCTCTGGTTCATGGCCGTGCCGGTCGTCGGCCTGGTGATGGCGGCGGTCGGGCGGTTCTCGCCGCAAGGGCTGGTGCGGGCGATGCTGGCGATGGTTGTCGCGCAGATCGTCGCAGGCGTGGCGGCTGGCGGCACTGTCGAGGCGGTGGCGATCACGCTGGTGTGGAGCGCGGTTTGGCTGGCCTGTGCGTGGCTGTTCCGTCGGGCCTGCTGATTACTTGCGGCGTCCGAAACGCCGCCAAAGCCAATAGCAACTGCCGCCGCAGACTGCGCCGATGCCGAGCACGGTCGCGCCGATCACCGCGCCGCTGAACAGCAGGCCGGTGGTCAGCGCCACGACGAATTCCAGCGTGCTCTTCATCTCTCCCGGCCCTATCGCACCAACAGGCTGATGCAAGCTTGAACGGCCCCGGGCGCAAATCGTTGCGTTCGATGCGCGATGCGCCGTAAAGCGCGCCGGGTGAGCGACCTGCCGATCCATGCCGTCCTGCCCGACCTGCTTGCCGCCCTGCGAGATCGGCAGAGCGCGGTGCTGATCGCGCCGCCGGGGGCGGGCAAGACGACGGCGGTGGCACCGGCTTTGCTGGCCGAGCCGTGGTGCACGGGCCAAGTGATCGTGCTTTCGCCGCGCCGCGTGGCTGCGCGCGCTGCCGCCGAGCGGATGGCCGAGCTGCTGGGCGAGGAGGCCGGGCAGACCATCGGCTATGTCACGCGGCTTGATGCCAAGCGTTCGGCAAAGACGCGGGTGCTGGTGGTGACCGAGGCGATCTTCGTTTCGACTATCCTCAACGATCCGGAGTTGCAGGGCATCTCTGCGGTCCTGTTCGACGAAGCGCACGAGCGGCATCTCGACAGCGATCTTGGGCTGGCGCTGGCGGCGGAAGCGCAAGGTGTGCTGCGCGAGGACCTGCGTATCGTGGTGATGTCGGCCACCATTGATGGTTCGCGCTTTGCCTCGCTGCTGGACGGCGCGCCGGTGGTGGAGAGCGAGGGGAAGGCGCATCCCCTGACGGTGAAGTGGCTCGGCGCGCGGCCTGATGTGAAGATCGAGGCAGCGATGGCCTCGGCGATCCGGACGGCGTGGCGGGAGGAGACGGGGGATATTCTCGCTTTTCTGCCGGGCGTGGCGCAGATCGAGCGGACGGCGGACTTGCTGGCGGAGCGCCTGCAGCAGGCGCTGGTGTTGCCGCTGCATGGGCAGGTGGAACCGGCAGGGCAGCGCGCGGCGATCCGACGCGATCCGCAAGGGCGGCGGCGCGTGGTGCTGGCGACGAGCATTGCCGAGACTTCGCTGACGCTGGACGGCGTTTCGGTGGTGGTCGATGCGGGGCTTTCCCGGCGGGCGGAGTTCGACAAGGCGGCGGGCGTGACCCGGCTGGTGACGACGCGGGCGAGTCAGGCTTCGGCAGCGCAGCGGGCGGGGCGTGCGGCGCGGCAGGGGCCGGGGGTGGCCTATCGCCTGTGGGAAGAGGCGGCGCATGCGGGGCGGCCTGCCTTCGATCCGCCCGAGGTGGTTACGAGCGATCTGGCGCCGTTGGCATTGACCTTGGCGCAGTGGGGAGCGGGCGATCCGACAGCCATGGCTTGGCTCGATCCGCCGCCGGTTGCAGCGATGGCAGCGGCACGAGGAGCCTTGCAGGCCTTGGGTGCGCTGGACGCCGAAGCACGCATCACCGCGCATGGTCGCGCGATGGCGCGGTTGCCGATGGAGCCGGCGCTGGCGCACATGCTGTTGTTTGCTGCAGAGCGCGGGCAGGCCGATGAGGCAGCGCAACTGGCCCTGCTGCTGCAGGAGCGTGGCCTGGGCGGGCGCGGCGAGGACTTGGCGCGACGGCTGGACCGCTGGGCGGGCGAGCGCGGGAGCAGGGCCGAAGGATCGCGCAAGCTGGCGGTGCGGTGGGCGCAAATGGCGCAGAAGCTGGCTACAAGAGGCAAAAGTGCCGAGGTTCCGCTGGGCGTATTGCTGGCCGAAGCGTTTCCGGACCGGATCGCTCGGGCGCGAGGCGCTTCGGGTGAGGAATGGCTGGCGTCCGGCGGGCGCGGTTATCGGCTTGATCCGGCATCGCCGCTGGCGACGGCGAAACGGCTGGTGATCGGGGATGCGCAAGGCGAGGCCAAGGGCGCGCGCATTACCGCTGCGGTGTCGCTGGAGGATGAAGAGGTTACGCGCTTCCTTTCGCACCGGATGGAGGAGCGGCATTCGCTGACCTGGAATGCTGCAGAGGGGCGTGTGGAGGCGCGGCTCGAGCGCAGGCTCGGCGCGATCGTGCTGGCGCGGGTGCCTGATCCCAAGCCGGACGCTGACGCCGTGGTGGCCAAGCTGGTCGAGGTTGTTCGCGAGGGTGGCCTTGCGCTTCTGCCGCTGGGAGAGGCGGCGAAGGCGCTGATCGTGCGGGCGGGGTATGCCGGACTGGAGGCACTGTCGGAGCAGGTCTTGCTTGATGGGCTGGAGGAGTGGCTGGGGCCATTGCTGGCGGGGCGGCGCGATCTGCAGATCGGCGCGGGCAAGCTGCACGAGGCGTTGCTCAATCGGCTCGACTGGAACGAGCGGCAGGCGCTCGACAAGCTGGCACCGGCGGAGTTCCGTTCGCCTGCCGGGACCAGCCATGCCATCGATTATGGGCACGAGGGCGGGCCTTGCGTGGAATTGCGGGTGCAGGCGCTGTTCGGGCTGGAGCGGCATCCCTGCGTGGGGCAACCGCCAAAGCCTTTGCTGCTGAGCCTGACCAGTCCGGGTGACAAGCCGATCCAGACCACGGCCGACCTGCCCGGCTTCTGGCGCGGATCGTGGCGCGACGTGGTCAAGGACATGAAGGGCCGCTACCCAAAGCACCGCTGGCCGGACGAGCCTTGGGCCGAGGACCCGAGCCTCAAGACGAAGAACGCATTTAACGCGCAAAAGCGGACTTGATTTGCGGGTTGATTCGTGTGCAAGCGCGAAGCCATGTCAGCACGCATCTATCAGCGCCCGAAGAACGCCATGCAGTCCGGCAAGGCCCGGACCAGCGACTGGCTGCTCGAATTCGAACCTGCCGAAGCGCGCCGTCCCGACCCGCTGATGGGCTGGGCCGGTTCGGGCGACACGCAGAGCCAGGTGACGCTTGCGTTCAACTCGCAGGAAGAAGCGCAGGCCTATGCAGACCGCTATGGCATCGAAGTACGCGTGATCCCGACTCCGCCGCGCAAGCTGAAGCTGCAGAGCTACGCGGATAATTTTAGGTAAGCTGGATCGGGTGGGGCTGGACAAGCCCCCGCTTCCTCTCCATATGCCGCGCCGGGAGTCGGTCGGACGCTTGCGTCCGCCAACCTGGTCAGGTCCGGAAGGAAGCAGCCACAACGGGTTGCGGCGGGTCGGCCGGCTCCTATTTCACCCCTCGGTTGCCGCTTTCATGCGCGAGCGTGCGTCGTTGCGCTTGCCCGTGGCCGGGACAAGTCCGGCAACCTTGCCGAGGCCGAAGGGCGGCATGTTGCCGTAGATCGTCTCGTAGGCACCGGCTGAGACCGCATATGTTTCGTGGAAGATGCCGACGGTGCCGTCGCCGCCAATCGCCTTGTTGAAGGCGGTCCAGGCTGGCCAGTGCTTCTGGTCCCGGTCGCGGGCGTAGGCTTCGAGGCTGTCGAAATCGCGCCAGTACTGCAGGAGCACGACTGTGCGGAGATCGCGGATCATGGTCTCGGTGCCGAGGAAGCCGCTTTGCGGGTTTCGCGCGAGTTCGGCGATCATCGGCCCCATCGCGCGCGCGACGGGGAGCCACTTGCCCACCTTGCGGAAGTGGTTGATGCGCATGCCGATGACGAAGACCACCAGCGAGCGGTCAAAATCTGCGGTGAGGCGGCCTGGAAGGACTGAGGTCATGAAACGAAGGTTGCATTATGCAACTTATGAGTCAATCCACCGATTCAGGCCTTCGGGGCATTCGACAATCGGGCCGCTAGTGCTTACCTAGGCAGCGATGGCCGATTCCACCGACATGTTTGGCGATCCTCCGCAAGAGGAGGAGAACAAGCCTTCTGCCGCCGAGCTTGAAGCGGCGGGGCAGAGTTCGATGTTCGGTGATCCGGTGCCGGCTGCACCGGTTGAGGTCGTGCGCGAGACGCCCGCTCCCGCGCCGGTCGCGCCGCCCGCTGCACCGACGGCGCAGCCCTATCGCGTGCTGGCGCGCAAGTACCGTTCGCAGACCTTTGCCGAGCTGATCGGGCAGGACGCGATGGTGCAGACGCTGGCCAATGCGATCAAGCGCGACCGGCTGGCCCATGCCTTCCTGATGACCGGCGTGCGCGGGGTGGGCAAGACCTCGACCGCGCGCCTGATTGCCAAGGCGCTCAACTGCATCGGTCCCGACGGGCAGGGCGGGCCGACGATCGATCCTTGCGGGGTGTGCGAGCCATGCCGGGCGATTGCCGAGGGCCGCCACATCGACGTGATCGAGATGGACGCAGCGTCCAATACCGGCGTTGATGACGTGCGCGAGATCATCGAGGCGGTGCGCTATGCGGCGGTCTCGGCGCGCTACAAGATCTACATCGTCGACGAAGTCCACATGCTGTCGCGCAATGCTTTCAACGCCTTGCTGAAGACACTTGAGGAACCGCCGGCGCATGTGAAGTTCCTCTTCGCGACGACCGAGGTGGACAAGCTGCCGGTGACGGTGCTCTCGCGCTGCCAGCGGTTCGACTTGAAGCGCATTCCCGCCCCGCTGCTGGCCAGCCACTTCGGCATGATCTGCGGCAAGGAAGGCGTCGAGGCCGAGGACGAAGCGCTTGCGATGGTCGCCGCCGCCGCCGAAGGTTCCGTGCGCGATGGTCTGTCGATCCTCGACCAGGCAATCAGCCATGCCGATCTGGTTGGCAGCGAGGACGGCAAGACGCGGGTGACGGCGGAGCAGGTCCGGCAGATGCTGGGCCTTGCCGACAAGACCATGCAGCGCCGCCTGCTCGATGCCGTGCTATCCGGCAAGGGTGACGTAGTGCTGGCCGAAGTGGCGCAGCAGTATGCGCTGGGGATCGAGCCGATCGCGATGATGCGCGCGCAGATGGACGTGGTTCACCGCGTCACCGTGACGCAGATCGGCGGCGTCGGCCCGGACGTGCGCTCTACCGAGGAGCGCGAGGCGCTGGAGGGCTGGGCCAAGGCGCTTTCGGCGGGGCAGTTGCACCGGCTGTGGCAGCTCTTGCTGAAGGGCTATGAAGAAGTGAAGGTTGCGCCCGACCCGCTGGTGGCGGCGCAGATGGCGCTTCTGCGGGTAATGCATGCGGCAGACCTGCCCGATCCGGGCGGGCTGGTGAAGAAGCTGGAAGAGATCGCTTCACGGCCCGTGGTCGTGGCGCAGACCGCAGAGGTGGGCGCGGCATCCGCTCCCGTCGCGCAAGCGCCTGTTGCGCCTGCGATGGATTGGGAAGGGCTGGTCGAGCAGGTCGAGCATGTCTCGCCACTGGTCGGATCGACGATGCGGCTGGGCGTGCGGGTGGTTGAGCTGAAGCCCGGATTGCTGCGCTATCAGCTGGCGCCGGGATTGCCGAACGATCCGGCGGCGGATATCCGGCGCGCGTTGAATCACGTGACCGGCGAAGCGTGGATCGTCGAGCGCGGGGAGGGCGATGCCCTGCCGAGCCTCGAGGAAGCCAAGGCCGCGAAGGTGGCGGCGGCGGACGCGGCGATGAAGGAAGATCCCTTGGTCAAGGCGGCGCTGGAAGCCTTTCCGGGCGCGGTGATCATTGATGAGGAAAGCTCGCGAGAGCACGAGAAGAGACCCTGGAGCAAACGCGCATGAAGTCGATGGAAGAGATGATCCAGGCCGCTCAGAAGGCGGCGCAGACCATCCAGAAGCAGATGGAGGACGCGCAGGCGACCTTGGACAACATCGAGGTCGAAGGCGCGGCCGGTGGCGGGCTGGTGAAGATCAAGGCCTCGGCCAAGGGGCGCGTGATCGGCGTGAACATCGACGAAAGCCTGCTGGCACCGTCCGAGAAGGGCATTCTCGAGGATCTCGTTGCGGCAGCGTTCAACGACGCGCGCGGCAAGGCCGATGCTGCAGCAGCGGAAGAGATGCAGAAGGTGCAGATGGCCGCGGGCATTCCGCCGGGCTTCAAGCTGCCGTTCTGACCGGTCGGCCCGGTGCGGGCTGGCGATGAATTGCGTCAACAAGACTTGCGGCGTGGCTGGGGGCAGGCCAAGGCTGTGCGGTAGAATGATGAACCGGACAGGAATTCCTGATTGAGCGTGACCTTGCTTGCCAGTGCTGCCCTGCTTGCCGTCCCCGCCGTGGACGCGCCGGCAGCACCCGAAGTTGCGCTGGTACAGGACGCGCAAGGTTCTGCTGCGGGCGCAGCAACGCCGCTTCCGCAAGACGCTCCGTCCGACCCGCAGCCTTCGACGCCCGTTGCCTTGCCGCAAGCGCCCGCGCCTTCGCTCGACCAGATCGGGCAGGACGATCAGGCCATCGTCGTCTCCGGCGAGAAGGCGCCGAAGCAAGACCCGATGCAGTCGGTCAATCAGGCGAGCTACGACGCGGTGCAGGCGGTGGACGATGCCGTTATCGCGCCGGTGGCCAACGTCTATGAAAAGGGCGTGCCGCGCCCGATCCGCATGGGCCTGCGGAACTTCCTGCGCAACCTGACCGAGCCGATTGTTGCGCTGAATTTCCTGCTGCAGCTGAAGCCGGGCAAGGCTGCCGAGACTGTGGGCCGGTTTGCGATCAATTCGACCATCGGCGTCGGTGGCGTGATCGATGTTGCGAAGAACAAGCCGTTCAACCTGCCGTATCGGCGCAACGGCTTTGCCTACACCTTCGGCTATTACGGCATCGGGCCGGGACCGTACATGTTCCTGCCGCTGGTCGGCCCGACCACCCTGCGCGACGTGATCGGTCTGGGCATCGACCGCTTCCTGATGCCATTCGCGATCGGCGGGCCACTGCGCAATCCCGGCTATGTCTATGGCAGCTTCGTGATTCGCTCGCTTGATGAGCGCGTGGCCAACGATGAGCTGTTCAAGCGCATTCGCGAGGAATCAAATCCCTACGCATCGTATCGCGAGCTTTACCTAAAGTCGCGGCAGGCCGAGATCGATGCGTTGAAGGGCAAGGCCGACTTTCAGAAGGAAGGCTCGGTCAAGCTGCCCGCGCTGACGCCGACCCCGCCGCCGACCTTGCCGCCTGCTCCGCCAGTCAGTGAGCCGGTTCCTGCAGCGCCGCTTGCGCCGGTGTTCGTTTCCGAGCCGGTGGTGCAGCCGCTGCCTTGATGGGAAAAGCTGAGTCACCGCCAGCACGGGGACTCAGCTTTCCAGCAGCAGTGAATAATCTCGCAGGACTTCCCACGCCTTGTTGGGCGAGATCATCAGCTGTTCGGGACTTTCCAGCCCCGCCAGACGCCTGATCATCTGGGCGACGGTCGCGGCGTTGCCGCTGCTCATGCCATAGGTGGAGATCAGCACTTCGGGATTGTGCGACAGCGTGTTCTCGAACAGCAGGTCGACGTTCTGCGGCTGGAAGCCGAAGCCGAGGAAAACGAGGCGTTTTGCGCTGGCAACGGAAAGGCGGATGTCGCGCAGGGCATTGCGGTCTGAACTGCGCTCGTTGAGCGATTTGAGCTGCGCTGCGATGGCGTGGATGTTCCAGGGCTGCTCCACGCCCCATTCGGCCTGCGGCGCTTCACCCTTCTGCCAGGGCAGGCGGCCGATCGAGCCATGCGGGTGCACGATGTCGAGCTTTTCGGCGATGACCTGCTGCGCTTCCTTGAGCTCGATGCCGTAAGCCATGACCAGGGCGTAGGGGAGGAAGTGCTCGAGCGATCGGTCGTAGTTGAAATTGATGATGGTGAGCTGTTCCAGCGTCTGCCCGATCTTGCTGCGCGGCACGCCCGAAGTGATCAGCTGGCCGAGCTGGTAGATCCAGTACTCGGCGATCTTGCCCTGAAGCGGCAGTTCGCCCTCGACACGTGGCACGTCCTTGAGGTTGCTGCGGGATTCGGCCTGCCCCATGAAGAAGGTGATGGCGAGCTTGCCGCAAGCCAGCACGAGCGGATCGTGATCGTACTGTTCGAGCACGGTATCGATCGAGCGACCAAGTCGGCAGGCGTTGCGCAGGCGCTCGGCCGCAGCAGCGACATCGCCGACCTTCTTGTTGAGCCTTTCCGCCAGTTTGTAGATGTTGCGCAGGAGCAACTGGCCATCGCGGGTCGAGGTGTCCGAGGCAGTGCGCTTGAAATCATAGCCTTGGATGATGCGGGCGAGCAGTTCCGCGTTCGACGGAAACTGGAGCTCGGCGCTCGCCCCGGCGCCGATGATCAGCGTTGTCCTCGTTCGCAGCATGCGGGGTGGCGATCCTTCCAGTCCGGCAACCCCAATGCGCAATTATACCTAACATCCGGTTTACGTATTGCGCGCCGGCGAGGTCCACAGTGCGGCAAGGATGCCGTGATCCACAGCGGATATGGCAAAAGCCATTGCGGCAGGGGCACGCGCTCCCCATATCCCGGGAAAGCGTCGGGCGGCGTGCCCGGCAGGACGGAAACGAAGTGCCCATGAATCTCTATCCCCTGCTTCCCCTTCGCGACATTGTCGTGTTCCCCGGTATGGTCGTGCCGCTGTTCGTCGGTCGCGAGAAGTCGGTAGCGGCGCTGGAAGCGGCCATGGCGGGCAACAAGGATATCTTCCTGCTCGCCCAGCTGGATCCTGGCTGCGACGACCCGGATCGCGACGATCTTTACGATACCGGCGTGATCGCCAGCGTCCTCCAGTTGCTCAAGCTCCCCGATGGCACCGTTCGTGTGCTGGTCGAAGGGCGTGAGCGTGCAG
Organism: Novosphingobium jiangmenense; assembly: GCF_015694345.1. Taxonomy (GTDB): domain Bacteria; phylum Pseudomonadota; class Alphaproteobacteria; order Sphingomonadales; family Sphingomonadaceae; genus Novosphingobium; species Novosphingobium jiangmenense. The sequence continues at coordinate 19,946 of NZ_JADQDC010000013.1, forward strand.
TGCTTGAAGGGCTGCGGGAAGAGACCACGGCGCAGGGCGCGATGCTGGTGGCGCAAGTCGAACCGCAGGAAGCCGTGATTGCGGAAAGCACCGAAATCTCGGCGATGATGCGCTCGGTCGTCGACCAGTTCGCCGAATACGCCAAGCTTTCGAAGAAGCTGCCGCAGGATGCGGGCGGTCAGCTGGGCGATATCGAGGACGCTGGCAAGCTGGCGGACTCGGTCGCGGCGAACCTTGCCGCCAAGGTGGCCGACAAGCAGGCGGTGCTGTCCGAATCCGACCCGATGAAGCGGCTGGAAATGGTGCTCTCCTTCATGGAGGGCGAACTGGGCGTGCTGCAGGTGGAGCGCAAGATCCGTGGCCGCGTGAAGCGCCAGATGGAAAAGACCCAGCGCGAATATTACCTGAACGAGCAGCTGAAGGCGATCCAGTCGGAACTGGGTGGCGGTGATGGCGAAGAGGCCAACGAGATTGCCGAGCTTCAGGAAAAGATCGACAAGCTCAAGCTTTCAAAGGAAGCCAAGGCCAAGGCGACGGCGGAGCTGAAGAAGCTCAAGACCATGCAGCCGATGAGCGCCGAGGCGACTGTCATCCGCAATTACCTCGACGTGCTGCTGGGCCTGCCATGGGGCAAGCGCAGCAAGCTCAAGAAGGACATTCCGGCGGCGCAGGCGATCCTCGATGCCGATCACTACGCGCTCGACAAGGTCAAGGACCGCATCGTCGAGTATTTGGCGGTGCAGGCGCGTACCAACAAGCTGAAGGGGCCGATCCTGTGCCTCGTCGGCCCTCCGGGCGTGGGCAAGACCTCGCTCGGCAAGTCGATCGCCAAGGCGACCGGGCGCCAGTTCGTGCGCCAGTCGTTGGGCGGCGTGCGCGATGAGGCCGAGATTCGTGGCCATCGCCGCACCTACATCGGCTCCCTGCCGGGCAAGATCGTGACCAACCTCAAGAAGGCTGGCACGGCCAACCCGCTGTTCCTGCTCGACGAGATCGACAAGCTCGGTCAGGACTTCCGTGGCGATCCGGCCTCGGCGCTGCTGGAAGTGCTCGATCCCGAACAGAACGCGAAGTTCCAGGACCACTACCTGGAACTGGACTTCGACCTTTCGGACGTGATGTTCGTCTGCACGGCGAACAGCCTGAACCTGCCGCAGCCGCTGCTTGACCGCATGGAGATCATCCGGCTCGAGGGCTACACCGAGGACGAGAAGGTCGAGATTGCCGAGCGCCATCTGGTGCGCAAGCAGGTGGAAGCGCACGGGCTGAAGAAGGGTGAGTTCACCCTGACGACCGAAGCGCTGCGCGACCTGATCCGCTACTACACCCGCGAGGCTGGCGTGCGTACGCTGGAGCGCGAGGTGGCGCGTCTGGCGCGCAAGTCGCTGCGCCAGATCCTTGAGGGCAAGGCCAAGTCGGTCACGATCACGCCGGAAAACCTTTCGGACTTCGCCGGCGTGCGCAAGTTCCGCCACGGCGTTTCCGACGAGGAGAACCAGGTCGGCGCGGTGACGGGTCTGGCCTGGACCGAAGTCGGCGGCGAACTGCTGACGATCGAGAGCGTGACGGTGCCTGGCAAGGGCGCGGTCAAGACCACCGGCAAGCTGGGCGAGGTGATGAGCGAGAGCGTCCAGATGGCTTTCAGCTTCGTCAAGGCGCGCAGCCCCGCCTACGGAATCCGGCCGTCGATCTTCAACCGCAAGGACCTGCACATCCACTTGCCCGAGGGTGCCGTTCCCAAGGACGGGCCGAGCGCGGGCATCGGCATGGTCACCGCCATGGTCTCGACGCTGACCGGCATTCCGGTGCGGGCCGACGTGGCGATGACCGGCGAGGTTACCCTGCGTGGCCGCGTGCTGGCGATCGGTGGCTTGAAGGAAAAGCTGCTGGCCGCGCTGCGCGGCGGCATCAAGACGGTGCTGATCCCCGAGGAGAACCGCAAGGACCTTGCCGAGATCCCGGCCAACATCAAGGAAGGCCTGGACATCATCCCGGTGAGCCATGTCGACGAGGTGCTGGCGCGTGCGCTGGCATCGGTGCCGCAGGCGATCGAATGGACCGAGGCAGACGATCTGGCCTCGCAGCCAACGCCGCCTGCAGCCCCGGCCGGGGCAACGCCGACTGCCCACTGAGGCGCTTGCAATTGCAACTTTTACGAGGGGTGCGCGCACGATTGTTGCGCGCACCCTTTTCGTTGTCCGAAAAGCGCGATTTTCCCGCTCCAACAGGCCTGTCGGCGGCGCTTTAGCCTTTGACAGGTGATTGTTTCTGGGCTTGTTTCCCTTCACCCGAAAGGCGACTCATTCCATTCAACCCAAGACATAAGACTTAGGGGGTTCCGTAATGAACAAGAACGATCTGATCGGCGCCGTCGCCGATGTCAGCGGCCTGTCGAAGGGCGATGCGACCAAGGCCGTGGAGGCCGTCTTCGAATCGATCTCCGGTGCGCTGGCGAAGGGCGACGAAGTGCGCCTGGTCGGTTTCGGCACTTTCTCGGTGGCCAAGCGCAAGGCCTCCACCGGCCGCAACCCGCGCACGGGCGAGCCGATGTCGATCAAGGCTTCGGCCCAGCCCAAGTTCAAGGCCGGCAAGGGCCTCAAGGACGCGGTCAACTGATCGCAGCCTGATTGCTGAAGTTACAGGGAGCCGCCGCGGTCGACGGGACTGCGGCGGCTTTTTTATGGCGCGAAACGGACGAGCGCGGTGGGCGCTTCCTTGGTGCGCTCGTTGACTTTCCACTGGAGCATTTTGCCCGATGCGGCGGCTGCGGGACCTTCATCGGTGTTGTTGGCGAGGATCTCGCCATCGGTGGTCAGTGTGAGGACGCCGTCGAGCGTCGGCATGCCCTGACCACCGGCCTTTTCGCTCTTCTCGTCAGCAGCCATCGCGGCCATGCCCATGAACGGTGAGTTTGCTGCACCCGAGGCAAAGGCCGGGGCATCGATCCGAACGCTGCCATCGGCGCGGCGGATCATGGTGACGAAGGGCATGACCATCGGCAGCTTCTCGACCGTGGGGAAGCTGAAATCGTGGGTCAGCTTGCCGGTGATCGCGTATTCGACCTCGAACCTGCCATCGCCCTTGTCGATGACCGATTTCCAGCCCTTCTGCCGACGCAGGCGCTCGGCGAATTCCTGCGCGGCGCGGGGATCGGACGGATCAATGCCGCCGAGCATGGCCTTGGCCATCTGTTCGTCGGACTTCTTCTTTTCGGCCGCAGCGGCTTTGCTGGCGGCGAGATCTTCTTCCCAGACGCGCTTCTGTTCGGCGATTTCATCGGCGGTGCAGGGCCGCTCGTCCCCCTTCTCGTCATCGAAGCAGGTCGACGGCTCGAACGTCGCTGTGTCATTCTTCCGGTTGCGCTCATCTTCGGCCAGCTTCGACAGCGCGAGCACGTGGATCTCGCCCTTGTAGGTGAAGCTGAAGGTACCGTCCTTGCGCAGGTCGATCGCCGAGGTGAACTTGCCGGGGAGGAGCAGGCAGCCTGCGAGCAGGAGTGTGGCGAGCGTTGCTGCCGCCAGAGCCCAAGAACGCCGCATCTGCCCCTCCTGTCGTGATTACCCCTCGCGCGTAGCCACAGCGTACAGGGCGATGGCCGCCGCGTTGGACACGTTAAGGCTTTCGATGGCGGACGCAATCGGCAGGCGCGCGATCGAATCGCAGTGCTGGGCGACGTTGTGGCGCAGCCCTTCGCCCTCGGCACCGAGGACAAGCGCGACCGGGCCTGCGGGGACGGCGGAGGGAAACACCGCTTTGCCATCGCCATCGAGGCCGATGCGCCAGTAGCCTTCCTCGCTCATGCGTTCGAGCGCGCGCGACAGGTTCACAACGCGGACCCATGGCACGATTTCCAGCGCGCCCGAGGCCGATTTGGCCAGCGTACCCGATTCGGGTGGGGCATGGCGGTCCTGCGTGACGAGCGCGGCGACATTGAACGCAGCGCACGAGCGGAGAATCGCACCGACGTTGTGCGGATCGGTCACCGAATCGAGCACGACGATGGTGCGGCCTTCGGATTCTTCGAGAACGTCATCGAGAGCAACGTCGTCGAGCGGCGCGCAATCGAGCACGAGGCCTTGGTGCGGCGCGTCCTTGGCAACGAGACGGGCAAGATCGGCGGCCTGCGCATATTCCACGGGCAGCGAGGCGGGAAGTTCGGCGTCGTGATAGTCGAGCATGGCCTGGATCGCCTCACGCGTGCCCCACAGCTTCTTGGCATCGCGGTTGGGATTGGTCAGGGCCGCCTCGATGGCGTGGCGGCCCCACAGGCGGATCGAGCCTGCGCTGCCCCGGCCGGAGCCGCGTCCGCCCCTGTTGCGGCCGGCGCGACCGCGCAGCGCGCGGCCCTTCGGTTGATCGTCATTGCGGGGCATCGGGAGACCTTCTCTGCAAGCTTGTTGAAAAATTTCGTGCCGCGCATGCCAGCCTGCCCATTGACAGGCAAGTCTCCCTTCGCCAAAGGGGCCGCCTCTCGGCCGGACGGTCTCTTCGGAGGCCATCAAAAATCGGCTCTTTCTTCGGGAAGATCCGGCACCGGCAGCACTGGTGTGGACAGGTGGCCGAGTGGTTAAAGGCAGCAGACTGTAAATCTGCCCGCGCAAGCGTACGCTAGTTCGAATCTAGCCCTGTCCACCACCTGCTTTTTGGATCCAAGTTAACCCGCCACAGGGTAACCCCAATGCGCCTTTGGTTCGGCGCAGGATCCTGACCAGTCGCGTGGCGATATCGAACCCACTGACGACGAACAGCCAAGTCCAGACTGCGCGTGGTGTCTGGCTATGCCGTTGCGGCTATCTTGCCGCAGGAGGGCAGGGCAGCTTTCCTATGCCAAAAATCTATGAAAACATAACCTTAGACATATTGCATGAAGATTTATTCACTATATATTCAATCTTGTCACAAAGGGTTGAATTGACCCTGTGGCTTGTGGTTATTCCCAGAAAGCCCGGTAAAGACAAATGCTCCCGCCAGAATATTATGATCCGTTTTATAAAAAGCCGCCATTCCTTAAAAGAGCTGCCGTCGAAATTGAGTATCGCGGAGGATGGGTATTTATTGCAAAGATGATGTGGGCCATATTTGTCGTGGCAAGTCCGCTGGCCTGCTTCTTTGTTCTTAGATAGGGCCGCGCCACCACTTGAGGTTTTGCCTTCATTGAAGTCGGTGCGCCGTCGGGAGTGACGGCCCGATTTGATGCCTCCCATGGCAACCGCCAGATTGGCACTACCAGACAAACAACCTCCCGGCCTTTTTCTTCCGACGGATAGCCAGAGTCTTAATCGGCCAATTAATTCCGGTTGCGTGGCGCTGGATGTTGGGCAACCCTGCGCGGCATGACGACGATCCGCATTCCCGTTGCTGGTGGTATGGCCATCATGGCCGACGAGCTGGGCGATCCCGATGCGCCCACGGTAATTCTTGGTCATGGCGGCGGTCAGACGCGGCATAGTTGGGACCGCGCCGGACATGAGCTGGCCGAGGCCGGCTATCACGTGATCAACTACGATCTGCTGGGCCACGGCGAGAGCGACTGGGAACCGGAAGGCGACTATTCGATGGAGCGCCGGGCGAGCGATCTGGCGGAGATCGTGAAGTGCGCCCGAGGACCGTTTGCCTTCGTGGGCGCATCGCTTGGCGGTCTCTCGGCGATGGCGGCGGCGTGTCATGGTGTCGTTCCCGCTGCCCTGGTGCTGGTCGATGTCGTCGTCCGGCTTTCCGAAGCGGGCGTGGACCGAATTGTCGGCTTCATGTCGGCCAATCCGCACGGCTTTGCGTCGCTGGAGGAAGCAGCCGATGCCATCTCGGCGTACTATCCGGATCGCAAGCGACCGGGGAGCGCCGAGGGGCTGCGCAAGAACCTGCGCGAGGGGCCCGACGGGCGGTTCTACTGGCATTGGGACCCCCGCTTCCTGACTGGCGGCAGGCCGGGCAGGTCTCTGGAAGACATGATCGCGACCGCGCAATGGCCGCAAACTGTGCCGACATTGCTGGTTCGGGGCATGAAGTCGGACATCGTCACCGACGAGGGTGTCGATCATCTGGCAGAACGCATCGCGCGGCTGGAAGTCGCCGACATCAGCGGAGCGGGGCATATGGTTGCGGGCGATCGCAATGACCTGTTCAACGCGGCGGTCATCGCCTTCCTGGGGCGGGTCATGCCGACGCGACAACCAGAGGTCGTGTGCAAACAGGGATGATTGCTTGTCCCGACGCAAGCCAGCGCCTAGATGGGGCTCATGTCCGGAGAAATTCTCGATAACCGTGGTCGCGGTTCCGCCGGTTGGTCCTGGCCATCCATCCATCCCGAAGGGCGCAAGTTCGGCCTGATTGCTGCAGCGCTGAGCGCCGGTGCCGCTTTCATGGCGTGGGAAACCATCGCCTGGCCGCTCGCCTTCCTGACGCTGGGCGTACTGGCATTCTTCCGCGATCCGGTGCGCGTGACGCCGCGGGACGACAAGTTCGTGATCTCGCCCGCTGATGGCCTGATCACCCTGATCCAGAAGGTACCTCCGCCGCGCGAACTGTGTGCCGACGATGGCTCGGGCGTGCGCGGCATGAGCCCGGAACCGGTGACACGCGTGTCGATCTTCATGTCGGTGTTCGACGTGCACATTAATCGTTCGCCGATTGCTGGCACCATTCGCCGCGTCGTCTACATTCCCGGCAAGTTCCTCAACGCCGATCTCGACAAGGCGAGTGAGGAGAACGAGCGCCAGCACTTCCTCGTCGAGCGCGGGGATGGTGTGCAGATCGGTTTCACCCAGATTGCCGGTCTGGTTGCTCGCCGAATCGTGCCGTTCGTGAAGGGAGGCGACATCGTTGCTGTCGGGCAGCGGGTCGGCCTGATCCGCTTTGGCAGCCGGGTTGACGTTTACCTGCCGGCTGGCACCGAGCCCAAGGTTCTGATGGGACAGAAGTGTGTGGCGGGCGAGACGATCCTGGCCGAGATCGGCGAAGCGCCGATGATCGAGGGTATCGGTCAATGATCGAGGAGGGCAGGGCAGCTCGCCTCCGTCGCGGGCGCCTGCCCGGTGGCCTGACGCTACGGGCGATGACGCCCAACGCGATTACGACCGCCGCGTTGTGTTCGGGCCTTACCGGTATCAGGTTCGCGGTCACGGCAGCTTCAGGCACGGATCCGTTGCAGGTTGCTGAAGACTGGCGTCGTGCTGTGGCGGCGGTGATCATCGCAGGGCTGCTGGACGGGATCGACGGGCGCATAGCGCGCATGCTCAAGGCGCAGTCGCGGTTCGGAGCCGAGCTCGACAGTCTAGCCGATAACGTTTCGTTCGGTGTGGCCCCCGCGCTGATTCTATTCCTATGGTCCCTGCAGGAAGCGCCGAGAGTCGGGTGGTTTGCTGCACTGGCGGTGGCGATTGCCTGCGCACTGCGCCTCGCCCGCTTCAATGCCCGCATCGACATGGAAGAGCAGCCGCACAAGTCCGCCGGTTTCCTGACCGGCGTCCCCGCTCCGGTGGGAGCTGGATTGGCGTTCCTTCCGCTCTATCTGTGGATCGCCACCGACAATCCCGTGTTCCGGATGCCGGTGCTGGTGGGCCCATGGCTGGTGCTGATCGCATTCCTGATGATATCGAACCTGGCGACTTTGAGCTGGTCTTCGCTCCGCCCGCGCCGCAGCGTCCGTCTTGAGCTCATTGCGCTTTTCGGTCTGGTGATTGCAGCCTTGCTGAGCGAGCCGTGGCTGACGTTGTCCGGAATCTGCATCGTCTACTTGTTGCTGATCCCGGTCGGCGTTGTGCGTTACGCCAAGGTCAGGCGGCAGCGCGCAGCGAGTGCGCGGCCCGAAGTGCCTCCGCCCGCTTGAACGCGCGGCGAGGGGTCCGGCGAAGCTGCGGCGCCGCGAAGGCTCGCGGTGCTTCGGCTTCATGGCTCGTGACGTGGACAAGGAATTCGCGATCACGTTCGAGCGAGCGATACTCGGCCAGCAGCGCCGCGACCTGCTCTTTCCGGCCCTGCATCGTCATGAAGATCGCGCCAACGGCGAAGGTGGCTGCTGATGCGAAGACGAGAGTGCAAACAAGAGCGAGCATTGGACCATTCCCTGCTTTCTGCCGGATCCACGTGGTTAAGAACGCTTTACGATTCCGCCTGTGGATAACCTGTGGATTGAGCTATCGTTCCTGACTGTCCGATGACTGATTCGGATATGGAGGTAATGTTCCTGTTTTGTTCCGTTCCGTCAAGCGGGAACGGCGAGCAGGGCCGCAGTTTCGCGCGATTCGCTGGCAAAATGCTGATTTAACGGGAATCTTTATTGCCTCGCGGGCGGATTAATCTCGATCAAACTGGGCGTGCTGTCTGCGAGTGTACCGGTGATTCAACGCTGGATTTTTCCGCCATCATCCTCTAACGGCGGCCCGTTCGCAGGACGCTGTCGGCATGGTGCCGTCAGAACAGCGTGAACAATCCACACGGGACGCACGTTCACCGGTGCCGCCAGCGGGAGCTCCGCAGCGGTTCCAGCGTCCCGGAGGCACAACCGGAAAGGAATTACCCATGGCGGCACCAGTCGTCACGATGCATCAGCTTATCGAAGCCGGGGCCCACTTCGGCCACCAGACCCACCGCTGGAACCCGCGGATGAAGCCGTACATCTTCGGCGCCCGCAACGGCATCCACATCCTCGACCTGTCGCAGACCGTTCCGCTCTTCGCCCGCGCGCTCGAGTTCATCTCGGCGACCGTCCAGGCAGGCGGCAAGGTTCTGTTCGTCGGCACCAAGCGCCAGGCGCAGGAGCCGATTGCCCAGGCCGCGCGCGCTGCTGGCCAGCACTACGTCAACCACCGTTGGCTGGGCGGCATGCTCACCAACTGGAAGACCATCTCGGGCTCGATCAAGCGCTTCAAGGCTCTTGAAGAGCAGCTCGCTGGCGACACCGCCGGTCTGACCAAGAAGGAAGTCCTTCAGCTGACCCGTGAGCGCGACAAGCTCGAGCTGTCGCTGGGCGGCATCCGCGACATGGGCGGCATCCCGGACGTGATGTTCGTGATCGACGCCAACAAGGAAGAGCTGGCGATCAAGGAAGCCAACGTTCTCGGGATCCCGGTCGTCGCCATCCTCGACTCGAACGTTTCGCCCGATGGCATCGCGTTCCCGGTTCCGGCGAACGACGACGCCAGCCGCGCCATCCGCCTGTATTGCGAAGCCGTTGCCGCTGCCGCCACCAAGGGTGGCCGTGACGCTGCGATCGCTTCGGGTGCCGACCTCGGCGCCATGGCCGAGCCGCTGGCTGAAGAAGCTGTGGCAGAAGCCTGATCCGGTTTTTCGCGTGACGGCCCACTCGGAAGGGCAGGCCGTCACCGAACTGACCCGGATGCGATTTACGGGCCGCGGCAGTGCTGCGGCCTTCCTGTGTTTTCAAGATAAAGGATCAACGCAATGGCTTACACCGCCGCTGACGTGAAGAACCTGCGCGAGCGCACCGGCGCCGGCATGATGGACTGCAAGAAGGCTCTCGACGAAGCCGGCGGCGACTTCGAAGCTGCCGTTGACGCGCTTCGCGCCAAGGGTCTCGCTGCTGCTGCCAAGAAGTCGAGCCGTACCGCGGCTGAAGGCCTCGTTGGCGTCGCCGTTTCGGGCACCAAGGGCGTTGCCGTCGAAGTGAACTCGGAAACCGACTTCGTCGCCAAGAACGACCAGTTCCAGGACTTCGTGCGCAAGGCCACCGAAGTTGCTCTGAACACTGGCGCTTCGGACGTCGAGACGCTCAAGGCTGCCGCCTATCCGGACGGCGGTTCGGTTGCCGACAAGCTGACCAACAACGTCGCCACCATCGGCGAGAACCAGCAGCTGCGCCGCATCAAGCACGTCGAAGTCGCCAATGGCGTGGTCGTGCCCTACATGCACAACGCAGCCGCGACGAACCTCGGCAAGATCGGCGTGCTCGTGGCGCTCGAATCGGAAGCTGCGGCTGACAAGCTCGAAGCCCTTGGCAAGCAGATCGCGATGCACATCGCCGCTGCCTTCCCGCAGGCTCTCACTGCCGACCAGCTCGACGCCGAACTGATCGCGCGCGAGCGCAAGATCGCGGCCGAAAAGGCTGCCGAGAGCGGCAAGCCTGCCGAAGTCCAGGCCAAGATGGTTGACGGTGCCGTCGCCAAGTACGCCAAGGAAAACGCGCTGCTCAGCCAAATCTTCGTGATGGACAACAAGTCCACCATCCAGCAGGTCGTCGATGCCGCCGGCAAGGAAGCTGGCACGAAGATCGTGCTGAAGGACTACGTCCGCTTCCAGCTCGGCGAAGGCATCGAGAAGGAAGAGACCGACTTCGCTGCCGAAGTGGCTGCTGCCGCCGGCATCAAGTAAGTCTGACTTTAACATCCCCGCATGGGCGGGCCGGTTTTCCGGCCTGTCGGTGCGGGGATTGTTATGCCTGCGCCCTTGGCAGACCCCTTCACAGGGCTATAAGGGCGGCCACTTCCCTTTGGTTACGAGTGCACCGACCTTATGAGCGTCCCTTCATACAAGCGCATCCTCCTGAAACTTTCGGGCGAAGTGCTGATGGGGGAACAGCAGTTCGGGATCGACACCGACTATGTCGCCCGTGTGGCGCAGGAAGTTAAAGACGCGCGTGACAGCGGCCTCGAGATCTGCCTGGTCATCGGCGGCGGCAATATCTTCCGCGGCATGGCTGGTGCTGCCAAGGGCATGGACCGGGCGCAGGCCGATTACATGGGCATGCTGGCGACCGTGATGAATGCGCTGGCGATGCAGTCGGCGCTCGAACAGCTTGGGGTGCCGACCCGCGTGCAGTCGGCGATCGAGATGGACAAGGTGTGCGAGCCGGTGATCCGTCGCCGCGCTGAACGTCACCTTGAAAAGGGCCGCATCGTGATTTTTGCGGCGGGCGTCGGCGCTCCCTATTTCACCACCGATTCCGGTGCAGCGCTGCGGGCGGCCGAGATGAAGTGCGATGCGCTGCTCAAGGGCACCAGTGTGGACGGCGTCTACGATGCCGATCCAAAGAAGGATGCCACGGCAAAGCGTTATGATACCGTCGATTACGACACGGTGCTGGCAGACAACCTGAAGGTCATGGATGCAAGCGCGGTGGCGCTGTGCCGTGACAACAACATTCCGATCGTTGTCTTCTCGATCCGCGAGCGCGGCAATCTCGCCCGCGTGCTTGCGGGTGAGGGGACGCAGACGATCGTCAAGCAAGGAGCCTGAGCCATGGCGAAGTACGATAAGGCCGATCTCGAACGCCGCATGAAGGGCGCGGTGGAATCGCTCAAGGGCGATCTTTCCGGCCTGCGCACGGGCCGCGCCAACACCGCGCTGCTCGATCCGATCATGGTCGAAGTCTACGGCAGCCACATGCCGCTTTCGCAGGTCGCCAGCGTCTCGGCGCCAGAGCCGCGCATGCTTTCGGTGCAGGTGTGGGACAAGTCGAACGTGACGCCGGTGGAAAAGGCGATTCGTTCGGCTGGGCTTGGACTCAATCCGATCAGCGATGGCCAGACGCTGCGCCTGCCGATCCCTGACCTGACCGAGGAACGCCGCAAGGAACTGGCCAAGCTGGCCAGCAAGTATGCCGAAAACGCCCGCATCGCGATCCGCAACGTGCGCCGCGATGGCATGGACGCGCTCAAGGCTGACGAGAACAAGAAGGAAATCTCGGAAGACGAGCGCAAGCGCGCCGAGACCGACCTGCAGAAGCTGACCGACGATATCATCAAGCAGGCCGACGAAGCGGCCGTCGCCAAGGAAAAGGAAATCCTCGGCAAGTGACGGCGGTCCCCGCCTCGACGGGCGGCGCCGCGCCTTATGGCGCGCGTCACGTCGCGATCATCATGGACGGCAATGGCCGCTGGGCGAAGAAGCGGTTCATGCCGCGCGCTTTCGGCCACAAGCGTGGCGTCGATACGGTGCGGGATATTGCCCGCGCCGCGCGCGACATGGGGCTCGAGGCGCTGACCCTCTATGCGTTCTCTTCGGAGAACTGGAAGCGGCCAGCGGACGAGATTGCTGACCTGATGGGACTGCTGCGGGCGTTCATCCGCAACGATCTTGCAGAACTCGTCAGCAACAACACCCGACTGAAGATCATCGGCGATTATCAGGTGCTTGCGCCCGATATCGTGGATCTGATCGAAGATGCCATGGCGCGCACCGCCGGGAATACCGGCACGACTCTCGCAATCGCCCTGAACTACGGATCGCAGCAGGAGATCGCCCGGGCGGCGGCGAAGGCCGCGGCCAAGGGCGAGATCACGCCTGAAGCCATCGAGGCGGAGCTTGACACCGCGTGTCTGCCGCCGCTTGACCTGCTGATCCGGACGTCCGGCGAAATTCGCCTGTCGAACTTCCTGCTCTGGCAGGCGGCCTATGCCGAAATGTGGTTCACTGAGGTGCTGTGGCCGGACTTTACCGCCGCGCATCTGCGCGAGGCGCTGGAGCAGTTCGGCGCGCGCGAAAGGCGCTTCGGTGGACGCTGATCCGCAGGTGACGCCTGGAGCAGCCGAGGCTCCGAAGAAATCGGACCTTGGCGTGCGCGTGGTTTCGGCGGTGGTCATGCTGGCCGTTGCCGGGGCAGCGTTGTGGGCGGGCGGTCTGTGGCTGGACCTGTTCGTGGCGGTCGTCGCATTCGGTGTGTTCGTCGAGTACGTCCGGCTGGTCGGCAAGATCGCCGGCAACCCGGCCCGGCTTTCGTCGATGGTCATTTTCGGGGCCATTTATATCGGTTGGGGCGGACTTGCCCTTGCCGTCATGCCCGAACCCCTGATGCTGGCCGTTCTGGGCCTTGTGATCTGCACCGATACCGGCGCGTACTTCACGGGCCGCTCGCTCGGCGGACCGAAGATCGCGCCGAAGATCAGCCCTTCCAAGACCTGGTCCGGCCTGTTCGGCGGCATGGCCGCGGCAGGAATCTGGGCGGCACTGGTGGTGCTTTCAGCCAGCTATCTCGTCTCGGCGATCGGCCCGACGGGACCGAGCGTGGCGGCAGCGCTCGAGGTTGCCAATCTCGGCATGGCAGCGATTGCCGGCGCGGTGCTGGCTGTGTTCGCCCAAGTTGGCGACTTCTATGAATCGTGGCTCAAACGCCGGGCTGGCGTGAAGGACTCCTCGCGCCTCATTCCGGGGCATGGCGGTTTGTTCGACAGGGTTGACGGATTGCTTCCGGTGGCCATCATCGTCGGCACGGCTTGGGCCGCAACGCAGGCAGGACTTTAGAGGCAGATGGCGCGCTCCATTTCCGTTCTGGGCGCTACCGGCTCCATCGGGGCCTCGACGCTCGACCTAATCCGCCGCAATCGCAGTGACTGGCGCGTTGTGGCGCTGACAGCCAATGGCGATGCGGAAGGGCTGGCCAAGCTGGCGCGCGAGTTCGGGGCCGAAGTGGCGGTGGTGGCTGATGATGCCGCGCTGCCTGCGCTGCGCGAGGCGCTTGCCGGGACCAATATCCACGCTGCGGCCGGACCTCAGGCACTGGTCGAGGCGGCATCGCGGGGGGCAGACATTACCGTCGCCGCGATCGTCGGTTGTGCCGGTCTTGCCCCGACCATGGCAGCGATCGAACGCGGTGGCGTGATCGCGCTGGCGAACAAGGAAGCGCTGGTTTCGGCAGGCGACGTGATGACGGCTGCCGTTGCCCGCCATGGGGCAACGCTGCTTCCGGTCGATTCCGAGCATAACGCCATATTCCAGTGCCTGGCTGGAAACAGACTCGACCACGTCCACTCGATCACGCTGACGGCAAGTGGCGGCCCTTTCCGCGACTGGACGCTGGAGCAACTGCACCGCGCCACGCCGGCCGAAGCGGTCAAGCACCCCAACTGGTCGATGGGTGCGAAGATCAGCGTCGATTCCGCCACGATGATGAACAAGGGCCTCGAATTCATCGAGGCGTTCCATCTGTTCCCGGTCGGTGTCGAGCGCCTGCGGATCATCGTCCACCCGCAGTCGATCGTCCATTCGATGGTCGAGTATCGCGACGGGTCGACGCTGGCGCAGCTTGGTCCTTCTGACATGCGTGTGCCGATTGCCTCGGCGCTGGCTTGGCCGGAGCGGATGGATACGCCTTGCGCACCGCTCGATCTCGCAGCGATCGGACAGCTGACGTTCCGCGCGCCCGACGAGGACCGCTTTCCGGCGACACGGCTTGCCCGCAATGCAGTGATCGAGGGCGGAGCTGCACCCGCTACGATGAACGCTGCCAACGAGATCGCTGTTGCCGCGTTTCTCGGCGGTCAGATTGCGTTCACCCGGATCGTGCAATCGGTCGAGGATGTGCTTTCGCGCAGTGCCATGCCAGCCCCGGCCTGCCTTGACGATGTCATCGCCATCGATGCCGAGGCGCGGGCGCGGGCGCGTGAACTGATGGAACCCGTACGCTGATGGCGCCGATGCAAAGCCCTGGCATCCTGATTACCCTGCTTGGCTTCCTGCTGCTGTTGGGTCCTCTGGTCTTCATTCACGAGCTTGGCCACTACCTTGTCGGGCGCTGGTTCGGGGTGAAGGCTGACGTCTTCTCGATCGGGTTCGGCAAGGAAATCGCGGGTTGGACGGACAAGCGCGGGACGCGCTGGAAGCTTTCGGCTCTGCCGCTCGGCGGATATGTGCAGTTTGCCGGAGATATGAACCCGGCCAGCCAGCCCAGTCCGGAGTGGCTGTCCCTGCCGGCCGAGGAGCGGAACCGGACGTTTCAGGCCAAGCACTTGTGGCAGCGTTCGCTGATTGTCCTGGCCGGGCCCATCACCAATCTGCTGTTTGCGGTGCTGATCCTTGCGGGTTTCACGCTGGGCTACGGCAAGATCATCGTTCCGCCGGTTGTGGGGGAAGTCCAGGCAGGCTCCGCTGCTGATCGAGCCGGGATCAAGGTGGGCGACCGGATCGTCTCGATGCGGGGGCACCCGGTGGATTCGTTCCTAGATGTACGCCTCGAGGTCGGGCAGAATCCCGGTGAGCCGATGGACGTCGTGGTCCTGCGCGATGACCGGCGCATCAATGTGGCGGTAAACGCTGCGGTGAAGATCGAGAGCGACCAGTTCGGCAATACGCAGAAGATCGGTTTCCTGGGCGTCGGCCCCCGCAGCTACGAAATCGTCCGTGTCGGTCCCGTCGATGCCGTGGTCGACGGGGTGAAGCAGACTGGCAGCATCATTTCCATGATGGTCAACGGCATAGGCCAGATCATCACGGGCAACCGCGAGATCAAGGAACTCGGCGGGCCGATCAAGATCGCCAAGTTCTCGGGCGAGCAACTGGTCTCGGGCTGGCAATCGTTCGTCAGCTTTGCAGCGCTCATCTCGATTAACTTGGGGTTCATTAACCTGCTGCCAATTCCGGTGCTCGACGGGGGCCACCTTGCCTTCTACGCGGCGGAAGCCGTGCGGAAGAAGCCGGTGGGCCAGCGTGGGCAGGAGTGGGCATTCCGCACCGGTCTCGCGTTCGTCATGGCCTTGATGCTGTTCGTCACGATCAACGATGTGGCGTCGCTCAAGCTGTTTGGAGGGTGAGGCGATTTCAGCACGTCCGGTGCGGCGGACGGTGCGACCGGCCGGTCAGGGGTGACGGGCGGATTTCCACATAATGTCTTTCCACAGAAATGCGGGGCAATGTTTGCTTGATTGGCCTTGTGGCATCGGGCAGAGGGCTACATTGCTTGCCGCGGCCGGACTTCCTCGCGGGCGTCCTGCGGCCACTTTATTACGGGATGGCGCTTGGTGATGATTGGACGTAACGCGGGCCGGGCAAGAATTCGGAACGCCAAGGCTTCCCCGCTGTGCGTGAGCCTTCTGGCCACGAGCGCTCTGGTTGCGGTTCCGGGCGCGGCATCGGCGCAGGCGGTGGCTCCGGTCGCCCAACCTGCTGCACCCGCAGCGCCTGCACCGGTTCTGGCGCCGGCACCGGCTGGCGACGTGATCCGCACGGTTACCGTGCAGGGTTCGCAGCGCCTCGAACCCGATACGATCCTTTCGTACATTCGCCTGCGCCCCGGCCAGACCTATACCCAGGCGCTGGGCGACCAGGCGCTGAAGGACCTTTACGCGACCGAACTGTTCGCCGACGTCTCGATCCGCAACAACGCGGGCGATGTTGTGGTGCAGGTCAAGGAAAACCCGGTCATCAACCGCATCATCCTAGAGGGCAACAAGCGCCTCAAGGAAGACAAGATCCTGCCCGAGATCAAGCTCGCGGCGCGCCAGATCTTCACGCGTTCCAAGGTCCGCGCCGACGTTGCCCGCATCATCGAACTGTACAAGCGCCAGGGCCGCTTTGCCGCGACGGTCGAGCCGAAGATGGTCATGCTTGACCAGAACCGCGTCGACATCGTGTTCGAGATCAGCGAGGGGCCGAAGTCCAAGGTCCGCCAGATCAACATCATCGGCAACGAGAAGTTCTCCGATGGCAAGCTGCGCGGCGAGATGGTGACCAAGCAGGCGCGCTTCTTCCGCCTGTTCTCGTCCGGCACCAGCTATGACCCTGACCGCCTTGCTTTTGACCAGCAGAAGCTCCGCCAGTTCTATCTGACAGAAGGCTATGCTGACTTCCGCGTGGTCTCTGCCGTTGCCGAACTGACGCCCGACAAGCGCGACTTCATCATCACTTACGTGGTGGAAGAGGGCGATCGTTACAAGTTCGGTGACGTCAAGGTCGACAGCCAGCTGCGCGACTTCGACAGCGACGCCATGTCCAAGCGCCTGCCGATCAAGCAGGGTGACTGGTACAACGCCAAGATGGTCGAAGACCAGGTCGACGCGCTGACCGAGACGGCGGGCGCATTCGGCTATGCCTTTGCCGACGTTCGCCCGGACTTCTCGCGCAACAAGGATGACCTGACGATGTCGGTCACCTTCCGCATCGCCGAAGCGCCGCGCGTCTATGTCGAGCGCGTTGACGTCAACGGCAACACGCTGACGCAGGACAAGGTCGTCCGCCGCGAATTCCGTCTGGCCGAGGGTGATGCGTTCAACACCTTCCAGGTCAAGCGCTCGACCAACCGCATCAAGTCGCTCGGCTACTTCCAGGAGAAGTTCGAGGTCGAGCAGAAGCCGGGCAGCGCGCCTGATCGCATCGTTCTTGAAGCCAACGTGGAAGAAAGGCCTACTGGCGAACTCCAGCTTTCAGCTGGCTTCTCGAGCCTTGAGAGCTTCATCTTCCAGGGCTCGATCCGTCAGAACAACTTCCGCGGTCGCGGACAGACCATCGGCCTCTCTGTCGACTATTCGCGCTTCACCCGCGCCGTGCAGGTGAGCTTCACCGAGCCTTACGTGTTCGACAAGAACATCTCGCTTGGCGTTGACGTCTATCGCCGCGATCTCAACAGCTTCAACCAGTTCAATTCGAACCGCAACACGACCTACAAGCAGGCGACGACCGGCTTCTCGGCGCGTGTCGGTGTGCCGCTGACCGAGTACATGTCGCTGATCGGGCGCTACACGTTCAATCTCGACGACGTGACGCTCGACCAGGGCACGTTCTACGTCAACGGACAGTGCAGCATTCTGCTCGCCGGTCGCTACCTCTGCGACGCCATCGGCAAGCGTACCAGTTCAATCCTCGGCGCCTCGCTGGTCTACGACACCTTGGACAACCGCCTGCGCCCGAGCCGTGGTACGCAGCTCGTGCTCAGCGGCGATGTTGCCGGCCTCGGTGGTTCGGTGAAGTACGCGCGCCTGACTGCAAACGCCTCGAAGTTCTGGCCAGTTGGCGGTGGCTTCATCTTCTCGCTACGCGGCGAAGGCGGGATCATCAAGGCGCTGGCAAGCCGCTCGAACGATCCGACGATCGACGACGTCCGCCTGACCGACCGCTTCTTCTTGGGCGAGCCGCAGATCCGCGGTTTCGACATTCGCGGCGTCGGCCCGCGCGTGCTGCGCAAGTTCCTGACCATCGACAGCAACAACGATGGCACGCCCGATACGGCGTCCACAGACCGCAACCAGTGGGTGGATGACGCTCTCGGCGGCAAGTACTACTACCTGACCCGCGCGGAACTCGAAATCCCGCTGGGTTCGGGCGCGCGCGAACTGGGACTGCGCCCATCGATCTACGTCGACGCCGGTGCTGTCTGGGGCATTTCGAACCCTCTGACGCAGAACCCGAACAACGTCGTCTATTATACCGACAAGCTCACCGGCAAGATTACCGACAGTCCGACGGCATCGGATGGCACTGCCAACACTGCCACCCGCTATATCGAAGAATACGTCGGCGATACGCTTTCGCCCCGCGTCTCGGTCGGTATCGGCGTCAACTGGAACTCGCCGTTCGGACCGTTCCGCCTAGACTTTGCCAAGGTCCTCAAGAAGGCCAACGGCGACGACCCCAAGACTTTCACTTTCAACGTGGGAACCCAGTTCTGATGAAGACCCGTTACGCTTCTGCGCTTCTCGCCGGCATCGCGATTGCTGCCGCCACTCCCGCTTTCGCTGCCAAGGACGACAAGGCAGCGCCTGCTCCCGTCTCCTCCGGCGTTGTTTCGGGCATCGCCATTGCCAATCCGCCCGCAATCGTTGCCGCCTCGGCTGCTTACCAGACCTCGCAGCAGCAGCGTCCGGTGACCTACAAGCCGCAGATCGATCAGGCCAATGCTCGCAAGGCGCAGATCGAAGCCCAGCTCAAGCCGCTGGTCGACAAGCTGCAGAACGATTCGAAGGCTGCCAATCCGAACCGCGCCGCGCTTCAGGCCCAGTACGAGCAGATCCAGCAGATCGAACAGGCTGGCCAGGCCGAGATCCAGAAGATCCTCGAGCCGCTGAACCTTTCGCAGCAGTACGTGCTCGAACAGATCGGCGACAGGCTGGACGCCGCCACCCAGGCCGCGATGGACAAGAAGAAGATCACGCTGGTGATCGATTCGCAGTCGGTGATCAAGGCTGGTCAGGTCTACAACCTGAACCAGGATATCCTGAACGAGCTGAATGCGATGATCCCGTCGGCTCAGCTGATCCCGCCCGCTGGCTGGATGCCGCGTGCGCAGCGTGAACAGCAGGCCCAGGCGCAGGCTGCTCAGCAGCCGGCCGCTCCGGCTGCCGCTCAGCCCGCGAAGAAGGCGCCTGAAGGCCGCTAAGGCCTTCACGTCGGGGGCCGGGTAGAATGTCCGAGGAACAGACCGCGCCTCAGGGCGTGATCACCGATTACGACGTGCGCAAGGTGATGGCGGCGCTGCCGCATCGCTATCCCCTGTTGCTGGTCGATCGCGTCGCTTCGCTTACGCTCAATGAGCGCATCCATGCGGTGAAGGCCGTGTCGATGAACGAGCAGTTCTTCCAGGGGCATTTCCCCGGCCGTCCGATCATGCCGGGCGTGCTCCAGATCGAGGCGCTGGCGCAGGCTGCCGGCGTGCTTGCAGTGGAGTCGCTCGGGCTCGCCGGCTCGGGCAAGCTCGTCTACTTCATGGCGATCGAGGAAGCGAAGTTCCGCAATCCGGTGGAACCCGGCGTGCTGCTCGACCTGCACGTGGAGTTCACCCAGAAGCGCTCGCGCGTCTGCAAGTTCGCGGGCAGGGCCATGGTGGGTGACAAGGTGACCTGCGAGGTCAGCTTCACCGCGATGATCGCCGACAGCTGAACCCGCTGGTGCTGGACATCCTTGCGGCTTTCCGCTAGGCGCGCGCCCTTACAGATTCTAGCGGCCGGTCGGAACCGGCTGCGCACCGGAGCAAGACCCATGAAGACTGGCATTCACCCCGACTACCACATGATCAAGGTGCAGATGACCGACGGCACCGTTTTCGAGACCCGCTCCACCTGGGGCAAGGAAGGCGACACGCTCGCTCTCGAAATCGACCCGACCTCGCACCCGGCATGGACCGGCGGTACGCGCCAGCTCGACCAGGGCGGCCGCGTTGCGCAGTTCAACAAGCGCTTCGGCGGTCTCTCGCTCAAGCGCTAAGCGCGGGCGTCAGATGGTTGACGGAAAGGGCGGCTTCGGGCCGCCCTTTTCTTTTGCGGCTCGGTCCGAGCGTGGCATATTGCTATCGGCGATAGCTGTCCTAAAGAACATGGCATGACGCTCACCAATTCTCTCGAAGGCCGCCTCGGCTATCAACTGCGCCGTGCATCCGCAGTGATGATGGCCGATCTCGGACGTGAGTTGGCCGATCTGGACCTTCGTCCCGCAGAAGTGACGACGCTGCTGGTGATCGCCGAAAATCCCGATTGTTCGCAGACCGAGGTCGGGCAAGTGCTGGCGATCAAGCGAGCGAACATGGTGCCGATCATCTCCCGCCTGATGGACCGAGGGCTGGTAGAGCGCCGACGGATCGACGGACGCAGTCATGCGCTGACGCTGACCGATGCAGGCAGGACCATTGCGGACGAGGCGCTGGCGCGGATCGAACGGCACGAGACCCGCTTCACCGAACTGCTTGGCGCGCCCGATACCGAGGTGCTGTTCCGTTGCCTTCCGGTCATCCGTTCTGTTCGCAGTGGCGACGAAGAAGGCTGAGCCCGATCAGACCCAGGGTCGTTCGCGATACCATTTGGTAATCACGTACTTCAGGCCCTTGCGCACCTTCATGGCGTGATGCAGCGTTGCCGGGTTCACCGAACCATCGGGCCGCCGGTTGTTCCAGCAGACCAGCTTGCCACGTTCCGGCTGGATCATCTTGTCGATCACCTTGAACCGCGTCGCACCACCCGCCTCGACATCGTTCAGATAGGCCATGAAGGTCCAGGTGCGCTGTCCCGCGACATTGCAGTAGCGTCGGAAATCGGCGCCGTGCGGATCGAAGTAGTCCGTATGGGCCTTGAACTCCTGTCCGGGCTCGTAGCGCTGGCCCTGGATCGGCTCGCCGAACTGACGGTCTATGCCCGACAGCTGCGAAAGCCTCTCGTCCAGAGCGACCACATCGGGCTCCTGCATCGGCAGATCGCAGGTTTCGCTGGTGCGGAAGTAGTTGTCCCCATTGCCATCGGCGATCGTCGAGGGACGGCGATCACGGTCGATCCTGGCGATGAGCGACGCGCACTCTTCGTCCGACAGAAAATTGCGCAGCACGAACATCTCGAGTCGCGGCGTCGGCACGCGCATGATCCCCGGTACCGAGAGGAGGCGTTCGGAGGAGGTTTCACTGCTGGCCATGGTCGTGGCTTGTCTAACCCACCGGAACAGGCCCCTGCAACTTGAAGCCGGTGGCATCTTGGCGATAAGCCGGTCATGATCCATGCACATGCGACCCAACGTGATCAGCCTTCCCGCCTCGAACCCGGTTCGCAATGGCTTCTCGCTTGTCGAGATGATGGTCGTTGTCTTCATCATTGGACTGTTGGCAACCGCGGCCGTCCTCACGCTCCCCGGCAACGAACGCAAACTGCGCGACGAGGCCGAGCGTTTCGCCGCGCGGACGCTGGCGGCGCGCGACGAAGCTATTGTCGGCGCCCGACCGGTTGCACTGGTGGTGAGCGAGCGGGGCTACTATTTCGAACGTCGCGTCGAAGGGAACTGGCAGCCACTTCCAGGGAGGGGATTCGATCTGACAGGCTGGAACGACAGCACCCGCGCTGATCTGGGCAGGCAGCGCATCGTCTTCGATTCGCTTGGCCTTGCCAGTACCGATGCGGTGGTACGCCTGAGGCGCGACGGGGCGACGCTGTCGATCCACCTGCGCCGCGACGGAAAGGTGTCGGTCGATGGCACCTGAACGCAACGGCTTTACCTTGCTCGAAATGCTGGTGGCGCTCGCCGTCTTCGCGATTGCCGCGCTGGCCCTCCTGCAGATGGAAGGGGCGAGCATTGCGCGCACTGCCGATCTTGACCAGCGGCTGCTGCGCGAGATCGTGGCGCAGAACATGGCGGCGGAGATCATGACCGATCCCGCACCTCCGCCGGTCGGAACAGCGAGCGGGACGATCGAGAACGCTGGGCGGCGCTTCCAGTGGACCCGCGTCGTGGCGCGACAGGCAGATTATGGCGTCCTTGGCATCACGCTGTCGGTTCGCGAGACCACGCCGGGCGCGCAGAGCCAAGCCTTTACGCTCGATTTCACCCGGTTGCCCGGCGCATGAGCGCTCAGCCTTCGCGCAACGGCTTTACTCTGGTCGAGATGCTGGTCGCGCTCGCGCTTTTTGCCGTGATCGCGACAGGTGCGCTGGGGCTCCTCCGTTTCTCGGTCGATGCCGAACTTGCGAGCCGGGACAAGACCGAGAGCATTGCCAACGAGCGGCGGTTCCTGTCGGTCTGGACGGCGGACATGGCGCAAGCGGTGCCTCGCCCATCGCGCGACCAGTCCGGCACGCCAAGGCCGGCGTTCGAGGCCAACAGCGAAGGCGTGCTGATCCGCTTCACCCGCAGCGGCTGGGACAATGTCGACGGTGCCCCGCGTCCGGGCTTGCAGAAGGTGGAATACCGCATCACCGCCAAGGCGTTGGTCCGCGCGGGCTATCCCTATCCTGATGGCGCGGCGCCGGAAGCAGGGGCGGACGTGCTGCCGTTGAGTTCGCCCCCCGTCGTGCGCTTCCGGACAAAGGATGGAAACTGGCGCGATCGCTGGGACCCGCAACTGTCTACCGAACTTCCCGTGGCGATCGAACTGCTGGTGCCGCAAAGGGGCTTGCCCCCCTTGCGCGTGGTCTCGCTGGTCGGGGTCAATTACCAATGAGGTCCGGCGATCCACGCGAGCGCGGTGCGGCGCTGCTGTCGGTGCTGTTGCTCGTTGCGGTCATGGCGGTGATCGCGGCGATTATGCTCGAACGTCTCAACCTTGCCACCCGGCTTGCCGCCAACGGCCAGGCGATGACGCAGGCCCGCCTCTATGCCACCAGCGCCGAAACGCTGGCCATGGCGCGGATCAAGGCCTTGGTCGATACCTCGCCGGAGCGGACGGTCGATCGCACCGGACTGCTCGGACGTGATTTTCCGCTGCCTCTGCCGCGCGGGACGGTGATGGCGCGGGTGGACGATGCTGGAAACTGTTTCAACCTCAATTCGCTGGTCGAAGCCGATGTGCAGGGGACGCTGCGTTTGAGGTTGGTGGGCCTCAACCAGATGCGCGCACTGATGAAGGCGCTTGCGATCCCCGAAGCGGAATCTGCGATCATCACCGATTCGATCACCGACTGGATCGACAGCGACAATCTCCCCGCGCCCAATGGCGCCGAGGACGACAGCTATCAGGGACAGGCCGTGCCCTATCGCACGGCGGGGCGCCTGATCGGCGATGTCAGCGAGATCCGCGCCGTCCGGGGCATGACGCCGCAGTTCTACGAGCGGATGCGGCCTTGGCTCTGTGCGTTGCCAGGGGCTGACCTTTCGCCGATCAACGTCAATACCCTGCGGCCCGATCAGGCGCTGTTGCTGACGATGATCGCTCCCGCTGCAATTCCGGCAGAGCGGGCGCGAGCCTTGCTGGCGGCGCGTCCGGCTCTCGGTTGGGCAAACGCTGAAGATGCCTTGCGCGGGCTTGGTGGCAACGGTGCCGCTGGCGTGCCGCTGAACCAGTTGCAGGTGCGCAGCCGCTGGTTTCTCCTCACCCAGACGGTCACGGTCGATTCGGTTAGCGTCGAGGAACAGGCACTGATCGATGTTGGCGTGAACCCGCCGCGCGTCGCCTTTCGGAGCTGGGGCGACAGGTTCAGCCGCTAATTCTCCCACGGGGCAAATTTCCGCTTCCCTTTGTCGCGCCTTTCTGCAAAGGGGCCAGCCCGCGCAGGGGAAACCTGCGCAGCAATGTGGCGACCGTAGCTCAGTTGGTTAGAGCGCCGGTTTGTGGTACCGGAGGTCGTGGGTTCGAACCCCATCGGTCGCCCCATTCTCTCCTGACATCAAAGACATTTTCTCCGGCCCGGCCTCGCCTTTTGGTATGGCTCGATGCCATTGCGCTTGCCCAGTGCCGCGGCAAGTGGCAGAGCGTTGACAGACCGGCGGCGGGGGTCGCCGGGAGAAGGATCAGATTCCCCGCGCCCATGCACGGATTTGCCAATCCCGCCCGTTTCCTGCGCCTAGCCCGCTGGATGATGCCGCTGCTTCTGGTGACCGGCCTGCTCCTGGCAATGGGGGCGGTGCTCTATGGCGTGATCGTCGTGCCGCCCGATCGCCTGATGGGCGATACGGTCCGCATTCTGTTCATTCACGTCCCCGCAGCTTGGCTGGGCATGGCCGGATGGTCGACGATTGCCATCGCCAGTCTCGTCGAGCTTGTCTGGCGTCATCCGCTGGCCGCCATCGCCGGACGTGCGGCGGCAGTTCCAGGCGCAACTTTCACCGCGATCTGCCTCGCCACCGGCTCGATCTGGGCGCGGCCGACCTGGGGCACGTGGTGGGTGTGGGATGGCCGGTTGACCAGCTTCCTCATCCTGCTGTTCCTCTATTTCGGCTATATCGCCCTGTCCGGCGCAGCGCAGCGCGACATGGCGGGCGGAGGCGGTGGAAGCCGCATTACCGCGATCTTCGGCCTCGTCGGCGCGATCAATATTCCGATCATCAACCGGTCGGTGGTGTGGTGGAACAGCCTACATCAGCCACCTTCGATCACCATGGGCAAGTCCTCGATCGACGGCACGTTCCTCTGGCCGCTGCTGATCGCCGCGCTGGGCTTCAGCCTGGTGTTCGGCGGGGTGGTCCTCGCGCGGATGCGCACTCTTCTGGCCGATATTCAGGCCGAGGCGCGTCTGCGCCGGAAAGCGATGGCGTAAGCTTACGATGCGCGAAGGTCTTCAGCAGTGGGATTATGTGGCAGCAGCCTTGGCGATCGGCGTGATCGGCACCTTGGTGCTGGTCGGCTGGACGCTTTTGGCGATGGTCCGGGCGGAGCGCCGTCGTGACAAGGTGAGAGGCAAGTGAGCACCAATTCAACCGGCGGCATCAAGCCCAAGCATCAGCGGCTCGTCCTGCTGGTCATCGCGCTCGTGGCGCTTGTCGGGGCAGGGCTGCTTGCGGCCTATGCCCTGTCCAACCAAGCCAGCTACTTCTACGTGCCGAGCGATCTGGTGAAGGACAAGCCGGAGCAGGGCCGGGCCATTCGCCTCGGTGGCATGGTCGAGAAGGGTTCGCTCAAGACACGCGCTGATGGCGTTACGATCGATTTCATCGTCGGCGATGGCAAGGCGCGGGTGCCTGTTCGCTATACCGGCATCACGCCGGATCTTTTCGTAGAAGGCTCCGGCGTCGTCGCCGAAGGGCGCATGGAGGGCGAAACCTTCGTCGCCGACAACCTCCTCGCCAAGCATGACGAGAAGTACGTTCCCCGCCAGATGGGCGACATGACCGCCGCACAGGCCAAGGAAGTGGTGGCCGAAACCAAATGATAGCCGAACTGGGTCTTGCCGTATTGTGGATGGCGGCGGCACTTGCCGTGCTGCAGCTTTTCGCCGGGTTTTCGGCCCTGCGCCCCAGTGGCAAGGCGCTCGCAGGCGTCGTTCGGCCACTGGCGGTGATGCAGGGTGCGCTGGTCGCGGTTTCGTTCTTCTGCCTGATCGATCTGTTTCTCGAGACCGACCTTTCGGTGAAGCTGGTGGCCGAGAACAGCCACTCGATGAAGCCGTTCATCTTCAAACTGGCGGGCACCTGGGGCAACCACGAAGGCTCGATGCTGCTGTGGGTGACGATCATGGCCGTCTCGGGCGGCGTTGTCGCGCTGGTCGAGAAGCGGCTGCGGGAGGATACCCTGCTGGCGACGCTCGCGGGACAGGCCTTCGTCAGCCTTGGCTTTTACGCCTTCCTCCTGCTGTCGTCGAACCCGTTCGAACGCCTTCCTGAACCAGCGCCCGAAGGGGCAGGGCTGAACCCGCTGCTGCAGGACATCGGCCTCGCCTTCCACCCGCCGACGCTTTACGTCGGCTATGTCGGCCTCTCGGTTGCCTTCAGCTTTGCCATCGGCGCGCTGATCACGCGTGACGTCGGCCCCGCCTTTGCCCGCGCGATGCGTCCGTGGGTGCTGGGCGCATGGATTTTCCTGACAGTGGGTATCACCGCCGGGTCCTACTGGGCGTACTATACGCTCGGCTGGGGCGGCTGGTGGTTCTGGGACCCGGTCGAGAACGCCTCGCTGATGCCGTGGCTCGCGGCGACCGCGCTGCTGCACTCCGCTTCGGTGCTGGCAAGCCGCAACGCCCTGCGCGCGTGGACCGTGATGCTCGGCGTGATTGCCTTCTCGATGTCGATGGTCGGCACGTTCCTCGTGCGTTCGGGCATCCTCACCTCGGTACACGCTTTTGCAGTCGATCCCGAACGCGGCTCGTTCATTCTTGCCCTGCTGGCGATCTACATCGGCGGCGCGCTGGCGCTGTTCGGCATCCGCGCTTCGACTGTTACCGAGGGTGAGCGCTTCAGCGTGTTCAGCCGTGAATCCAGCCTCGTGTTCAACAACGTGATGCTCTGCGGCATTCTCGGCATCGTGCTGCTCGGCACCCTCTATCCTTTGCTTACCGAAGCTTTTGGAGCCAAGGTGTCGGTCGGGCCGCCGTACTTCAACCCGGTCTCGGCGATCTTCGCGATCCCGATGATGATGGTGATGACGGTCGGCCCGCTGCTGCGCTGGCGCAAGGACAAGCCGGGGCGGATCACCGCTACCGTCGCCGTGCCCGCTCTGCTCGCGGCGCTGGTCCTGCTCGCCGTGGCAATCATGGCCCCGGGTATCCGCGTTTTGCCGATGCTGGGCATTGCCGTGGGGATAGGGCTTGCCGTCGCAAGCTGGTTCCCGCTGCGCGGTCGCAACCTGCGCCGCACACCGCTTTCGGTCTACGGCATGGTCTTCGGTCACTTCGGCATTGCGGTGGCACTGCTCGGCGCCGCTGCCGAAAGTGCGTTCTCGACCGAGCGCCTTGCCGCAATGAATGTCGGCGATACCCAGGCCGTCGGACCGATCTCGCTCAAGCTGGAAAACATCGAGCCGGTTGCTGGCCCTAACTGGACAGCCCTCGAAGCCACCGTCAGCGCATCGTACAAGGGCGGAACGCCGGTGACGCTGCACCCGCAAGCCCGCACTTTCACCTCACCTCCGGGCGAGCGCACCGAATCCGCGTTGCACACCCGGTGGAACGGCCAGCTCTATGCCGTGCTCGGCAACGAGGGTGAGGATGGACGCTGGCAGATGCGCTTCTGGTGGAAGCCGTTCGTGCCGCTCCTTTGGCTCGGCGGACTGCTGGTGGCGTTCGGTGGCCTGCTCGCGCTGATTGGCCGCGTCGTGCACGACATCAAACGCCTCCGCGCCGAGGACAAGATCGCATACCGCAAGTCGCAGCAGGAGCAGCTCAAGTGATCGAGCCTGCACCAAAACGCTCCGGCCTTGCCATCTGGCTGCCGCTGATCCTGTTTGGCGGCTTCTTCGCTCTGGTGATCTGGGGGCTTGTCCGCCCCGCTGACCGCGAAGTGGCGAGCGCGTTCATCGGCAAGCCTCTGCCACAGTTCAATCTGGAAGCGGCTACCGAAGACCGCCCCGGCCTTGCCACGAACGACTTCAAGGTGGGCAAGCCCAAGCTGCTCAATGTCTTTGCCAGCTGGTGCGTGCCTTGCGCGATCGAAAGCCCGCAACTGGCTGCGCTGGCCCGGCAGGGGGTCGAGATCGATGGCGTCGCCATCCGTGACCGCCGCGAGGATCTCGCTCGTTTTCTGGCCACCAACGGCAATCCTTTCGCCCGTATTGGCAAGGACGATCTCTCACAGGTCCAGTTGGCAATCGGCTCGTCCGGTGTGCCCGAGACGTTCGTGATCGATGGCAAAGGCGTGATCCGTTACCAGCACATCGGCGAGATCCGGGAAGAGGACATGCCGCTTATCCTCGCGAAGCTGAAGGAGGCAGGGCAGTGAAGCATCTCTTCACCATGCTCGCCTTTGCGGTGCTGGCACTCCTTGCCCCGCCGCTGGCGGCACAGGACCTGCTGCCTCCCGCCCCCTATGCCTACAAGCAGCTTGAGGATCCGGCGGAGGAGGCCAAGGCTCAGGCGCTGATGGAAACGCTGCGCTGCCTCAAGTGCCAGAGCCAGGCGATCTCGGACTCCGATGCGCCGATGGCTGGCGACATGCGACATCAGGTGCGCACCCGTATCAAGGCAGGAGAGGACCCCGAAGCGATCCGGGCATGGCTGATCGAGCGCTATGGCGATTACGTCAGCTATGCGCCGCAGAACAAGCCGATCATGTGGCCGCTGTTTGCGGCACCGCTGGTCATCCTGCTGCTCGCGGCGATCCTGCTGCGCGGCCGTTTCCGCAAGAGCGCCAAGCCGGAGGGCGGCGAATGACCTGGTTCCTGATCCTGCTGCTTGCCGCCGCCGTGTTCGGCCTGCTCGCCTTCGTGCTCAAGATGCCGCGCGCTGGTTGGGAACTGTCGGGTGCGGCGCTTCTCGTCGGCATCGCCGGCTATGCGCTGCAAGGCCACCCCGGCGAGCCGGGTTCGCCAAAGGCCCCGATCGAGAACAAGCGCGCCGCCGATGAAGCCCTCGTCAAGCAGCGCCAGCAGATGGGCGACCAATTCGCTCAAGGCCAGAGCTGGATGATCCTCGCCGATGGCCTCGCCCGGCAGGGACAATACGGCGCCGCCGCGGAGGTTCTGCGCAAGGGCACGCAGCAGTTCCCCAAGGACGCCGACCTGTGGGTCTCGCTCGGCAATGCGCTGGTCGGGCACAGCGATGGCATCATCACCCCCGCAGCGCAGTTCGCCTTCCAGAAGGCGGCAACGATTGCGCCCGATCATCCCGGCCCGCCGTTCTTCATGGGACTTGCCCTGGCGCAGTCCGGCAGGCTCGCGGATGCGCGCGCGATGTGGGCGGAATTGCTCCGGCGATCGCCGGACGATGCTCCCTATCGTGCCGACCTTGCCGAGCGAATCCAGCGGATCGACTCGATGCTGGCGGCGAGCGCCGGAGCGCCAACGGCAGGCGCCCCGGTTCCGGCACCTGCGCCTGAGGTTCAAGAGTCCGGCCAAGCATCTGAATAAAATCAGGAAAATCCTGCCAAGGAACGGTGCGACATGCCGTTCGTTATGCTCGCGCGCGTCCGTTCTCCAGCCCATTGCGAGGGCATTGGGGCGGTGCTAAAGCGCCGCGCCGCTCCGCCCTTTCGGTGGTTGCGATCAAGGCTATGAGGCCGGGGGCACTGTTGCCATGAGTAATGCCGTCAGCGACGCCGAACCTGCCAGCGGAGCTGCGCACTCTGCAGGTCACGGCCATGCGGGCCATTCGCATGGCTCGCTGATGAAGCTTGCGGTCGGCGCCATCGGCGTCGTCTTCGGTGACATCGGTACCAGCCCGCTCTACGCCCTGCGCGATACCTTCGCCGGCCATCACAAGCTTCCGCTCGATCTGCTCCACATCTACGGCATCATCAGCCTGATGTTCTGGTCGATGATGATCATCGTGACCTTCAAGTACGTTTCGATCATCATGCGGGCCGACAACAAGGGCGAGGGCGGCAGCCTTGCCTTGCTGGCGCTGATCAACCAGCACACCGATGGCAAGCGCTGGGGCAGGGGGATCATCCTGCTCGGAGTCTTCGCCACGGCCCTGTTCTACGGCGATTCCATGATCACGCCGGCCGTCTCGGTCATGGGTGCGATCGAAGGCGTCGCGGTCTATCGGCCGGACATGCACCCCCTGATCGTCCCGCTGGTGGTAGGCATCCTGATCGGCCTGTTCTTCATCCAGAGCCGCGGAACGGAGAAGGTCGCCACCTTCTTCGGCCCGATCATGCTGCTCTACTTCGGCACGATCGCCGTCCTCGGTGCCTTCAGCATTGCCGAATACCCGCAGGTGGTGTCGGCCCTCAGCCCGCACCACGCCATAACGATGTTCATTGCCGATCCGTGGCGCGGCTTCCTCGCCATGGGTGCTGCCGTGCTGGCGGTGACCGGTGCCGAGGCGCTCTATGCCGACATGGGCCATTTCGGTCGCAGCCCGATCCGCATGTCGTGGCTGGTCTTCGTCCTGTCGGCGCTGGTGCTCAACTACCTGGGCCAGGCCTCGCTGCTGATCCGCAATCCGGCAGCGCTGGAAAGCCCGTTCTACTACCTCGCGCCCGAGTGGTTCCAGTGGCCGCTGCTGTTCATCGCCTCGTGCGCCGCCGTCATCGCCTCGCAGGCGGTAATCTCGGGCGCCTTCTCGGTGACGCAACAGGCGATCCAGCTTGGCTTCATCCCGCGCATGACGATCAAGCACACCTCGACTGCGGCGGGCCAGATCTACATCCCGGTGATCAACTGGGCGCTGATGATTGCGGTGATCCTGCTGGTGCTGGTGTTCCAGCGCTCGTCCAACCTCACTGCCGCCTATGGTATTGCCGTGACTGGGGCGATGCTGATCGACAACTTCCTGCTGGCGGTGGTGCTGTTCAAGCTGTGGCAGTGGAAGGCGCCGGTGGCCATCGCCATGCTCGCGTTGTTCTTTGCAATCGACGGGGCGTACCTTGGTGCAAACATGACCAAGATCCCCGACGGTGGCTGGGTGCCGCTGGTCATGGGCGTTGCCATCTTCACCTTGTTGACTACCTGGTCGCGCGGTCGCGCCCTGATGCGCGAGAACATGGCCGAGGGCACGATCCCGCTCGAGGTCTTCACCAAGTCTGCCCATTCGAGCGCGGCCCGCGTTTCCGGCACGGCCATCTTCATGGCCTCGACCGCAGCGGGCGTGCCCTCGGCGCTGCTCCACAACATCAAGCACAACAAGGTCCTGCACGAGCGCGTGGTCATCCTCACCGTCTCGATCGAGGACGTGCCCTATGTGGACGAGGGCGAGCGCTACTCGGTCAAGGATTTCGGCAACGGCTTCTACCGCCTGACCCTGCGCTTCGGCTTCCTCGAGGAAACCGACGTCCCCGGCGCGCTCAAGGGCGTCAGCATGTGTGGGGAGCCGTTCAACATGATGAAGACCAGCTTCTTTCTCTCGCGCCAGACCCTGATCCCGTCGGACAAGCCGGGCATGGCGCTTTGGCGGGAAAAGCTGTTCGCTTGGATGCTGCGCAATGCCGCCAGCGCCATGGAGTTCTTCCGCCTGCCAACCAACCGCGTGGTGGAACTCGGCAGCCAGCTCAAGATTTGAGGCGGCGCTCCGTTCGTCCCGTTTTGCCGTCGCGCTATTGGAATCCTGCGCAATTCCGTTAGTTTTCCTTAACTCGCGGCAAACAGGGGCGCCCGCATGTCTGACACCGCGCTGCTGCGCGAGATTCTGGATGCTCAGCTTGAAACCGTCTGCCGCTTCCGCGCCGACGGCACGATCCTGTTCGTCAACCGCGCCTATGCGGCAACGCTCGGTCATGAACCGCATGAATTGACCGGCCGCAGCCTGTGGGATTTCGTGACAGGCGAGGACCAGGACCATGTCCGCGCGATGCTCCGCCATCTCAGCCCGGCGCAGCCTGAACTGACCATCGAGAACCGGTTCGAGACGGCCGGTGGCACGCGCTGGATGTTGTGGCGCAACCATGCCCTCGCGTTTGACGATAGCGGTGCCTGGTCCGTGGCGCAGTCCACCGGCATCGACATTACCGAACGCAAGCAGCTGGAAGAACAGCTCGAACTGCTGGTCAACGAGCTGAATCATCGGGTCAAGAACACGCTGATGGTGGTGCAGGCGATGGCGCACCAGACATTTCGCGGGGTCGCAGTCGCCGATGGCAGGGTTGGCATCTTCAATGACCGTCTGGCCGCACTGTCCGGCGCGCACGATGCGCTGAGTCGCACCAACTGGTCCGGCGCACTGCTGAGGGACATTGTCCGGCAGGGGCTGCTGATTTGTGGCGCTGACGACATGCGGCTGGAGATCGACGGCCCCGATGTGGTCATGCCCGCCAGCGCAACGGTGTCGCTCGTGATGGTTCTGCACGAACTGGCGACGAACGCCATCAAGTATGGCGCGCTCTCGGGGCTTGCCGGCAAGGTCACGGTCCGGTGGAAACTGCTGGACGGCGGGATGGTGGCCATCGAATGGATCGAACGTGGCGGCCCGGTGGTCGAACAGCCGCGTCGCAAAGGGTTCGGATCGCGCCTGCTGACCGAGGCCGTGCCGCGGCAGCTTGGTGGCCAGGTCCAAGTGGATTACGACAAGGAGGGCCTGCGCTGCCTTATGACAGTGCCGCAGGACCGAGCAAATGACGGGACGACGCAATGATCGAAGGCAAGCGCATACTCGTCGTCGAGGACGAGTTCATCGTTGCGGCCATGCTGTGCGATACGCTCGAGGACCACGGCGCTCAGCCCTTGGGGCCAGTGGGCCGGGCCAGCGATGGTCTAGAGATGATTGCAGCTGGCGGCATAGACGCTGCCGTGCTCGACTGGAACCTCGCGGGCGAGTCAGGCGCTCCGCTTGCCGAGGCGCTCTCGGCCCAAGGTATCCCCTTTGTCATTGCAACCGGGTACGGATCGGTGGAACCGCCGTTTGAAGATCGCCCGATCCTCGGCAAACCTTATGTCTCTGCCCACCTGATCGAGAAGCTGACTGGCCTCTTCCCGGTCTGATGGGCCGGAGCGGCAGCGAACCGCTCCGGCAACATGCCTCAGTCCTTCTTCGCTTCGGCAACCGATTCGTTGTGAAGGCTGGCTTCGGCTTCGGCTGCTTCCTGCTTGGTCTTTGCAGCTGCCTTGTCGGCCATCTCGTCGGTCTTGGCTGCAGCATCGTCGACCGCCGCCGCAGCCTTGTCGCCCAGTTCGTCGGTGGCGGCGGCAGCCTTGTCTGCTGCGTTGGCAACATCGTTGCCGGCGGATTCAGCAGTCGTTTCCGCAGCGTCCTGGGTCTTTTCCGAGCAGGCGGAAAGGGTCAGGGCGGTGGCTGCGGCGGCAGCGAGGATGGTGAACTTGCGCATGTGGTGGAATACTCCCCTTGATGTGTCGCACCCGCAAAGCGGGTTGAAGGGGCAACGCCCGAGTACGCTTTAGTATCCCGTCGCAGAAAAAGGGCGCAGCAACCGAAGTTGCCGCGCCCCCTTTGCAAAGCACCTTGAAGGTGATCGGGTCAGCCGGTGACGTTGGCCGAAACCATGCAGTACAGCATCGGCAGCGACAGCAGCAGGTTGGTGCGGCTGGCGGCAAGGGCGCGCGGCGCGGCGGCAGCCTTTTCCTCAGCCGAAGCCTCGACGATGCCGAGGATCTTCTTCTGCGCCGGCCAGATGATGAACCAGACGTTGAAGGCCATGATCAGCGCCATCCACATGCCGAGGCCGATCAGCGAGACCTTGCCGGGTACGGAGAAGGTCATCGCTTCGTGGGCGTAACCGTCAACCGTTGCGATCACCAGACCGGTGACAACCGTCAGCAGGGCGGCATAGCGGAAGAAGAAGAACACCTTCGGCGCGATGTGCCCGGTGATTGCGCCCTTCTGCTCGGCCGGGATCTTCGGCATGGTCGGCACCTGCACGAAGTTCAGATAGTAGAGCAGGCCGATCCACAGCACGCCGAAGAAGACATGCAGCCAGCGGAAAACGGCGCTGGTCGTGACTTCGAGGCCGTAGTCCGGGTTGGCGCCATAGCCCACCATCACCGCAATGGCAGCGACGAGACCGACAACGAGAACAAGATGAAGATTGCCAAAGAACTTGGCCATGAGATTTCCCCCTATGTGCAACCGTCATATGGCAGGGGCACGACCATGCCCCCACGGTTGCGGCGCATATTAGGCAGCGTGACGCAAAAGTCACATGAAAATAGGGGTGGGCTCGGGACGCGCCGAGCGGCCGCTGGCGTCAATCGTGCGGCGGGTTCTGTTCGACCTCGGTCTGCTCCTCCACGGCCAGCCCGTGCTTCATCAGCATCGGAATCTGCGCGAAGGTGAACAGGAACGACAGCGTCGTCACGCCCCAGAGCTTTGCCTGAAGCCAGCCATCGAAGGTCAGGACGTGGCGCAGCACCTCGTTCAGCCCGGCCAGAAACAGGAAGAAGAACGCCCAGTTGCGCGACAGCTTGAGCCACCCTTGGTCGTTGAGCCCATCAAAGGCAGCCTCGAGCAGGTAGCGCAGCATCGGCTTGCCTTTGGCGAGGCCTGCGAACAGGACAAGGGCGAAGAGCAGGTAGATCGCGGTCGGCTTGACCTGGATCCAGAAAGGATCGCCCAGCAGCACCGTCAATGTCCCGAAGCCGACAATCAGCACCGTGGAGAGCCAGAGCATCGGAGAGATGCGCCCCAGGCGCAACTTCGACACGATCAGCGCGACGACGGTCGCGATCATGAAGGCGATCGTGCCCTTGGTGACGGCGACGACCGATCCGAATGCGGCGTCCGCATCCTGCGGGGTGTAGTGGCGATAGGCGAGGAAGAACACCAGCAGCGGGCCATAGTCGACCGCAAGGTTGACCCACGAGGACTTCTGCTTCTTCTGCGGCTCGCTCACCGGAACACTCCTGCGATGACCTTGGCGACCAGATCCGGGTCGAAGGGGCGCAGATCATCGATCTTTTCGCCAACGCCGATGGCATGGATCGGCAGGCCGTACTGTTCGGCGGCTGCCACCAGCACGCCGCCGCGCGCGGTGCCGTCCAGCTTGGTCATGATGAGGCCGGTCACGCCTGCCACTTCCTTGAAGATCTCGATCTGCTGCAGCGCATTCTGCCCGTTGGTGGCATCGAGCACCAGCACCACGTCATGCGGGGCTTCGGGATTGAGGCGACCGAGCACGCGGCGGACCTTGGCCAGCTCGTCCATCAGCTCGCGCTTGTTCTGCAGGCGTCCGGCGGTGTCGACAATCAGCGTGTCGATGCCGGTATCCGTCGCCGCCTTGACCGCGTCAAACACGATCGAGGCCGGATCGCCGCCCTCGGGGCCGGTGACGATCGGCACGCCGAGGCGATCGGCCCAGACCTTGAGTTGGCCGATTGCGGCGGCGCGGAAGGTATCGCCCGCAGCCAGCATCACCCCGTAGTCCTGCTCCTGGAACAGGTGTGCCAGCTTGGCGATGGTCGTGGTCTTGCCCGAGCCGTTGACGCCGATCACGAGAATGACCTGAGGGCGCGGAAAGGCCACGATTTCGAGTGGCTTGGCCACCGGGCGCAGGATCGCGGCAATCTCTTCGGCCACTGCTTCCTTGAGGCCCTGCTCGTCGACGCCGTTTTCGAAGCGGGCACCCTTCAGCCTCTCGCGGATGCGGGCGGCGGCACGCGGGCCGAGGTCCGACAGGATCAGCGCATCTTCGATATCATCGAGCTGTGCGTCGCTCAGACGGCTGCTGCCGACGATACCGCCGAGGTTCTCGGCAAGGCGCTCGGACGTCTTGCGGAATCCGCCGAGGATGCGGTCGGACCAGCTGGAGCTGGCGGCTTCGGCACTCATTCCAGTATTCCTTCAACAATCTTGGTCGGCGTTACCGTGACAAGGCTTCCGACGGGAGTGCCTTCCGGAACGCGGTAGGTCGCAAAGTGTCCCGCATGGCCGGTTCCGTCGCGCTCGGCAAGGACTTGCGCAGGGGTGCCGAGCAGTGATTGCAGCCAAATGCTCCGCTGCGTGGCCACTTCGGTCCGCACTTCCGCCGCGCGTTCCTTGACGAGCATCGGATCGACTTGGGGCATCCTCGCCGCGGGTGTGCCGGGGCGGGGGGAGTAAGGGAAGACGTGGCCGTGGACGACCGCACATTCGCGCACGATCGAGACGTTGTCGGCGTGCATCTCGGGCGTCTCAGTCGGGAAACCGGCGATCAGATCGGCACCGATGGCGATGTCGGGCCGCGCGGTCTTCATCCGGTTCACCAGCTCGACAGCGTCCCGCCGCGAGTGCCGCCGCTTCATCCGCTTGAGCACCATGTCGTTGCCCGACTGCAGCGAGAGATGGACATGCGGCATTACCCGCGGCTCCTGCGTGATCAGTTCGAACAACAGCGGGTCGATCTCCACGCCATCGAGCGAGGACAGGCGCAGGCGGGGCAGGGCGGGGAAGGCGCGGAGGATCGCGGCGACGAGATCTCCGAGGCTTGGCGCGCCCGGCAGGTCTGCTCCCCATGAAGTTACGTCGACGCCCGTCAGCACGACTTCGTTGACGCTTTCATGCCGCGCGATGGTTTCGATCACGTCTGCGGTTTCAAGCGAAACGCTGGTTCCCCGGCCTTGCGGGATGATGCAGAAAGTGCACGCGTGATCGCAGCCGTTCTGCACCGGCACGAAGGCGCGGGTGTGCTTGCCTTTCAACGCTCGCGCCGGGGGGACGGGGGTTTTTGTCCAGACCTCGGGCTTCAGCTTTTCCGCATTCGGCACCACCGCATCCACCTCGGCCATTGCGGCAAAGGCGTTCTGCTCGATTGTTGCCGCACAGCCCGTAACCACAAGCCGCGCCTCGGGATTTTCCCGGCGCAGCCTGCGCACGGCGCGTCGTGATTGGCGCACGGCTTCAGCCGTAACGGCGCAGGAATTGACCACAACGGTCGGCGGGCCATCGGCGAGAAACCCGCTGATCGCCTCGCTTTCGGCAATGTTGAGGCGGCAGCCGAGGGAGACGACCTGTCCGCTCATGCGGGGAAATCGGCGTCCTCGAACGAGCCTTCGAAGCTAAGCGCGGCAGGGCCGGTCATCTTGATCGAGCCGCCTTCGGGCCAGGCGATGGTAAGGGGGCCGCCGGGCAGGTCGACGCGGACGTTGCGACCGGTCAGCTTGCGGCGCATCGCGGCGACGGCGGTAGCACAGGCGCCGGTGCCGCAAGCGCGGGTCAGACCGGCGCCGCGCTCCCACACGCGCAGCTTGAGGTGGTCAGGGCCGACCACGCTGGCCACATTGACGTTCACGCGCTCGGGAAAAACTGCATCGTTTTCAATGATCGGACCCAGTCTTTCGAGCTCTACCGCATCGGCATCGGGCACGAAAAACACCGCGTGGGGATTGCCGACATTGACGCCGAGGGGATTTTCCAACTCTTCCCAGCCAAGCGGCAACTCCAGGGTATCCATGGCATAACTCAGGGGTATCTCCTGCCAGCCAAAGCGGGGCAGGCCCATGTCCACGGTGACGCCATCCTGGCCGGCCTCGGAGCGGATCAGGCCACCCAGCGTCTCGATCGAATTCGTCCCGCCGAGGAGAAGTCCAACAGCCCGGCTGGCGTTGCCGCAAGCCTCGACCTCGCCGCCATCGTTGTTGAAGATGCGCATCCGCACGTCGGCGACAGCCGAGGGTTCGAGCACGATCAACTGGTCGCACCCCACCCCGGTGCGGCGGTCCGCCAGCGCGGCGGCGCGGCGCGTGGTCATGGCGACCGGCGTCTCGCGCGCGTCGATCACCACGAAATCGTTGCCGAGGCCATGCATCTTGCGGAAGGGAATGCGCATGGCGCGCGACTTAGGGATTGCCGCGCGCTCTGGCAATCTTTTCGGGCGTTTCGGGCGTTTCGGGCGCTTCAGGCCGTGGCTGAGCGGGGCAATTCGACCGGCTCAGCGGCCGGAGCAACCGGAGCCCTGGGCAGCAGGTTGCTGTTGGCCAACATGGCACGCACCGACTCCGCGTCTTCGGGCTGGCCGTAGAGATAGCCCTGGCCCTTGAACGAGCCGTACTTGCCTAATTCGTCGAGCACTTCGGGGCTTTCGATGCCCTCGGCGGTGATCGGCAGGTCCATGCCCTTGCCGAGCGAGGAAATCGCCTCGATGATCGTGCCGCTGTCCTTGCTCTTGCCGAGCGTCGAGACAAAGAAGCGGTCGATCTTGATCTGGTCGAACGGCAGTGTGCGCAGCTGGGCGAGCGACGAATAGCCGGTGCCGAAATCGTCGAGGCTGATGCGGATGCCCTGGTTCTTCAGGCTGGTGATAAGGGTGCGGACCACGCCGATGTTCTCGTGCAGGCAGGTCTCGGTGATCTCGATGTCGAGACGGTGCGGCGGGAAGTTCGCTTCCACCAGCAGCTTCAGAAGCTTTTGGGCAAACCACGGATCGCGCAGCTGCAGCGGCGAGATATTGACCGAGAGTGTCAGGCGCGGATCCCAGTCGCGGGCATCGCGAAGGGCTTGTCTGATCAGGCTTTCCGAAAGTTCGGAGATCAGGCCGATTTCCTCGGCGATGGGAATGAACAGTTCGGGGCTGAGCAGGCCGTGCCGGGGGCTTTTCCAGCGGGCGAGCATTTCAAACCCGGTCAGCTTGCCGGTGTCGAGATCGACCTGCTTTTCGTAGTACGGCACGAATTCGCCGCGCGGAATGCCTTCGCGAATGCCGCGTTCGAGTTCGCTCCGAAAGCGCAGTTCGCTTTCCATGTTCTGCTCGAACCAGAAGTAGCGATTCCGCCCCGCTTTCTTGGCCTGGTACATGGCAAGGTCGGCACGGTGCAGCAGCAGTTCTGCCAGAGCGGCGGCGTCACCCGTATCGCTCGGCACGGTGTTGGCGAGACCGATCGAGGCGGTGACTTCAAGGACCAGCCCGTCGATTTCCAGCGGACGCGCGACCGAATCATTGAGGCGCATCATCAGGCGGTCGATCGCTTCGACATGATCGGGATCGTAGATCGCGGCAAAGGCGAACTCGTCGCCGCCAAGACGCGCCATGATCGACCGATCGGGCAGAAGCGCGCGAATGCGCTGGGCCGTCTGCAGCAGAACGGCATCCCCGGCCTGATGGCCGTGGGCATCGTTCGAGCGCTTGAAGTTGTCGAGATCCATCATCATGGCGACGACTTCGTGGCCGGTGGCGCGTGCGGTGCAGATCATCTCCTGCAGGGCAGGGCCGATGCTGCGCCGGTTGAGGCAGCCGGTCAGCGGGTCGGTATGGGCAAGCTTGTGCGCCATTTCCTCGGCCACGCGGCGCTGCCCGACCTCGCGGGTGAGATCGACATATCGGCGCCATCCAAACAGGAGCAGGGCAATGTTGAGGATCAGCGCAGTTCCGAGCATCGGATCCTGCGGGCGGACGCCGGTCATCAGCGAACGCACGAAATCGTGAAGGACGGACGAGCCGTTTGCCACGAACAGGAGGACAGCGGCGATGATGATGCCGAGGCCGACAACGTCGTGCTCGCCGCGCCGTCCCGCCTCAGGAACGGCTTCCTCGGGTGCTTCGAAACTGATCGGCGTTGTCGCCATACCCCCGCCTTCGCCCCTGCTTTTGCCCTTGCGATCCCGCATGCAGCCAAGTGCCCGGATCAGGAGGTAAGGTAACGTCCTGAAGTTTTGGTTAAGATTGCGGTATTCGCCGGGATGACCCGCGGTCCGAAGCGATAGCCCCGGCCCAAGTTGCTTGCCTTGGCGGCAAAGCGGGGCTAAGGGGCGGGCCTGCAAGCGCCATGGCGTCTTGCGGATTCGACAACGGCCCCTGTTCAGGATGCCACACGCTGGTCGGCGAGGTTTCGCCCACCGGCGTTTTTCGCGTTACGCGAAAGTGGTTCCCGATCAAGGGCATGATGATGGGAATTGCGCGTGTTCGACAGTCTTTCAGACCGGCTTGGAGGCGTCTTCGATCGCCTGCGCGGCCGCGGCGCGCTGCGTGAGGAAGACGTCCTTGCCGCCATGCGCGAAGTGCGCATCGCGCTGCTCGAGGCTGACGTTGCGCTTCCTGTCGTCCGCCGCTTTGTCGATCAGGTTTCGGAGCAGGCCGTCGGCCAGTCGGTCCTGAAGTCGGTCACGCCCGGCCAGCAAGTCGTCAAGATCGTCAACGATGCGCTGGTCGAAATGCTTGGCGGCGGCACCGCCGAACTCGATCTGAACGCCGCACCGCCGGTCGTGATCATGATGGTCGGCCTGCAGGGCTCGGGCAAGACCACCAGCACTGCCAAGATCGGCAAGCTGCTGAAGGAAAAGCAGGGCAAGAAGGTCCTGATGGCCTCGCTGGACGTCAACCGTCCGGCGGCGCAGGAACAGCTTCGCGTTCTGGGCGAGCAGGCGGGCGTTGCCACGCTGCCGATTATTCAGGGCCAGCAGCCGGTCGACATCGCCACCCGCGCGGTGAATGCGGCCAAGCTGCAGGCGGTGGACGTGCTGCTGCTCGACACCGCGGGCCGTCTCCACGTCGATCAGGCGCTGATGGACGAGATGAAGGCGGTTGCCGCCGTCTCGGTGCCAAAGGAAACGCTGCTCGTCGTCGACTCGCTGACCGGTCAGGACGCAGTCAACGTCGCGCAGTCGTTCTCGGGCGAGGTCGACCTTACCGGCGTGATCCTCACCCGCATGGACGGCGATGCGCGCGGTGGTGCGGCGCTTTCGATGCGTGCGGTTACCGGCAAGCCGATCAAGTTTGCCGCAACCGGCGAAAAGCTCGATGCGATCGAGCCGTTCCACCCGGAGCGCGTTGCTGGCCGCATCCTCGGCATGGGCGACATCGTCTCCATCGTCGAGAAGGCGGCGGCGACGATCCAGGCGGAAGACGCCGAAAAGCTCGCCCAGCGCATGGCCAAGGGTCAGTTCGACATGAACGACCTGCGCACCCAGCTGCGGCAGATGCAGAACATGGGTGGCCTTGGCGTGCTGGCGGGCATGATGCCGGGCATGAAGAAGGCCAAGGCAGCGATGGCGCAGTCTGGCATGGACGACAAGGTGCTGCTGCGCATGGACGCGATCATCGGTTCGATGACGCCGAAGGAGCGCGAGAAGCCCGAACTGCTCAACGCCAAGCGCAAGATCCGTGTGGCCAAGGGTTCCGGCACGCAGGTGCAGGACGTCAACAAGCTTCTGAAGATGCACCAGGAAATGGCCAAGGCCATGAAACAGATCAAGAAGATGGGCGGCATCAAGGGCCTGGGCGCGCTGTTCGGCAAGGGTGGCCTTGGCGCCGCGATGCCGGGGCTGGACCAGCAGATGGGGGCCGGTGGGCTTGGTGGTCTTGGGGGCGGTCTGGGCGGCGGCGGCCTGCCCGGTCTTGGTTCGGGCGGCTTGCCGGGCAATCTCGGCGACCTGCTCAAGAAGAAGTGATTTCGCGTTTTTCCGTTTTTCCAGTTTGATTGAAAGGTAATCCAGATGTCCGTTTCTATGCGTCTCTCGCGCGGTGGTTCGAAGAAGCGCCCGTACTACAAGATCGTCGTTTCCAACAGCCGCGCCCCGCGTGACGGCAAGTACCTCGAGCAGGTTGGCACCTACAACCCGCTGCTCGCCAAAGACGACGAGAACCGCGTGCGTCTGGTCGAAGACCGCGTGCGTTACTGGATCGGCGTTGGCGCCCAGCCGACCGACCGCGTTGCCCGCATGCTCGACAAGGCCGGGATCAAGGAGCGCAAGCCCACCAACAACCCGCAGGCTGGCGTGCCCGGCAAGAAGGCGCAGGAGCGCGCCGAGGAAAAGGCCGAGAAGGCCCGTGAAGCTGCTGAAGCCGCTGCTGCCGCATCGGCTGCTCCGGCCGAGGAAGCTCCGGCTGCCGAAGCTGCTGCTGAAGAGCAGACGGAAGCCTGATCTTGCGCGACCAGCCCGTCACGCTCGCCGCCATCACCGGCGCGCATGGAGTGGCGGGCGAGGTCCGCTTGAAGCTGTTCGGTGAAGGCGTGGTGGCGCTGAAGCGCTACCGCGCCTTCAACGATTCTGCGTTGACCGTGGTGAAGATCAAGGACGACGGCAAGGGCGGGGCAATTGCCCGCTTTGCCGAAGTGCCCGATCGCACGGCGGCGGAGAAGTTGCGGGGCACGGCACTGACCGTGCGGCGCTCCGAGATGCCCGTCCTGCCCGAGGGCGAGTACTACCATGCCGACCTGATCGGCCTGCCTGCGGTTTCGACCGAGGGCGAGGCGCTGGGCGAATGCATTGCGGTCGAGAACTTCGGTGCCGGCGACGTGATCGAGATCCGCAAGCCCGACGGCAAGAAGTTCATGGTGCCGATGAAGGCGCAAGCCGTTCCGGAATGGACTGACGAGCGGATTGTGATTGAGGCTGGTTGGGCCGAGTAGTATATACATCGCGTATATACGGAGGCCGTGATGGGCGTCGAGCATACTGCAAAGAGCTTCAAGTCCGGAAACTCGGTTGCGATCCGCATTCCGGCGGCATTGGGTGTGGAGCCTGATCGCGAGTGGATCGTCGAGGAAAAGGACGGCGATCTTGTGCTTCGGCCAAAGCCGAAGGCCAAGCGCAAGTTCAATATCGAGAAGGTGCGTGGCTGTGCCATTGGCTCGGGGTTGAAGCGCATCGAACCGGAAGACCGGGTGTTCGAGTATCGTCCGCTGCCTTGGGAAAATCCAGAATGGCGGGCCAAGCACATGCCTGACGAATGAAGTACCTTCTTGATAGCAATGCCCTGATCGCAATTGGCCTGGATGCTGACGAGCGGATCATCTCGCGCGCCGGGCAGTGCGACGAGGGCGACATCGTGACGTCCGCAATCGTCTTTGCAGAAGTGCTCCACGGGTCTGAGCGCGGCAAGCCTCCCCCGCTTGCCGTTCTGGCCTTGCTGGCTGAAGAAATTCCGGTGCTTCCGTTTGATGACAAGGCCGCCAAAGTCTATGCCAAGGTGCCGTTCAAGCTGGCTAGCTATGACCGCCTGATCGCCGCGCATGCACTGTCGCACGGGTTGATCGTGGTGACGGACAACGAGGCGGACTTCCGGGATGTGCCGGGGTTGGTGGTTGAGAACTGGACGGTTTGATGATTTCCGTTTTCTCGATTGCCTTCATTGGGCTGATGTTTCTTGCAGCAGTAGCGACGCGATTCTTTTTAAGTAGGCGCAGGCCCATGCTCGTTCGAACCGTCTGGGTGCTGCTGGCGGTCTTACCGCTACCTGGATTTGCCTGGTGGATGACTTTCAACAGTCCGGGGTCAGGCTGGGGATTTGCCTTGATCGCCATGTTCCTCACTATTGCGCTTGGATTGGGGATAATTGGCGGCCTGATTTGGTATGCTGTCTCTGCTAGGGCACCGCGATGACCTTCGCCGCCACAGTCCTCACCCTTTACCCTGAGATGTTCCCCGGCCCACTGGGCGTCAGCCTTGCAGGGCGTGCGTTGCGCGAAGGGACGTGGGCGATGGATGCGGTGCAGATCCGGGACTTTGCCATCGACAAGCACAAGACCGTGGACGACACGCCGGCCGGTGGCGGGGCGGGGATGGTGTTGCGGGTGGATGTGTTGGCCAAGGCGATTGATCATGCGCGTAGTAAGGACCTCCCCGGAACGGGGAGGGGGACCGCTGCCGAAGGCAGTGGTGGAGGGGTCGGTGATGACGCGATACCCCTCCACCATCCTGCGGATGGTCCCCCTCCCCGTTGTTCCGGGGAGGTTTTACGGCCGGTGATTGCAATGACGCCTCGGGGCAAGCCGCTGACGCAAGCCCGCGTGCGGGAACTGGCGGCAGGCCCCGGCGTGATCCTCGTCTGCGGACGTTTCGAGGGATTTGACGAGCGGATTTTCGAGGGCCGCAACGTCGAGGAAGTCTCGGTCGGCGACATCGTTCTGTCGGGCGGGGAATGCGCCGCGCTGATGCTGCTCGACGCTTGCATTCGGCTGCTTCCCGGCGTAATGGGCGCGGCTTCTAGCGGGCATGAGGAGTCGTTCGAGAACGGCCTCCTTGAATACCCGCACTACACCCGACCTGCTGAGTGGGAAGGGCGCACGATCCCTGAAGTGCTGCGATCGGGGGATCATGCGAAGATCGCGGCTTGGCGCAAGTCACAGTCCGAGATCGATACACGGTTACGCAGGCCGGACCTTTGGGAGCGCCACATCGGCGTTCGGGTCCAGTCTGCCTCTGGCGCGCAGCGTGAAGTGCAGGACGATTGAAAATGAACCTGATTCAGCAGCTTGAAGCTGAAGCCATCGCCGAATTCAAGGCGAAGAAGGAAATTCCGGACTTCCGCGCTGGCGACACCGTCCGCGTCGGCGTGCGCGTCGTCGAAGGCGAGCGTACCCGCGTCCAGGCCTACGAAGGCGTGTGCATCGCGCGCTCGAACCGTGGCCTCGGCTCGAACTTCACCGTTCGCAAGATTTCGTTCGGCGAAGGCGTGGAGCGCGTGTTCCCGCTCTACTCGCCCAACATCGATTCGATTACCGTGGTGCGCCGTGGTGTCGTGCGTCGTGCGAAGCTCTACTACCTTCGCGGCCGCACCGGCAAATCGGCGCGTATTGCCGAGCGTAAGGTCACCAAGGCCTGAGCAACGCCGTAGCACGG
This sequence comes from Novosphingobium jiangmenense, assembly GCF_015694345.1. Taxonomy (GTDB): domain Bacteria; phylum Pseudomonadota; class Alphaproteobacteria; order Sphingomonadales; family Sphingomonadaceae; genus Novosphingobium; species Novosphingobium jiangmenense. Next base: position 63,796 of record NZ_JADQDC010000013.1, read on the forward strand.
TTAACGTGTTGAGAAAGGCGTCCTGGCTCAAGGCCAGGGCGCCTTTTCTGCTTTCAAGCGCAACCATTTCGGGCCACTTAGGCGCATCGCAAACATGCCCCGGCGGCAAGCCGGGCCAGAGGATACCGAAAACCCATGCGTCATTTCCGCCTGCTCGCCGCCTGCGCGCTTTCCGCCTTTGTCGCCGCGCCTGCGCTTGCCCAACAGGGATCACCGATGACTGCCACAGCGCCTGCCGAAGCCAAGAGCCTGACGTTCGAGCGCGTTTTCGCCAGCCCGAGCCTCAATGGCCCGGCGCCGCGCGCAGTGAAGCTGTCGCCCGATGGCCGCTACCTGACGCTGCTGCGCAACCGCGCCGACGACCGTGAGCGCTACGACCTGTGGGGCTTCGACCGCCAGACCGGCGAATGGAAGATGCTGTTGGATTCGCTCAAGCTCTCCTCCGGTCGCCAGTTGAGCGAGGCCGAGAAGATGCAGCGCGAGCGCCAGCGCATCGGCGATCTCAAGGGCATCGTTTCCTACGAGTGGAGCGCGGACAGCAAGTCGGTGCTGGTGCCGGTGGACGGTGATCTGCTGCTGGCCGGTCTCGATGGTTCGGTGCGCAAGGTTGAGGGCACCAAGGGCGGCGAACTGACGCCCAAGCTGGGGCCCAAGGGCGAGCACATCGCCTTCGTGCGTGACCGCCGCCTGTGGGCAGGGCCGGTGACCGGCGCTGCGGCGCAAGCGATCACGCCGGAGGAGACTAACGCCGAGGTCCACTGGGGTGAGGCCGAGTTCGTCGCGCAGGAGGAAATGAACCGCTTCAACGGCTTCTGGTGGTCGCCAGACGAGAGCCGTATCGCGGTCGAGCGGTTTGACGAGAGCATGGTCGGCGTGGTGACGCGTGCGGCGATCGGTGCGGAAGGCACCAAGACCTTCGACCAGCGCTATCCTGCGGCGGGGACGCCGAATGCCGAAGTCTCGCTCTACGTGATGGGGCCGGACGGTTCGAACCGCGTGCAGGTGGATCTTGGCGCGAACAAGGATATCTACCTCGCCCGCGTCGACTGGGCGCCCGATGGCAAGACGCTTTACGTCCAGCGCATGAACCGCGAGCAGACCGTGCTCGACATGCTCAAGGTCGATCCGATGACCGGCAAGTCGAGCGTGCTGTTCAGCGAGAAGGCAGCGGACAAGCACTGGATCGATCTGTCGGACAGCTATCGCTTCCTTTCGGACGGCAGCTTGGTGTGGTGGTCACAGCGCGACGGGTTCGGGCATCTCTACCGCTTCAGCAAGGGCAAGTGGAGCCAGCTTACCAAGGGTGAGTGGGTCGTCACCGGCCTTGTCGGCGTCGACGAGAAGGGTGGCAAGCTCTACCTCACCGGCACCAAGGACGACGTGCTGGCGCAACAGGTCTACGCGATGGACCTCAAGGCACCGGGCAAGCTGACGCGGCTGACCGAGCTGGGCTGGGTCAACGGTGCGGGAATGGACAAGAGCGGGCAGACGCTGATGATCACGCGTTCGTCCGATGCGCAGCCAGCGCAATCCTATATCGCCGACACCACCGGCAAGCGGCTGGCGTGGATCGAGGAGAACAAGGTTGCGGGGGCGCACCCCTATGCGCCTTACCTTGCCAGCCATCGCCCGGCGCAGTTCGGGACGATCCCGGCCGCCGATGGCACGCCGCTGCATTACATGATGATCACCCCGCCGCTGGAGCCTGGTAAGAAGTACCCGGTGTTCACCTACCACTATGGCGGGCCGACCGCGCAGGTGGTGAGCAAGGGCTTCCAGGGCGCGCTGGCGCAGGCCATCGTTGACAAGGGCTACATCTACTTCGCGATCGACAATCGCGGGTCGGAGAACCGCGGCGTGAAATTCGCCTCTGCGCTGCATCATGCGATGGGTTCGGTCGAGGTCGAGGACCAGCTGGCAGGCGCCAATTGGCTCAAGAAGCAGAGCTTTGTCGATGCCGACAAGATCAGCACCTTCGGCTGGTCCTATGGCGGCTATATGTCGATCAAGATGCTCGAAGCCAATCCGGGCGCGTACGCAGCAGGCATCGCCGTGGCGCCGGTGACCAAGTGGCAGATGTACGACACGACCTATACCGAGCGTTACCTCGGCGATCCGGGCAAGCTGCCTGAGGTCTACGAGAAGTCGAACGCGCTGGCCGATACCAAGAAGATCAGCGATCCGCTGCTGATCATCCATGGCATGGCCGACGACAACGTGGTGTTCGAGAATGCTTCGGCCATCATCGCCAAGATGCAGGCCGAGGCGGTGCCGTTCGAGATGATGCTCTACCCCGGCTACACCCACCGCATCAGCGGGCCGAAGGTGAGCCAGCACTTGTACGAGACGATTTTCCGCTTCCTTGACCGTAATGGCGCGGGGAGTGGCAAGTAGCCTCACTTCATGGGCCTAAAGCCCAAAACACTTGGCTGGTCGGAACCAGCCGCTAGGGACAGGCCCGTCCGCTGTTGAAGGGCGGGCCGCAGGAAGGGAATGGAAATGGGTTACCGGGTTGTAGTGGTCGGTGCGACGGGGAATGTGGGCCGCGAGATGCTCAACATTCTGGCCGAGCGCGAGTTTCCCTGCGACGAGATCGCGGCACTGGCATCGTCGCGCTCGCAGGGCACCGAGATCGAGTTCGGCGAGACCGGCAAGATGCTCAAAGTCCAGAACGTCGACAACTTCGATTTCACCGGCTGGGACATTGCCCTGTTTGCAGCGGGTTCGGGCCCGACCCAGATCCATGCGCCGCGCGCCGCATCGCAGGGTTGCGTGGTGATCGACAACTCGTCGCTCTATCGCATGGACCCGGACGTGCCGCTGATCGTGCCCGAAGTGAACCCGGACGCCATCGACGGCTACACCGCGAAGAACATCATCGCCAACCCGAACTGCTCGACCGCGCAGATGGTCGTGGCCCTGAAGCCCCTCCATGACGCGGCCAAGATCAAGCGTGTCGTCGTCTCGACCTACCAGTCGGTTTCGGGCGCAGGCAAGGAAGGCATGGACGAGTTGTTCGAGCAGAGCCGCGCGATCTTCGTCGGCGATCCGGTCGAGCCCAAGAAGTTCACCAAGCAGATCGCCTTCAACGTGATCCCGCACATCGACGTCTTCCTTGACGATGGTTCGACCAAGGAAGAGTGGAAGATGGTCGCCGAGACCAAGAAGATCCTCGATCCCAAGGTCAAGGTCACGGCCACCTGCGTGCGCGTGCCGGTGTTCATCGGTCACTCGGAATCGCTCAACATCGAGTTCGAAAACGAGATCTCGGCCGAAAAAGCCCAGAACATCCTGCGCGAGGCGCCAGGCGTGATGCTGATCGACAAGCGCGAGAACGGCGGATACGTGACGCCCGTCGAATGCGTCGGCGATTTCGCCACCTTCGTATCGCGCGTCCGCGAGGATTCGACCATCGACAACGGCCTGAACATCTGGTGCGTTTCGGACAACCTGCGCAAGGGCGCGGCACTGAACGCGGTGCAGATCGCCGAGCTGCTCGGCCGTCGCCACCTCAAGAAGGGCTGATCGCCCGATGACGGCAGTCACCACCGAGTTCTTCCCAGGCTTTGGCGGAGCGCAACTCGCGCTGCACCGCTTGGGGCAGGGGAGTCCGGTGGTGCTGCTGCATGGCCTGTTTTCCTCGGCCGAGGTCAACTGGATCAAGTTCGGCACGGCGGCGAAGCTGGCCGAGGCTGGCTTCGAATGCCTGATGCCGGACTTGCGCGTACACGGGCAGAGCGCTGCGCCACATGATCCTGCGGCGTACCCGCAGGACGTGCTGGTGCGCGATCTGGAGGCACTGGTCGCGCATCTTGGGCTTGGCGACTTCGATCTGGTCGGCTTCTCGCTCGGTTCGCGGACGGCAGCACGCGGGGTGATTGCCGGGCTGCGTCCGCGCAAGCTGGTGCTTTCGGGCATGGGTCTTGAAGGACTTGCCGGCTGGGCGCGGCGGCAGGACTTCTTTCTCGACGTGATCGATCGCTTCGGCACGATCAGGCGCGATGATCCGGCGTATTTCTCGCAGCAGTTCCTCAAGACCATGGGCGTCGATCGCGTGGCGGCGCGGCTGCTGCTCGGTACCATGGCCGATACCGATCCGGCGCAGCTATCGGCTGTTTCGATGCCGTGCCAGGTGCTCTGCGGCGATCAGGACAACGACAACGGATCGGCCGAGCGACTGGCCGAAGTCCTGCCCGATGCAACGCTGACTTTCATTCCGGGCACGCACATGAGTTGCGTCACGCGGCCTGAAATGGGCGAGCGGCTGGCCGAGTTCCTCGGCTGAAACAGCCAGAAAAAAGGTTGGCCGAGGCCTCTTGCCGAGGCCGGTCAATAATGGCAGCTTCCTTCTCATAAACGAACGGGCCGGCAAGAGCCCTTTTCGGGATTGAGGATTGGGATGATCTGGAAGAGCCTGCTCGCGGCCGCTGCCGTGAGCGTTCTTGCCCCTTCGGCGGCACAGGCAGCCACCAGCACGGTAAGCGCAGTCAGGCCGGAAGGCGTGGCAGAGGCGCTCAAGAACCTCGGATATACCGCCGAATTGGCCAAGGACGGCAATGGCGATCCGCTGATCAACACCGAGATCGGTGGCTGGCAGGCGGCGCTGCTGTTCTACGAATGCAACGAGAAGACCCACGACGGGTGCCAGTCGTTGCAGTTCGTCGCCAACTTCACGCCGGAGAAGAAGTTCACCGCTGAAGATGCGGTGCGCTTCAACCGCAACACGCGCTTTGCCTCGGTATCGCTGGGCAAGGACGATGCGGTCATGATGACCTGGGACATGGTGACCGGCAAGGGCATCGACTTCGAGGTCTTCTCCAACTCGGTCGACATGTTCCGCAGCGCGATGGACAACCTCGGGGCGGAAGTCTTCAAGTAATCAGGACCCTGCTCCGGCCACCCCGGAGCGAAGGGACGCAACCTCGGCAATCCGCGAGCAAGGCTAGTTGCTCCGGATTGCCTTTTCTTTTGCGGCTTATGTGCTTCGCAAACGCTGTCCCAAAATCTTCGTCATTGCGAGCGGAGCGAAGCAATCCAGAGCGCCTTTGCACCAACTCTGGATTGCTTCGTCGACTGCGTCTCCTCGCAATGACGAAAGTGTGTTTGTAACGGCTAACAGCCTGTCCTGACCCTAGCGGAACGGCGGCTCGTTGAACGCGCGCAGCTTGCGGCTGTGGAGGCGGGGGCCTTCCTTGCGCAGCAGGTCGCAGGCGGTGGTGCCGATGGCGAGGTGGGCGGCGATGGCTTCCTCGTAGAAGCGGTTGGCCTGGCCGGGCAGCTTGATCTCGCCGTGCAGGGGCTTGTCGGAGACGCAGAGCAGCGTTCCGTAGGGAACACGGAAGCGATAGCCCTGTGCGGCGATCGTCGCGCTTTCCATGTCGATGCCGACCGCGCGGCTGAGCGAGAGGCGGCGGGCCGAATGGGTGTAGCGCAGTTCCCAGTTGCGATCGTCGGTGGTCACGATCGTGCCGGTGCGCATGCGCTTCTTGAGATCGGTGCCGCCTTCGCCGGAGACAAGCTCGGCGGCCTTCTGCAGCGCGACCTGGACCTCGGCAATGGCCGGGACCGGTATCTCGGGCGGCAGGACGGGGTCGAGCACGTGATCGTCGCGCAGGTAGGCATGGGCGAGGACGTAGTCGCCGATCTTCTGGGTGGGCCTGAGGCCGCCGCAGTGGCCGATCATCAGCCATGCTTCGGGGCGCAGCACGGCGAGGTGATCGCAGATCGTCTTGGCGTTGGATGGGCCCACGCCGATGTTGACAAGCGTGATGCCCGATTTGTCCGGCGCGACGAGGTGGTAGGCCGGCATCTGGTGACGGCGCCACGCTGTGTCGGAAAGGCGCGTGCGGGCATTGTCTGTCCGGGCATCGAGACTGAGGCCACCGGCGCCGGTAAGGGCAACGTAATTCTCGCGATCGATCTGCTGCGCGGCCCAGTCGACGAATTCGTCGACATAGCGGTGATAGTTGGTGAACAGGATGTAGCGCTGGAAATCGTCAATCTGCGTGCCGGTGTAGTGGGCGAGGCGGGCAAGGCTGAAGTCTGTGCGCAGGCCATCGAACAGCGATAGCGGCAGCGGCCCGTCACCCACCGCGTAGTCGGCGTCGGCGATTTCGTCGCCGATGTGGGCGAGGTCGGTTGCGGGGAAGTGCTGGGCCAGTTCCTGAGGGCTGATGCGACCGATCTGCGCGCCGTAGGCTCCGTCGAGCACGTAAGGGAACGGGATCTCCTGGCGCGAGGGCCTGACCGAGACTTCGACCGCAAAGCCCTCGCGGATCAGGTCGATCTGCTCCTTCAGGTATTCGTCGAACAGGGCGGGGCGCGTGACCGTGCAGGAGTAGTCGCCCCGCTGGGTCAGGCGTCCGAACGCCCGGCCGGTCGATTCATGGCTCGGCTCGGCATCGAGGCGGACGTGCAGTTCGGGATAGCAGTAGCTGCCGTCGGTCCGTCGTTCGGGCGGGGGCAGCGTGCCATGGTTGGCATAGGCGGCAATGTCGGCGCGGAGGGTGGCGACTGCCCGATCATAGTATTGCGAGAGCCGGGCGAGGATAGTTTCCGTTGTTTCCATCGCCCGACGTCTAGCGCGGGTGCGTGTCGCTGCAAAGACATCGCTGTTAGACGGAGACTTGCAACGACCGGCCAATCGACTGATAACGCTGTCATAACAGTGGGAGAGCATCCTTATGCGCATCGGTATGACTTCGCTTGCAGTTCTGGCGCTGATGGCGGGGGGAGAGGCGTTTGCCCAGAACACCACCGCTGCGGTGGCTCCGGTGATCGACGTGCACATGCATGCGATGGCGGATGCGCCCTGGGCGACGCCGGTCTGCCCCAACCAGGCGAGATTCGAGGCATCCGATCCGAAGAACGGGCCGGAAGCGCCGTTCGGGTGGTCGAAGGAGGAATGCTCGCCCAAGCTCTATCCGGCACCCAAGGGCGAATACATGAAGGCGGTGCTGGCCGAGATGGAGCGGCTCAATGTGCGCGGCGTGGTGTTCGGCGATGTCGATGCAGTGAAGAAGTGGCAGGCGGCGGCGCCGTCACGCGTCATTCCCGGGACGTCCTTCGGTCGCGTGGAGGGTAGCGATCCGGCCAGGCAATTGAAGATGCTCGAGGTCGCGTTCACGCAGGACGGGTTCAAGGTGATGGGCGAGATCGGCCTGCAGTACGAGGGCATCTCGCCCTCGGACATGCGGGTGGATCAGTACTTCGCGCTGGCCGAGAAACTCGACATTCCCGTTGCAATTCATATGGGCACCGGCGGATCGGGCCGCGCAAACATCGGCATGCCGGCTTATCGCGGTTCGATGGGCAACCCGCTGCTGCTTGAGGACCTGCTCGCGCGCCATCCCAAGCTGCGGGTGCAGGTGATGCATGCCGGCTATCCGATGATCGACAACATGCTGACCCTGCTGCAGGCCAACAGCCATGTCTATGTGGACATTGCCGGACTGATCTGGAGCTATCCGCGCAAGGAAGTGAACCGCTACATCGAGCGGCTGGTTGATGCGGGCTTTGGCGACCGGGTCATGTACGGGACGGACCAGCTCGCGTGGCCGGGGCTCATGGCCTATTCGATCGGGCTGATCCAGAACGCCGACTACCTGAGCCCGGAGCAGAAGCGCGACATTCTCTACAACAACGCCGCGCGTTTCCTGCGGCTGGAACCGGCGAAGTAGGCAAAGAAAAAGGGGCGCCCCGAAGGACGCCCCCAATTCTTTTGCCGAAAAGCGATGAAGCTCAGGCTTCGGTCGCTTCCTCGCCGCCTTCCAGCAGCTCGGCCGGGATTTCGCCCGGTTCTGCGTTCGGATCGTAGGCTTCGGTGAAGCCGCCGGTCTCGTTGTCGAACATCGCGTCGATGACGTTGACGCCCTTCGACTGCAGTTCGGCTTCATCGGGCGAACGCGCGACGTTGACCTTGACGTTCACCGAGACTTCCGGGTGCAGCGAGACCTTGACGTCGTAGACGCCGAGGGTCTTGATCGGGCGTTCGAGCACGATCATCGACTTGCTGACCTTGGCGCCCTGTTCGACCAGAGCGTCGGCGATGTCGCGAACCGAGACCGAGCCGTAGAGCTGGCCAGCGTTCGAAGCAGCGCGGATGAGCACGACTTCCTTGCCTTCGACGTTGCCCGATTCCTTCTGGGCGTCGTCGCGGCGGGCGGCGTTTTCGGCTTCGATGCGGGCGCGATTGGCTTCGAAGACCTTGCGGTTGGCTTCGTTGGCGCGCAGGGCCTTCTTGTTGGGAAGAAGGAAGTTGCGGGCGTAGCCGTCCTTCACGGTGACTTCGTCACCGATCGAACCCAGCTTCTCGATGCGCTCGAGCAGGATGATCTGCATGGGTAGCGCTCCTTACTTCACGATGTAGGGCAGGAGGCCGATGTGCCGGGCGCGCTTGATCGCCTGGCTCAGCTCACGCTGCTTCTTCGCCGAAACGGCGGTGATGCGCGACGGGACGATCTTGCCACGCTCGGACATGAAGCCCTGAAGCAGGCGCACGTCCTTGTAGTCGATCTTCGGCGCGTTCTTGCCCGAGAACGGGCAGCTCTTGCGGCGACGGAAAAACGGACGAGCCATGTCTTATTCCCCTTCGCGTTCGCGGCGACGGCTGCGCTCGCGATCGTTCTTGCGCATCATGACCGACGGGCCGGCTTCATGCTCGTCAACGCGGACGGTCATGTAGCGGATCACGTCTTCGTTGATCTGCGTCTGACGCTCGAGCTCGGCGATCACGTCGCCCGAAGCTTCGATGTTCAGCAGCACGAAGTGCGCCTTGCGGTTCTTCTGGATCTTGTAGGCCAGCGAACGGAGGCCCCAGGTCTCGGTCTTGGTGACCTTGCCGTTGTTGCTCTCGACGATTTCGGTGGCGGTGGCTGCGAGCGTATCGACCTGAGCCTGGCTCAGATCCTGGCGCGCGAGAAAGACATGCTCGTAAAGCGGCATGCTTCGTGCTTCCTTATCTAACTAACCGATCGCTGGCTTGTCCGCGGGATTGCGGGGCCCCTCCGGCTTTCTTCGGTTTCACGGGACATCCCGCGAAGGGGCGGCGCATAGCGATTCTGGCGGGGAAAGCAAGCCGGAACTTCGGCGCCGGTGGCTTGCCAAGCGCTGATGACTTGCCTTTAATCGGACCCTTAAGGGAGATGCGGATGCTGGTCAAAGTCGAACGTCACGATGCTGTGGCAGTGGTTACACTCAATCGTCCGGAGGCGATGAATGCCTTGTCCTCGGCGCTGCGCATCGAACTGGCGGAGGTTATGCGTGACGTTGACGCGGACAATAGCGTGCGGGCTGTCGTGTTGACCGGCGCTGGAGAGCGGGCCTTTACGGCCGGACTCGATCTCAAGGAGCTTGGCGCGGATGCTTCGAAGCTGGGCGATGCCAACGCCGGGGAGGCGGAGCGCAATCCGGTGAAAGCCGTGGAGCAGTGCCGCAAGCCAGTGATCGGGGCGATCAACGGGGTGGCGATCACCGGCGGGTTCGAACTGGCGCTGGCGTGTGACGTGCTGATCGCCAGCGAGAACGCCCGCTTCGCCGATACCCATGCCCGCGTCGGGATCATGCCTGGCTGGGGCCTTTCGCAGAAGCTTTCGCGCATGATCGGCATTTCGCGGGCCAAGGAACTGTCCCTGACAGGCAACTTCATCGGGGCCGAGCAGGCCTGCATGTGGGGGCTGGTCAACCGCGTGGTTCCGGCGGCAGACCTCCTGCCCACCTGCATCGCGCTGGCGCAGGACATGGCGAGCATCGAGCCGCGCATGGCAACGGCATACAAGAAGCTGATCGATGACGGCTATGGCTTGCCTTTCGGCGAGGCGCTGGCGCTTGAGGGGCAGGTTTCGCGAGCCATGAACGGCAAGGTCGAGGCGGGCGAAGTCGAGGCGCGCCGTCGGGCGGTGATGGAGCGCGGCCGCTCGCAGGGGTGATTGCGCCGAAAAGCTTATGCTGAACGCGTAGAGCCGATCTGCGTGCTCGTGCTGGCGGCTTGCTTCCTTGGCGCACCGCAGAACAGGATCGAGGTTAAATTGTTGGTGCGGACGGCAAGGTAGCTGAGCACCGCCAGCAACAGGACTGCGCCCGCGCTCAGCAGCCACTGCGCTTCGGGCGGAATAGACAATTCCCGCGCTTGCGGCAGGACGATCATCGCCCAGACGAGGTGGAAGAGGTAGATCGCCAGCGCCCCGTCGACAAAGAAGGTCACGACCTTGCTGGGACCGCGCACGGCCCATGCCAGCAGCCGGAACAATGCTAGCGACATGAGATAGGCCAGCGGCAGTTCGAGCGCGCGCAGCGTCAGCGTCCCGGCAAGGTCAGGGTAGATGTCCTTGCCCAGTGCCGGGCGGATCAAGGGATCCAGCGGAATGTAAGGCACGAGCAGGAGGATCATGCCGGGGACGATCCAGCGGTTGCGCAGCGCGAAGATGCGTTCGCCCAACTGGCCATGCCACGCCAGCACGCCGAGGGCGAACCCTGCGGCGTGGAAGACGAACTGCTGCCACAGCAAGGTCTCGCTCGGCGCGTTCGGGATGGGCGGGACCTGCTCGGCAAGGTATCGGATCAGGCCCCACAGGGCGAGCAACGCGAGCAGCACCAGACTCCCCCGGCCCTCCAGCAGCATCGCCTGCTGAAGGGCGGGACCGGGGCGCAGGCGCTGCACCGGTATGGCAGCATAGGTCATGCAGAAGCCGAGCAGGACAACCAGAAACCACAGGTGATCGAGCGCCAGCGGCAGGCCGAGAAATGTCGGCGATGCCTTGTGCAGAAGCAGGTCCTGCAATGCAAACTGCAGCGCCCCCAGCGTGGCGAGGCTTGCGATGAACGGCAGGCCCAGGCGCCTGAGGCGTTCGGTCAGCCAGGCCTGCGTGCCTTTGCGTTCGCGGATCATTCCCGCAAAGTACCCGGCCAGCATGAAGAAGGCGAACATGCGGAAGACATGGGTCAGCGAGGCCCATCCGCCGATCAGCAGCGATTGCTGGAAGTCGGTTGCAGCAGGCTCGCTTTCGAAGATCGCCTTGGTTGCCACGTGGAACGGCAGGCCAAGCAGCAGCAGCAGGGCGCGGGCCGCGTCGAGATGGTGCAGGCGTTTGGCGGGCGAGGGCATCGCCGAGCTCTAGCGGCAATGAAGCGATCAGGCGAGATGCGCTTTTTCCCTTGATCCGAAACGTCGGGTGACGCGGTGTTAGGGCGAAAGTAACCACCGAGGTTTAGGTCTGGCACATTGAAACAGTTGCAGCCCTTGTCTGGCTGAACGGGAACAATGGCGGTCAAGGGAATCTTCAGGGGGCTGATGAGGCAGGGGAGCGCTCCCCAAGGGGATAGCGCTTCCGTTGCTGCGCCCTATGCCGCCCCTCACGAAGCAAGCGTTGATCCCGGCTTGCGCCTGTCGCTTCTCGAAAGCTTCGAGCAGACCGGGCTGGGCTGGTTCTGGTCTACCGACAGCGAGGGGCGGCTGAGCTACATCAGCCAGACGGTGCTTGAAGATGCCGCCAGTTTTCTCGGGCGCCCGTTCGTTACAGTAGTCGAGACCGATGGTAGTGCAGAAGTCGGGCAATCGGCGCGCTCGCTCGGCTTCCAGCTTTCCGCCCGCAGCCGGATTGCCGACGTGGTTGTGCGCTTCGCTGTTCGCAGGGACGACCCCCGCTGGTGGTCGCTTTCCGGCCAGCCCCGCCATACTCCGGAAGGCGTTTTCGAAGGCTACACCGGCTTTGCCCGCGACGTGACGCGCGAATACACGCGCCAGCGCGAGGACGAACGCGCCGCTGAGTTCGATTCCCTGACCGGCCTTTACAACCGCCATCGCATGACCCGGCGGCTGGATTCGGTGCTTTCGGCATACCGCGCCTCTGGCCGGTGCTGCAGCTTGCTGATGCTCGATCTCGACAGGTTCAAGCACGTCAACGACACCATGGGCCATCCCGCCGGGGACGAACTGCTGCGGCAGGTGGCCGAGCGGCTTCGCAAGGTTGTCGGCGATCGCGGTGACATCGGTCGACTTGGAGGTGACGAGTTTCAGGTCATCCTGCCGGATGTCGAGGATCGTGGCAAGCTGGGCGAGCTGACGTCCCGGTTGATCCAGATGATCTCGCAACCCTATGCAATAGAAGGCAAGCGTGCGGTGATCGGCACTTCGGTCGGCATAGCGGTGGCGCCGCACGATGGCGAGGATCGTGACGCGCTGGTCGCCTCGGCGGACCTTGCTCTCTATGCCGCAAAAAATGGCGGGCGCGGCCAGTTCCGGTTCTTTTCGGCCGAATTGAAGGACGAGGCGCAGGAGCGCACGATCCTGACCGGCGACTTGCGCGAGGCGCTGGGGCGCGGGGAGCTGGAACTCCATTACCAGCCTGTGGTTCGCATCGCCGACAACTATGTCGTCGGTTTCGAAGCACTCATGCGCTGGAACCATCCGGAGCGGGGTGCCATCGCGCCATCGGTGTTCATCCCGATTGCCGAGGAGAGCAACCTGATCGTCCCGCTGGGCGATTGGGCCTTGAAGCAGGCCTGCTCCGACGCAGCGAACTGGCCGGACAACGTGCGGCTATCGGTCAACGTCTCGGCGGTGCAGTTCGGCGTGGCCGGGTTCGTCAACTCGGTTGCCTCGGCGCTGGCGACGAGCGGGATCGATCCGGAACGCCTCGAACTCGAACTGACCGAGACCGTGTTCATGCGCGACAGCGAGGCGGTCGACGAGACCTTCGGCTCGCTCAAGGGCCTTGGCGTGCGCCTGGCGCTCGACGATTTCGGTACGGGCTATTCCTCGCTCAGCTATCTGCGCTCGGCCCCGTTCGACAAGCTCAAGATCGACCGCAGCTTCGTCGAGACTTGCGCGGCCAAGGACAACAACAGCGCCAAGATCATCTCCGCGGTGATCGGCCTTGCCGACGCGCTGGGGATGGAGACCACCGTCGAGGGTGTCGAGGCGTTCGACCAGCTCGAAGTCGTGAAGAAGCGCGGGGCGAAGCTGGTGCAGGGGCACCTCTTCGCCCGGGCCATGCCGCTTGCCGAAGTCGAGACGCGGCTGGCGAGCGGCGATCTCAAGCTCGAGCCCAATGGGCCGAAGCGGCACCGGCCGGAACGACGCTCGGTGTTCCGGCGCGTAACCGTGATCCACGAGGACCACCGCTACGAGGCGGTGATGCGCGATCTCTCACGCACGGGCGCGCGGATCGACGGGCTGCTTGGCGTTCCTGTAGGCACCAGCCTTGTCGTCGATCTCGGCGGGGGACAACTTGTCGTCTCGATGGTGGTCCGGTCGGAAGAGGCGGTGATCGGGGTGGAATTCGAACAGCCGCTCACCAGCGATGGTGCAGGTGGCCTGTGCACGCGCCATCGCGTGCCGCCTTCGACGCTTGCTGCGGCGGCTGCGGCGGCGGAGCCGAAGGGCAAGCCGCGCTTCATTCAGGTCGCCGTGCCGGGTTCGCGCGACCGGGCCTGAGCGGCACTTTCCCGTTTATGCGCTGTTTGGGACCCTTGCGCTCGTCCCGTCGTTACCGCACATCAGCGTGCCACTGCACCTTTGAAGGATCCCCGCCAGAATGCCTACCGGCCTAGTCGCCCTGCTCGACGACGTGTCCGTCATCGCTCGCGCTGCCGCCGCCTCGCTCGACGATGTCAGCGCCGCGGCTGCCAAGGCCGGGACCAAGGCGGCCGGCGTGGTGATCGACGATGCGGCGGTGACGCCGTCCTATGTCACCGAGTTCACACCCGATCGCGAACTGCCGGTGATTGCCCGGATTGCCAAGGGCAGCCTGTTCAACAAGCTGGTGATCCTGCTGCCGGCAGCGCTGCTGCTGAGCGCGTTCCTGCCGCAGGCAATCACCCCGCTGCTGATGGCAGGCGGTCTGTTCCTGTGCTTCGAGGGCGCGGAGAAGCTGCTCGAGAAGCTGGGCGGGGAAAAGCACGGGCAAACGCTGGAGGACAAGCCGGTCGATGCGGCTTTGTTCGAGAACGAGCGCGTTTCAGGGGCAGTGCGGACCGATCTCATTCTCTCGGCCGAGATCATGGCCATTGCCCTCGCTGAAGTCGCCGATCAGGGTATCGTGCAACAGGCACTCATCCTCGCGGTCGTGGGCGTGGCGATCACTGTCGCCGTCTATGGCGCGGTCGGCTTCATCGTGAAGATGGACGACATTGGCCTGCATCTGGTCAAGAAGAGCTCCGCCACTGCCAAGGCCATCGGATCGTTCCTGCTGCGCGCGATGCCGGTGCTGCTTGCGTTGCTCGCCACGGTCGGCACGGCTGCGATGCTGTGGGTCGGCGGCGGGATCATCCTGCACGGGTTGGAAGTGCTGGGCCTAGCGGGGCCAGCCCATCTTGCGCATGGCGTACAGCACTGGGTCGAACATGCCACCGGACCGTTGGGAGGCGTGCTTGGCTGGCTTACCTATGCTGTCCTCTCGGCAGTGGTTGGCGTCGTGCTTGGCGCAATCGTCGCCTTCATCGTCCACGCGATCGGCAAGGTGCGCGGCAAGCACTGAGCCTTCAGGCAGCGTGGCGCACTGGAGCAAGCTTCGGTGCGTGGCCTTCGCGATAATGGCGGATGGCAAACTCGCTGACGAGCCGTTCGAACACGTCGTCGTGCAGGCGATGCTCGAACTCGAGGCCTGAAACGCGCTCGCGGCTCCACACGACAAACGCCAGCTTGGGCTGCAGGCCGGGGAGCATGAGGTAGATCGGCTCGTCGATCCGCAGCTTTTCCAGGCCCTCGATCCGGGCGCCGTACTGGTTGAGGTCCTTAAGCATGACCGTTGACCGTGTTGCCCCGTGCTTGCAGCGCACCGGAAGCTCGATCCCGACGCGCGATGCGCGGCGCTTGGCGTCCAACTCTTCGGAACTCGTGTCCATCCACATGGCAAGTCCTCCTCTTGCATTAACCACATGCATAAGGACGGTCGGGGCCGTCCGGATTTCAGGGAGATAGGTGTTTGCCGCAGTAGTGGTGCATGGACTGCAATCGGGGCGGCATGATTTGCAAGCCCGATGGGCAACCGGCTTGCGCTGGATCAAGGTCGTGAGTGTTGCCGGGCGTAATCACGCATCAGCTTTACCGCCTCCCAAGGAGATCCTGATGACCGCCACAACTCTTGCCGAACTCGCTCCGGTTCGGGAATTCGCAACGCGCGACGGCACGCGCCTTGAAGTCCGCGCCGCCTTTGCCGAGGACGAAGCGCTGCTGGAAGCGTTCTTCGAAAACGTCAGCGCCGAAGACCGCCGCTTCCGTTTCCTCGCCGCCAGCCGTCACGTCGGGCACGACCAGCTCTATCCGCTGACCCATTGCGATCACTGGCGGACGGAGAGCTTTCTGGCGTTCGATCAGCAAAGCGGCGTGCTGGTTGCTTCGGCCATCCTCGCCTGCGACGCCAGGATGGAGACCGGCGAGATCGCGGTCTCGATCCGTAGCGACTGTCGCGGGCGCGGCATTGGCTGGGCGATGCTCGATCTGCTTGGCGAAGAAGCGCGCAAGCGTGGCCTGCAACGCGTGATCTCGATCGAGGATCGCGACAACCACGCGGCCATCGAACTGGAGCGGGAGCGCGGCTTCGTGCCCCACGGAATCGAGGGCGATCCGCATCTGGTGCTGCTGGAAAAGCGCTTCGACTGAAGGATTTCCTCGGGTCGCATCGAGGGGGGCAGCCGGGGCGGGGGAAGGCCTGCCTTGGCTGTCGTCGGTCAGGTCAGTCGGGCGAGGATGTCGCGCGCGAAGAGCGAAAGCGTATCGTCGCGTGCGCCCATCACCACGATGCGGTCGCCCGGTCGGGCCATGGCCACGATGCGGTCGGCGCAATCGGTGCGCGAGGGAAGATGCTCCGCCTGCCCGCCATGTTCGCGGATCATCGAGACGATGCGTTCCGAGCCGACCGAGCGATCGACAGTGCCTCCGAAGTAGACCGGATCACACAGGATCGTGACGTCATCAGGCCCAAGGCGCGTGGCGAGCACTTCTGCCAGTTCATGCCCCATCTGGCGCAGCGGGCCATAGCCGTGGGGCTGGAAGAAGGCGATCACGCGGCCCGGATGGGCCTTTAGCGTGGCGAGCGTAGCGGCGACCTTTTCGGGATTGTGCCCGAAATCGTCGATGACCGTTGTGCCGCTGGCGCTGGTGCCGACGATGTCGAACCGGCGTGCCAAACCGGAGAAGCCTGCGAGGTGCTGGACGCCCTCGGCCAGCGGCACCCCTGCAGCCTGCGCCGCCGCAAGTGCGGCAAGTGCATTGGCAAGGTTGTGGCGGCCCGGCACCTTGAGCGTCAGCGGATAAGCAGTGGCGTCGGTTTGGTCGACAATTGTTGCGGCAATCGAGGTTGGGCCTTCAACAATCGTTCCGGGCTCAACCGAAATGCGCGCGCCTTCGCCAAAGCCGAAGGTCACCAGATCACGGGCTCTGCCGACCAGCGCAAGGCTTTCGGGATCATCCGCATTGACCACGCCGGTCTGCGCGCGCGCAAGAAAATCTCCAAACAGTTCGCGCAGTTCTTCCAGACTCTTGTGATCCAAGCTGACGTTGTTGAGCACCGCGATTGTCGGGTTGTAGAGTGCGATGGAACCGTCGCTCTCGTCGACTTCGGAAACGAACACGCTACCGGAGCCGACCCGCGCCGACGCGAACGGCGCATCTGCCGCCACGAAGTTCTTCATCACCGCGCCGTTCATGATCGTGGGATCGCGCCCCGCAGCGGTGAGGATCCATCCGATCATGCCGGTGACGGTGGATTTGCCGCTGGTGCCGCCCACGGCGATGCTCTGCGGTGCGGCGTTGAACAGCCGGGACAGCAGTTGCGCGCGGCTCATACGTTCGCAGCCGAGCGCCTTGGCCTGCACCACTTCAGGCACGGTATCCTCGACCGCCGCCGAGGCAACGAGCACCTGTTTTGCGGAGATGATGCCTGAACCATCCTGCGCAAACAGCTGGAAATCGAGGCTTTCAAGCCAGGCGAACTTTTCCGGTGTGCGCCCTTGGTCGCGGCTGCGGTCCGAGCCTGCGACCCGTGCGCCCATGCCCCGCAGGATCAGCGCAAGAGGCAACATGCCCGATCCGCCGATCCCGCAGAAAAACCAGTCGCGCGTGGTGAGATCGGAAGCGGCAGCAAAGTCGGTCGTCGTCATGCCCTTGCGGTATGCGCCCGCGCGGCTGGTGACAACCTTCCGATTGCCGCTTTTACCGCAGCGGAGAAACCGGCTAGGTAATGTGCGTGACCAGACGCATTGCCATCTGCGCGCCCTCTACCCCCTTCACACGGGAAGATGCCGCGCGCGTCACAGCACTGGCCGGGGCGGAGTTCCCGGAACTGGAACTGGTCTTCAACGAACAGTGCTTTGCCAGCGAGGGCCACTTTGCCGGGCCCGATGCTTTGCGGCGGGCGGCGTTCGTCGAGTGCGCCAACGATCCGGCGTTCGAAGCCGTATGGTTCGTTCGCGGCGGCTATGGCGCCAACCGTATTGCGCTGGACGCCTTGCCCGAACTCGGCGCGTCGGCATACGACAAGCAGTACCTTGGCTATTCTGACGGTGGAACCTTGCTCGGCCTGCTATACTGCGCGGGCATCGGTCGGCAGGTCCATGCGCCGATGCCGGTCGATCTGCGTCGTCCGGGCGGCGAGGCAGCCGTCCTTCGCACGCTGGGCTGGCTCAGTGGCAGCCAGGCAGGTCTTGAACCATCGCTTGCGGATGGCAAACCTGCAGTGGCTTTCAACCTCATGACGCTCGCCATGTTGTGCGGGACGCCGCTCATGCCGGACCTCTCCGGACACGTCGTGATGGTCGAGGAAGTGGCCGAGTACCACTACGCTGTGGACCGGCTGCTGTTTCATGTCACCAACTGCCTGACGTCGCAGGGTGTTGCGGGCTTGCGCCTTGGCCGCGTCAGCGACGTTCCCGAGAACGACCGCCCGTTCGGCCTTGAGGTCGAGGATATGGCGCGGCACTGGTGTGCGCGAACCGGGATCGCCTATCTCGGGCCGGCGGACATCGGCCACGATATCGACAACAAGATCGTCCCCTTCGGGCTTGCCTGATGGGAACGGCGGCAATAGGGCGCGCGCCACAGTATTGATGGCAACCAATTCGGGCGCGATTGAGGAGAGTTGCAATGCGAGCTTTCGTTTTTCCGGGGCAGGGCAGCCAGAAGGTCGGCATGGGCCTTGAACTGGCCGAAGCCAGCGCGGTGGCGCGCGAGGTGTTCGAGGAAGTTGACGACGCGCTCGGCCAGAAGCTCTTCCAGATCATGAAGGAAGGCCCGGAAGACGTTCTGACGCTTACCGAAAACGCCCAGCCCGCGATCATGGCCAATGCCATCGCCGTGCTGCGCGTGCTCGAGAAGGAAGGCGGCATCACGCTTGCCGAAAAGGCCGATTTTGTCGCCGGGCACAGCCTTGGCGAATACACGGCGCTTTGTGCCGCTGGCGCGTTCAGCCTTGCCGACACTGCCCGCCTGCTCAAGCTGCGCGGCCAGTCGATGCAGGCAGCGGTGCCGGTCGGGCAGGGTGCGATGTGCGCACTGCTGGGCGCCGATATCGAGAAGGCCACGGCGCTGGCCGAAGCTGCGGCTGAAGGCGAAGTCTGCACCGTCGCCAACGACAACGACCCGACCCAGGTCGTGCTTTCCGGTCACAGGGCCGCGATCGAGCGCGCGGTGGCGATGGTCAAGGACCATGGCATCAAGCGCGGCGTGCTTCTGCCGGTGTCCGCACCGTTCCACTGCCCGCTGATGCAGCCCGCCGCCGATGCCATGGCCGAAGCGTTCGAAAAGACGCCGCCTTCGGCCTTGCGCATTGCGCTGTTCGCCAACGTCACCGCCGCAGTCGTGACCGATCCCGCCGAAGTGAAGCGCCTGCTGGTCGAACAGGTCACCGGCCGCGTCCGCTGGCGTGAAAGCGCGATCGCGATGAAGGACGCGGGCGTCGAGCAGTTCATCGAACTTGGCGGCAAGGTCCTCGGCCCGATGATCAACCGCTCGGTCGCGGACGTCTCCGTCACCAGCGTCATCGGCATGGCCGACATCGAAGCTATCCTCAAGGAGCTCTGAGCCCATGGAAAACCGTCTTTTCGACCTCAGCGGCATGACCGCGCTTGTCACCGGTGCTGCCGGTGGCATTGGCTCCTCGATCTGCCACGCGCTGGCAAAGCAAGGTGCGCGCATAGCGCTGTCGGGCACCAACCCGGCCAAACTCCGCGCCTTCCGCGAGGAATTGAACGACACCTACGGTCACGATCACGTCGAGATCACCTGTGACCTTTCGAACACCGAGCAGGTCGAGCATCTCGTGCCGGCCGCCATGGACACGCTGGGCAAGCTCGACATCCTCGTGAACAACGCCGGCATCACGCGGGACAACCTCGCCATGCGGATGAAGGACGAGGAATGGGATGCGGTGATCCGCGTCAACCTCGAGGCCGCATTCCGCCTGATGCGCGCGGCGACCAAGCCGATGATGAAGGCGCGCTTTGGCCGCATCGTCACCATCACCAGCGTTGTCGGCGCGACCGGCAATCCGGGGCAGGTCAACTATGCAGCGGCCAAGGCCGGCCTTGTCGGCATGTCGAAGTCGCTCGGCCAGGAACTGGCGAGCCGCGGCGTCACCGTGAACTGC
Source organism: Novosphingobium jiangmenense (assembly GCF_015694345.1). Taxonomy (GTDB): domain Bacteria; phylum Pseudomonadota; class Alphaproteobacteria; order Sphingomonadales; family Sphingomonadaceae; genus Novosphingobium; species Novosphingobium jiangmenense. The sequence continues at coordinate 83,376 of NZ_JADQDC010000013.1, forward strand.
GTCGCCCCCGGCTTCATCCGCACCGCAATGACCGATGTCCTGCCCGATGGCCAGAAGGACACCCTCAACGCGCGCATCCCGATGGGCCGCATGGGCGAGGGATCGGACATCGGCGCAGCGGTCGCCTACCTCGCCTCGAAGGAAGCAGGCTACGTCACCGGCCAGACGTTGCACGTCAACGGCGGCATGGCGATGATGTCCTGAGGGATGTCCGTATCGGCCTTCACAGGCTGAAACAGGCGGTTTTATCCCCAACTTAGGGGCCAAGGGCGGGGCCGGTGCTTGCCGAGCCTCGCCTCTGCGTTAAGACAGGTAGTCCGAACCAAACGCCGGGGAGCGTGATTCCCCGGTTCAGCCATATTCACGGGGCAGGGCCGTCCGGCCGCTCCCGGGGGGATCGAGACGAGAATGAAGGCGACGATCGAACGCGCGACGCTCCTGCGCTGCCTGTCCCACGTCCAGTCGGTGGTCGAACGCCGGAACACGATTCCGATCCTGTCGAACGTGCTGATCGAGGCCGCGCCCGACAGCACGGTCCGCGTCATGGCGACCGACCTCGATCTGCAGATCGTCGAGACCATGGCTGCCGTCTCGGTCGAAGGGCCGGGTGCGATCACCGTTTCGGCGCACCTGCTGTTCGACATCGCGCGCAAGCTGCCCGATGGCTCGCAGGTCAGCCTCGAAACGTCCGACAACCGCATGATCGTCAAGGCGGGTCGCAGCCGCTTCCAGTTGCCGACGCTGCCGCGCGACGATTTCCCGGTGATCGTCGAGGGCGATTTGCCCACCAGCTTCGAAATTCCGGCGCGCACGCTGGCCGAACTGATCGACCGCACGCGCTTTGCGATCTCGACCGAAGAGACCCGCTACTACCTCAACGGCATCTTCCTGCACGTGTCCGACGATGCCCAGCCGGTACTCAAGGCTGCGGCGACCGACGGCCACCGCCTGGCCCGCTTTACCATCGGACGGCCTGAAGGCGCCGAAGGGATGCCGGACGTGATCGTGCCGCGCAAATGCGTGGGCGAGTTGCGCAAGCTTCTGGAAGAGGTGCTGGATTCGGCGGTCCTGATCGACCTTTCGGCAAGCAAGGTGCGCTTCACGCTCGGCGGCGAGAACGGTGTCGTGCTGACCAGCAAGCTGATCGACGGCACGTTCCCCGATTACAGCCGCGTGATTCCGACCGGCAACGACAAGCTGCTCAAGCTTGACCCACGCTCGTTCTTCGAGGGCGTCGATCGCGTGGCAACGATTGCCACTGAAAAGACCCGTGCGGTCAAGATGGCGCTCGACAACGATCGGGTGACGCTGTCGGTCACCAGTCCCGACAACGGCACTGCGGCGGAAGAACTGCCCGCAAGCTATGCCGCCAGCGGCTTCGAGATCGGCTTCAACGCCAACTACCTCAAGGACATCCTCAGCCAGATCGACGGCGATACGGTCGAACTGCATCTTGCCGATGCGGGAGCGCCGACGCTGATCCGCCGGGACGAAAAGTCGCCTGCGCTCTACGTGCTGATGCCGATGCGGGTCTGACGGCCGACTGCCTGAGGGGAAATCTGGCGGGCGTTCTCGCGCAGAGGCTGCCACATCGGTGTGGTTAACGCCCGCTTCCTTGCCCTCTCCGTAGTGCCACTCCAGCCCAAGTTACCGTATTTGAAGCGGAAAATGAGAATCTCGACTCCAGACAGGAGTACCGAGAATGGCCAGTGCATATGATCCGCAGGCGGTTGCCAAGAAGTTGGCGTTCTTCAACATCCGTGCGGAGGACCTGGCGCGCTTTCCGGAAATAGCCGCGGCCCTGCGCAAGTACGCGCCGCCGGCACTGGACAAGCTCTACGACCAGATTTCCGGTACCCCGGAAACGGCGCGCTTCTTCAGTTCGCGCGCCGGCATGAACCATGCCCGCGACAAGCAGATCGAACACTGGGCCGGCATGTTCGGCGGCTCCGTCGACAAGACCTATTTCGACAGTGCGGAGCGCATCGGTAACGTCCATGCCCGCATCGGCCTCGAGCCCGGCTGGTACATCGGCGCCTATGCCTCGGTGCTGGAGAACATCGTCAACAAGATGTTCTCCGGTCTCACCGCCATGTTCCGGCGGCGCCACTTGGCCCGCTCTGTCGGTTCGATGATCAAGATGGCGCTGCTCGACATGGAAGTGGCGCTGTCGACCTACTTCAAGGCTGAAGAAGCAGCGCGCATCGCCGTGATCGACGAGGTCAGCGCCACGCTGCGCGCCATGGCCGAAGGCGATTTCGCCACGCCGGTGCCGGACCTGCCCACCGCCTTTGCCGAATTGCAGAAGCACCTTGATGGCATGCGGGTGCAGGTTTCAGGTGTGCTGCGCAATGTCGCCGATACTTCGAGTTCGGTCGATGTCGGCGCCAAGCAGATCCGCCAGGCCTCGGACGATCTGGCGCGGCGGACCGAGCAGCAGGCGGCCAGCCTCGAGGAAGCATCGGCGGCGGTTACCGCGCTTGCCTCGACAGTCAATACGACTGCGGGCGATGCCGCGCACATGCATGACTCGGTCCAGCAGGCGCATGGTGAGGCCATGCGCGGCGGCGAAGTGGTCGGCGAAGCGGTTCAGGCGATGAACGACATCCACAACTCCGCGCAGGAAATCGGCAAGATCATCTCGGTGATCGATGGCATCGCCTTCCAGACGAACCTGCTGGCGCTCAATGCCGGTGTCGAGGCCGCGCGAGCGGGCGATGCCGGACGCGGCTTTGCCGTGGTGGCGACGGAAGTCCGCGCGCTGGCACAACGCACGGCTGATGCCGCCCGCGACATCAAGCACCTGATCACCGCCAGTTCCACTCAGGTGGAACGCGGGGTCAATCTCGTTGGCCAGACCGGGGACACCTTTGCCCTGATCGTCGAGCAGGTCGGCCATGTTGCCGAGCTTGCCAGCAGCATTGCCAAGATGGCGCAGGATCAGGCGGGCAGCATCGGCCAGGTTCGCGAGACCGTGCGCGAGATGGACACGATGACCCAGCAGAACGCCGCGATGGTCGAAGAAGCTACCGCAGCGGCACGCAGCCTTGCAGGCGAAGCCAACCGGCTTTCGTCACTGGTCTCACAGTTCAAGCTTGAGTCCGGGAACTTTGCTTCCAACGCCAGCTTGCGCCAAGCCGCCTGACAATTCCCACTTTAAGCAAGGCCCGCTCTCCATCGGGGAGCGAGCCTTGTCTTGTCATTCGGCGGCTTCGAGCAGGTCTGCGCGCTGCGGGCCACGGATCAGGCCGCCAGGCGTGGCGCCGGTCCATTCGCCCTTGCGGAAGGTCACCTTGCCGCCCTTGATCGTGTAGTCATAGCCTTCTGCCTTCTGCAGCAGGCGCTTGCCGCCCGCCGGCAGGTCGAACGCCAGCCACGGCTTGAGCAGCTTCACGTTCTCGAAATCGATCACGTTGATGTCTGCCAGATAACCCGGCGCCAGAATGCCGCGATCGTCGAGGCCATAGAGGCGGGCGGTGTCATGGCACTGACGCTTTACGGCATGCTCAAGACTGATCCGTCCGCCACGCTTGCGATCACGCACCCAATGCTGGAGCATGAAGGTCGGGCTGGCCGCGTCACAGATCGTGCCGCAATGCGCACCACCATCCGACAGCGAATTCACGGTGTCGTCCGAAGCCTGCAGCGCTTCGAGGAAATCGAGATTGCCATCGGCATAGTTGAGGATCGGCAGGTAGACGAAGCCGGTGCCGTCGTTCTCCATCAGCTTGTCATAGGCATAGGCGTCCGGCGCCACGCCTGCGGCCTTGGCCCGGGCAAGCACGCTCGCCTCTGCTTGAGGCTCGTAATCGAAGCCCTCGTCCATGATGAACTGGTTGTGCCAGCCTTCGGCGATCATCATGAACAGGCCGATGATGTCGCTTTCAGGATAGGCATTGGCTTCCGACAGGACCTTCTCGCGGAAGGCCGGGTCCTTGAGGTGCGCCAGTTGTTCATCCCACGGCAGGTCGGCGATCGCCACATAGCTCGGACGGAAGCGGAAGGGGTGGATCGTGCCCTGCCACGCCATGATCACGCCGTTGCCGCGAAGGGCGATCTGCGCAACGATGTTCGCGCCCTGCGCATTCTGGCGGCGCATTTCGGCGATCTGTTCTTCCAGCGGCAGTTCCTTGGCGATGGATTGCAGCGCCGCGTAAGTCACCGGAAGCCCCGTTTCGCGGCTGAGTGCGCCCATCCAGCCAAATTCGTCCCATTCGCGCTTCATGTCCGATGCCATCTCGAACACGCCATGGCCAACACGGCCCATGGCGCGACCGATCTCGATCAGTTCCTCGGCCGTGGCCGTGGTGCCCGGCACCACTTCGCCATCGACCGACTTGTGGATCACCGTACGGCTGGTCGAGAAGCCGAGGGCCCCGGCGCGCACGCCTTCCTCGACGATCTCGGCCATCTTGCGGATGTCCTCGTCGGTCGGGATCGCGCCGGGCTTTTCCCGCTCGCCCAGCACATAGGCGCGCACGGCGCCGTGGGGCACGTGGGTGCCGATATCCACCGTGCGCGGCATCTTCTCAAGGGAATCGAGGTATTCGGGGAAGGTCTCCCAATCCCAGGTCATGCCTTCGGCCAGAGCCGTGCCCGGAATGTCCTCGACGCCTTCCATCAGGCCGATCAGCCAGTCATGCCGATCCGGCGCTGCCGGCGCAAAGCCCACGCCGCAGTTGCCCATGACCACCGTGGTCACGCCGTGCCATGATGATGGCGCCATCTCGGCATCCCAGGTCGCCTGACCATCGTAGTGCGTGTGTACGTCCACCCAGCCCGGAGCGACGACGCGGCCCGTGGCATCGATTTCCTCGGCGGCATCGCCACGCACCGTGCCGACGGCAGCGACAAGCCCGTTCTTCACGGCCACGTCGCCGACGAAGCGCGGCGCTCCGGTCCCGTCGACTATCGTGCCATTGCGGATGATGAGGTCGTAGGCAGGCATGGGCTCGCTCCTTCTCCCCGCGCAGGCCGACTCGCAGCGGCGGCCTGTCGCGTTAACCGGGCGATTAAGTCAGAGCTTCAAGACAAGGTCAACGCATTGCGTCAATCGTGACCGCTCGCCCGGATCATCTCGTCGACATCGACGAACTTTTCGCGCGGGGCATCGTCGCGCGCGCGGGAGGTCTCGGCTTCCTCGATCTTCTTCCATTCGTCGAAGCTGACGACATCGAGCTTGCGCGCAGCCGCCAGGGCGTCGAAGCCCTCGCGTCCGCTCTTGCGCTGGTTTTGCGGGAAGTCCTCGGCGATCATTTCCACGACGCCAAAGCCATCGGGACGGTTGGTGCCGATCGTGCCCGAAGGCCCGCGCCGCGCCCAGCCGACGCAATAGAGGCCAGGCAGGATGCGCCCTTCGTCATTGGCAAAGCGTCCGGCGCGATCGTCGAACGGCACGCCCTCGATCGGCGAGGTCTGATAGCCGATGCACGAGATCACGAGGTTGGCCGGGATTTCGTAGAACTCGCCCGTTCCCACCGCGCGCCCCGCCTCGATGCGCGTCCGTTCGACCGAGATCGCCCGCACCTTGCCTTCGCCGATGAGGCCACGGGGCGAGGCGAAGAAATCGAACTCCACCTCGAGCGGCAGGTCGGCACGGTGGCTTTCCGGGATGGCCGCGAACGAGCGCAGATGTGTCACGGACTTGCGGATGCCGGGTTCCAGCAGCGCGTCCTCCACTTCCTCGGGCAGGTCTCTCGGATCGACCCATGGCGCGGTGCGGGATAGGTGGCCCAGTTCGCCCAGTTCCTTGGGCGTCATCATGATCTGGTGCGGCCCGCGCCGCCCGAGGATGACGATGCGCTTGATCTTCGATGCCATCAGGCCTTCGAGCGCATGGGCAACGATATCGCTCCCGGCGAATTCCTCACGCGTCTTGGAAAGGATGCGCGTCACGTCGAGCGCGACGTTGCCCATACCGATGACGACAGCCGTATGCCCTGACAGGTCAGGATCGAGGGCGGCGAACTCGGGGTGGCCGTTGTACCAGCCGACGAAGGCCGCACTGCCGAAGACGTTCTTCAGGTGATCGCCGGGGATGCCGATGTCCTTGTCACGCGGCGCACCCGTCGCGAGCACCACCGCGTCGTACAGATCCTGCAGCTCGGCAATCGAAACGTCCTCGCCAACCTTCACATTGCCGACGAAGCGAACGTTTTCGGCCAGCGCGGTCTGTTCATAGCGGCGGGTCACGCCCTTGATCGACTGGTGATCGGGCGCCACGCCGAAGCGGATCAGGCCGTAGGGCACCGGCAACATGTCGAAGATGTCGATGAGGACGTCCTCGCCCCACTGCTTCTGCGCGGCTTCCGCGGTGTAGTACCCGGCCGGTCCCGAACCGACGATCGCGATATGCCGCATGCCCTCTCCTCAGGCTGATCGAGTCTTTCCGCGATGCTATCGCTTCGGACCCAAAAGAAAAGCGAGGAGAGGCAGGTCGATATCAGTCGCGGTGGATATCCTCGTCGAGGAACGGGCGGACTTTCTCGATGAAACGGTCGCGTTGCGAGAGCATGAACAGGTGGCCACCGCCGTGGAACATCTCGATCCGGCTGCCGGGAATGGCATTGTGCAGCAAGTGCGCGTTCGATGGCGGCACCAGCTGGTCCTCCTCGTCCGCCATGATCATCACCGGCATGTCGAGCAGCGACAGGAACTGCAGACTGCTCCATCCGGCAAAGGCCATCATCTGGTACGAGAACCCCAGCGGCGAGGGCGCCTTGGCTGCATTGAGCGAAACCTTGCCGCTGCCGCCGCCGTTGTAGATCGAAGCGAGGTTCCGCCGCAGCGTGCGCTCGACCGTGTATTCGCGCGGGTCGGACAGGTGGGCCAGCATGGCCGGATTGCCCGGCACCATGGTCGCCCCGGCGGCCGTCGCGGCAAGAACGATCCTGCCGGTGCGCGCGCGATGCTGGAACGCGAACTGCTGGGCCAAGGCGCCACCCCAGCTGATGCCGAGAATGTCGACTGCTTCGACGCCGAGCCTGTCCAGCAACGTTGCCACGGTCAGCGCCATGCTCGGCATGGTATAGGGCAGGATCGGATCGGGTGATGCGCCGATGCCAGGCATGTCGATGCCGATCACTTCGCGTTCCGGCAGGCTCCTTGCCAGAGGGGCAAGCAGTTCGATGTTCATGCCGATGCCGTTGAGCAGCAGCAGCGGACGATGCCGCTCTGCCCCCGCTCCTTGGTGCCACCGGACGACGTGGAATCGCCGCCCGCCTGCTCCGATCATCGCTGTCTGCGGCATCTCTTGCACTTTAACCCCTGCCATGGCCACGGGGCGTAGCACCTTCGCACTCGCAGCAAAAGTATCTGATGGGGTCGGGCTTAACGCTTTCTCAAAGCCCATGCGTGCAAAAGCCGGACATGTCCGCAGATGTTGCATCCGAAACGACGAAGGGGCCTGCAACCCGCGATTTTGCCAGGACCCGCCGCCGCGAGCGCCTCGTCGCGCCCGCGCCCGTCGAAGCCGGTGCAAGCTTCCTGTTCGGAAGTGATTCGACCAATCGGCTGATCGCTCCGGAATGGCCACAGATGGCCTATGCCCTGCTGCTCTTCCCTCTGGCGATCAGTGCCTACCATCTCGTGATACCCTACGCGCCCGCCGCGTTTCTCGCGGTACTCGCCTCGATTGCGGCGCACTTGTCGAGATTGGCCGTCCGCTACGAGGCACAGAACCGGCTGGAAACAGGACAGCGCATGGCGCTGATGGGGGTTGCTGTCGCGCTGCCGATGTTCCTGTTCGGCTCGGCGATGGGAGCCTGGGGCAGTTCGGGACAGATCGACTGGTTCTTCTGCCTGGTAGCAGTGGCAACCGTGTCCCTGCTGGCTACCGTGGTCCAGTCAGGGCGCCTCGTCGGCGTTCTTGCCGCGCAGGTCTCGATCTGGTCCGGCATCACTTGCGTGGTCAGCTCGTTCGGCGGCTACTTCTCTCTCGTCATCGGCGTGGGCATCGCCATTGCCGCCTATCTCCGCCAGCGGAAGATCGATCTTCTCCTGCGTGAGAAGCAGGAAAGCGATCAGCGCGCATCGACGCGCGCGCAGGAAATCCTCTCGGATTATGAAGAGACCGGCCAAGGCTGGTTCTGGGAGACCGATCGGCGTGGACAGCTTACCTATCTCTCCTCGCCGGTTGCCGATATTCTCGGGCGCAAGGTCGACGACCTGATCGGTCGCCCGTTTTCCGAGCTTTTCAACTTGTCGGAACAATCGGGCGAGGGCGAACGCACGCTTGCCTTCCACCTTTCGGCCCGCTCAGGCTTCAGCGAGCTTGCCGTGCGCGCGGCGACAACGGACGAGGAGCGCTGGTGGTCGATCACTGGCCGCCCGACTTACGATACCTTCAACAACTTCACCGGCTTTCGCGGCTCGGGCACCGATCTCACCGAGAAGCGCCGGTCGCAGGAGCATGCCTCGCGCCTTGCGCATTTCGATTCGCTGACCGGCCTGTCCAACCGCTTCCGCATGTCGCAGACGCTGGAGAAGATCCTGCTGGCGCCGCAACTGCACCACCGCGCCTGCACCGTGTTCCTGCTGGATCTCGATCGCTTCAAGCAGGTCAACGATACGCTCGGCCATCCCGCTGGCGATGCCTTGCTCAAGCAGGTGGCGCAGCGGCTGGAACGCGTGGTCGGCAAGATGGGCCGGGTCGGACGGCTCGGCGGCGACGAATTCCAGGTCATCCTGCCCGGCAAGATCGAGCGCGAGCAACTTGGCCATCTGGCCCATCGCATCATCGAGAGCCTGTCGCAGCCCTATTCGATCGAAGGCAGCCGCGTGATGATCGGCGCTTCGGTCGGCATCGCCCTCGCGCCCGACGATGGGGTTACCAGCGAAGCCCTGATCCGCAACGCCGACCTCGCCCTCTATGCGGCCAAGGATGGCGGACGCGGCCGCTTCCACTTCTACGCGCCTGACCTCCACAGCGATGCGGAAGAGCGCCGCCAGATGGAGGAAGACCTGCGCGATGCGGTCTCCAACGGCGGCCTCGAACTTTACTACCAACCCGTCGTGCAGACCGCGACCGAGAAGATTACGGGCTTCGAGGCGCTGCTGCGCTGGAACCATCCGGAACATGGCTGGATCAGCCCGAGCCGTTTCATTCCCATCGCCGAGGACACGGGCCTCATTGCCCCGATCGGCGAATGGGCCTTGCGCACCGCGTGCCAGGATCTGTCACGCTGGCCGGAGAACGTGCGCGTAGCCGTCAACGTCTCGCCGCTCCAGTTTGCCAATCCCTCGCTCCCGGTGATCGTCACCAATGCACTGGCAAGTTCGCAAGTGGCCGCTGAACGGCTCGAACTGGAGATTACCGAAAGCGTGTTCCTCAACGATGACGAGGGCACCGACCAGATGTTCAAGTCGCTGAAGGCCATCGGCGTGCGGCTCGCACTCGACGACTTCGGCACCGGCTATTCTTCGCTCGGCTATCTTCGCTCGGCCCCGTTCGACAAGATCAAGATCGACCAGAGCTTCGTGCGTGGCGCAACCCAGCCCGGCAGCCGCAACGGCGCGATCATCGCATCGATCGTCAGCCTCGCCGAAGCGCTCGGGATGGAAACGACGGCGGAAGGCGTGGAAACCCTCGACGAACTCGATCTCGTTCGCATGCTCGGCTGCAGCCACGTGCAGGGCTACATCTATGAGCGGCCGCTCTCGTCGATGAATGCTGCGGCCCGTCTCTCGACTGGCCTCATGGCCATCGCGCAGGGGCCCCGGTCAGCTCGCGCCGCGCGCCAGTCGATGCTGCGCAAGGTCGTGCTCGATCATGGCGGCCACCGCTACAATGCGATGGTCCGCAACATCAGCCAGACCGGCGCGCTCATTGAAGGGCTGTGGAACGTGCCGCCCGGCACGATCTTCCGCGTCCTGCTGGCCGACAATCACGCGGTCACGGCAACCTGCCGCTGGTCCAACGACGACCGCATGGGCGTGGAATTCTCGATGCCGCTTCGCCTCGACGAGGCAGGCCGCATTGCGGCGGTATCAGGCATCGCTTCGCCAGCAAGCGAGCCCGAGGCAGTCATCCAGCGCAAGGTCGGCTGAGCGGTCAGTCCAGCGCGGCCATCTTCTCCTCGGCCAACCGGTCCAATTCGGCGCGGCTCTTCTTCTCGGCCGCAGTCTTCAGCTGGCCACAAGCCGCATCGATGTCGCGCCCGCGCGGGGTGCGCACAGGCGCGCTGATGCCCGCCTCGAACACGATGTTGGCGAAGCTCTTGATGCGCTCGGGGCTGGAGCATTCGTAAGGCGCGCCCGGCCAAGGGTTGAACGGGATCAGGTTGACCTTGGCCGGCAGCTTGTACTGGCGGATCAGACGGACAAGCTCGCGCGCATCCTCGTCACTGTCGTTCTTGTCCTTGAGCATCACGTACTCGAAGGTGATGCGGCGGGCGTTCGAAGCGCCGGGATAGTCGGCGCAGGCCTGCAGCAGTTCATCGATGCCGTACTTGCGATTGATCGGCACGATCTCGTCGCGCACGTCCTTGGTCACCGCGTGGAGCGAGACCGCCAGGTTCACCCCGATCTCTTCGCCGCAACGTTCCATCATCGGCACCACGCCGCTGGTCGAAAGCGTGATGCGGCGCTTCGACAGCGCGAGTCCATCGCCGTCCATGACCAGCTTGAGCGCGTCGCGCACGTTGTCGAAGTTGTAGAGCGGTTCGCCCATGCCCATCATCACGATGTTGGTGAGCAGGCGTCCGTCCGAGGAATAGGCGCTCTCGTCCTCCTCGTCATCAAGACCGGCCATCGTGGCGAGGCGCGTGTCACTGGCGCTCTTCGGCCACTCGCCCAGCGCGTCGCGCGCAAGCATGACCTGGCCGACGATCTCGCCCGGCGTCAGGTTGCGCACCAGGCGCATCGTTCCGGTATGGCAGAACCGGCAATTGAGCGTGCAGCCCACCTGGCTCGAAACGCACAGCGTGCCGCGGTCGGCGTCGGGGATGAACACCATCTCGAAGTCGTGCTTGTCCGCCGTGCGCAGCAGCCACTTGCGGGTGCCGTCGGTCGAGACTTGCGCCTCGACGATCTCCGGCCGTCCGATCACGAACCGTTCGGCCAGCCACGGACGCATGGTCTTGGCAATGTCGGTCATCGCTTCGAACTCGGTCACGCCGCGATGGTAGAGCCAGTGGAACACCTGCTTGGCGCGCAGCTTGGCCGCCTTTGCATCAAGGCCTGCTGTTTCGAACAGGGAAGCAATCTGCTTTTTGGGCAAGCCGATAAGGTCGACGCGACCATCCTCGCGCGGCGTCACTTCGCGCGGCACTGGCACGGGATCGACATGCCCGGCGATGGGCATGTTGACGGGAAGCGAGGGGCTGGGATCGATCTGGCTCTGCATCGCGCGCATATAGTGATTCGTGGTGTCACAAGCAAACCGGGCCGCGCGAACGCATTGCGCTCGCCGTGGTTCCCGCTGTCCATCCCGCATCAAGCTCCAACTGTCGCAAATTATGTGGCTGAAATGTCACGGTTTCCTGTTGTGTGAGGTTCAGGAAACCGGATGCAGTTCCGCTCATTCCACCGGTCACTGTCGGGTCGCAATCGACAACAGAACCGGCAGGAAGTTTCGAATGGAGTGAGACATGAAGAAGATCTGCGCAATCCTCGCCGCCGGCACCGCCATCGCCGCCGCCCCTGCGTACGCGCAGGACGCCACCCCTGCCGAGGCGTTCAGCGGTTTCCACGCCGAAGCTCTCGTCGGCTATGACCATAACCGCTCGGGCAGCACCGAGGACGTCGACAACACCCGCAATCTCAAGCAGTCGATCGACGGCGTCGAGTACGGTGGCGCGATCGGTTACGACATCCCGCTCGGCACCAACCTCGTTGCCGGTGCCGAAGCCGAAATCACCGACAGCAGCGCCAGCTGGGACAACAACAATGACCAGCCCAACGTGTTCAACCTCGGCCGCGTCGATGCCGGTCGCCAGTACTACTTCGGTGCCCGCCTCGGCTACGCGATGAGCCCGAGCACGATGGTCTACCTCAAGGGTGGCTACAGCAATGCCCGCTACAACCTGCAGGGCACTGACGGCACCACCAACCTGCGCCAGCGCCTCGACACCGACGGCTACCGCGTCGGCGCGGGTGTTGAGCAGAAGATCGGCAGCAACGCCTTCGTGAAGCTCGAATACAAGTACGCCAACTACAGCAAGGGCGAATTCGACTTCAACGGCGACACGCCGGACTCGAGCCGCTTCAACATCGACACCGACCGTCACTCGGTGACGGCTGGCGTCGGCGTCCGCTTCTAAGCGTCGCGCTGACAAGCAAAGGGAAGGGCGGGCCGCAAGGCTCGCCCTTTTCGCTTGTCTCCCCTCCCGCAAGCGGGAGGGGCCGGGGGTGGGCAGGGGAGCCGCTGCCCTAACTCGCACACCCTAGCGCCGCCGCATCCATCGCCGAGGCTGCGCCGGAGAGCGCATAGACATCGCGGAACCTCCGCCCATCCGCCCCCTGCGCCGTCACCACCACCCGGGGCGCACTGCGCATCGCGGCGATGATCCCGGCATTGGCCCGCTGGTCCATCGGCCAGGCATCGGCCTGCCCCGCCTGCAGGGTGAAGTTCGCTTCGGGGAACGATACGTTGACCGACGAACCCGGCGCCAACCGCCGCGCCAGCCGTACGTGGACGGCCCCGCGAATGCCCCGCTTGGGCCAGTAGCCAACCGTGAAGTAGGGCTGGAACGTCTGCTCTCGCCCGTTAACTTTCTCGGCCATCGCAATGGCATAGCAGCGCGGCACGCCCGGATCGCGGAACGCCCCCCAGGTGCCGAACACGCCAAGGCTGTCGCGCGCCACCGCCGTCCCACCCAGCACCAGCGCTGCCAGAACCAGCAGCCGCCTCACGGCTCCTCCCGTTTCGCACCGTCGAGTGTCTTGCCTAGGCGTTCGGCTTCCTGAGCCTCGCGCAGCTTCTCACCCTTGGTCCGCCCGAACTTCGCCCGGTTGGCCTGCGCCTCCACCTCGCGCGAGACCCGCGCCTTGGCCTTGCGCACGCTCCGCAGGTTGACGACATCGCCCATCAGGCGTGCTCGATCCCGCGCTCGGAGCCATGGAACACGCGCTCCTCGCCATTCTCCACCAAGGCGATCGAGCCTTGCACCAGCGAGGGCGCAATCGGCGCGCCGTGGGCGGGATGGACCGGATAGCCCGCCATGATCCCACGCAACACCCGGCTGGAAATGCCATGCATGACGACGATGTGATCGCCGCTCTCGTCCGCCAGCCCATCGAGCCAGCGGTTGAGGCGCGCCGCGATCATCGGATAGTCCTCGCCATCGGGCGCCGGGCGCAGCAGGTGGTCCTCGATCACGATCGGGCCGACCTCGTCCTCGACATCACTGTACGACCGGCCGCACCACGATCCCATGTCGATCTCCTTGAGATCCATGGTCCGCCGTCCCGCAAACCAGTCGAGCCCCAGTTCCTCGGCAATCAGCGCCGCCGTCTGCAAGGCGCGTCCGGTGTCGGAGATGTGCAGCGTCACTTGCGGCCGCTCGCCCAGTTCCCGCCGCAGCGCGCAGCCCATCGCCACCGCCTGCTCGAAGCCCTGCCGCGTCAGTGGCGTATGGATATGGTTCGCCTGCAGCCGACGCGTCGCATTATAGACCGTCTCGCCGTGGCGCATGATGTAGAAGCGACCCCGTTTCATGGGAACGCTCATAGCGTCAGGCGTCGGGATAGGAAACGCTCATGATTTCCCACTCCTTCTCGCCCGAAGGCAGCCGTACCACGCGCAAATCCCCGACCCGCGCTCCGCGCAAGGCCTTGGCGATAGGCGCGCTCCACCCGATCAGCCCCCTCGAGGCATCCTGCTCGTCATCGCCGACCAGCGTCAGCACCTTGCGGTTGTCGTCCTCGTCGGCAATCTCGACACAGGCCCCGAACAGCACCCGCGTCCGATCCTCTTGGGCGCGAGGATCGACCACCCGCGCCGCCTTCATCCGCCGCGCGAGGAACGCCAGCTCCCGATCAATCTCCCGCATCCGCTTGCGCCCATAGAGATAATCGCCGTTCTCCGACCGATCGCCATTCCCGGCCGCCCAGCTGACGATCTCGACAATCGCAGGCCGCTCGGTGCCCAGCAGATGGTCATAGCGCGCACGCAAGGCGGCAAATCCGGCGGGGGTTATGGGGTGGCCGTCAGGCTTCATGGGGTGCTCATTCCGTTGTCGTTCAATTTGCCTAAGAGTAGTCGCTTTGATCAATTTGTGCGCTTGGAAATGTCCCGATGTGGTGTTACCTCTACCCAAGATATAGGATAGCAAATAAGGTACAATCCATGTCATTGCAGTCGAATATTGAAGAAAAGTACAAAATTAAAAATTTATCCGAGGCAACGTACGCAGATCGCGAAAAATTGATGAAAGCTGCTTCAGCCGGAGATCTGAGTAAAGAGGAGTTCATTGAAGTTTTAAAAATTGTGCCTGATGTTGTGAAAATTATCCCTGATTTTTTGCGAGCAGTTAGCGATTCAATGAAGTCAGCTGGTGAGTCTCAGAAGGCTGTTCTCGAGGTAGTGAACTCGTTAATTGAAAATCTGAAAATTCTATCGGAGAAGGCGCAAACGGAAGAACTTATCAAAGAGATATCCGATAAAACGATGGAGGCATTGAAAATAATGAGGGATATCAATAAGGATAATAATGAGAATTCTCGGTCTATGCTTACGATAGGCCTGTTGGCAATAGTTGGAGTTGTTGGAGTACTCACTGGAAAGTTATCCCCAGGGCAAGCTGCCAAAATTACGTCTGGTAAACTAGTCTAGAAAAACTTAACCGACTAACCCGGAAGTTTCTCCCTCACCCCGGCTCCCGCTTCCCAATAAAGTAGCTCATCGGATTGCTCCCCCGATAGCTCGCATACTGCGGGTTCATCGCCTCATAGACCACTGCGTTTTCCAGCACACGCTGGACGTAGTTGCGAGTTTCGGAGAGGGGGATTTTCTCGATCCATTCCACCCAGTCGATCCCGCCGTTGCGCGGGTCGCCGTTGGCGCGCAGGAACTTGTTCACGTTGCCCGGGCCAGCGTTATAGGCCGCCACGGCCAGCGGCCACGAACCGTTGTAGTAATCGAGCATCCGCTGGAAATAGGCTGAGCCGAGCTGGATATTATACCCGGCATCCTGCGTCAGTGACGAGGCGTTGTACGACAGGCCGAGCTTGCCCGCCTGTTCGTTCGCGGTCCCCGGCATCAGCTGCATCAGCCCGCGCGCCCCGGCGTGGCTGACCGCGTTCTGCGCGAACTGGCTTTCCTGGCGGCTGATCGCGTGGATGCCGGTCCACTTGCTCTCGTAGCCCGGAGGCACCGGGATTAGCGGGAAGGCGATGTGCTGGAAATCGAGGTAGCCGCGCGCCGCCGCCGCTTGGCCCACGATAACGCCGAGATCGCGCCGCCCCAGCTCGCGCGCGAGGTTCGCCACCATCATGTGCTGCGCTTCGCTCTGCTGCTGCTCGGCCACTTCCTTGAAGAAGCGCACGGTCGTCTTCCAGTCGCCATTGCGGGCAACTTCGCGCACGGCCTGCGTCAGCGGCTGGCTGTAGAATCGGCTGCGCTCGTCCGCCGGGACCTGCACGTCCGAATCCTTGGCATATTGCGGCACCGGTCGGCCCAGCCGCTCCAGCGCAAGCAAGCCATAGAACTGGTCGCCATACTGCGCCGCCATCTCGAAATAGCGCCGCGCCTCGGCCTGTTGCCCCGCGCGCGCCGCCGCCTTTCCGGCCCAGTAGAAGCCTTTCGAGCGCGTCCCCGGCGTACGTGCCGCCGCGCCATAGCGCCAAAACAGCGGCGCCGCCCCGGCAAAGTCGCCAGTGTTGAAGTATCCCTGCGTGCCGCCCAGCCACATCAGCGAGGTGTAATCGTCACGCAGGCCATAGTTGAGCTGGCTGACGTCCTCGCCCGGCGCAAAGGCATCGTCGATCCCCGCGGCAATCCGCATCGCCGAGCGCGCATCGCCCGATGTCGCGGCACCACGCGCGTTGACGAGCAGTTCCTCGACCCACTTGTCGCGGTCCAGCGGTTGCCGCGCCAGCAGCGGGCGGTTGGCCAGCAGATCGCGCGCCGCCGCGCCTTGGCCGGACTTGCGCAACTGCCGCACGCGCTGGAAGATGAAGCCCGGATCGGCATTGAACTGCTGCGCGGGCACACCCGACAGCGCCGGGTAGGGATCGCCACCCTGCATCGCCGCCAGCCGCGCCGCGTCGATCGCCTTGCGTGCCGGGCTGACCCACACGATCTGCCGCGCCGCCTGATCGGTAGCGCCGGACCACAGCAGCGCGTCCATCCGCGCGTCGTGATCGTCGGGCGTGAAGCTGGTGCCCCATGCCGAGAGCAGCGCCGTCTCTGCCGCATCGGTCATCGCCCCGCCGCGCCATGCCGCTCGCGCAGCTTCCCGGGCCTCGGGCCGCCCGAGTTGCGTCAAAGCCAGCGCATATTGCGCGCGGCCAAGGTTGGTCAGCGGCGGCTTCTGGCTGAAATAGGCGACCAGCCGCGAAGGCTCGGCAAAGTCCCGCTCGAGCGAAAGTTCGGCATAGCGCCGCAGCTTCTCCTCGTCGGGAAAGCCGGGATAGGACAGGACGAAGCTGGAATAGTCCGAGAAGCCGAAGCGGTTGGAACTGGACAGCAGCTTCCATCGTTCCACCGCCGCCATCATCGGGCCACCCTGGCTGGCGGTCAGGTTGGCGCGGGCGCGGTCCCAGTCGGAACCATCGGCACCGTCAGCGCCACTCGCGTGCACGGCGCTCGAGGCGACTACCGTCTGGAGCAGAACCCCGGCAAACCCCCAGCGCAACATCAAGGCTTTCACGTCCATGCCGGACATACTATGGAGCGGCTCCTTATCACGCGCTGAACAGCGCCCCCATGGGTTCGGATCACGATGAACCGAACCGCATCATGGGGTAAACCGAGGGGTATTGTCCATGTTTTCCGGCTCGATTCCGGCCCTAGTGACTCCATTTCGCGATGGAGCGTTTGACGAGAAAGCGTTTCGTCGCCTCGTCGACTGGCAGATCGAGAACGGATCGTCGGGCCTCGTCCCCTGCGGCACCACCGGCGAGGCCTCGACCCTGTCGAATGCCGAGCACCACCGCGTCATCGAAGTCTGCGTCGAACAGGCTGCGGGCCGCGTTCCGGTGATCGCCGGCTGCGGCAGCAACGATACGATGAACGCCCTGCTGCACATGAACTTCTCGAAGAAGTGCGGTGCCCAGGCCGCGCTCTGCGTCGCGCCTTACTACAACCGGCCGAGCCAGGCGGGCATCATTGCCCACTTCAGCTACCTTGCCGAGCACAACGAGCTGCCGATCGTGCTCTACAACGTGCCCGGCCGCACGGTGACCGACATCCTGCCGGAAACCGTCTGCGAACTGGCCAAGCGCTATCCTGAAAAGATCATCGGCATCAAGGACGCCAGCGGCGACCTCAGCCGCGTTACCGACCACCGCATGGGCATCGGCAAGCACTTCTGCCAGCTTTCCGGTGACGATGAACTGGCGCTTCCTGCCAATGCTGCAGGTTCGGTCGGCTGCATCTCGGTCACCGCAAACGTCGCACCAAAGCTCTGCGCCGAATTCCAGGCCGCCTGCGCCGCCAACGACCTTGAAAAGGCGCGCGAGCTCAACGACAAGCTCTATCCGCTGCACTACGCGATGTTCTCCGACGCATCGCCTGCGCCGGTAAAGTATGCGCTTTCCCGCGTGTTCGAGGGCATCGGCGACGAGCTGCGCCTGCCGCTCGTCCCCGCCAGCGCCGAGGCGCGTGCCAAGGTCGACGCAGCGCTGGAGCATGCCGGCCTTATCTGATGGTCGCGGCGGACAAGCTTCTCGATGCCATGCGCAACAATCCCCGGGACTGGAGTCTCGGGGATGTCGAGAAAGTTTGCCGGATGTGGGGCATCGCCTGCTCGGCCCCGAAGCGAGGTTCGCACTACAAGCTCTATCATCCCGCGATAGCGGGCATCTTGACCATTCCCGCGCGAAGACCGATTAAGGCTATCTACATTCGTCTGCTGCTACAGATGGTTGACGAACTGGAACGCAAATGATGCCTCAGGTCTCAGATTATAGAGTGTATGTCGAACCGCTGGCCGCAAGCCTTGGTGGCGGCTTCGTGTCTTATGCTCCGGAACTGGAGGGCTGTCTGGCCGATGGTGACACACCGGATCAGGCTTTGACAGCGATCTATGATGCGATCGGATGCTGGATAGAGGCTGCGGTAGAGGCGGGGCGTCCGATCCCGGCGCCAGCAAATCCGCCACGTCGCATTTACGCCTGAACCAATCCCTTTCACATTTCGGCTGCACACACTACATGCAGCCGCATCATGGCTCGTCCCGTTCATCCAGAATTCGACAAGAAGAAGATCGTCGCCGAGAACCGGCGCGCCCGCTTCGAGTATTTCATCGAGGAGAAGTACGAGGCGGGCATCTGCCTGACCGGAACCGAGGTTAAGTCGCTGCGCTTCGGCGAGGGCTCGATCGCGGAAAGCTATGCCGAGGTGAAGGGCGGCGAAGTCTGGCTGGTCAATTCCAACGTGCCCGAATTCAGCCACGGCAACCGCTTCAACCACGTGCCCAAGCGCCCGCGCAAGCTGCTCCTGAAGGAGCGCCAGATCGCCAAGTTTACGGGCGCGGTGGAGCGCAAGGGCATGACGCTGGTGCCGCTGTCGATCTATTTCAACAGCCGGGGCCGCGCGAAAGTCGAGCTCGCGCTGTGCAAGGGCAAGAACGTTGCCGACAAGCGCGCCACGATCAAGGATCGCGACTGGAAGCGGGACAAGGCGCGGATCATGAAGGACCACGGATAAGTCACTGCAGCGGTGATCCACTTCACCGACCGGCAAGGAAATCCGGTCTAGTGCGCACAAATGGGCCCGTGGCGGGGCGGACGGGAAACGGGTACAACAGGCGCGTAATGTTCGAGCGGATCGTCAACTGGGCGCGGGCCAACATGCCGACGCGCGAGCAGATGGAGCAGAACCGCTTCGCGCGTCCGCTCGCCGCACGCCATGAACTGTGGCGCTTCACCCGCCGTTCGGTGCCGCGCGGGGTTGCGGCTGGCCTGTTCATCGGCATCTTCGCGCTGATCCCCGGCGTGCAGATCGTCGGCGCGGCCTTGATGTGCGTGCCGTGCCGCGGCAACATCCCGCTCGCCGTGCTGATGACCTTCATCTCGATCCCGCCGACGACGCTTTTCGTGTTCCTGCCGGGCGCAATCGCGGTCGGCAACAGCTTCGGCTTCCACGCCGATTTTTCCACGGTCCACGCGCTCGTCACCAAGGGGGCGGGGATTGGTGAGTGGTTGGCCTGGCTGGGGTCCGATGCCGCGCCCTCGCTCGTCATCGGCCTGTTCCTGATCTCGGTCGTTTCGGCCGGTGTTGGCTACGTCATCTCTGCCTTCGGCTGGCGCTGGTGGACAGCGCACAAGCGCAAGGTGCGCAAGGCTCGTGCCGCCGCGCGGGACTTCCCCGACTGATGCCGGTTGCGAGCGGCGATGCGGGGGACGTGGGCACTCAGGCCATCCCCCTGCGCGACTGGCTCATGCTTGGCGGTGCGGTGGCGGCCAGCTCTGCGGCGCTGTGGGGCATCTCCGGCCAGCCATTGCTCGCCGCCGGTTTCGTCGGCGGCGTCGCCGCAATCGGTCTGGCCCTGCGTCTGGCGATCCGTCCGGGCCAGCGCGAGGCCGAGCAGGACTTCGCCATCCCCGACTGGACCGTCACCAGCGCAGCCATCGCGCGCGACGATGTCGGCATTGCGATCACCGACCGTGCCGGGCGGCTGGTCTGTGCCAACGGGTTGATGAGCCAGTGGTTCGGCGTGTCCGCTGCACCGCCGCGCTTGCCGCTGGAGCGCGGCTCGGTCGAACTGCTTGAGGCCGCCACTCGCGCGGCGTGGCGCGATGGAGCCGCAAGCGCGGATGGCCTCGCTTCCACCGAAGGCACCTGGCGCGCGGAGATTTCGCGCGTCGGGCGCGGGGACGACTATCTCGTCTGGCGCTTCGCTCCGGTCGTGACGCAAGACCTCGTCGCCGACATGGCCGGACACATCGCCGGCAAGGTCGGGCGTGCGCTGGCACGCGAAGGACTCCAGGCAGCGGTCGTCTCGCCCGAGGGCGTTATCCTCGCCGCCAATTCCGCCTTCGCCCAGCGAGCGACCGGCTCGGTCAGCGCGCAGATGGCGGGCGCCGATTTCGTCTCGTTCCTTGCCAGCGACGAAAGCGACCGCATCTACTATGCCCGCGAGGGTCGCAAGGGCACGCCGGTCAAGCTCGTCCACGTGCCGGTGGCCGACCCTGATGGCGTCGCCAACACCGACCCTGCGCGCACCACATCGCTGTTCCTGCTGATCGACAACGGCGGTTTCGGGCAAGGCATCGGCGACGTCACGGCGGGCCTGCCCCAGATCGAGGCGCTGCTGGCCCGCCTGCCGCTCGGCCTTGCCATGACCGACCGCGACGGGCGCTTCCTCTTTGCCAACGCCGCGTTCCTGCGCGCTGCCGGACACGACGACACCATCCCGCCGCCATACCCGTCGGACCTTGTGATCAAGGAGGACAAGGGCGCGCTGGTCGATGCCGTGCGCCGCTATGCGCAGGGGCAGGCGACCGCGGGCGATGTTGCCGTGCGCCTGCGCGCCGCGCCCGACGAGCCGGTCTCGCTCAGCCTTGCCGGCGTGCGCGGGCTGGGCGAGGGGGCGGTGCTGCTCAGCCTCAAGGACTCGTCCGAGGAGACCCGGCTCAAGCGCGAGATTGCGCAGGCCACCAAGATGCAGGCGGTGGGGCAGCTGGCGGGCGGCGTTGCGCACGATTTCAACAACGTGCTCACCGCGATCATCGGCTATTGCGACCTCATGCTGATGCGCCACACGCCGGGCGACAGCGACTACGACGACATCCAGCAAGTCAAGGCCAACTCGAACCGCGCGGCCTCGCTCACCCGCCAGCTCCTCGCCTTCTCGCGGCAGCAGACGCTGCGCCCGCAGGTGCTGCAGCTGCCCGATGTGGTCGCTGAGGTTTCCGCGTTGCTGAAGCGGCTGATCGGCGAGAAGATCACGCTCGAAGTCACCCACGACCGCGATCTCGGCTTTGTCCGCGCCGACCCGACGCAGCTCGAGCAGGTCCTGCTCAACCTCGCCGTCAACGCCCGCGACGCGATCAGCGACAAGCTTGCCGCGTCGGGCGCCAAGGGTGGCGGCGTAGTCAAGCTGATGACCCGCCGCGTCACCGCCGCCGACGTGCGGGCAATGAAGAGCGAGATCCTCCCGGTGGGCGACTACACGGCGCTGGTGGTCGAGGACAACGGCCACGGCATCAAGCCGGGGCAGATCGGCAAGATCTTCGAGCCGTTCTTCACCACCAAGGAAAAGGGCAAGGGCACCGGTCTTGGCCTCTCCACCGTCTACGGCATCGTCAAGCAATCGGGCGGGTTCATCTTTGCCGAGAGCGAGGTGGGCAAGTTCACGCGGTTCAGCATCTACCTGCCGGTCCACGTGCCCGATGCCGCCGAGACGCTGGCGCGTCCTGCCGCAAAGGCCGAGCCGAAGCGCGAGTGGGCGGGCGGCGGGCGCATCCTGCTGGTCGAGGACGAGGACACCGTCCGCGCCGTGGCCGAACGCGCGCTGGTGCGGCAGGGGTATGAAGTGACCACCGCCGCCGACGGCGAGGAAGGGCTGGAGGCGATCGGCAAGGGCAGCTTCGACCTGGTGGTGTCGGACGTGGTCATGCCGACGATGGACGGCCCGGCGATGGCCCGCGAGATCCGCGCCCTGCGCCCGCAGATGCCGTTCCTGTTCATGTCGGGCTATGCCGAGGAGCAGCTGCGGCGCGAGATCGACATCCCCAACATGCACTTCCTGGCCAAGCCCTTCTCGGTCCAGCAGATCTGCGACGCAGTGGAAAACGTGCTGCGTTCGCGCTAATCCGTTCGCATATGTGAACGGGGGTTTACGGGGTTTACACTGTCCAGAGAAATTCCGTCATCCCGCGCGATGCGGATGGCAGATGCGCGCAACCCTCCGGTTTCAAACGGAAAGGGGAAAGGCGGTGGCGGCGCTTGGACTGTTCTGCCGACAACGGCGGCGGGAGAAGCGGCAGGACAGGGCGAGCGTGCCGGAGATCGACTTTTCAAGGAGCCGAACGAACCTGCACAAGCCCGCCGGTGTAGGAAAGCCGCGATAGTTCCATTCTGGCGGCAGTGGCTCAGTCCTCGCGCGGCGGGATCGCGCCGCGGCGCATGATCGTCCAGCCCGCCAGCGCATGACCTTCCCTTGCCGCCAGTGCGGGAGCCTGCCCGCGCAGGCGGGCGCCAAGGTACCCGGCGTTGAAGGCATCTCCGGCCCCGCTCGTGTCGACCGGGGCCAGCACGCGTTCGGGCGCAACGGTTTCGCCACCGGGCAGGAGACAACCCTGCGCGCCGAGCTTCACCACTGTTTCCGCACAGCCAAGGCCTTGCCAGTGGGCGGCGACCGCAGCAGCGTCGGTCTTGCCCGAGAGCATCGTTTCGTCCTCCAGCGTCGGCAGGCCGATGTGCGCGACGGCGATGGCCGCATCGCGCATGGCCCGCGCCACCGCCGGGTTCGGCCAGAGGCGGGGACGGTAGTTGCCGTCGAACGCGACCAGTCCGCCCCGCGCGCGGACCGTGCCCGCCAGCGCCAGCAGGGCTTCGCGGCCGCGTTGGGGCAGGACGGCGAGCGAGATCAGCGAGAAGGCCAGGAGATCGGCGTCTGCCGCAGTTTCCAGTGCGGCACCGATGCCCGCACAGTCGAACAGATGGCGGGCGGCGCTTTCGCCACGCCAGTAGGTGAAGCTGCGCTCACCCACGTCATCGGTAGTGATGGCATAGAGACCGGGGTTGCGCTGCGGGTCGGCAAGGACGAGGCCGGTGTCGAGCCCTTCTGCGGCCCATTGCGCGCGGAGATCGGCACTGAACGGGTCCGTGCCGAGCGCGGTCAGGTAGGCCGTATCGATGCCGCCGCGCGCCAGATGGATCGCGGTGTTCAGCGTATCGCCGCCATACCCGAGCCGCCAGCCGGAAGGCCCCTGGCCCGAGCCGTCACGCGACAGCTCGAGCATGGCTTCGCCGACAAGGACCGCCCGCATTCAGCGACAGGCCGGATTGGCCGCGCCCGGCACGGCATAGAACGCGACTGCGTGGCCGGGGACGGTGACGCCGGAGGGCACTGCTGTACCGTCCAGCCCGGTCAGCTTGAAGTCGGCTGTCAGGGCCGGAGCCTTGCCGTTGACCAGCACGGCGCGGGTGTCGAGCGGCTGACCGGTCATCGTCCAGCCGAGGCCCTTGCCGCCGAGGTTGATCTTCTGCGCGGCCTCGCCGGTGTTGAGCGCCATGACCGCAACGCCGCCGGGCTTGCCGGCAAGGCAATGGGCATAGAGGCGCAGTGCAGGCGAGGGCGACTTCGGCGAGGCAAGCACAGTGCTGCCCATCGTGCGCTTCCACAGCACCGCTGCCCAGTAATTGGGCCGCGGAGTCAGGGTGTCACGGTCAATCAGCGCGTAGTCGCTGGCTGCCAGCGTATTGTGCATGACCACCTGCAGCCCCTGCTGGGCTAGCGCGGCGTTCTGGTTGAGGTAGCGGAAGGTATCGAGGAAGGTCGACGCCCAAGGGGAGCCACCGCAAGCGGCCTGTGCGGTCTCGGTGTTCCACACGGGCTTGCCGGGTTCGAACCTGTCGCGCAGGGCCGCGTAGTAGCGGTAATCACGCACGGTCAGGTCGAGCCACTTGGCCGTCAACGCGTCCTGCTTCTGGGCCGTGCCGATGCCAAGGCCAAGGCAGCGCTGCGAGACGCTGCCATAGAAGTGGTACGACACCGCATCGACGCTGTCCGGATTGGCCTGCATCATGTCTTCGCTGCTGACATGGCTGCCCATTTCGGCGGGCACCGGCACGTCCTTGAGCAGGCCCGCTTCGCCGACGCCGCCGACGCCGAGGATCTTCATCTCCGGCACGGCCTTGCGCGCCCAATCGCGGAACAGGCGGAATTCGGCGCCGTAGTTGGCCGCCGTGTAGCCCTTGGGCATCTGCGGCGCAGCGCTGGGCATGTTGGCTTCGTTGAAGAACTCGGCGGCGTAGAGGGTGCCGCCGGCCTCGCGGGTGAGGTCGACAAGGCGCTGGGCCTGCGCAGGCGTCCATACGCCATTGGCATCGCGCGTGCCGTTGCTGACGGCGAAGCTGGTAACGATGGGCGCGTCGACCGCCTTCGAGAAGGCGACGACGTTCTTCCACTGATCGCGCGTCAGCACCTGCACGAAGCCTGCGGGCGGAGAGCTGAGATGCTCGCCCTCCGCTTCGAGATAGGTGTTGTTGGCCCAGGTGCCGCTGACGCGGACAAGGCTGGGGCCGAGCGCCCTGGCGAGGGCGACCAGCTTCGGATCGGTCAGGTCGATCGGCGGGCGCTGGCGGTAGCGCTCGTCTGCCGGACCGCCATAGGGCGCCCAGAAACGGCCACCAGTCACCTCGACCATCTCGATATTGTAGGCCTGGTAGCGATCGCTGACCGTGCCCAGCTTGGCCAGCGTGCCAAGCTGGAGCGAAGGGGTCGGCGACGCGGCCGCGCCGGTGAGGGCGACCAGTGCGGTCGCCGCAAGAAATGCCTTTTTCATCCTGTCCTCGCCAGTTCTCGTTATTGTCTCACCAGTTCCACATCGTGCCGTCTTCCAGTCGGGCGACGGGCAAGTAGGCGGGCTTGTAGGGGTACTTGGCGGCCAGCTTCTCGTCGATATCGACGCCGTGGCCGGGGGTTTCGCCGACGAAGAGCTCGCCCTTTTCGAACCAGTAGTCGTGCGGGAAGACGGCGTCGGTCTCTTCGGTGTGGCGCATGTATTCCTGGATGCCGAAGTTGGGGACCCAGGTGTCAAAGTGCAGCGCGCAGCCCATCGTTACCGGCGAGAGATCGGTCGCGCCGTGGCAGCCGGTGCGGATCTGATACATGCTTGCAAGATCGGCGATGCGGCGCAGGTGGGTAAGGCCGCCGGCGCCGACGACGGTGGCGCGGATGTAGTCGATCAGCTGGTTCTGGATCAGGTCCTTGGCATCCCAGATGGTGTTGAAGATCTCGCCCACGGCCAGCGGGGTGACGGTGTGCTGGCGGACGAGCCGGAAGGCTTCCTGGTTCTCGGCAGGGGTGCAGTCCTCCAGCCAGAACAGCTGGTAGGGCTCGAGCATCTTGCCGAGGTTGGCGGCTTCCTGCGGGGTGTAGCGGTGGTGGCCGTCGTGCAGCAGGTGATGGTCGAAGCCGTAGGTCTTGCGCAGCTCCTCGAACATCTTGGGTACATAGTTCAGCGCCTTGCGCGTGTCCCAACCGGTGACCGAGGGCAGCGAGGCATCGGCGGGTTCGTAGTAGAGCTTGCCGCGGCCCACGCCATAGGCATCCTTGATGCCGGGCACGCCGGTCTGGGCGCGGATCGCCTTGTAGCCCATGTCGATATAGTGGCCGACGGCCTCGACCGTCTCGGCGATGTCCGAACCGTTGGCGTGGCCATAGACCATGATCCCGTCACGGCTGCGCCCGCCGAGCAACTGGTAAAGCGGCATGCCGGCCATCTTGGCCTTGATGTCCCACAGCGCCATGTCGACCGCCGCAATGGCGCGCATGGTGACAGGGCCGCGCCGCCAGTAGGCGCCGCGATAGAGATACTGCCAGATGTCCTCGATCCGGCGCGGGTCCATGCCGATCAGGCAGGGCACGACATGCTCCTGCAGATAGGCGACGACCGAAAGTTCGCGGCCGTTGAGGGTCGCATCGCCGATGCCGTAGACGCCCTGATCGGTCTCGATCTTGAGCGTGACGAAATTGCGACCCGGGCAGGTGACGATGACGCGGGCGGCGGTGATCTTCATGGGCATAACTCGCTTTTGACGCCGGTAATGTGGTAATACCGATTGACTGACCAATTCCGGTCTGTCAAGTTCGGAAAAATTGGTAATACCGAAAAGTTCATGCGGCAGGCCGCTCGCCATGCCGGCTTTGCAAGGCGGTTTGCGCCGTGCGAAGATCCGGCCATGACGGACTGCGGGCCAACGCGTGATCGACCGGACAATCGAGAGACTGGAAATGCCCCGCAATCTTGAGCTTCACCCTGACCGTCTGTTTCCGGCCGAGCCATCGGTGCGCGCGATGGCGCGAGAGTTGTATGCGAGCGTGGCTGGGCTGCCGATTGTCAGTCCGCACGGGCACACCGATCCGCGCTGGTTTGCGGGTAACGAGACCTTCGGCAATGCGACCGAGCTGTTGCTGGTGCCCGATCACTACGTCTTCCGCATGCTCTATTCGCAAGGGGTGGCGCTCGAGGATCTGGGCGTGCGCAATCGTGGTGTCGATCCGCGTGCGGCTTGGCGGTTGTTTGCGCAAGCGT
>NZ_JADQDC010000014.1 GCF_015694345.1 Novosphingobium jiangmenense
GACGCCGGAAAACCGCCAAAGGTCATCCTCATCGCCATCATGCGCAAACTCATCTGCGCTCTCAACGCCATGGTCAAAAACAACCAACCATGGACCGCATAACAAGACGGTTGCTCCCCATTTGCACTTTCAGCGAAAACAGGGAGGATCAGGGTGATACTCCAGCCTCAACCTTCCCCGCATGCCCCGCAAAGCCATGCATTCCAAGCCACCACTGCAGCGCGATCACGCCGCCCTTGGCGGGCTGGACCAGGCCGACGAGCAGCACCAGCGCCATCACCGCGACGATCACCATCATCGCCCAGCCGGGAAGGCCGGTGTGAAGGCCGAGTTCGATGATCACCGGGGCCATGATGTGCCCGGTCAGCAGGATCGAGATGTAGGGCGGGAAGTCGTCTGCGGCGTGGAGTGTCCAGTTCTGGCCGCACAGGCGGCAGCGCTCGACCGGCTTGAGGAAGCGCGTGAACAGATGCGTGCCCCCGCAGCGCGGGCACTTGCCCCGAATGCCGCGCCAAAGCGCCCCGCCCAGCCCTTGCGGGAGCGAGGTGCGGTCGAGCGGGAGTGCGGCGTTGGGCATGTGCACCTACTTCGCGAAGGGGTTCTTGGGGCTGCGCAGGGTCAGGCGGATCGGCACGGCGTCGAAGCCGAGTTCGCGGCGGATGCCGTTGACCAGATAACGGCGGTAGCTTTCGGGCAACTGGTCGAGCCGGGTGCCGAACAGGACGAAGCCGGGCGGGCGGGTCTTGGCCTGGGTGATGTAGCGCAGCTTGATGCGGCGACCGCCGGGCGCGGGCGGCGGATTGGCGGCGAGCGCGTCGTCGAACCAGCGGTTGAGCGCGGCGGTGGCGACGCGCTTCGACCAGGCGGCGCGGATTTCGAACGCGGCCTTGAGCAGTTCGTCGAGGCCCTTGCCCGTGCGGCCCGAGATGGCGAGCAGCGGCACGCCGCGCACTTGCGCGAGGCCTTCGTCCAGCGCCTTGCGGATACCCTGGAACAGGCCTGACGGGTCTTCGGCGACGTCCCACTTGTTGATCGCGATCATCAGCGCGCGGCCCTCTTCGAGCACCATCGAGGCGATCTTGAGGTCCTGATGCTCCAGCCCGCGCGTGGCATCGAGCGTGAGCACGACGACCTCGGCGAAGTCGATGGCGTGGCGCGCATCGGCGACAGACATCTTCTCGAGCTTTTCGGTGACGTTGGCCTTCTTGCGCATGCCCGCCGTGTCGATCAGGCGGACCGGGCGATAGCCCTCGCGCTCGGGATCAAACCACTGCCAATCAATGGCGATCGAATCGCGGGTAATGCCTGCCTCGGGCCCGGTAAGCAGGCGGTTTTCGCCGAGCAGCTTGTTGATCAGCGTGGACTTGCCCGCATTGGGGCGGCCGACGATGGCCAGCTTGAGGACGGATTCGGGATCGAACTCTTCCTCGTCGCCTTCGGCTTCGGCGGCTTCTTCCTCTTCGACCTGCTTGGGTTCGAGGTGCGGGCGCAGCGCTTCGAACAGGTCGGCAAGGCCCTGGCCGTGCTCGGCGGAAAAGGCGACCGGTTCGCCAAAGCCCAGCGCGAAGGCGTCGTAGATGCCGGGATCACCCTGGCGGCCCTCTGCCTTGTTGGCCATCAGCACGATGGGCACGCGGCTCTGGCGCAAGTAGCGGGCGATTTCCTCGTCGAGCGGGGTGACGCCCGCGCGCGCGTCGATCACGAACAGCGCGACGTCTGCGCCGACCAGCGAGGCTTCGGTCTGCTGGCGCATGCGGCCGGGCAGCGTGTCGGGATCGAGATCTTCCCAGCCCGCGGTGTCGACGATGGTGAAATCCAGCCCGAGCAGCGTCGCATCGCCGAAGCGACGGTCACGCGTCACGCCGGGCTGATCGTCCACCAGCGCCAGCTTCTTGCCAACAAGGCGGTTGAACAGCGTCGATTTGCCGACGTTCGGGCGTCCGATAATGATGACCTGAGGGCGCATGGGCCTCCCGTGGCTGTTTGTGCGGCGAAAGGCAAGGGCGGCGCGCAGGTACAGCTTTTGTTTAGTCTGCCGTTAACCAAATGCCCCCATATGAAATTTACCTGAAATTTCTAATCGTAGGCACGATGAGAGGGTTTCGGATCATTGTCGCGATTGCCGTTGCGCTGCCGTGCGGCACGGCCATGGCCGAGGCCGTGGACATGCCGGAAATGCGCGCGGACAGGGGTTTTTCCAACTCGTCGGGCAGCGCTGCCGAGGATGACACCCCCCTCCCCTATCTGCAATGCGTACCCTATGCGCGCTCGGTCAGCGGCATCCAGATCTATGGCGACGCGTTAACCTGGTGGGACCAGGCCGAGGGTCGCTATGCGCGTGGCCATCGCCCCAAGCCGGGCGCAGTGATGAGCTTCGCCCCGCATGGACGCATGGAACTGGGCCATGTTGCCGCAGTCAGCCGGGTGATCGATTCGCGCACGGTCCTGCTGCGCCATGCCAACTGGTCTCCCATCGACGGACGGCGCGGCCAGATCGAGGACAACGTTCGCGCGGTCGATGTGTCGGAAGCGAACGACTGGTCCGAAGTCCGCGTATGGTACGCGCCGATCGGCAACCTCGGAACGACCGCCTGGCCCGTCAACGGGTTCATCTATCCCGAGAAGCCGGGCAAGAAGGAACGGCTGACCGTACTGGCCTCGGCAAGCAAGCCCAAGGCCACCGAAGCACCGCGTTCGGCAATCGGCGCGGACTTCCTCAAGGGGATCAAGCCGGAAGTCACCGTGAAGCCGTCGCCAGTGCGGCGTGAGCTTTCCTATCGCTACGATGCCCCCAAGACCGCGTCGGCAAAGCCGGTGACCAGTGCCCCGTCTTCGCGCAAGCCTTCGCTCGGCGATGACCCGATTGGCCGGATCATCGCCGCGAAGACGCGCTGAACCTTACAGCGACTTGATGATGGCCGAGAAATCGAGGCCCGCGTTGCCGGCGTCCGCGAACGCCGAATAAAGTTCCTCGGCGCGCTGGCCCATCGGCACATCAGCTCCCGCATCCTTGGCGGCAGCCATCGCCAGCTTCAGATCCTTGAGCATCAGCGCAGTGGCGAAGCCGCCCTGATAGCCGTTGTCGGCAGGAGTCTGCGGACCGACGCCGGGGACCGGACAATACGAGGTCATCGACCAGCATTGGCCCGAGGCCTTGGACGAGATGTCATAGAAGGTCTGCAGGTCGAGCCCGAGTTTCTCGGCCATGGCGAAGGTCTCGCAGGTGGCGACCATCGAGGCGCCCAGAAGCATGTTGTTGCAGATCTTGGCCGCCTGCCCTGCCCCGCTGGCCCCGGCATGGATCACCGCCTTGCCCATGGCGGCAAGGATCGGTTCGGCGCGGGCGAAAGCCTCGTCGCTGCCGCCGACCATGAAGGTGAGAGTGCCGCCATTGGCCGCGGCAATGCCGCCCGAGACCGGCGCGTCGACCATGACATAGCCCGCAGCATCCGCCGCCGAGGCAACTTCGCGCGCGGTGGCGACGTCAATGGTCGAGCAATCGAGTAGCAGCGCCGTCGTCGGGGCCTGTCCGATCACGTCGGCGCTGTAGACCGACTTCACGATGGCGCCGTTGGGCAGCATCGAGACGACCGCATCCGCGCCCTGCACCGCTTCCTTGACCGAGGTGTAGGTGGTGCAGCCGTTTTCCTTCGCGCGTTCGAGCGCCGCTTCGGCAAGGTCGAAGGCGTGAACGTCATGCCCCGCCTTGACGAGGTTCGCGGCCATGCCGCCGCCCATGTTGCCGAGGCCGATGAATGCGATCTTCATGGATTAACGCCCCTTCCACACGCCGGGGCGCTTTTCGATGAAGGCTTTCATGCCTTCGGCCTTGTCCTCGCTGGCGGTGAGGATCTGGAAGACGCGGCGTTCGAACAGGAGGCCCTGGTCGAGAGTGGTCTCGAACGCAGCGTTCACCATTTCCTTGTTGGCGACAGCGGCCATCGGCGGCATCGCGGCGATGGTCTCGGCGGTCTTGAGCGCATCGGCGAGCAGGTCTGCCAGCGGCACGACCCGGGTGACGAGGCCCGAACGCTCAGCCTCGGCTGCGTCCATCATGCGGCCGGTGAGGCACATGTCCATCGCCTTGGCCTTGCCCACCGCGCGGGTCAGGCGCTGCGAACCGCCCATGCCGGGGGCGACGCCGAGCTTGATCTCGGGCTGGCCGAACTTGGCGTTGTCCGAAGCGATGATGAAATCGGCCATCATCGCGAGCTCGCAACCGCCGCCCAGCGCGAAGCCGTTGACCGCCGCGATCCAAGGCTTGCGCGTGGTCTTGACGAGGTGGCTGGTCCACTTCGAGAAGAAGTCCTCGTTGTAGAAGTCGGCGGCAGGCTTGTCGGCCATTTCCTTGATGTCGGCGCCGGCGGCGAAAGCCTTCTCGCCCGAGCCAGTCAGCACGGCGCAACGCTGAGAGGCGTCAGCCTCGTAGGCGGCAAAGGCTTCGATCAGTTCGGCCAGGACCTGCGAATTGAGCGCGTTCAGCGCCTGCGGGCGGTTCAGCGTAATGAGGGTGACGGCACCCTTCTGTTCGACGAGGATGGTTTCGTAAGTCATAGCGGTTTCCATTCGTCAGCAGCGCCCAGCGGCGCGAAAATCTGGTCGAGCAAGTCGTCGGTGACGCCCTCAGCCGCAGCGGGCGACCACTTCGGAGCGTGGTCCTTGTCGACGATGACGGCGCGCACACCTTCGGCAAAGTCCGGCAGGACCAGAACGCGGGCACCGATGCGGTATTCCATCGCCATGTTGGCGGCAAAGTCCGGCAACGTCAGGCTGGTGGCGAGCTGGCGCAAGGCGACCTTGCAGGTCTGCGGGCTCTTGGTGTGCAGCGTCTTGAGCGTTTCGGCGGCAAAGTCCGAGCCATCGGCTTCGAGCGCGGCAAGAATGTCCTCGTAACGGTCCGAGGCGAACAGGCGGGCGATGTCTGCCGCATGGGCCGCAATCTTCGGCTCAGGCGGCACCGCCGAAAGCTCGCGCAGGATCGTAGGGATATTGGCCGGGTCTGCCGCGATGCGCGCCTTGGCCTCGGCAAGATTGGCCGAGGGCAGGTAATGCGTGGCAAGCCCGGCCCAGAGGCATTCCGCCCCATCGAGCCGCGCGCCGGTCAGCGCCAGATACTGCCCAAGCCGCCCCTTGAGACGCGACAGGAACCAGCCGCCGCCCACGTCCGGGAACAGGCCGATGCCGGTTTCGGGCATGGCCAGCTTGGTGTTCTCGGTGGCGACGCGGTAGGTTGCGGGCCCGGCGATGCCGACGCCACCGCCCATTGTAATACCATCCATGAACGCGACCACCGGCTTGCCATAGGTCATCAGCAAGTGGTTGAGCTGGTACTCGTCGTGGAAGAACTTGCGGCCCGATGCACCGCCATCGTTCAGCGCCGAATTGCGCAGGAAGGCGATGTCACCGCCCGCGCAGAACCCGCGCGACAGCTTGGGATCGCCGTCAGCGGGAAGCTGGTGATCGATCATGACGACAGCAACGCCTTCGTCACCCCGCCACTCGATCAGCGAGTTCGTCATGGCGTGGACCATGTCGAGCGTCAGCGCATGGATCGCGCGCGGGCGGTTGAGCGAAAGGATGCCGGCCGCGCCTTCACGCCGGCCAAGAACTTCATCGGTCACTTCAGCAGGTCCCTTCCCACGATCATGCGCATGACTTCATTGGTCCCTTCGAGGATGCGGTGGACGCGCAGGTCGCGCCAGAAGCGCTCGATCGGATAATCGCGCAAGTAGCCGTAGCCGCCGAACATCTGCAGAGCACGGTCGACGATCGAGGAACCGTTGTCGGTCGCCAGCTTCTTGGCCATTGCCGAAAAGCGGGTCTTGTCCGGCGCTCCCGAGGTGACCTTGGCCGCGGCCATATAGAGCAGCGCGCGGGCGCATTCGAGGTCAGTTGCCATGTCGGCCAGCACGAACTGGGTGTTCTGGAATTCGGCAATGGCCTTGCCGAACTGCTTGCGATCCTTGACGTAGCCGATCGCCTCATCGAGGCAGCGCTGCGCACCGCCCAGCGAGCAGGCACCGATGTTGAGGCGGCCGCCATCGAGCCCCGCCATGGCGAACTTGAAGCCATCGCCCTCGGCGCCAACGCGGTTGGCGACGGGCACGCGGACGTTGTCGAAGATGACCTGTGCGGTGGGCGAGGCGTTCCAGCCAAGCTTCTTCTCCGGCGCGCCAAAGCTCACGCCCTCCATGTCCTTGTCGATCACGAGGCAGGAAATGCCACGCGCGCCATCGTCGCCGGTGCGGACCATGGTCACGTAGACATCGTTCACCCCGCCGCCCGAGATGAACTGCTTGGTGCCGTTGACCACGTAATGATCGCCGTCGAGACGCGCGGTGGTCTTGAGCGCGGCGGCGTCAGAACCAGACCCGGGCTCGGTCAGACAGTAGCTCGCCATCTTGTCCATGGTGACGAGGTCGGGCAGATAACGGCCCTTGATCTCGTCACCACCAAAGCAGTCGATCATCCAGGCCGCCATGTTGTGGATCGAGATGAAGGCGCTGGTGGCCGGGCAGCCATAGGCCATGGCTTCCATGATCAGCGCCGCCTCAAGCCGACCGAGGCCGATGCCGCCCGATTCCTCGCTGACGTAGATCGCGGCGAAGCCCAGTTCGGCGGCAGCCTTGATCGTCTCGCGCGGGAACGTGTGTTCCTCGTCCCACTGCGCGGCGAACGGGGTGATCGCATCGGCAGTGAAGCGGCGCGCCATGTCCTGGATGGCGATCTGGTCTTCGGTCAGCGCGAACTGGTCAGTCATCTCTCTTTTCCCGTCACACGGAGTTAACCGTGCCCTTAAACTGAAGCATGGGCGGCGGATATGGTCCGCCACCCATGCTGTCCAGACCTATCCGCAGGAAATGCGGACAATCGTGTAGTCATCGTCGTAGGACACCGTCAGCCGGTCGGCGCGATAGTCCATCGTCACCGCCGAGCGCGGCGGTACCCAGCGCAAGGTGCGCGCGCCGGTCAGCTTGAGGAGTTGCGCACCGACCTCGGCAGTTGCCTTGGTCCCGACCAGCGACTGCGCGGCCTCGGCGTTGCAGATTCCTTGCGGCATGGCGGGCAGGTCCTCCAGCGGCGGCGTACCTTGCGTGCAGGCCGAAAGACCGATCAGCACGGGCAGGGCCAGGAGTTGCAATCTCATCCCCGGCGCCATCACTTGCACCGGCTGTGGCGACGCGGACCTTCTGGCGCGTCTTCGGCAAACTCGGTCAGCACCAGCGTCTTGCCGCCGTCCTCGAGCTTGTAGCTGGCCTCGCGCTGCCACTTCATGCCCTCGCCCTCGTAATCGAAGACGGCGCGGACTTCGGTGGGGGTGGCGATCTTGGCGTTGGTGAGGTCAGCGACGGATTCGTAGAACTTGGCCGACTTCTCGCCGATGGTCACGGCGCCCTTGTCGGCCCCGGTCGTCGGATCACAGTCAGCCGGGCTCATTGCCCATTTCCCCCGCATCGCTTCGGGGAACACGGCTGTAGTGACCGAAACCGCTTCGCTCGCACCGGGCGCGACCGGAGAGGCCATCGCCTCGCTCTCGGTGACCATCGGCGCAAGGCTTGGCGTCGCCGAAGCACTGGGCTCGGGCGACGGGTCCGAACAGGCGCTCAGCGCCAGCGGGAGGACAAGAAGGGGGAGGACGAGATGCTTCATCGTGAATGCTCCGGTGTGGTTGATGGCATAACCAACGCACACCGGAGCGATCCTTTCCATGAGGCCTCAGGTCAACCCATCGTCGGAATGACGAAGGCATTGCCGCCGTCGGGCGAGCCGTCCGGCCAGCGCTGCGTGATGGTCTTGACCTTGGTCCAGAACTTCACGCCTTCCATGCCGTGCTGGTTGGTGTCGCCGAAGGCAGACCGCTTCCAGCCGCCGAAGGTGTGATAGGCCACCGGCACCGGGATCGGCACGTTGATGCCGACCATGCCGACGTTGACACGCGCGGCAAATTCGCGCGCGGCGTGGCCGTTGCGGGTGAAGATGGCAACGCCGTTGCCGTACTGGTGCTTCGAAGGCAGCGCGAGCGCTTCCTCGAAGTCCTTGGCGCGAACGATCTGCAGCACCGGGCCGAAGATCTCGTTGTGGTAGCTGTCCATATCGGGGGTGACGTGGTCGATCAGCGTCGGGCCGACGAAGAAGCCTTCCTCATGCCCCTGCAGCGTGAAGCCGCGGCCGTCGACGACGAGTTCGCCGCCCTCCTCGATGCACTTGCCGATCCAGCCTTCGACCTTCTCCTTGTGCGCTTGGGTCACGACCGGACCGTAGTGGGCTTCGGGATCGGTCGAGACGCCGACGCGCAGGGCCTCGATCGCCGGGATCAGCTTGGCGCGCAGCTTGTTTGCCGTGTCCTCGCCCACCGGCACAACGACGGGGAGCGCCATGCAGCGCTCGCCTGCTGAACCGAAGGCCGCGCCGCACAGGTCGTTGACGACCTGATCCAAGTCAGCGTCGGGCATGACGATGCCGTGGTTCTTGGCACCGCCCATGGCCTGCACGCGCTTACCGGCGGCAACGCCACGGTTGTAGACGTAGTGGGCAATGTCCGACGAGCCAACGAAGCTGACCGCGCCGATGGCCGGGTGATCGAGAATCGCGTCGACCATTTCCTTGTCGCCATGGACGACCTGGCAGATGCCCTCGGGCAGGCCTGCCTCGATGAACAGTTCGGCCAGGCGCACTGGCACCGAGGGGTCACGCTCGGAAGGCTTGATGATGAAGGCGTTGCCGGTGGCGATGGCGATGGCCGACATCCACAGCGGGATCATGCCGGGGAAGTTGAACGGCGTGATGCCCGCGCCGATGCCGATCGGCTGGCGCATCGAATAGACGTCGATGCCGGGGCCTGCGCCTTGGGTGTATTCGCCCTTCAGTACATGCGGGATGCCGCAGGCGAACTCGACCACTTCGAGGCCACGCTGGATGTCGCCCTTGGAGTCAGCGATGACCTTGCCATGCTCGGACGAGAGCATGTGGGCGAGGCTGTCCATGTTGGCTTCGACCAGTTCCTTGAAGCGGAACATGACGCGGGCGCGGCGCTGCGGGTTGGTCGCGGCCCAGGCGGGCTGCGCCTTGAGCGCGGCCTGCACGGCGCGCTCGAGCGTCTCGGCGGTGCCGAGCGCGACTTCGGCCTGCACGCCGCCATTGTTGGGATCGAAGATCGGGCTCTTGCGGGCGGGCGCGCCGCCGGGGCCGCCGACGATGAAGTGGTCTACGAGACGCATGGAATTTCCTCTTGCACCAGAACTTGGGGCACGTGATGCGCCTGCCCGCGATTGCAGGCAACAAGCGAATATGCGAGGTCTACCTGCAAATTTGCAGGTGACTTTATGCAGTCTAGCGACTGGAACGATTTTCAGGCCTTCCTCGCCGTGGCCCGCGCCGGACAACTGGCGCGGGCGGCCGCGAACATGGGGGTCGACGCCACCACCATCGGGCGGCGATTGCGCAGGCTGGAGACTCGCGTCGGCGCTACGCTGTTCGAACAGACGCGCGAGGGACAGGTCCTCACCGAGGCTGGCGAGGCGATGCTGGCCGAGGTCGAGGCGATGGATCAGGCCGCCAGCCGCATCGCCGAGAATGCCCTGAGTGTGGGGGGAGTTGCCGGTAACTTGCGGGTGAGTCTGTCCGAAGGCCTCGGGAGTTGGATTGTTGCCCCGGCCCTGCGCAGCTTCGTCGAGGCCAACCCCCGCCTGATGGTCGATCTCGTTGCTTCGTCAGGATTTCTCAGTCCTTCCAAGCGTGAAGCCGACCTTGCAGTGACGCTTTCACGCCCTCGCGCAGGGCCGGTGATCGCCGGAAAGCTGTCGGACTACACCCTGCGGCTCTACGCCACGCGAGGCTATCTTTCGCAGAAGGGTTTGCCGGAAAGGCCTTCAGAACTTGCGCAGGGGCATCGCCTTGTCGGCTACATCCCCGACCTGCTCTACGCCCCGGAACTGCGCTATCTGGCTGAAATCGAACCGGATCTGACTGCCAACCTGCGCTCATCCTCGATCATCGCGCAACACCGCATGATCGCCGCCGGCGCCGGCATCGGCGTCCTCCCCTGCTTCATCGGCGATTCGGACAAATGGCTGGTCCCGGTCCTGCCCGAACGGCGCATAACCCGCTCATTCTGGCTGGTAACGCACAAGGACACGCACAATCTGGCGCGCGTCCGGGCCTTCAAGGACTGGCTGACGGCGCTGGTGGCGCGGGAACGCGGGCGGCTGCTGCCGAGGTAGCAGCGCCCGCGATAGCCTCAGGCCTTGGCGACAGGCGCGCCTTCGCCGAGGTCTTCGTACCAGGCTTCGACCGGGCCGTTGAGCTTGATCGTCAGCGGATTACCCTTGCGATCCATGCTCTTGCCGGCCTGCACGCGGACCCAGCCTTCGGAGATCGAGTATTCCTCGACATTGTTGCGCACCACGCCCTTGAAGCGGATGCCGACGCCGCGGCGCAGCTTGTCCGCATTGAAATAGGGGCTGCGCGGATTGATCGCGAGACGGTCCGGCGGCACGTCTGGACCTGCGGTTTCGGGCTGAATGGTTTCGTCGCTCATGGACCGCGCAAATATCTTGATTGCCCCACTTGTCAATCGACGCGGAGCATCGTAGAGGCCCGCCCCTGTCAAGCGGTCGGAACCCCGACCTTCTCTGACGGGCGCGTAGCTCAGCGGTAGAGCACACCCTTCACACGGGTGGGGTCACAGGTTCAATCCCTGTCGCGCCCACCAGAAACGGCCCGCGAGCGATCGCGGGCTTTTCTGTATCTGGCGGAACCACGGCGTGTCCCGAAGGATTGGTCTTTCTCCCGCTGACGGAGAATTTCCATGCAAAACAAGGACGAACGCACCCCGCCGCTCGAGCCAAAGAGCGACAACGCCAGCCTCAACAGCGAAGTCCACGCGACCACGAAGATCAATTCGAACGTCACGCCCGAGCAGTATCCTGAAGAGCAGCGGCGGATGCAGGCGATTTCCTCGCAGGAGCCCAGCGAAGGGGTGCGCAAGGACAGGACGCAGGATGCATCGCGCCTTTCCCATTCGAGCGAGGAGCCCAGCGAGGGTGAGCGAGAGGAGTGAGTGCGGTTTGCGCGAAATCAAGGAACTTCTAATATAACGAGGCATCATGGGCTGGTTCGCAAGGAGGACCAGACCCATGTTCAAGACCAATGTTGGCGGGATCGACCGCGCGGCTCGCATCGTGCTTGGCCTTGTGCTGATCGCGCTCGTATTCTTCGGGCCGCAGACACCCTTCGGATGGATCGGCGTGGTGCCGCTGCTGACCGGCCTGATGCGAACCTGCCCGCTCTATTCGCTGCTGGGCATGAATACCTGCCCCCGCATGTAAGAGCGCTGAGGGCGGGTTGCGCCGGGAGACGCGAGGCGGCATAGCGCTGCGCCATGCACGATATCCGCCTGATCCGCGAAAACCCCGCCGCTTTCGACGCCGCCCTCGCCCGCCGCGGGGTAGAGCCGATTTCTCACCTCATAGTTGAACACGACAGAGTCCGTCGTGAGTTACAGACAAAGGCCGATGTGCTTCGAGCGGAGCGGAAGCGGCTTTCTGGAATCTATGGGCAACTCGCGGCGCGTGGTGAAGGCAACACGCCCGACGCGCTAGAATTCAAAGATCAATCAATCAAAATTGCCCAATCGTTGTCTCAGATTGAGAAGCTCCAAGCTGAGAGCGCCGATGTTAGCACGCTTCTCGAAGGCGTTCCTAATACGCCTGCTCCAGAAGTTCCTGATGGAATGGATGAGAGCCAAAATGTGGAACTTTTGCGTTGGGGGACACCGCGATCATACGAGTTCACGCCAGCGGAGCACGCTGATCTCGGCCCTGCGTTGGGACTTGATTTCGAGACCGGCGCGCTGATTTCTGGTTCGCGGTTCACGTTCCTCAAAGGTGGTATGGCGCGCCTACACAGGGCGTTGGCCCAGTTCATGCTTGACCGCCAGACCGAAAAAAATGGTTACGTTGAGTGCATCCCTCCATTGCTCGTCAAAGACGAAGCAGTGTACGGCACGGGTCAGCTCCCCAAATTCTCAGAGGATCTTTTTCAAACCTACATTAGCTTCAACGAGTTCTTTAAGGATGTTTTGAAAGAGCTAGGCGAGGACGCCGTAATTGTTGAAACGGCAACACAAAAGCAAATTTCTACCGTCAAACAGCTCATTGACCGACTAAAGGCTCGCCAAGCTAAGAGTCCAGAAGCTCGGCGCTGGCTGATCCCGACCGCGGAGGTCAGCCTGACCAACGCGGTGCAGGGCCAGATTCTGGGCGAGGCCCAGCTTCCCCTGCGCATGACGGCCCTGACGCCGTGCTTCCGCTCGGAGGCCGGTGCGGCGGGGCGCGATACGCGGGGGTTCATCCGCCAGCACCAGTTCGAGAAGGTGGAGCTGGTTTCGATTACCAAGCCCGAGGATTCCGAGGCCGAGCACGAGCGCATGACCGCCTGCGCCGAGGGCGTGCTGCAGGCGCTGGGGCTGCCCTACCGCAAGGTGCTGCTGTGCACCGGCGACATGGGCTTTACCGCACGGAAAACTTATGACCTCGAGGTCTGGTTGCCTGGCCAAGGTGCCTATCGCGAGATTTCTTCGTGTTCGAACTGCGGTGATTTCCAGGCGCGGCGGATGAATGCGCGTTATCGCCCGGAAGGTGCGAAAGGCACCGAGTTCGTTCACACTCTTAATGGTTCGGGCCTTGCCGTCGGCCGTACGCTGGTGGCAGTCTTGGAGAACTACCAGCGGGAGGATGGATCGGTGGACGTGCCTGAAGTGCTGCGCCCCTACATGGGCGGCCTGACCCGCCTCGTGCCACTGGCGTGATCCGCGCGCTGGCGGCAGGGCTCGCGCTGCTGGCAGCGGCTCCTGCGGCTGCGCAAGAGGCGCGCGCGCCGATCGTGGCGTGGACCTACACCGTGCAAGCGGGCGATACCTTTTCGGCAATCGCGCGCCGCTGGGGTGTGGACATGGCGGCGCTGGGTGAAGCCAACGGAATCCCCAGCCCCTACGTGATCCGCATCGGACAAGTGCTGAAGCGGCCCGAACTGCCGGGTGCGCCCAAGCCGGCGGTCAAGCCAGCCGCGCCAGTCCCTGCTGCACCGGTCGAGACCCCGAAGGCGGTGCCCCGCCCCGCTCCGACGCCGCGTCCTGCCCCACCACCCCGTGCCCCGCTGGCCCCGCGCGAATCCGATGCCCCGAAGATTGGCTGGCCGACCGAAGGCGCAGTGGTCAGCCATTTCCGTGACAAGGTTTCAGGCATTCCCTCGAACGGGATCGACCTGATCGCCCATCCCGGCCAGAAAGTGCGGGCAGCGGCTGCGGGCACCGTGCTCTATGCTGGCAAGGAGCCAGAGCGTTTCGGCCAACTGATCCTGATCGATCACGGCGGCGGGTTCGTCACCGCCTACGCCTATCTCGGGACAATGACGGTCAAGGAAGGTCAGTCCGTGATCAAGGGCGAGCGCATCGCGCTGGTCGGCCAGAGCGGCGAGGCCAAACGGCCGACTGTGCATTTCGAGCTGCGCCGCAACAACGTGCCGCGCGATCCGGAACTTTATCTGCCACCGCGATTGTAGCGCTGATGGACCTCCACCTTCTCCGTCGCGGCGGGCGCAAGCCGGTGAACGTGTTGCGGCGAACGCTGAAGGTGTCGGTCTGGGCGGACCTCGGCCTTCGGCTGGGCGCAGCATTCGCGCTGGTGGCTATCGTCGTGGCGGTGCACTGGATCGACCGCGCCGGGCTGAAGGACAGCCACGACGGGACGATCAGCTTTCTGGACGTCGTCTATTTCACGATGATCTCGATCACCACGACCGGCTTTGGCGACATCGCTCCGGTAAGCGACCGTTCGCGGCTGATCGAGGCGGTGATCGTGACGCCGATCCGGGTGGCGGTGATCTTCATCTTCGTCGGCACCGCCTACAACTTCATCATCAAGCGGACCTGGGAGCGATTTCGCATGGCGCAGATCCAGAAGAACCTGACCGATCACATCGTCGTTCTGGGGTTCGGCGTCTCGGGTGCAGAAGCCGTGGCCGAACTGATCGCGCGCGGCACCGATCCGGGCTGCATCGTGGTGATCGACCCTTCGGAAAGCGCCCTGGCGGCGGCGGCCGATCTTGGCTGCAATGTCATGGCCGGCGATGCCACGCGTGATGCGACGCTGGTGGACGTGCGCATCGACAAGGCCTGCGCCATCCTTGTCTCCGCCGGGCGCGACGATACCTCGATCCTCATCACCCTGACGGCGCGCCATCTCGCTCCGGGCGTGCCGATCAGCACGGTGGTACGCGCGGCGGACAACGAGGATCTCGCCCAGCAGGCCGGGGCGAGCACGGTGATCAACCCGGTGCGGTTCACCGGGCTGCTCATGGCCGGATCGGCGCATGGCAAACATGTCGCCGAATACCTGACCGACCTCGCCTCGGTTGAAGGACGCGTGCAACTCGTCGAACGCAAGGTTCGGCCCGAGGAAGTCGGTGGCTCGCTGTCGGTGCTGGCGAGTGGTGGACGGGGCTTGCGAATCTATCGCCGCGGAATAGTGATCGGCTTCTGGGAAGAGGCTGCCAACCGGCTGGAAGAAGGCGACGAGATCGTCGAGATCGCCCCTACCCCAAGAGCTTGAACGCGAGCCCCATCGAGAGGTAGGCGGCAAGCCAGAAGCCACCATCGATCAGCGCAAGACGCGTGCTGATGCGCTGGTGGCTGTAGCTGATCCACAACGAGGGGATCACGAAAGCAATGGCAAGGCCGCCCGACATCATGAAATAGAGCCACCACTTCACGTCCAGCGTGGCACTGCCGACGCGGGCGAACATATGGCCCATCATCGTGGACGTTATCAGCAGCAGCGCGGCAGTGATCGCAGCCGTGCGCGCGGGCGAGCGGCGGATGCCCAGCTTGCCGGGGCCGACCTCTTCCAGCCGGGCGCGACCGAACAGTGGCCCGTACCAGAGGGTTGAGACGCCAAGCGCAAACAGCGTTGCAACAATGACCGCTATCCAGTTGACCGGGCCCATCTTTTCCTTCTTTGCCAAGCCCCCGCTGCGGCAAGTGCTACGCCTGCCGGACACGGAAGGCAACGCCTCGCGGCCCAATGGTGACGTGGCGTGCTTTTTGGACTATGGGCCGCGCCACGATGGCAAGCCAGATTCCCCCTCTCGAAATTCCCGAAGCCCCCAAGGTCGGCATGGTCAGCCTCGGCTGCCCAAAGGCGCTGGTCGATTCCGAACGGATCCTCACCCGCCTGCGCGCCGATGGCTATGCGATGAGCGCGGACTATGCGGGCGCCGACGTGGTGCTGGTCAATACCTGCGGCTTCCTTGATTCCGCCAAGGAAGAAAGCCTTTCCGCGATCGGCGAGGCGATTGCCGAGAACGGGCGCGTGATCGTCACTGGCTGCATGGGCAACGAGGCGGACGTAATCCGGGCAAAGTTCCCGCAGGTTCTCGCCGTGACCGGTGCCCACCAGTATGAGGCAGTGGTGGAAGCGGTGCATGAAGCGGCACCTCCGAGCATGGGTCCCTACATCGACCTGA
Source organism: Novosphingobium jiangmenense (assembly GCF_015694345.1). Taxonomy (GTDB): domain Bacteria; phylum Pseudomonadota; class Alphaproteobacteria; order Sphingomonadales; family Sphingomonadaceae; genus Novosphingobium; species Novosphingobium jiangmenense. The sequence continues at coordinate 15,523 of NZ_JADQDC010000014.1, forward strand.
TCCCGCAGGCAGAGCCGGGCGACATCAAGCTGACCCCGCGCCATTACAGCTACCTGAAGATCTCGGAGGGCTGCAATCACGCCTGCGCCTTCTGCATCATCCCCTCCCTGCGCGGCAAGCTCGCCAGCCGCCGCATCGATGCGGTGCTGCGCGAGGCGGAGAAGCTGGTAGCGGCGGGCACAAAGGAACTGCTGGTCATCAGCCAGGACACTTCGGCCTATGGCGTCGACGTGCGCCATGAGGAGCGGATGTGGAAGGGCCGTCCGGTACGCACCCACATGACCGATCTGGCGCGCGAGCTTGGCCAGCTGCGGACGCCGGAGGGCGATACGCCTTGGGTGCGGCTGCACTACGTCTACCCTTACCCCCACGTCGATGCAGTGATCCCGCTGATGGCCGAGGGGCTGGTGACGCCCTATCTCGACATCCCGTTCCAGCATGCCAGCCCCAATGTGCTGCGCGCGATGAAGCGGCCTGCGAACGAGGCCAAGGTCCTCGACCGCATCAAGGCCTGGCGCGAGATCTGCCCGGACATCGCCATCCGCTCGAGCTTCGTCGTCGGCTTCCCTGGAGAGACCGAGGCGGACTTCGAATACCTGCTGGAATGGCTGGAAGAAGCACAGCTCGACCGTGTCGGCGGCTTCCGCTTCGAACCGGTGGCGGGCGCTGCGGCGAACGATCTGCCGAACCCGGTACCCGAAGCCGTCAAGGAAGAGCGCTATGCGCGGCTGATGGAAACGACCGAGCGGATTAGCTCGGCCAAGCTGGTGGCCAAGATTGGACGCACAATCAAGGTCATCGTCGACGAAGTTGGCGAACCGGACGAGGATGGCGACATTGGCGCAACGGCACGCTCACAGGCCGACGCGCCCGAAATCGACGGTGCGGTCTATCTGCGCAATGTGCCGAGCAGCCTGAAAGCCGGGGACTTTGCAGAAGTCCTGATCGAAGACGCCGATGCACACGATCTTTATGGCGTGATCGAAGGCTGATCCCGGCTCAGGCCGCGTCCTTGCAGGCGGCGGACAGCAAACTCGCCCGCAAGGCACCGATCTCGGGGAGTTCCAAGCCCGAAAGGTCGGCAATGCCTTCGATCGCATCCTCGCCATAGCAGTGCGCGAGGGCGATAGTCTCGCCCTTTAGCCGCTTGGCCAGAGGCAAAGACCAAAACGTCCGCACCACTGGCAGCGCCGGATCGGCGGGGTCCTCGTCAACAACCATGGCGAGACGGGCCGAGCGCAGGCGGATAAAGGAGCCGATGGGGTAGACACCCACCGTCTCGACGAAGCGTTCGAGGATGGCCGGATCGAACCTTTCCGGCGCTTCGCGTAGCTTGCGGATCGCATCAGCGGGATCAAGCTGGTCGGCGCCCGAGATGAGCGTGTCGTAGGTATCGCAGATCGCCGCCATCCGGCTCATGGCACTGATTGCGGCTCCGCTGAGGCCCTGCGGATAGCCGCCACCGTCCAGCCGCTCATGATGCTCGAGGATGACCCGCAACACGGGATCGGGGATGTCGCCCGCGGCTTTCAGGAAAGTGTAGCCAAGCACCACGTGCTGTTCGCGCAGGTCGGGGCGCAGCAACATGTAGTCGCCGCCCACCGTCGCCAGATCCACCGGCAGCTGGGCAACGCCGATATCCATCAGCAGACCGGCCATGCCCGCATCGCGAATGTCGATGGGGGAAAACTTCATGTGCCGGGCCAGTGCAATCATCAACGCGCTGACCGCCAGCGAGTGACGATAGACGGGCTCGTTGTCGGTCTGGCAGCGGAGCAGTCCGTTGAATGCGTAGAGGTTGCGCTGGACCGAGGCATAGACCGCATCCAGCACCGGTTCGACGTCCTTGGTCCGGATCGCCTTGCCAAGGCGCACTTCGATGAAGGCCTTGCTGACTACGCGCAAAGCATCGCCGGCGGCCCGTTTCGCGCGGCCGAATTCGCGCGCCATATGCATCGGCGCGGCGACGCGTGCGAAGCCGTTCTTCTGCGGCACCGGTTCAAGGCGCTGACGGCGATGGGGCAAGGTCATTCCGGCGTGGCGCGGGCCCGAGATGATCTCGGGCTGCGTGACGGGTGCAACGGCAACCGACTTGCCCTTCGACGTGTCGATCACCACCCCGTCGATATGGCTCTCCCGCAGGCGCTCCAGCATGCCGGCATCGACGAGCAGGAATCGCCGCTTCCAGAAGGGATGGCTGAACCAGCTCCCCTCCAGCTTGTGGATGAACATCCCGAGTTCGACTTCGTGCGTGGAGATACGCTTGAGCATGGCCCGCCTGCTGGAGTGACGGATACTAACCTAGGTTATAGGCCGTATGTCTTTTCCAGCAGGGACCATCAGGACAAATGCGTAGGAACCTGCGAGTTACTGGTTGGGGTCCTGAACCTTGAACGGATCGGTGGCATCGGGCTGGGTCGGCAGCGGCGAACGCGGCAGTTCCTTGTCGCTCATCGCCGCCTGCAGGAGCATGCCGGCAAGGATGACCGAAGCCTGGCGCATGTCGTCAGCGCGCATGTGGTCCAGCGTGTCGAGGCTCGAATGATGGACGCGGCTCTCATAGTCGAGCGGGTCCTGGATGAACTGGTAGCCGGGAAGGCCGATCGCCTGCAGATAGACGTGGTCGGTGCCACCAGTCTTGCTCATCACGACGCGATCTGCACCGAGCGAATTGAAGGGGCTGAGCCATTCGCGCAGCAACGGCGCCGCACCGACATTGCCTTCGGCATAGATGCCGCGGAACTTGCCCGAGCCGTTGTCCATGTTGAAATAGGCCTTGAGCTGCGAATACTCCGGCTTCGGCGTGATCGGATAGGCATTGCGCCACGCGGCATAGCTGTCGATGCCCTTGAGGCTGGGATCAACCGGACGGGTGGCGAGGTGCTGTTCGATATAGGCCTTCGAGCCGAGCAGCCCCTGCTCTTCGCCGCTCCACAAGGCAAAGCGGATCGTGCGCTTGGGCTTTACGCCCATCTTCGACAGGAGCCGCGCTGCCTCGATCACCGCGACGCTGCCCGCACCGTTGTCTGATGCGCCATCGCCGGCAATCCAGCTGTCGAAGTGGGCGCCGGCCATGACGTAACCCGCCTTGGGATCGGTGCCGGGAATCTCGGCGATGACGTTGTCGGCCATCAGGTCCTTGTCATCGAAGCTGGCGTCGATCGACAGCGAGAGCTGCGGCGCGGCGCCGGTCTTGGCGAGGCGGACGAGCCGGCGGTAGTCTTCCTGCGCCATGTCCATGGTCGGCACCGCCAGTGTCTGGCCGGGAATGAAATCGTAGCCTTCACCGTGGACGAGCTTGCCATCGCGGTAGGTCATCTTGACCATCGCCAGTGCGCCTTCAGCCTTGAGAAACTCGGAAAGCTTGCGTGCGAAGCCGCGACGCGCGACCTGCATCGCGAGGCCTTCGGGATCGTGGCGCGGCAGGGTGTACTTGTCGAGCTTGCCCATGTCTTCGCCCGACAGGCGTTCGAACACGGGGTCCTTCGACTCGCTGGTCTCGCCAGGCAGGCTGACGAGCACGATCTTGCCGGCGAGCTTGCCCTTCCAGGCATCGAAATTCTCGACCTTGCTCATCGGCGCGACGATGACCGGCGCTGTGATCGGGCCGCCGGTCGCGGGCGACCACGCCACTGGCAGGACGGTAAGCGGCAGGGTGCGCGGCGAAGTCATCGTCGCCGAGTAGGACTTGAGGTTCCAGCCAAGGCCAAACTCGAATGGCTCGCGATGAATGTTCTTGAGACCGAATGCGGCGAACTTGGCCGCGGCCCAGTCCTCGGCCTTGCGGTGGTTTTCGGAGTTGGTCAGACGCGGCCCGATGCGGTCCATCAGTTCGGAGGCAATCTCCATCGCATCCGACCGGTTGAGCCCTTCGTCGAGCAACTGGGCAATCAGCTTGTCTTCGGCGGGACCGGCGAGGACGGGGGTGGCGATGGCGCAAAACGCGATGGCCGCAACGCCGGTGGCGATGCGCGAACGGACGGTCATGTCTGGAAAACTCCCTGGGCAAGTTTCTATCGCAACCAGTCTTGCCGCTATGGCCCCGATTGCCAAGTGCTTTTTACACCGGTTTCAGCAGCCAGTGGCTGACGCCCCATTCCGTGCCGCCGCGATGGCCGAACAGCCCAGCGGTCGCGAGGTAGAACAGCCGCCAGCGCCGCATCCACAGCGGAGTTTGCGGTGCATAGACTTCGCGCAGCACCGGCTCGATCTCCAACGCTTTGGCGTCGAACAGCGCCAGCCAGTCAAGCGCGGTCCTCTGGTAATGGGTTCCGTCCCACCACCAGTCCTGCTCAAGTGCAAACAGGTCGGCGAACTGCCCGATCAGATCATGGCTGGGCATGATGCCGCCCGTGAAGAAGTACTGCGCGATCCAGCTCGACTTGTCCGCCGTGTCGAAACGATAGGGATACTGACGATGACTGAACACATGGAGGAAAAGGCGGCCATCGGGTTTGAGCCACCCCTTGACCCGGCCCAGCAGTTCGCGCCAGTTGGCCATGTGCTCGAACATCTCGACCGAGACGACGCGATCGAATTGCCCTTCGGGCGCAAATCCATTCATGTCGGCGGTCAAGACGGTCAGGTTCGTGATGCCGCGCGCCGCTGCCTTGGCACGGATGTGCTCGCCTTGCGGGCGCGAGTTGGAGACGGCGGTAATGCGAGCATTGGGGAACCTCGCTGCCATGAACAGGCTGAGCGAACCCCAGCCACAGCCGAGTTCGAGGATGTCCTGCCCGTCCTTTAGCGCGGCGTGCTCGACCGTGGCAGAGAGCGCCGCAAGTTCCGCCTGCTCCAGGTTTTCGGTGCCGGTGGGATAGAGGCAACACGAATATTTGGCGTTTGGCCCAAGGCTCAACTCGAAGAAGCGCGGCGGCAATTCGTAGTGCTGCTCGTTGGCGGCATCGGTATGCTCTGCCACCGGGCGCTGCGCCATCCATGCGGCAAATGCAGCCTCGGTCGGCTGGTCGCGGCGTATTTCGCGAAGCCGCTTCTCACACATGAAGGACACGCCTGCACGGGTCAGTGCGTCAGGCAGCGGCGCGCGTTCGACCAGCGCGATGACAGGGGCAAGGAAGCTCACGAAGGAGAACTAGCCATCCGGGTGTGACATGTGTCAACCTGTCACGACGGGAGCGCTCTATAACGCGTGACAGGCGGTAAGACGCCGGGGAATGCGTAGCGTGGCCGACGGGGGTGTTGGGATCGTGATGAGCCGTGATGGCGTGCCGGGGGGCACGCTCGATATTGCCGTGGTCGGGAGCGGAATCTCCGGACTTTCCGCTGCGTGGCTGCTCTCGCAGCGCCATCGCGTCACGCTGTTCGAAGCGGCAGACCGGCTGGGCGGGCACAGCAACACGGTCGACGCTGATGGCGTGCCGGTCGACACCGGTTTTATCGTCTACAACGAACGCACATATCCCAACCTAAGCGCGCTGTTCGTGCACCTTGGCGTGCCAACGCGCGAGACCGTGATGAGCTTTGCGGTGACGCTCGACCAGGGAAAGCTTGAGTATTCCGGGGACTTGCGCGGACTGTTCGCGCAGCGGCGCAATCTCGTGTCACCCCGCTTCTGGTCGATGCTCCGCGATCTGGTGCGCTTCTACAAGGCGGCACCGCGCGACCTGCCTGACATGGGCGAACTCGGCCTCGGTGCCTACCTCGACGGTCTCGGCTGCGGTCCGGCTTTCCGTGACGACCACCTCTATCCGATGGCGGCAGCGATCTGGTCGACACCGGTTCACGACATTCCACACCACCCCGCCGCCGCCTTCATCCGCTTCTTCGAGAACCACGGGCTGCTCCAGTTCCGCGAGCGTCCGCGCTGGCGTACGGTCGAGGGTGGTAGCCGGGAGTACGTGAAGCGGATCAGCGCGCCGTTTATCGACAACGTGCGGCTGTCCTCGCCGGTGCGTCAGGTTCGTCGCCATCCCGAAGGCGTTGAAATCGATGCTGGGCGCGGCTGGGAGCGGTTCGATCACGTCGTCATGGCGTCCCATGCCGATCAGTCCCTCGCGATCCTGGCCGATGCCGACCCGCTGGAGCGCGAACTGCTCGGAGCCTTCCCCTATCGCCATAACGAGGCGGTACTGCATTCGGACACGCGCCTGATGCCCAAGCGGCGCAAGGTCTGGTCGGCATGGAACTATGCCGCGCGGCGCGGTCAGGATGCGCACCGGCTGTCGGTCACCTACTGGATGAACCGGCTCCAGCACCTGCCGACCGAGAAGGACCTCTTCGTCACGCTCAACCCTCTGGAGGAGCCGGACCCGGCGCTGGTGATCCGCCGTGAGAGCTATGACCATCCGGTGTTCGACGTGGCGGCGGGCGCAGCGCAGAAGCGGCTTTGGTCCTTGCAAGGACGTAAGCGCACATGGTTCTGCGGCGCTTGGTTTGGCGCCGGCTTCCATGAAGACGGGCTGCAATCCGGCCTTGCCGTCGCCGAGCAGTTGGGCGGGGTACGCAGGCCGTGGACAGTGGCAGACGAATCCGGGCGTATCCATGTCACGCATCAGGCGCAGGTCCTCGAACCGGCATGACCGACGGCGCGGCGCTCTATCACGGTCACGTCCTGCACCGCCGCCTGCGACCTGCCGTCCATGTCCTGCGCTATCGCGTGCTGCACTTACTGCTAGACATCGACCGTATCGATGCACTTGCCCTTCGCCTGCGCCTGTTCTCCCGTGGGCGATTCAACCTGTTTTCCTTCCACGATTCCGATGTCGGTGATGGCAAGGCCATGCGCCCACATGTCGAACGACTGCTGCGCGAGGCTGGACTGGAGTCCGATGGCGGCCGCATCCTGCTGCTGACCATGCCGCGCATGCTGGGCTATGCCTTCAACCCGCTCAGCACGTGGTTCTGCCATGGCCAGGACGGGGCACTGCGGGCGGTGATCTACGAAGTCTCAAACACGTTCGGAGAGCGGCACAACTATGTCATCGAGGCAAGGCCGGGCGCTGTGACACTGCATCAGAGTGCCGGGAAGCGGTTTCATGTTTCGCCGTTCCTGCCGATGGACCTCGCCTATGCATTTCGAATCCAGCCGCCCGGCGAACGGCTCGGCATAGGCATCGTGGTGTCGGATGAGCAGGGTCCGATACTTGCTGCGGTCCACACCGCCATGCGCGAAAGCCTGAGCGATCGCGCCCTGTTCCGCGCCGCCCTCGCCTATCCGCTGGTTACTCTCAAGGTCACTGCGGGCATCCACTGGGAGGCCCTGAAGCTCTGGATCAAGCGCGTGCCGGTATTCCGCAAGCCTCAACCGCCGGCAGAGGTCATCACCGTAGGCCAGTGATCAGAACAGCTTGGTCAGCATGTAGAATGCCGCGCCCACGGTAGCGCTGGCCGGGATGGTGATGAACCACGCCATGACCACGCGTTGCGCCACGCCCCAGCGCACTGCGCTGGCACGGCGGGCTGCGCCAGTGCCGATCACGCTGCCGGTAATGGCGTGGGTGGTCGATACCGGAATGCCCAGCGCGCTTGCCCCGAACACCACGATCGAGCCCGCCGAAGAGGCGCAGAAGCCGGTGTGGTGGTTCAGCTTGGTGATCTTGGTGCCCATCGTCTTGATGATCTTCCACCCGCCCGACATGGTGCCCAGCGAAATGGCGGCATAGCACGAGAGCACGACCCATTCGGGGATGTGGAACTCGCCCTTCAGGTAGCCGGTGGAATAGAGCAGCACCGTGATGATGCCCATTGTCTTCTGGGCATCGTTGCCGCCGTGGCTGATCGAATAGGCCGCCGAGGACAGCAGGTGCAGGCCCTTGAAGACGTTCTCTGCGCGGCGTGGCTGGAAGCCCTTGAACAGCCAGCTCGTCAGCAGGACGAAGAACATTGCCAAGGCCATGCCGATCATCGGCGACATGAAGATGGCGATGAAGGTCTCGATCGTCTTCTTGGATTCGATCGCGTCAAAGCCTCCGTGCATCACGCCCGCGCCGAGCAGACCGCCGATCAGGGCATGGCTTGAAGAGGAGGGAATGCCCTTCACCCAGGTCACCACGTTCCAGAACATCGCCCCGATCAGCGCGCCGAACACGACCGCAGGGGTGACGATGTCCTTGTCGATGATGCCCTTGCCGATGGTGTCTGCCACGTGCAGCCCCACCAGCCAGTAGGCGGCGAAGTTGCCGGCAGCTGCGAATACCACCGCAGCAACGGGCGAAAGCAGGCGCGTCGAGACAACCGTGGCGATCGAATTGGCGGCGTCGTGCAACCCGTTGAGGAAGTCGAACGCCAGTGCCAGCGCGATCAGGCCGACCAGCAGCGGAAAGGCGAGCTCGTGCATCGGATCAGCTCCTGTCCCGCGCCGTCAGGCGTGGTCGATGACCAGCGCGTCGATCTCGTTCGCGACGTCTTCGAAGGCGTCGGCGATCTTCTCGAGATGCTTGAATATCTCGCGCGCAACGATGAACGCGACCTGGTCGCCATCGGTGCGATGCCGATGGAAGTTGGCCTTGAGACCCGCCTGGTGAACGAGGTCCACCTCGCCTTCCAGCTTGACGATGCGCTCGGTGAGCGCGTGAAGGCGGCCACCATTGCGCTCGATGTCGCGCAGAAGCGGCATGGCTTCGGCGATCAGGCCCACGGCTTCGACGATCTTGTCGGCCATCGCCTGCATCTCGGGCTCGAAATGCGCGATCTCGTAGAGTTCGATGGCCGAAGCCGCAGCCTGCATCTCGTCGATGGTGTCGTCCATCGCGCCGATCAGCGAGGTGATCGCGCCGCGGTCGAACGGCGTGAGGAACGTCCGACGCACGGTGAACAGCACTTCACGGATCACGTCGTCTGCGGCGTGTTCGCGGTCGCGGATCTTGCCGACCCACTGCGCCGCATCGCCTTGCGCGCGCGTCAGCTTGGCGAGGGCATCGGCAGCATCGACGCAGGCAGCCGCATGGCGCTCGAACATGCCGAAGAAATCGCCCGACTTGGGCAGAAGACGCTGGAACCAGCCGAACATCGATAAGCTTCCCGAATTACCGTCACGCCAAGGGGAAACGACTCGTCTCCGCCTGATTGCGCACTAGGCGACAGGCGCAACTGTCACAATCGGAAACACTCGGCTTGTCCACACGATCACAGCCGCCGGATCACAGCCACCCGATCTTGCGGAACCGAAGCCACAGTCCCCCGCAGATCGTCACGATCACGCCCCACACCGCGAAGTAGCCATAATGCCACTTCAACTCAGGCAGATATTCGAAGTTCATGCCGTAGATGCCGGCAATGGCAGTGGGCACCGCCAGAATCGCCGCCCATGCCGCAAGCTGCCGGGTCATCTCGCCCTGCCGGTGCTGCTCGAGCAGGCTGGCGGTTTCGACAATCGCAGCGAGCGTTTCCTTCAAGCCTCGCATTCGCGCCATGGCGCGACGTACGTGATCGAGCACATCGCGGAACCAGATGCGAGCGGCGGGATCGATACACGGTAGATCAGCCACGACCAGTCGTTCGCAAACTTCTTCCATCGGTCCGATAACCCGCTCGAACCGGCGCAACTGACGGCGCAGGCGGAAGATGCGGCGGATCACGGATTGCTCCGGAAAGACGTCGATTGCCGCTTCCTCCATCTCCTGCGCCACTTCCTCAAGCCGTTCGAGCAACGGCAGATAACCGTCGACTATGAAATCGAGCACGGCGTGGAGGATATAGTCCGGCCCTTCCGACAACCGGTCCCCCTGTGCCTCGAGCTCGGCCCGCAACGTCAGGTGAGGCCGCGTGCTTCCGAAGCGGACGCTGATCAGGAAGTGCGGGCCGACAAAGAACGCAGTCTGCCCGTAGCCGATCTCCTCGCCCGCCTGCAGTTCGGCCGTGCGGGCAACCACGAACAGGGTTTTCCCGTAGACTTCGACCTTGGGCAATTGCCTCGGGTTGAGCGCATCCTCGACGGCAAGAGGATGCAACCCGTACTGGCGGCGCAGCAGGTCCATTTCAGCAGCATCAGGCTCGCACAAGCCAATCCAGTCGAAGCTGTGCGGCGGCAGTTCCGCAACGCAAGCGCCGTTCAGCTCAAGCGTTTCGTCATGTGCAATACCGTTGCTGTAGCGGCGGGCGGCGATCACGGTCATGGCCATTGAGTGGCAAACTCAAGGGCCACTGGCAATCGCCCGCGAGTGTGCTAACATCCCTGTAAATAGAACCGATGGAGAGAGATCGTGGGTGCAGAGCAGTCCACTTTTGCGGCAGCGAAACCAGACGTTGACGTGCTGATCGTTGGAGCCGGCATTTCAGGCATCGGCATGGCAGCGCACATGAAAATGCTCTGCCCGGACCGCTCTTTCACCATTGTCGAGCGGCGCGCGCAGATCGGCGGTACGTGGGACCTGTTCCGTTACCCCGGCGTGCGTTCCGATTCGGACATGCACACGCTCGGCTTCGTGTTCGAACCATGGAAGCACGAGAAGTCGATCGCCGATGGCCCCTCGATCCTCGACTATCTGAACCGCATCGCCGACGAGCGCGACATTCGCCGCCACATCCGCTTCGACAGCAAGGTGCTCAGCGCCGACTTCGACGGGGAGGCCGCACACTGGGTCGTCACCCTTGAAGGCAGCGACGGTCAGCGCAGCCGAGTGACCGCGGGCTGGCTCTATCTCGGTTCCGGCTATTACGACTACGACACGCCCTACGAGGCAAAGTTCGAAGGCCGCCAGGATTTCCAGGGCGAGATCGTCCACCCGCAGTTCTGGCCGGAAAACCTCGATTATGCCGGAAAGCGTGTGGTGGTGATCGGATCCGGGGCAACGGCGGTTACGATCGTGCCCTCGATGGCCGACAAGGCTGCGCACGTCACCATGCTCCAGCGCACGCCGACTTGGTACGGCATCCGCCCGGCGCGCGATGCGATCGCCAATTTCCTGCGCAAGTTCCTGCCCGAGGAACTGGCCTATCGCATTACACGCTTCAAGAACGTTCGCCTGCAGAACCTGGTGTTCAAACGTGCCCGCACCCAGCCCGAAAAGGTCAAGAAGTTCCTGACCAAGCGGATCAAGGCGGCGCTTGGCGACAAATACGACGAGAAGGCATTCACCCCGCCCTATAATCCTTGGGAACAGCGCCTCTGCCTGGTGCCCGATGCCGACCTGTTCGAGGCGATCAAGGCGGGCAAGGCGAGCGTGGTGACCGACCACATTGATCGATTCGATGCCACCGGCATCAAGCTCAAGTCGGGCAAGCACCTCGATGCAGACGTGATCGTCACGGCAACCGGCCTCAAGATGGTCATGGCCGGAAAGATCGCGATCAGCGTCGATGGTGTGCCGGTCGATTTTGCCGACCGCTATTACTACAAGGGCGTGATGTTCTCGAACGTGCCGAACCTTGCAGCAGTGTTCGGCTACCTCAACGCCTCGTGGACGCTGCGGGCGGACATCAACGCCCGCTACATTTGCGACATGCTCAACGCGATGAAGGCACGCGGCGTCGAAGTGGCAGTGCCGAAGCTCGCGCCGAACCACCAGCTCGACGAGGACAACATCTACGACTTCTCGTCCGGCTATATCGAACGGGCGCGCCATCTCCTGCCCAAGTCGGCAAGCGACATGCGCTGGCGGCTGAATCAGGACTACGTGCGAGACGTGGCTTGGATGCGGGAGGACCCGATCGAGGACGGCGTGCTGCAATTCGGCCACGCACGTCCGGCAACCGTGCACAAGGAGCACATGGAAGCCGCCGAATAAGCCCTTTTGCGGGAAGGTCCCATGCGATACCACTCGCGCGATGACTGACGAATCCCGTATCTGGACCGCCGCGCTGATTGTCGTGGGCGACGAAATCCTGTCCGGCCGCACGCAGGACAAGAACATCGCCCAAGTGGCGGCATGGCTTGGCGTTCAGGGCATTCGCCTCCGCGAAGTGCGGGTCGTACCCGATGTCATGGAAGCGATCGTCGAAGCGGTGAACACGCTGCGCGCACGCAACGATTACCTGTTTACCACCGGCGGCATCGGCCCGACGCACGACGACATCACCGTCGATGCAGTGGCCGAGGCGCTTGGCGTGGACGTCGTGATCCACCCCAAGGCACGGGCTATTCTCGAAAGCTACTACGCCACGCGCGGGGGCCTCAACGACGCGCGCCTGCGCATGGCTCGCGTCCCTGATGGTGCGGACCTTATCGAGAACCGCGTCTCTGGCGCGCCGGGCATTCGCGTCGGCAACGTGTTTCTCATGGCCGGCGTCCCCGGAATCACCGCCCAGATGCTCGATGGCTTGACCGGCCAGCTCGAAGGCGGATTGCCGCTGCTCTCGACCACGGTCGGCTGCTGGGTCGCCGAGAGCGAGATTGCCGACCTGCTGCGCGAGACCGAACATGCCTTCGACGGCGTTCAAATCGGTAGCTACCCGTTCTTTCGCGAAGGCAGGACTGGAGCCAACTTCGTGATCCGCTCGGTCAGCGAAGCCCAGTTGAAGGCTTGTGCCCATGCTCTTGAAGAAGGGCTTGCCTCGCTAGGCCGCTTCCCCGTCGCAGGGGGCATCTGACCCCATGCTGACGCGTCGCCTTGCCCTGCTGGCACCGGTAGCCTTTGCTCTCATTGCGGCAGCGCCGGTCAAGAAGCGGGTTGCCCCTCCCCGCCCGGTTGCGCCGACCTACCCGGTCCCTTCGACGACGCCCCTGCCCGACAAGGTCCGCGTTGCTCTGGAGACGGAGGCAGGACGTATCATTGTCGAAGTCGATGTGAAGCACGCGCCGGCTTCGGCCACGAACTTCGTGCGCTATGCCGAAACGAAGCGGTTCGATGGCACCGCATTCTACCGCGCCATGCATCTCAACTGGGGCGAGCAGCCCAATGGACTGATCCAGGCAGGAACGCGAGGTGATCCGAGGCGAAACCTCCCACCTATCGCGCATGAGCCGACAAACGTGACCGGCATCCTGCACAAGGCAGGCACCCTGTCTATGGCCCGGTATGCCCCGGGCACCGCGACGGGCGACTTCTCGATCATGGTCTCGGACCAGCCAGGACTCGACGCGCAGCCAGACTCGGCCGATCCGGAAGCCAAGGCGGGCTATGCGGCGTTCGGGCAAGTTGTCGAAGGCATGGACGTGGTGAAGGCGATCTTCGCAGCACCCATTTCCGAGACCGAAGGCGAAGGGATCATGCGCGGACAGATCCTTGCAAAGCCGGTGAAGATCATCACCGCCTGTCGCCTGCCCGATCCCGCACCCGATGCGTCGCCTGCGCCCTGAAGCAGTCGCGCTGGCGACGTTTGCGACGCTGGCGCTGACAGGTTGCGGCATAGGCGGCATCAAGGACTTCGAGAAAACGCTCGCTTCGAATGACAGCGCCACGGCGGCGCTTGGCCAATGGTGCGCCAAGCGGGCACTCGCCGCTCCGCCCGTGATCCGGGCACTGGCAGACCGGAGCGCCTTAATCCCGGCCTCGCCTGCAATCCGCAAGCGCTTGGGCGTTTCCGCCGAAGAGCCGATCGCCTATCGCCATGTGCAGTTGGCGTGCGGCGACCAAATCCTCTCGGTAGCGCACAACTGGTACGTGCCTTCACGCCTGACGACAGAGATGAACCGAACCCTGACCACCTCGGATAAGCCGTTTGGCAAGGTCGTCGCACCGCTCGCCTTCCGCCGTGACCGGCTCGCCCAAAAGCAAGGTGCGATGCCGCAATGCCCAGCAGATACCATCCTGTCCCACGAAGCAGTGCTGCGGACACCTGACGGCAAGGCCATCAGCCTCGTCATAGAGTGTTACACGCCCGGGAACTTATAGGTCAGTGTAACATTTCTTTACCTCTACCGGGAACGCATCGCCGGTTGACGGATTTCGTGCGTCAACGGGGGTGCTTTCCAGCGATGCCGACTACGCCGACCTACGCTTTCTCGCGCGATGCGGGAAACAACCGGCTCATACTGCTGCTGCTGTCGATCGGTTTCGCTGCCGTCGTTGCGGCTGTCGTGGCCGTGGTCGTCGTGCAGAAGCAGGCCGAGCGTGATGCCTATTGGGTCGAACACACGCTGGATGTCGAAGCTGCCCTGAACCGCTTCGTGCGTCATGCCGAGCGGACCGAGACGGCCAGGCGAGGAATCATCATCGCCCCGACCGAGACCAACTTCGTGGCTATAGCGGAAAAGGCCATCGCCGATGCCAGTCGCGAACTCGCCGGGCTCGAGACGCTGGTTCGCGACAACCCCTCGCAGGTCCGCTCGGTCGAAGGTCTGCGACTGGCATTCGATGGCTACGCCCGGCAGGCGCGCACCACGGAAGCTGAAGCCAAGCTTGGCATCCTCAAGGTCGGCTCGCTCGACAGCGACGCAACCGTCAGCGCGATCCGCCATATCCGGACTTACGCCGACGAGATGCTCAGGCGCGAAGACGCTCTCCTGCGGCAGCGCAACCAGGCGCAGGACCGCACCCGCAGTCTGCTGTCGGCAATGCTGGCCCTGTGTGGCGCACTCATCGTCGGCGTGGCAACTGCCGCAATCCTGATCATCCGCCGCAACATTCGCGAGATAGATGCCAACCGGCGCGAGTTGCACGTGCTGAATCAGGAACTGGAATCGTTGGTCGATGAACGCACGGCAGAGCTGCAACGGGCAAATGCCGAAATCCAGCGCTTCGCCTATATCGTAAGCCACGACCTGCGCTCGCCACTGGTCAACGTCATGGGCTTCACCTCCGAACTCGACGCTGCACGCAAGGTGATCGGCGAACACGTGCTGAAGGATGGCGACGACGTGCCGCAGACGGTACGCCTCGCGGTCGAAGAGGACCTGCCGGAGTCCATCGGATTCATCCGCTCCTCCACGCAGAAGATGGATCGGCTGATCAACGCCATCCTCCGGCTGTCTCGCGAAGGTCGACGCACCTTGGCGCCAACCAGGGTCAGCCTCGCAGACGTGGTGCAGTCGATCGTCGATTCCCTCCAGCACCGAATCGACGAGACGGGCACCCGGGTGGAACTCGGCGAACTTGCCGTGATCGAAACCGACAGGCTGGCAATCGAACAGATCCTTTCGAACCTCATCGAGAACGCTCTGAAGTACCTGCACCCCGGGCGGCCCGGAGAGATCCGTATCGCTAGCAAAGTCGCACACGGCCGCGTCAACATCACCGTCCGCGACAACGGACGCGGCATTTCCCCGCGCGATCACGAGCGCATCTTCGACCTGTTCCGCCGCTCGGGGATGCAGGACCAGCCCGGCGAAGGGATCGGCCTCGCCCATGTTCGCGCACTTGCCTATCGCCTCGGCGGTCTCGTCGAAGTCTCGTCAGAGGAGGGGCAGGGTTCGACCTTCACGGTCAGCCTCCCGCTCAAGTTTCAATCCGGAGTAGCCGATGCCTGATCAACTCGCCGTTAACATCGTCATGGTCGAGGATGACGAAGGCCATGCCCGGCTGATCGAGAAGAACATCCGGCGCGCGGGTATATCGAACGCGATCCATCATTTCACCGACGGGACTAGCGCGCTCGACTATCTGTGGAACGATCCGCACGGCCCCGCACACAACGGCCCGGCCCTCGTACTGCTCGATCTCAACCTGCCGGACATGAGCGGGCTCGACATTCTTTCGAAGATCAAGGGCGACGCGCATCTGCGGCGTACGCCGGTGGTGGTCCTGACGACCACCGACGACAAGGTGGAGATACAGCGTTGCTACGACATGGGCTGCAACGTCTACATCACCAAGCCCGTCAACTACGAGAACTTCGCCGAGGCGATCCGCCAGTTGGGCCTGTTCCTGTCGGTCATCCAGGTGCCGGACGCCGAGGGGGCACCTTGACTGAAGAACCGGTCCGCCTTCTCTACATCGACGACGACCCCGGGCTGAGACGGCTGGTTCAGCGCCGCCTCGGCGGACCGGAGTTTGCCATCACGCTGGCTGCAGACGGGCATGAGGGCTGTGCGCTCGCACGGGAAAGCGAATTCGATGTCATTGCCGTGGACCACCATATGCCCGGCATGGACGGGCTGCAGACACTGGAACAACTGCTGGCGCTGCCTGCCTGTCCGCCAGTGGTCTATGTGACCGGGGCCGACGACGGTCGCCTTGCGGCAGCGGCATTGCGCGCGGGCGCAGACGACTATGTCGTCAAGACCATCGGCGAGGACTTCATCGAACTGCTGCGCTCGGCATTCTCCCAATCGCTCGAACGCGTGCGGCTTCGGCGGGCAAAGGAGCAGGCCGAACGCGAACTGATTGCCAGCAATGAAAGGCTGGGTGCCCTTCTGCGCGAGGTGAACCACCGCGTTGCCAACAACCTGCAGATGACGATGAGCTTCATCAACATGCAGGCCTCGGTCCTGCCGGAAGGAGAAGCACGCAACGCCCTGCTCGCATCACAGCAGCGCATCGGCGCAATCGCTCACGTAAACCGCCACCTCTATGCCACCGGCAACGTCGAAAGCGTGGCCATGGACGAGTATCTCGCCAACCTCGCCCGCGACCTCACCGAGACCTGGACTTCGCCCCACGGGCCGCGCTCGGTGGTTTCCACGGCAGAGGCGGTGGAACTGCCGACGGACAAGGCCGTGACGCTCGGCATCGTCATCTGCGAGCTTGTCGCCAACGCCTGCAAGTATGCCTATGCCGGCGATTGCGCCGGCGAAGTCCGGATCGTCCTGTCATCCAGCCGCGAGAATCACATGCGCCTGACAGTCGAGGACGACGGCGTGGGGATCGGCGACAGCGCCGAGGCCAAAGGCACCGGGCTAGGCCAGCGGCTGGTCAAGGCCATGGCGCGCGGCCTTGGTGCCTCGATCTGCGCGCAGAGCACCAGCCCCGGGTTTCGCGTCACCCTTGAGTTCGACCCGAGGTAAGGTTCACCGTCCAGTCGCCGACCGCACCTTCCAGCGCGGCATCGGCATAGGCTTCGAGTTCACGCCAGTGCCGATCCCAGCCCGGGCCGCGCTTTTCGGGCGGAATGACCGCCTCGACCTGCAGGCGGGCGACGGTCACCGGGTTTTTCGAAGTCTGGGGATCTGACATTCCCCGCTCCTATACGAGCGACGCGGACAGAAAAAGGGCCGGAGAGGTTTCCCTCCCCGGCCCTTTTCGTTTTCCTTGAACCGGTGGCCTTAGCCGCCGTGAACCTGGGCAACGTCGATCTTGAGGCCGGGGCCCATCGACGAGGACAGGCCGACCTTGCGCAGGTACTTGCCCTTGGCGCCCGACGGCTTGGCCTTGACGATCGCATCGACGAAAGCGTCGAAGTTGGCGCGCAGCGCTTCGTCCGAGAACGAAAGCTTGCCGATGCCGCCGTGGATGATGCCGGCCTTTTCGACGCGGAATTCGATCTGACCGCCCTTTGCAGCCTTGACCGCTTCGGCGACGTTCGGGGTGACGGTGCCGAGCTTCGGGTTCGGCATCAGGCCCTTGGGACCCAGCACCTTGCCGAGGCGACCGACGATGCCCATCATGTCGGGCGTCGCGATCACGCGGCCATAGTCGAGGTTGCCGTTCTGCATGTCCTCAAGCAGGTCTTCGGCGCCAACCTTATCGGCACCGGCGGCGAGCGCGGCTTCAGCCTTGTCGCCACGGGCGAACACGGCAACCTTGACATCCTTGCCGGTGCCCGAGGGCAGCACGACCATGCCACGTACCATCTGGTCGGCGTGACGCGGATCGACGCCGAGGTTCAGCGAAACTTCGAGGCTCTCGTCGAACTTGGCGGACTTGAGGTCCTTGAGCAGCGCGATGGCTTCATCGACTGCATAGAGCTTCTGGTTGTCGCCCAGCTTCGAGACGAGGGCCTTCTGCTTCTTGGTCTGCTTGGCCATGGAATCAGCCCTCCACCACGGTGAGGCCCATCGCGCGAGCGGAGCCTTCGATGATCTTCGTTGCGGCGTCGATGTCGTTCGCGTTCAGGTCCTTCATCTTGGCCTGGGCGATTTCCGCCAGCTGCGAACGCTTGATCGAACCGGCCGAAGCCTTGCCCGGGGTCTTCGAACCCGACTTGATGCCGGCGGCCTTCTTGATGAAGAAGGTGGCGGGCGGGGTCTTGGTCACGAAGGTGAACGAGCGGTCCGCATAAACCGTGATCACGGTCGGCAGCGGGGTGCCCTTTTCGACTTCCTGCGTGGCAGCGTTGAACTGCTTGCAGAATTCCATGATGTTGACGCCGCGCTGACCCAGCGCCGGACCGATCGGCGGAGCAGGCTTGGCTTCACCAGCCGATACCTGCAGCTTGATATAGCCTTCAATCTTCTTGGCCACGATGGCCTCCTTTCTTCCTGTCGGCCCGCCGCTTGCAGCAAGCCTCAGAGTGAGCGGTCAAACGTCCCGAAAACGAGACTCCCGCACGAATCCCGGAAGATTCGTCCGCAAGAGTGCGCGCCCTTAGCGGCAGCGGACCGGAAAGCCAAGCCCCAGCAGTTGCCCAGCCTCGAAAGCGCACTGCAATCGGGCACTTTCATGATAGCCTCGCTTGGGTGAGGATCGACCGCCGTACACTGCTCGCCGCTGCACCCGCAGCCTTTGTCACACGCACTTGGGCGGCATCTGCGGCTGTCGGCAATACGACAGCCGCTGCCGTACGGCGTGATTTCGCGGTGCTGTTGGAGGCGTACGATCGCCTGCACCCGGGACTGGACCGTTATCTCGGGCGCGATCGGTTCCGGGCGATCGTGGCGGAAGAATCGCGGCGGCTCGCCTCTGGGCCGAGGGCGTTGGGCGACCAGTTCCTGTCGCTGGCTCGCCTGACCGCGGCCGTGTGTTGCGGCCACAGTTACCCCAACCCGGCGAACCAGTCGAAAACGGTGATGACGCAGATCGTGGGCGGCAGCGCTGCTGTGCCTTTCTCGTTCCGCTGGATCGGCGGTCAGATGGTCGTCACCGGGACATTGCGTCCGGAAATACCGCTCAGGCCCGGCGCGGTGATCATGGCGGTAGACGGCGTTCCGACAGCGACCTTGTTGCGCCGGCTCATGCCACTTGCCCGCGCGGACGGCAGCAACGACGCCAAGCGGCTCGCGTTGCTCGGCGTCGAGGACCAGAACTCGCCCAATCCTTTCGACATCTACCGGCCGCTGGTTGCTCCGCACGGCCCGGCCGACCGCGTCGGTTTGACCATGGCCGACGGCCGAACGCTCGATCTGCCGACGTTCTCCCGCCCCCCACGTGCTCGCGGCGAAGAGCGCGCCGATGCAACAAGCAACGGCTGGAGCTTCGCGATCAGCGATGGCGTGGCAACGCTGCGCATGGACAACTGGGGATTGTACGACAGCCCATGGGACTGGAAGGCCTGGCTCGATGCTGCGTTCGACCGGATGATCGAGGAGAAGGCCCGCGGTCTGGTCATCGACATCCGCGCCAATGAAGGCGGGATCGATTGCGGAGACGCGGTGCTTGCCCGCCTGATCGAGCGCCCGCTCCCGCAGGCGGTGATGGAGCGATATGTGCGCTACAGGCGCATTCCCGATGCCTTGCGGCCGGTGCTCGACACATGGGACCGCAGCTTCGACGATTGGGACGACGCAGCAAAACCGTCCTCCCGCAGCGACATGCTCCGGCTGGTGCGCGGAGACTTCGACCTGCCCGGTGCCCGGATTGATCCATCGGGCCGACGCTTTGCCGGAAAGGTTGCCGTACTGATCGGGCCGACCTGCTCGTCAGCCACATTCCAGTTCGCCGAGACGGTCAAACGCAGTGGTGTTGCCACGCTGGTGGGCGATCCGACCGGGGGAAGCCTGCGCGGCATCAACGGCGGCGCCTTCTATTTCCTTCGACTGCCCGAGACCGGGCTAGAAGTGGATTTGCCGCTGATTGGCTTTTTCCCGTCATCGCCTCAGCCAGACGCCGGAGTTACTCCCGACGTACCGGTCAGGACCAGCGCTGAAGACATTGCATCAGGCCGCGACCCCGCAATGAAAAAGGCGCGCCAGTTGGTGAACTGACGCGCCTTCCTTCATGATGTGCGGAACGATCAGCCCCGAACCAGTTCGACTTCCTCGAAGCCCAGTTCCACCGGCGTTGCGCGGCCGAAGATCGAGACCGAGACCTTCACGCGGCTCTTGTCGAAGTCCAGTTCCTCGACCACGCCGTTGAACGAAGCGAACGGGCCGGCGTTGACCTTGACCTGATCGCCGATCTCGTAATCGACCGAGACGTTCTTGCGCGGTTCGGCAGCGGCCTGCTCGCGCGCGCCGAAGTAGCGGGCGGCTTCCTTGTCGGAAATCGGCTGCGGCTTGTTGTTGGTGCCGAGGAAGCCCGTCACCTTCGGGGTGTTCTTGACGAGGTGGTAGATGTCGTCGTTCATCGCCAGCTTGGCGAGCACGTAGCCCGGCATGAACTTGCGCTCGACCTGGACCTTCTTGCCGCGCTTCACTTCGGTTACGGTCTCGGTCGGCACTTCGACCGCTTCGACCAGCTGCGAAAGGCCGATGCGCTCGGCTTCGGAAATGATCGCTTCCTTCACCTTGTTCTCGAAACCGGAATAGGCGTGAATGATGTACCAGCGGGCCATATGTTTTCTCTTGGTCCTTTAGGTGATCAGGCGAGCGAGAGCAGGAAGCGGACGACCGCGCTGAACAGCGAGTCGATGCCAAGGAAGAACACTGCCAGGATCAACATCATGATGCCGACGAAGATCGCGGTGGTGGTGGTTTCCTGACGCGTCGGCCAGACGACCTTGCGCGCTTCCGCCTTCACCTGGTTGAAGAACTCGCCGGGGCTGGTCTTGGCCATTGCTCTGGTGCCTTGCTTGCTGCGGCCGGGGCCGCGGGAAAACTCGTCTCTTCCGCCTAGGGGTCATCGCCGCCCCGGACAGGTCCGGGAGGGGCTGGCGATTTTCCGATGTCGGAAGTTCCGCTCATTTAGTCTGCCGCCAGCCAATTGGCAAGGGCGCGCGCAAGGTGTGGCGGGATAGCCGGTGCTGCGCCCAGCCGCCCCGGCTCTTCGTCCAGAGGTGACTTGCAGGTGGAACGCCCTCGCTTCCCGCCGGTTATCCCTCGGCAACAGTTTGGCAACAAACAGGGGGACCGGATGGGAAAAGAAAGGTCAAATGCCATGAACAAGTATATGATTCCGCTAGCTTCGATCGCCGCGGTCGCGCTGGTAGCCCCGGCACAGGCGCAGAGCGCAAGCACAAGCACCAGCACCACCACCACCAAGACGACGTCATCCAACGGTATCGGCGCCGACGTGCGCGTGATGGCCAAGGCGCAGAAGGACAGCGAGGACAAGGGCATCGGCGCCGACGTTTCGGCCAGGGCCCACGCGCGCAACGCCACCAAGGCCCAGACCCGCACCGATGCGAGCGACGATGACGGCGACCAAACCGATCTCGACAAGGTGGCAACCTCAGGCGCGATCAGCAGCGCAACCCGCGCCGACGGTGCGGTGAGCGGCAGCGTGACCGGCCGTGACCATGCGGCAGCCGGATCGGCAGCAGTCGATGCCGCAGCCGTGGCAGCCGCCCGCGGGACCAACAGCGCCATCAAGGATGGCACCGGTGCGGTAGCCAGTTTGCGTGACAGCGTTTCGGCTGCGGGTGATCTGCGCGCGACCGGGAGTGCCGCACGTGACACGGCAACCGATGCGCGCGTGACCGCAAGCGCGGCACGCTCGTCTGCCACGGATGTACGTGCGGCGGCCCAGGACGCTCGTGCGAATGCCACATCGGTTCGCGACACAGCCACGGCGGTAAAGGACACCGTCAAATCGGCAATGCCGACCCGGAACTGACGCAACGTGATGACCAACGCGAGGGCGGATCCGCGAGGATCCGCCCTTGTTCGCATAAGGGGTGCGAAGATGACTATCTCGGGGAAGACACGCGCCATCTGGTTCGGCGCGCTGCTGGCAGGTGCCGCAATCGCAGGTCCGGCTATGGCGCAGGACACGCGCGGCAGCGAGGAGCGCGCCAGCAATGACACCAGCCTTTCCGTTACCACCGGCGTCGACTGGTCAAGCGGCGACTATGGCACAGGTTCGGACACCAACATTCTCGTGGTGCCGCTGGCTCTACGCTACAAGACCGGGAACCTGCGCATTTCTGTCACCCAGCCGTGGCTGCGAATCGATGGCTCGTCGGCGATTGTCGGCAACGGCCCTGGCGGCGTGATCATCGATCCCAATGCGCCCCGCACCACCCGCAGCGGACTGGGCGATCTGACGCTGGGCGCGGCCTACATGATCCCGGAGGACAAGCTGGGCTTCGTGCTGGACCTCTCGGCCCGGGTCAAACTGCCCACCGCCTCGCGCAGCAAGGGTCTCGGAACCGGCAAGACCGACGTTACGGTGGGCGCGGAACTTTCGAAAACGTTCGGGACCGTCACCCCGTTCGCCAGCGTGGGTTATCGCATGCCCGGCGATCCTGACGGCATTGACCTGCGCAATGCCTGGACCGCTTCCGCCGGGGCAAGTGTCGGCATGGGCAAGTCGGCCCTGATCGCCTCGTATGATTACCGTCAGGCCACGAGCCGGTTGGCCGACGACAGCCATGAACTGTTCGGCGCGTTCAGCACGCCGGTGAGCGATGCGCTGAACTTCACCTTTTACGGGTCAGCCGGCCTCAGCGATGGCGCACCGGACTATGGCGTTGGCGGCATGATCACCGTAAGGTTCTGACGTTCTCACGCGAACCAGACGCATGGGACGGAACTTGGGGCGGCGGGCAAGTCTCGCTGCCCCATTTTTTATGCTGCCATCTTGCGCCGGGTTTGGGTCAAGTGACGTGCGACACATCTCACCATTCTCGAAGCACTTTTATTGCACGGTTGTCTGGCGAACCCCGCAATCACGCGAATTCTGTGGCAGCGATGCAACACGTTGAAAAGCTTGAAACAGTAAACGTAAGTTATGAATTGCAGCTTGTTGCGGCGACCAGCATTTGGGCGGCCTGCGGTTTCAGAAAAACTCAATGAAAACCGCAATCTGGTAACAAGGGGAACACCACATGAAGAAGCTTTGGACCGCTTTTGCGGTCCTCGCCGCTGCGTCCGCCACGCCCGCCTTCGCCGAAGCGCCCTCGGGCGTCCGCACCGAAGTGCTGGTCGGCTGGGACCGCGCCTCGCTCGACCTCAATGACTACGGCCTGGGAACCTACAGCGAAGATGGCGTCGGTTTCGGCCTGGCTGTCGGTTACGACATTCCCACCACCGGCTCTGTCGCCTTCGGTGTCGATGCCGAGATCTCCGATTCGTCGACCAAGACCGTTTATGATGATGGCGTGGATCGCGCCGTGATCTCAACCGGCCGCGACCTTTACGTCGGTGCGCGCGTCACCGCCGCTGTCAACCCGAAGCTGAACCTCTACGGCAAGGTCGGTTACACCAACGCGCGGATCAAGGGCGAACTCAACGGCTTCAAGGATGCGGCGAACGGCGATGGCGTGCGCCTCGGCCTCGGTGCGCAGCTCGGCCTCGGCGGCAACTCCTATGGCCTCGTCGAATACCGCTACTCGAACTACGAAGCCGGCTTCTCGCGCAATCAGGTTCTCGCAGGGCTCGGCCTGCGCTTCTGATCA
Organism: Novosphingobium jiangmenense; assembly: GCF_015694345.1. Taxonomy (GTDB): domain Bacteria; phylum Pseudomonadota; class Alphaproteobacteria; order Sphingomonadales; family Sphingomonadaceae; genus Novosphingobium; species Novosphingobium jiangmenense. The sequence continues at coordinate 38,950 of NZ_JADQDC010000014.1, forward strand.
CTCCTAGGTGACGCCTCGGGGAGGGTGGCCTCGGCTGCCCTCCCCTTTTTTGTTCGCGAACCCGAATCGGGCGACGAGCGGTGCGAAGTGCGGATGCGGGGAATTGGCCTTCGGGCCGGAAGCAGCGCCAAACCTCGCCCTGTGGCGAGTGGCAGGAGTGGAGGGACTCGAACCCACGGCCCTCGGTTTTGGAGACCGATGCTCTACCAACTGAGCTACACTCCTGTGCTCTGAGCGGCCCCTTAAAGACTTGACGGCGGGAGCGCAACCGACCGAAACACATTATTGAAGATTATGGCCCGCAACGATCCACACGCCATTCCGCCGGAGCTTCTGCTCAAGGCCTATCGCGCCGGGATCTTCCCGATGGCGGATAGTCGCGACGATCCGGAAGTGTTCTGGGTCGAGCCCCGAATGCGGGCGATTCTCCCCCTCGATGGCTTCCATCTCTCGAAATCTCTCGCCCGCACACTGCGCCGGGGCAAGTTCACAGTCACTTGCAATGCTGCGTTCGAAGCCGTGATCGATGCCTGCGCCGCTCCCCGCCCCGGCGCCGAGGAAAGCTGGATCAGTGCCCGGATTCGCGAAAGCTACATCGGTCTTCACGAACATGGCCATGCTCATTCGATCGAATGCTGGAGCGAGGGCCGGTTGGTCGGCGGGCTTTACGGGGTTGGATTCGCCCGGGTCTTCTGCGGCGAATCGATGTTCAGCCGCCAGACCGACGCCTCGAAAGTAGCGCTGGCCTGGCTCGTTGCCGCGCTTCGCCGTGTCGGTGTCGAACTGCTCGATTGCCAGTTCAGCACCACGCATCTCACCTCGCTGGGCGCCGTCGAGATTCCGCAAAGCCAATACCTGCAACTGCTGTCACAGGCGCAGCGCCCCTACTCTCCGGCAGAAGCGGCAGCCGGCCGCGCGCTCGCCGAAGCTGTCGGCGACGGGCTTGGCGCCGGAGCGGCAGAGGCCGCCTCGCTGGCACTGCCCTTGGGCTTTGCCTCGCTGCGGGCAGAGGCGAGCGGCTCTTCCTCGCCGGGGAACGTCATCGCGCAGTCCTTGATCCACACGTCGTAGACCGCGTGCTCGACCACGTTTAGCGACGGCGCGTTCTTGAACAGCCAGCCCGAGAACACCTTGCGCCACGCCAGCGGCTGATCGGTGCTCGCGCGTTCCTCGACGAAAAGCTGCACGAAGGCACCGGTTTCGGGCGGGTCTTCCCAAGGCGCGGTCTTCTCGCACGTCGCGAGCTTGACGATGGCATTGCCGATGCGACGCGATTCGCCGCTTCTGAGCACGACATCCTGCGTGATGTTGTTGCGCTTGTTGAGGAAACCGATCGTCGCCACGCGATCCTTGATCGGCGTGCCGAACTCGCTTTCCACCGCCGCACCCGATGCGCTGGCGATTGCCGCTCCGGTCTCTGTCGCCTCAGGCGGCGGCGGGGCAGCCTTGTCGCCACATCCGGCAAGCGCCAGCAAACCCGCCATTGCGAGTGCGCGCATTGCCGGCGATGCGACAGATGGCATCAGGCTTCCGGAACCCAGGCTTCGTAGTCGCCAGTGGCAGCGGCGCGCTTGCCACCACGCTCCAGCGCACCCTGCGGACGATACGCGGTGACCGTACCCGTAGCGTTAGGGGTGTACTCGGCTTCCCATATGCGCGGCGGCGGCAGGTTGCTTTCAGGCACACCATCGAACGAGCCGTGCAACCAGCCATGCCACTCAGAAGGTACACGACTGGCATCGTTGGCGCCGTTGTAGATCACCCAGCGACGCTCACGTCCAGCAAAGGGGTGCCCCTTGGGATAGGGCTTCTTCGCGCGGAAATACTTGTTTCCTTGCGCGTCCGTGCCCACCTGCTCGCCGTTCAGCGCGCTGAACAGCATAGTCGTGACGGTGGCGCCATTCCACCAGGTGAAGATCTTGCCGAGGATGCTCATGGTACCTGCCTTGGATATTGGGCGCGCTTAGCCGCTGATGGGGGGAGTCGGCAAGCGCGTTGATGCCCCTGCCCTCCCCGGATTGCCGATCGCCCTACCAGTCGAGCTTGTCGCCGGGCTTGATCCCGAGCTTTGCCGCCAAACCGCCGTTGATCTCGAGCACGGCAAGCGTCGGTCCCGCCGCAGGCAGCGGCGTCTCGTCATAGGGCTTGGCATTGGCGGCAATGTTGATGATTCGCCGGTCAAGCCCGACGAAGATGATGTCGAGCGGGATCACCGTGTTGCGCATCCAGAAAGTGGCAACGTCTGGCGGATTGCGCAGGAAGATCATGCCTTCATCGTCGCCGATCTCGGTGCGGAACATCAGGCCCTTGGCCTGTTCTGCCGAAGTGCGCGCAACTTCCGACTTGAACACGTGCGGCGTGCTGCCGCTCGTCACGGTCACGGGCGTGATCTGCAGCCCCGAGACGGGATGAACCGCAGGTACTGCCGCCTGCGTCGCGGTCTTCGCACCAGCATCGGCAGCCCCCGGAGAACAGCCTGCGACCAGCGCAAGGGCAGAAATTGCAACAAGTCTAGTCAGCTGCTTCATCGATCCACTCATCCAGAGCCTCGGCACTCATGGCATTCACCACCTCGCGCGCATGTGCAAGGGGGTGTCCTGCCCTGAGCATGGCTGCGACCTGCTTTTCCCGCACCGCCGGGTCAAGCCTGCCCCCGCCACCGAACGGGCCGAAGCGGCGCTTGCGTGCCATGACCAGAGCAGCGCGCCGCCGCTCGACCTCGCTGCCACGCACATCCTCGCGCAGCGATTCGGCGATACCCGCCGCGCCCAGCGCCTGATCGATGCGCCGCGCTCCATAGCCCCGCCGCAGCAGGCTCTGCGCCTTGCCCCGGGCAAAGCCCGCATCGTCAACGTAGCCAAGCTCGACAAAGCGCGCGACAATCGCGCCCGTATCCGCCTCGCCTTCCCCTTCCCATCCCCGCTCGCGCAGCTTGCGCCGCAGGTAATCGGACAGCTTGCCCGCGCTCGTCGCAAAGCGCGCCACGTAAGCCAGTGCCATCTCCTCGAGCCGAGCGCCATCAAGTGGCCGAGGCGGCTTCCTTTCGCGGCGCTTGCCACGATCATCAGGGGAATTGCGGTCCATGCGCCACATTCGTGCCACAGTCCCCGCTAAATGAGAACGTCCGTACCGTGGTGGCGTTGTTTTCGCGTCACGGACCAGTAATGGGCCGTTCACGAGTGGGCTGACATTGGCCCGCAGGACGAATGAAGAGAACATCGGGGTATCGCATGACTGTTTCGGACGCTGTCGCTGACAAGGCGGCTCTCGTTCCCACACCCAATCTCGACGTGCAGCCACGTCGGTATGCGGACTTCGACACCTTCTGCGATGCGCTGGACTATGCCGCCAAGGGCGCTCTCGGCTTCAATTTCCATGATCCCCGCGGCACGCTCTCGCGGGTCTATCCCTATTCCGAACTGCGTGAAGACGCGCTGGTCGCCGCTCGCCGCCTGATGGCAATGGGCGTCATGCCCGGCGATCGCGTTGCTCTGGTGGCCGAAACAGGCCCAGATTTCGCAGCTATCTTCTGCGGCGCCATGTACGCCGGCGCATGGCCTGTCCCGCTGCCTCTACCGACCAGCTTCGGCGGCAAGGAAAGCTATATCGACCAGCTCGCCGTCCAGCTTTCCAGCTCGGACCCGAAGATGCTGGTCTATCCGGGCGAAATCGCCGAGATGGCAGGCGCTGCCGCCGCGCGTCAGCGCTGCTCGGGCCTTTCGTGGGATGAATTCCACGCGGGCGAAGTGTCTGACGCGCCGCTGCCCAAGCCCGATCCCGAGGCGATCAGCTACCTGCAGTATTCCAGCGGCTCGACGCGCTTCCCGCATGGCGTGGCGGTCACGCACCGCGCGTTGCTGGCCAATCTCGCCGGCCATTCGCACGGCATGAAGATCGCCGATCCTGACCGCGCGATTTCATGGCTGCCGTGGTATCACGATATGGGTCTGGTCGGCTGCTTCCTCTCGCCGATCGCCAACGGCGTCTCGGTCGACTACCTTAAGACCGAGGACTTTGCCCGCCGCCCGCTCGCCTGGCTTGATCTGATCAGCCGCAACAAGGGCACGACGCTCTCCTACTCGCCCACTTTCGGCTACGACATCTGCGCGCGCCGCATTTCGAGCCAGACCCACGTCTCGGACCGGTTCGACCTGTCGCGCTGGCGCGTCGCCGGCAACGGCGCCGACATGATCCGCCCCGACGTGATGCAGAACTTCGTCAACGCCTTCGCCGAAGCCGGCTTCAAGGCCGAAGCCTTCCTACCCAGCTACGGCCTTGCCGAAGCGACGCTCGCCGTCACCATCATGCCTCCGGGCGAAGGCATCCGCGTCGAACTGGTCGAGGAAGAACGCCTGTCCGGAACTCCGCGCGACCTGTCCCGCCCCGCCCGCTACCGTGCGATGGTAAACTGCGGCGTACCTGTGCTCGGCATGGAAGTGGCAATCCGTGGAGAGAACGGCAACGTTCTGGCTCACCACCACATCGGCAAGGTCTGGTGCCGTGGTTCGTCGGTCATGCACTCCTATTTCCGTGATGCGGAAGCGACCGACGCCTGCATGGTCGACGGCTGGCTCGACACCGGCGACATGGGTTACGTCGACGAGAACGGTTACCTGTTCATCGTCGGCCGCGCCAAGGACATGATTATCATCAACGGCAAGAACCACTGGCCGCAGGACATCGAATGGGCCGTGGAACAGCTCCCCGGCTTCCACCAGGGCGATATCGCCGCCTTCTCGGTAGAAACCGAGAACGGCGAGGAAGCCCCTGCCGTGCTGGTCCATTGCCGCGTCTCCGACCCGGTCGAACGCGTGAAGCTGCGCGACCAGATCCGCGACAAGGTCCGCTCTATCACCGGCATGAATTGCGTCGTCGAACTGGTCCCGCCGCGCACCCTGCCGCGCACGAGCTCGGGCAAGCTCAGCCGCGCCAAGGCCAAGAAGCTCTACCTCGCCGGAGAGATCGCACCCTACCAGCTGGCGGCGTAGCCGTTCCGGAACGGCACGCGCGGCCCGTCAAATAGGTTGACGAATTCTTAATATTCCGATTCCTAGGCCACCGGGGAATTGGGAGAGAGCGCATGGCAAGGGCAAACCTGCCGGGCGAAGAAGCACCGCACGAGCTTTCCGGCGTGGTGATCGGCTGGAAACATCGTGCGTTTGCCCGCAACATCCATTTGACGGTGCAATCAACCAGCAAATCGCGCCCCACTCCGGAAGCGGTCGATACGCATCACCTGCTGATGACGCGAAACCAGGCGATGCTCCTTGCCAACTACCTGATGCGGGCGACCGGTCAGGAACTGCCGCCGCGCAAGCGCACATTCTGGCAGCGGCTGTTCGGCTGAGGGATTTTGCCGCTTCCCTAATCGCACGATTAAGGTCACTCTCGCTTCCGGAACTCCACACAGAACGGAGCCGGGAGAGGACATGCGTTTCACCACCTTCCGCCAGGCGCTTGCCACTGGCGCATCCTTGCTGCTTGTTGCCACTCCAGCCATGGCCGATGCGCCTACCGCAGCCACCCGCGAAGCGAACGCCGCTGCCCTTGCCGACCTGCCGATGGCCGACCGGCAGGACTTCGATTTCGCCACACGCGGGTTCGTTGCCACTCTCAAGGACCCGGTTATCCGCGATGCGGCGGGCAAGCCGGTGTGGGACACGGCCGCCTTTGCCTTTGCAACCGGGCCTGCCCCGGCGACGGTCAACCCCAGCCTTTGGCGCCATGCGCAAGTCCTCGGGAAGGCCGGCCTGTTCAAGGTCACCGACCGCATCTGGCAAGTGCGCGGATTTGACGTCTCCAACATCACCTTCGTGCGCGGGGACAAAGGCTGGATCGTCATTGATCCGCTGACCGCTACCGAAACAGCCGCCGCTGCTTATGCGCTGATCTCGGAAAAGGTGGCGAAGCTTCCGGTTACCGCGATGATCTACACCCACAGCCACGTGGACCATTTCGGCGGTGCAGGCGCCCTCACCTCGGTGATGGTCAAGGACGCGCCGATCCTCGCACCGGCTGGCTTCACCCGCGCTGCCGTCAGTGAAAACGTGATCGCCGGCCCCGCCATGGGGCGTCGGGCAGGGTACCAGTTCGGCCTCACCCTGCCCAAGGGCCCTGAAGGCTCGATGGGATCCGGGATCGGCATGGGCGTGGCAGCAGGCGGCCGCAGCCTGATCCCGCCGACGCGCGAGATCGGCGAAACCGGCACCGAACTCGTGCTCGATGGCGTACGCGTACGCTTCCAGATCACCCCGGGGACCGAAGCACCCGCCGAGATGAACTTCGGCTTCCCCGACTGGAAGGTCGCGGACCTCGCCGAGAACGCCAACGTAAGCCAGCACAATATCCTCACCCCGCGCGGCGCGGTAATCCGCGATGCCAAGGCATGGGCACAGGGCCTGACCGAGGCGATGGACTTCTTCGCGGGCTCAGAAGTGCTGATCACCAGCCACGGCTGGCCCCGCTTCGGCGCTGGCGAGATCACCGACTACCTCGCCAAGCACCGCGACGCCTATGCCTACCTGCATGACCAGACGGTGCGACTGATGAACAAAGGCCTGACCGGCCCGGAGATCGCTGCAAAGCTCACCCTGCCCCCGACGCTTGCGGCGAAGTGGTACGACCGCCCCTACTACGGCTCGTACAGCTTCAATTCTCGCGCGGTCTATCAGTTCTACATGGGCTGGTACGATGGCAACCCGGTGCACCTTGCGCCCCTGCCGCCGGAACAGGGCGCAGCGCGCTATGTCGAAGCACTCGGCGGCGCGGCGCGGGTACGGGCGCTGGCCGAGGAAGCCTTTGCAAAGGGCGACTATACCTGGGCTGCGGAACTGCTCGACAAGGCGATCTTTGCCGACACGACCGATACCGCCGCCAAGGGGCTGCTGGCGCGAACCTACCGCCAGCTCGCCTACCAGAGCGAGAACGCCCTTTGGCGCAACATGTACCTGACTGGAGCAGGAGAGCTGGAAAAGGGCGTCGCCGCGACCGACCCCACGGGCGGCGCAGGCCTGATCAGCCAGTTGCCGCCCTCAGATCTGTTCGAAGTGCTTGCCGTGCGGCTCGATCCCGCCAAGGCTGGAGACGGGTCAGCCTCGCTAGGGTTTGTCTTCCCCGACAAGGCTCAGGACTGGACTGTAACGATCGCCAACGGCGTGCTCGTGCACCGCAAGGGACTGCGCGACGGGCGGCAGGCTACACTGACGGTGCGCTATACCGACCTGCTGTCGGCCTTGTTCGCAGGCCAACCGCTCTCAGCCAAAGTCGCCTCGGGCGAGGCGAAAATCGAGGGGGACCCGGCTGCCTTCGCCCGCCTTGTCAGCTGGCTCGACAAGCCGGATCCCGCCTTCAATATCGTGACGCCTTAGTTGGGCTTCTTGAGGTAAGCGATCACGTTCGCACGGTCTGCCGGGTTCGGCAGGCCGGGGAACGCCATCGAGGTGCCCGGAACCACGGCCGAAGGCTTGGTCAGCCACTTGTCGAGCGTCGCTTCGTTCCAGGTCAGCTTGGCCTTCTGCATGGCAGCCGAATACTTGAAGCCCGCTGCCGAGCCCGACTTGCGGCCGACGACGCCGGCAAGGTTCGGCCCCATCTTGGCACCCGCGCCCGGCTGGACAGCGTGGCAGGCGATGCAACGCATGAAAACCTTCTTCCCGGCGACCGGATCTCCCTTGGCCTGGGCGAAGGCAGTTCCACCCGCCACTGCCGAAGCCGCCAGACCTGCCACGATCAACGCACCCGTAATCTTCTTCATCAGTTCACCCTGTCCTGTTCAAATGCCGCCAGAGCCCCACGCCCGAACGCACGGAGAGAATTTCGCACCGGCGCTTTATCCTGCCTGAACACGCAATGGCCATATCATTTGCGCAATGCTTCAAAAAAGGTGGCGATGGGCTAGGGTCGGCGGATGGAATCCCTTGCCCTCAATGCCCGTCCTCTGCCCGCAGGCTTCATGGAATGCCTCGCCACCCGCTTCGGCACCGCCTGCCAGACGGGCGACGCTATCCGCCAACAGCACGGCGCCAGCGAATCGCAATACCCCACCGTCCTGCCGGACGCCGTCATCTTCGCATCCTCGACGCAGGACGTGGTCGATTGCGTGAACCTGTGCCGCGAGGCGAAGACAGCCATCGTCCCCTATGGCGCAGGAACCTCACTGGAGGGGCACACGCTCCCGCTTGAAGGCGGCATCAGCCTCGACCTGTCCCGAATGGACGCGGTGCTATCCGTCAACCACGCTGATTTCGACTGCACCGTCCAGCCCGGTATCAGGCGCGAGGCCTTGAACGCCCACTTGCGCGACAGCGGATTGTTTTTCCCGATCGATCCCGGCGCGAATGCGACGATTGGCGGCATGGCTTCGACCCGCGCGTCAGGCACCAATGCCGTGCGCTACGGCACGATGCGCGAGGCGGTTCTGGGGCTGGAGGTGGTGACGCCGCAGGGCAAGGTCATCCGCACCGGCAAGCGCGCAAAAAAGTCCGCAGCGGGATACGATCTTACGCGCCTCTACATCGGCTCCGAAGGCACGCTTGGCGTCATCACCGGGATAACGCTGCGCCTGCACCCCGTCCCCGAGGCAATCATGGCGGCCACGTGCGCGTTCGAAACGCTGGCAGGCGCAGTCGAGACCGTGGTGCAGGCCTTCCACTGCGGCGTGCCGATGGCGCGGATCGAACTGCTCGATGCCATGCAGGTCCGCGCGGTCAACTTGCGCAGCAAGCTTGGCCTTGCCGAAGTGCCCACGCTGTTCTTCGAATTCCACGGTACGCCCTCCAGCGTTGCCGAACAGGTCGAGACGGTAAAGGCGCTCGCGGCGGCAAATGGCGGCGGCGAATTCCGGTGGGCCACCCTGGCCGAAGACCGCAACCGCCTGTGGCGCGCGCGGCATGAGGCCTATTATGCTGCGGTCAACCTGAGGCCGAACGCCATCGGTTTCACAACAGACGTCTGCGTGCCGATGAGCCGCCTTGCCGAATGCATCCTCGCCACCCGCGCCGAGCTGGACGAGTGCTCAGTGCCTGCCACGATTGTCGGCCACGTCGGCGATGGCAACTTCCACCTGATCTTCTCGATCGACCCCAACGCCCCGTACGAGATGGCCGAAGTGGAAGCAATCAACCACCGCATGGTCGCCCGCGCGCTCGCCATGGATGGCACCTGCACCGGAGAACACGGCGTTGGCATCGGCAAGCAGCAGTGCCTGATCGATGAACTTGGCGAAGACGCGGTGGACGTGATGCGCACACTCAAGCAGGCGCTGGACCCGGACAACCTGTTCAATCCGGGGAAAATCTTCAGGGTGTAAAAAAGCCCCCTCCTCTTCAGAGGAGGGGGTTGGGGGTGGTGAAGACAAGGCGCAACCGCGCCAAGCCTCACTCCATCTCGAGGATGATCGCGTCCACCGCGAGGCTGTCGCCTGCCTTGGCGTTGACCGACTTCACCTTGCCCGCCTTTTCGGCGCGCAGGATGTTTTCCATCTTCATCGCTTCCACCACGGCAAGCGGCTGGCCCGCCTCCACCGTATCGCCCTCACCCACGTTGAGCGAAACGAGCAGACCCGGCATAGGGCAGATCAGGAACTTCGAAAGATCGGGCGGAATCTTTTCGATCATGTGCTTGGTCAGGTGCGCAATGCGCGCCGGAAGCACCTGCACGTCATGGATCGCGCCCCGCGTCGTCAGCTTGAAGCCGGCGCGCGTGGTTTCGACCTTTACCGACAGCGGCTTGTCATCAACCTCGCAGTGAACCATCCGGTCGCCCGGTGTGTATTCCAGCGCGATGTCGATGGCCTTGCCGTCAACGCTGATCTCGTCCTCGGTAAGCTCCACCGAATAGGTCGAACCGCCGATCTTGACCGCCCATTCCGACGGCGGATCGAGCTCATGGCCAAGCTGGTTGTCGACCTGCCGCGCACGGTCGGACCGGGCCGTGGCGAGGAATGCCGCCAGTGCCGCCAGCGTCTGCTTCAGCTCGTCCGAGGTCGCCGCGCCGGTGAAGCCGTCGGGGTATTCCTCGGCGATGAAGCCAGTGGTCAGTTCGCCCGAGCGGAAGCGCGGGTGCTGCATGATCGCGTTGACGAAGTCGATGTTGTGGCCAAGCCCCTCGATCTCGAACGCATCGAGCGCCTCGATCTGCTTGTCCGCCGCCTCGTCGCGAGTCTTGCCCCAGGTGATCAGCTTGGCGATCATCGGGTCATAGAACATCGAAACTTCGCCGCCTTCATAGACGCCGTCGTCGACGCGCACGCCATCGATGCCGCGACGCCCGTTCTCGGCACCGTCATCAGTCCAGCCATCGACCGGCGGGTTGTAGCGGATCAGGCGACCGGTGGAGGGCAAGAAGCCGCGATAGGGGTCTTCGGCATAGACGCGGTTCTCGATGGCCCAGCCGTCGATTTTCACGTCGTCCTGCGTCATCGCCAGCTTCTCGCCATAGGCAACGCGGATCATCTGCTCGACCAGGTCGACGCCGGTGATGCACTCGGTCACCGGGTGCTCCACCTGCAGGCGGGTGTTCATCTCGAGGAAGTAGAAGCTCTCGCCGCTCGGGTCCGCGCCCGAGACGATCAGTTCCACCGTGCCTGCCGAATAGTAGCCCACCGCGCGGGCCAGCGCGACGCACTGTTCGCCCATCGCCTTGCGCATCTTCGGGGTGACGAACGGCGAAGGCGCTTCTTCGACCACCTTCTGGTGGCGGCGCTGGATCGAGCATTCACGTTCGTTCAGGTAGAGAATGTTGCCGTGCTTGTCGCCGAGGATCTGGATCTCGATGTGGCGCGGGTTGAGAATGAACTTCTCGATGAACACGCGGTCATCGCCGAACGAGTTCAGGCCCTCGCGCTTCACCGCTTCGAAGCCCTCGCGCACGTCCTTTTCGTTGTAGGCAAGGCGCATACCCTTGCCGCCACCGCCGGCCGAGGCCTTCATCATCACCGGATAGCCGATCTCGTCAGAGATGCGCACGGCATGTTCGGTATCCTCGATCTCGCCGACGAAGCCGGGGACGACATTGACGCCTGCCTGCTTGGCCAGCTTCTTGGATTCGATCTTGTCGCCCATCGCGGCAATCGCGCCGACAGGTGGGCCGATGAACTCAATCCCCTCTGCCGCCAGCGCCTCGGCAAACGACGTACGCTCGGACAGGAAGCCGTAACCCGGATGCACCGCTTCGGCACCCGTCTGCTTGCACGCCGCGATGATCTTGTCGGCAATCAGGTACGACTGCGCTGCCGGCGCCGGCCCGATATGCACGGCTTCATCGGCCATCTGCACGAACGGCGCCCGCGCATCGGCATCGGAATAGACCGCCACCGTCTGGATACCCATCCGACGCGCCGTCTTGATCACACGGCAGGCAATTTCACCACGGTTGGCGATGAGGATTTTCTTGAACACTAGCGGCTCCAGCGACGAATAATCAGGAACAAAAGCGCGATGTAGCCGACAACGGCGGCGACAATCGGCACAACGATAGGAATTGCGGATTCAGATGCGCAGGTAGCTTCGGGCCCCATCCCACAGGGGCCAACAAGCACGTCGATGAGAATCAGAAGGGCCACTCCCCACCAGACGATGCTGGCGAGCCCGACAAACAAAATCCTTGCGGGCAGGCTCATCGCTCCCCCTCGCAAATGGCGTCACGCTGAACTTGTTTCAGCGTCCATCTCTCCGCCCGCACGGACATCGCCCGACCACACATGGATGCTGAAACAAGTTCAGCATGACGAGGTTCTGGGTTCGTGAGAAATGCTTCCGCAACGGCCCCATCTCCGTCACCCTGAACTTGTTTCAGGGTCCACCCTTCCGCAAACACGGAGCCATGCGCGATAAGCGGCAACCTTGTGTCTACATCCTCGCCAGCCAGCCGCGCGGCACGCTCTACATCGGCGTCACTTCCAACCTCATCGGCAGGCTGTGGCAGCACCGCGAAAGCGTGATTCCCGGCTTCACCAGCCAATACGCCGTCCACCACCTCGTTTACTTCGAGCAGTTCGACGAGATGATCCCCGCCATCACTCGCGAAAAGCAACTCAAGCGCTGGCACCGACAGTGGAAGATCAACCTGATCGAGGGCACAAACCCTGACTGGCACGACCTTGCCCCGGGGCTGGGCCTTGGCCCGATAGCTCCGCGCACGCCGAAGGATGGACCCTGAACCAAGTTCAGGGTGACGATCATCCTTTGGGCGAGGAGCGGCTGCCAGGATCACAACAGCTCCAGCGCCTGCGCCAGATCGGCCACGATGTCGTCGATGTGTTCGATGCCGACCGACACGCGCACCGTGTCCGCGCCTGCGCCAGCGGCCTGCAGTTCCTCTTCGCCAAGCTGGCTGTGCGTGGTCGAGGCCGGGTGGATGATCAGCGAGCGGGTGTCGCCGATGTTGGCGAGGTGGCTGAACAGCTTGACCGACTGGACCAGCTTCACGCCAGCCTCGTAGCCGCCCTTCACGCCGAAGGTGAACACCGCGCCGCCCTTGCCGCCGAGATACTGCTTCGCCAGCTGGTGGTAGGGGTCCTCGGGCAGGCCGGCGTAGGACACCCACGCCACCTTGGGATGGTTCTGCAACCACTGCGCCAGGTGCAGCGCATTGCTGCAGTGCCGCTCCATGCGCAGCGCCAGCGTTTCCATGCCGGTCAGCGTCAGGAATGCGTTCATCGGCGCCATGGCAGGCCCAAGGTCGCGCAGGCCGAGCACGCGGCAGCCGATGATGAAGGCAATCGGGCCGACCGGCTTCAGCGCCTCGGTCAGCACCGCGCCGTGATAGCTGGAGTTGGGCTGGGTAAGCGAAGGGAACTTGTCGCTCGCCGCCCAGTCGAACTTGCCCGAATCCACGATCAGGCCACCGATGGAATTGCCGTGGCCGTTGAGGAACTTGGTGCAGGAATGGACGACGATGTCCGCGCCATGTTCGATCGGGCGGCAAAGCGCGGGGCTGGCCATCGTGTTGTCGACGATCAGCGGCACGCCAGCGGCATGGGCAACCTCGGCAATCGCCGCGATGTCCTGCACCACGCCACCGGGGTTGGCGAGGCTTTCGATGAACACGCCGCGCGTCTTGTCGGTGATCGCGGCGGCAACGGCAGCGGGATCATCGGCATCGACGAACACGGCCTTCCAGCCGAACTTGGCAAAGCTGTGCGCGAACTGGTTGAGCGTGCCGCCATAGAGCTTCTTGGCCGCGACGATCTCGCAGCCCGGCTCCATCAGGGTGTGGAACACGATGAACTGCGCGGCATGGCCCGACGCCACGCCCAGCGCGCCAACGCCCCCTTCCAGCGCCGCGATCTTCGCTTCGAGCGCGGCGTTGGTCGGGTTCATGATGCGCGTGTAGATGTTGCCGAACTCGGCGAGCGCGAACAGGTTCGCGGCATGCTCGGCACTGTCGAACACGTAGCTGGCCGTCTGGTAGATCGGCGTGATCCGCGCCTTGGTGGTCGGATCGGGCTCGCAACCCGCGTGGACCGACAGCGTCTCAAGCTTCTGTGTCATCGCATCTCTCCCGTTGTACGGCGCGGATACTATCAGGCGGCGTCGATCTCGCTACCCAGCGGCGGCATGTTGTGGCCAAGCAGGCGCAGCATGTCGGCGGCGCATTCGACCACGTTCGAGCCGGGACCATAGATGCCCTGCACCCCCGCCTCGCGCAGGTAATCGTAGTCCTGCGGCGGGATCACGCCGCCGGCCACGACCTTGATGTCCGCGCGGCCAGCAGCCTTGAGATGCCCGATCAGTTCGGGGATCAGCGTCTTGTGCCCGGCGGCAAGCGACGATGCGCCGACCGCGTCGACGTCCTTCTCAAGCGCCAGCGCCGCGGCTTCCTCGGGCGTCTGGAACAGCGGGCCGGACGTCACCTCGAAGCCCATGTCGCCAAAGGCGGAGGCGATCACGTTGGCGCCGCGATCGTGCCCGTCCTGGCCCATCTTGGCGACGAGCATGCGCGGCTTGCGGCCCAGCCGGCGCGTCACGGCTTCGACGCCGTCGAGCACCTGCTGGTAGCGCGAGTCCCCGGCATAGGCCGAACCGTAGACGCCCTTCACCGGGGTCGGGAAGGTGCCGTGGCGGCCGAACACGACTTCCATCGCGTCCGAAATCTCGCCCAGCGTCGCGCGGTGGCGCGCGGCTTCCACCGCGAGTTCGAGCAGGTTGCCGCCAGTCTTGGCGCCTTCGGTCAGCGCGTTCAGAGCCGCGCGGCACTTGGTCTCGTCGCGGGTCTCACGCACACGCTTGAGGCGGGCGATCTGCGCCTCGCGCACCGCGTGGTTGTCGACTTCAAGCGTCTCGATCTGGTCTTCGTTGGCAAGGCGGTACTTGTTGACGCCGACGATCACGTCCTCGCCCCGGTCGACGCGGGCCTGACGACCGGCGGCGGCTTCCTCGATCATCGCCTTGGGCCAGCCAGCCGCAACCGCCTTGGCCATGCCGCCATCGGCCTCGACGCGCTCGATGATCTCCCACGCCTTGTCGACCAGTTCCTGCGTCAGCGCCTCGATGTAGTACGACCCGCCGAGCGGATCGACCACGTTGCACATGCCGGTCTCTTCCTGGATCACGATCTGCGTGTTGCGCGCGATACGTGCGGAAAAGTCGGTCGGCAGCGCTATGGCTTCGTCGAGCGCGTTGGTGTGGAGCGACTGCGTGCCACCCAGCATCGCCGCCATTGCCTCGATCGTGGTGCGGATGACGTTGTTGTAGGGGTCCTGCTCCTGCAGCGACACACCCGAAGTCTGGCAGTGCGTGCGCAGCATCTTCGAACGTTCGTCCTGTGCGCCGAGCTTGGTCATCACGCGGTGCCACAGCACGCGTGCGGCGCGCAGCTTGGCGACTTCCATGAAGAAGTTCATGCCGATGGCGAAGAAGAACGAGAGGCGCCCGGCGAACTTGTCGATGTCGAGGCCCGAGGCCACGCCGTACTTCACGTATTCCATGCCGTCGGCAATGGTGAAGGCCAGTTCCTGCACCTGCGTCGCACCGGCTTCCTGCATGTGGTAGCCGGAAATCGAGATCGAGTTGAACTTCGGCATCTCGCGGCTGGTGTAGCCGAAGATGTCCGAGATGATCCGCATCGAGGGCTCGGGCGGGTAGATATAGGTGTTGCGGACCATGAACTCCTTGAGGATGTCGTTCTGGATGGTCCCGTCGAGCAGCTTGCGATCGACGCCCTGCTCCTCGCCCGCCACGATGAAGAACGCGAGGATCGGGATCACCGCGCCGTTCATGGTCATCGAGACCGACATCTGGTCGAGCGGAATGCCGTCGAACAGGATCTTCATGTCCTCGACGCTGTCGATAGCCACGCCCGCCTTGCCGACATCGCCCACCACGCGCGGATGGTCGGAGTCATAGCCACGGTGCGTCGCAAGGTCGAAGGCGACCGAGAGGCCCTTCTGCCCGGCGGCAAGGTTGCGACGATAGAAGGCGTTCGATTCCTCGGCGGTCGAGAAACCGGCGTACTGACGGATCGTCCAGGGGCGGCCCGCATACATCGAGGCGCGCACGCCGCGCGTGAAGGGCGCGAAACCGGGAAGGCCGGGATCGGCAGTCACGTCCTCGGCGGTGTAGAGCGGCTTGACGGCAATGCCTTCCGGCGTCTGCCACGTAAGGTCCTTTCCTTTGACTTCCTTGGCGGCGGCGGCCTGCCAGTCGGCCAGTGTCTTCTCGCTCATATCCCGTTCCCCATGCCCTCTCCCCGATCGGGGAGAGGATACGAAGGCTTGGCAGCTTGCTGCCTAGCCGAAGTTGGAGAGGGGCTTGTGTCCTCGCGGACGCTGCACCCCCTCACCCAACCCTCTCCCCGCCGGGGAGAGGGCTAATGATTCAATGCCCGCCCTTGGGCGTCTCCATGATCTCGGTAAGCTGCCCGCCCATGTCCTTGGGATGCACGAAGAAGATCAGCGTGCCGTGCGCACCGATGCGCGGCTCACCCAGGACTCGCTTGCCCTGGGATTCAAACCAGGCCTTGGCCTCGTGAATGTCGGGCACCTCGTAGCAAAGGTGGTGCTGGCCGCCCAAGGGGTTGGCGGCGAGCCACTTGCCCACGGCGCTGTCCGGGCTGGTCGGCTGGATCAACTCGATCTGCGTGCCCGCAGTGCCGTTCTCGCCCGGCGTGTTGACGAAGCAGACGCGCACCTGCTGGCTTTCCAGCACGAACGGCTCGGTAATGTCGTTTGCGCCCATCACGTCGCGATAGAACGCGATGGAAGCGTCGATGTCGGGCGTCGCAACGCCGACGTGGTTCAATCGACCGAGCTTCATGTTCAGACCTTCTCGATGACCATGGCGATGCCCTGACCGCCACCGATGCACATGGTGATCAGGCCATAGCGTCCGCCGGTGCGGTGCAGTTCGTACATCGTCTTGATCGTCAGGATCGCGCCGGTCGCACCGATCGGATGGCCGAGCGAGATGCCCGAGCCGTTGACGTTGGTCTTGGCCGGATCGAAGCCCAGTTCCTTGGCGACGCCGCAAGCCTGCGCCGCGAACGCCTCGTTGCTCTCGATCACGTCGATCTGGTCGAGCGTCAGCCCCGCGCGCTTGAGCGCCACCGGCACGGCCTTGACCGGGCCGAGGCCCATCACGTTCGGTTCGACACCCGCGTGACCCCAGCCGAGGATCTTCGCCATCGGCTTCAGCCCATGCTCCTCGACGGCCTTGCCGCTGGCGAGCACGACCGCTGCCGCACCATCGTTGATGCCCGAAGCATTGCCTGCGGTAACCGTGCCGTCCTTCTTGAACACCGGCTTGAGGCCAGCGAGCGATTCCACGGTGGTCTCGCCGCGCACGTGCTCGTCGGTGTCGAAGACCACGACGCCCTTGCGGGTCTTGATCTCGACCGGGACGATCTGTTCCTTGAAATAGCCCGCAGCGATAGCGGCGGCTGCGCGCTTCTGGCTCTCTGCCGCCAGCGCGTCCTGATCTTCACGGCTGACGTTCAGACGCTCGGCCACGTTCTCGGCCGTGACACCCATGTGGATGTTTTCGAACGGATCATGCAGCGCGCCCAGCATGGCGTCCATCAGCACCTGATCGCCCATCTTCTGGCCATTGCGCGCAGTCAGCACCATGTGCGGCGCGTTGGACATGCTTTCAGCGCCGCCACCGATGGCGATGTCCTGCTCGCCAAGGGCAATGCCCTGCGCCGCCGAGACAATGGCCTGCAGACCCGAGCCACACAGACGGTTCACGTTCATTGCGGGAGCCTCGATCGGCACGCCAGCGTTCACCGCAGCAACGCGGCTGACATAGGCGTCCTTGGGCTGCGTCGGCACGACGGTGCCGATCACCACGTTCTGCACCTTGTCCGCCGTGATCCCGGCACGGGCGATGGCTTCCTTGATGACGATCGCACCGGTTTCGGCCGGACGCAGCGAGGCGAGCCCGCCGCCGAAGGAACCGATGGCGGTACGCGCGCCCGAGACGATGTAGATGTCGGTCATGGTCAGTCTTTCCAAAGTCTTGGGGCAAATCAGAGCGGAATGTTGTCGTGCTTCTTCCACGGGTTCTCGAGGCTCTTGTTCTTGAGCTTCCGCAGGCCCAGCGCCACGCGGCGGCGCGTCGAATGCGGGTGGATCACCTCGTCGACGAAGCCCTTGCTTGCCGCCACGAACGGGTTGGCGAAGCGGTCCTCGTATTCCTTGGTCTTCACCGCCTGCTCTTCGGCAGAGAGGCCACGGAAGATGATCTCGACCGCGCCCTTGGCACCCATCACCGCGATTTCGGCGGTCGGCCAGGCGTAGTTGAGGTCGCCGCGCAGGTGCTTGGAGGCCATCACGTCATAGGCGCCGCCATAGGCCTTGCGGGTGATCACGGTGATCTTGGGCACGGTCGCCTCGGCATAGGCGAAGAGCAGCTTGGCGCCGTGCTTGATGATGCCGTTGTGCTCCTGCGCGGTGCCGGGGAGAAAGCCCGGAACGTCGACGAAGGTCACGATGGGGATGTTGAACGCATCGCAGAAGCGCACGAAGCGGGCGGCCTTCTTCGACGAGTTGATGTCGAGCACGCCTGCCAGCACCATCGGCTGGTTGGCGACGATCCCGACGGTACGCCCTTCGACGCGCCCGAAGCCGACGATGATGTTGGCAGCATGCTTGGGCTGGATCTCGAAGAACTCGCCCTCGTCCACCGTCTTGCGGATGACTTCGTGCATGTCATAGGGCTGCGTCGCCGATGCCGGGACGATGGTGTCGAGGCTCGGCTCGAGGCGGTCATAGGGGTCCGAGGTCGGGCGCTCGGGCACATCCTGACGGTTCGACAGCGGCAGGTAGTCGAAGAAATCGCGCGCCGCCAGCAGGGTCTCGATATCGTTCTCGAGCGCAAGGTCGGCGACCGAGGTCTTGGTGGTGTGCGTCACCGCGCCGCCCAGTTCCTCCTGCGTGACGATCTCGTTGGTCACGGTCTTCACCACGTCCGGGCCGGTGACGAACATGTACGAGCTGTCCTTCACCATGAAGATGAAGTCGGTCATCGCCGGCGAATAGACCGCGCCGCCCGCGCAAGGTCCCATGATCAGCGAGAGCTGCGGCACCACGCCCGATGCCAGCACGTTGCGCTGGAACACTTCGGCATAGCCGCCAAGCGATGCCACGCCTTCCTGGATGCGCGCGCCGCCCGAATCGTTAAGGCCGATCACCGGCGCGCCGACCTTCAGCGCCATGTCCATGATCTTGCAGATCTTCTGCGCGTGACGCTCGGACAGCGATCCGCCGAACACGGTGAAGTCCTGGCTGAACACATAGACCAGACGGCCGTTGATGGTGCCCGAACCCGTCACCACGCCATCGCCCGGAACCACCGTATCGGGCATGCCGAAGTCGACGCAGTTGTGCTCGACGTACATGTCGACTTCCTCGAAGCTGCCTTCGTCGAGCAGCACTTCAAGGCGTTCGCGTGCGGTCAGCTTGCCCTTGGCGTGCTGCGCGTCGATGCGCTTCTGTCCGCCACCCAGCCGCGCAGCTTCCCGGCGCTTTTCCATTTCGGCGATATTGGCGGACATTCCTGCACCCTCTCTTGAACGGCGATGACCCAAGTTTTCCGGTGGTCACGCCCCTTGCGCCTGCGACAGGCGCGGGCCGACCGCGCGGACCGGGGTTCCAACTGCGCCACGCCGCTTGCCAAGTCCAATGTTATTCTGCAAACTTGCGAAGGATCACTTTGCAAAACCGGCCAGAGGCGGGAGACGGATAAATGGCGCGACGCCGCCTGTTTGCGGGCGAACAGCTCAAGGCCTTGCGCATCACGCGAAAGCTGCGCCAGGGCGAGATGGCTTCGCTGCTCGGCATCAGCGCCTCGTATCTCTCGCAGATCGAGAACGACGAGCGCCCGCTGACCCCGGCCTTGACTG
This sequence comes from Novosphingobium jiangmenense, assembly GCF_015694345.1. Classification (GTDB taxonomy): domain Bacteria; phylum Pseudomonadota; class Alphaproteobacteria; order Sphingomonadales; family Sphingomonadaceae; genus Novosphingobium; species Novosphingobium jiangmenense. Next base: position 58,288 of record NZ_JADQDC010000014.1, read on the forward strand.
ACCGCTTGCAGCAGTCGTTTCCGGTCGAGTGGCAGGACTTTGCCGCTGATCGCGTCGAACCCGTGCTGGCGGCCCTGCGCGATGCCACCGCCGATCCCATGCTCGGCCAGATGCTGCCAGGCGATCAGGTCGAGCGCGTGGCCGAGCAATATCCCGCCTTCGCCCAGGCCTTCGCGCAGTTGTGGGACCAGCACCGACGCTCGGTCCAGCGGCTCGAGGCCATCGACGAAGCGCTTGGTTCGGACAGCATTTCCGGCGGCCGACTGCCCTGGGAGGAGGTGCGCGACTGGTTCCACCACGCCAACAACTACGTCGACACCATCGACCGCGCCGCCGAACGGCTCGCCGTGCGCCTGTCCGGCACCGGCATGACACCGACGTCTTCGCAGATGGCAATCTGGCTGGAAAGCCGGGGCATCGCGGTGGAGCAGGTCAGCGGCGGGGCCATGCGCCGTTTCGATCCCGAGGCGCGGCGGCTGACGATCGATCCCAACCAGCCCATTGAATCTGCGCGCTTCCAGATCGCCTACCAGCTGGCCGCCGAGGCTCTACGCGAGGAGATCACCGCCATCGTCAGCACCGCCACGCTGCAGTCCGATGCGGCGCGGCAGTTGCTGACCGTGGGTCTCGGCAACTACGCGGCAGGCGCGCTGATCATGCCCTACGAATGGTTCCGCACGCGTGCCCGCGCGCTGCGCCACGATATAGACCAGTTGCGCCTGACCTTCGGCGCCAGTTTCGAACAGGTCTGCCACCGCCTGTCCACGCTGCAGCGCCCCCAGGCGCGCGGGATTCCGATGTTTTTCTGCCGCGTCGACATGGCCGGCAACATCACCAAGCGCCACTCCGCCACCCGCCTGCAGTTCGCGCGCTTCGGTGGCGCCTGCCCGCTATGGGTGGTGCACGAGGCCGTCGCGATCCCCGACCGCATCCACGTCCAGGCCGCCGAAATGCCCGATGGCGTGCGCTATGTCTCGATTGCCAAGGGGCTGGTGAAGCCTTCGGGCAGCTACTACCGCACACCGCGCCGCTATGCCGTGGCGCTGGGCTGCGAAGCGGCGCTCGCCGACGAGTTCATCTATGCCGACGGCATCAACCTCGCCCGACCCGAGGCGGTGACCCGCATCGGCATCTCCTGCCGCATCTGCCCGCGCGACAAGTGCGACCAGCGCGCCTTCCCGCCAAGCGATCGCGCGATCGTGGTCGATCCGCACGCGCGCGATCTAGTGCCTTACGGAATCACCGACATGTGAGGGCCGCCCCGGCGCGGTGCCGGGACGGCTCGCGGTCAGGCGTTCGGATTGGGCGCGAAGGCGCAGATCTTGTTGCCATCGGGATCGCGCAGATAGGCGCCATACTGCTTGCCCGGCGAGTTTTCGCGCACGCCCGGCTGGCCTTCGCAGGTGCCGCCATTGGCCAGGCCCGCCGCATGCCAGGCATCGACGACCGAGGAGTCCGCAGCCTTGAAGCCGAGGGTGTGGCCGTTCGAGACGGTGTGGGATTCGCCGTTGGCAGGCTTGGCGACGATCAGCGAGCCGTTTGCCGAAGGGAACAGCGTGCCGTGCGGCAATTCCACCGCATTGTGGCCGAGCGTCTGCATCACTGCGCTGTAGAATTTGCGCGACTTTTCAATGTCGTTGGTGCCGAGGAAAGTGTGGGTAAACAAGGCGGTCTCTCCGTCCAGATTGTTATGGAACCAAACTATCTTGCCGTGATCCCGCCCTTGCGTCGAGAGCGAAAATGAAACGTCAGAACGTTGTCGGACTTTCGAGCGGCACGTCGGTGCGGTGGGCGGCGGCATAGACCTCGGCGGCCTTCATCACGCGCAACATGTTGCCGCTGCTCAGTTTTGCAAGGTTCGCCTGCGTCCATCCGCGCTGCTTCAACTCGGCGAAAAGCACGGGGTAGGTCGAGACGTCCTCCATGCCCTGCACCGTGGCTTCCACACCATCGAGGTCACCGCCGAGGCCGACGTGGTCGGCGCCGATCAGTTTCGCAATGTGATCAATATGATCGGCGACATCCTTGATGCTGCCGCGCGGCATCGGTTTGGCCTTGTCCCATGCCGCCACCGCGGCTTTTTCGGCATCGGGATCTCCCCGGTTGAGCGCCTTGGCGCGAGCCACTTCGGCGTCGCGCGCAGCGCTCCATTGTCGTGCCGCTTCAACGACATAGGGCGGGTAGAAGTTGACCATGACAATGCCGCCTGCCGCGCCGATGGCTTTCAGCGTGTCGTCCGAAACGTTGCGCGCGTGGTGGTTGATGGCGCGGGCGTTGGAGTGGCTTACGATCGGCGGCGGACCGCCCAGGGCGAGGACGTCGCGCATCGTTGGCTCGCTGACGTGGGCGAGGTCAACGAGCATCCCAAGCCGTTGCATTTCCTTGACAACTTTGATGCCAAACGGCGTCAGACCGTCATGCGCGGGGGCGTCGGTAGCGCTGTCGGCCCAGGCGTTGTTCTTGAAATGCGTCAGCGTCATGTAGCGCGCGCCCAAGCTGTACATCTGGCGCAGGACGCCGAGCGAACCGCCGATGGAGTGGCCGCCCTCCATGCCGATGAGCGAGGCTATCTTCCTTGATTTCCACGCTTTTTCGACGCAGGCGGTGTCGGTGCAGAACTGCATTTCGGCCGGGTGGCGGGCGATCAGGCGCTTCATCACGTCGATCTGTTCGAGCGTGGCCTGCACCGCCTGCGGTTCGGGCAGATCGGCCGAGACATAGACCGACCAGAACTGTGCGCCGACGTTTCCGGCGCGCAGCCGCGGCAGGTCGGTCATCATGCCCGACGCACGGGAGTCATTGAAATCAAAGCCTTCCAGCACGTCCTTGCGACGTTCGCGCAGCTGTTCGGGGACGTCGTTATGGCCGTCCCAGACCAGCGGAGCGGAGCTTTCCAACTCTCGCGAACTCTGCGGGGACTCTGCGGCAACTCCCCCGCAACTCCCCCATAACAGGGCCAGGCAAACGAGGGGCGAAACGAGGCTTGTGGTCACGCGCATTTCCCCCCTCCCGATCACGGCTTATGATGAAGCGATCCTACTCGGCCACCACGTCGTCGCCATCGCGCTCGGGCAGCATCAGAAACAGCACGAGGCTGACAATCGAACCCAGCGCCATGATGATCGAGACCGTCAACAGATTGTCATCCCCCAGCCAGCCGAAGAGGGTGCCCGCCAGCAACGGACTTCCCGCAGCGCCCAGCCGCCCCACGCCCAGCGCGAAACCTGTGCCGGTGGCCCGCGCATAAGCCGGGAAGCCGCGCGCGAAGGCGGCATAGTAGCCGCTGATCGCCGCATTGGTGAAGAAACCGGCGATCATCGTCGCCACTTGCCATGCGGACAGCGTATCACGCCCGGTGCCGAACCAGGCCACCATGATCGCGCCGATCAGCAGCATCAGCGCGGTCGGCCACCTGACTCCCAGCCGCGCCATCACGAAGCCGAACAGCGCGCTGCCGAGGAACCCGCCGACGTTGGCATATGTCAGCACCGTGGCGGCCTGTGCGGGAGGATAGCCCGGCGGATAATCGGACACGATCTGCACGCCGAATTTCAGGATGTAATAGAAGGTGATGCAGTGGAACGTGTAGCCGAACGCCAGCAGCAGGGTGACCGGGCGCAGTCTGGGGTTGGACAGGATATCGGTAACGCGGGGCTTGGCGGTGCCCGCCACGATCACCGGCAGATCGCTGACGGCAGGCTTGCCGAAAGCGGCGAGCGTGCGGTTCACGCCCGCCAGATTGCGCTTCGTCACCAGATAGGCCGCCGTTTCAGGGACCAGCACCAGAATGACCGGGATCAACACTGCGGTCACCGCCGCGCCGAACAGAAACACCGCGTGCCAGCTGTAGTTGGGGAGCAGCCATTCCGATGCCGCAATGCCACCGATGATCGCGCCCAGCGGATAGCCGGCCACATAGACCGCGATGGCGACTGAGCGCCAACGGCTGTTGGTGCTTTCGGCAACCACCGCGTTGGTGGTGGTGAGCATCCCGCCGATGCCAATCCCGGTAAGGAAGCGGTAGGCAACCATCGGCTGAACCGCCGTGGCAACGCTTGCCAGATACATGCCGATCGCCATCAGCACGAGGCAGACCAGCATGGTGGATTTGCGGCCGTACCGGTCAGCCGCCCCACCCAGCAGCACCGAACCGAAGCCCATGCCGAGCAGTTCGGCCGAAAGCACCACGCCCAGCGCCGGACGGGCAATACCCCAATCGGCAGTAATCCCCGGCGCGGCAAAGGCGCTCGACAACACGTCAAACCCATCGAGCGCATTCAACAGCACCATCAGGACCACCACGATCCATTGGCGGACGCCCATGGGCGTCTGCTCGATCACCTCGCGCGGGGTTTGTGACATGCGGCCCGATTCCTCTCAAAAACGCTTATTGCTATCTGTTATAACTTATTCGTGGATTCTGGAAAGCAGTTCGATGAGCTGACGCACTTCCTTGTCGGAGAAGCGGCTTTTCACCCAGGCCTCGTGCTCACCGATGGCCTGCTTGGCGCGGGCGAGCATCTCGATGCCATCGGGTTCGAGGAACAGCGCCTGCTTGCGCCCGTCCTTGGGTGAGCGGTCCCGCCGCAGGAAGTGCTTGGCCTGCAGGCGGTTGATGATCGCCATGGTGGTGGCACGGTCCATCCGCAGGCGCTGAGCCAGATCGGTCTGCGCGATGCCGGGGTGATCATCGACCAGCCAGAGCACGGAGACCTGCTTCTGCGTCAGGTCGAGATCGGTGAAAGTCTCGGTGAAGTGCCTGAGGCACGCGCCGTGGGCGAGCCGGATGTGGAAGCCGAGAATCTCGTTGATCGCGCCGACGTCGTCATCGTCGGTGTGGCCGACCGGTGCGATGGCGTCGGCGAATTTGTCCTTGATCAATGCCCTGCCCCCAACGAATGCGCTTGTCTAATTGTTAGCAATACATACAATATCGCGAGGAGGATGCCATGGCACAATTTCCGAACACCCCCAGCTTCACGGGATTCAACACGCCATCACGGATCGAGGCGGACATTGCCGACCTTGCGCACGAGGGCACGATTCCTGAAGGATTAAACGGCGCATTCTATCGCGTCCAGCCCGACCCGCAGTTTCCTCCGCGCCTTGCCGACGACATCGCGTTCAATGGCGACGGCATGATCACCCGCTTCCACATCCATGACGGCCAGGTGGACTTCCGCCAGCGCTGGGCAAAAACCGACAAGTGGAAGCTGGAGAACGAGGCCGGAAAGGCCCTGTTCGGCGCCTATCGCAATCCGCTGACCGATGACGAGGCAGTGAAGGGCGAAATCCGTTCCACCGCCAATACCAACGCCTTCATCTTCGGCGGCAAGCTCTGGGCGATGAAGGAGGACTCCCCTGCCCTGGTCATGGACCCGGCGACGATGGAGACCTTCGGGTTCGAGAAGTTCGGCGGCAAGATGACCGGCCAGACCTTCACCGCCCATCCCAAGGTGGACCCGAAGACCGGCAACATGGTCGCCATCGGCTATGCCGCGAGCGGGCTGTGCACCGATGACGTGACCTACATGGAGATCAGCCCCGAAGGCGAACTGATCCGCGAAGTGTGGTTCAAGGTGCCCTACTACTGCATGATGCACGATTTCGGCATCACCGAGGATTATCTGGTGCTGCATATCGTGCCCTCGATCGGCAGCTGGGAGCGGCTGGAAAAGGGCATGCCGCACTTCGGCTTCGACACGACCAAGCCGGTGCACCTTGGCATCATCCCGCGCCGCGACGACGTTCGCCAGGAGGACATCCGCTGGTTCACCCGCGACAACTGCTTTGCCAGCCACGTGCTCAACGCATGGCAGGACGGCACGAAGGTCCACTTCGTGACCTGCGAGGCGAAGAACAACATGTTCCCGTTCTTCCCTGACGTGCACGGCGCACCGTTCAACGGCATGGAAGCGATGAGCTACCCGACCGACTGGGTGGTGGACATGGCGAGCAACGGCGACGAGTTTGCCGAGATCGTGAAGCTTTCGGAAACGGCGGCCGAATTCCCGCGCATCGATGACCGCTTTGCCGGGCGAAAGACCCGCCATGGCTGGTTCCTCGAGATGGACATGAAGCGCCCGGTCGAACTGCGCGGCGGCAGCGCGGGCGGGTTGCTGATGAACTGCCTGTTCCACAAGGACTTCGAGACCGGGCGTGAACAGCACTGGTGGTGCGGCCCGGTTTCGAGCCTGCAGGAGCCCTGCTTCGTACCGCGTTCCAAGGATGCGCCCGAGGGTGACGGCTGGATCGTGCAAGTGTGCAACCGGCTGGAAGACCAGCGCAGCGACCTGCTGATCTTCGATGCGCTGGAGATCGAGAAGGGCCCGGTGGCAACGGTGCACATCCCCATCCGCCTGCGCTTTGGCCTGCATGGCAACTGGGCGAATGCGGACGAAATCGGGCTGGTCGAGAAGGAGTTGGTGGCGTGATCCAGCCCAGAATCCAGCCAGGCCTCGAGTTTGTCTATGAAGCCACCGGCGAGCTTGAGCCGCCAGTGGCTATCGGCGAGACCTTTGACGGGACGCGGCGGATCATTCCGATTGTCGGCGGCGGGCGGGTCGAGGGGCCGTTGATCCGGGGTAAGCTGATCGGCAATGCGGCGGACTGGCAGGTGACGCGGCCTGACGGCGTCACGGTTGCCGACGCGATCTATGCGCTGGAGACCGATGACGGTGTGGTGATCCAGATCCGCAATCGCGGGCTGCGTCATGGCCCGCCCGAAGTCATGCAGCGACTGGCCTCGGGGCAGGAGGTTGATCCGGCGGAGTATTATTTCCGCACGGTGCCGGAGTTCATCGCGCCCAAGGGCAAGTATGACTGGATGAACCGGTCAATCTTCGTGTGCTCGGGAGCGCGCTACCCGCTGGGGATCAAGCTTTGGGTGTGGCGGGTGACCTGACCTTTGGCCCCCTCATCTGAAGAGGAGGGGGAGTGCGCTAGCCCGCCCTCTCCAGCAACCCGGCCTCATCTCGCTGCGCGCGGCGGGCGATGAGGAGCATCAGCACGGCGATCGGGATCGCGACCGCGTTGATCGAGAGCATGGCGATGCGCAAGCTGCCGGTGGCATCCGACAGGAGGCCGACGACGTAGGGACCGATGCCCATGCCGAGGATGGTCATGACCAGCAGGTAGAGGCTCGAGGTGAGGCCTCGCATTCGCGGCAGGACCTGATCGTACATGATCGCGTAGAGCGGCGGCATCCAGCCAGTGAGGATGAAGCTGTAGATCAGGAAGCGGGCGTAGAAGCTGCCGGGATCGGCGGCGAAATAGACCCAGAACGACAGGATCGGCGAGACGATCATGGCGAAGAGCGCAACCCAGGCCCGGCCGGCGCCGGGAAAGCGCTGGTTCAGCCAGTCGGACAGCGGGCCCCATGCCAGCGGGCCGAGGATGCCCATGCCAGCCGAGAGCAGGCCGAACTGCAGCGCGGTTTCCTGCATGGTCAGGCCGTAGGTCCGGATCAGGAAGCTGGGGTTGAAGGCCATCATCCCGTAGTTCAGCACCGACTGCAGCGTGCCGACGGCAATGCACATCATCACCGTGGGTGAGCGCGAGATGACCCGGAAGGCCTGCGCGTCGCCCAGCTTCATGCCCTGCATCAGGTTGACGATGACGAACACGCCGAGACCGATCACGCTCCATTGCAGGGCGTGGGGGTTGAGCGTGACGCTGCCGAGCAGCATCGGCGGCTTGGGGCTGATGGCGTTGCTGAGCAGGGTGAGGCCGAAGGCGGCGGCGCCGATCAGGACGAGCGCCAGCAGGTTGCCGCGCACCATGGCGGGGCTGGCGCCCCTGCCCTTCATGCCGATCCAGTGGAACCCGGGCGTGACCGAGCCGAGCAGGGCAAGACTTCTGGCGAAGGGGCGGGCTTCGGGAGCCGTCTCGATGCCGTCCATCTGGCCGCGCACGGGTTCCTTCAGCGTCCACAGGAAAGCGGCGAGGACGAAGCCCGGCGCGGCGGCGACGAGGAAGGCGAATTGCCAGCCCTTGAGGCCCCCTGCGGCGTGGTTGGCGTCCCACCAGTGCGCGGCGACGCCACCGAGGATCAGCGAGCCGCCGAGGCCGAGCGCGATGGCCGAGGCGAGGGCCGACATGACGAAACCACGCCGGTGCTTGGGCCAGAAGTCATAGACCAGCGAGGTTCCGGCGGGCTGCGTTGCCGCCTCGCCGATGCCGACGCCGAGGCGCGACAGGGCGAGCATGGCGAAGCTCGAGGCAAGACCGGCAAGGCCGGTGGCGGCGGACCAGAACAGCAGGCTTATCGCCAGCAGGCGCGTGCGCACCCAGCCATCGGCGAGGCGGCCGACCGGAAGCGAGAACAGCGCGTAGAACAGCGCGAAGACGGTGCCGTAGAGCAGGCCCATCTCGGCATCGCCGATGGCCAGATCCTTCTTGATCGCCGGGGCGAGGATCGCGAGGATCTGGCGGTCGAGCAGGCTCATCGCATTGGTCAGCGCGACGAGGATCAGCGCGTACCAGGCGCCCGGGGCCAAGGTGCGGCGCGGTTCTGTGGTCATTGGCTCTCCCTCCGGGCGCGGGTCAAAGCTTGAACCACTTCTCCGCATTCGTCTGGAAGAACTTCTTCTTGGTTTCGGCGCTCATGTCCATCGCATCCATCGCGCGGACTTCGTCGGCGACGTACTGGTAGGGGTAGTCCATCGCGTACATCACGCGGTCTTCGCCCATGACCTGCTGGCAGAACTTGATCGCGGGCTCCCAAGCCACGCCCGAATTGGTGACGAGGACGTTGGACTGGAGGTAGCCCTCGATGGTCTTCTTGAGCGGCTTCATGCGCTCGTAACGCTGCGAGCGCACGCCCGCCTGGTGCATGTAATCGAGGCGATAGAGCCAGTAGGGCAGCGCCTCGCCCATGTGGCCGACCATGATCTGAAGGCTCGGGTACTTGTCGAAGATGCCGATGGTGATCAGGCGCAGCAGGTGCATGCCCGTCTCGACGCCGAAGCCGAAGATCGCGCCGTCGAGCCCGGCATCGAGCATCGGGCCGATCATCGAATCCGGCGAGGTTGCCGGGTGGATGTAGAGCGGCTGATCAACCTCCACGAGGGCGCGGAAGATCGGGTCGAAGAACTCCTCGTCGAGATAGCGGCCCTGGGTGTGGCTGTTGATCTGGATGCCCTTGAAGCCCAGTTCCTTCGCGCCGCGATGGATTTCGCGGGCCGACCATTCCGGGTCCTGCGGGGCGACCGTGCCCATGCCGATGTAGCGGTCAGGATACTTCTCGCAGGCGGCGGCGAGCGTGTCGTTGGCGCGGGTGGCGAGGGTTCTGGCCTCGTCGAGATCGAGCAGCGGCTGGACGCCGGGCGAAGTCAGCGCGAGGATCGCCTTGTCGATGCCGGTGGCGTCCATGTCGGCGATGCGGCGCTCGCCGAGATCGAGCAGGCGCTCGAGGATCTGCGTGGCGCGTTCCGACGGGGATTGCGCGTAGAAGCCCCAGAGCGAGACCATGCCCCTGTCTGCCGTGCCATCGCGGATCATGCGCAGGTAGACGTCGATGATCTCGCGCGTGGCGAAGGCTTCTTCGGTGGCGATGCGCAGGTAGCCCTGGGCGCCGCCGGTTTTCAGTTCTGTCGTCATTGCATCCTCTCCGATCCGGAGAGGGGGACCAGCCGCAGGCTGGTGGAGTGGCACCTGCCACAAACCCAGCGCGTGCGGAGGGTGCCCCTCCCCCATGCTTCGCATGGTCCCCCTCCCCGTGCCGGGGAGGAATGAAACTCACCCCTCGTGCACAGCCTTGGTGACCATGCAGGCAAGGACGCCTTCGGGGCCATCTTCGGCGCCGTGGCCGGACCACTTGACGCCGCCGAACGGGGAGTCCGCGCCGCCGATCATGGTCGAGTTGAGGCCGATCATGCCGCTTTCGATCTCGCGGGCGAGGCGTTTCTGGCGCGAGGCGCTTTCGGTCCAGGCATAGGCGGCGAGGCCGTAGGGCAGGCGGTTGGCCTCGGCGATCATCGCTTCTTCGCCGCTGAAGGGGTTGATCAGGGCGACGGGGCCGAACGGCTCCTCGTTCATGATGGCAGCGTCGAGCGGGACTTCGGAGAGGACCGTGGGGGCGTAGAAGTAGCCAGCGTTGCCGATGCGTTCGCCGCCGGTGTGGAGCTTTGCACCGCGCGTGACGGCATCGCCGATCAGGCGGTCCATCGCCTCGGGGCGGCGGGGGTTGGCCATGGGACCCATCTGCGAGGCATCGTCGAGGCCGTTGCCGACCTTGATGCGGCCGACGCGTGTCGCAAAGCCATCGCGGAAGCGTTCGAAGACGTTCTCCTCGACGATGAAGCGCGTGGGGCTGACGCATACTTGCCCCGCATTGCGGTACTTGGACGCGGCCATCGTATCGAGCGCGCGGTCGACATCGGCATCGCCAAAGATCAGGACCGGGCCATGGCCGCCGAGTTCCATCGTGGTGCGCAGCATGTTGTCGGCAGCGAGGCGCATGAGGTGCTTGCCGACGACGGTCGAGCCGGTGAACGACAGCTTGCGGATCACGGGAGAGCCGAGCAGGTGACGGCTGACTTCGTCCGGCACGCCGAATACGGCCTGGGCAACTTCCTTGGGCAGGCCAGCGTCGAGCAGGCACTGGAGGACGCCCAGAGCGGACGCGGGCGTTTCTTCGGCGGCCTTGAGAATGACCGAGCAACCGGCGGCAATCGGCGCGCCCAGCTTGCGACCGGGGTTGCCGAGCGGGAAGTTCCACGGCGCGAAGGCGGCGACGGGGCCCACCGGTTCGTGCGTGATCGTGCTGCGCTGTCCGGCGGGGCGGACCAGCGTGCGGCCATAGATGCGGAAGACTTCGCCTGCGTAGAAATTGAACAGGCCGACGTTCATCAGGACTTCGATGCGCGCCTCGGGCAGGGTCTTGCCCTCCTCCATGGTGGCGATGCGAGCGAGGTCCTCCTGTCGCTCCAGCATCAGGCGGGCCGCCCCTTGCAGCACGGCGGCGCGCTGCTGCGGCGTGCTGTCGCGCCAGATCCTGAAGCCCTTCGCGGCGACTTCGAGCGCGCGATCGAGATCGGCGGGTTCGGCCAGTGGCAGTTCGCCAATGGTTTCGCCAGTGGCGGGATTGACGACGGCGTGGGTGCGGCGGCCTTCGCCCTGCACGCGCTGGCCATCGATGATCATGTGGAGCGAAGGATACGTGGTCATGTTTGTTCCATGGTTTGCGGGCAGAAGCCGGGAGGAAGTGGCCCCTGCCCGCAAGCTTTTACGCCCGCGCGTTCTCGCGGTCGATGTCGCCCTGCCAGCGCTGGGCGACCATTTCCTCACCCGTGACGGGATGCTTCATGTGGAAGGCGTTGAGCTTGTGGGTGGGCCACAGCCAGTGGTCCTTGATCAGTTCGTCCGGACCGGTCGGGTCTTCAGGATAGGTGACCTTGGGGAACGGCACGTATTCGTGCGGCGTGTTGGCCCAGCCGGATTCGAAATCGGCGTGCCAGATCGGCATGTAGTTGAGGATATGCATCCGCCACACGCCGTCCACCTTCTTGTAGGTGTTCTCGTAGATGCCGCCTTCCCACCACTGGCGCGCCTTGAGGTGCGGGGCATCGCCTTCGTAGTCCTTGTGGCGGCCGGCCTGCATCATCGAGCGGGCGCGGCCCAGTGCGGTCACGCCATCGGGCTGGATGTTGATTATGTCCTGCAACTGCGGGTGATCGAGCAGGAAACCGTCGATCGGGCCGTTGTTGCCGTAGGTGAAGCGCTTCTGGAAGCGTTCGACGTAGAGGCGGCGGACGCCTTCCTTGCCCTTCCACACGCCGCCGAAGAAGCGCACTTCGCCATCGTCGGTGAACAGGTCGACCGTCTCGTTATACATGCACTTGTCGATCAGGTAGCCGTAGAGGTGCTGCAGCTTGCGGATATCAAGCTCATCCTCGCGCACGGTCAGGCGCTTTTCGAGATCGGCAAGGCGGCTTTCGAGCGCGGCAATCTGGCTGTTATCGGACACGTCCAACTCCCTTATATTTTGCCATGTATTTTGTAAGTCTTACTAACAATCTGACGGCGGGTGCGATTCCTGTCAACGGCCAACTGCCTCGAGACGTTCGACTTCCTCGCGATAGGGGCGGATGGCCTTGAACATCAGGAAAGTGGCGAGCGGCATGAGCAGGCTGGCGGTGATCAGCAGCGCCTTCCACAGCTGGGTGGGATCGCCGATCAGCACGTCCTGCACCTTGCCGACGACGTAGCTGCCCATCGCGCCGAAGAAGGTGAACATGAACAGGTAGAAGGCGGTAACCTGCCCGCGCATGTCGTTGGGCGCCACGCGCTGGACGGCGGCGTTCTGCGGCACGGCCCCGGCAATGCCGAACATGCCCGAAAGGCCGAACATGATCAGCGAGCCCCAGGCGGTGGGCATGAGGATGGCGGTGATCGTGCAGACGGTGACGCCGGCCGCGCAGCAGGTGGCGGCGCGCACGTTGGCATCCTTGTAACGCTTGGCCAGCCATTCGACGAACACGCCGCCCAGCAGCAGGCCGGTCAGCGAGGCGACGAGGACGGTTGCGCCGAGAGCCGCACCGATCTGCCCTTCGTTCCAGCCGAAGGTGCGGATCATGAAGGGTACGCGCCAGAACTGCAGGCCGAAGGTTTCGACCGCGCTGAGAGCCAGAGCGCCGAACAGCGGATAATAGACGCGCGGCTTGGCGTTGATGGCGCGGAAGGCGTCGACCCCCATGAAGGTCAGCACCTTGCGCCCGAACGAGGCATTGGCGGGAACCATGGGTGCGTCGGCCGCAGGGGCCATGCGCGGGGGTTCCTTGATCGTCAGGAAGAGCAGGCCGACCAGCAACGAAGGTAGCCCCATGAACACCAGAATCCACTGCCAGCCGAGGATCGTCAGCGGGCCGAGGTGGGTCGGCCCCCAGGGCGCGGTCATCATCACGAGCATGCCACCGATCAGCGGGCCGAGGGTGGTGCCGCCGATGAAGCCGAACTGCAGCAGGGCAAAGGCGCGCGTCAGCTTCTTCGGCGGAAAAGCGTCTGCCAACAGCGAGTAGGACGCGGGCGCGTGGGCCGAGCCACCGGCGGCGAGAAACACCCGGCTGCCGACGAACTGGCCGAAGCTCTGGGCCAGGCCGCCGGCGGAGATGATCACCCCGACCAGCGCGGCCCCTGCCCCCAGCACGTACTTGCGCGGGTAGATGTCAGCCAGGCGCGCCAGCGGGATGCCGACGAAGAGGTAGCAGATGATGCTGGCGGGACCGGCAAGGAAACCCAGCTGCGAATCGGTGAGACCGAAATCGTGCTTGATCCGCTCGGCCAGCATGCCGAAGGTGATCGCATCGAAGAACGTCAGGAACGTCGCCAGGACGATCACGAACAGCGCCCAGTAAGCCGCTCCTGCCGGATGCTCGGCGCGCTCCTGCTGAACGTCGGCCTCGGGAACTGCCGTGACTGCGACACCTGCCATGTGCTCTCCTCTCCCACCGCAGCAGTCCTTTCACGGACCTTTTCGACGCGGCGATATTGTTAGTCTTGCATACAAATTCGCGCTGGTGAATACACAAGGTGAAAAATGATTCCCTGCCAGCGGAAGATGGCGGCGGACGACGAGGAATGGAGAGGATCTGATGCAGAATCTGCCGGGCAAGACAGCATTCGTGACGGGCGGCGCCAGCGGCATCGGTCTGGGCATCGCCAAGGCGCTGCTGGGCGCGGGGATGAACGTGACCATCGCCGACATCCGGCAGGATCACCTCGATTCCGCAGCCGCCGAACTCGATGGCGGCGAGCGCGTGCTGGCGGTGAAGCTGGACGTGACCAACCGCGAGCAGTTTGCTCAGGTGGCAGATGCAGTCGAGGCGAAGTTCGGCAAGATCCACATCCTGGTGAACAACGCGGGCGTTGCCGTGGTCGGGCCGACCGAGCTTGCGACCTTTGCCGACTGGGACTGGGTCATGGGCGTGAACGTCGGCGGCACGATCAACGGCATCGTTACGATGCTGCCGCGCATCCTTGCCCATGGCGAAGGCGGCCACATCGTCTGCACCGCTTCGATGAGCGCGCTGGTGCCGGTGGGGATGACCACGATCTATTCGTCGGGCAAGGCGGCGGTCACTTCGATGATGGAGTGCATGCGGCCCGAACTGGAACCGCGCGGGGTAATCTGCAGCGCGTTCTGCCCCGGCGCGGTGCAATCGAACATCGCCGATGCCGCCAAGACCCGCCCTGCCGATCTGGCCGACACCGGCTATGCCGAAGCGGACAAGCGCCGCGCGTCGGGCGGCAACTTCATGCATCTGTACCAGACCAAGGAGCAGGTCGGCGAACGCGTGCTCGAGGGCATCCTCAATGACGAGCTCTACATCCTCACCCACTCCGAGTTCCTGACCGGCGTGGAAGAGCGCGGCCTTGCCACGACGGCAGCGGTGCAGACCCATCTGCCCGAGAACCCGGAATACAAGGAGACCTTCGCCATGCTCTTCCGCAACCCCGCGATTACCGAGGAAATCGCCCGGCAGAACAAGCTGAAGGAAGGGCGCGCCAAGTGAAGGACTTCGCAGGACGCACCGCCTTTGTCACCGGGGGCGCGAACGGGGTCGGCATCGGGCTCGTCCGCCAGTTGCTGAACGAGGGGTGCAAAGTCGCCATTGCCGATATCCGGCAGGATTCAATCGACAAGGCGCTGGCGTCGCTCGACAATCGCGAGGTCATGGGCGTCCAGCTGGACGTGGCCAGCCGCGATGGCTTCAAGGCCGCCGCGGACGAGGTCGAAGCGAAGTTCGGGCCGGTTTCGATCCTGTGCAACAATGCGGGCGTGAACCTGTTCCAGCCGATCGAGGAAAGCTCCTACGATGACTGGGACTGGCTGATGGGCGTCAACCTCCATGGCGTGATCAACGGGGTCATGACTTTCGTGCCGCGCATGGTGGAACGCGTGAAGGCGGGTGAGCAGAAGGGCGGTCACGTCGTCAACACGGCGTCGATGGCAGCTTTCCTCGCCGCAGGCAGCCCCGGCATCTACAACACCACCAAGTTCGCGGTGCGCGGGCTTTCGGAATCGCTGCACTATTCGCTGCTGAAGTACCAGATCGGCGTCTCGGTGCTCTGCCCGGGCCTGGTCAAAAGCTATATCTACGCCAGCGACGATGTGCGGCCCGATGCGCTGAAGGGCGCGATGAAACCGGTCGACCCGACTGCGGTGGAGCGGCTGCAGGGCCTGCACGAATTCGGCATGGAGCCCGACGTGATCGGCGCGCGCGTGATCGAGGCGATGAAGGCCAACCGCCTCCACATCTTCTCGCACCCCGACCACAAGGAGGAAGTGCGCGAGATCTTCGACGAGATCATCGCCGAGTATCAGGACTACCCCAAGGACCCCGGCTACGACCGGCGCGTCGCGTTCGAGAAGTTCCGCGCCGACAGCTTTGCCGAAGCGCGGCGGCAATCGCGAGCGGCGGACTTCTGAGCTGGGCTAGTGCTTGCGCCCCCGCGCAGGCTGGGGCCTCAGTCGGTTTACGCTCAGGTTCCGTAACAACACCGGGGTCCCCGCCTGCGCGGGGACGCAAGGTGATGTAGATTACGCCACGTCGCGCAGGGCCTCGACGAACTTGTCGATGTTGCCGGTGGTCAGGCCCGCAATGTTGATGCGGCCCGAACCTGCCATGTAGACGCCGTGCTTCTCGCGGATGGCGAGGATCTGTTCGCCATTGAGCGGCAGCATCGAGAACAGGCCGTTCTGCACGCCCAGCGGCGCCATGTTGATCGGGCCGACCTGCTGCGCAGCGGCGAGGCGGTCACGGACCCAGCGCATGCGGTCACGCATCTCGTCCAGCTCGGCCAGCCACATCGCGGTCAACTCGGCATCGGCGAGGATCAGGCGGACGGCGGCCGCGCCGTGGTCAGGCGGCATCGACCACGAAGCACGCGCGATCGTCGCGCCGTTGGCCATGGCATTGGCGAGCGCGGTGGCGTCGGAGGTGACGGCGTAGAACGCGCCGACGCGGTCACGATAGAGGCCGAAGTTCTTGTCGCACGAGTAGGCGACCAGCGCTTCGGGGGCGAGGCTCAGCACCTTGCGCAGGCCATAGGCATCGGCTTCCATGCCGGCGCCAAGGCCCTGATAGGCGAGGTCGAGGATCGGCAGGACCTTGCGCTCGACCAGCAGCGGCGCGATCTCGTCCCACTGCGCTTCGGTGTAATCGACACCGGTCGGGTTGTGGCAGCAGCCGTGGAGCAGCACGGCATCACCGGCTTCGGCGCCCGCGAGCGCGGCCTTGAGCGCTTCGAGATCGGCAAAGCCGTCAGCGGTCATGTGGCTGAAGGTCTTCAGCTCCATGCCGGCAGCCGCGATGATCTGCGCATGGTTGGGCCACGAGGGCGTGCCCATCCACACGCGCTTGACGCCCGAACGCTTGGCCACTTCGATGGCAAGACGCACCGCGCCGGTGCCGCCGGGGGCCTGCATGCCTTCGACCTTCGAACGGTCGAAGTCCTTGCCGAAGACGTAGGGGATCAGCGCGTGGACGAAGCCCATGTCGCCTTCGGGGCCGAGGTAAGCCTTGGAATCCTGCGTTTCGAGCAGCCTGGCTTCGGCGGCCTTGATCGCCTTGAACACCGGCGTGTCGCCCTCGGACGTGCGATAGACGCCCACGCCGAGATCAATCTTGTCAGCGCGCGGATCGGCATTGTGGAGCTTGATCAGCGCCAGCAAGGCATCGGCGGGCTGCGCGGCAAGATTTTCGAGCATGGGTTTCAGGCCTTCCATCCGGGGAGCGAATTGCGGCGGCTCCATGCCGCCGGAAGGCCTCCGGGGCAACCCCGCATTTCAATTATAAGGTATGCGCGGGCACATTCGCAGCGATGTTGCGCGAGTGGCTCAGAACGGGAACCAGTTCTGCTTGCGCGAGAACTTCATGTAGCCGCCATTGATGCCGAGGCGCAGGCCCGCGCCGGAGCGCACGGGAATCAGCACGGTATCGCCCTTGCGCAGGTAGCTGACGTGGAAGCCGCCGACGAGATAGGCCTGCCCCTCGCCCGCCGGGAAGCGCTTGTAGAGCTCCTCGCTGTCGAACAGGTTGTAGACCAGAACGAAAGTGCTGGCGGCGTTGGCGCCAGCGTCGAAACCGATTGACGGGCCGGTCCAGTAGACCGGGCGCTCGCCCTCGACCTTGTGGTGCAGCGTGCCCGAGCCATAGCGGAGGCCGACGACGAGCGCGCCGCCCGCCTCGCGCCCGACGATATAGGCGTTGGGCTCGCCCTGCTTCTTGAGCAGGTCCTTGATCAGATCGGCAAGACCGGCAGCGCCCTTGCCGAACACGCCCTCGGCCGCGCCGATCAGGTCGTCGTCCTTGTAGGTGCTGGCGGCGGCAGTTCCCGGCCCCGAGCCCGGCACTGCCGAAGGAACTGCCGAAGGAGCGGTTGATGGGGCTTGCGCGGGCATCGACTGCGGCGACGGCGGAGGGGCATCGGCGGGGAGCGCCGGCAGCGTGCCAGCCTCCGCCCCGGCGGGCGTTGCCGCAGGGGCCTGCTGCGCGGCCGGAGAGGATTGCGGGGCAAGATCGCCATCGATCACCGCGTTGGGATCGACCGTCTGGACTTGCGCCGCAGCGCCGCTTGCAACCAGCGCGATGCAGGCCGCAAAGGCTGTCGCTGCCGCACGCGTTGTGGAAAACCGCTTGATCATGTCCCGTCCATCCGATCCTTGCGCGCAACTGCGCACCCCTGCCACTTCACCTGAATCCAAGGCTGGCTGCGGGACAATGAACCGGCGATGAGCCGAGTCCGAAATGCGCCGAAGCGCGCGCGGAGGTCATTTTCGACAGGCAGAGATTTTTGCGCCGCACACCCTTGCCGCCCCCCACAACCCTCGTTATAGCGCCCCCTCGCCGCTGCGATCCGGAGACGTGGGTGAGTGGCTGAAACCAACGGTTTGCTAAACCGTCGTACTGGTAAATCCGGTACCGAGGGTTCGAATCCCTCCGTCTCCGCCAAACATGCCTGATTTTATTGAGAAAATCGGCATGTTTTGGCGAATTCCCCTAAAAATACCCTAAACCGATGGTTGGCTTAGAGCGGCTGGCAGTGAACGTGCGCGGTCACGGTCTGCCCCAGAGAGGTCCGAACCGGACCTTGCGGTTTCCGCAGTCTGTGCACCGGAAGCGGCCTTCGAGCAGCAGCATTTGTTGGGACCAGCCGCGCCGGTAGCATAGATCGATCAGCGTCTCGGGATCGTAGCTTTTTGCTCGCCCGCAGTTTGTGCATTGCACGTGCAGCCGTAATCCGTGCCGCCGAAATGCAGCGAGGTCGTCCAGTCTCTTGCTTCCCATTGGGCGCTTGTGAACGAAAAGAGAACGATTCGGCTAACCGGTTTCGCGCCACTATCTCGTTAGCGCGGGCTTCGACGAATTACCCGCCCAGTGCCGCAGCCCCAAAGCTGAACCCCAAGCTTCTGCTTTGCGGGAAAGGGGGAAGCGGGCAAAATGACCGGAATGGGGTGGAAAGCAGTCAAGCCACGAGATAGGCTCAATCTATGCCCGACAGGATAAGGTTAGAGAGGAATGCTTTTTTTACTTTTGGCGGCGGCAGTGAACAACGGCCCAAGCGATGCTGCCCAGTCGAATTGGCAAACTGTTGGTCGAGGTAAAGACGGATCAGAATTTTACATCGATACGACAACTTTAGAGAAAGTCAGTAATGATCAGGTAAAAATTTGGACTCGACGAAACAATTTACCCAATAGTAGATACGATCACAAAAAGATTCGGATTACTTTTGACTGTAAAAAACGCGAGAGCAAATACGAAGCTGTACTAGTATACAAAGTAGACGGGTCAATCGCAAAGGTGAATTATAAGGCAGAGAAAGCCTTCTTACCTGTTATTCCCAACTCTGCTGATTGGCAGACTATGATTTCGGCTTGTGGCATTGCCCAGTCGCTTGCTCCCGGTAACGCCGGTTAGCATGTAAGGGTAGGGTAACTGGATGAAGCTCGCACAGCGTCAGCAATGGCATCGTATCCGGAACGACAGGTTTTGTCTGAAACTCGCAGAGAACCGACTTCCCGAGCTTAGCCATCCGACCACTCCTCCACCTCGTCCAATAGCCGAGCCATTTGGCGGATCATTGCGAGCGCGCGCTTCGTCTCCGCAGACCGTGCGCCATGCTTGCGTGGGCACTGTCAGAGCAAACGCACCAGTTGGGTAACTGCTCAGGTGGTTGGCACTGATGCCGATCAAGCGACGGCGAAGCGTCCATCGACGAGATCGCGGATTGCGCTGAGTGCGGACTGGCCAGAGAGGCGTGCAGTGCCTGTGACGGAACGGTAT
>NZ_JADQDC010000015.1 GCF_015694345.1 Novosphingobium jiangmenense
TACCGTTCCGTCACAGGCACTGCACGCCTCTCTGGCCAGTCCGCACTCAGCGCAATCCGCGATCTCGTCGATGGACGCTTCGCCGTCGCTTGATCGGCATCAGTGCCAACCACCTGAGCAGTTACCTTTTTCCAGCAGCTGATACAGAGCAACTCGAATACATTAAAAAAGTAATTGATGAATGTGACTATTATATCTTGATAATGGGTGGTCGTTATGGCTCTTTAGACGAAGAAGGCGTCAGCTTTACAGAGAGAGAATACGATTATGCAGTTGATACTGGAAAAGTAGTTCTCGCATTTCCGCATGGAGATTTGACGTCTCTTCCCATCTCAAAGAGTGACACTGGAGATCGGATGCAGCGCAACCTCACTGATTTTCGGACAAAGGTGATGACTGGTCGGTTAGTCCGTGAATGGAGTACCCGCGAGCAATTAGAATCTTTAGTCGTGAAGGCAATTGTCCGAGCGACCGCAGATTACCCTGCCGTTGGATGGGTTAGAGGGGATACGGCAGCCAGCGAAACATTGCTTCAGCAGATTAATGATCTGAGGAATGATAACGAGAGCTTGAAAGATAAGCTAAATCGAGCCCTGAATGCAAACAAGCCATCGCTAACGAACTTAGCAGGCTTCAATGACGTGGTAAGATTAAACTTTTACCGTAAGCCTTACAGAGGCGGCCAGCAAATTCGTGAAGATAAGTCTTTTTCATTTTCTTGGAGTATGATCTTTGTGGCGGTTGCGGTAAATATAGGAGCCTCAAAATCAACCGGGCTAATAGGATCTTTCATTGACAAATATAGAAAAAAACCGAGACAAATCAGAAATTACTTATACGCTTATTGATCATGATGCAGCTATAGTTAAGACCCAACTTTCAGCATTGGGATTGATAAACGTATTTGTTTCGCAAACGGTCAACAATGGTGGGCTTCACGAGTTTATGACGCTCACCGAGTTGGGAAAGCAAAAATTGACCGAGATACTTGCAGTCAGGAAAGCTGATGTTGATCCTCTACCATAAAGCGAGTGACGCTTTGGCTCCATGTTCTTTTGCTTAATCCTGCACCCACCACCCCCATTTTCCTTGCTTTTCCCGCCCCATGCGCCTATGCGCCGCCGGTCCGTGACGGCCTTGGCCCGATCGGATGCCTTCGGCAGCATTCGGCTCCGGGGGCGGTTCGGCCCTTTTTGGCCCACGGCCCGCATGGGGCGGTACGTGGAGGAAAGACCGGCGGAAACAACCGCCTGGCCGGAATACCTAGAAACAGGAAGCTTGGATAATGGCTACCAACCCGTCGCGCGACGATTTCGCCGCGCTGCTTGACGAATCGCTTGGCGGAGCCGCCAACGGTGGCTTCGAAGGCCGCGTCGTCAAGGGCACCATCACCGCCATCGAAAACGACAAGGCCGTCATCGACGTGGGCCTGAAGAGCGAGGGCCGCGTTGCCCTGCGCGAATTCGCCGCCCCCGGCCAGGCGCACGGCCTCAAGGTCGGCGACGAAGTCGAAGTTTACGTCGACCGCGTCGAGAACGCTGACGGCGAAGCAATGCTCAGCCGCGACCGCGCCCGCCGCGAAGCCGCCTGGGACAAGCTCGAAAACGAATTCGGCGAAGGCAAGCGCGTTGAAGGCGTGATCTTCGGCCGCGTGAAGGGCGGCTTCACTGTCGACCTCGACGGCGCCGTTGCCTTCCTCCCCGGCTCGCAGGTAGACATCCGCCCGGTCCGCGACGTGACCCCGCTGATGGACATGCCGCAGCCGTTCCAGATCCTCAAGATGGACCGCCGCCGCGGCAACATCGTCGTCTCGCGCCGTGCGGTGCTGGAAGAAACCCGCGCCGAACAGCGCTCGGGCCTGATCCAGAACCTCAAGGAAGGCCAGATCATCGACGGCGTCGTCAAGAACATCACCGACTACGGTGCGTTCGTGGACCTCGGCGGCATCGACGGCCTGCTCCATGTCACCGACATGAGCTACAAGCGCGTCAACCACCCGTCGGAAGTCATCGCCATCGGCGATACCGTCAAGGTGCAGATCATCCGCATCAACCAGGATACGCAGCGCATCAGCCTCGGCATGAAGCAGCTTGAAAGCGATCCGTGGGATGGCGTTGCCGCCAAGTACCCGGTCGGTGCGAAGCTCTCGGGCACCGTCACCAACATCACCGAATACGGTGCGTTCGTGGAACTCGAAGCCGGCATCGAAGGCCTCGTCCACGTTTCGGAAATGTCCTGGACCAAGAAGAACGTCCACCCCGGCAAGATCGTCTCGACCTCGCAGGAAGTCGACGTGCTGGTTCTGGAAGTCGACAGCGACAAGCGCCGCATCAGCCTCGGCCTCAAGCAGGCCCAGCAGAACCCGTGGGAAGCCTTTGCCGAGAAGCACCCGGTCGGTTCGACCGTGGAAGGCGAAGTCAAGAACGCGACCGAATTCGGCCTGTTCATCGGCCTCGATGGCGACGTCGACGGCATGGTCCACATGTCGGACATCGCTTGGGGCATCTCGGGCGAAGACGCGCTGGCTCTGCACCGCAAGGGCGAGCAGGTCTCGGCCGTGGTTCTCGACGTCGATGTCGAGAAGGAACGCATCAGCCTCGGCATGAAGCAGCTTGAAAAGGGCGCTCCGGCTGCTGGTGGCACCTCGGCTGCTGCTGCTGGTTCGCTGCGTCGCGGCGAAGTCGTCACCGTCACCGTTCTCGAAGTCCGCGATGGCGGCCTCGAAGTGCAGGCTGGCGAAGACGGCGCAACCGGCTTCATCAAGCGCTCGGATCTCGGCCGCGACCGCGACGAACAGCGTCCGGACCGCTTCCAGGTCGGCCAAAAGCTCGACGCCATGGTCACCGGCTTCGATCGTTCGAAGAAGCCGAACTTCTCGGTCAAGGCCCGTCAGCTGGCCGAAGAGAAGGAAGCCGTGGAACAGTACGGCTCGTCGGATGCCGGCGCTTCGCTGGGCGACATCCTCGGCGCCGCTCTGAAGGCGAAGCAGTAAGCTTCACCGCCTTCAAGGCACTGAACAAAGCTCTGAACAAGCTGGGCCCGTCCGGAGAAATCCGGGCGGGCTTTTGCTTTGTCCGGAAGGCGGCGCTAAGCTGCAGCCATGACGCTACAGATCCACCAGTTCCCCTGCCTGTCCGACAACTACGGCTTCCTCGTCCACGATCCCTCCAGCGGCGAAACCGCCTGCATCGACACGCCCGATGCCGATGCCTACCTGCGCGAAGCGGAAGCCAAGGGCTGGCGCATCACCCAGATCTGGAACACCCACTGGCACCCCGACCACGCGGGCGGGAACGAGGCGATCAAGGCAGCAACCGGCTGCACCGTGATCGCGCCCGAGGACGACGCCGGCAAGATCGCCGCGGTCGACCGCACCGTAGGCCAGGGCGATACCGTCCAGCTCGGCAGCTTTGCGGCCTCGGTCATCGACGTCGGCGGCCACACCATGGGCCACTGCGCCTATCACCTGCCCGCCGCGTCAGTAGCCTTCGTCGGCGACGCACTGTTTCCGCTGGGCTGCGGCCGCATGTTCGAAGGCACCCCGCCGCAATTCTGGGCCAGCCTCCTGCGCCTCAAGGCGCTGCCCGCGGAAACGACGCTCTACAGCGCGCACGAGTACACCCAGTCCAACGCCCGCTTCGCCCTCTTCGCCGATCCGGACAACGCGGCGCTCGGCGCCTATTCGCAGAACGTCGACGAGAAGCGCCAGCGCGGCGAATGGACCGTGCCCACCACCCTCGCCTCCGAGCTCGCCGCAAATCCCTTCCTGCGTGCCGACGATGCCGACATGGCCGCGCGCTGGGGCGGAACCACGCCGGAAGAGACATTTGCCGCCCTGCGCAGGGCCAAGGACACTTTCCGCTGACGCCGATCCTGCTAAAGCGACAGTTGACTTGGGGGTAACATGGCCGGCGAGAGAAAGATCATCCGCGTAACGTCGTTCGACGTGGCCGAGGCGGCAGGCGTCAGCCAGTCGACCGTCAGCCGTGCGCTCGCCGGTGACACCTCGATCAGTGAACCCACCCGCCAGCGCGTGATGGAAGCCGCCCGCCGCCTGAACTACCAGGTCGACGAGAACGCCGCCCGCCTGCGCCGGGGCCGCACCGGAACACTGGCCGTCGTGATGATCTGTCGCGAGGCGCAGGACCGCAAGGACATCAACCCGTTCTACTTCTCGCTGCTCGGCTCCACCTGCGCCGCCGCCTCGGCCAAGGGCTACGAAACCCTCGTCTCGTTCCAGGATGCACCGGAAAACTTCTGGGGCCACTTCCAGGAGCGCCGCAAGGCCGACGGCATGATCGTCATAGGCACGACCACCAACACCAAGGCCTGGGACTATTTCCGCGACATGCCGGAAGGCACGCACTGGACCTGCTGGGGCTCGCCCGACAACGACATGCCATGGGTGCGCAGCGACAACCTTTCGGGCGCAACGCTGGCCACCCGGCACCTGCTGGTGCGCGGCTACCGCCAGATCGTGTGCATCGGCTCGGCCACCTCGCCCCAGCGCCAGTTTCAGGAGCGCTACGAGGGTTACGCCGAGGCCATGCGCTCAGCCGGGCTGGAACCGGTCCTGCAACAAGTCGAAAGCGGCCTCGCGCGCGAAGAACAGGGGCGCCGCGCCGCTATTGCCCTGGCCGAGAGCGGCACGCCATTCGACGCCATCTTCGCCGTCTGCGACGACATGGCCTTGGGCGCACTCAAGGAACTGACCGCGCGCGGTTACTCGATCCCCGACAAGGTCGGCATCATCGGCTTCGACGGCATCCGCGCCGGAGCCTGGTCCACCCCGCCCCTCACCTCGATCGAACCGGACTTCCAGATGGCCGGCACCCTGCTGGTCGAACAGTTGCTGGCGAAGATCAACGGGACGGAAGGTTCCGGGCGTCGCGTGCCGGTGCGGTTGGTGATCAGGGGCTCCACGCGGGCGTGAGGTGGGATCGACAGGATTCCAAAGACGCACTCACACTTGCAGGCATCGTCTTCGCATTGCTCGCATTACCACTGCTGGGCGCCTTGCTCTTCGCGTTTAATCCAAGCCATTGACGTGCCGTTGCAGCTTCGGACGCAATGTATTATATCTTGGTACACCCCTAAAAGTGGATACCAAGATGCCCCGGAATACCTCCGTCACCCTCAGCGAACATTTCACGGACTTCATCTCCGCTCAGGTCGAAACCGGGCGTTACGGCTCGGCCAGCGAAGTTGTCCGGGCAGGCCTCAGGCTGCTCGAGGACCACGAGAGGAAGGTGGCCGCGCTCGAGCAGGCACTGATCGAAGGCGAAGAATCCGGAGAGCCGCAACCGTTCGATTTTGACGAATTCAAGGCAAGAAAGCGGCGTGAGTTTGAGGCGCGATGAAGGCGCTCAGGTTTACACCTGCAGCCTACGCGGACATTGACAGGATCTGGGACTATACCGCCGATCTTTGGGGAATAGACCAAGCCGAAAGCTACACCGACGATATCCAGAAGGTTTGTGAAGACATCGCCCATGGTGTCAAAATCGGTAGGCCCAGCACCCGCCGTTCCGTCTTCAAGCAACGGAGTGGCGCTCATTTCATCTACTACCGCATGACGACTGGCAGCGTCGAAATCATCCGCATCCTGCACGGAAAGCAGGATGTCGAGCGCCATCTCTAGCACAAACAAAAACCCCTCCCGGATCGCACCGGAAGGGGTCTTCGTGTTCTGTAAGCCCTGAAGCGACTAGAAGCCGATCAGTTCACAAGCCCGGCGATTGCGCCATCCACCAGCGCCTTGTCAGCACCGGCAGAGTGGTTCTTCGCGATCAGGTCGCGCGCGGCGGCAGTAGCAGCCTCGGCAGCCTTGGCGCGCAGGTCGTCGACCGCAGCGCGCTCGGCAGCGGCGATCTTGTCCGACGCCATCTTCTCGCGGCGGGCGATGACGGCGGCGGTGTCCGCCTCGGCCTTGGCGACGATGGCAGCGGCTTCGCTCTTGGCGTGCTCGACCATGGCTGCCGCGTCCTTTTCGGCGTTGGCGATCTTGGCCGCGTACTCGGCACGCAGCTTCTCGGCTTCGGCGCGGAGCACCTTGGCTTCATCGAGCTGCTTGCGGATCGCATCGATCTGCTTGTCGAGACCGCCGACGATCGCGCCGGGGACCTTCTTCGAGACCAGGATCGCGAAGAAGATGGCCATCGACAGGGCGACCCATGCACCGGGCCCGAGGCCGAGTGCCGAAGGTTCGACGTGGTGTTCGCCGCCAGCAGCTTCGTGCTCGACGACAGCGGTCGTCTCTACAGCGTTAGCCATTTGCGAGAACTCCCTTCACGGCGGCCTGCGCTTCGGCAGCGGGGATCGACAGGCCGGCAAGGCGGCTTGCGATATCCTGCGCGGCTTCGGCGGCAACGCCTTCCACTTCACCCAGCGCGGCAGCGCGGGCAGCGGCAATGCGGGCTTCGGCAGCCGTCACGGTCTCGTCGATGCGAGCCGAGGCGGTAGCGAGCTTGGCGTCGGTGGCCTTGGCCGCGTCCGCCTTGGCAGCGGCGATCACGGCTTGGGCTTCGGCGCGTTGCTTGTTCGCCTGGACGCGCCATGCCTCTTCCTCGGCATCGGCGGCGGCCCGGGCGGCTTCGGCAGCGGCAAGGTCGTCGGCGATCTGCTTGTCGCGGCCGTCCATCGTGGAGACGACCTTGGGCAGCATGCCCCGGCCGATCACGAAGAAGACGATGCCGAAGAACACCAGCAGCCAGAAGACCTGGCTGGAATAGGTGGTGGCAAGCTGTTCAATCTGAGGCATCGCGGGTGTCCGGGCGTCAGGCGGCCGGGGCGGACCCCGGCCAGCATTTCAACAATCAGTGAGCTTCGTTTGCCTCAGGCAACGAAGATCAGGATCATCGCGACGACGAACGAGAGCAGGCCCAGAAGTTCGGCGGCGGCGAAGCCGATGAACAGGCGGCCCTGCTGGCCGTCAGCGGCGCCGGGGTTGCGCAGCGCGCCTTCGAGGAACTTGGCAAACACGTTGCCCACGCCGAGCGAGGCGAGACCGGCGCCAACAGCGGCGAGACCAGCACCGAGCAGCTTTGCGCTTTCTGCGTCCATGTCAAAAACTCCTTTTATCAATTCCGTATGGGAAAATGTTGCGGGTATCAGTGAAGGTTCTCGGCGTCGTTCAGGTAGACGCAGGTGAGCAGGGCAAAGACGTAAGCCTGAATGCCAGCCACCAGGAGTTCCAGCGCGCAGATGCCGATCATCAGCACGAAGCTGGGAACGGCGGCGAGGAAGAAGGTCCCCACCCCGGCATTGGTGCCGGAGATGACGAAGCCCGAGAGCACTTCGAGCAGCACGTGCCCGGCCATCATCGCCACGAAGAGACGCAGGCCAAGGCTGAACGGACGCACCATGAACGAGATCAGCTCGATCGGGAAAATGATCGGGATCATCGGAACGGGCGTGCCGTGCGGCACGAACAGGGAGAAGAAGTGGAAGCCGTGCTTGGCAAAGCCGACGCCGAGCACGATGGCAAAGCTCATGATCGCGAGCACGCCGGTGACGGTGAAGTGGCTGGTGGCCGTGAACGGATGCACGCCGACCAGGGCCAGCGGCAGCAGGCCGAGCATGTTGGCGAACAGGATAAAGCCGAACAGCGAGAACACGTAAGGCAGGTACTTGCGCCCGGCCTTGCCGATATTCGCCTGAAGCAGGTTGTCGACGAAACCGGTCAGCCCTTCGACCGCCATCTGCCAGCGGCCCGGAACCAGTTCGCGCTTGGCGCCACCGGCGACGAACACGAGCAGGACGACCGTGGTGATCGCCATCCACAGCGACGAGTTGGTGAACGCGATATTGTAACCACCAATAGACCAGTGATCGGTCCCGAAAAGGGTCTCGATCGTGAACTGGTGAACCGGATCGACCTTGCCTTCGGCCACGCGCTTAACCCCGTATCACTCGAATACAACAACAGCGCCCTATTCGGGGCGCCGGCTCGAAATTCGGATGATGTTCCGGAATGCCACGACGACCCCCATGAACAGCATCACCAAGAGGCCCCAGGGGCTCGTCCCGGCAAACTGGTCAATGACCCAGCCGATGAACGCGCCGCCCACGAGGCCGCCGATCAGTTCCGCCAGCACGCGGTTGCCCATGCGGTAATTCGCATCGGTTTCCCCGCCCGCCTTTGGCCGGTTGCGCTCCTCTTCCCGCTCGCGAAGGGCTTTGAGCCGCTTGTCGAGCGCGTCGATCCGCGCATCCTCGCCGATTGGCTTTGTCTCGCCGGGTTCGTCATTCATGCCTGTTCCCCTGATCAGTCGCCCGACCGAAAGTGCAGCACAAACGACGGATGACCGCCGAGAGCGCCGCCCCCTTAGGCGGGGGGTATTCTTGAGTCAACCGTCACGAACCGTGTCTGATCCCCTGCCTGACCCAAGGTATCATCGCAAATGCGAACGCCCTCCCCCGCAACTGCGAGGAAGGGCGCGAAAGTGGCTGAAACCGGCCAGCGATTCGTATGCGCAGTTTTCCGTTACGGGCAGCGCGAATCACGCAACGGAGCGCCTGCACCACGCGTCTGCCATGAACCGTCGGGCGCCTGGTACTTCTCGCCCGGCTTGGTCTGGGCGATCAGCAGGCAGCCCGAGGTGAGCGCGTATTCTTCCACAGTCGCCTTGTTGGCCTGCGCCTTCTCGGCATAGACCGCCTTGCGCTTGATGTTGATGTCCTCGACCACCGCGCGCAGCGCCGGGGCGGGCGGCGTGACGTAGCCAAGGTAGCCGTCCAACTTCTCGCCGACCTGACCGGCAGCGCGGGCGGCGGCATAGGCCGGGTCGCGGCTCTGCGCGAGTGCGGGCACGGCGATCGCGCCGAGCACGAGGCCCGTGGCAGCCAGCATGGCGAGGCTTCTGCGCATTGGAAACACGGTCATAATCTTCATCCTCAAAACGCCCCCGACATCAGAAGATGTCCGGGTTGCTCTCGATCGTGGCGTTCGCATCCTGCGCGAGCCGGTACACGACCTCCTGCTTGATGTTGATGTTGAGCTCGATCACGATCGGCTTGTCCGGTGCCTTCACCGAAATGCAACCGCCCAGTGCCAGCGCCCCCATCAACGGCAGCGCCAGCAGGTGACGCGGCCTCAACTGAAATCCGTTTTTCCCCATGGCCCTATTGGTCGCAGGGTTCGCGGATCGGGTCAATTCCACCTTCCTCATGGCATTTTTCCGCTTTCTGCAGGCTGAATGTTGTTGGGGCTTCCGGGCAGTACGATCACCGGAACGCCGCCGGGACGGACGCCGTTTGCCGAGCGATAGAGCGGTCGCCCTTGCGCATCGACGAGGCCCAAGGTCCTGGGATCCTTGACGAAAGCGGGATCGTACATCGCCTTGAACGAGGTGATGAGCTGGTAGAACGGGGCGCGGATGTTGACGTTGAACTGGATCGGCAGGTTGGCAACCTGCTTGGTGATGAAGTTCCGCTTCGTGCCGGCGCCTTGCTTGACCCCGCCAAAGCGCACGTTGGTGACGATCTCGCCCTCGAGATCACCGCGCATGGCGATGGTCATCGTCTTGTAATCCAAAGATTTCAGCGCATCGAACGCGAAATTGGCCATCGCGCCCATGTTCTCGTAGGTCAGCGCGCCGATGTATGAAACGTTGCCGCCCGGCGCGCGCGAGACCAGCGTCCCTTCCTCGATCCGGCCGCCGTTGGCATCGAAAACCAGTGGGAACTGTCCGTCGAAAGTGCCTGTTGCAGCAAGATTTCCCAGCTCCATCTTCTCGATGAACTTGGCGGCATCGATGCCGATCACCGTCAACGTATAGCGGCGGGCTTCGGCGAGGCCGAGGCGCAGGTCTGTGGGTTCGAGGACGAGCGTGCCGCCGAGGAACGGCCAGCGCGCATCGTGCAGTCTAAGCACTTGATCAGGAAGCAGACTTATGTCGACCACGCCCTCGGTCACCTCGATGCCGGGGTTGATCGAGGCGACAGTCAGCTTCTGGTGGGGGGCGGTGACCATACCGAGCAGGTCGGTGAAAACGAGTTTGCCCTTCAGCCCCTTCACCGGACCGAAAGCTGCTGCGAGATCAAGGCTTTCGGTGCCGAACGTGCCGGAGCTTGTCACCCCTCGCGCGGTCCAGTCGATGACGCCGTCACCGGTCACCTTGCCGTTGACATTGGCGACCACGCCGAGGGCGAGCCGGGTCAGTTGCGCGGGCTGGAAAGCCTTGTCGAACAGGAGGTTGTCGACGGACAGGTTGGCGCGGCCCACTCCGGTCGAGAGATCGTGCCGGACGTTGACCACGGCGACTTCGCGCGACGTCTTGGCTTCGCGCAGCAAGGCATTGGCGGTAATGCGATTATCCGCGAGGGTCAGCGTTGCGCCAGTGGAGTGCAGCTTCTCGAACCGGGCGGGGTCCAGACGGTCGGTCAGGTCGAACTCTGTGCCCGAAAGTACAAGCTTTCCATCGACATAGCGCCATTCACCCGCGGCGTTCGAGATATCGAGCGGAACGGCGGCGAGCTTGGCTCCAACTCCCCCGTAACTCCCCCCCAACTCTCCCCCGACTCTCGCGTCAAGATTGGCAACTGTGAGATGCGTGGCGGTAGCAGGTGGCCCCAGCGCGACTTCCACCGCCGAGGCCTTGAGCACCCCCGGCCAGGCGAATCCAACAGCCCCGGTGCGCAGGGCAAGCTGGGTGTCGCCAAGCTTGCCGGTGAGATCGAGTCCGGGTGTCCCTGCCGCCACCTGCAGCCCCCTCGCCCCGCTGCGGACGATGGCGCTGCCGCCCGGCGGGCAGAATTGCAGCGCGTTGCCATCCACCGCCATCTGGCCGAGTTCCAACCTGTCGAAGCGGGCGGTGACGCAGTGGCGCCACAGGGCGAGTTCGCCGCGCGCGCCGTAGGCTCCGTTGACAGGGAGGACTAGGTTCTGCACGGAACCGCCCGGAATCGCGCCGGAAACCTGCGTGGTGCCGGAAAAGCCCAGCGAGCCGTCGGCGATCTGCGCGATCATCATCTCAGGGATGGCGAGCGAACCGCCGCCTGCGCGCCATGGTGCCATGGTCAGGCGGAACAGGGCCTGCCCCGCCCGACCCCGCTCCATCCGGCCGACGATTCGCGGGATGCCTGCGCCGCCCGTGGCAAAGCTGCCTGCGAGCAGCGGCGGGCCACCCTTTGTGCCGCTGGCCATCTGGAAGCGCGACAGTGTCAGCAGCGTCTGCCCGCTGCCGCCGGTCAATCGCGCCTGCGGGATCACCGCCGACATCGCCTCGCCATTGCGGCGCAGCGCGATCTCGCCGCCGAGGCGGCTGCCGCGTTCCTCGCGCTTCAGGCTGGCGCGCAATTGGGCGAGCATCGGGGCGAGCAGGGTGCCGCTGGCGCTGCGTTCCCCTGACGCGAGTGCGCTGTCGAGCGCACTGCCCTGGCGCAGGCCCTGCCCGTCGATCGTGCCGCGGAATTCGGCCTTGCGGAATGCCTCGCGGGTGCGGACCGAGCCTTCGAGGCCAAGGAGGCCGAAGCGCACGCCGCCGCTGCTGACGCCGCCGGCGTTGGCATCGACCCGACCGGTCAGGGCGCCATCGCGGAAGGCGAGCCGGGTATCGAGTGCCAGCGTTTCGGCCGAGACGCCCGGCGCTACCAGCTTGTTGCCCCGCAACGTGGCGGCACCGGCAAGACCGGCAAAGCCCTTGTCGGCGCGGGCATCGAGGTCTGCGACCAGCGCGCCGCTGCCGGTGCCGTTTTCACAGGCAATGCGATCCAGCCGCAGCGGCCCGGTGAGCGACGGGCGCTCTTCGCGCACGGCAATCCTGCCAACGAAGCGCGCGCCAGTGGCGCTGCAGCCACCACCGACCAGCGAGGGCGCCACTGCCGCGAGCGTTCCGGCAAAGCCATTCTGCAAGCCGCCCTTGCCTTCGAGC
The DNA here is from genome assembly GCF_015694345.1 of Novosphingobium jiangmenense. Taxonomy (GTDB): domain Bacteria; phylum Pseudomonadota; class Alphaproteobacteria; order Sphingomonadales; family Sphingomonadaceae; genus Novosphingobium; species Novosphingobium jiangmenense. Next base: position 11,874 of record NZ_JADQDC010000015.1, read on the forward strand.
GACAAGCCGACCTTGCCCGAATCGGTGAGGATTAACCCGCGACCGTCCTCAACCTGCAGGTCGAGCTTTGGCAGAGTGAAAGGCTCGTTGTCGGTCTTCGGGGCGTAGATCACCCTGTCGAGCGAGCCGAAGCTGACCCGTCCCTGGCGATACTGACCGTAAATGCGCGGGGACACGAGCTTGACCGAGCCAAGGTAGGGCGCACCAAGGCCATAGCGGATGCCGACTTCGACGCGCTCTATCGTCAAGTCCGGATGGCGCGGGTCTCCCACCACAACGTTGCGCAGGACCTGACTGCCGGGGCCAATGCTCTCGATCTCGTAAGTGGCGGGCAGGCCATAGGATTTGAGCTGGCCGACGATGATCCGGTCGGCAATCGAATTGCGTGCGAGCCACAAGCCGCCGAGGCCGGCAACGGCCAATACCAGCACGGACACGCCGACGCGCCGCAACCCCTTGCGCGAGCGCACCGGGACTGGCGGCGTATCCGGTTCCGCCAATTCGAAACTATCTGCCATCGGCCCCCTTCTTGCGCACTCCCCCGGCTTGGGCAATGCACGGCAAGTACATCTCACGTGTACGAACAGCTTGTACCAGTCGGCGAACGCCTGAGCGCCGAAGTGGTGCCCGGACAGGATCAATGGCGGATCAAACCGGACTCTTTCCTGAACAGATTCCCGGCAGCGGCGGCAAGGCGACCTTCGACGGCGGCGATGCCAGCGGCCATCGCGCCCGCCTGCGCAAGCGGCTGATGACCGGTGGCGACGATGCGCTCGCCGATCACGAGGTGATTGAATACCTGCTGATGGTGGCGCGCCCGCGCATCGACACCAAGCCGATCGCCCGCTCGCTGATCCAGCGTTTCGGCAGTCTGGCCGGCGTGCTCAATGCCGATCCGCAGGCGCTGGCGCTGCACCCCAACATGGGCGAGACCAGCGCGGCGGCACTACGCATCGTGGCGCTGGCCGCGCGGCGACTGGCCAGGACCGTGGTGCGCGAGCAACCGGTGCTGTCAAACTGGCAGGCGCTGCTGGATTACCTGCACATCGACATGGCGCATCTCAATGTCGAGCGGGTGCGCGTGCTCTATCTCAACACGCAGAACATGCTGATTCTCGATCATCTGGTGGGCGACGGAACGCTCGACGAAAGCCCGATCTACACGCGCGAAGTGGTGAAGAAGGGGCTGGACGTGGGCGCAGCGGCGATGATCCTTGTCCACAATCACCCGTCCGGCAGCCCCAAGCCGAGCCGGGCCGACATCCAGGTGACGCACAAGATCACCGAGGCCGCGCGCATGATGGGGATGACCGTCCACGACCACATCGTCATCGGGCGCGAAGGCTACACCTCGCTCAAGGCGCAAGGGCTGATCTAGCACCTGAGCCCAAAGCTCAGATGGCCTTTTCGCCCGCCTTGCCGACGGATTCGATATCGCGGCCGATGCCCTGAACGGTGTTGCAGGCCGCGAGCGCCAGCGAGCAGCCAAGAGCGACGAGGACGAGAACCTTGCGAGCCATGTGCATTCTCCGTGCAATCCGAATGGCTGCGGATATAGCGCGACCGGCGAGGATGCAATCGGGGGTGATTGCTTGTGGGCGCCGCATTGGCCATCCTGCTGCAGGGCCAGCGTGCCTCGGGGTATGACGGGCGGGCACAAGTTGCAGCACAGACGCGAAATCGAAGGATTGCGAGCGCTCGCCGTGCTGCCGGTGGTGCTGTTCCACGCCGGCGTGCCGGGATTTGGCGGCGGTTTTGCCGGCGTCGACGTGTTCTTCGTGATCAGCGGCTATCTGATCGCCGGGGTGATCCTGTCAGGCCTCGGCGAAGGCCGGTTTTCTCTGGCCGGATTCTATGAGCGCCGCGCCCGCCGCATTCTGCCAGCGCTGATCCCGGTGCTTCTGGCGAGTGCGGCGATGGCTTGGGCGGTGATGATCCCCGAGGACTTCCGCAAGTTTGCGCAAGGGCTGGGTTCGAGTGCCGTGTTCGCATCGAACATGCTGTTTGCGCGAGCAACCGGCTACTTCGACGACGACGAGGGCTACCAGCCGCTGCTCCACACCTGGAGCCTCTCGGTCGAAGAGCAGTTCTATATCCTGTTCCCCGCGCTCGTGCTCCTGCTGTGGCGGTTCGGACGGGGCAGGATGGCAGTGTGGTTCGGCACAATTGGTGCGGTTTCGCTGGTAGCTTGCCTGGCCTTGAGTGAGCACCATCAGGCGCTGGCGTTCTACCTGCTGCCGACGCGGGCATGGGAACTGCTGGTCGGCGCGGCCTGCGTCGCGCTGCCGGAGCGCGGGAAAAGCGGAGCGCTGGCTGCAATCGGATTGGCCCTTGTCGTCGGCGGCATGGGACTGGTCGATGCCGAGACAGCGCCGGACTGGCGACTGCTGCTTCCGGTCACCGGAGCCGCGCTGCTTTTGCGCCATGCCGGACAGCAGGATCCGGTGGGCGGACTGCTCTCGCTGCGCCCGCTGGTGGCGATCGGCGGAGCGTCCTACGGCATCTACCTGTGGCACAACCCGCTGCTGGCCGTGCTGCACTATCAATGGCTCGGGCAACCGCCGATCTGGCTGGTGATCGGCGTGATCGCCGTGTCCGTGGCGCTTGGCTTTGCCTCGCTCCACCTGATCGAACGACCGGTGCGTGAGCAGCGCATGCTGGCTTCGCGCAAGTCACTGGTGGCGTTCTGCATCGCCGGACTGGCGATTGCGCTGGGCCTTGGCGTGGCGGGCCATCTGCGCAGGCTGGAACCAGCGAGCGCGACGGAGCGCGATGCGTTGCAGGCCTTTCCCGCTGCGCTGCCGGAGCCGACGGAACACCTGCCTGCGGGCGCGCCCATACGCTATGTGCTGTTCGGCGACAGCCATGCGCGGCAGTATTTCGATGCGCTGACGGCGCACTCCGGCGAAGGCGCGATGCTGACGCAGGCGGGTTGCTTCTCGTTTCCGGGCGTGACCAGTTACAGCTATGCCAGCAAGAAATCGGCCGATTGCATCGGAGCCCATGCCGAACTGACAAAGCTGGTTCGCGAGCGAGGCATCGCGACTGTGATCGTCGCGCAGCGCTGGGAACGTCTGCTGTTCCAGCCTCCGGACTTCCGGCAGCTCGGCGCGACCTCCAGCGCCGGGTGGCCCCGGCTCGAGGCTGCTCTGGACCGTCTGCGCTCGTCGCTGCCGAAGAACACGCGCATCGTGCTGATTGGCAACGTGCCCACGGCCGCAGCGGCAGGACCGGAAATGGAAGGCGGATATCCGCGCTGCCTTGCCTATCTGAACACGCATTGCCCGACGCGCTTCCCCATCAAGCGCGCTGAAGGATACCGCATCAATCCGCTGCTGGCGCGCTATGCCGCGAGCCGACGCGACGTGACGTTCTTCGATCCGCAAGGCGTGCTGTGCGGTTCGCGCGATTGCGCCATCATCCGGCAAGGGACCGCGCTCTATGTCGACAACACCCACCTCACCCGCCTTGCCGCCGACATCGTGATCGCGCGGATGCTGGAGCGGATCGGGCCGATTTAGAGCCTCGCCCCTTGCGTTCCGGCCACCTTGCCCCTAGCGGCCCCGGCAAAGCCTGCAGCGCCAAGATTCACGGAGTCGAACATGGTCCCCCGTTACGCCCGCCCCGCCATGACCGCGATCTGGGAGCCCGAAGCCCGCTATCGCATCTGGTTCGAGATCGAAGCGCACGCCACCGAGAAGCTCGGTGAACTGGGCGTGGTGCCGCCATCGGGCGCCAAGGCGCTGTGGGACTGGTGGGCGACGAACCCCGCGATCGACGTCGCCGCGATCGACGCGATCGAGGCCGTGACCAAGCACGACGTGATCGCCTTCCTCGATTGGGTGGCGCAGCAGGTTGGCCCCGAAGCGCGCTTCATGCATCAGGGCATGACCAGCTCGGACGTGCTCGACACGACGCTGAGCGTGCAGCTTGCGCGCGCCTCCGACCTGCTGCTGGCCGACCTCGACGCGCTGCTCGAAGCGATCAAGCGCCGCGCCTTCGAGCACAAGTACACGCCGACCATCGGCCGCAGCCACGGCATCCATGCCGAGCCGACCACCTTCGGCAAGAAGCTGGCCGAGGCCTATGCCGAGTTCACGCGCTGCCGTGCCCGCCTCGTGGCTGCGCGGGCTGAAGTGGCGACTTGCGCGATTTCGGGCGCGGTCGGCACGTTCGCCAACATCGATCCCTCGGTCGAGGAATATGTCGCCGAGAAGCTGGGCCTCGAGGTCGAGCCGGTCTCGACGCAGGTGATCCCGCGCGATCGCCACGCGATGTTCTTTGCGACGCTGGGCGTGATCGCCTCGTCGATCGAGCGCCTTGCCGTCGAAATCCGCCACCTGCAGCGTACCGAAGTGCTCGAGGCCGAGGAGTATTTCTCGCCGGGCCAGAAGGGTTCGTCGGCGATGCCGCACAAGCGCAATCCCGTGCTGACCGAGAACCTGACCGGCCTTGCCCGCATGGTCCGCTCGGCCGTCACTCCGGCGCTGGAGAACGTGGCGCTGTGGCATGAGCGCGATATCTCGCACTCCTCGGTCGAGCGCTTCATCGGCCCGGACGCCACGATCACGCTCGATTTCGCCCTCGCCCGCCTGACTTCGGTGGTCGACAAGCTGGTGATCTACCCCGAGCGGATGCAGAAGAACCTCGACAAGATGGGCGGCCTTGTCCACTCGCAGCGCGTGCTGCTGGCGCTGACCCAGGCCGGATTGGAACGTGATGCCTCGTACCGACTGGTGCAACGCAACGCGATGAAGGTGTGGGAATCGGACGGCCAGCTTTCGCTGATGGAACTGCTCAAGGCCGATCCGGAAGTGGCTGCGGTGCTGAGCGCAGAGCAGATCGAGGAGAAGTTCAACCTCGACTACCACTTCAAGGCGATCGACACGATCTTCGCGCGTGTATTCGGGGAAGCCTGAGCCCGAGTTGCCGGGACTCGCCAAGAGACTTAACCTGTCCTAATCAATCGGGCAGGACGGGTGGCTCTTGGAGCGAAAGGCATGCGAATGCTGCGCACGGTTTTCTGGGTTCTCGTCGTGGCGGTGCTCGCTGCGTTCACTGCTGCCAACTGGCAGCCGGTGGAAGTACGCATCTGGGAAGGCCTGCTGCTGGAGACCCGCCTGCCTGCGCTGGTGATCCTCGCCTTCCTGCTCGGCCTCTTGCCGACCTGGCTGCTGTACCGGACGACGCGCTGGCGCCTGCTGCGGCGCATTGCCAACCTCGAGGCATCGCTGGGCGCGAAGGCCGCGCCTTCGCTGTCCTCGACCAATCTCGAAGCTGCGCGCGGCGCAGACACACTCAAGAGCGAGACCCCGTGAGCAACCCGATCTACCTTGCCCTCGACCTGCCCCGCCTCGATGCCGCGATTGCGCTTGCCCAGAAGGTCAAGGGCCACGTCGGCGGGCTGAAGCTGGGCCTCGAGTTCTTCTGCGCGCACGGCCATCACGGCGTGCACGAAGTGGCCAAGGTAGGCCTGCCGATCTTCCTCGATCTCAAGCTGCATGACATCCCGAACACCGTCGCGGGCGCGATGCAGTCGATCCACGTGCTCGAACCCTCGATCGTGACGATCCACGCTGGCGGCGGGCGCGCGATGATGGAAGATGCCAAGGCTGCGGCGGGCGAGAACTGCAAGGTCGTCGCCGTGACCGTACTGACCAGCCTGGACGATGGCGACATGGCGGCGATGGGCGTGGGCGGTTCGGCCTACGACCAGGCGCTGCGCCTTGCTGACCTCGCCCAGGAAGCCGGGCTCGACGGCATTGTCTGCTCGGGCCATGAAGTTGGCGCGATTCACAAGCGCTGGAAGAAGGGCTTCTTCGTCGTGCCCGGCCTGCGCCCCGCCGATGCCACGCTGGGCGACCAGAAGCGCGCCGTCACGCCGCGCGCCGCGCGCGATGCGGGCGCGAGCGTGCTGGTGATCGGCCGCCCGATCAGCCGCGCCGATGACCCGGTTGCCGCCGCGCGCGCGATCGAAGCCACGCTCTGATCCGATGATCCGCTTCCGGTTGGCCAAGGCGGGGGACGTCCCGGCGCTGCGGGCGCTGGTCGAGAAGGCCTATCGCGGCGAAAGCTCGAAGCGCGGGTGGACCTCCGAAGCGGACCTGCTCGATGACGAGCGGACCAGCGACGAGGAACTTACCGCCAACATTGCTGCGCCCGATTGCCGCGTTCTGGTGGCTGAGATCGAGGGTGCGCTCGCAGGCACGGTGACGATCACCGACGTCGGCGATGGCCGCGCCTATCTCGGGATGCTCTGCGTCGATCCAGATCTGCAGGCAGAGGGCCTCGGGCGGGCGCTGATTGCCGATGCAGAGGACATGGCGGCGGAAGAATTCGGCGCCAAGGTCATGGAAATGACCGTGATCGACGCACGCCCCGAGCTGATCGCCTACTACGAGCGCCGGGGATACGCGCGCAGTGGCGAGACGCGGCCCTTTCCCTATGAAAGGGCCGTACCGTTCCGCATGGTCGTGCTCGAGCGTGCGCTCGGCTGACCTTTACTGCTCGGGCGCTGGGTCGAGGCCCGCTCCGGAATCCACGTATTCGCCCGGTGCCTCGGCCTGTGATTCGCGCGCGGCCTGCTCGGCTTCCGCCATGTCGCGGTGCATTTCCGCATCCTGTTTGAGCGCCTTGCCGGCGGCTCCGGCGAAGCTGCCGTCGACCCCGTCGCCCGGCCAGCGATAGGCCGTCGCGCCTCCCGCAAGCTCGGGATCGAACGGGCGGTCCTTGAGCGTGGCATCGACCAGTTCGATCACGCGGTTGCGGATCATGTTGTGGGCCATGCCCGCCGCCGCGCCTTCGCCCGCACCGCCGCCCTCGCAGGTCACCTTGACCTTGGTCCGCTCGGGCTCAAGCTCGGTCAGGTGCATGTGGCAGATGCGGTGCGCCATGTCGCCGAGCGCGTCATAGGTCACTTCGGAGCCGCCATTGCCGGTGATCGTGGTCCGCAAGCGGAAGAACGGCCCGTCGCCCGAGGATTCGATCCGGGCGGAGAGCAGCTTGTCATAAGCCTGCTTGCGGCTCAGCGGATATTCGTCGGGCTCGGCAGCGCAGCCGGCCAGCAGACCCGCCAGCGCAACACCAAGAATCAGTCGGGCACGCTTCATCCATTCCCCCTCACCAACATGAACATCACATAACCGCGAAGGATTAATCCCGCGTTTCGCGTTTGAACGGGCACCAGTTCAGGTGTGCGACAGTTGGACTGGGCAAGTTTTGCTGCAACCAACAGGAGACAGCCCCGTGAAGTTCTTCAGATCCGCACCCCTTCTTGCCGCGCTGCCGCTTGCTGCGCTGGCTGGCGCAGCCATGGCGCCGAGCGCCCATGCCCAGACCGTTTCCGCTGGCCCGGTGGTCGCCGCCGGCAACACGCTGCTGAGCATTGCGGCCGAGGGCAAGGTGGCCCGGCCCCCGGACCTCGCCGTGTTCAATGCCGGTGTCACCACGCAGGGCAAGACGGCGGCGGAGGCTCTGACCGAGAATGCCCAGCGCATGACCGCGGTGATCGCAGCGCTGAAGAAGGCGGGTATCGCCGAGCGCGACATCCAGACCAGCAACCTTTCGGTGAACCCGGTCTATGGCCAGCCCAAGCGCCTGCCCGACGGCTCCTATGAGCAGCAGGACCCGGTGATCATCGGCTATCAGGCAACCAATCAGGTTTCGGTCCGCCAGCGCAAGCTCGACCAGTATGGCAGGGTGATCGACACGCTGGTCTCGGCAGGGGCCAACCAGGTCAACGGCCCGAGCTTCATGATCGACAGCCCCGAGGGCGCGCTGGACGAAGCGCGGGTGGCGGCGATGACCAAGGCGCGGGCGCGCGCCGATCTCTACGCCAAGGCTGCCGGCCTGCGCGTGGTACGCATTCTTTCGATCAGCGAAAACGGTGGCTGGGCCCCGCCGCCGCAGCCGCCGATCATGTTCGCGCGCGCGGAAATGGCCTCTGCCCCGAAGGCATCGCCGGTCGCCGCGGGCGAGCTGGAAATGACCGTCACGGTCAACGTCAGCTACGAACTGGCACCCTGACGCCCAACTTGCGGCCTGATTGACACGAGCGGCGCGTTCCCCGTAACGCGCCGCCGATGCCCGGACCTTCGATCAAGATCTGCGGGGTGACCACCCGCGAAGCGCTTGCCGCCACTGTAGAGGCGCGCGCGAGCCATGTCGGCTTCAACTTTTTCCCGCCCTCGCCGCGCTTTCTGAAACTGGCGGATGCCCCTGCCCTTGCCGCACAGGCCGAAGGCAAACTCATGCGCGTTGGCGTGTTCGTCGATGCCGACGACGCCGCGCTGGGCGATGCCGTGGCAGCGGCGAGGCTGGACGCCATCCAGTTGCACGGCAAGGAAAACGCAGGCCGCGCCGCCGCGATCCGTGCCCGTTTCGGCAAGCCGGTGTGGAAGGTGATTTCCGTGGCGGGACCCGGCGATGTGGCCCAGGCCGATGCCTTTGCCGGGGTGGCCGACTTTATCCTGTTCGATGCCAAGACGCCCAAGGGCGCGGCGCTGCCCGGGGGCCTTGGCCTTGCGTTCGACTGGGACCTGCTGCGCGCGTACAAAGGGCCGCTGCCGTGGGGCCTCGCTGGCGGCCTGTCTCCTGCCAACGTGGCGGATGCCGTGCGCGGGACCGGGACGACGCTGGTCGACGTGTCTTCCGGCGTGGAAAGCGCGCCCGGCGTCAAGGACGCGGACCGCATCCGGACGTTCTGCTTCAACGCCCGCACCGCCTGAACGAAAAAGAGGCGACCTCTTCCGAGGCCGCCCGCTTCATTTCGCTTGTCGCGTGCGTTCGATCAGAACTTCACGCCGAGGCCGACGGCCACAGCGTCAACGTCGATCGTGCTGTCCTTCACGAAGAAGTGACGGTATTCGACCTTGCCATAGAGCTTGCCGAACGAGTGCTGGTAGCCAGCGCCTGCAGTCCAGGTGCCGTCGCAGAGTTCGCAGAACTTGGTGGTGTAACCGCCCACAGCGTAGAGCTTGCCGACTTCGGCGATCTTCGCACCAACGCGGCCGCTGAAGCCGACGCCAACGCGGTTGGCCGCACCGTCAAGGATCTTGTCGGCCGAGATTTCGGCGCCGACGAACGCGGTCGAACCGAGGTCGTAGTCGTAACCAGCGGCAACGCCAGCGATCGCTTCGCTGTCACCGTTGCTCCAGGCAACACCGCCGCGTGCTTCGACGCGAGCTTCGTTGGCGAGAGCCGGGGTAGCAGCAACAAGCGAGGCTGCGAGAGAGATAAGAACCAGACGCATAGATTTTACTCCTGACTTTTTGGCCCCTTCTGTGAAGGTGGCGAGGGATCAGGTAGGTCCGTGCCATTTCGCTGACAATGACGAAAATCACATACAATTCAAATGGCAGAGGAGTTGTGACAAAGCTGCAACATTCGGCAGACTAACAAAAGCCGTTACTTTTGCGATTTACTTGGCCATTATTATAACGGCAAAAGGCGACCCCTTTCGGAGCCGCCTTCACGACGTTGCCAGAGCGCTCTAGTCTGCCCGAGATTGCCCGCACATGAACGGATCGTGCAGGTTGCCGCAATGCAGCATCGGAGCCTTGCACCGCCCCTGCCCCAAAGGTGCAGGCATTGCAAATCTGGACTTTCCCGTAACGCTCTGCCAAGCGCGGGGCCATGAACGCGCAGACTCCCAACAGCTTCCGCAACCAGCCCGACGAACGCGGCCATTTCGGTCAGTTCGGTGGCCGCTATGTCGCCGAAACGCTGATGCCGCTGATCCTCGATCTCGAGCAGGAATATCGCAAGGCCAAGGCCGACCCGGCATTCCAGGCCGAGTTCGACGACCTGCTCGAACACTATGTCGGCCGCCCGAGCCCGCTCTATTTTGCGCCCCGCCTCACCGAGGAACTGGGCGGCGCACAGGTCTGGTTCAAGCGCGACGAGCTGAACCACACCGGCGCGCACAAGATCAACAACTGCATCGGCCAGATCCTGCTCGCCATGCGCATGGGCAAGACGCGGATCATCGCCGAGACCGGCGCCGGCCAGCACGGCGTCGCCACCGCCACGGTCTGCGCGCGCTTCGGCCTGCCTTGCGTGATCTTCATGGGCGCAACCGACGTGGAGCGGCAGAAGCCCAACGTGTTCCGCATGAAGCTGCTCGGCGCGGAAGTCGTGCCGGTGACCGCGGGCGCGGGCACGCTCAAGGACGCGATGAACGAGGCGCTGCGCGACTGGGTCGCGAACGTCCACAACACGTTCTACATCATCGGCACTGCCGCTGGTCCGCACCCCTACCCGGAACTGGTCCGCGATTTCCAGAGCGTGATCGGCAAGGAAGCGCGCGCGCAGATGCTCAACCGCATCGGCCGCCTGCCCGACCTGCTGGTCGCCGCGATCGGGGGCGGATCGAACGCCATCGGCCTGTTCCACCCGTTCCTCGACGATGCCAGCGTCAAGATGCTCGGTGTCGAAGCGGCGGGGCATGGGCTGGACAAGGAGCACGCCGCTTCGCTGGCAGGCGGACGCCCCGGCATCCTCCACGGCAACAAGACCTATCTTCTGCAGGACGAGGACGGCCAGATCACCGAAGGCCACTCGATCTCGGCGGGCCTCGACTATCCCGGCATCGGGCCTGAGCACTCGTGGCTCAAGGAAATCGGCCGCGTGGACTACACCTCGGTGACCGACAAGGAGGCGCTCGACGGCTTCCAGCTGCTCTGCCGCACCGAAGGCATCATCCCCGCGCTCGAACCTGCCCACGCCATCGCGGCAGTCAAGAAGGTCGCGCCAACGATGGGCAAGGACCAGATCATCCTCGCCAACCTCTGCGGACGGGGCGACAAGGACATCTTTTCCGTGGCGGAGCACCTGGGGGTTTCGCTGTGAGCCGTTTGTCCAACGCCTTCGCCAAGGGACGCCCCGCGCTAGTCACCTTCGTCACCGGCGGTGATCCGACGCCTGACGCCACCGCCTCCATCCTCGACGCGCTCGTCGAAGGTGGTGCGGACGTGATCGAGCTGGGCATGCCCTTCACCGATCCGATGGCCGATGGTCCGGCCATCCAGCTGGCGAACCTGCGCTCGCTCGGCGCGGGCACCAAGACTGCCGACATCCTGCGCATCGCCAGCGAGTTTCGCGCGCGTCATCCCGAAGTGCCGCTGGTGCTGATGGGCTATGCCAATCCGATGACGATCCGTGGGGCCGACTGGTTCGCCGCCGAATGCGTCAAGGCTGGCGTCGATGGCGTGATCTGCGTCGACATTCCGCCCGAGGAAGACCCGGAGCTTGGGCCCGCCCTGCGCACGGCAGGCGTGTCGCTGATCCGCCTCGCCACGCCGACGACGGACCATGCCCGGCTGCCCGCCGTGCTCGAAGGCTCGTCCGGCTTTCTCTATTACGTCTCGGTCGCCGGGATCACCGGCATGCAGCAAGCAGCGCAGGCCTCGATTGATGAAGCCGTGGCGCGGATCAAGGCTTCGGCGGCGATCCCGGTTGCCGTCGGCTTCGGCGTGCGCACGCCCGAACAGGCCGAGGCGATCGCCAAGGTTGCCGACGGCGTCGTCGTCGGATCGGCGCTGGTCGACCTTGTCGCCAAGCACGGCGCGGATGCTGCTGGCCCGGTGAAGGAATTGACCGCCGCGCTGGCCGCTGCCGTCCACTCTGCCCGCAAGGGCGCATTGTAAGGATTTTCGGGCATGAGTTGGCTCAACAAGGTCCGTAACGCCCTCCCCTTCACGCCGAAGCGGGACACCCCCGACAACCTGTGGATCAAGTGCCCTTCGTGCAGCGAGATGCTGTTCACCAAGGAGTACGAGGACAACCTCTCGGTCTGCCCGCATTGCGACCACCACGGCCGCATTGGCGCCGACGCACGGTTCGACCAGCTGCTTGATGCTGGCTACGAACTGCTGCCCGCGCCGAAGGTCAAGGAAGACCCGCTCAAGTTCCGCGACAGCAAGAAGTACGTCGACCGCCTGAAGGCTGCCCGCGCAGCAAACCCCCACGCCGATGCGCTGACCAATGCGTTCGGGCGGATCGAGGGCCAGAAGGCCGTCGTCGGTGTGCAGGAATTCGCGTTCATGGGCGGCTCGATGGGCATGGCCGTGGGCAACGCCTTCATCGCCGGCACCGAGCGTGCGATCAGGGAGAAGTGCCCTTACATCGCCGTCACCGCAGCAGGTGGTGCGCGCATGCAGGAAGGCATCCTCTCGCTGATGCAGATGCCGCGTTCTACCGTTGCGATTGCACGCCTTCACGCAGCGGGCCTGCCCTATATCGTGGTGCTGACCGACCCGACGACCGGCGGCGTCACCGCGTCCTATGCGATGCTCGGCGACGTGCAGATTGCCGAGCCGGGTGCGCTGATCGGCTTTGCCGGACAGCGCGTCATCCAGGACACGATCCGCGAGAAGCTGCCCGAAGGTTTCCAGCGCGCCGAATATCTCCACGCGCACGGCATGGTCGACATGGTGACGCACCGCCGCGACCTGAAGGTCACGCTGGCGCAAGTGATCGACTACCTGATGGCGGGCAAGGCGGCGGCCTGATCGGAGCCTTCGATGAAGGACTTCGCGATCTCCGAGAACAAGGCGGTTCAGGCGCAGCTTGACCGGCTTGGCGCGCTTTCGCTGCCATCGGGGCGGCTCGGCCTCGATACTGTGCGCGAGCTTTGCGAACGCGTCGGCAATCCGCAGAACCGCTTGCCGCCGGTGTTCCATGTTGCCGGGACCAACGGCAAGGGTTCGACCTGCAGCTACCTGCGGTACATTCTCGAGGCTGAAGGACTGACGGTCCATTCCGCCACCAAGCCGCATCTCGTCCGCTACAACGAGCGCATCCGCATCGCCGGCAAGCTGATCGAGGACGAGCTGCTCGCCGCGCTGCTCAAGGAAGTGCTGGACGCGGGCGAAGGGCTGGAGCCCAGCTTCTTCGAGGTGACGACCGTCGCCACGTTCCTCGCCTATGCCCGAACCCCGGCCGATGCTTGCGTTATCGAGACCGGCCTCGGCGGCAGGCTCGACGCGACCAACGTGATGCCGACTGCGGCGGTGTGCGGTATCGCGACGCTGGGCTTCGACCACGAAGCGTTCCTGCTCGCACCCGAAGACGGCGTGCCGACCGACCCGCTCGCTCGAATTGCGTTCGAAAAGGCAAGCATCGCCAAGCCCGGCGTGCCGCTGGTGACGATGGCCTATCCGCAGATTGCCGCGGATTCGGTGGCCGAGACGGCAGCACGGATCGGCGCGCCGTTGGTCATGCGCGGGCGGGATTGGGATGCCGAGATCGCGGGTTCCATCCTCTATCGCGACGCGCACGGCGAATTGCCGCTGCCCCTTCCCGCGCTGCCCGGCACGCATCAGGCCGAGAACGCAGCGCTGGCCGTCGCGATGATCCGCCACCAACGGGCGGTGCAGGTGACATTGGGCGCAGTGGGCAAGGGTATTGTCGATGCACGCTGGCCTGCGCGGTTGCAGCGTCTGGGGCATGGTCCGCTGACAGACTTGGCAGGCGGGCGCACCGTCTGGCTCGATGGCGGGCACAACCCCGATGCCGGGCGTGCCATCGCGCGGCATCTCGAAAGCCAGCCGCCGGTACACCTGATCATGGGCATGCTGGCGAACAAGGACCCTTCGGCGATCCTCAAGCCGCTGGCGGACCGGGCCCTGTCGATTTCGGTCGTGCCTGCTCCGGGACACGATGCGCACAAACCTGCAGACTTCGCGCCGTTCACGAGCCTTCCGGTTGGCAGCTTTGCGACCGTGCCCGAGGCGCTGGCAGCGCTACCGCCCGAGGGCGATGTTTTGATCGTCGGCTCGCTCTATCTGGCAGGCGAAGTGCTGCGGCTGAATGAAGAGATTCCCGACTAGCCTTCGTCTTCGCCCGCAGTGCCCATCGCCGCGTCGACCAGCCCGCTGCGGCTCATCCACCAGAACAGCACGATGCCCGGCAGCGCCAGCACGGTGGTGAGCAGGTAGAAGTTCACGTAGCCCATGCTCTCGATCAGCGCCCCCGCGGTCGTTCCCGTGGCAAAGCGCCCGACGATGCTGGCGGCAGCGGAGATCAGGGCATATTGCGCTGCCGTGTAGCGCAAGTCGCACAGCGCCGAGAAGTAGGCGACGACGACGACGCCGCCATAGCCTGAAGCGATGTTCTCGAACCCGATCGCGCCCGCCATGCCGAGGTTGGAATGGCCCGCTGCAGCAAGCGCCGCGAACGACAGGTTGGAAACCGCCATCAGCACCAGCGCCAGCAGGACCGAGCGCTTGAGGCCCATCTTCGCGTAAGCCACGCCGCCGATGAACACGCCGATCAGGTAGGCCCAGAACCCCACGCCGACGTCCCACAGTGCGATCTCGTCATTGGTGAAGCCAAGGTCGTCGAACAGCAGGCGGAAAGTGAGGTTCGCCAGCGTGTCGCCCACCTTGTGGACGAGGATGAACAGCAGCACCAGCCAAGCGCCGTGGCGGCGGAAGAACTCGCCGAACGGGCCGATGATCGAGGCGATCACCTCGCCCACCCCTTTGCGCGTGGTCGGTTCGCGGTGGCGTTCGGGCTCACCCAGGATCAGCGCCGTGAACATGGCCGGCAGGGCGAACAACGCACAGGCGAGATAGGCCGCGCTCCACCCCGAACGCGCCGCCATGAACAGCGCCAGCGCGCCAGCGCCAGCCGAGCCGATGCGCCAGCCGTACTGGCTCATGCCCGAGCCGGTGCCGAGCTGGTAGGGTTTCAGCGTCTCGATGCGGTAGGCGTCGATCACGATGTCAAACGTCGCGCCCGCCACGCCGACCAGCACCGCCGCCAGCACGGTAGCGCCGATGTCCGCCGCCGGATCGACCAGCGCCAGATTGGCGACCGCAGCCATTACCATCGACCCCGCCAGCAGCATCCACGAAACGCGCTGCCCCAACCGCCCCAGCAGCGGCAGATGCACGCCATCGACCAGCCAGGCCCAGAAAATCTTGAGGTTGTAGACGAGAAACGCCAGCGTGAAGGCAGTCACCGTCTTCTTGTCGATCCCGTCCTGCGCCAGCCGCGTCGTCAGCGTCGCGCCGATCATGGCGTAGGGGAAGCCAGAGGATACGCCGAGGAAGAATGCGGCCAGCGATTCCTTCTCGAGATAGGGGCGCACCGAGTCCCACAGGTTCCGGTCACTGGCCTCGGTGCTCATTGGTGCAGTCGCTCCCTCAAATGTTGCTGGCAGACTAGCGGCCTATTCCATCGGCGCCAGAGGTAGATGACTCGGGGTGACGGATTGCACGTTCTCGCGTAAGGGCTGCCCCATGACTTTTCCCCCAAGAAACGGTGGCGATCGGCCGAAGCGGTTCAGCCCTCGGCCCGGCACACCTGAAAAGAAGCCTTTCTCGATGCGCAGCGGCGCGCCCCGCACGTCGCAGCCGGTGGTTCCTGCCAAGCGCGCCCCCAACGCCGACGGGTCCGAGCGCGAGGGCGACCGCATCGCCAAGCTGCTCGCCCGCGCCGGCATAGCCAGCCGCCGCGAAGTGGAGCGCATGATCGAGGAAGGCCGCGTCAAGATCGGCGACGAGGTGGTCACCACCCCCGCCACGCTGCTCACCAGCCTCAAGGGCGTAAGCGTCGATGGCAAGATGGTCGGCCCGATTGCCGCGCCGCGCCTGTTCCGCTTCCACAAGCCTGCAGGCCTGATCACGGCAGAGCGCGACCCGACCGGACGCCCGACGATCTACACCGCCCTGCGCAATGCCATGCCCAAGGACGCCCCGCGCGTCATGCCGGTCGGCCGCCTCGACGTGAATACCGAGGGGCTGTTGCTGATGACCAACGACGGCGAGTTGAAGCGCGCGCTGGAGCTGCCCTCCACCGGCATCCCCCGCACCTACCGCGCCCGCACGTTCGGGGACATCACGCAGGCGCGGCTCGAGGAACTGATGGAAGGCGTCGAGATCGACGGCGTCCGCTATGGCCCGATCAACGCCAATCTAGAGCGCAGCGCCAATCGCAACAAGTGGATCGAACTGACCCTGACCGAGGGCAAGAACCGCGAAGTGCGGCGCGTGCTCGAACACCTCGGCCTAGAAGTCTCGCGCCTGCTGCGCATCAGCTATGGTCCGTTCGAACTGGCCGACCTGCAGCGCGGCTCCGTCGAGGAGATACCGCAAGTCATGGTCGAACGCTTCCGCAAGACGCTGAAGACGAAATGAGGATTATCGCTGGAGAATGGCGCGGACGCCCCCTGCGCGCGCCCGAGGGCGACACCACCCGCCCCACCGCCGACCGTACGCGCGAGACGCTGTTCTCGATGCTCGCCAGCCGCCTTGGCAGCTTCGAGGACCTGACCGTGGCTGACCTGTTCGCAGGCTCGGGCGCGCTCGGCCTTGAGGCGCTGTCGCGCGGCGCGGCGTCCGCGATCTTCGTGGAACAGGATGCAGGCGCGATCCGCACGATCCGCGCGAATATCGCCGCCTTGCGCTGTGCCCCGCAGTGCGACGTGCGCGCTTCATCCGTACTCAGCCTCGGCCCGGTCAAGCAGCCGCTCGACCTCGTCATGCTCGATCCACCCTATGGCACCGGCGCGGGCGCGGTGGCGATCGACCGGCTTACCCGGCTTGGCTGGATCGGCGAGGCGACGTGGATCTGCCTCGAGACGGCGGCCAAGGAAGTGCCCGACGTGCGCGTGTGCGAGGTCGATGCAGAGCGCAAGGTCGGCAAGGCGCTGATCACGCTGATGCGGTTGAAGTCCTAGGCAGCCCGCTTCGGCGAGAACTGCACGCCTGCCAGAGTCATCGCGCCAGCCAGCGTCAGGAACAGCCCAACGTATGCCGTGCCCCCAACCCCGGCGAGCCATGCCGCTGCGAACGGGGCCAATGCGCCGCCGATGATCCCGCCCATGTTGAACGCCACCGAAATGCCCGTGTAGCGCACTTCCACCGGGTAGAGCGTCGGCAGCCAGGCGCCGAGCGGTCCGTAGGCGAGGCCCATCACGAACAGCGCGCTCGCCAGCGTGGCAAAGACCACCGGCAGCGAGGACGAGCCAAGCCCGGTCCCGAACAGCATGCCCACGATGATCGTGAGTGCCGCACCCGTGCCCAGCACGCGCCGTGCGGAGGCCTTGTCCGCCCAGTAACCAGCGATCAGGATGCCGAGCGCCAGGAACGTGTTGGCGCCCAGCTGGACGCTCAGGAACTCCTGCTTGGCATAGCCCAGCTTGGTCGTGGCGAAGGACAGCGCGAAAGTCGTCGCGAGGTAGAAGATCGCAAAACACGCGACCACGCCCGCGATCCCGGCCAGCACCGCGCCGAGGTGATTGCGGAACAGCGAGCCCACCGGCACCTTGGGCGGCTCCGCCTTCTCCAGCGCCTCACGAAAGGCGGGCGTCTCGCCAATCTTGAGCCGCACCCACAGGCCGAGACCGACCAGCAGCGCGCTTGCCAGAAACGGCACGCGCCAGCCCCAAGCGGCGAAGTCGGCATCCGAAAGCCCCTTGCCGAGGAGCAGGAACAGCCCATTGGCACAGAGGAAGCCCAGCGGCGCGCCCAGCTGCGGTGCACTGCCGAAGCGCGCCTCCCATCCTCTCGGTGCGTTCTCCACGGCGAGCAGCGATGCTCCGCCCCACTCTCCGCCAAGGCCGAGGCCCTGTCCGAAGCGCAGCAGGCACAGCAGTGCCGGCGCGACCCAGCCGACCATCGCGTAAGTGGGCAGGAAGGCGATCAGGAAGGTCGATCCGCCCATCAGCATGAGCGAGGCGACGAGCGTGGACTTGCGGCCGATGCGGTCTCCGAAGTGGCCGAACGCGATGGCGCCCACCGGTCGCGCGAAGAAGGCGAGGCCGAAGGTCATGAACGACAGTAGCGTCTGCGCGGCTTCGGATTCGGTCGGGAAGAAAAGCGGGCCGATCACCAGCGCCGCGGCCGTGGCGTAGATGTAGAAGTCGTAGAACTCCACCGCCGTGCCGACGAGGCTGGCGGTGAGCACGCGGCCATGCTGGCGAATCGGATCCATCGGCGCGCTCTCCCCCTGTTGTCGCAGACATGCTCTTTGGCCCGCCGTCCGCGCCGGTCAACTGCTGCCAACGCGAAAAGGGCGCCAGTTGCCCGGCGCCCTTCTCGACCAACATATGTCTGACTGATTCAGACGCCGCCACGATTGCGGCAGCTGTCGGTCACCGTCTTGCTGCACACCGGGTACTTCTTGTTCATCGCCGATGCGGGCGGCTGCGTCATGTTGCCGGTTGTGCTGCTATCCATGCTGCTCATCCCGCGCGAGGGAGGCGTTGCCGGTTCGGCAGGGGTAGCAGGCGTCGCGGGCTCGCCCATGCCGGGATTGGGCTGGGCCGGAGTAGCGCCCGAGGACGGCACTGCGCGGCCCGAAATCTGCGCCACGATCGACGGCCAGACCTGCGTGCGCTGTTCCGGCGTCATGGCATAGATCTGCGCCTTCTGTTCGTCGGTCAGCGCCCACCAGCCCTTCTGCTGGTCGGTATCGAGCGTCCAGAAATATTCCTGGTAGGTCGGTGGCCACGCGCTGTACTTGGCCTTCTGCTCTGCGGCCCATGCATCGATCACCAGTTGCTGGTCCGGGGTGGGAGAGAACGTGCCCGTGGCCGTCGTCGGAGCAGTGGTGTCCTGCCCCGTTGGCGAAGTGCTGTCCGGCGTTGACGTGGTGCTCGATGGCGCGGGCGGTGTGGTCGACTGGGCCGAGACGATGGCCGGGGCCGACGCGACAGCAAGCGCAAGCGCGCTCGCGGCAAAAAGGTTTCGCATCTGGATTCTCCTGAATTCTTCTTTTGCACCCGAAGTCTCAGGCCAAGCGTTGCTTCACGCTGCGGTTCCCGGACCTGAGACGGGGCGGGCGCCAGACAGGATCGCCGGAGAAGCGCGGCGTTAACCGCAGCGGCGCTATCGATATCGCGGGTATTGATTCGGGGGATTTGTGACTGACCTGCTTCGCAACGTGCTTATGGGCCTGGGTTGTCTGGGCCTGCTCTGGCTGGGTTCCTGCGCGATGATCGGCGCAGGCACGGCTGTCGTGGTGTCGAAATCCTCGGAGAAGGTCGGCAAATGGTACGAGAAGGAAGAGCTCAAGCAGCATAACGAGCGGGATAACAAGGCCGCCGCCTACCATGAGCATTCCGATTACAACGCGGACTATTACGAGAACTACGAGGACTGAAGCCGGTCCTCTCGCACCCTTGTGACATCGGGGAATGTTCTCTAACCGTTCCCCGGTGTCCCAGATTGCGAATCAAGATCAGAGCTGGCTCGACAGCCTCAATCCGCCCCAGCGCGAGGCGGTGACGACGACCGAAGGGCCGGTGCTGATGCTGGCGGGCGCAGGCACCGGAAAGACCGCCGCGCTCACGGCACGCCTCGCCAATCTGCTGCGCCAGCGGCTCGCCTGGCCGAGCGAGATCCTGTGCGTGACCTTCACCAACAAGGCCGCGCGCGAAATGCGCGAGCGGGTCGGCAACCTGATCGGCCCGGCGGTGGAAGGCATGCCGTGGCTCGGTACGTTCCATTCCATCGCCGCCAAGATGCTGCGCCGCCATGCCGAACTCGTCGGCCTGCAAAGCAACTTCACGATCATCGACACCGACGACCAGTTGCGCCTGCTCAAGCAGCTGATCGTGGCCGAGGGCGTGGACGACAAGCGCTGGCCAGCCAAGCAGCTCGCCGGCCTGATCGACAAGTGGAAGAACCGCGGCCTGAACCCCGGCGATCTCGATGCGCTGGAGAACGAGGCCTATGCCAACGGCAAGGGCCAGCGCTTCTACGCGCTCTACCAGAACCGCCTGCGCGAGTTGAACGCCTGCGATTTCGGCGACCTCTTGATGCACATGCTCAACATCTTCCGGCGTGAGCGCGAGGTGCTGGAATCCTGGCAGCAGCGCTTCAAGTACGTGATGGTGGACGAGTATCAGGACACCAACGCGGTGCAGTACCTGTGGCTGCGCCTGCTGGCCCAGAACCGCAAGAACATCTGCGTGGTGGGGGACGACGACCAGTCGATCTATTCCTGGCGCGGCGCGGAAGTCGCCAATATCCTGCGGTTCGAGAAGGATTTTCCGGGCGCCAAGGTGATCCGCCTCGAACAGAACTACCGCTCCACCCCGCACATCCTCGGCGCGGCCTCGGGCCTGATCGCGGAGAACTCCGAACGCCTCGGCAAGACGCTGTGGACCGAGGTCGACGGCGGCGACAAGGTTCGCGTGATCGGCGTGTGGGACGCGCCTGAAGAAGCGCGGCGGATCGGCGAGGAGATCGAGCGACTGGAGCGCGAAGGCGCACCGCTCGATCGCATCGCCATCCTCGTCCGCGCCCAGTTCCAGACGCGCACGATCGAAGACCGCTTCATCCAGATCGGCATGGGCTACCGCATCGTCGGCGGCTTCCGCTTCTACGAGCGCGCCGAAATCCGCGATGCGCTGGCCTATCTGCGCCAGATCGCCAGCCCGCAGGACGATCTCGCCTTCGAGCGGATCTACAACACGCCCAAGCGCGGCCTTGGCGACAAGACCTTGGAGAAGCTGCACCGCCATGCGCGGGCGCGGAGCATTCCGCTCTCGCTGGCGGCGGTCGAAATCCTCGATACCGACGAACTGCCAGCCCGCGCCCGCAACACGCTCGCCGCCCTTATGCGGGATTTCGCCCGGTGGCGCGATGCGGCGAAGCAGCTGGTTCCGGCAGAACTTGCCCGCACGATCCTCGACGAAAGCGGCTACACCGCCGCGCTGCAGGCTGAAAAGACCGCCGAAGCCGCCGGACGGCTCGAAAACCTCACCGAACTCGCTCGCGCGATGGAGGAATACGAGACGCTGGGGGACTTCCTCGAACACGTCAGCCTCGTCATGGACAACGAGAACGCCGCCGACGAGGACAAGGTCACGATCATGACCATCCACGCCGCCAAGGGGCTGGAATTCGACAACGTGTTCCTGCCCGGTTGGGAAGAAGGCGTGTTCCCCTCGCAGCGCTCGCTGGACGAAGGTGGCCTCGCCTCGCTTGAGGAGGAGCGCCGCCTCGCCTACGTCGCGATCACCCGCGCCCGCAGGCGCTGCACGATCCTCCACGCCGCCAATCGCCAGATCTATGGCCAGTGGACCAGTTCGATCCCCTCGCGCTTCATCGGTGAACTGCCCGCCGATCACATCGAGGAGGAAACCACGCTGTCAGGCGGCGCATCGATGTGGCGCGCCAACTGGAGCGAGCGCGACGATCCCTTCGCCCACGTCGCCCAAGCCAACGCTGGCCGAGCGGCCTCGCGCGGCCCCGGTTGGCAACGCGCCGCCGCGCAAACCTTCAACCCCGCCCCCCGCCGCATCGCCGAACCCACCCGCAGCGCCGCCAGCTTCGCCGCCAAGCCACGCAGCGACATCGGCGTGGGCGCGCGCGTGTTCCACGAGAAGTTCGGCTATGGCACCGTGGCCGAGCAGGAAGGCAACAAGCTGGAGATCGATTTCGAGGGCGGTGGCCGCAAGCGCGTGATTGACAGCTTTGTGAAGGTGGCCAGCTAAACTCTCACATGGAGGGCATCAGATGGGGCGTCGGAGTAATCGAAATGATGGCCTGACCATCATTCAGGGGCCGAGATTCCCTCTGTCGCACCCGGATGATGCCGAGGCACCACGAGACACAAGCGACCTTCAAGAAATCATGCACGAGCAGGATGAGTTGCGTGCAAAAGGCTTCAACACCTCAGCCAGTCGTAGCAAAAAGCAGCGGAAGAAGGACGCAAAGCTTCAGACAGCTCAACCGAAGGCCAAATTTAGCTTGAAGGATAAAGTCAACCACCCAACATTTGGTTTGGGTCTGGTCGTTGGCCTTCAGGCAACAAATATCGAAGTCCATTTTTTGGACTTCGGACCGAAGACCATCCGAGCAGATTTTCTAGACCTTGCGTGATCATACCAGCGCCTAAAGCGCCGAAACCGCCAGAAATTCCGGAATCGGCCCGTTCCACTCGCCCGGCTTCGACGGCGGTTCGGAGTGGTCGCGGTAGCTGTGCTGTTCGCGGCGCGGGGCGCGTTCCGGGCGGGCTTCTGCACGCGGTTCGCGTTCGGTGCGGGGCTTGCGTTCCTCGCGCGCGGGACGCTCACGGCGGCTTTCGCGCTTCGGCTCTTCCTCGCTCCGCTCCGGCTTGGCCTCGCGGGGCTTGCGTTCTACCTTCTCGGCGATCTCGAGCTTGAACTCGGGGATCTTGGTGCCCTGCAGCTTCTCGACGTTGTCGATCGCCTCGGCATCTTCGGATGCCACCAGCGTGAAGGCGCGGCCCGTTGCTCCACCTCTGCCGGTGCGGCCGATGCGGTGGACGTAGTCGTCCGGGTGCCAGGGCGTGTCGAAGTTGAAGACGTGGCTCACGCCCTTCACATCGAGCCCGCGCGCGGCGACGTCCGAGGCGCAGAGGATCGAGATGTCGCCGTCCTTGAACTTCTGCAGTTCGGCGTTGCGCGCGCTCTGGTCCATGTCGCCGTGGATTTCACCGGCGGCAAAGCCGTGGCGCTGCAGCGACTTGGCGAGTTCGCGCACGGTCGTCTTGCGGTTGGCGAAGACGATGGCGGTGGTGACGTTGTCGGTGCGCAGCAGCTGGCGCAGCACTTCGCGCTTCTGGCGCGAGGTGCAGCGGACCTTAAACTGGGCGATGTTGGTGTTCGTGGCGGCAGGGCGCGCCACTTCGATCGACTTGGGGTTCGACAGGAACTTGTCGGCCAGCTTCTTGATCGGCGGCGGCATCGTTGCCGAGAACAGCAGCGTCTGGCGCGTCGTCGGCAGGCGCGAGCAGATCGTCTCGATATCCGGGATGAAGCCCATGTCGAGCATGCGGTCAGCCTCGTCGATCACCAGCATCTCGCAGCCGGTGAGCAGGATCTTGCCGCGCTCGAACAGGTCCATCAACCGGCCGGGCGTGGCGATCAGCACGTCGACGCCTTCGGACAGCGCCTTGACCTGATCGCCCATCTGCACGCCACCGATCAGCAGCGCCATCTTCAAGTCGTGGTTCTTGCCGTACTTCTCGAAGTTCTCGGCCACCTGCGCGGCGAGTTCGCGCGTCGGTTCGAGAATCAGCGAGCGCGGCATCAGCGCGCGACGGCGGCCATGGGCGAGAATATCGATCATCGGCAGCACGAACCCGGCGGTCTTGCCGGTGCCGGTCTGGGCGATGCCGATGATGTCCTTCATCATCAGGACGGCGGGAATTGCCTGCGCCTGGATCGGAGTGGGCTCATCATAGCCGGCATCGAGCACCGACTGGAGCAATTCATCCGAGAGGCCGAGATCGGCAAACTTCATGCAGGCATTTTTCCGAGAACTAGAGGCGGCGCAATCACTATCGCGCCCGCTGGACAGCTTGCATTGCAAGACGCCGCCAGCACTGTCAGCGCGCTATGACGATATGGCCCGAAAAGTCAAGAAATCCGCGCGCGAGAGGCGGGTTCAGTCATCATCGGGAACAAGTTCGCGCATCCTGGTGATCGCGCAGTTCGCCCCGGCCCGCGAATGGATGGTGTCGCGCCCTGCGCAAAGCTGCCCGTCCTCGTTCCGCTCGACGTAGAAGCCGGAATAGAAATCGCGCGCACGGCAGGACTTGTCGAGGCTCGCGCCGATCAGCTTGCGGCTGCGCGTGATCAGCAGCAGGCGGTCCTGCGATTCGATCTGCACACCCGCAATGTTGGTGATGGGCAGGCACTTGTCGGTCTTGCGCTCGTAGAAGCGCGGAGGCTGCGGTGCGGCCGGCATCGGGGCATACATCTGGCTGGGCAGGCGCGGCGCGATGCGGATGATCATGCGCTGTTCGATCCGCATCTGGTCCCACCCCTGATCGGCAAGGCCATCGAGGATGAAGGACGCGTATGGCCCCTGGCCAAAATCTTCATCGAACAGGGGCGAGCCTGCCGGAATCGTGGCCGCCGCCCATTGCGCATCGCCTTCCGGCCCGGCGACAGGCGCAGCAACCGGAATGGTCAGCAGCATGCCCATCGATGCCAGCAGATTGAAGAAACTAGGCATTTTTGCGCAAGAACTCTCTTCTGCCCCTCAGGCGAACCGGCGCCCCTGATCCCGCGCCCTGTCGCGTCCCCTACCCCTAGTCTCCGGGGTTGAACCATTGCTTAACCTGCCAGCAATCAAAAATGAATTGCCCTCTCGGCAGGGTCGCAATAGCCGATGCGATGATGAGCGAAGCGTTTCTTGTAGAAGCGGCCCGTCTGCTCGGGCCCAAGGGACTGACGACCGATCCCGACGACATGGCCGCATGGCTGACCGACTGGCGCGGCCGCTATACCGGCGCAGCCCTCGCGCTGGCCTCGCCGGCAAGCACCGAGGAAGTGTCCGGCCTCGTCAGGCTGTGCGCGCGCCATGGCGTGCCGATCGTGCCGCAAGGCGGCAACAGCGGCATGTCCGGCGGGGCGACGCCTTTCGAGACAGGCCGCGAGATCGTCCTGTCGCTGCGCCGCATGAACCGGATCACCGCACTCGACGTCGCCGGACGCACCGCAACTTGCGAGGCCGGCGTGATCCTGCAGGTGCTGCACGAAGCGGCGGAGAAGGAGGGCCTGCGCTTTCCTCTGACGCTGGGCGGCAAGGGTTCGGCCACGATCGGCGGGCTGGTCTCGACAAACGCCGGTGGTACGCAAGTGCTGCGCCATGGCTCAATGCGCGCGCTGGTTCTGGGAATCGAGGCGGTCCTGGCCGACGGCTCGGTGCTCGATCTGCTGACCCCGCTCAAGAAGGACAACCGCGGCTTCGACCTCAAGCAGGTCCTGATCGGATCGGAAGGCACGCTCGGCATCGTCACCGCTGCAACGCTGCGCCTGTCACCGGGCATCGCGGGCCGCAGCGTGATGTGGGCAGGCACGGCATCGCTCCACGATGCGCGCAGCCTGCTGCTTCTGGCCGAAGACATGGCGCCGGGTCTGGTCGAAGGCTTCGAGGTCCTGCCCCAGCACAGCCTTGAAGCGGTGCAGGCCTATCTCCCCGATACCCGCGCGCCGCTGGCCGGGCCGCATGTCTGGCACGCGCTGATCGAACTGGTCACCGACGATGCGGAGACGGCTGACAGACTGCCGGACATTGCCGAAAGACTGCTCGCCAGCGCTTTCGAGCGCGGACTGATTGCCGATGCCACGATTGCCGCCAGCGAGGACCAGGCCGAACGCCTGTGGTTGATCCGCGAGACCATCTCGCCCGCCGAGCGCGCCCTCGGTCCGGCGATGCAGCATGACATTTCCGTCCCGGTCGAGAAGATGCCGGCCTTCGTCGAAGCTGCTGTCCCCCGGCTCGAAGCCGACTGGCCAGGCACGCGCGCGGTGTGTTTCGGACACCTCGGCGATGGCAACGTGCATTTCCACGTCATCGCGCCGGAAGGTGCCGATCGCGCGGAATGGGAATCCGGAGACGGCAAGGCGATCAGCGCGCAAGTGCATGACATGGTAACGGCCTGGGGCGGCTCGATCTCCGCCGAGCACGGCATCGGGCGGCTCAAGCGCGATGAACTCGCCCGACTCGCCGACCCGGCCATGCTCGCCACCATGCGCGCGATCAAGCAGGCGCTGGATCCGAAAGGCCTGCTAAACCCCGGAAAGCTTGTCTGACGCGGCTTGCGCGGCCTTCTGCCAGCCCCTAAGAACCGCCATTCCCGCAAAGTCGCGGCCAGAGTGAGTTTTGCCCGCGCGAACGTTCTGATTCTTGGAGAGATGCACAATGGCCAGCGCGCCGCAAGCGAACCTGCCGATGTTCTACAACGATCTGATGCCGCTCAATAGCCGCGACCATGCAACGTGGAAGGCCAAGAACGCGGATGCGGCTCCCTGGCTCATCGGTCAGCACGCTATCCCTTTGACGGCAGAGGAATTTCCTCAGGCTGCGCGCCATTATCCGATCATCTTCGCCTCGGGCGACAATCCGGTTCCGCTGGCACTGATGGGCCTCAACGAAGGCGTCAATGTCTTCGTTGATGAAGAAGGCAAGGTCACCCAGCCGATCTACATTCCGGCCTATGTTCGCCGCTATCCGTTCCTTCTCGCCAAGCTGAACCCGAACAGCGAAGAGCTTTCGCTGTGCTTCGATCCGTCCGCCGGCCTGCTCGGCGATTCGGTTGACGGGCAGGAGCTGTTCACCGACGGCCAGCCTTCGGAAGCGACGCAGGCCGCGCTTGGCTTCTGCGAGCAGTTCGAACAGGCCGGTCAGCGCACGCAGGCTTTCATCGACGAGCTGAAGAAGCATGACCTGCTCATGGAAGGCGAAGTCGCCATCCAGCAGCAGGGCAATGACCAGCCGTTCGTCTACCGCGGCTTCCAGATGGTCAATCAGGAAAAGCTGCGTGACGTGCGCGGCGACGTGCTGCGTGGCTGGGCGCAGAGCGGGCTTCTGCCGCTGCTCTATGCGCACCTGTTCTCGCTCGAGCTGATCAGCCAGATCTTCGGTGCGCAGGTTCAGCTCGGCAAAGGCCCGATCCCGGCAATTGCCATTCCGGCCGAGTGATCCTGTAAATATTCTGACACAAAGCCCGAGCAATCGGGCAACACGTCAACAGAAAAACGCGGCAGACCTAACGGCTCGTCGCGTTTTTTCTTGGGGTGTTGCAAAAATCACTCGAAAGGCCTTGCAGGGGTTAATCCCCTCACCTATCTTGAGATCGTTGCGTTGCGGCTCCCCTCATGGCCCGGCGTAACTGGTGCACTCACGTGCACCTCCTCCCTGAACCTTGGCCACCTGGAGCTTGCTCCAGGTGGTTTTTTCTTGGGTTTGCGGAAGCTTGGCGGGCTATTCGGCAGCCGCGCGCCAGCGGCCCCGGTCGGACGTCCGGCCGATATCAGCCACGTCCACGGCGAGTCGGCGCACCAGACCGATCAGCAACTCCACCGTCGCGTCAAAGCCCGGCCCCGGCTCGGCCATGCGGGCGTCGAGATAGCATGTCCGGTCAATCTCGAGCTGCATGCAGTGCAGTCCCTCTGCCCGGCGGGCGTGGCGTTCGAGAACATAGCCGCCGGCATAGGGGCGATTGTGGGCCACACGACGCGCCGATTCGGTGAAAAAGCCGAAGGCCGAGGCGACGATGCCACCGTCGCACGAAGCGCCGAAGCGGTCGCCAACCACGAATTCCGGCGCACGTTCGCCCGGAGACCGCGCAGCCAGTGGCGGCATCGAGTGCAGATCGATCAGCAGCGCCGCACCCCAGCGGTCGCGGATCGATTCGAGCGTTGTGCCGAGCGCGGCATGATAAGGCTGGTGAATGGCGCTGATCCGTTCGGCCAGTTCGCTGTGGTCCAGCCTGCGCTTCCACAGTTCGCCCAGCCCGGGAAGCCGGCGCGGAACGAGGCCAAGGCCGCTGCGCGCGCGTCGGCCAAAGCCGCTCGGCGCGGCTGAGGCATCGGCCGGAGGGCCGCCGACCATTTCCCAGTCCACGTCATCGCTTGCCCGGTTGAGATCCAGCATCGCGCGCGGCGCATGGGCGACAAGCAGGGCCGCACCGGTCTGCCGCGAAACCGCCTGCCCCAGCAGGTCGGCGTAGCGATCTTCCAGCCGGGGCGCCGCGAAAGCCGGGTGGCGCATGCGGTCGAGCAGCGATTTGGCATAGGCTCGCCCGGCATGGGGCACGGCGATCACCACCGGGATCGGCGAGGGTTCAGTGGTCGTCAGGCTGTAGGCCGGCACGCCGGGATTGCCGGGAACCGATCCCCCCTGCGCCGACGTCGAATCGCCGTGGTGCTCACCGTCATCCTGCATGTCTGCAAACCTGCAACTGATTCGCATGCAAGTCAAAGCAACGTCGGACAAGGGCGGGCGCTTCCTGTCCGGCGCGAAGCGGAACGGCGCGGAACGTCACCGGCGCGACGATCGTTACCGGGCCAGGTCGGCAGATTGTTAACCCGACCAAGGGTATAAGGCTCTTCCCGAAGCCCAGAACAGACACAGGTTGCCCATGATCCGGATCCTGCTCGCCGAAGACGAAGAGGCGATGCGCACCTATCTCACCCGCGCGCTCGAGAACGCAGGGTACTCCGTAGCCGCCGTCGATCGTGGCACCGCCGCGATCCCGCTGCTCGAGCGCGAGCACTTCGACCTGCTCCTCTCCGACATCGTCATGCCCGAGATGGACGGCATCGAACTCGCCCAGCGTTGCAGCGAGATCAGTCCGGGCACGAAGGTCATGTTCATCACCGGCTTTGCGGCCGTCACGCTCAAGGCAAATCGCGAGGCCCCGCAGGCGCGTGTCCTGTCGAAGCCCTTCCATCTCAAGGACCTCGTGCTCGAAGTGGAGCGCGTTTTCGAGGATGCCCAGTTCGCAGGGAGCCGCTGACAACAGGGAGTTCAATTTCCCCCTTGCCATGAATCGGACCGGGGGCTAATGGCGCGCTTCCCGACGCAAACAGCGGCTCGCCGCAGGGCTCGGGGAAGCAGATGGTGCGGGCGTATAGCTCAGTGGTAGAGCACTATGTTGACATCGTAGGGGTCGCAAGTTCAATCCTTGCTACGCCCACCATCGCATAAGAAACCCCGCCACTGGCGGGGTTTTTTGTTGCCTGAGCAGTAGGGCGAGGCGGGAGCGACCTGCGCCCCCGCCCGCTCCAGTTTACTTGCCCTGCCAGTTCGGCTTGCGCTTCTCGGCAAAGGCAGCGGCGCCTTCGCGCGCGTCGCTCGATGTGAACACCGGGGCGATATAGGCCTGCTGCTTCTTCCACATCTCTTCCTCGGTCCATTCGTGCGAATCGCGGATGATGCCCTTCGATGCGATCAGTGCGAGCGGGCCGTTCTCGGCAACCTTCGCCGCCAGAGCCTTGGCCGCATCCAGCGACGGACCCTCGACGATCTGGTTGATGAAGCCGAGTTCATAAGCGCGCTGGGCACTGATGAAGTCACCGGTCAGCGCCAGTTCCATCGCGATGCGCGGCGGAATCTGGCGCGGCAGCTTGATCAGGCCGCCGGCCGCCGCCGCCAGGCCGCGCTTGGCTTCGGGAATGCCGAACTTCGAAGAAGCACTCGCCACGATCAGGTCGCAAGACAGCGCCAGTTCCATGCCGCCTGCCAGCGCGTAACCGTCAACAGCCGCGATGATCGGCTTCTTCGGCGTCCATTCCGACAGCCCGCCAAAGCCACGCCCCGGAATCGAGGGCGATTCGCCGCGCAGGAAGCCCTTGAGATCCATGCCCGAGCAGAACGTGCCGCCCGCGCCGGTAAGGATGGCGCAGCGCAGATCAGCCTCGGCATCGAGCCGGTCCATCGCCGCCGAAATTCCCTCGGCCGCTGCCTTGTTCATCGCGTTCTTCGCATCGGGCCGGTTGATCGTGACGATCAGCACGTTGCCATCGACTTCTGTAAGGACTTCAGCCTCGCTCATTGCATCTCTCCAACTGGAATTCCGCCCGGCTTTAACCGGTCACTTAAATATCTGCATTGCGCACCTGCCGATGTCCAGTGCCGCCTCGCAAAAATTGCGCGAATCGCCCCATCGCCTTGCGCCGCGAAAAGCCTCTGCTAAGGGAAAGCGCAATTTCTCTCCCCAGCTTGAAAGACAGGACGGACATGGCGAAGATCAAGGTGAAGAACCCGGTCGTCGAACTCGACGGCGACGAAATGACCCGGATCATCTGGGAATGGATCCGCGAGCGCCTGATCCTTCCCTATCTCGACATCGACCTCAAGTACTACGACCTCTCGGTCCAGAAGCGCGACGAGACCGACGACCAGATCACAATCGATTCCGCCAACGCGATCAAGCAGTATGGCGTCGGCGTGAAGTGCGCCACGATCACCCCTGACGAGCAGCGCGTCGAGGAATTCAACCTCAAGTCGATGTGGAAGTCGCCCAACGGCACGATCCGCAACATCCTCGGCGGCGTCGTGTTCCGCGAGCCGATCGTGATCCAGAACGTGCCCCGCCTGGTTCCGGGCTGGACCGACCCGATCGTCGTCGGCCGCCACGCCTTCGGCGACCAGTACCGCGCCACCGATTTCGTCGTCCCCGGCCCCGGCAAGCTGCGCCTTGTCTGGGAAGGCGACAACGGCGAGACGATCGACCGCGAAGTGTTCAACTACCCCTCGGGCGGCGTCGCCATGGCGATGTACAACCTCGACGATTCGATCCGCGACTTCGCGCGCGCTTCGTTCAACTACGGGCTGTCGCTGGGCTGGCCGGTCTACCTGTCGACCAAGAACACGATCATGAAGGCCTACGACGGTCGCTTCAAGGACCTGTTCCAGGAAGTGTTCGACACCGAAGGCTTCAAGGAAAAGTTCGCCGCCGCCGGCATCAGCTACGAACACCGCCTGATCGACGACATGGTCGCCTCGGCGCTCAAGTGGTCGGGCAAGTTCGTCTGGGCCTGCAAGAACTACGACGGTGACGTGCAGTCCGACACCGTCGCTCAGGGCTTCGGCTCGCTCGGCCTGATGACCTCGGTCCTGATGTCGCCCGACGGCAAGACCATCGAGGCCGAAGCTGCCCACGGCACCGTGACCCGTCACTATCGCCAGCACCAGCAGGGCAAGCAGACCTCGACCAACCCGATCGCCTCGATCTTCGCATGGACCCGCGGCCTCATGTACCGCGGCAAGTTCGACGAGACCCCGGAAGTCGTGAAGTTTGCCGAAACGCTCGAGCGCGTCTGCATCGAAACCGTCGAAAGCGGCAAGATGACCAAGGACCTCGCGCTGCTGATCGGCCCCGATCAGGCATGGATGACCACCGAGAAGTTCTTCGAAGCCATCGTCGAGAACCTCGAAGCGGAAATGAAGAACTGGGCGTAAGCACCGGATCTTCCACCGAACAAGCAGGGGGCTCCGGTTCACACCGGGGCCCTTTTGCTTTGGCGATTGTATAGATTGCAAACACGGTGGAAAAACCGGCCTGCGGACTCGCTGAAGAACGCTTCGTGAACGATACTCTCCGGACCAGTAGCGATTCGGAGATTATCGGAAATGGCTTGGTATGTTGTAAGTTACGACCTTCGTGGCAACGAAAGCGAAGAGGCGTATAAGCGCATTGGTGACGCCCTTCGGACTGCGACCGATTGGTGCAAACCCCTTTTGTCACACTGGATTGTTGAGACGCCTCTCAGCGCCTCTCAAATCCTTGACCGTCTTTTTAGCATCGGCGCAATTGACGACGACGATGGCGTCGTAGTGTTGGAAACGACTATGCGCGGCCAGTTCCGCCGCATTCAAAGCCCCGCCGTCGAATGGCTCAGAGAGCGCGTTACGATCATCTAGCATAGCGGTATCATAATACCACAGGTAGAATGATACCTCAAGAGTCGGCGGGTGTCTCCGGCGCGGGCTTGTGCTTCGCGACATTCTTTAGCCGCGCTTCCCACCGGGCTTCATCCTCGTCGGCTTCAAGTTCGCGGGCTGCGTCCTTGAACTTGTCGAGTTGACTCTTGGTATTGGCATCTGCTGTTTGCTTACCCATGGCGATTATTGTCTCCGATCCATTGCAACCACCTGTCACATTTTTCGGCGATGCTAGCAGCAAAGGCCATGATTTCATGGTTGCAGGCGGTTTTGCGGTCTCGTCGCATCGCATACAGGAAATTGAGCAGAAAGTCGCTACACTGCGGCAATTAGCCGGTGTGAGTGAGTTCCACTGGTCCGAATACTCTGGTGGGGCAAGCCGCACTGGCTATGAGGCATTGGTGGATTATGCCTTCGAACTGGTCACGAACGGCAATGCGGCATTTCATGTGATCATCGCTCCGTTCAAAGGGTATCGGCACAAAGCCAAGCCCGGTCAGAACCGCGACACAAGCGTGAACAGGATGTATTTCCAACTTCTCCTGCACCGGCCTGCGCGGTTCTACGGGAAGACCAGGCATATCCATGTGCGCCTCGATGGTGGAAGCGACTCCAAGGATATTTGCGAGATGCGCAACGAACTGTGCGCTAAGGCTTACCATCAGTATAAAACGCGTCCCAATTGCGTCCGCAGCCTGCAGTCAATGCCTTCACATGCATCTGGCATCATTCAGATGGCAGACGTGATACTCGGCGGCATCGCGGCCAAGAGAAATGGCTTTGTGCAAAAGACTGAGAAAGGCCCTCTTGCAGACCACATTCTCAAAAAATCAGGCCATCCAGCATGGCACACGGACACACATATCAACGCCCGAAAGCTGACCGTCTGGAACTTTAGCGGGAGTTGATAAGGTTACCCCGTAGCCTATCCGCAGAAAACTGCGTCACGGGCGCTCTGGCCGTATTCGGACTACGGGGGCCAACTCCTACTTATACCGATCAAATACGAACTCAAGCTGAACCGCATCCACCTGACTCAAACGAGAGTCAGTTTGCCGCAACAGGCCCCCCATAGGTGAGGCGCTTGCCGACGATGCCACGCAGAGCATTCCCAGCGCGATCCTTATCGTTGCAGCCCAGCGCTTCACGGTTGTTGTAGCGGAACTCATACTCGGCAAGGTAGCGATGCAGGTGCTGTTCGCCGCAGTGCTGATAGATGCCCTTCATGCCGCGCTTGAAGATGCTGAAATAGCCTTCAACGGTGTTGCTGTGGATCGTGCGATCCTGAAGGTTCACGTATTCGCCCTTGCCGTGGCTGGTGGTGCCATGACCGGCAAACCACTTGCCAGCGTCACGATAGCCGCTGTGTTCGTCAGTCATGATGCGGGCTTCACGCGACACGTTGGCAATCACGATAGGCATGAGGGTTTCAGCTTTCACGTTGTCGATAACCATCGTGCGAGCCTTGCCGCTGTCACGGTCAACCAGTGCGAGAACCTTCATCTTGTGATGGAAGGCGCGCTTCTTTTCGACGCCCTTCAGCTTGCCGATGAAAGTCTCATCCACTTCAACGATACCGCCGTTGCCACCGAATGCGGACAGATCGCCGTCACGCATGGCTTCGCGGATACGGTGGGCGAGGAACCAAGCCGACTTGTAGGTAATCTCAAGAACGCGGTGCAGCTGGTGGGCGCTGATGCCCTTCTTGCTGCTGGTCATGAGATAGACGGCCTGCAAAGCCTTGTGGAGCGGAAGGCGCATGTGTTCGAACACAGTGCCCACCTTGACAGTGAACTGCTTCTTGCAGTCGCCACAGCGCCACAGACCTTCACGGATGCGCTTTGCAGGGTTCGCCTTGACCTTGGTGATACGGTCAACGCCGCCACAGTGCGGGCAAGCCGTTCCGTCAGCCCACACGACGCTTTCCAGATAGGCAAAAGCGGCTTCTTCGCTGTGGAAATAGGGCTTCGAGAGAACGGACACTGGCTTAACTCCTTATGGGGAGTTTATGCCAGAATCCGACCGTGTTTGCAAGGTATATAATCGCCTTTGCTTTGGTGAATGTGTCTTGCGCAGCGCAGCCCTGCCATCGTCATTGCGAGGAGACGCAGTCGACGAAGCAATCCAGAGCGTCACCGCAAACCGCTCTGGATTGCTTCGCTTCGCTCGCAATGACGAAGTCGTAGGGGCGCCGTGGTTTAAACAACAGTTCGACACGCGGAAACGGGTGACACCACTGCCCCCCTCCCCTAACCTTTGGGAATGGCAGGCAATCTCGAACCGACTACCGCACTTTCCGATGCTCTCGTAATCCTCGGTGCCGCCGGCATCGTCATCCCGGCCTTCGCCCGGTTCCGCATCACCCCGATCATCGGCTTCATTCTGGTGGGCCTTGTCGTGGGCCCGTTCGGCCTCGGCTCGCTGGTGCCGCAGTACCCGTGGCTCTACCACATCACGATATCAGATCCCGCAGCGATCGCGCCCTTTGCGGAATTCGGTATCATCCTGCTGCTGTTCGAGATCGGCCTCGAACTCTCGTTCAACCGCCTGTGGGACATGCGCCGCTTGGTGTTCGGCCTCGGCGCAATGGAACTCGGCGTCTCGGCGTTCCTGCTTTCGGGCGTCCTGCTTTTCACCGGCCTGCAGATAAGCGGTGCGTTCGGCCTTGGCCTCGCCCTCGCCTTGTCCTCCACCGCGCTGGTCCTGCCGATCGCCGGCACCCACGGTCCGGTCGGACGCGCCGCGCTCTCGATGCTGCTTTTCGAGGACATCGCCCTCGTCCCGATCATCTTCATCCTCGGCGCGATGGGTCCGGTCGCCGCGCACTCCGATGGCCCGACGCTTGGCGAGACGCTGCTCTATGGCGGCATCGTCGTTGCCGTCCTGCTCGTCGGCGGACGGTTGCTCCTGCCCCGCCTCTTCGCACAGGCGGCGCAGACCAAGAGCCCGGAACTGTTCCTCGCCGCAACCATGCTGGTGGTCATCGCCGCCGCGCTCTCCACCTCGCTCGTCGGCCTGTCGCCGATCATGGGCGCACTGCTGGCGGGCCTGCTCATCGCCGAGACCGAGTACCACACCGAGGTCGAATCGATCACCAAGCCGTTCAAGGGTCTCGCCCTCGGTGTCTTCCTGATCACCATCGGCATGGGCATCGACTTGCGCGTTGTCTGGGCGCAGATCGGCCCGCTGGCCCTCGCCGTGATCGGCGTCGTTGTGCTCAAGGCGCTCGTCACCATGTTCGCCCTGCGCGCCATGGGCAAGGAACGCGCCACGGCGCTGGAGGCCGGCATCCTCATGGCCAGCCCCTCGGAAACCACGCTGATCGTGCTGACCACCGCCGCCGAGGCCTCGCTGATCAACCGCGAGACCGCGCAGTTCTGGCAGATCGTCACGGCCATCGGCCTGACCATCACGCCGCTGCTGGCCAAGCTCGGTGAAACCTGGGGCCAGCGCGTCGCCAAGACGTCCGCCGACGCTGGACAGGCAGTGCCCGTGGAAGAACCTGAGGGCGAACGCGTCGTCGTGATGGGCTTCGGCCGTGTCGGGCGTCTGGTAGCAGACATGCTCACCGTCCACGGTGCGCCTTGGCTCGGCATCGACAGCGACCCGCGCATCGTCAAAAGCGCGCGCCAGGAAGGCCGTCCCGTCCTGTTCGGCAATGTCGACAGCGAAGCGGCGATCGCCCGCCTCGGTCTCGACGATGCCAAGGCCATGATCCTGACCATGGACGAACCCGTCCTGATCCTGCGCATGGTCAAGAAGTTGCGGGCCACCCACCCGGACCTGCCGATCATCGTCCGCGCCCGCGACGCCGCCCACGCTGCCGAACTCTACAAGGCCGGCGCCAGCCACGCCGTGCCCGAGACGCTGGAAAGCTCGCTACAGCTGTCCGAAGCCGTGCTGGTCGATCTCGGCTTCCCGATGGGTCTCGTCATCGCCTCGATCCACGAAAAGCGCGACGAGTTCCGCGAACAGATCATGGAAGAAGGTGGCCTCGAGGAAAAACCGCGCCTGAAGTCCGGCTCATTGCGCGAACGCTCTGCCTGACAGGCCGCAACGGCGCGGTCTCTCCGGCGTTAAGCCGCCAAGGAGAGCAACGATGACCCACCGCACCAACAAGCCCGATCTTAACCCGGCCACGCAGGACGATCAGCCGAACAAGGGTCCGATCAGCAAGCCGCAACAAACCGACGCGACAATGCGCGAAAAGGACCTGCCGCGCGGCTCCGAACCGGAAACGCGCGGCACGAGCGGTCGCAGGCAGTAAGCGTCAGGCGGCGAGGACGGCCTTCGCCGCAGCAATGGCATCGGCAGCCTTGGCGCCGTCCGGACCTCCCCCCTGCGCCATGTCCGGACGGCCACCGCCACCCTTGCCGCCCAGCGCTTCGACGCCCGCGCGCACCAGATCGACCGCGCTGACCTTTCCGGCCAGATCCTCGGTCACCGCCGCGGCAATCGAGGCCTTGCCTTCGTTCACCGCCACGATCACCGCCACGCCCGAACCGAGACGCTGCTTGGCCTGATCGAGCAGCCCGCGCAGTTCCTTGGGATCCAGCCCGTCGAGCACTTGCCCTGAGAACTTCACGCCGCCGACTTCCTCGTCGGCGTTCTCGGCCTTTGCCCCACCGCCGCCGAGCGCCAGCGCCTTCTTCGCCTCGGCCAGTTCGCGTTCGAGCTTCTTGCGCTCTTCCATCAGCGCTGAGACACGTGCCTCGACGTCTTCCGGCGTCGTGCGCAGGATCGCTGCAGTGTGCTTGAGCGCTTCTTCGCGCGCCACGAACCACTGCCGCGCACCCTCGCCGGTCAGCGCCTCGATGCGGCGCACGCCCGAAGAGACCGCGCTTTCGCTGACGATGCGGAACACGCCGATATCGCCCAATGCGCGCACGTGGGTGCCGCCGCACAGTTCGACCGAGTAGTGCTTGTCGGTCGCGCGGCCCATCGACAGCACGCGCACTTCGTCACCATACTTCTCGCCGAACAGCGCCATCGCGCCCGCCTCGATCGCATCGTCGGGGCTCATCAGGCGCGTCGTCACCGCTTCGTTAGCGCGGATTTCGGCGTTCACTTCCGCCTCGATCGCGGCGATGTCCTCCGCCGTCAGCGCAGTCGGCTGCGAGAAGTCGAAGCGCA
The DNA here is from genome assembly GCF_015694345.1 of Novosphingobium jiangmenense. Classification (GTDB taxonomy): domain Bacteria; phylum Pseudomonadota; class Alphaproteobacteria; order Sphingomonadales; family Sphingomonadaceae; genus Novosphingobium; species Novosphingobium jiangmenense. The sequence continues at coordinate 48,170 of NZ_JADQDC010000015.1, forward strand.
GCCGGTCGGCCGCAACCAGCGAGCCCTTCTGCGTCACGTGACCGCCAAGCCGGTTCCGCAGCGCCGCGTGCAGCAGGTGCGTGGCCGAGTGATTGGCACGGATCGCGTCGCGGCGTTCGACATCGATATCGAGCTTCACCACGTCACCAACCTTGATCGCCCCGGCCTCGACCTTGGCATTGTGCGCGTGCAGGCGGCCAAGCGGCTTGGCGGTGTCGCTCACCGCCAGCTTGAGGCCATCGGCACCGGTGATCGTCCCTGCGTCGCCGGTCTGGCCGCCGCTTTCGCCGTAGAACGGCGTCTGGTTGACGATCACGGTAACATCATCGCCCGCAGCGGCACTCTCGACTTCCTTGCCATCCTTGACCAGCGCGACGACCTGCGCCTCGCCGGTGGTGGCAGTGTAGCCGGTGAACTCGGTCGCACCGACGCGTTCGGCAATGTCGAACCACACTTCGCTGTCCGCAGCCTGGCCGGAACCCTTCCAAGCCGCGCGCGCTGCCGCCTTCTGCTGCGCCATCGCCGCATCGAAGCCCTCGCGGTCCACGGCGATGCCGCGCGCGCGCAGGGCGTCCTCGGTCAGGTCGTACGGGAAGCCGTAGGTGTCGTAGAGCTTGAACGCGGTCTCGCCCGGCAGTGCATCGCCCTCGCCCAGCGCGGCGGTCGCTTCGTCGAGCAGCTTGATGCCGTTCGACAGCGTGCGGCGGAACTGCACTTCCTCGCGCAGCAGGGTTTCCTCGATCAGCGGCTGCGCACGGCCGAGTTCCGGATAGGCAGCGCCCATCTCGGCAACCAGCGCGGGCACCAAGCGGTGCATCAGCGGGTCCTTCGCGCCGAGCAGGTGGGCATGACGCATCGCGCGGCGCATGATGCGACGAAGAACGTAGCCGCGCCCTTCGTTCGAAGGCAGCACGCCATCGGCCAGCAGGAAGCTGGTCGACCGCAAGTGATCGGCAATCACGCGATGGCTGGCGCGCTGCTCGCCTTCGGCCTTGACCGAGGTCAGGCTTTCGGACGCTGCGATCAGCGCCTTGAAGGTGTCGGTGTCGTAGTTGTCGTGCTCGCCCTGCAGCACCGCGGCGATACGCTCAAGGCCCATGCCGGTGTCGATGCTTGGGCGGGGCAGGCTGCCGGTGATCTCGCCCGCAGTCTGCTCGAACTGCATGAACACGAGGTTCCAGATCTCGATGAAGCGGTCGCCATCCTCTTCCGGCGATCCCGGAGGGCCACCCCAGATGTGATCGCCGTGGTCGAAGAAGATTTCCGAGCAGGGACCGCACGGGCCGTCATCGCCCATCGCCCAGAAGTTGTCCTTCGTTGCGATCCGGATGATGCGGTCTTCCGGCAGGCCCGCAATCTTCTTCCACAGCTCGAACGCCTCGTCGTCGGTGTGGTAGACCGTGGCGAGCAGCTTGTCCTTGGGCAGGCCCCATTCGCGCGTCAGCAGCGTCCACGCATGTGTGATCGCCTGCTCCTTGAAGTAATCGCCGAACGAGAAGTTGCCGAGCATCTCGAAGAATGTGTGATGCCGCGCGGTGTAGCCGACATTGTCGAGATCGTTGTGCTTGCCGCCCGCACGGACGCACTTCTGCGACGAGGTGGCGCGTGGGGTCGCGCGCGTCTCCAGACCGGTGAACACGTTCTTGAACGGCACCATTCCGGCGTTCGTGAACATCAGCGTCGGGTCGTTATAGGGCACCAGCGGCGCGGACTGCACCACGTCGTGCCCCTGCGAGCCGAAGTATTCGAGGAAGGAGCGGCGGATTTCGTTCGTCGAAGTCATGAAAGGCCGATTAGGCGAGCGTTCGGCGCGCTACAAGCACGTTTCATCCATCATTGTGATCGGACGTGGCGCTAACCAGCCACGCCGCCGCCGGGAAGGCCACCTCGTCCCCGTCTACCCGCGATTCAACGAGTTCGCGCAGGCGCCGTGCCACGCCATCCCGCTCCGTCTCGGGCAGGGTGCGCAGCGCAGCCGCCGCCGGGCCGATTCGGCGGAACAGCGCCATCGCCTCCCCCACTGCATCGGGCCCTCGACCTGCAATGTAGCGGAAGTCGACCGGCGTGAACTCCACGTCACGCCACCCCTTGAGGCACCGGCGCACGTGATCGGGCAGCGCGAAAGCGAACGGCCCCGGCGCACCGGGCGTTGGTGGTGGACCATCCGAGCGGGGCAGCAGGCCTGCGATCGCCGCCGCCCAGTCATTCTCCGCCGCCTTGCGAAAGCACGAGAACACCATCCGGGCGCGGGGCGCGGCGATGGCGGCAAGATGGGCGAAAGCAGCAGGCGGATCGGGAAAGAACATCACGCCGTGGCGGGAGACATAGAGGTCGGGCTTTGTCGCCGGTCGCCATTGCGAGGCGTCGGCCACTTCGAACGACAGGTTCGGCAGGTCGTTCCGGCCACGCGCTGTTTCGACAAGGTCCGCCGAGATATCGACGCCGGTCACGGTTGCCGCAGGCCTGGCACGGGCAACGGCCATGGACACCTCCCCCGCGCCGCATCCGATGTCGACGACCGTCTCTCCGGCCTCGGCGCCGATGGCCTGTAACAGCCGCGGCGTCAGTCCGGAAAAGCTGACGTCGGTTCTGCGCCATTCCTCCGCCCAGCTCCGTCCGACGGTCCCCTGCCATTCGCTTGCACCCGTCATCGCTCACATCCCGAAATAGTCGCCACCCTTGGCCCGTGCCCGCTGCCACGCCGGCCGCGCATGAACGGCCGCGACAAAGGCCGCGAGCTTGGGGAAGTGGGCGCCCGCTCCCTGCATCACGGCAATCTCGGCGGGGAAGCTGAGCATGACGTCGGCGCCGGTCCAGCCATCACCGATGAAGTGGCCCGAGGGGCGCAGGATCTGCTCCATGTAGCCGAAGTGCGCTGCCAGCTGTTCATCGATGCGCGGCTTGAGCGGCGCGGCGGCCTCGCCGAGACGGGAGGCGTAAATCTGCAGCAGAACCGGCGTCATCGCCGACCCTTCGGCAAAGTGCATCAGTTCGAGATGGCGCAGCGCGTCATCCGAGCCTTCCGCAGGCAGCCAGTTGCCCTTGCCATAGCGCTCGCACAGCACCTGCACGATCGCGCCGGACTCCTCGATCACGCGCCCGTCGATCTCGAGCAGCGGCGATTTGCCCAAGGGGTGCACCGCCTTCAGTTCCGGCGGTGCAAGATTGGTCACCGCATCGCGCTGGTAATGGCGGATCTCGTAGTCGACGCCCAGTTCCTCGAGCAGCCAGAGAATCCGTTGCGAGCGGCTGTTGTTGAGATGATGGACAATGATTCCCATGGCGATTCTCCGAACGGTTTAAGCGGAAGGTTAATCCGCAAGTTCCGACGCGCAAACAAAAAGCCCGCGCGATCCTGCCGGGGAACGCGCGGGCTCTTTGTCTGGCTGGCGGGCCCGGCTTGCGCCGGTGGGTGGAGGCTGCCCGCCGCCTTGAAGATCAGATGTCGTCGTCCGCGTCCGGACCAACCATCAGACCTTCGGCAACCTGATCGGTGCGGCCGCGAATCGCAGCTTCCAACCGGTCGCAAATCTCGGGATTCTCGCGCAGGAAGTTCTTGGCGTTCTCACGCCCCTGGCCGATGCGGATCGAGTCGTAGCTGAACCACGCGCCCGACTTCTCGACGATGCCGGCCTTGACGCCCAGATCGAGGATCTCGCCGATCTTGGAGATGCCCTCGCCATACATGATGTCGAACTCGACCTGCTTGAACGGCGGGGCGACCTTGTTCTTGACGACCTTGACGCGCGTGGCGTTGCCAACGATCTCGTCACGATCCTTGATCTGCCCGGTGCGGCGGATGTCGAGGCGGACCGAGGCGTAGAACTTGAGCGCGTTGCCGCCCGTCGTCGTCTCGGGATTGCCGTACATCACGCCGATCTTCATTCGCAGCTGGTTGATGAAAATCACCATGCAGCGCGAGCGGCTGATAGAACCGGTCAGCTTGCGCAGCGACTGGCTCATCAGGCGGGCCTGCAGGCCGACGTGGCTGTCGCCCATCTCGCCCTCGATTTCCGCACGGGGCACCAGCGCGGCCACTGAGTCCACCACCAGCACGTCGATCGCGTTTGACCGGACCAGCGTGTCGGTGATCTCGAGCGCCTGTTCACCCGTGTCGGGCTGCGAGACGATCAGGTTGTCGATGTCGACGCCCAGCTTCTTGGCATAGACCGGATCGAGCGCGTGCTCGGCATCGATGAACGCAGCGGTGCCGCCGGTCTTCTGTGCCTGGGCAATCACATGCAGCGCGAGCGTGGTTTTCCCTGAGCTTTCCGGTCCGTAAACCTCGATCACGCGGCCGCGCGGCAAGCCGCCCACGCCCAGCGCGATGTCGAGCCCGAGCGAACCGGTGGAGATCGCCTCCACCTGCATCGCTTCCTTGGAACCAAGCCGCATGGCCGATCCCTTGCCGAACGCACGGTCAATCTGTGCAAGGGCCGCGTCGAGCGCCTTCTGACGATCCATGTCCTTGATCTTACCTTCCTCGATGAGCTTGAGCTGAGCCGCCATGGCTTCTTGTCCCTTGCTAGAGTTGGCTGACACGAGCCGTCAACAAGGGTTATGTACTCGTTGTGTTCCATGAGAACAAGGGGGGAACGAAAATTTCCTGCCATTCCGGAAGCAAGTTCCCGCAACCACTTATGCCTCATGCGTTTTCATTCGGCTTCAGACCAACGGTGATTGTCCACATCGCTGATCATCGCTTGCCTCGACCGGCCTGGCGACCAGTCAGCGGGGCCGGGAAACGCCACAGAATTGGCACGCAGTCGGTGCCGCAGCACGAATCGGCGCGGCTCAGGCGCACCTTGTGCCGTTAACCATCAAGGTCCGTTGCAACCGAGTCGCTATATCTATAAAGATACTAATAAGAATATATCGAAAGTTAATGCATCATGCCTCCATCCAGGGTGCCGTCCTCCGCCAGGCGCGGTGACGCTGCCGAATCCAGTGCCAGCGCAAGCCGGACGACGAGCGGCAGGGCGCGCAAGAATGCGGTTTGCGCGCGCATCCTCTACTTCGGAAACGCCGGCCCGCCCCCCGAGGCGGTGGTGGCCCGCGAAATCGTCACGACCGGACAGCTCTTCCGGATATCCGACGACTACACCGCCTACATCGATGACAGCCGCGAGTTCTACAACGCCCTGTTCGTGGTCGGTTCGGATCCGATCCGGATCCGCAAGTTCATGCGCATCTACCGGGATCTGCTCAAGACCAAGGCGAAGATCGCGCTGGTGCGCGAAGCACGCCCGACGGCGCGTGCGCAGATCCTCAACACCGGTTTCGACGACGTGTTCGGAGCGGATATCGCCCCGCCAGAGGGCCTCGCCCGCATCCACGCCATTCTGGGGCGCATCGTGACACGCCAGCAGGAGGAGACGCTGGGCGAACTCGCCGAATTGCACCTGCAGCATTACGCCGCACAGCCATTGCTCGGGCGCGAAGCCCGGCTCCTTGCCATGCTGGTATCCGCAAAAGGTTCACCCGTGCGCAGCCAGCAACTGGCCACGAGCAGCAAGTCGAGCCACCGGCAGATCAGCATCAAGTCATTGCAGGTGCTCGTTTCAGGCCTTCGCACGAAGTTGAAGCCCCATCTCCAGATCGTCAGCCACGGTCCCTCGGGCTATGCTCTGGTCGACGTTTCCCCCGTTCACAAGCTTATCGGTGGGGCAGCAGAGCGCCTTGGACGATCACAAGGCGGGTCCGGCATCTAGCCGGACCCCTGCCACCAATCAGAAGCCTCAGACCACGCCGAAGGCCAGCATGGCGTCGGCCACCTTCTTGAAGCCGGCGATGTTCGCGCCCTTCACATAGTCGATGTAGCCGCCGCCCTGATCGCCATAGGCGAGGCATGACTTGTGGATGCCGGCCATGATGTCCTTGAGCATCTGCTGCAGTTCCTCCTCCTTCCACGAGCGACGTTCGGAGTTCTGGCTCATCTCGAGGCCGGAGACGGCAACGCCGCCCGCGTTCGAGGCCTTGCCCGGCGCGTAGAGGATCTTCGCCGCCTTGAACACATGAACGCCATCGAGGTCGGTCGGCATGTTCGCGCCCTCGGCCACGGCCTTGCAGCCATTGGCGATCAGCGCGCGCGCATCGTCGCCGAGCAGCTCGTTCTGCGTCGCGCAAGGCAGCGCCACGTCGCAGGGCACGCCCCACGGCGTCTTGCCCGCCACGAAGGTCGCCTTGGGGAACGCGGCGACATAGTCCTCGATGCGGCCACGGCGGTGGGTCTTGTGCGTCTTGACCCAGTCGATCTTTTCCTGGTCGATGCCGTCGGGATCATGGATGTATCCGCCTGAATCCGACAGCGTCAGCACCTTGCCGCCCAGTTGCACGATCTTCTCGGCTGCGTGTGTCGCCACGTTGCCGGAACCGGAAATCACTGCCGTCTTGCCGGTCAGGTCCTCGCCCTTCGTCGCCAGCATGTTGGCGAGGAAGTAGACCGCGCCGTAGCCCGTCGCCTCGGTGCGGATCAGCGAGCCGCCCCATTCGAGGCCCTTGCCGGTCAGCACGCCGGTGAAGTTGTTGGTAATGCGCTTGTACTGGCCGAACATGTAGCCGATCTCGCGCCCGCCCACGCCGATGTCACCCGCCGGAACGTCGATGTCGGCGCCGATGTGGCGATAGAGCTCGGTCATGAAGCTCTGGCAGAAGCGCATGATCTCGCGCACGCTCTTGCCCTTGGGGTTGAAGTTCGAGCCGCCCTTGCCGCCGCCCATCGGCAGGCCCGTCAGCGCGTTCTTGAAGGTCTGTTCGAACGCCAGGAACTTCAGCACCGATTCCGTGACCGAGGGATGAAAGCGGATACCGCCCTTGTAAGGCCCTATCGCGTTGTTGTTCTGCACGCGCCACCCGCGCTGGACGCGGATGTTGCCGTTGTCGTCCTCCCAGCATACGCGGAACGAGACCACCCGGTCCGGCTCGGCAATACGGCGCAGGATCTGCTGCGAGTGGTACTCTTCCTTGTCCTGCATGAATTCGAAGATGTCTTCGGCAACCTCCTGAACCGCCTGGACGAACTCCGGCTGATAGGGATTGCGCTTCTTCACGCCTTCCATGAAGGTTGGCAGGTCAACATGATCGGATACGGCCACGGTACTCTCCCCCAGATCGGAACCTGTTCGGCTCTCGATGTGCATGCCTGAAACGGCGGGTGCGGCCCGTGCCGCGCGGCTTCGGCAAAAGGCCGAGTCGCGCTGTCGTTGGGGGTAAGATTAACGGGTTTTACGCTGCGCGAAAGCGCCGAAAATCGCGATCAGCGCCCCGCCGGAAGCTTGTCGTCCTTCTTCCTGAAAAGCTGGTCCAGGGCAGACTTCACCGATTCTCCTGCGGCAGCATCGTCCTTGGTCGGATCGGGCGTATAGCTGGGCGCATCCGTCGTCGCGGGTGGTTCGGCAACGGCGGGCGTCTCCGGGAGCGCTTCCGGCACCAGCGCCGGGGCTGGCGCAGCGGGCGTTGCCGGGCCGATCAGCTTGGTCAGGCCGGCGATCTGCTCGGCAAGGACCTTGTCTACTGCAACGGAGATCGTCGCGGTCTTGTAGCGCATGAAGCCGCCGACGACGTATTCCCACAGGATCCGCGTCGCCTTCCCGCCACTGCCGTCCACCGGCTTGAACGTCACCGTCATCGTCCCGTTGACCGCCTCGGACTGCAAGGGACCCAAGCCGCCTACGAGGCGCAGCGCGCGATAGGGTTCGGCATAGACCACACGCATGTGCATCACCGAACCCGGCTTCTGCGTCGGCGGTGCTCCCTTGGGCACCGGCAGCTTCTCGCAGAAGCAGCCATTGGCGGTGGGGTCCATCGACAGGTTCGCCGCCTCGCCCGAAAAGGTGTGCTGAGGGTTCCACCACAGCGCGGGTGTCGTGAACGCCTTCCAGGCATCGGCAGGACTCGCCGCCACCTCACCGGTGACCCGCACGACAAAGCCCGCATCGGTCTGCGTCGCCACTTCGGCGTGGGCAGGCGCGGATACGACAACGGCGAGGCTACCAAGCCCCGCCGTCAGATAATTCAGAGCCTTGGCCATCGCGCGCCTCCGCCCGCACCGGGACGGGCGGGTCACGCACGCGTGTTAGCGCTTGCCGAGGATTGCCTCAATGGCTGCCGTCACCTCGTCCATGTCGGCCATGCCGTCGACACGGGCAACGATGCCTTGTACCTCATAGATCGGCAGGATCGGAGCGGTCTTGGCACGATACTCGGCCATGCGGGTGCGAACGGTTTCTTCGTTGTCATCGGGACGGCGTTTGAACTCATGGCCGCCGCACTTGTCGCAGGTACCTTCGACAGCAGGCTTCTCGAACGTGTCGTGATAGCCCTTGCCGCAGCTGGCACAGGTGTAGCGGCCCGTAATGCGCTCGACGAGCGCGTCCTCGTTGACGTCGAGTTCGATAACGTGATCGAGCTTCTTGCCACGAGAAGCCAGCAGTTCACCCAGCGATTCCGCCTGGGGGGCCGTGCGGGGATAACCGTCGAAGATCGCGCCCTGGCCCTCGGGCATGGCGTCGAGTTCGTCGCCGATCAGCGCCGAGACGATCTCGTCCGAGACCAGCTCACCGGCTTCCATGACTGCCTTGGCCTTGAGGCCGACCGGCGTCTGCGCCTTCACCGCCGCGCGAAGCATGTCGCCCGTCGAGAGCTGCTTCATGCCGTGGCGCTCGACCAGACGCTGGGCCTGGGTGCCCTTGCCCGCGCCCGGAGGCCCCAAAAGGATGATGTTCAAGGTATCGTCCCCCTCATGCGGCTGCTGCCCTTAGCGCAGCCTGCCCTTCAGTTTCGCCTTCTTGATCAGATCGCCATACTGGTGCGCCAGCAGGTGCGACTGGATCTGCGTGATGGTGTCGACCGTGACGTTGACCACGATCAGCAGGCTGGTGCCGCCAAAGAACAGCGTCCCCATGCCCGTCTCCGCCATGATGAATTCCGGCACGACGCAGACCACGGTGATATATGCCGCACCCAGCACGGTGATGCGAGTCAGCACATAGTCCAAGTAGTTCTGGGTGTTCTTGCCGGGACGGATGCCCGGAATGAACCCGCCGTTCTTCTTGAGGTTCTCCGCCGTTTCCTCGGGGTTGAACACCACCGCGGTATAGAAGAACGAGAAGAAGATGATGCCAAGCGCGTAGAACAGCATGTAGAGCGGCTTGCCGTGGCCGAGGTACTGGTTCAGCGTCACGATCGCCTGACCCATGGTCGTATCCGGCGAGATCGAGTTGCCGGCGAACTGCGTGATCGTCAGCGGCAGCAGCAGCAGCGAGCTGGCGAAGATCGGCGGGATGACGCCGGCGGTGTTGAGCTTGAGCGGCAGGTGGCTGCGGTCGGCATTCATCATGCCGCGCTGCGTCGCGCGCTTGGGATACTGGATCAGCAGCCGCCGCGTCGCCCGCTCGAAGAAGCAGATGCCAAGCACCAGCGCGATCAGCATGATCACGATGCCGAAGATCAGGAACGGCGAGATCGAGCCGGTGCGGCCGCCTTCGAACAGGTTGCCGAAGAACTTGGGCAGCTGCGCCACGATACCGGCCATGATGATCAGCGAAACGCCGTTGCCGATCCCGCGCGAGGTGATCTGCTCGCCCAGCCACAGCAGGAACATCGTGCCGCCGATCAGCGAGACCACCGCACCGACGCGGAACAGCATGCCCGGGTTGACCACCGCCTGCAGGCCGCTCGAGGCGCCGTATGCTTCAAGCCCGGAGGCGAGCACCCAGCCCTGGATGGCAGTCAGCAGCACCGCGCCATAGCGGGTGTACTGGTTGAGCTTCTTGCGCCCGCTTTCGCCTTCCTTCTTCATCGCGGCAAGCGCCGGATGAAGCGAGGCGGCCAGCTGCACCACGATCGAGGCGGTGATGTACGGCATCACGCCGAGCGCAATCAGGCTCATGCGCTCGAGCGAGCCGCCCGAGAACGCGTTGAAGATGTCGAGAACGCCGCCACGCGTCTGGTTGTACAGCGACTCCAGGATCAGCGGGTTGACGCCGGGCAGCGGCACGAAGCTGAGGAACCGGAAGACGATGAGCGCGCCCACCGTGAACCAGATGCGCTTCTTGAGCTCGGTTGCCTTGGAGAAGTTGGCCAGGCTGAGGTTGCTGGCGATGTTGTCGGCGCGTGATGCCATTTCGGGGTTCTAAGCCTTGCTGCGAAACCGGACCCTTGGGCCCCACGGGTTTCGGACGTCTTGAGCCAGCCCATATAGTGCGGGGCCGGCAAAAGTCGAACCCCTGCAAAGCCGAAATCCCCGCCCGACTGGCGGGCGGGGACCGGAATTGGCTTACTTGGCCTTGTTGGCCGCAGCGCGAGCTGCCTTCTTCTCGGCTTCGCTCGGACCGGTTTCAATGACCGAGACCGAACCGCCAGCCTTCTCGACAGCAGCCACGGCGCCCTTCGAGGCACCGGCGACCGAGAACGTGACCTTGGCGGTCAGTTCACCCTTGGCGAGGAGGCGCACGCCGTCCTTGCCGCCACGGGCAAGACCAGCGGCCTTGAGCGCAGCGTGATCGACAGTGCCCGACACGTCGAGCTTGCCGGCATCGATCATCTTCTGGATCATGCCGAGGTTAACCTCTGCGTAGTCCTTGGCGAAGATGTTGTTGAAGCCGCGCTTCGGGATGCGCATGTGAAGCGGCATCTGGCCGCCTTCGAAGCCGTTCACGCTGACGCCCGAACGTGCCTTGGCACCCTTCTGGCCGCGACCGGCAGTCTTGCCCTTGCCCGAGCCGATACCGCGGCCCACGCGCATGCGGCCCTTGCGGGCGCCATAGTTGTCGTTGAGTTCGTTGAGCTTCATGTTCTGCACTCGCTTTCGCTTTGAGACGCGCTTTGGAAAGGGCGCCGCCTAGCCCATCGGGCCGGGCTTGTCACCCCCTCACAGGACCGGGCGCACATGCCCCGCGGCCCTAATGGAAAACCCCGGCACTAAGGCCGGGGTGTCCCTGTATCCCGTCAGGGAAGCCCTGGTCAGTCGACCACGGCCACCATGTGGGGAAGCTTGGCGATGGCGCCGCGCACTTCGGCCGTGTCTTCCAACTCGACCACGCGGTGCATCTTGCCCAGGCCCAGACCGATCAGAATCTTCTTCTGGCTTTCCGGGCGACGGATCGGCGAACCGATCTGCTTGATCTTGATCGTTGCCATGACCGATTACTCCGTGATGGCTTCGGCAGCAGCTTCGGCTTCGACCTGCGAAGCGCCACCACGGCCGAGGAGATCGGCAACCTTCTTGCCACGACGCTGGGCAACCGACTTCGGCGAAGTCTGGTCGGTCAGCGCGTCGAAGGTTGCGCGGATCATGTTGTAGGGGTTCGAGGTGCCGACCGACTTGGTCACCACGTCGGCAACGCCAAGGCTTTCGAACACGGCGCGCATCGGGCCACCGGCGATGATGCCGGTACCGGCCGGAGCCGAACGCACGTTGACCTTGCCGGCGCCGAAACGGCCCTTGCCGTCATGGTGCAGGGTGCGGCCTTCCTTCAGCGGCACGCGGACCATTGCGCGCTTTGCAGCGGCAGTAGCCTTGGTGATCGCTTCAGGCACTTCGCGAGCCTTGCCCTTGCCGAAGCCGACGCGGCCCTTGCCATCGCCGACCACGACCAGTGCTGCAAAGCCGAAGCGCTTGCCGCCCTTCACGGTCTTGGAAACGCGGTTGATGTGGACGAGCTTTTCGATCAGCTCCTCGCCACCTTCCTCGTCGTTGTTGCCACGACCGCGACGGTCGTCGCGACGGCCACGGCCACCACGCTCGCCACCACGGTCATTGCCGCCACGGCCGCGGCCACGACCGCGACCTTCGCGCTGCTCACCGCCGGTCGATTCGACCGCGGCTGCGCCTTCCAGGTTGGTTTCGTCAGCCATTGTCAGAACTCCAGCCCGCCTTCACGGGCGGCATCGGCCAGCGCCTTGACGCGGCCATGGAACAGGAACCCGCCGCGATCGAACACGACAGTGGTGATACCGGCGGCCTTGGCCTTCTCGGCGATCTCGGTGCCAACCTTGGCGGCGGCATCGACATTCGCGCCGATCGACTTCTGTCCCTTCACCAGCGTCGAAGCGGCAGCAAGGGTCTTGCCTTCCGCGTCGTCGATGATCTGGGCGTAGATGTGACGGCCGGAGCGATGCACCGACAGGCGAGGACGACCACCCGAGCGCGCCTTGAGCGCAGTGCGGACGCGACGGCGGCGGCGTTCGAAGAGAGACAGCTTTGCCATTACTTCTTCTTCCCTTCCTTGCGGAAGATAAACTCGCCGCGGTACTTGATGCCCTTGCCCTTGTAAGGCTCGGGCTTGCGCCAGCGACGGATCTCGGCGGCAACCTGGCCGACCTTCTGCTTGTCGATGCCCGAGATTTCCACCGTGGTGTTGTCAGGGGTCTTGATCTCGATGCCTTCCGGCACCGCGAAGTCGACGTCGTGGCTGTAGCCAAGCTGCAGCTTCAGGTTCTTGCCCTGGGCGTTGGCGCGGTAGCCGACACCGGTGATCTCGAGGACCTTGGTGTAGCCCTGCGTCACGCCAGTGACGAGATTGTCGACGAGGGTGCGCTGCATGCCCCAGAACGCGCGAGCGCCCTTGGTGTCGTTCGCAGGCTTCACGAGGATCGTGTCGCCATCGACGGTGTAGCTGATCTCGTCGCGCAGCGTGAGCGTCAGGGTGCCCTTGGGGCCCTTCACGGTCAGCACGCCGTCCGCGATGTTCGCGGTGACGCCACTCGGGATCGCCACCGGCTTCTTGCCGATGCGGCTCATCAGAACACCTCCGCCAGCACTTCGCCACCGACGTTGGCAGCACGTGCTTCGGCATCCGAGAGCACGCCCTTCGGCGTCGAGACGATGGTGATGCCAAGACCGTTGCGGATCACCGGGAGTTCCTTGGAACCCGAGTAGACGCGGCGGCCAGGCTTGGAGACACGGGCAACATGCTTGATCGCAGGCTGGCCCTCGAAATACTTGAGCTCGATGCGGAGCTGCGGATGGGCACCGGTGGTGTCCTCCGAGAAGCCGCGGATGTAGCCTTCACGCTGAAGAACTTCGAGCACGTGCGCACGCAGCTTGGAAGCGGGCGAAAGGACCGAGTCCTTCTTCGCCTGCTGGCCGTTGCGGATGCGGGTGAGCATATCACCCAGGGGGTCGGTCATAGCCATCGGATGATCCTTACCAGCTCGACTTCGTCAGGCCGGGGATAAGGCCCTTGTTGCCCTTGTCCCGCAGCTCGATGCGGCAAAGGCCGAACTTGCGATAGTAGCCACGCGGGCGGCCGGTGGTTGCACAGCGGTTGCGGACCCGGGTCGGGTTCGCGTTGCGCGGCAGCTCGGCCATCTTCAGGCGGGCGATCAGGCGCTCGGTTTCGTCGAGCGATTCATCGTCGGCCTGGGCCTTGAGCGCAGCGTACTTTGCCGCGTACTTCTGAACGAGCTTCTTGCGCTTCTCGTTCTTGTTGATGGAACTCAGTTTCGCCATGGACTTAAGCTCTCTTCTTCAATTCTTGATCACGCGGCCTGCTGCTCTTCAGCAGCTTCCTGCGGGAACGGGAAACCGAACAGGCGAAGCAGCTCGCGGGCTTCCTCGTCCGTCTTCGCGGTCGTGGTGACGATGATGTCCATGCCACGCACCTTCTCGATCTGGTCGTAGCTGATCTCCGGGAAGATGATCTGCTCCTTCAGACCCATCGCGTAGTTGCCACGGCCGTCGAACGACTTCGGGTTCAGACCACGGAAGTCGCGGATGCGGGGCATTGCGATGGTGATGAGACGGTCGAGGAATTCGTACATGCGTTCGCGGCGCAGGGTGACCTTGCAGCCGATCGGCATGCCTTCACGCAGCTTGAACTGCGCGATCGACTTCTTCGCCTTGGTGATGACGGGCTTCTGACCGGCGATCAGCTCCATTTCGGCAGCTGCGGTCGTGACCTTCTTCTTGTCCTGGCTCGCTTCGCCCACGCCCATGTTGAGCGTGATCTTTTCGATGCGCGGGATCTCGAGCGCGTTCTTGTAGCCGAACTTGGCCTGCATCGCCTTGGCGATGTCGGCGTCGTACTTGCCCTTGAGACGCGGAGTGTACTTGTCAGCCCCAGTTTCATTCTTAGGCATCGATGGCCTCCCCGGACTTGACGGCCACACGGACCTTCTTGCCGTCCTTGGTCTCGAAGCGGACGCGGGTGGGCTTGCCATCCTTGTCGGCGACCGAAACCTTGGAGATGTGCAGCGGAGCCTCGAAGCGGTCGATGCCGCCCTGGGGGTTCTGCTGGCTCGGCTTGCGGTGACGGGCAGCGATGTTCACGCCCTGCACGACGACCTTCTCATCCTTCGGAAGGACCTGGAGAACGGTGCCGGTGCGGCCCTTGTCCTTTCCCGAACGAACGACGACGGTGTCGCCCTTCTTGATCTTCGCGGCAGCCATTACAGCACCTCCGGAGCGAGCGAGATGATCTTCATGAAGCCCTTGCCGCGGAGTTCGCGAACCACCGGGCCGAAGATACGCGTGCCGATCGGCTCTTCGTTCTTGCCGACCAGAACGGCGGCATTGCTGTCGAAGCGGATGACCGAACCGTCGGTGCGACGGACGTCCTTCTTCGTGCGAACGATGACGGCGCGGTGCACGTCGCCCTTCTTCACGCGGGCGCGCGGCTGCGCTTCCTTGACCGACACCACGATGATGTCGCCGACGCTTGCGAACCGACGCTTAGAGCCACCCAGCACCTTGATGCACTGGACGCGCTTTGCGCCGCTGTTGTCCGCCACGTCGAGATTGGATTGCATCTGGATCATTGATCCGGTTCCTTCTCACTGGCTTGCCGGAACCAGTCCGGCAGTTCCAAAACAGTAGCCGGGGCCGCTACACGACTTCTGCCGTGAAGCAACCCCAAACTTTGGCTGACGACCTATCAGACGTCCGCTTCGATGGCGGTGCCCTTGCCGGCCTGGACGCGGTCGATGACCTTCCACGTCTTCAGCTTCGAGATCGGCGCGGTCTCTTCGATGCGCACGGTCTCGCCGGTCTTGAAGGCATTCGCCTCGTCGTGGGCGTGATACTTCTTCGAGCGGCGGATGATCTTCCCGTAGAGCGGGTGCTTCACCTTGCGCTCGACCTTCACGACCACGGTCTTGTCGGTCTTGTCGGACACCACGGTGCCGATAAGGATACGCTTGGGCATATTGGCTTCCTTACGCCTGGGCCGACTGAGAACGCTCAGTCTGCAGCGTCTTGATGCGCGCGATGTCGCGACGGACTTCCTTGATGCGCGCGGGGCGCTCAAGCTGGTTCGTCGCGCCCTGGAAACGCAGGTTGAACTGCTCGCGCTTCAGCTCGGCGAGTTCAGCGTTCAGCTGGTCGTCGCTCTTGGCGCGAAGGTCTTCGATCTTGGCCATCATTCGACTCCCAATCACTCGCCGCCAAGGTGCGAAGTGTCACCCAGGCGGGCGACGACCTTCGTCTTGATCGGCAGCTTCATCGCGGCGCGGCTGAATGCCTCGGCCGCGAGCGGGCCGGGGACGCCGTCCAGTTCGAACAGGATGCGACCCGGCTTCACGCGGGCTGCCCAGTATTCGATCGAGCCCTTGCCCTTGCCCTGGCGGACTTCGGCGGGCTTCTTCGAAACCGGCACGTCCGGGAACACGCGGATCCACAGACGGCCCTGACGGCGGATGTGGCGCGTGATCGCACGACGAGCGGCTTCGATCTGGCGAGCGGTGACACGCTCCGGCTCAAGGGCCTTGAGGCCGTAGGAGCCGAAGTTCAGGTCCGTACCACCCTTGGCGACGCCGTGGATGCGGCCCTTGAAGGCCTTACGGAACTTGGTCTTCTTCGGTTGCAACATGGTGCTTCTCTACCCTCTGGGCTCAGCGTGCCGGACGGACGCCGGAAGTCTGGGCTTCCATCATCAGTCGGTCCTGCGCCATCGGATCGTGACCGAGGATCTCACCCTTGAAGATCCAGGTCTTGATGCCGATCACGCCATAGGCGGTGTGGGCTTCTGCTTCCGCGTAGTCGATGTTCGCGCGCAGCGTGTGCAGCGGAACGCGACCTTCGCGGTACCATTCGACGCGGGCGATTTCCGCACCGCCGAGACGGCCGCCGCAGGTGATCTTGATGCCTTCGGCACCAAGACGCAGGGCGGACTGCACGGCGCGCTTCATCGCGCGACGGAAGGCGACGCGGCGGACCAGCTGGTCGGCAACGCCCTGGGCGACGAGCTTGCTGTCGATTTCCGGCTTGCGGATTTCGACGATGTTCAGCTTGACGTCGCTGCCGGTCATCGTGGCAAGCTTCGAGCGAAGCTTCTCGATGTCGGCGCCCTTCTTGCCGATGATGACGCCCGGACGGGCGGCATAGATCGACACGCGGCACAGCTTGGCAGGACGCTCGATCACCACCTTCGAAATCGCTGCCTGGGGCAGGTTCGTGACGATGAACTTGCGGATCTCAAGGTCTTCCTTGAGCATCTGCGCATAGTTGCGACCTTCCGCGTACCAGCGGCTGTCCCAGGTGCGGTTGATCTGCAGGCGCAGACCGATGGGGTTCGACTTGTGACCCATGATCAGGCCTCCTCAACTTCGCGGACCACGATCCGCAGCCGCGAGAACGGCTTGAGGATGCGGGTCGACTTGCCGCGACCACGGGTGTGGAAGCGCTTCATCGTGATCGACTTGCCGACCGAGGCTTCCACCACGACCAGAGCGTCGACGTCGAGGTTGTGGTTGTTTTCCGCGTTGGCGATCGCCGAAGCGAGCACCTTGCGAGCGTCAACCGCCATGGCCTTCTTCGAGAACGCGAGAATGTTCATCGCGTCTTCGGCCTTGTGACCGCGGATCAGCGCAGCAACGAGGTTCAGCTTCTGCGCCGAACCACGGATCTGCGTGCCGACCGACAGCGCTTCCTTGTCGCCAACGCGACGGGGTGCCTTAGGCTTGCTCATCAGCGCTTGCCCTTCTTGTCCGCGGCGTGGCCCGGGAACGTGCGCGTCGGCGCGAATTCACCAAGCTTGTGGCCGACCATCTCTTCCGAGACGGAAACCGGGATGAACTTGTGCCCGTTGTAGACGTTGAACGTCAGGCCAACGAACTGCGGAATGATGGTCGAACGACGCGACCAGGTCTTGATGGCGCCAGCGCGCGATCCTGCATCGTGAGCGGCTTCCGCCTTCTTCAGCAGATGCAGGTCGACGAAGGGGCCCTTCCAGACGGAACGTGCCATGTGGTCTTACCTCTTCTTCTTCGCGTGGCGCGAACGGATGATCATCTTGTCCGTCGACTTGTTGTGACGGGTGCGGGCGCCCTTGGTCGGCTTGCCCCACGGAGTCACAGGATGACGGCCACCCGAAGTACGGCCTTCACCACCACCGTGCGGGTGGTCGACCGGGTTCTTGGCAACGCCGCGGGTCAGCGGACGCTTGCCCAGCCAGCGGTTGCGACCGGCCTTGGCAAGGTTCGTGTTGGCGTTGTCGGGGTTCGACACGGCACCGACGGTGCCCATGCAGTCACCGCGCAGGTAACGCTGCTCGCCCGAGTTCAGGCGAACGATGACCATGCCGCGGTCACGACCGACGAGCTGGACATAGGTGCCTGCCGAACGGGCGATCTGGCCACCCTTGCCCGGCTTCATCTCCACGTTGTGGATGATCGTGCCGACCGGCATCTGCGACAGCAGCATGGCGTTGCCAGGCTTCACGTCGGTCTTCTCGCCGGCCACGACGGTGTCGCCAACGGCGAGACGCTGCGGAGCGATGATGTAGGTCTGCTCGCCGTCCTCATACTTGATGAGAGCGATGAACGCCGTGCGGTTCGGGTCATATTCCAGACGCTCGACGGTAGCCGGCATGTCCCACTTGCGACGCTTGAAGTCGATGAAGCGGTACTTCTGCTTGTGACCACCGGCGATGCCACGCGAGGTGACATGGCCCTTGTTGTTGCGGCCGCCGGTCTTCGACTTGCCTTCGGTCAGCGCCTTGACCGGCTTGCCCTTCCACAGCGACGACTTGTCGACGAGGATCAGGCCGCGCCGGGCGGGGCTGGTCGGATTGTAGCTCTTGAGTGCCATGGTCTAGCCTCAGATCCCGCTGGTGACGTCGATCGACTGGCCAGCAGCCAGGGTCACGACAGCCTTCTTGACGTCGGAGCGCTTGTAGGGCTTGCCCTTCCAGCGCTTGGTCTTGCCCTTCTGGGTCAGGGTGTTCACCTTGGTGACCTTGACGTTGAAGAGAGCTTCGACCGCTGCCTTGATCTCCGGCTTGGTCGCCTTGTCGGCAACCTTGAAGACCACGGCGTTGTTTTCGCTGAGCAGCGTCGCCTTTTCCGTGATGTGGGGAGCCACGATCACGTCGTAGTGACGCGTGTCGATTGCGTTAGCCATTGAAACGCGCCTCCAGCTTTTCGACAGCAGAGCGCGTCAGCACCAGCGTGTCATGCTTCAGGATGTCGTAGACGTTGGCGCCGATGGCAGGCAGCACGTTCACGCCGACGATGTTGCGGGCGGCCTTGGCGAAGTTGTCGTTCACGGCGTCACCGTCGATCACGAGAACCTTCTTGCCCCAGTTGGCCTTCGACAGCTGGCCGACGAGCGCCTTGGTCTTGGCATCGACGTCGAGCGAGTCGACAACGACGAGACCAGCCTTGGCCTTGCTCGAGAGAGCCATCTTGAGACCGAGCGCACGGACCTTCTTGTTCAGCGAGATGTTGAACTCGCGAACGCGCGGACCGTGGGCCTTGCCACCGCCGATGAAGATCGGTGCCTTGCGGTCACCGTGACGAGCCGTACCGCCGCCCTTCTGGCGACCGAACTTCTTGCCGGTGCGGGCAACGTCCGAACGCTCGCGCGCCTTGCGGGCAATGCCGCGACGGTTTTCGAGCTGCCAGGTGACGACGCGATGCAGGATGTCGGCGCGCGGCTCGAGACCGAACACGTCGTCCGACAGTTCGACTTCGCCCTTGCCGGCAGTGCCGTCGAGATTGAGGACCTGAACCTTCACGACTTAGCCCTCCTGACCTTCGGTGGCTTCGACAGCCGCGACTTCCGCCGGGGTGTCGGCAGCTGCCGAGTCATTGCTGTTTGCGGCCTGCTTGAGGCCTGCGGGATAGGGCGCTTCAGCGTGGCGCGAGACCTTCACGGCGTCGCGGACGAGCAGCCATGCGTTCTTCGAACCAGGCACCGAGCCCTTGACGAAGATCAGGCCACGCTCGTCGTCGGTGCGGACGACTTCGAGGTTCTGCTGGGTGCGCTGACGGTCGCCCATGTGACCGGCCATCTTCTTGTTCTTGAAGACGCGGCCCGGATCCTGGCGGTTACCGGTCGAACCGTGGGCACGGTGCGAGATCGAGACACCGTGGGTGGCGCGCATACCGCCGAAGCCCCAGCGCTTCATCGCGCCCTGGAAGCCCTTGCCCTGGGTGTTGCCGGTGATGTCGACATACTGGCCAGGAACGAAGTGCGAAGCGGCGATGGTCGAGCCGACGTCGAGCAGAGCGTCTTCGGCGACGCGGAACTCGGCGACTTCCATCTTCAGCGGAACTTCTGCCTTGGCAAAGTGCTCGCGCTGCGGCTTGGCAACGTTCTTCTGCTTGGCTTCGCCAGCACCGAGCTGAACCGCGACGTAACCGTCACGGTCTTCAGTGCGAACCGAAACCACCTGGCAATTTTCTAGCGACAGGACAGTGACCGGCACGTGCCGACCATCTTCCTGGAAAAGGCGGGTCATCCCCACCTTCTTCGCGATCACGCCGGTGCGCATGATCCATACTCCATAACAGAGGCATGCCGGGCCCATCCCGACATGCGTGTTCAGCCCGTATGTGAAGCGCGCCCCCGACCGGGCTGAATGCCCCCGCCGGAACGGAAGCAATCGGGGGACGCTTGCCCGGCAAGGTCCGATAAGGACGGTGCCGGAGGTATCCCATTGTCAACGGGGCTTTTGTTACCCCGGAAACTCTGGCCTCTCGCTTGGATCAGATCCTTGCAAAAGTCTTGACCGGAACAGGTCCGGCCAGAAACCTTGGGTCGATGCGGACGACCCGGCCGGAGCGGACACTGCTTGTGGCAGCTCGCTCGATCAGCGGCCTCAGGCCAGCTTGATCTCGACGTTGACGCCGGCCGCGAGGTCCAGCTTCATCAGCGCGTCGACAGTGGCCGCATTGGGCTGCACGATGTCGAGCAGGCGCTTGTAGGTGCGAACTTCGAACTGCTCACGCGACTTCTTGTCGATGTGAGGACCGCGGTTCACGGTGAACTTCTCGATGCGCGTCGGGAGCGGAATGGGGCCCCGGATCAGCGCGCCGGTGCGGCGGGCGGTATCTGCAATTTCTCCAGTGGCCTGGTCGAGCACACGATGATCAAAGGCCTTGAGGCGAATGCGGATATTCTGGGCGTCCATGTCCGTTTACCGATGCGAAAGAGCAAAACAAAAAAGCCAGTCGACCTGCCCTCTACCCCACCCCTTCACGAAGCTCGGGGAGAGCGGGCCGACTGCCTGGAAGCGATCAGTCAGTAAAAAACCGACCGGCGGGAAGAGCGAATCTCCCCGCCGGTGCGCGGCCTATATTACTTCGTGATCTTGCTGACAACCCCCGAACCGACGGTGCGGCCGCCTTCGCGAATTGCGAAGCGGAGACCTTCGTCCATGGCGATCGGAGCGATCAGCTTGACCGACAGGGTGACGTTGTCGCCCGGCATGACCATTTCGGTGCCCTCGGGGAGGATCACTTCGCCGGTCACGTCGGTGGTGCGGAAGTAGAACTGCGGACGGTAGTTGGCGAAGAACGGCGTGTGACGGCCACCTTCGTCCTTCGACAGCACGTAGACCTCGGCCGAGAACTCGGTGTGCGGCTTGACCGAACCGGGCTTGCAGAGGACCTGGCCGCGCTCGACGTCTTCACGCTTCACGCCACGGACCAGTGCACCGATGTTGTCGCCGGCTTCACCCTGGTCGAGCAGCTTGCGGAACATTTCGACGCCGGTGACGGTGGTCTTGGTGGTGTCCTTGAGGCCG
The DNA here is from genome assembly GCF_015694345.1 of Novosphingobium jiangmenense. Taxonomy (GTDB): domain Bacteria; phylum Pseudomonadota; class Alphaproteobacteria; order Sphingomonadales; family Sphingomonadaceae; genus Novosphingobium; species Novosphingobium jiangmenense. Next base: position 69,139 of record NZ_JADQDC010000015.1, read on the forward strand.
ACGATCTCGACTTCTTCACCAACCTTGACGATGCCGGTTTCGACGCGGCCGGTCACAACCGTACCACGACCCGAGATCGAGAACACGTCTTCGACCGGCATCAGGAACGGCTTGTCGGTCGGGCGCGGCGGCTGCGGGATGTAGCTGTCGACAGCTTCCATCAGCGCGTTGATCGAGTCGCGACCGATGTTGTCGTCACGGCCTTCGAGAGCGGCCAGAGCCGAACCCTTGACGATCGGAATATCGTCGCCCGGGAAGTCGTACGACGACAGCAGTTCGCGAACTTCGAGTTCGACGAGCTCGAGGATTTCCTCGTCGTCGACCTGGTCGACCTTGTTCATGTACACGACCAGAGCCGGCACGCCGACCTGGCGGGCGAGCAGGATGTGCTCGCGGGTCTGCGGCATCGGGCCGTCAGCTGCGTTCACGACCAGGATCGCGCCGTCCATCTGGGCGGCACCGGTGATCATGTTCTTGACGTAGTCGGCGTGACCCGGGCAGTCGACGTGCGCGTAGTGACGGTTGGCGGTCTCGTACTCGACGTGTGCGGTCGAGATGGTGATGCCGCGCTCGCGCTCTTCCGGAGCCTTGTCGATGTTCGCGTAGTCGGTGAACGTTGCGCCACCGGTCTCAGCGAGAACCTTGGTGATGGCAGCGGTCAGCGTGGTCTTGCCGTGGTCGACGTGACCGATGGTGCCGATATTGCAGTGCGGCTTGGTCCGCTCAAACTTAGCCTTGGCCATTGTTCAAACCTTCTTTTCGTATGTGTGCAGATACTGCGGGAAATGGACGGCACCCGCTGAATCGAGCGCCGCCCCTAATGCTATCCGTGCTCTTATGCAAGCTTCGCCTTGAGCTCGGTCGCGACGTTCGCCGGGACCTCGTCGTAGTGGTCGAAGAACATCGAGTAGTTTGCACGGCCCTGGGTGAACGAGCGGAGCTGGTTCACGTAGCCGAACATGTTTGCCAGCGGGACCATGGCGACGACGGCCTGGGCATTGCCGCGGCTGTCGGTGCCCTGGATCTGGCCACGACGGGAGTTGATGTCGCCGATCACGTCACCGAGGTATTCCTCGGGCGTGATCACCTCGACCTTCATGATCGGCTCGAGCAGCTTGATGCCGGCCTTCTGGGCGGCTTCGCGCATGGCACCGCGGGCGCAGATTTCGAAGGCCAGGGCCGACGAGTCGACGTCGTGGTACGCACCGTCATAAAGCAGGACTTCGAAGTCGATGATCGGGAAGCCGATCAGCGAGCCCGTCATCGCGGTTTCGCGGAAGCCCTTTTCGATCGCGGGGATGTATTCCTTCGGAATGTTACCGCCCTTGATCTCGTCCTTGAAGACGAAGCCCGAACCACGCTCGCCCGGAGTCAGCTTGACCTTGACGCGGCCGAACTGGCCGGTGCCGCCCGACTGCTTCTTGTGGGTGTGGTCAAGATCCACCGGCTTGGCGAGGTATTCGCGGTAGGCCACCTGCGGCGCACCGACGTTCGCCTCGACCTTGAACTCGCGCTTCATGCGGTCGACAAGGATCTCGAGGTGAAGTTCGCCCATCCCCTTGATGATCGTCTGGCCCGATTCGTGATCGGTCGAAACGCGGAACGAGGGGTCCTCGGCCGAGAGACGGTTGAGCGCGATGCCCATCTTCTCCTGGTCGGCCTTGGTCTTGGGTTCCACCGAGAGCTCGATGACCGGCTCGGGGAATTCCATGCGCTCGAGGATGATCGGCTGCTTTTCCGAGCACAGGGTGTCGCCCGTGGTCGTTTCCTTCAGACCGGCCAGAGCAACGATGTCGCCGGCGTAGGCGGTTTCGATGTCTTCGCGGTTGTTGGAGTGCATCAGCAGCATGCGGCCGACCTTCTCCTTCTTGTTCTTCACCGAGTTCAGGTACGAGCCCTTGACGAGCGTGCCCGAATAGATGCGGGTGAAGGTCAGCGAGCCGACGAACGGGTCGTTCATGATCTTGAACGCCAGCGCCGAGAACGGCGCGTCGTCAGCCGTCGGACGGCTGTCGGGCTCTTCGGTGTCGGGGTTGATGCCCTGCACGTCCTCGATGTCGAGCGGCGAAGGCAGGTAGTCCACCACCGCGTCGAGCAGGCACTGGACGCCCTTGTTCTTGAACGCCGAGCCGCACAGCACCGGCACGAAGGCCTGGCCGAGCGTACCCTTGCGGATCAGCTTCTTCAGCGTCGCCACGTCGGGCTCGTTGCCCTCGAGGTAGGCTTCCATCGCCTCGTCGTCCTGTTCGACGGCGAGTTCGACGAGCTTGTTGCGGTAGTCCGCAGCTTCGTCGACCATGTCGGCCGGGATTTCCTCGTAGAAGAACTCGGCGCCGAGCGATTCATCCTTCCAGATGATCGCGCGCTGCTCGACGAGGTCGACGAGGCCCTTGAAGTCGCTTTCCGCACCGATCGGGAGATATAGCACGGCGGGCGTTGCGCCGAGGCGGTCGATGATCGTCTGGACGCAGTACTTGAAGTTCGCGCCGGTGCGGTCGAGCTTGTTGATGAAGCACATGCGGGGGACGTTGTACTTGTCCGCCTGGCGCCACACGGTTTCGGACTGGGGTTCGACGCCGGCGACGCCGTCGAAGGCGGCTACGGCACCGTCGAGCACGCGCAAGCTGCGTTCGACTTCGATGGTGAAGTCGACGTGGCCGGGGGTGTCGATGATGTTGAGGCGGTGGTCGTTCCAGAAGCAGGTGGTGGCGGCCGACGTGATCGTGATGCCGCGCTCCTGCTCCTGCTCCATCCAGTCCATGGTGGCGGCGCCGTCATGGACTTCGCCGATCTTGTAGGACTTGCCGGTGTAGTAGAGGATGCGCTCGGTCGTCGTCGTCTTGCCGGCGTCGATGTGCGCCATGATGCCGAAGTTACGGTAGCGCTCGAGCGGATGGCTGCGTGCCATGATGCTGTTCCTTGGTAATACGGGGGAGCCGCGAAGGCTCCGCCCATATAGTGTCAGATGTTACCAGCGGTAGTGGCTGAACGCGCGGTTGGCGTCGGCCATGCGGTGGGTGTCTTCACGCTTCTTGACGGCGTTGCCACGGTTGTTGGCCGCATCAAGCAGCTCGGCCGAGAGGCGCGCGGCCATCGTGGTTTCCGAGCGGTTGCGCGCAGCCGTGATCAGCCAGCGGATGGCGAGCGCCTGGGCACGCTCGGGGCGAACCTCGACCGGGACCTGGTAGGTCGCACCACCGACGCGGCGCGAGCGCACTTCGATCTGCGGACGGACGTTGTTCAGCGCATCGTGGAAGAGCTGGACCGGGTCCGCCTTCGCACGGGTCTGCATGGTTTCGAGCGCACCATAGACGATGCTTTCGGCAACCGACTTCTTACCATCGAGCATGAGGTTGTTCATGAACTTCGACAGAACCTGATCACCGAACTTCGGATCGGGCAGGATGACCCGCTTTTCCGGACGACGACGACGTGACATCTTGAATTCCTTCTGACTGAAGCCCTGCCCTTTTCCACATCGTCACCCTGAACTCGTTTCAGGGTCCATGATGCGGCTCGGAGCGGGTTTCGCAAATCCTGAGACAACAGTGCGGTTGGGAGAGATGGATCCTGAAACAAGTTCAGGATGACGGCCTCCCTACCGGTCTGCCGTCACTTCGGACGCTTGGCGCCGTACTTCGAGCGGGACTGCTTGCGGTCCTTGACGCCCTGCGTATCGAGCACGCCGCGCAGGACGTGGTAGCGAACGCCGGGAAGGTCGCGGACGCGGCCGCCGCGGATGAGCACGACCGAGTGCTCCTGCAGGTTGTGGCCTTCACCCGGGATGTACGAGATGACTTCGCGGCTGTTGGTCAGGCGGATCTTGGCGACCTTGCGGAGAGCCGAGTTCGGCTTCTTCGGGGTGGTCGTGTAGACGCGGGTGCAGACGCCGCGCTTCTGCGGGTTCTGCTCCATCGCAGGGACCTTGGACTTGGCCTTCTGCGGTTCGCGGCCCTTGCGGACCAGCTGATTGATAGTGGGCATGAAGTACTCTTCACCTGCTTTGCCAGCATGGCGGAATTGCCATGCTGGGGTCGCCCCTTCCGGGCGGAAAACCGGTTCCCACTTTTCCTGAAGGGGCTCGGCTTGCGCGCGCCACGTCAGGAAAGGCCGGGACCGGCTTGCGACGGAGGCGGAAGGTGAAGGATGCGGAAGCCGCGAAGTGCAATCCGGTTGCCGTATCAGCCAACCGTCATCCCGGCGAAGGCCGGGACCCAGCCCAACGAGAAAGTCCCGCAGGGTCAATCGCAATCACGAACCGAAACGCTCCACCCGCAACTTTCGTCACCGGGTTACTTTGACGGATTACCTGGGAACCCCAGACGCACCGGCAATGTTCAGCTCAAGCCATAGGCGCGGGCGAGCCGCACCTGTGGAAGGACGCGCCCTTAGGCGGGTTTGGGGGTGGGGTCAAGGGGTGGGTAGCGCCTCCTTGAGTTAGCCCCGCATCCACGGTAATTGACACTGTAGCGTCGCTCTGCGCATGGCTCAGACTGCAGACCCAATTCCTTTCATTTCTGCGAGTGTTGAAAATGACCAATGGCGCCGCCCCATTCCCCCCAATCGGACATGCGGAAAAAGTTGGGGTAGAATTGCTCGATTTTGATCAGAACAACCCCCGCTTCACTCCAGATAAGCGACCATCCGACTCTGGAGATAGCGCTGTAATCTCCATGCTCGCCGCCTCGGCTGACCTTTCGGAATTGATACAGTCAATTTCAACAAGCGGGTACATCAATATCGAGCCCTTGATCGTGATCGAGCGATCTGGCCGTTTGGCAGTCCTCGAAGGCAATCGACGACTTGCGGCAATCAAGGCTCTCCGCGACCCGTCGTTGGCGCGCGAAGCCCGCATCTCTACACCTACACTGACGGGTGATGTACGGTCATCTTTAGAGAAAATTCTCGTGTATCGGGTCGCCACCGAGGACGAAGCCCGCGATCTCATCGGCTTCAAGCACATAAACGGCCCGCAATCATGGGACGCATTCGCAAAAGCTCGATTTGCAGCCCGCTGGCTAGATGACGAGCATAAAAAGCGCGATGCTGGAAAGACCTATCTGACCCTTCAGCAAATTGCGGGCCGAATGGGCGATCAACATATGACTATTCATCGGATGGTCGCAGCCAAGTATGTTCTCGACCAAGCAGAGTCTGAAGGCATTTACGACATTGAGGATCGCAAGAAAAAGTCGTTTAGCTTCTCTCATTTGTATACTGGCCTCGCATACGAGGAGTTTACGAATTACTTGGGCATGGCTCGCCCAAATCGAAACGATGATCCTGATCGAGACCCAGTTCCTGCCGCGAAGGCTGCTGAACTTCGGAATCTGCTCATTTGGCTTTATGGATCGAAAACACGGGATTTGGAACCAGCAGTTCGTAGCCAAAACCCAGATCTCGGACGTTTACGCGAAGTCCTTGCGTCTTCCGCTGCGACTGCAATACTGGCTCAACGAAACAATCTCGATGAGGCCATTATAACAGCAACACCGGTGGATGTGCGGTTCGAACGACATCTAATTACCGCTAATGCCGAGTTGCAGCATGCAGTGACAGCTCTGGAAGGGTTTGACGCGGCAACACAACCTGAGTTGCAGAAGATTGCCGAATCAGCGTTGAAGCGAGCCCACATTATCAAGATGACCGTAGACGCTGCGGTTGCCTCTATCAAAGAGTAAAGACACTCATGACTGCGCCCATAGAACCGCCAACACTAAAACTTGGCGCCGATGACCTTGTGGACTGGCTTGAGTTTACTGCGATTTTTAATGAATTTGGGGTTGCTAGACTAGACGCACTGCTAGGCGCTTTACTAGAACTAGAAGAGACGCCTGAGGATGATATTGGCGAACGTGATCGTCAGAGAGAGCAGTGTGTCGAAGCGTTAGAAAATGAGATTGAGCTTCGTACAAAAAGCTTAGGAAGTACGTACCCCTTTAAGCTCGCAGATGGCGCAGAAGAGCTCACTCTTGTCGAGAATTGGAAAGATGAACAATATTCTTACTATCTTGTTTGCCTGATAACAACGCATGTGACGGGATCACCGATTCTACGCACACCCCCAGCCGACCGTTTACTTACGACCTTAAGAAATGATATCTTTCAGATCATTGCAACTCTTGGAATGGCTGGCCATGCAGCTGGCCCCGCATTTAGCGTTGGCTGGCCAAGACGAAATGGTGAAAAGATTGTCGAGTTGTTAGTCCGCGCCGCCAACGCGGGAGGCGGCTTCATGGTCAGAAACCCTCCTAGCAAGTATGTTTCGCCTCACGAGAAAGACGGAGGCATCGACGTTATTGCGTGGACGGCAGGTAACTGCTCAGGTGGTTGGCACTGATGCCGATCAAGCGACGGCGAAGCGTCCATCGACGAGATCGCGGATTGCGCTGAGTGCGGACTGGCCAGAGAGGCGTGCAGTGCCTGTGACGGAACGGTA
>NZ_JADQDC010000016.1 GCF_015694345.1 Novosphingobium jiangmenense
ATCCCGACAAACACCGCATGAGACGCCATCTTCGTTCCCTTCCTTGCGCGTGCGGGGTACAAACCCCTCGCAACCGTGCGGGTTGATGAAGATCCGTCCGGGCCCAGGCTCCCCAGCGGTCTAGGCAGCCAAGGTGGCTACGGGCTCGCGAACGGCGCGGGTTGGGTCGCTAGCGACCCAACCCGCAATCGCATCATGCACCATTTCCAAGATACAAGGTGGCATTCGCGCAGCGAATGACGGAGGGGAGATGCGTCATAGCCCCGTGCCATACTGTCCGAAAGTGAGGCGGCGATTGATGAGAGCGCTCTAGGGCGCCTTGTCCCGGCCGTACGCCGTTACGACCATTGCTCCCAAGAGCCCACGAGCAACCTGTACCTCCACCATCTCCGGTTGGCGGGAGCTCAGATCGCGATAGGTGTCCGCCGAGATGAAATAGCGTCCCGAAGCAATCGGCGCGGCTTGCCTTTCCGTTCTCAACCAAACCCAGTGATAACGGTCTCTGCTTTTGCTTTTGTGGGTCCACTCCGTCCGGACAAAGGTCATCGGCACGGTTTCTTCAACGCCAAGAGCGAGGCCATTTACACTTGGCAAGACGCCGACGGACCATACCGGCCATCCCATCACGCTGGTAACAACGCAAAGGATCGCCGCAAACTTGTGCGCGCGATTGTCTTCGACACCGCGGACCACAAGGCACCAAACGAGGAAGCCAGTGATGGCCGTCGCGCAAAAGCCAGCCAGCTTGAGCCCTGAGGGTGGAGCTATGTTGCGCGGCCAGTCATTGCCGATCGACACGGCAATGACCGCGGTGACCAAGATGGGCAAAGCAAATGGCAGCAGCAGCTTCACAAAGAAGCTTGCCGGTACCTTTGCACGTCGCGAACTCTGTCCCGTCATCGCGCCTCTTTAGCACAGACACAGGTTAAACTTTGGCTGCATCGCGGCGGGCTGGGACGTCTTGGCCGCACCATTTGAAGGCGATGCGGCACAGGCCGTCCAGAAGCACCTTGACAAAACGAACCATATAGGTTATATGCCCCACCACAGGTCAGGAGAGGGCAAAAGGCCAACCCGCTCCTCTCCCTTCGGACGCTGACACATCGTGAAGGCCTCCGGCGCGATCGGTGCGGCAGGTGCGCTTGGGTTAAACGAGGGGCGTTAAGCCCAAGACCCACCGGGCAAACCCTGTCGTTACCCAAGGACAGACAGGACACCCCAGGGCTGATAGCACGGCGCCGAACCCTGAGCGACGCTGCGGATGCGGAACCCGCCATGATTGTGCGACTTGTCAGCACAAACGACAGGTTCTTTTCACGCAGCCGCTTGCCAGAAGCCAAGGCAGCCCGCGAGCCGCTGCCACAGCTTCGTCCTCTCACATATGTCCGCCCTCAGGCTGAGCCGACAAGGGGTCCGGAACCGCCCCCCGGCCATTCGCAACCGGTCCCGCGCCCTCCCCGCGCGTGCCACGACGGCACCCGCACCGGTCGCGCGATCTGTGCTTATCCCTCCGGCGTAACCGTCCGCACTCGCCAGCGGATGTTCCCTCATATCGCGTATCCCGCTCATCCTGAGCTTGTCGAAGGATGCCCACCCCCTACCCCTCCCGCCTGCGGGAGGGGGGAACGAGCGCAGCGTCTTGCCCTCCCGCAGGCGGGAGGGCCGCGAGACTTACTGAACGCAGTGAAGTTAGTCGCAGCGGGGTGGGCAACTCAGCGCACCCCCTAGCCGCCCCGCCGTCAGGCGATGCGCGTCACCCAGCCATGGGTGTCGGCGATCTCGCCGCGCTGGATGCCGACGAGCTTCTGGCGCAGCTTCTGCGTCAGCTGGCCCGGCCCGCCCGAACCGATCGTGAATTCGCCCTCATGGCTGGCGACCTTGCCGACCGGGGTGACCACCGCCGCCGTGCCACACGCAAAGGTCTCGACGAGCTTGCCCGACGCCGCATCGGCCTTCCACTGGTCGAGGCTGTAGCGCCCTTCGCGCACGGTCAGGCCTTCTTCCGCCGCCAGCGTCAGCAGGCTCGAACGGGTGATGCCGGGCAGGATCGTGCCGGTCAGTTCGGGGGTCAGGATCGAGCCGTCGTCGAACACGAAGAACAGGTTCATGCCGCCCAGTTCCTCGATCCACTTGCGCTCTGCGGCGTCGAGGAACAGCACCTGGTCATGCCCCCGCGAGAAGGCTTCGGCTGTGGGCACGAGGCTCGCCGCATAGTTGCCGCCGCACTTGGCCGCACCGGTGCCGCCCGGCGCCGCGCGGGTGTAGTCCGAAACCCAGATCGACACCGCTGGCGCGCCGGACTTGAAGTAGTTGCCGGCCGGGCTGGCGATGACCATGAACTTGTACTGCTTGGCCGGACGCACGCCGAGGAACGCCTCGGATGCGAACATGAACGGGCGCAGGTACATCGACCCGCCCTCGACGGTGGGGAACCAGTCCTTGTCGGCCAGGACCTGCTGGCGCACCGCCTCGACGAACAGGTCTTCGGGCAGCTCGGGCATGGCGAGGCGGCGGGCCGAGGCGTTGAAGCGCGCGGCGTTGGCCTCGGGCCGGAACAGCGCGATGCCGCCGTCCGCCAGACGATAGGCCTTCAGCCCTTCGAAGATTTCCTGCGCATAGTGCAGCACCGCGGCAGCCGGATCGAGCGCGATCGGACCGTAGGGAATGACGCGCGCATCGTGCCATCCGGCACCCTCGGTGTAGTCGATCTCGACCATGTGGTCGGTGAAGGCGGTGCCGAAGCCGGGGTTCGCCAGCACCTGCGCCCGCACGTCCGCCGCAACCGGAGCCGGATGCGGGTGCTTGGTGAAGCTGAGGCGGGTTTCGGCGGTGGTCGCCATCTGGGCAGTCCTTGCGCTAGAATCGAGGAAGCAGCGCCGTGAACTATTATTGCGCGAAAGGCAAGGGGAATGTAATAAATGTGAAGGGCCGCGTCGGTCAATCCGAAGCGGCCCTTCGCATGGTCAGCGGCCGGAAGTGCCGCCCACGAAGCCTTTATCGCTTAAATCGAAACTCAGCGATAATGCCTCGCGCGGGACTGTACCGACCTCTCTGCTGAACCATGAGACATCGGATCACCTCCTTTCGCGCTGTTGAGCCAAAGTCGCAGGTTTTTGGGCCTGCTGGACCGGAAGTGCGTTGTCTCCGGCCTTGACTCGAATGTGATTCATCCGGGGCAAAACAACAAGACTTGTGCGAAAAAAAATTGTCGTCAGAATTCGGGTTTCGCGCCTGCGATCCGGTCTCGGCTGAAACCGCCTTGCGCCATTGCCCCGCGCTACTTCCGGCAATCCTCGATAACGCGGCCAACCTCGGCCCAGGCCGGCAGGTAGAGCGTCGGCAAGCCGTTCACTTCGACCACGAACCGCCCCCGGCTGAACGCCATGGAATCGAGCAGCGGATCGCGCGCCGCCAGCGTGGCGACCAGTTGCGGCTGCCCCTGCGGCGCGGGATCGGCAGAGAGCGGCCGGGTGTCGCTGGTGGTCACCACCGTCATCGGCAAGGACACCGCGGAACTGCCGGTGCGGATCAGGCTCATCGTGCCCGCCGCCCGGTTGCAGGCAAGCGCAAACAGCGTCGCCTGCCCCGGACCGAACCGCGCGACACCCGGCTCGTAACGCCAGTCGCCCACCGTCTGGGGTGCATCGCGCCAGTCCTTGTACGTCTGCGCGGGCGGCGGTGGCGGCGGTGCCTGCGTCGGCTTCGGGGCAGGCGGCGGCGCGGCCTGCGGCACCATCGTCGGCGCGGCGCAGGCCGAAAGGGTGAGAGCCAGCGCACCGGAGAAAACGAGGCGGGGGCGGTGTGCGTGGTTGATCTTCATGCAACAGTTATGGAAGGAACGCGCCGTGACCTCAACCCGCCCCCCGAAACAGCCCAACGCAGCCAAGCAGCGTGTCGACCAGTTGCTGGTCGATCGCGGTCTCGTCGAAAGCCGGGCCCGCGCCCAGGCGTTGATCCTCGCCGGCCTGGTGTTCTCGGGCGAGACCAAGATCGCCAAGGCAGGCCAGGCGCTCGCCGCCGATGCCCCGCTCGACGTGCGCGGCCGCGATCATCCGTGGGTTTCGCGCGGCGGAATCAAGCTCGCCCACGCCATCGAGCACTTCGGGCTCGATCCTGCGGGCGTGACGGCAATGGACATCGGCAGTTCGACCGGCGGCTTTACCGACGTGCTGTTGCAGGGTGGCGCCGAACACGTCTTTGCGGTGGATTCGGGCACCAACCAGCTCGCCTGGAAGCTGCGGCAGGACCCGCGCGTCACCGTGCTCGAACAGACCAGCGCGCGCATCCTCACCCCCGCCCATATCGACCGGCCCGCGAACTGGGTGGTCTGCGATGCCAGCTTCATTGCCTTGCGCAAGGTGCTGGAAGTGCCGCTCGCGCTGGCAACACGGCCAACGCGGCTGGTCGCGCTGATCAAGCCGCAGTTCGAAGTGGGCAAGGCCGAAGTCGGCAAGGGCGGCGTGGTGCGCGATCCCGCCTTGCACGAAAGGGTCTGCGGCGAAGTGCGCGAATGGCTCGAAAGCGATGGCTGGGACGTGCAGGGCATCGTCAAGAGCCCGATTACCGGGCCGGAAGGCAACGTCGAATTTCTCGTTTCCGCGCGGCGCAGCTAGGGTCGGGACCTGAGTTTTCCCCGGTTTGTGTCTCCAAGCGGGATACAACGCGGTTCGACTTCCGATTGCAGAGCGCGCGCACCCTCGCCAATATCCCCGGCGAATCGCGCGTTTGGCGCAGTCGCTTGCAGGTGCCATGAATTACCTTGCCTCTTCGGGACAGCTTCGGGCCAGCCTGCTGCGCTGGTCGCTGTTCACCATTCCCCTCGTCGTCGCGCTTGGCTTCCTGTCGGGACAGGCGGCGGGCAGCGGCCCCGGCAATCCGTGGTTCGATGCACTGGTCAAGCCGTCGATCTATCCGCCCCCGGCCGCCTTCGGCATCGTGTGGTCGGTGCTCTACGTGCTGATGGGGCTGGCGCTGGCCATGGTGCTTTCCGCACGCGGAGCGGCGGGGCGCGGGCTGGCGGTGGCGATGTTCGTCGTCCAGCTGCTGATCAACCTCGCCTGGTCGCCCACCTTCTTCGCCCTTCATCAGATCACGGCGGCGTTCTGGATCACCGTGGCCATGGCGGTGGCGATCGTGCTGACGGTGGTGCTGTTCTGGCGCATCCGCCCTTTCGCCGGAATGCTGCTCCTGCCCTACCTGGCCTGGGTCTGCTTCGCTTCGGTGCTGACGTTCGAGTTCGGCCGGCTCAACCCCGAGGCTGACGGCGCATTCGGCACGGCAAAGACGGAGCGGGTGGAAATCTGACCTTCCCGGCCCTTGCGGATGCTCGCGCGGCAGACCACATAGCGGGAACATCAGCGCCATTCTTGCGCCAGTCAGGACCCGAGCCATGCAGAGTGAAAACCCGATGATCGCCGATTTCGTCAAGCTGCTGAACAGCGCGGCGGGGACGATTGCCGGCATGGGCCGCGAAGCGGGCGAGAACGCGCGCGAGAAGGCCAAGGAGATCTTCGGGGGCCTCGATTTCGTCAGCCGCGAAGAGTTCGACGCTGTCAAGGAACTGGCCGCCTCCGCGCGCGAGGAAGTCGAAGCCCTGAAGGCCCGCATCGCCGCGCTCGAAGCTGCCTCGAAGGGCGAGTAAGGAACTCCAACCCGGCTTTGCGGATTTAACCTGCATCAAGTTGGCGCCTTCGGGCGCGCTGCAGGAAAGACATCCGTGTTTACCCAACTCAATCCGACCATCCCCTTGCACGTGCTCGGCAAGGGCGATGGCTATGCGATCGGCATGATCGACTACGGCCAGGAGCACAACCTGATCTGGGTCACCGCGCTCGACGAATCCGGCGAGATCTGGTGTGCGCCCAACAGCAAGGTCCGGCTCGGCAAGAACTGGACGATGGGCCGCGCCGAGAACCGCCTGATTACCGAGGACAAGCAGCAATCTTTCGCCGAAGCCGCACCGGCGGTCGAAGGATGCGAAGGTCGGCGCGCAGCCTGACGGCTCAGCTTTCGAGCGAGCGGGCCGTGCTCACGGCGCAGTCCAGTCGCCAGCGCAAACCCGTTGGCGCATAGTCCAGCGTGATTTCGGCGTTGAGGCTGCGGGCCGGGATGTTGCGCATCAGGGTAGTGCCGAAGCCATGGTGCGTGGGCACGCAGACCAGCGGCACCCCGCTCTCGCTCCAGTCGATCACGAAGCGGTCGGCCTTCTCTTCCCAGCACAGCAGCACCTTGCCTTGCGGGGACGAGAGGGCGCCATACTTGAGCGCATTGGTGGCGAGTTCGTGCAGCGCCATGCCGATTATCTCGGCACTGCGCGGGCTGAGCGGGATGGACGATCCTCGCAACTCGATCTGCGCACGGGCGTCGCGCCCGAGGATGGCGAGTTGCGCCTCGGCCAGTTCGTCCATCAGGATGGTCGACCAGCCGCGCCGGACCAGCAGGTCCTGATTGGCTGAAAGGCTGGCAAGGCGGCTTTCGAATCGGCGCAGGAAATCGGCGTCCTTGCAGCCCGAACGGCGGGCCAGCGCCTGCACCACCGCCAGCAGGTTCTTGGAGCGGTGGTTCACTTCCATCAGGAGGACGCGGATCTGCTCCTCCTTCTCCATCATGTCGGTGACGTCGGTGTTGGTGCCGAACCAGTAGAGGATATGGTCGCCGCCGTCGCGGATCGGCTTGGCGCGCGAGAGAAACCAGCGCCATTGGCCGTCGGCCCGGAGCAGCGGGAAGGTGTCCTCCCATTCCTGTCCCGTCTCGATGCTCATGCGGAAATGCTCGCGAACCCGCGCGAGGTGTTCGGGATGGTGGACCTTGTCCCAGCCCCAGCCGTCGGTTTCGCCCTCGGCCAGGCCGGTGTAGTCGTACCAGCGCTTGTTGTACCAACCGATCGCGCCGGTCGCGTCGGCAACCCAGGCCAGCTGGCTGATGTTGTCGGCCAGCATGCGAAAGCGCATTTCGCTGGCCCGCAAGGCGCGCTGGCCTTCCTCGCGCGCGGTGATGTCGCGCGCAATCTTGCTCGCGCCGATGATCCTGCCGGCCTTGTCGCAGATCGGGGAAATGGTCAGCGAAACGGCAATCTCCGTGCCGTCCTTGCGCTGGCGCATGGTGTCGAAGCTGCTGACGCGCTCGCCGCGGGCGATCCGCGCAAGGATGTCGTCCTCCTCGGCCTGTCGCTCGTCGGGAATCAGGCGGCGGATCGACTGCCCGACCATCTCTGCCTCGGTAAAGCCGAAGATGCGGGTGGCCGCAGGGTTCCAGCTCAGCACGGTCCCCTGCAGGTCCTTGCTGATGATCGCATCATCGGAAGACTGGATTATCGCAGAGAGATGGGCCTCGGCCAGCAATGACAATTGCTCCGTTGCGACCCCCGCCTGCCTTCTTAGGGCAAGGCGGGCGGGATGCAACCGGAATGGAAGCTTTGCTTAACCTCGATCAAAGACCGGCGGCGCGCAGGGCCTGATCCAGATCCTCGATCAGGTCGTCCGGATCCTCAAGCCCGACGTTGAGGCGCAGCATGCCCTCGCCCACGCCCATGTCGGCACGGGTTTCGGGGCCGACGCCGTAGTGCGTGGTCGAAGCCGGGTGGCACATCAGCGAGCGCGAATCGCCGATGTTGTTCGAGATGTCGATCAGCTGCAGCGCATCGAGCACGGCATGGGCCTGCTTCAACCCGCCATCGAGGTGGAACGAGAAGATCGTGCCGCCAGCCTTCATCTGCTTCTTCGCCAGTTCATACTGCGGGTGGCTGGGCAGGTGCGGATAGAGCAGGCGCGGCACGCGGCCTTCGACGAAGCTCGCCACCTTCAGCGCGTTCTCGCTCTGGCGGTGGATGCGCAGGTCGAGCGTCTCGAGGCCCTTGTGGACCACCCACGCGTTGAACGCGGCGATGTTCGGGCCGGTGTTGCGCTGGAACGGCAGGAGGACGTTGTTGATCCACTCCGCCGATCCGCACACGGCGCCGGCCATGACGCGGCCTTGCCCGTCCATCATCTTGGTGGCCGAATAGGCGACGACATCGGCGCCGAAGTCCATCGGGCGCTGCAGCGCGCTGGTGGCAAAGGCGTTGTCGACCACGGTGGTGATGCCGTGCTTCTTGGCGAGCGCGCAGACGAACTCGAGATCGACCACGTCCATCGTCGGGTTGGCCGGACTTTCGAAGAAGAATACCTTGGTGTTGGGCCTGATCGCGGCTTCCCACGCGGCATTGTCGGACGCATGGATCGTCGTGCCTTCCACGCCGAAGCGGGGCAGCAGGTTGTCGACCAGCCAGCGGCACGATCCGAACGCAGCCTTGGCGGCAACGATGTGGTCTCCGGCAGAAAGCTGGCAGAGCAGCGCGGTGGTCATCGCGGCCATGCCGGTCGCCTGCGTGCGGCAGGCCTCGGCCCCTTCCATCAGGGCGATGCGCTCTTCGAGCATCTGCACCGTCGGGTTCTGCAGGCGCGAATATGTCATGCCCTCGGCCTCGCCGGCAAAGCGCGCGGCAACCGTTGCGGCATCGTCGTAGGTAAAGCCCGAGGTGAGGAACAGCGCCTCGGACGTCTCGCCCATTTCCGAACGCCACGTGCCGCCGCGAACGGCCTGCGTTGCGGGGCGCCAGTTGCGGGTGATCGAGCGGTCCTGACCAGTGGTGCGTTTCATGCGCGCTGCCTTAGTTTTCAAGGGGAGCAAGCGCAAGCGGCGGGATTGCGAAGCGGCCGCGTGCGGCCTATCGGTCAGGGCAGATGACGTCACAATTCCAGACACCTGCGTCGCATGGCACTCCCGTTCGTGACAAGGACCCCGCGCTGTGGTGCGCGGTCATCGCGGCGGCGTTCTTCTTCCTCGTGCTGCACCGGCTCGGCATCCCGTCCAAGCCGATGTTCGACGAGATCCATTATCTCCCCGCAGCGCGGCGGCTGATCGACCTCACCTCGCGGCTCAATCCCGAACACCCGCTGGTCGGCAAGCAACTGATCGCCTGGTCGATGCAACTGGTTGGTGATACGCCATTCGGCTGGCGCTTTCCCTCGGCGGTGATGGGCGGCCTCGGCCTGTGGGCGATGGTGCGGGCGATGTGGTGGTCCAGCCTGTCGCGCAGCGCCACGATCCTGTTCGGCCTGCTGCTGGCGACAGACTTCATCTGGTTCATGATGGCGCGCATCGCTCTGCTCGACATGGCGATGGCAGGCTTCATGGCGCTGGCGATCTGGCAATGGGCGCTGGCGTGGCGCAATCCTACGGCCAAGGTCTCGCGGGCGCGGGGGCACCTGCTGCTGGCGGGCGTGTTCATGGGCATATCGCTTGGCGCCAAGTGGAACGGCGCGCTGTTGCTGCCCCTGCCCGGACTGGTCTTCGCGCTCAACCGCTGGCAGGCGCTGCGCGGTCGGCGGACGGGGCTGCTGTGGGCCTCGCGCGATGCCGGGCCGGTCCCCGGCGTCTCGCTGCTCGAAGCGGCAGTGTGGCTCGGCGTGGTGCCGGTGATCGTCTACTTCACCACGTTCCTCCCCGCCTTCTTCTACGAGAAGCAGCCCATGACCGTCGGCGCACTGTGGCACTGGCAGAGCTACATGCTCGAACTGCAGGACAGCGTGAAGAAGCCCCACACCTACATGAGCGTGTGGTGGGAGTGGGTCGCCAACATCCGGGCGATCTGGTTCCTCTACGAGGAAGTCGACGGCGCCCAGCGCGGGGTGCTGATGATCGGCAATCCCTTCACGATGCTGGCCGGCCTGCCCGCGCTGCTGTTCTGCGCGTGGGACGGTTTCAGGGGCAAGAAGCTGCACCTGCTGGTCTTCGCCGCCTACGTCCTGCTCGTCGGCTTCTGGGCGATCAACGGCAAGCCGGTGCAGTTCTACTACCACTACATGCTGGCCAGCTGCTTCCTGCTGGCCGCGCTGGCGCTGGTGCTGGGCGAATGGTGGGACCTCGGCCTGCGCTGGCCGACCAAGGTAACGCTGGTCCTCTCGTTCGGCCTGTTCATCGGCTTCTACCCGATCCTTTCTGCGGGAGAGCTGCCGAGGAAGGATTCGTACCGGGACTATACCTGGCTGGATACTTGGAAATGACGGCGCAGGCTTAACCAGACCGCCGTGGTCAGGGCACCCAGCCCGGCCATGGCCATGTCCTTCTGCGGGTCCCAGACATCGCCTTGCTGTCCGTTGTAGGCATCGGCGTCAGGCCCGGCCATGATCACGGTCAGCTGCCACTCGAAGATCTCGTAGATCGCGCTGCCGGCCAGCACGAACTCGACCGCGATGTAGGTGGCAAGCGCGGATGACAGGCCGCGATGGCGCGAGAGCCAGCAGGCGATCGGCCAGGCCCAGAGCAGGCCGAAGCCGAAATGCACCAGCCGGTCCCACGAATTGCGCCCCAGGCCGAGCGCGTGGTCGACCGAAGGCAGGCCAAGCGCCGCCAGCCAGCGCTCATAGGGCACGTAGGAATAGATGTAGCGCCCGCCGATGGTGTGAAGCGCCATGAACAGCGCGATGCACACGACCGCGCTTGTCGGCATCGGCCAGCGGCGCAAGGCGAGCCAGAGCCCGGCGACGATCACCAGTGTCGGCAGGTTCTGCAGCGGGGCGAGCGCCGGATAGGGCGTGTCGATCAGGCTGAACAGCGCGCCCGCTGCGGTAGCCCCGAGCAGAAGCGCCTGCGGTCCCGGAAGCCCCGCGACCGCGCGCAAATCAGTACTTGCCCCAGACGAAGCGCGAGGACAGCGCGAAGTTCCACACCGAGCCGAGCACGATGCCGACGATCACCGCGATCACGCTGTGGAAGCCGATGGTCTTGAGCACCGCCGCCGAGCCGACGTTGGTGAGCAGGCCCAGCGAGCAGGTCAGGCCGAACTGCGCCCAGCCCTTGAGCAGCGGGCCGAAGCCGCGCAGGCGCTTGTCGGAATAGGTCAGCTCGTTGTTGAGCACGAAGTTGAAGGTCATCGCGATGATCGCCGCCAGCGTGTTGGCGGTGTTGAACGTCGCGCTTTCCGACCAGTTGCCGTAGACGAAGCGCTCGCCCGCGATGACCTTGAGCAGCACCCACAGTGCGCCCAGCTGCACCGCCACGCCCATCGCGCCGACCGTGCCGAACAGTGCAAAGCGCGTCGGGATGATTCGACCGAGCCACTTGTCGTAAAGGCCCACGAGAAATTCGAACACGACGGTCTGGTCCAGCTTGCTCTCGCCCTCGATGCGGGCGACGAAGTTGAGGGGGAATTCCTTGACCTTGAGCGGGCGGTCGACCGTCGCAAGGATATCGAGCAGGATCTTGAAGCCGACGCCCGAGAGGCGATGCGCGTCCGCCCGCAGGGTTTCGGCGCGGAGCATGAAGTAGCCGCTCATCGGGTCGGACAGTTCCACCCCGGTCACCTTGTTGGCGATGCGGTTGGCAAGGCCCGAGGCCTTGACCCGGTCCGGGCGGCCCCATTCCTCGGTGCTGGCCCCTTCGGCAAAGCGCGAGGCATAGGCGAGGTCGTATTCGCCGCTTTCGACGGCGGCGAGCATCTTCGGCAGCAGTTCGGGATCGTGCTGCTGGTCGGCGTCCATCACCGCAACGATCGGCGCGGCGGTGGCGCACATGCCCTCGATCGCGGCAGAGGCGAGGCCGCGGCGGCCGATGCGCTCGATCACCCGCACACGCGGATCGGAGAGCGCGATGCGGCGCACTTCGTCGGCAGTGCCATCGGGGCTGTTGTCATCGACGAAGATCGCTTCCCACGCCACGCCCTGGAGCGCAGCGTCGAGACGCGCGACCATCGGCGCGATGTTGGCGCGCTCGCGATAGGTCGGAAGAATTACGGCTAGCTGGAGCATCGGATGCGGCCCTTAGAGCCTTGCGAGCACCGCGTCACCAATTTCCGTCGTCCCCGCCGTGCCGCCAAGATCGCGGCCCAGCACGCCATCGGCCAGCGTCTTCGCCACGGCAGCTTCCACGCGGTCCGCCTGAGAGGCAAGGCCGAGCGAGTGGCGCAGCAGCATCGCGGCGGAAAGGATCGTCGCCATCGGGTTGGCGAGGCCCTGCCCGGCGATGTCCGGGGCCGAGCCGTGGATCGGTTCGTAAAGGCCGAAGGTGCCGTGCGCGGTCTGGCGTTCGCCCAGCGAGGCCGAGGCGAGCAGGCCGATCGAGCCGACGCACATCGAGGCCTGGTCCGACAGGATGTCACCGAACAGGTTGCCGGTCAGCACCACGTCGAACTTGCCCGGCGCGCGGACCAGCTGCATCGCGGCGTTGTCGACGTACATGTGCTCGAGCGCGACTTCGGGATACTCCTTGGCCACTTCGATCACCACGTCGCGCCACAGCTGGCTGGTTTCCAGCACGTTGGCCTTGTCGACCGAGCACAGTCGCCTGGCGCGGCCCATTGCGGTGCGGAAGGCGACGTGGGCGATGCGGCGCACTTCGCTCTCGCTGTAGGACATCACGTCATAGCCCTCGCGGTCGCCATTGGCGGCGGTGCGGAAGCCCTTCTCGCCGAAGTAGACGTCGCCATTCAGCTCGCGCACGATGACCATGTCGATCGCGCCGGCCACTTCGGGACGCAACGCCGAATGGCTCTCGAGCCCGGCAAAGACCTTGGCGGGGCGCAGGTTGGCAAACAGGGTCAGCGCCTTGCGCAGGCCGAGGATCGCCTGCTCCGGACGCAGATGGCGTTCGAGCGAGTCGCAATCGGGATCGCCCACCGCGCCGAACAGGATGCCGTCGGAAAGGCTGGCGATCTCCAGCGTCTCGGGCGGGAGCGGGTGGCCATAGGCCTTGTAGGCCGCGCCGCCGACCGGGGCTTCCTTCATCTCGATGTCGGGGAGGCCGAGCGCCTCGATCACGCGGACCGCTTCACGCGTCACTTCGGGACCGATGCCATCACCGGGCAGAACCGCAATCTTCATGAACAACCCCTTCGTCCGTACGCTCACTCACCGCCCATGCGTCTCAGGCGGTCGAGCAGAATCGCGCGCGCCCCCATAACATCGCGCGTGCGATCGGCAAGCAGGCGGTTGGCGATGGCCTTGCCCTGCCGCTCCAGCCGGGCGAGCAGATCGGGCCAGGGTTCATCCGGTGGCGGCGCGGGCGCGGTGCCATAGCCGACCTCGCGCAGCAGCAGCACTTCGTAGCCTGCCAGCACCCGCGCCCAGCCTCGGGCCGAGGGCGCGTGGCAGATGGCATCGAGCAGCGCGGCCAGCGAATCGCACAGCAGCGGATAGGGATGGCCTTCCGGCAAGGCTGCGGCCGTCAGCGCGCAGGCCCAGCCGATCCCCGCGCTCGGCAGCGGTTCGGACAGCCACGGTCCGCGGCTGGCGACCAGTTCGACTCGCGCCGATGGGAGTTGCGAGGCAGCGCGCGCGCGGACCTCCACCTCCAGCAGGTTGCCGGGAATCAGCACGGGCCGCAGTTCGCGCCCCCGCGCACCGGCCACATAGGCGGCGGCGAGGCCATGCTCTGCCGTCAGCACGCGGATGATCGCGCCATGCTCGCCATGGGGCAGGACCGAGCAGAGAATGGCGGGCGTGCGGATCAGCATTGCGCCAAGGCTGTGAACCGTCCCGGCGTGCAGGGCAAGCGGCACAAAGTTGCACATCGGCGTTGGAACATCTCGCGGTTTGCGATAGTTTGGAGGGCATGAAGCAGCTCTTCCAGCATGCCGCCATCACCGAAGGCGTCACGGTGCGAGTCGCCGTGAACTTCCTGCCCGAACAGTCGCGGGTGGAAGCAGGCAAATGGTTCTGGGTCTATCACATCCGCCTCGAGAACGACGGCGACCAGCCGGTGCAGCTGCTTTCGCGCCACTGGCGGATCACCGACGGGCGCGGCATGATCAACTTCGTCGATGGCGATGGCGTGGTCGGCGAACAGCCCGTGCTCCAGCCGGGGCAGAGCCACGATTACGTCTCGGGCTGCCCGCTGGGCACGCATCATGGCAGCATGGAAGGCCACTACACCATGCAGCGCGCCGATGGTTCGCTGTTCGACGTGGCGATTCCGTTCTTTCCGCTGGCGGCCCCGGCCCCTGCCAACTAAAGCCGTCTCGCTATGAAGCGGACGCACCTTCCCCTCAACGGCCTGCGCGTGCTCGATGCCGCGGCGCGGCACCTGTCGTTCACCCGCGCGGCGGACGAACTGGCGGTGACGCCTGCCGCTGTCGGCCAGCAGATCCGCGCGCTCGAAGACCTGCTCGGCGTGGTGCTGTTCCGCCGCACTTCGAAGGGCCTGGAACTTACGGACGAGGCGATTGCCGGGCTCGACGCAATCCGCGAAGGCTTCCTCCGCTTCGAGGAAGGCGTGCAGGCGATGCAGGCCGGGCAATCGAGCCACGTCTACACCATTGCCTGCCCCCGCGATTTCTTCGCCGCGTGGCTCTCGCCCCGGCTGGCCGCGTTTCGGGCCGGCAACCCGCAGATGCGCTTCTCGCTGGTCGGCGGCGATGCCGACATCGACTTTACCGAGGCCAACCTCGACCTTGCCGTGCGGTGGGCCGAGGGGCCGGGCGAACTTGAAGGCATCCCCCTGGGCCAGCCGCTGATGGTGACGGTGGCCGCGCCCGATGCCGCGCCCGACTGCCCGTGGATCGGCTGGCCGGGCGATCCTGCACCGGGCGGCGGCGACGTCGGCTTCTCGGTCGGCGATGCCGGAACCGCGATCAGCGCGGCCAGCGCCGGCCTCGGCCGCGCCCACGTGCCCTATCAGCTGGTCGACAATGCCATCGGCATGGGCCGGGTAGTGGTCCAGGGCGAGCCGCAGCCTTCGCGGCGCGGCTACTGGCTGGTCGCGCCCTTGCCGCAATGGCGCCAGAAAAAGGTCAAGGCGCTGGTCGCCGCGCTGTCAGGCGAAGCGCCGGAGCGTTGACTCTGCGCGGCGGATAGAGCCGTTTCGGAACCGACCCTTACGCACCGTTAACTGGCTTGGCAGTAGTCATGCTGCCATGTTCACGCGGATGCGCAGCTCTATCGCCAGGGGACGGCCTTTCAGCCGCCTGCTGCGCGGTGCGCGCCCGTCGACTTCCAGCTGGCAGCAGCGCGAGGGCGACAACTTCACCCTCGCCTATGCGCGCAGCCTGTCACACCGCCTGCCGCTGCTTTACATCGTGGTGTTCTTCGATCTGCTGCTGGTGGCCTTCCGCTTTCGCGCCATCGCCCCTGTCTGGCTGATCAGCCTGGGCCCCGTTGCACTGGGCGGGTTTGCGCTGTGGCGCGCGGCCTACTGGCGACCGACAGCAGTGGACCGGCGCCCGCTCGACCTGCTCCGGCGCGATCTGGCGGCGATGAGCTGGCTGGGCGCTGCAGCGGGGTTCCTGCTCGCACTGTGGTGCATGGCGCTCTATCTCTATGGCGACTGGGCGGCCCAGTCGTTCATCCACTACATCATTGCCGTCACGCTGTTTTCGGGCATTCTCGGGCTGGGCCACTCGCCGTTGACCGCCCTGCGGATCGCGATCGCCACGACGATCCCGACGACCGGCCAGATCGTGTTCAGCGGCCACCCCAACGCAGTCATGGTCATGCTCGTGCAAGTGGTGGTGACCTCGCTGCTCCTGCTGATCACCAACGGGCATCACCGCGATTTCGTGCGGCTGGAACTGTCGCGCCAGCAGCTCGCCCGGCGCGAGCGCGAAGCGGCGCGGCTGGCGCACGAGAACATGATGCACGCCACGGTCGATCCGCTGACCGGCGGGCTCAACCGCCGCGCCATTCTCGAACGGCTCGAGGAAGAGATCACCCGCAGCGGCGCGGGCGAGCTGCGCGCCTGGCTGGCCCTGATCGACCTCGACGGCTTCAAGCATGTCAACGACACTTATGGCCACGCTGCGGGCGACGCGGTGCTTCAGGCCGTGGCCAACCGGTTGGGCAGCCTCGAGCGGGTGCGCTGCTTCGGACGGCTTGGCGGCGACGAATTTGCCGCCGTGCTGGATCCCGCGCTCGATCACGTGGCGGTGCGGACCATCGCCACCGACTTGTCCGAACTGCTGCGCGCGCCGGTCCGGCATGGCAGTGCCGTCCTGCGTCTTTCGGGCTCGGTCGGCGTTCACCGGATGGACGGGCGCAGCGTCAGCGATTGCCTTGAACGCGCCGATGCCGCGCTCTACAAGGCCAAGGAGCTGTCGGACGGCGCCGTGGTCGTTTTCAGCCCCGATGACGAGGCCGAACTGCAGGATCGCGCCGCCATCACCCGCCTGTTCAACGACAGCAACCTCGGCGACCGGCTGAAGCTGGTCTACCAGCCGGTGGTCGATGCCGAGGGGGGCGGAATCATCGGCTTCGAGGCCTTCGTCCGGTGGAGCCCGGATGGCGAACGCTGGCTGGCGCCGGGGCAGTTCATGTCGCTGGCGGAGGCGACCGGGCGTACCGGCGAACTCACCCGCATGGTCATGGGCCGCGCCTTGCGCGAATGCCCGGCATGGGAACACGGGCGCTGGCTGGCGATCAACCTGTCACCGCGCGACGTGATGCGCACCGGCACCGCCGATGCGCTTGCCCGGCTGGTCGAGGAGCATGGCGCACCGCCGCACGCGATCATCCTCGAAGTCACCGAACGCGCGCTGATGGACGATCCCCGGCGCGCCGAGGCGCAACTGCTCGCCTTCCGTGCGCGCGGCTTCCGCATCGCGCTCGACGATTTCGGGGCCGGCTGGTCCAGCCTCAGCCAGGTCCACAGCCTGCCGCTCGACATGATCAAGATCGATCAGGAACTGTCCCGGGCGCTGGCCAGCGATCCCGGCGCGCGGTCACTGGTCGGCACCATCGTCTCGCTGGCCTGGCAGCTCGGGATCGACTGCACGATCGAAGGCGTCGAGGACGAGGCACAGGCGACGACAGCCCGCGCGCTCGGCGTGCGCCTCATGCAGGGCTATCATCTTGGCCGGCCGATGGACGCCACCGATGCCCTGGCCCTGATCGCCGACAATATCGTCAGCCTGCGGGCCTGACCTTTTCCATCAGTGCTCCAGCACGATCGGGCGCGGCGTGCCCGGCGGGTGCAGGCGGCGGAACAGCTTGCCCTTCTCGCTGTAGAGCACCAGCAGCAGGCTGAGTACGCCCGCGCTCAGCAGGGCAAGCGCCAGGGGGTGGGCCGTCCCGTCATAGGCTTGGCCAACGAAGATGCCGATGACCGAGCCGATCACCATGCGCAGGAAAGCGTGCATCGAATTGGCGCTGCCGGCGGTGCGCTCGAACGGCTGCAGCGCAATCGAGCCGAAGTTCGCACCGATGAAGCCGATCAGGATCATGTTGGTGATCATCAGCGGCATGAACTGCCACAGCGTCTCGCCATCGCGGCTCGAGAAGAAGGTCTGCAGCGCGCTCACCGCGATGAAGGCAATGACCGCCGTGTGCGAGACGCGGCGCGCGCCGAAACGCTCGACGATCCGCGAGTTCGAGAAGTTGGCAAAGGCCATCATCAGCGCGGAAAAGCCGAACAGCACCGGGAACATCTTGCCCGCGCCGAAATGTTCGCCGACCAGCTGCTGCGAGGAATTCACGTAACCGATCATCGCCCCGAAGGTCAGCGAGCCGCCGAGCACGTAACCGATGGCCGAGCGGTTGGTGGCTGCCCCGGCCATGTTGCGAGCAATCGTCATCGGCCGGATGAGCTGGCGGTATTCGGGGTGCAGCGTCTCGGGCAGGCGCACGTAGACCCACGCCCCCATGCCCACGGCCATCACCGCGAGGAACACGAAGATCCAGCGCCAGCCCGCAAACAGCAGCACGACCTGCCCGATGCTCGGCGCCAGCATCGGCACGACGAGGAACACGACCGAGATGATCGACATCTGCTTGGCCATCTGGTCGCCCGAAAAGCGGTCGCGGATGATCGCGCCGGGCAGCACGGCCAGCCCGCCGCAGCCCATCGCCTGCGCCACGCGCATCGCCAGCAGCGCGTCGAACGAGGTGACCAGCGCGCAGGCAAGCGAGAAGAGCACGTAGATCGCGATGCAGCTCAGCAGCACCGGCCGTCGGCCATAGCGGTCGGCCAGCGAACCGGGGATCAGCGAGGCAAAGCCGGAGGCGAGCAGGAAGGTCCCGACGACGAGCTGGCGACGATTAGGGTCGGACACGCCAAGGTCGACGGCGATGTCGCCCAAGGCAGGCAGCATCGCGTCGACGGCAAGCGCCTGAAGCGCCATGACGAGCGCCATCATCGCAATGGTTTCACGCTCGCCCATCGTGCGCGGGGCGCGCAGGGAACTGGAATCGTTTGAGGGCATGACCACCCTTTGGACGAGATCGTCCTCAAATCCCACACTTTATGTTGCGATGCGACACTTCCGCAGGGGCCGGACCAGAATCACCACTCCAGTCGTATTCTTACACTGCACCCCTCGTGGAAATGCGTAGTGCTCCCCGCCGGACGGGAGGACAATGCCATGAATTTGCGCTGCTTTATTGGCAGGCATCGGCCAAAACGGGACGAGGTCATCGAACTCGGTTTCAGCACGATCTCCACCTGCCGCTTCTGCGGAACGGAAATCGAGCGCCTGCGGCCAAAGACCTGGGTGAAGCGCCGCAAACCCCTTGCCAGACTGCCCTGACACTGGCGCGCGGACCGTTCGTGCGGTAATCTTGGGCCTTGGCGTGTCTCCCACCGGAGAGGTATCGCGCGAAACGGGCCTACGGTTTGACCTACCAACCAGAATCGACCCCGGCGCTGCGCAAGATCATCCATGTCGACATGGACGCCTTCTTCGCCAGCGTCGAACAGCGCGACGATCCGGCGATCCGGGGCCTGCCGGTGGCGGTGGGTGGGTCGTCCGGGCGCGGGGTGGTGGCTGCGGCGAGCTATGAAGCGCGGAAGTTCGGCGTGCGCTCGGCGATGCCATCGGCGCGGGCGGTGCAGTTGTGCCCGGACCTGATCTTCCGTCGCCCACGCTTCGACGTCTACAAGGCCGTATCCCAGCAGATCCGCGCCGTGTTCCTGCACTTTACCCCGCATGTCGAGCCGCTCTCGCTCGACGAGGCCTACCTCGACGTGACCGACGACATACGCGGGATCGGCTCGGCCACGCGCATCGCCGAGCTGATCCGCCAGCGCATCAAGGCCGAGACCGGGCTGACCGCGAGCGCCGGGGTATCCTACAACAAGTTCCTCGCCAAGCTCGCCAGCGACCAGAACAAGCCCGATGGACTCTGCGTGATCCGCCCCGGCGAAGGCGCACAGTTCGTCGCGGGGCTTCCCGTGCGCCGCTTTCACGGCATCGGGCCGCGCGGCGCGGAGAAGATGGCCAGGCTCGGCATAGAGACCGGGGCCGACCTGCGCGCGAAGGACCTCGCCTTCCTGCGCGAGAACTTCGGCAGCTCGGCCGACTACCTCTACCGCGCCGCGCGGGGGATCGACCTCAGGCAGGTCAAGGCGGATCGCCCGCGCAAGTCTGTCGGCGGGGAGCGGACATTCGAGCGGGACATTTCCTCGGGCCCTGCGCTGCGCGAGACGCTGGAGCGGATCATCGAGATCGTGTGGGAGCGGATCGAGCGCAGTGGCGTGCAGGGGCGGACGGTGACGCTGAAGATGAAGTTCAACGACTTCACGCCCTGCACCCGGGCCAGGTCCCTGCCCCGCCCGATTACCGGGAAGGACGAGTTCGCAGCGCTGGCGCGCGACCTGCTCGATGCGCAACTGCCGCTGCCCAAGCCGATCCGGCTGATGGGCCTCACGCTCTCGGCACTGGAGGGCGAAGAGGCGGAGGAAGGCGACGAGGGCGCCGCGCCCCCGGTGCTTCAGGCCGAGTTGCCGTTCTGATCGGCCAGCCAGCGGGCGATCATCTCGCGCACCGAGCGGACCGTGTTGTCCGGCAGCGCCCTTGCCGGAAAGAAGCGCGCTTCGGCAATCTCGCGGCCATCCGCGACCGGTTCGTCAGTGGTGGTTCCGGCGACAAGCTCGATCGCGTTGGTCCAGCCCTTGCGGTCCAGCAAGACGGTGCCGAGGTGGCGCGGTGTTTCGAGGCGGCAGCCGGTTTCCTCGAGCAATTCGCGCGCTGCGGTCGCTTCCGGCCCCTCATCCCGCCCGAGCCCGCCGCCGGGAAGCATCCATGATTCGCGAGCGTGGTAGCTGTGGCGGACCAGCAGGACTTCTCCGGCAGCGTTGGCCGCGATCACGTTGCAGCCCCGCACCCGCTTGCGCGTCGCGCGCCAGTACCACAGCCGCACGGCGTGGGCCGAGCGCAGCAGCAGGCGGTGGAGCGGGCCGGGGAGGAAATGCAGCACCGGCGCATTGTGGGGCCGGTGCTGCGCGTTGTCACCCCGGTTAAGCCGCCTTCCAGCGCAGCGGCAGCGCCTTGTATCCGCCGACGAAGGTCGAGTTAACCCGCCGCGGCTCTCCGGCAAGCTCAAGGCTGTCCACGCGGTCGAGCAGCACGTCGAGCAACACGCGCATCTCGAGCCGCGCGAGGTGCAGCCCGAGGCACTGGTGCGAACCTGCGCCAAAGGCGGCATGGCGGTTGGCCGGGCGCGTCGGATCGAACTTGCGCGGCTCGGGGAACTGCGCCGGATCGTGGTTGGCGGCAACGTAATTGAGCATGAGCCAGTCGCCCGCCGCGATCTGCTGACCGCCCAGTTCCACGTCGCGCGCGGCGGTGCGCATGAAGTGCTGGACCGGGGTGGTCCAGCGGATCGCTTCCTCGACGATGCCCGGCAGCAGGCTGCGATCGGCCTTGGCGCGGGCGAACAGGTCCGGATCGCGGGCAAGGGCCAGTGCCGCTCCTGCGGAGGACGCAGAGGTCGTGTCATGCCCGGCGCTGGCGACGATGATGTAGTAGCCTGCCGTATCGCGGTCGCTCATCGGCTCGCCATCGATCACCGCATTGGCGATGACGGTGGCGACGTCCTCGCCCGGGTTCTGGCGGCGTTCGGCAGCAAGGCCAGCGAAGTAGCGCTCGAACTCGGCCACCGCGCCCGCAACGATCTGCGAGATCTGTTCGGGCGGCAGGTCCTTGATGCCGGACTTGTTCATGTCCTCGTCCTGCCCACCGAACATCTGCTGGGTCAGGAACAGCATCTTCGGCTCGTCCTCAGGCGGCACGCCGAGGATCTGCATGACGACATGCAGCGGATAGGGCGCGGCGACGAGCGGGATGAAATCGCCCTCCCCCCCGGCAGCCAGCATCCGGTCGATGGACTCGTTGGCGATCTTGCGGATCTCGCCATCCAGCTTCGACAGGTTCTTGGGCATGAACCAGTCCTGCGTCAGGCGGCGCAACTTGGGGTGCTTGGGCGCGTCCATCTGCACCAGCGATTCGACCAGATGCGGGCTGCCGCCGGTGATCGAACGCGCCAGCATGTCACCGATGCGCAGGGTGAAGACAGAGGACTTGGGATTGTTGAGGAAGGTCGCGTTGTCCTTGCTGACCTTCATCACCTCGTCGAAGCCCGAGACCAGCCAGAACGGCTCGTGCTCATCCCCCGGCGCGACCACGCGGGAAACGGGGGCCGTGCTGCGCAAGGCGTCGAACTGGTCGAGCAGCGGGTCCCACGCGCCGTAGGACTTCGGATCGATCACGGCGCGGCCGACCTCGGCCGGGACCACAGGGATGCTTGCCATCGCTCTCGCTCTCCTCAGGCCGAGGCCGCTTGCGCAGCTTCGTACGCTTGTTTGTATTCATCGCGCAGCAGGCGCTTGAACAGCTTGCCGGTCGGCTCGCGAGGCAGCTCCTCGCGGAAGTCGATCTGGCGGGGCATCTTCACGCGCGAGAGCTGGGGCGCGAGCCACTCGGTCAGTTCCGCCGCAAGCGCGGGGCCAGCCTCGGCCATGTCGCGCGGCTGGACCACAGCGACGACCTTTTCGCCCATGTCCGGGTCGGGCGCGCCGATCACCGCAACGTCGGCGACCTTGGGGTGGGTGACGAGCAGGTTCTCGATCTCCTGCGGGTAGATGTTCACGCCGCCAGAGATGATCATGAAGCTCTTTCGGTCGGTCAGGAACAGGAAGCCGTCCTCGTCGATCCAGCCAACGTCGCCAAGGCTGGTCCAGCCGTGCTTGTTGGTGGCATCGCGGGTCTTGTCGGGATCGTTGTGGTAGGTGAAGGCATTGCCGCCTTCAAAGAACACCTGGCCCTCGGTGCGCGGCGGCACCTCATCGCCTTCCTCGTTGCAGATGCGGATCGTGCCGAGGATCGCGCGGCCGACCGAGCCGGGGCGCTGCAGCCAGTCCTCGCTGGCAATGAAGGTGAAGCCGTTGCCCTCGGTGCCGGCATAGTACTCCCGGATCACCGGGCCCCACCATTCGATCATCGCCTGCTTTACGGGAACCGGGCAGGGCGCGGCGGCGTGGATCGCACAGGTCAGAGTCGAGGTATCGTACTTCGCGCGCACCTCTTGCGGAAGCTTGAGCATGCGCACGAAATGCGTCGGAACCCACTGGCTGTCGGTGACCTTGTACTTCTCGATCAGCTGGAGCGCATGCTCGGGATCGAACTTCTCCATCGCAACGACGGTGCCGCCCATGCGGTGAATGGTCATCGACCAGCGCAGCGGCGCGGCGTGATAGAGCGGCGCGGGCGAGAGATAGACGGCATCGCCGGTGATGCCGAAGGCTTGGCTCGCGATCCCGATCAGCGAGTTCACCGCGCCGATCTCCGGGTCCTCGGGCAGGGGAATGCGCACACCCTTGGGCTTGCCGGTGGTGCCCGAGGAATAGAGCATGTCGCACCCGGCGCGCTCGTCTGCGATCGGGGTCGCAGGCTGCGCGGCGAGCGCGGCATCGAGCGAGAGCGGCCCGTCGGTATCGAAACGCAGCTGCGGCACTTCAGGCGCGAGCTTGGCCACCTCGTCCAGCACCGGCGCGGTGTAGGCCGATCCGATCAGGAGGCGGCTGCCGCTGTCGTGGGCGATATAGGCGATCTCGGGCGCGGCGAGGCGGCTGGAGACCGCCACGTAGACCAGCCCCGCGCGCTGCGCACCCCAGGCGAGGGCGAAGAAGTCCGCCCGGTTTTCGAGGCACAGCGCAATGGTATCGCCGATCTGCAGCCCCCGCGAGCGCAGCAACTGGGCGAACTGGTTCGACTTGGCTTCCAGCCCGGCATAGGTCACCACTTCGCCGCTGCCGCCCATGATGACGGCGGCGCGATCGGGATTGCGGGCGGCATGATACTTGGGGTGGAAATGCACCGGCCTGTTCCTCTCGCAACTGGCGGACTCAGGCCGCCTTTTGCCAAGAAGCTTAACCGATCAATTAAGAGGTGCAACCGCCATTTGCGCCTGCGTTTGTCCGAGCTTGATGGGATTCTTGCCCGATCCTTTCAATGCGTCACTTTGGCACCGGCAGAACCCGGTCGATCGGGTAGATCACGCCATTGCGCGCGACGATCGGGGCTCCGACCAGCTTGGGTGCGTCCTCGCCGCTGCCGAGACGGATGACGTCACCGTCCCGCGTGAGCGTGAGCGGCTGGCCGCCAAGGCTGGCAAGGCGCACCGTGCCCTTGCCGCGTTCGAAGCCCTGGTCGAGATCGGTGCGGCCGATGTAGCCGGGCGAGAGATGCTGGCTGACCAGGGCGACGAGCTGGACCTTGCCCTCGTTGCTGTCCAGCGCCTTGCGGTCGGCCTCGGGCAGGGCCTCGATCGCCGCGTTGGTCGGCGCGAACAGGGTATAGCTGCCGACGCCTTCGAACGTCTTCTCCAGCCCGGCGGCCTTGACCAGCCTCGCTGATTCCGAAAGATCGCTGCTGTCGCCCAGCGCGTCGAACAGGTCCTTGCTCGAAGCATCGGCGACGGCGGCAGTGCCCTTGGCATCGGGCGCAGCATCGTTCTTGCCGCAACTTGCGAGCGCGAGTGCGGCGACCAGCGCGGTCCCCATGATCGTATGGCGTACCATCGAAATCCCCTTCGAGTCTTCGCTGCGGGTCAGGCGATCAGTTCGATCACGGCGCGGACCAGCTGCGTGGTCGGATCGACTTCGTAGACGTAGCCGTCGCTGTAGCGGTACCAGCTGTCCGGCGTGTCGGCGTAGCGGCCGCGCCAGTCGGGCGGCACGTTGTACAGATCGTACCCGGCAGGCATCGGCTGACCGACCGCCCACGGATCACCGGTGAGCAACGCGGCGATGCCCTCGATCATGTTGGACTGCGGATCGACCTCGAAGATCGCATTCTGGGCGTAGCGATAGTCGTAGCCATCGTCGAAGCCGTAATAGCGGTCGTAATAGCTCGGCACGGCATAGTCGGTGTACTGCGTCGGCCAGACCTGCCCGCCGAACAGCGCGCCGCCAAGCAGCGGGACGATCGCGGAAACGAGGCCGCCGCTGCCGATGCGGTACATCGAGCCATTGCCGTAGCGCCAGTCATAGTCGTTGCCGAGGTAGCGCACCGGATACCAGTCACCCCAGCTGCGCGGCGCCTGAATCTGCCGGGCCTGACCCGGGGGCAGGCAGCCGTTGTTCTTCTTCGCAAGGCCCGGCGGGCAATCGCTGGTGACCGGGATCAGGAAACGGCGGTCATCATAGCGATAGCGGCCGTCCTGCCACTGGCGGCTGGTGACGCGGACGACGGTGCGCTCATCTCCGCGATCAGCGCGGCGGGCATAGTCGCGGTCGACCTGGCGCTCGGCCTTCTCGTAGTTCCTTGGAGCATCATTCCGCTCAGGCCCCTGGCCGGGATTGCCGCGCATGGCCTGTTCGGGCCGGGCGTCGTTTCTGCGGGGCTTCTCGGGTCGCATCTCGGCGCGCTTGTCCGGACCCTTGGCCTTCTGAGGGCCGTGATCCGCCTTTTGCGCCTTCTCGGGGCCGCCACCACCATGGTTGCCACCATCATTGCCCCCACCGTTGCCTTTGCCGTTGCCTTGGGCGAAGGCCGGGACGCTGGCCGCGAGGGCCGCGACACCGGCCATGAGCATCACTTTGCGCATCGTCTTGTCTCCGAAACCGTCGCTTGAGCCAACGTGCGCCTTGTGGCTGCGGTTCCCGGAGCCTAGGGCGGGACCATGATAGCACGCGAACTTCTCGGCACGGCCCGGGTGCCCGATGGCGAAGAGCTGAAGCTCTACAAGCACGACCGCGATTTCATGATCGTGCTCGGCCACAACGAACTGATGAGCACGCGGCAGAACGGCTCGGAGATCGCGCTGGCGACGCAGAGCATCGCCCGCATCGCCAAGGCGCAGCGTCCCGCGATGCTGATCGGCGGCTATGGCATGGGCTTCACCTTGCGCGCTGCGCTGGAGAAGCTTCCCCAGGATGCGCAGGTCACCGTCGCCGAACTGGTGCCCGAGATCATCCAGTGGGCGAAGGGGCCGATGGCGGAACTGGAAGCCGGCTGCCTCGACGATCCGCGCGTGCGGCTGGTGATGACCGACGTGGCCGACGTGATCTCGGCCAATGCGCTATCAGTGGGCGGCACCGGCTACGATGCGATCCTGCTCGATGTCGACAACGGGCCGGACGGGCTGGTGCGCGCCGGCAACAACCGGCTCTACACGATGCGTGGGCTTCGCACCGCGATGGACGCCCTGCGCCCCGGCGGCGTGCTGGCGATCTGGTCGGCGGCGAAGGACGCAAACTTCACGCAGCGCCTCAAGGCCGCCGGGTTCGACGTGGACGAGGTGGAAGTGCGCGCGCGGACCAATGGCAAAGGCGCCAAGCACGTCATCTGGTTTGCCAGCGTCTGACGGTCCTGCAAGGCGCGGGCCTCCCCGCCCGCGCCCCTGTCTGCTTGATCAGAAGTCGAACTGCGCGCGCATGCCGACGACATCGGCGTTGTAGTTGCGATCGGCCCCCGCCGCGACCGCCGCATCCTTCAGCCAGAGGTGGCCGTAGTCGACGATGAAGCGCACGTAGTCGGTCGGCACCCACAGCAGCGATGCTCCGACCAGTTCCTGTCGTCCACCCAGAACGCCGTTGTCATTGAGGTCGAGCCAGTCGTAGCGGGCGTTGACCTGCACCGCACCGATGCCGCCCTTGTCGACGCCGTTCTTCGGCTTGATCCGGGTCCAGGTGCCCTCGCTCGCCTTGTAGGGGAGCGTGTCGCCCTTGGTCAGGAACACGCCCGCCTCGACATAGCCGCCGTTGAAGGTGGGGTCGGCGATGCCGGCAGGGCGGTCGACCTTCATCCACTGCGATTCCGCGGTGAAGTGCACCGGTCCGCCGGTCCAGCCCAGTTCCACGCCATAGTTCGTTTCCGACAGCGCGCTGATCGCCTTGGTATCGACGAAGCGGATGTCGGTGGTGTGCGTGAACGGCCGCGCGCGATAGCGCACCGTGGCACTGCTGTCGTTGAGGTCGTGATAGTGCGCGGAACCGCCGATGTGCGCCTGCCCGCCGAACAGCTTGGGCTGCAGGGCAAAGCGGCTGTCGATCGAATAGCTGTTGTCGGTATCGGCGTTGAGGTCGGTCACGTTGTCGGTGAACACGCCGACTTGCGCCAGGACCATGCCCTTCTGGTACTGCGCCGACAGGCCGAGGCGCCGTTCGAACCCGAACGCGGTGTTGAACGCGGCACGCTCCATGAAGCTGGTGAACAGGTCGGACTCGGTGTCCTCCATCGATTCGAACGGCTTGTGCTGGCCGATCGTCAGCGTCAGGTTCCTGATGCCGGTGTAGGTCAGGTAGACGTCGGTCGGATCGATGCTGCTGTTGGCGATGTCAGCCTCGATGCGATAGCCGAAGTTGCCGGGAATCGTGCCGTCGAAACCGAAGTAAGCGCGGCGGAATTCGGTGGCGAGGCCGAGGCTCTTGCTGCCGATGGACGACGGCGCGGAAACCGAGGCGGTATCGATCTGCAGGCGGCCGCGCGGCTTGAAGCTCCACTTGCCGGCCTTGGGGTTCTTCGGGTCCGCCGGAGCTTCGATCTTCGGCCCGCCATCCCAGCTGATCGCCACCGGCGGCTTGCCCGAGACGGTCGGTGCAGGGATCGCAGCGACAGCGGTGGCCGTGGCGTCGGTCTTGGCCCTGGCTTCGGCCAGCTGGCCCTGCAGCGCCTGGATCTGCGCCTGCATGGCGTTCATCGCTTCCATCTGGCTCTGCATCTGCGCCTGCATTTGCTGGAGCTGGGCCTGCATCGCGGCAAGATCGGCGTTGGACGTCGCGGCCTCGGCCGGGAGAGCCCAGCCTGCGGCACAGGCAAGGGCAGTGATCGAGACGCGGGTTACGAGCTTCATGGCGAATCCTTGGGTTTTCGGTCTACGGCCAGATTTCGGTCTGCGGCCAAATATGTCCGTTGTGTTACATTTTATTGACGGATTTTTTGCTGGTTTATCGCGAACCACCCGAAACGCCTCTGCCGTTGCGTTCCAGCCCGCGCCGTGGCATCGCTGACACCCATGTTAATCGCCCGGTTAGGGCGCTCCCGGAGAGATACAGACATGACCATTTCGTTCGAAGGCCGCGTCGCGATCGTCACTGGCGCAGGTGGCGGACTTGGCCGCGCCTACGCGCTTGAACTCGCCCGCCGCGGCGCGAAGGTGGTGGTTAACGATCTGGGCGGATCGCGCGATGGCACCGGCCATTCCGACGCTGCGCTCAAGGTTGTCGAGGAAATCGAGGCCATGGGCGGCGAGGCCATGTCGAACGGCGGCTCGGTCAGCGAATACGAGCAGATGGTCGAGATGGTCGCCAAGGCCAAGGAGCGCTGGGGCGGCGTCCACGTGCTGATCAACAACGCCGGCATCCTGCGCGACAAGAGCTTCACCAAGATGGACCCGGCCGATTTCGAGATGGTCGTGCGCGTCCACCTGATCGGCTCGGCCTTCGCCACCAAGGCCTGCTGGGACCTGATGCGCGAACAGAACTACGGCCGCATCCTGATGACCGCCTCGTCCACCGGCCTGTTCGGCAATTTCGGCCAAGCCAACTACGGCGCGGCCAAGTTGGGCCTCGCCGGGCTCACCAAGACGCTCTACCTTGAAGGCGCGAAGAACAACATCAAGGTCAACACGCTGGCCCCCGTCGCCGCCACGCGCATGACCGAGGACATCTTCCCCGAGGAAGCCTTCAAGCTGTTTGGCCCCGAAAACGTCGTCCCCGCCGCCCTGTTCCTCGTCTCGGAAGATGCCCCCACCAACGCCATCGTCGGCGCAGGGGGCGGCGCATACCACGGCGCGTGGGTGACGATGAACAAGGGCGTCCTGCTGGCACCGGGCGAACGCACCGTCGAAGGCTTCGCCGCCAACTGGGACAAGATCAGCGACCGCACGGGCGACTTCGCCCCGCAATCAGGCGCGGAGCAGAGCCAGGTGATCATCGGGCAGTTGCAGGCGGCGATGAAGGGATGAGCCGGTCCGTCCCGCTTTCTGCAAACTGCAGGGGCGGGATGCCTGTCAGGCTGCCAAATGCCTCTTGAAAAGGGGGCTGCCCGACTGTTGACTTGCACCCGCATCGTGCGCAGTCTTCTAAGATGCAAAGAGAGCTCACAGCAAGACTGGCAGAACTGGCCGAGCTCGAGACAATCTCGCTTAGACACTTCGACTGCATCGTGCTCTCGCGTGACGCTGTGTTGAAGTTGTTCATGCCCCGGTCGAAAAGACTGATGCTTGGCACTCCCAAGGATCGGATGATCTTTGGGGAGGTACTCACCGTTTTCGCTGACGCCGTAAAACCGATGAAGCCTCCGTCGAAGCGCTTCGACTACACCAACCTCGTCTTCTCCGCGCCATTAGCAAACTTTCCCGGCCTTGAGATGTATGAAGTGAACGGGGCGTTCGTTGATGCCGAAGGGTTTTTCCAAAATCTGAAGGCCTTAGCCTCATTCTTGCCCGAGAGTGCCGATAGCTGGCGACAAACTTTCAGCGATGATTTCTTTGACAAACCTCCTCTGGAAAGAATGTCCGCCGGTATCGGCTATTTGCGCAAGTCAGTGGACTTCAGGAAACTAACACCAGATTTTGCCGACTTTAGCATTTCAATCGAAGAGACTTGAGACTGATCAAACGCCTTGGAGTGCGTTTACCCTTGGCTTGAAAGTGGAAGTCGCGTCACCCCGACCGCAAAACCACCACAATCCCACCCTCAGGCACATCCCCCCCCGCCAGTACCCGCACCGCATCGGCCCGCGCGCGTGACAGGATTTCCGGCGCAACGTCAGCGTCGTGCACCACCACATCCGCCTGCCCAAGCAGCCGTGCGGCGCGCAGGGTCAGGTCTTCGGGGTCGTTCGAGGTCAGCACGATCTCGAACCGACCGGACTGTCCTTCCGCCCCAGACGCCACCCACGCGCCAACCTTCGCCTCGCTCCCGGCGCGAAACAGGTCGAGTGCCCCGCCCTCGTCCAGCGCCGCATCCAGGGCGCGGCGGCGGTCTGCTACCGAGGACCAACGCTTGCGCATCCCCTCGCGCGCCTCCTCCAGCGCGCGGGCCAATGCCCCCAGCCCCTGCGGCAACAGGCGCTCCAGCCGCAACCGCAGGATCTTGGCAAGGCCTGCCGAGGCCCCGCCCGTGCCGACAGCGATCAGGACCGGATCGCGGTCGAGGATCGAAGGCGTGGTGAAATCGCACAGTTCGGGCCGGTCGACCACGTTGACCAGCAGGCCGGCGCAGCGCAGCCGGATCGCATCGCCCTGCGCCATGTCGGGATTGTCGTGCGCGATGAAAGCCAACCGCGCGCCGTCGTCGATCCCGGCGTTGATCTCGCGATAGATCACCCCGCCCGCGCGCTCGATCAGCCGCTGCTTGGCCGCAGCGGCCTCCCCCTCGCCCAGCAGAATCACCGGCTGGCCCGCGATGCGGTGGAAGAGGGGGAGCGACTGCATTTTACTTGAGGAAGTCCGGCACGCGCTCGGCCGCAAGGATCGTGGCGGGATCGATGCGGTCGGCCACCACGGCCCACTTGTCGCCATCGACCATCACTTCGGGCACCAGCGGGCGCGAGTTGTAGGTGTTGGCCATCGTCGCGCCATAGGCGCCGGCGGTGCGGAACACGGCGAGATCGCCGCGACCGACCTTGTCGATCACGCGGGCCATGGCGAAGGTGTCCGAGCTTTCGCAGATCGGGCCGACGATGTTGGCGGTGAAGGTCTCGCCCGTCGGCTCCACGGCAGCGAAATCGTGCCAGGCATCGTAGAGCGCCGGACGGGCGAGGTCGTTCATCGCGGCATCGACCACGACCCAGGGGTTGCTCGCACCCTCCTTGACGCGGATGACCTCGGTCACCAGCACTCCGGTGTTGCCGGTGATCACGCGGCCCGGTTCGAACATCAGCGTCACGCCCCAGTTGCCGGTGACGCGCGCGACCATCGCGGCATACTCGGCAGGCTGCGGGAACACTTCGCCCGCCTTGTAGGGCACACCCACGCCGCCGCCCAGGTCCATGTGCGTGACCGAATGGCCTGCCGCACGGATCTCTTCCATCAGTCCGCCGACCTTGTTGAAAGCGGCTTCGAGCGGTTCGAGCTTCGATAGCTGGCTGCCGATGTGCAGCGTCAACCCGCGCATGTTGAGGCCCGGCGTGGTGGCGAGACGGCCATAGATCGCAGCGGCGCGGTCGAACGGAACGCCGAACTTGTTCTCGGCCTTGCCGGTCGAGATCTTGCCGTGGGTTCCGGCATCGACGTCCGGGTTCACGCGCAGCGCTGCCGACGCAACCTTGCCCATCGACGCGGCGATCTCGGCGAGTTCGAGGCCTTCTTCCTCGCTCTCGAGGTTGAACTGGCCGATCCCGGCCTCGATCCCGCGGCGCATTTCCGCAGCGGTCTTTCCGACGCCCGAGAAGACGATGCCATCGGGGGCCATGCCTGCCGCCAGGGCGCGCTCCATCTCGCCGCCCGAGACGACATCGGCGCCATAGCCTTCGGCGGCCAAGACCTTGAGCACGGCAAGGTTGGGATTGGACTTCACCGCAAAGGCGATCTTCGCATCGCGCAGGATCCCCAGCGCATCGCGGAACACGCGAGCATGGCGGGTCAGCGTGGCGCGCGAATAGACATAGACGGGGGTGCCGACTTCCGCCGCGATCACCGGCAGGGGCACGTTCTCGGCGCAGAGCACGCCGTCGTTCAGTTCAAAATGGTCCATCGGAAAATCTCAGTCTTCGGGAGGCAGGTCGAAAGGATCGTCTTCGCGATCCTGCGAGCGGCGACGCGGCTCGACATTGCGCGCAGGGGCTGCCTGCGCGGGGGTTTTGAGCAGGTCGTCAGCGCCCGGCTGCACCTCGCGGCCATAGGGGATCGGCGGCGGTGTCTGGTCCGGCGCCAGCTTCAGCTCGGCCTTGTTGCCGCATCCCGCCAGAGCGAGTGCGCCAAGGCCTGCGAGCAGAATGTTGCGCGATTGGCTCAAGCCGATTCCTCCAGCCCCAGCGCCACGCGCGCCTGGGCCACGCGCTTCCTTACCTCGTCCGGCGCGGTTCCGCCATGGCTGCAACGCGCGGCCACGCTCGCTTCGACCGAAAGCGCGGCATAGACGCGGTCGTCGATGCGCTGGTCGATGGCCTTGAGGTCGTCGATCGACAGCTGGTCGAGGGCGATGCCGCGCGATTCGGCGAGCTTCACGGCAGAGCCGGTGATGTGGTGCGCTTCGCGGAACGGAATGTTGGCCTGCCGCACCAGCCAGTCGGCAAGGTCGGTCGCGGTGGCATAGCCCAGCTCGGCGGCGGCGCGCATCCGGTCGGTGCGAAACTTCGCTTCGGCGACCATCCCGGTCATCGCCGCGATGGACAGGGCAAGCAGGCTGGCGGCTTCGAACACCGGCGGCTTGTCGTCCTGCATGTCCTTCGAATAGGCGAGCGGCAGGCCCTTCATCGTGATCATCAGCGCGGTCAGGCAACCGGCGATCCGCCCCGAATGGCCGCGCACCAGTTCGGCGGCGTCGGGGTTCTTCTTCTGCGGCATGATCGAGCTGCCGGTCGAAAGACTGTCCGGCAGCGTGACGAAGCCGAAGGGCTGGCTCGCCCAGATGATGAACTCCTCGGCCAGACGCGAAAGGTGCAGCGAGCATTGCGCGGCGGCCATCAGGTAATCGAGCGCGAAATCGCGGTCGGACACCGAATCGAGGCTGTTGTCGGTCGGCCCGTCGAAGCCCAGCGCCTCTGCCGTGCGGAAACGGTCGATGGGGAAGCCGGTCCCGGCCAGCGCTGCCGCGCCCAACGGACTGCGGTTCATCCGCACCCGCGCATCGGCAAAGCGCGAACGGTCCCGCCCGATCATCTCGTAATAGGCCATGAGGTGATGGCCGAGCGTCACCGGCTGCGCGGTCTGGAGGTGGGTGAAGCCGGGCATGATGCTGGCGGCGTGTTCGCCCGCGCGGCTGACCAGCGCGACCTGCAACTGCTTGAGGCCAAGCTCAGCCTGATCCATCGCATCGCGCACCCACAGGCGGAAGTCGGTGGCGACCTGATCGTTGCGGCTGCGCGCGGTGTGGAGGCGACCTGCCGCCGGGCCGATCAGTTCGGCAAGGCGGCTTTCGGTGGTCATGTGGATGTCTTCGAGGTCCCAGTTCTCGGGGACTCCGTTGGCCTCGTACTCTGCCGCGACCTTGTCGAGGCCATCGGCGATCAGCGCCGCGTCTTCCGCCGAGACGATGCCTTGCGCGCCGAGCATGTCCACATGGGCCTTTGACGCGGCGATGTCCTGCCGCCACAAGGCCTTGTCGAAGGGAATCGAGGCATTGATCTCGCGCATGATCGCCGAGGGACCGCCTGCGAAGCGCCCGCCCCACATCTGGTTGGAGCCCGAATTGTCGCTCATGTCCGTCCGTTCGCCAAAGGTTGTTATGCTGCTGGCGGCCCTTGCCGTCGCCGGGTGCGATAGGCAAGCAGCAAGCGACTCGCAACCGCAGAGCAGCACGGCGCCTAAGGAATCTGCCGCGAAGGGCGAATTCAACGGCACGCTGGACATCGCCAATCGCGGCAAGGACATGCCCGACTTCACTGTTACCGACCCGTCGGGCAAATCGCTCAAGCTGCGCGATCTCAAGGGCAAGCCGGTGCTGATCAACCTGTGGGCGACGTGGTGCGGGCCCTGCGTCCTCGAAATGCCGATGCTCGACAAGCTGGCGGCGGACAATGCCGGAAAGCTGCGAGTCCTGACCGTATCGCAGGACATCGAGGGCGCGGCCAAGGTATCGCCGTTCTATGCCGAGAAAAAGTTCGCCGCCCTCGAACCCTGGCTGGATACCGAGAACAACCTCGGCTTCTTCTATGAGACGGGGATGCTGCCGACGACCGTGCTCTATGACAAGGACGGCAAGGAAGTCTGGCGCATGATCGGCGCGCACGACTGGTCCGGTCCGCGCACTGCCGCGATGCTGGCCGAGACTTTGGGTCAGTAGACCAAACATCATTTGACATATCGGCGCGCGCCACTAGAGCGGCCGGCGGGCCACGCGGTCCCAACGCCGCGCGTGCTCTCTGTAAGGAGAGACTACATGTCTGCTACGATTCCGGCTCGCAAGCCTGCGCGCCCGTTCTTCTCGTCCGGTCCCTGCGCCAAGCCGCCCGGATATTCCCCCGAAAAGCTCGCCACCGAATCGCTGGGCCGGTCACACCGCGCCAAGATCGGCAAGACGCGCCTTCAGTACTGCATCGACCTGATGCGCGAAGTGCTGCAGCTGCCCGATACGCACCGCATCGGTATCGTTCCGGGGTCTGACACCGGCGCTTTCGAAATGGCGATGTGGACGATGCTCGGCGCTCGCCCGGTCACCACGCTCGCCTGGGAATCGTTCGGTGAAGGTTGGGTCACCGATGCCGCCAAGCAGCTCAAGCTCGATCCCACGGTGCTGCGCGCCGACTATGGCCAGATCGCCGATCTGAACGCGATCGACTGGTCGAATGACGTGCTGTTCACCTGGAACGGCACCACCTCGGGCGTGCGCGTGCCGAACGCCGATTTTATCCCGGCGGACCGCGAGGGTCTTTCCTTCGCCGACGCCACCTCGGCAGTCTTCGCCTACGATATCGACTGGTCGAAGATCGACGTTGCCACCTTCTCCTGGCAGAAGGTCCTTGGCGGCGAAGGCGGCCACGGCGTGCTGATCCTCGGCCCCCGCGCGGTCGAACGGCTCGAAACCTACACCCCCGCCTGGCCTCTGCCCAAGGTGTTCCGCCTTGTTTCCAAGGGCAAGCTGGCCGAGGGCGTGTTCAAGGGCGAGACGATCAACACTCCCTCGATGCTCGCGGTCGAAGACGCGATCTTCGCGCTGGAATGGGCAAAGGGTCTCGGTGGCCTGGAAGGCCTGAAGGCGCGCAGCGATGCCAATGCGGCGGCGCTGGACAAGATCGTCGAAGAGCGCTCGTGGCTCTCGCACCTCGCCGCTGACGAAGCGACCCGGTCGAAGACTAGCGTA
Organism: Novosphingobium jiangmenense; assembly: GCF_015694345.1. GTDB lineage: Bacteria > Pseudomonadota > Alphaproteobacteria > Sphingomonadales > Sphingomonadaceae > Novosphingobium > Novosphingobium jiangmenense. The sequence continues at coordinate 34,150 of NZ_JADQDC010000016.1, forward strand.
TGTCTCTCGGTCGAAGGCGCGGACGCAGACTTCATCAAGAAGTTTGCTGCCCTCCTCGAAAAGCAGGGCGCAGCCTACGACATCGCCGGTTACCGCGATGCTCCCGCTGGCCTGCGCATCTGGTGCGGCGCGACCGTCAACGCCGAGGACATCGCCGACCTCGGCCCGTGGCTCGACTGGGCCTACGAGACGACGAAGGCCGAACTGGCCGCGGCGTAATTGAATTGAGGCTGCGCCCCCGCCCTTCGGCTGGCTGGCAAGCCAGCCGCTCAGGGTAAACTCGGGGGCCTCCCTCGGCCAAGCGCTTACCTATAATTCGTCATCCCCGCGCAGGCGGGGAACCAGTTTCAACCTCACGCCTTACGCGACGCCGGGACATGGATTCCCGCCTTCGCGAGAATGACGAGGATTTTATGACCAAGCCCAAGGTTCTCATTTCCGACAAGATGGACCCCAATGCCGCCCGCATCTTCACCGAGATGGGCTGCGACGTCGACGTGATCACCGGTGAGACGCCGGAACAGCTGATCGCGCGCATCGGTGAATACGATGGCCTTGCCATCCGCTCGTCGACCAAGGTGACCAAGGCAATCCTCGATGCCGCCACCAACCTCAAGGTCATCGGCCGCGCCGGCATCGGCGTCGACAACGTCGACATCCCCTACGCCTCGTCCAAGGGCGTGGTGGTGATGAACACCCCGTTCGGCAACTCGATCACCACTGCCGAACACGCCATCGCGATGATGTTCGCGCTGGCCCGCCAGATCCCCGAAGCCAACGCGCAGACCCAGGCGGGCCTGTGGCCGAAGAACGGCTTCATGGGCGTTGAAGTCACCGGCAAGACGCTCGGCCTGATCGGCGCGGGCAACATCGGCTCGATCGTCGCCAGCCGCGCGCTCGGCCTCAAGATGAAGGTCGTCGCCTTCGACCCGTTCCTGACGCCTGAGCGCGCCGTGGAAATGGGCGTCGAAAAGGCCGATCTCGATACGCTGCTGGCCAAGGCGGACTTCATCACGCTGCACACGCCGCTGACCGACCAGACCCGCAACATCCTCTCGGCCGAGAACATCGCCAAGACGAAGAAGGGCGTGCGCATCATCAACTGCGCGCGTGGCGGTCTGATCGATGAAGCCGCGCTCAAGGCTGCGCTGGATTCGGGCCAGGTGGCAGGTGCCGCGCTTGACGTGTTCGAGACCGAACCCGCCAAGGAATCGCCGCTGTTCGGCACGCCGAACTTCATCTGCACCCCGCACCTCGGGGCGAGCACCAACGAAGCGCAAGTCAACGTCGCGCTGCAGGTGGCCGAGCAGATGGCCGACTTCCTCGTCTCGGGCGGCGTCACCAACGCGCTCAACATGCCCTCGCTCTCGGCCGAGGAAGCGCCGAAGCTCAAGCCGTACATGGCGCTGGCTGAAAAGCTCGGCAAGCTGGTCGGCCAGCTCGCGCACGACAACCTGACCAAGATCGCCATCGAGGTTGAAGGTGCCGCCGCGCAGCTCAACCAGAAGCCGATCACCGCTGCAGTCCTCGCCGGTCTGATGAGCCAGTATTCGCAGAGCGTGAACATGGTCAACGCGCCGTTCCTCGCCAAGGAGCGCGGGCTCGACGTGCGCGAAGTGCGCCATGATCGCGAAGGCGAATACCGCACGCTGGTGCGCGTCACCGTCAGCACCAGCCAAGGCGAACGCTCGGTTGCGGGTACGCTGTTCGGCAACGGCCAGCCGCGCCTCGTCGAGATCTTCGGCATCGGCATCGAAGCCGACCTTGATGGCGACATGCTCTACATCGTCAACTCCGACGCGCCGGGCTTCATCGGCCGCATCGGCACGCTGCTCGGCCAGTCGAACATCAACATCGGCACCTTCCACCTCGGCCGCCGCGAAGCCGGTGGCGAGGCAGTGCTGCTGCTCTCGCTCGACAGCCCGGTCCCGCAGGACGTGCTCAAGCAGGCGTGCGACATCGAAGGCGTGCGCGTGGTCAAGGCGCTGAACTTCGTCTGATTGGATTGCGACGACGCCGTCGGAAACCCTCCCCGCTGCGACTAATCGCGCCTGCGGCTCGATAAGTCTCGCTCCCCTCCCTTAAGGGAGGGGCCGGGGGTGGGTTTACAACGGGTGGTTTCGCAAACAACTTGGGCGGGTGCAGAAATGCGCCCGCCCTTTGCTTTTGCAGGCTCACCCGCTAAGCGCCCGCACATGACCGACGTCGATTCCAGCTTGCTGCCCGAGGGGCTTGAGGACCGCCTGCCTGCCGAGGCGGCGACCACCACGCGCGTGATGCGCAGCATTCAGGACGTGATGCACGGCCACGGCTATGACCGCGTGCTGCCGCCGATGATCGAGTTCGAAAAGAGCCTCGCCGCGCGCATGGCGGGCATCCAGTCACGCCGCATGTTCCGCTTCACCGATCCGTCGAGCCTGCGGATGATGGGCCTGCGGTCTGACCACACCCCGCAGATCGGCCGCATCGCCCAGACGCGCCTGGCCGAAGCCGCGCGCCCGCTGCGCCTGATGTACGCAGGGCAGGTCCTGACCATCAAGAGCGACGGGCTGAACCCCGCGCGCGAGAAGCTGCAGTGCGGTGCCGAACTGGTCGGCGCGGACAATCTGGCGGCGGCGACCGAGATCGTCTCCCTCGCCGTCGAGGCGCTGCAGGCCGCAGGCGCGCGCGGCGTCAGCGTCGATTTCACCCTGCCCGATCTGGTCGATACGCTCGCCGCCAAGGCCTTCCCGCTGGCAGCCGAACAGATCGAGGCGGTGCGCCGCGAACTCGATACCAAGGATGCGGGGGGCTTACGCGATGTCGGCGGCGAGGCCTACGTGCCCCTGCTCTACGCCACCGGCGAATTCGACAGCGCCATCGAGAAGCTTTGCGAGATCGACGCGGGCGGCGCGCTCGCCTCGCGCATCGCCTCGCTCAAGCAGATTGCCGCGAGCCTGAACGGCGCGGCCCGCCTGACGCTCGACCCGAGCGAGCGCCACGGCTTCGAATACCAGACCTGGTTCGGCTTCACCCTCTACGCCGAAGGCGCGCGCGGGCCGGTGGGACGCGGCGGCACCTATCGCATTGCCGGGAACGGCAAGGATGAGGCGGCGACCGGCTTTTCGCTCTACCCGGACGCGCTTATCGACCTGCTCTCGGCGAGCGAAACCCCGGAAGACCGCGTGTTCCTGCCGCTCGGGCATGACCGTGATGAAGCGGCCCGGTTGCGCTCGATTGGCTGGCGCACGGTTGCCGCGCTCAGCGATGCGGACAGCGCGCAGGCGCTGGGATGCACGCATGTGTTGGGCAAGAGCGGGCCGGAGAAGGTTTGAAGGCAGACGCCTAGAAGGACATTCTGCGACAGAGCACTCATGAAAAACTGGCCTCAACCTCGATGACAAAGGTAGAAAGCCAACCAGCACTAAAGTTCGCATATTTTGCGAAATTTCCAGTCATTCCGAAGCTCATATCTGTCGATTGGGAAAACTGCATTTTCCCACGTCGAGCATAACGCGTTGCAGCAACAACTTCAGGAAAATCATTTAGCCAAACATAACTCGGCAAATGCTCTATCCGATTTTCATCGTCGCAAGTCAGCGTCATGCGTCTTTCGTTAGCATTTCTCGATTCCGCTTTGATATTTACGGGCAATTTTTCCAATTTACCGCCCACAACGACATGAGTTCTATCCGCAGATCGAATTAAAATACTCAGAGATTTTAAATGAGTCTCCGCCCTCAAGTAGTGAATTATTTCTGAAACTTGCTGACTCATAATATAGCTGTGGAAATCAGTTGATTTAATGATTCGGGATAGCTCGCTTGGCCTTGGATGGCGCATGTAAGTGATACCCCGCCTAAGCGGCTGACCATGTATATCTTGTGTATGACTAGCAATTTCAGCTGGGAGATAGGTAACCGGAGGCGGAGTTTCCGGCCCCCAAAACAGCTCCCACGCGCCCGCCGCAACAAGCCCGCCCGCAGCAGCTAACGAAACGGATGCTGCCGTTGTTGCAATCACAGGCGCAGCGGCTACACCCACCACCGTCACAATGGGAAGGGCTAAATATGGCCGATCCTTTGCTTGCCGTTTTGCACCATCCAAAATCTGCTTTGACCAACTGATGATTTCCGGCTCTTCCACCCGAATAATCTCAACAGACATGGCGGCCTCCTATAGTGGAAAACGCCAACCGCATCGGCGTGCTGCGTCGTCGGATTGACCGTTACATAGCTGGGGCACGAAGTTCAACCAGCGAGGCGCACGCCCTTATTCGACAATATCTTGGGCAAAATCGCATAGAGTTGCGCTCGGGACGATCACCCCCCAAACACCCCCTTCAACCACGCATCCATCACCGGCGTCGCGGGATAGTCCGGTTCGCCCAGCTTGCGGTTGATCTCGGCGTGGCCTTGCAAGCCGGTGCCGGGGAAGCTGCCGTATTCCACCTTCACGCCCGCCTGCTTCAGCGCCGCGCCGAGTTCCTGCGCCTGTGCCACGCCGTCCTTGCGCTGGACGTGCAGCAACAAGAAGCGCGGGGCGTTGGGGGCGGCGGCGTGGAATACCGGGGATAGCGCCTTCTGCCGCGCCAGGTCGGTGCCGAAGGCCTGTTTGTAGGTATCGGCCATCATGCGGCCGGCCTGCTCCATCTGCCTGGGCACGTCATAGGCCGCGCCGTCGTTGGGCATCACGCCGTCGATGTCGGCGAAGGACAGGCCCGCCTTGCGCAAGTATTGCTCGTCGGTCCCCACCAGCGCGACGAGGTGGGCGCCCGCGCTGTGGCCGGTGATGACGACCTTGCTGCGGTCGATGCCCAGCTTGTCCGCCCGCGCCAGCAGATACGCCAGCGCCTGCGCCACGTCGCTCGCCTGTTGCTCGACTGTGGCGGCGGGGACGAGACGGTAGTTGATCGAGGCGAAGGCGTAGCCCTGATCGCGCAAGTGGCCGGGCAGGGCATTGCCCATCGCCGTATCCTTGCTCCCACGCTTCCACCCGCCGCCGTGGACGTAAAGCACCAGCGGCGCATTCTTCGCGCCCACAGGAGCCCAGAAGTCCATGACCTGCAGCGGGTCAGTGCCATAGGACAAGGTCTGCGCACCGGGCGCTCGTTCACGCCTGGCCGAACCTTCGGCGCGCTGTTCCATGCGCTTGGCGATGCGTTCGCGCAATCGGTCGCCGGGGCGCGCTTCGGCCAGCCCTGCCCCGAGAATGACCAGCGCAGCAGCGCCTGCGATTCCGATCCGCTTCATGCCGTGACCTCACCGTTTCCCTGATCCTTCGGGAAAGCTGCTGGGCCACGGCTTTATCGGCGATGAACCGTTGACCTTAAAAGCTCACCCTCGCACTCACACGTATGTCGCGGCCTGCCAGCGGGGCGAAGTCCTTGAGGAAGGAGGCGTGGCGGCGGGCGTCGACGTCGAAGATGTTGTTGGCCGAAAGCGCGAAGGAGAGCGGGCGCTCGTTGCCCCACGGGCGGAAGTTCACTTCGGCGTTGACCAGTGTGAAGCTGGCGGTCGGCGTCTCGAAATTGGCGAGGCGCGGCTGGCTGTCGCTCCATTCCACTTCGCCGCGCACGTCCACCTTCTCGCCCTTGAGGCCCAAGCCACCGAGCAGGCGCAACGGCGGAATGCGCGGTGCGGGGCCGACGCCTTCGATCTTGGCATGGACATAATCGGCCACGCCATCGGCCACCACGTCGAACCCGCCGAGCTTGGCCAGCGTGACCGTGCCCTGCAGTTCGAAGCCGTAGTAACGCGCCTTGCCTTGGGTGAACTGGAACACCGGCAGCCCATCCTCGACCGCGCCGGTCAGGCTCTCGTAGATGAAGTTGTCGAACCAGTTGTGATAGACCGAGGCTTCGAGCGTATAGCCAGGGCCGGAGCCGCGCAGCACGCCCTCCAGACCCCAGGCGCGTTCGGTCCTGAAGTCCGGATTGCCGACTTCGAACGCCTGCGTCCCTGCGTGCGGGCCGTTGGCGAAAAGCTCCTCCGCCGAGGGCGCGCGCACGGTGCGGCTGAGGTTGACGCCGAAGCGCCAGCCGTCGGCAAAGCCATAGGACGCGCCCGCCGAACCTGAGACGGTATCGAAGGTGCGCTTGCCATTGAAGAACTGCGGCTGGTCAGGCAACGGCTTGGCTTCGAGCACGGTGTGCTCATAGCGCGCGCCGCCTTCGAGCTTGAGCGCGCCGAGATCCAGCTGCTGCAGCGTGAAAAGCCCCAGCTGCTGGGTCGAGTTCTTGGGCAGGAAGGCTTCATCGCCGATCACGTTGAAATCGCGGGCGAAGTACTGGACGCCGCTCGCCCCCTTCCACGCGCCGCGATCGGCTTGCACCAGCTCGACGCGGCCTTCGAGGCCCTTGTTGTAGAACGCGGTGCCGATCGCGCCATCGGGCTCCAGTTCGAAGTGGCGGTATGAGGCAAACCCGGCGCGGGCCTTGATCGACTTGAGGAAACCGCCGCCGGTTTCGACCTCGGCGCGCAGATCGACGCGATCCTGCGCCACGTCGAGCCGGGGGGCTTCCTGCTCTTCGCCCGGGCGGATCGCATAGCGGGTGGGGATGCCGTAGAGGCTGTCGTAGTGACTGTAGGAAACGCCGATGTTGCCGGTATCGGTGATCAGCGCCGCGCCAACGCCTGCGGTCCAGGTCTCGGCGGCGGAGTTGGGCAGGCGACCCTTGAGCGACGCGTTGCGGGCAAAGTCGATGCCTTCGTCCAACTGCTCCTGCGTCTCGGTCCCGGCATTAGCGAGGGCGACGGCGCGGGCCGAGGGGGCGAGCACGTAATCGCCCACGCGCAAGTTGCCGGTCTTGAGGTAGCTGCCATCGGCGTGGACGACGAACTGCTTGCCCACCGGCACGTCAACCGCCGCGCCGATCGAGCGTTCGTCCGCTGCCGTGCCGTACGTCGCCATGGCATCGACGTGGGCGATCTCGTCCGGCACGACGCGGGGGATGCGCTTGTCGATCACGTTGACGACGCCGCCGATGGCCGAGGAACCGAACAGCAGCGTGGCAGGCCCGCGCAGCACCTCGATGCGCTCGGCCAGCAGCGGGTCGATCACCACGGCGTGGTCGGCGCTGGTGTTGGACACGTCGAAGGCGCCGATGCCGTCGGTCAGGATGCGGACGCGCTCGCCCTGAAGACCTCGCAGCACCGGGCGCGAGGCGTTGGGTCCGAACGAGGTTGCCGAGACGCCGGGGGTGCGATCAAGCGTTTCGCCGATGGTCGGGCGGATCGACTGCGCCAGTTCCTGCCCCTGCAGGACCGAGACGCCGGAGATGATGTCCGCGCGGTCGCGATTGAACGCAGCGGTCACGACGATCTGCGTCGGCGTCTGGGCGTGGGTGTCACCTTGGTCGTCAGCGGCGGGGGCCGGGGCCTGCTGGGCCATGGCCGGGGTGGCAATTGCGGCGACACCGAGGAGGAGAGCGGTAAGACGCATGGAATGTCCTTGCTTTATGCGACCTTGCCACCGGCCCTTTGACCGTGCGGCGTTGGCGGCTCCATATCGCCACGCTGCGCATGTTACAACATAACATTACATGAATTCGCCACCCTTTTTGCCGGGGCGGCAGGAAATGCTAGACCGGGCGGACGAGCAGGCAGGTGCCTGATGTAGAGAATCGGACGTTCTGCGCAGTGTCAGCCAGCGCGCATTGACCTACGTCCACACTTTCACCGGAAAGAGACACGGCTGTGTCGACAGGGATCACCAGGCACGGCGCGTCATAGGCGGAACGAACCTCGGGCGCAGGTTCACCGATCACGCAATCGGCGGTGAAATACTTGCCGCTCGCAAGAGTGCCCGACTTTGAGAGCACGTCATGGCGACGCAGCGAGGGAGCGTGCGGCCCGCCTTGCGCAACGGCCACGCTCTGGTCGAGGTGCAGTTCGCGCGGACGACCGTAGTCGTAAAGGCGATAGGTGATGTCGCTGTTCTGCTGGATCTCGATCAGGCTGATGCTCGCGCCGATGGCGTGGACGGTGCCCGCCGGGATAAAGAAGAAGTCCCCGCGCTTGACCGGGTACCAGTCCATCAGGCCTTCGATGCTGCCATCCAGGGCTGCGGCGCGCATGGCCTGTGCATCGAGATGCTGGCCAAATCCGATGCCCAGCTTCGCGTCAGGCTCGGCATCGAGGATCAGCCAGCACTCCTCCTTGCCGCGGTCGGTCTCGCCAAGTTCCCGCGCCTGCGCATCGGTGGGATGGACCTGCACCGACAGCTTTTGGCTGGTGAAGATGTACTTGACCAGGATCGAGGGCAGTTCCGGCGGCGGTTCGAACCAGATTTCGCCGATGCTTCTTCCGGAAAACTCTTCGAACGGCGCAGGCAGATCGTTCTTGCCCCACGGCTTTTCGACCAATCGCCGGGGCAGCAACTTCACTGGTTCGCGGCTCCTGAAAGCTTGCCCACGCTCTGTGCGCCTTCGGGCGTGCAGACGAGGACTTCGTCGCCATCGACGACGATCATGAGATTCGACGCGCCCACCACCGAAACGCGGGGGCCGTCACTCATAACGAGTACGTTGCTGCAATCCTTCAGTTCCGCCGGTCCACGGACGGCATTGCCCGCTTCGTCGCACGCCTGCGCCTCGTGCAGCGCCTGCCAGTTGCCGATGTCGGACCATGCCATCACGGCGGGCACCATCGCCGCACGCGTGGTGTTTTCCATCACCGCGTAATCGACCGACTCGCTCGGCACCTGCGCAAAGGCATCGCTGTCGGGATAGAAGCGCATCCCGTCGGCCTTGCCTGCGGCCACCGCCGCTTTGACCGCCTCGAGGATGCGAGGGCGGTGCTGCCCGAGTTCCTCGAGGAACGTGCCGACGCGGAAGGCGAAGATGCCGCCGTTCCATGCGTATTCGCCGCTCGCAAGGAACTCCATGGCCCGCGCCAGATCGGGCTTTTCGACAAAGCGCTCGACCCGCATCCCCGCCGAACCTTCGATTTCCGATCCTTGCTTGAGATAGCCGAAGCCGGTTTCCGGCGCGGTGGGCACGATGCCGAACGATACCAGCCAGCCCTGCTCGGCCAATGCTGCGGCGTTGCTGGCCGCAGCGCGGAAGGCGGTGCAATCCCCGATATGGTGGTCGCTGGGACAGACCAGCATGACGGAGTCTTGCGGCAGGGTCAGTGCCGCCAGCGCGATCGCGGCGGCGGTGTTGCGCCCCTGCGGCTCGACGATCACCCGCGTCCGCGCCGGATCAGGCAATTGCTCCTCGACAAGGTCGAGATGCGCAGCGCCGGTGACGACAACCGGATCGCCGAAGCCCTCTTCGGGAGGGCAGCGCATCACTGTGGCGCGGAACAGGGTTTCATCGCCCACCAGCGGCAGGAAGGGCTTCGGCCGCGTCTTGCGCGAACGGGGCCACAGCCGGGTGCCGCTGCCGCCGCACAGGATCACGGGTACTATGTCAGTCATCAGCAGCCTTGTTGTTGCATTGGCGGCCCCGCAAGGGAGCGCGGGTTCTAGCGGGTCGCGTCCATTCTTGCCAGCATCTCGGCAATCGAGGTGGTGGCAAATCCCACAGCACTGTCGGAAATGCCGTAGGGCACGAGCAGCTGCTCGCCGACCAGCAACGCGCCGCAGGTGTAGACCACGTTGGGCACATAGCCGAAGCGGTCTGCGTCAATTGCCGTCAGCAGCGGCTTGCTCGACCGGGCGATGACTTTCGAGGGATCATCGCGATCGAGCAGCGCACAACCGAGCGCATACTTGCGCATCGCGCCGACGCCGTGCGTAAGCAGCAACCAGCCCTGATCGGTCAGGATCGGGCTGCCGCAGTTGCCGATCTGCACGAACTCCCACGGGAATTCCGGCTCCATCAGCAGGACGCCGTCATCGTCCCATCGTTCAAGTTTGTCTGAACGCAGCAGGAACAGGTTTTTGCCGTCCTGTCGCCCGACCATGCAGTATTGCCCGCCAACCTTCTGCGGGAACAGCGCCATGCCCTTGTTGCGCCCGGCGCGCCCGATGATCGGTTCGAGCAGGAACGAGCGGAAGTCACGCGTGCGCAACAGTTCCGAGCGGATCTCGGCGCCGGAATAGGCGGTGTAGGTGCCGATCCATTCGTAATCGCCACCGCCATGATCGAAGCGCACAAGGCGCAGGTCCTCCAGCCCGCCGCGCTGCTGCTCGGTCACCGGGAAGATCACGCTGTTGGACAGGGTGCTTTCGGCATGGCGGTGCAGGGTCACCGCGCAGTCATCGCCAACACAGGCCGTCAGGCTGTTGTCGGGCAGCATGGCCGTGGCAAAGTGGCTCTGCGGCCAAAGCTCGAACGCGCCATCGGGCAGGGCAATGCCTTCGCGGAACACGATCGAACTGATGTGGCCTTCCCCCACGGCGCGCAGGCTCATGACGAAGCGCACGGCACCGCCGGTCATGCCCGATTGGTCGGGATGGGGGACGATGCTGGGGTTCATCAGTGCGGCTGCGGCGTAGGTATACTCGTGGCAGAAGTACGCCCCGATCAGCCGCTTGCGGCGGCTCGACAGTTCCGAACCGTCAAAGCCCAGCACGGCTTCCATCTGGCGATAGCGTTCCTCGAACAGTTGCTCGGTCTGCCAGTGGCGTTCCTCGAAATCGTGCAGGACGCGGGCGTACTCCTCGTCCGCCTCGCTGCTGCTGAGCGAGATGACATCGTCGACCAGCTTGCGCGCACGCGCGCCGGAACCGCCGGGCCCCTGCCAGCCAAGATGAAACGGACGGAGCACGACCCGCGATGGATCGGCATGAAGCCTTTGTTCAAGCACCCGCAAGCTGTTGCGTACCCTTGCTGTTGATCTTCATGGCAATGGTATCGGGCGCGTTCGGTTCCTGACGCGTCTTCCCGGCAAGCGGACGCTGTGCCAGCGCGACCATGGCATAATGCGCCAGCTGGAACGCGAGGATCGATTCCGCCCCGCAATTGAGGTTGACGCCCTGCGGTGTCACCCCATCGCGGCAACGTCCCGAGACGATATCGCCCAGCACCTCGCCACGATCGTTGCCGCCAAGGAACCAGCGATAGGCGGTTTCGGCATGGCGCAGCCAGGTCGCGTCGCCGGTCGCGGCAAAGGCCGCAGCCGCAGCATCGACCGCCGCCCACGCTTCGAGCGGCTGCTGGTCGAAGGGCATGTTCTCGTAAGGCCGACCGAAGGTTTCCGAGCCGACAGGGCGGAAATGCCCCTGTGCCGAAACCTGCTGGCGTGCGATGAAGCGCAGCGACGACAGGCCGGACTGAGTCCAGTCATCGCGCCCGAGAACCTGACCTGCCCCGATCAGCGCCTGCGAGAGGCGCGGGTTGTCATAGCTGAGCATGGCTTCGAACCACGCCCAGTCGGGACGCCGCGCCTCGTTCAGCAGGCTGGCCAGAAGCTCGCCGCCGTGCTGCAGGCTTTCCCGCGCTGCGCCGTGCGACGGGTTGGCCCGCAAGGCCTCGATGCAGCCGAGCATGACAAAGGCGACTGTGCGCGGCGCATCCATTGCAGCAACCGGCGCCAGCGCGATGTCGAACCACTGCGACGCCCAGTAACGCAGACCCTCGTCAGGCGCGTCGTTCATTGCCCGACCCAGCGCCCAGACGGTGCGGCCATTGCTGTCCGCGGAACCGATCGGTTCGCACCAGGTGCGGTCAAAGTTCATGAAGTTGCGGAAGGCCTGCGCTTCCGGATTCCACGCGTGCTGGATGAACGAGGCATAGACCGTGGCCCAGCGCTGGCGCTCGGCCAGAGGCACGGAATCCGCCGCGCCCATCAGCATCAGCGCGCGCACGTTGTCGTCGAGGCAATAGCCGTGGCGACGGTCGGGCACCGTGCCGATCGAATGCTGGAGCATGCCGGTGGCATCGCCCATCGCGGCAACGCCCGAGAAGCCGGGCGTGGCCAGCAAAGGCATCGAACGCGCCGGGCGTACGACGACGCTTTCGACCAGCGCGCGCGCGGCAGCGGCAAAGCGCGGCCAGATCGTTTCGCGCCCCTTGTCCCACGCACGCTTCTGCACGGCGCGCAACTCGTCCGGATCATCGAGCAGGCGGTTGACGGCCGCTGCGATCACGTCTGCCTGTCGCGGTTCCACCAGCACGCCCACGCCATCGGCGAGCAGTTCGCGGGCGTGGACGTAAGGCGTCGAGACTACCGCCTTGCCCAGCGCCACGGCATAGCTCAGCGTGCCCGAGGTGGACTGCTGCATGTTGGGATAGGGCGTGAGGTAGATGTCGCAGGCCTCGAGCTGGTCGAGCAGTTCGTCGAGATCGAGGAAGCGGTTGTCCCATTCGATGTTGGCCGCGACGCCAAGGTCCTGCGCCAGCTTCTCCAGGCCTTCGCGATAGCGTTCGCCCTCGCTGGCAACGAGGTTCGGGTGCGTGGCGCCGACGATGCGGTAGATCACGTCCGGGTGGTTCTCCACCACGGCAGGCAGCGCCTCGATCACGGTTTCCAGACCCTTGCCCGGACCGAGCAGGCCGAACGTCATCATCACGCGGCGGCCCTGATGGCCAATCCGCGCCTTGTAGGCCTCACCCCGGCCGAACGGGCGGTCGGGCGCGCCGTGGGGGATCACGGCAACACGTTCGGGCGCAACGTGGTAAAGCTCCTGCAGCAGCCCCATCGAATGCTGCGACATGACCATCACACGCGAGGCGCGGCGCAGGATATGTTCGAGTACTTCACGCTGGTGCGCCGAAGGCTCGGCCAGCACCGTGTGCAAGGTGACGATCAGCGGCGCGGCGACGCGGTCAACCAGTTCGAGCACCATGTCGCCGTCCTGGCCGCCGAAGATGCCGTATTCGTGCTGCAGCCAGACCGCGTCGACCGCGTCCTCGTTCATGCGGCGAGCGGCGGCGCGATAATCCTCTGCGCTGTCAGACCGAATCAGGCCTCGGACACCCTCGTAGGCGAGAGGCGAGCGAGGATCGTCGATCACATGCAGATCAACGGCAACATCGGAATGATGCGCGCGAAGCTGCTCGTAGATGTCGGTGGTGAAGGTGGCGATGCCGCACTTGCGCGGGGTGTAGCCACCAATCAGGGCAATGCGGCACGGAGCTTTCTGGCCGCGCCGCAGGAAGGAGAGGACTCCGGGAGCGGTAGCGTCGCCGGTGCCAAAGGCATTGTCGATGAGAGTCATGGCGTGCGGGTTCTTCCGAAGGTTCATCGCAGAGCCGCGTTGCGCGGTTGCTGTACTGTCGATGAACCAACGCGGGGCGGGCAATCCGGTTGCATTGCAATGCAACAAATACGCCGTATGAATAACGCAGGTTGTCGTAAAAGTTCTTCAATCCAACTGCTTGTATAACACAGGATATACCGAAAGCAGTGCTGCAGCGCAGCATCATGGCGCGAACCAGCGCTGCTCCCAGCCATATGTCGAAGAAACGGGATTGCCATCGGCGTCGGTGGCCGGACGGAAGCGGAAACGTTCGGTGGCGAGACGGCAGGTCACCGCGTCGGCTTCGGGCACCCCGCTCGCACGGTAGATACGGCACGCCGACACGCGGCCGTCAGCGCCCACGGTCAGCAGGATAACCACGCGCTTGCCGATGCGTTCCTGCTGGCTTTTTACCGGATAGTCGCGGGTCGATCGGATATCGCCGGCGATCTTCTCGGCCTTGCGGGCGAGGCCGCCGCCGGAGCCATTGCCGCTTGCGCCGCTGCCGGTGCCCATCCCCTCGCCACCCCCGCCAGTGCCCTGCCCCTGGGCGGTGGCGCCCGAGCGCGTGTCCTTCCCGGTCGAGGCAACGGGGGGCGCGTTCTCCTGCCGCGAGGGGACGCGGGCCTTGGCGACGACCGGCTTGGGCTTGGCCTTCTTCCCCTCCTCGCCCGATGCACCGGCTGGCTCGGGCGCGGTCGGGGTAGGCGTGGGCTTTGGCTCTTCCAGCGGCACGTCGAAAGTGCTGGTGGTGAACGTCTCCTTGGCGAGATCGGTAATCGCCGGGACGCCGCCGAAACCGTGGATCACGCCCCACAGCACCGCGATATGCAGCAATGCAGCCAGCATAGTTGGCACAAGCCGATCGCGCCCGCTGCGCTGGCGGTCGCGATAGCGCCCTGACGGCGTGACTGCACCACTCGTCGTTTCCACGTACTGCCCTTGCATCTGCAGCCAAACGCGTGCCGGCGCGCGATGGTTGCAACCATTCCGGCAGAATGGAAAGGCCCGGGCGAAAACCTAGGGCAGGAACGGCGCCGCCACGTCCTTGGGCACGCGCAGGATGCGGCCCGAGGCGCGGTCGATGATCGCCCAGGTGGTCTTGGCGCTGACAATGACCTTGCCCGCCGCGTTGCGGAAATCGACCCGCCGATCGAAGCGCGCGCCGGTCGGCGGCTCGGGGATGAATGTCTCGGCGGTCACGCTTTCGCCCGCGACGATGTTGCCGCGATAATCGATCTCGTGCCGCGTCACGACCCAGACGTAAGCGTCTTGGTGCTCCGCCGCCGCCACCGCCGACCAGTGCGCGGTCGCGATGTCCTGAATCCAGTTTACCCACACCGCATTGTTGACATGGCCGAGCTCGTCGATGTGCTCGGGGCCTGCGGTGAAGGTCAAGGTGTGGCGGTTGCTCAAGCCTCCACCCCCAGCTGCCACAGGATGAAGGCGAACTCTTCCGCTGTTTCCTTCAAGCTCTCGAACCGGCCCGACTTGCCGCCGTGCCCTGCGCCCATGTTGGTCTTTAGGATCAGCTCGTTGGCGTCGGTCTTCACCTCGCGCAGCTTGGCCACCCACTTGGCGGGCTCCCAATAGGTCACGCGCGGATCATTGAGTCCCGCCGTCACCATCAGCGGCGGATAGGCCTGGGCCTTGACCTGATCGTAGGGCGAGTACGAGTGGATCAGCTCGAACGCGGCCTTGTCCTCAATCGGGTTGCCCCATTCCGGCCATTCGCCGGGGGTGAGCGGCAGGTCCTCGTCGAGCATGGTGTTGAGCACGTCGACGAACGGCACATGCGCCACGACCGCGCCCCACAGCTCGGGATCGGAATTGATCACCGCACCCATCAGCTCGCCCCCGGCCGAGCCGCCCGAGATGCTGATCTTGCCGGCCTGCGTGAAGCCGCGCTCGATCAGGCCCTTCGCCACGTCCACGAAGTCGTTGAAGGTATTGGTCCGCGCCTCCAGCTTTCCGGCCTTGTACCACGCGCGGCCAAGGTCATCGCCGCCCCGGATATGCGCGATGGCATAGGCAAAGCCGCGATCGACGAGGCTCAGGCGCGTGGTCGAGAAGCCGGGGCCAATGGCGATGCCATAGGCGCCATACCCATAGAGATGCAGCGGCCCACCGGACTTGCGGTCCTTGCGCCAGACCACGCTGACCGGAACCATCGTGCCGTCGCGGGCAGCGATTTCCAGCCGCGCGGTTTCGTAGAGCGAGGCGTCATACCCGCTCGGGATTTCCTGCACCTTGAGCAGCGTCAGGCTGCGGGTGGCCACGTGGTAGTCATAGGACGACGCCGGGCTGACCATCGATTCATAGCCGACGCGCAGCACCGACATGTCCCACTCGGGATTGTCGCCCAATGAGGCTTCGTAGCTCGCCTCCGGGAATTCGATCGGTTCGACCCGCGAAGGATCGTCGTAATAGCGCACCTCGATGCGATCCAGCCCGCGCACCCGGCCTTCGGTGACGTAGAAATTGCGGAACAGGTCGAACCCGGTGAGATAGAAATCGTCCGTCCCCTCGATCAACGTGGTCCAGTTGCCGGGATCGGACAGCGGCGCCGTCGCCAAACGGAAGTTCTCGTGCGTGTCGTTGGCGTGGATATAGAGCACGCCGTCACGCTCATCGACATCGTACTCCACGCCCTTCTGCCGCGGCTTGACCAGCAGCGGCTCGGCCAGCGGATCGTCCGCCGGAACCAGCCGCACTTCGCCGGTTTCGTGGTCCCCGGTCGAGATGATCAGCCACTTCTCGTTCGCCGAAAGCGAAGCGCCGACGCGGAAGCCCTCGTCGTCCTCGTGATAGAGTTCGACGTCATTTTCCAGCGGCTGGCCGATCCAGTGCAGACGGGCATTGTCCGTCCGCCAGTTCTCGTTGGCGAGGCTGTAGACGAGGCCGGTGTCGTCCTTCACCCAGATCAGGCCGGAGAGCGTACCGGGGATTTCGTCGGGGAGGATCTCGCCGGTCGCGATTACCTTGATCCGCGCGGTGAAGCGCTCCGAGCCATTGTCGTCAACCGACCAAGCCAGCTTCGTCCCGTCCTTCGACACGGCAATCGCGCCGAGGCGGAAGTAGTCCTTGCCTTCGGCCAGCGCCACTTCATCAAGGATCAGTTCGTCCGCGCTGCCATCGTCGGCCGCGCCCACCGGACGGCGCCACCACTTCTTGTATTCGGCGCCTTCCTCGAATTCGATCCAGTAGAGGAAATCGCCATCCTTCTGCGGGACCGACTTGTCGGCCTCCTTGATGCGCGCGCGCATTTCCTTGAACAGCGCGTCGATCACCGGCTTGCGTTCGCCCATGCGGCTCTCGAACCAGGCGTTCTCGGCCTCGAGATGGGCAAGCACGGTCTTGTCGGTCACCTCGGGATAGCCGGGATCGCGCAGCCAGGCGTAGTCGTCGGAAACGGTCAGGCCGTGGTGCGAGAAGCTGTGCGGGATCTTGGCGGCGACAGGAGGTGTGGCAATGCTCATCCCTCGCATCTATGTTGCGCACATGATGCCCGCAAGGCGGGCCGCCCACATTCAGGACCTTATCCCATGCTGATGCAGACTCACGAAGCCCGCCTCGACGCCTTGCGCAAGCAGCTTGCCAAGGACGGCCTCGACGGCTTCGTCATCCCGATCTCCGACGAGCACATGAGCGAATACGTCGGCGCCTATGCCAAGCGGCTGGAATGGCTGACCGGCTTTGGCGGTTCGGCGGGCACGGCAGTTGTCCTCGCCAACGAGGCGGCGATCTTCGTCGACGGGCGCTATACCCTGCAGGTGCGCGATCAGGTCGATGGCAAGCTGTGGTCGTACCAGTCGGTGCCGCAGACCAGCGTCGGCGAATGGCTGGCCGCTCACGTGCCGCAAGGCGCGAAGATCGGCTTCGATGCCTGGCTGCACTCCGAAGGCTGGGTCGAATCCGTTTGCGCCGCGCTCGACAAGCGTGATGCGACGCTGGTCCCGGTGGCGCACAATCCGGTCGATGCGGTGTGGGAGGATCAGCCCCAACGCTCGCTTGCCGTGGCCGTGCCCCATGCCGATGAACACGCCGGACAGTCCGCGCACGAAAAGCGCGCAGCCGTCGCGGAATGGCTCGGCAGCAACGGCTATGACGCGGCGGTGATCACCGCGCTCGATTCGGTGGCGTGGCTGCTCAACATTCGCGGGTCGGACGTCGATCGCACGCCGGTTGCGCTGTCGTTCGTGATCGCCAATGCCGATGGCACGGCGGATCTGTTCATCGCGCCCGAGAAGGTCACGCCTGAACTGACTGCGCATCTGGGCAATGCCGTGCGTGTCCACCCGCGCGACGCCTTCCTTCATGCTCTTGGCGAGATGAAAGGCCGCAAGGTCGCCGTCGATCCCGAACGCTCGGTCGCCGCGATCTTCCAAGCGCTCCATCAGGCAGGCGCCGAAGCCGTTGCGGTGACCGACCCGGTCGTCCTGCCCAAGGCGATCAAGAACCCGGTCGAGCAGGCGGGGCACCGCGCCGCCCAGGCCCGCGATGGCGCGGCCATCGCCCGCTTCCTGCGCTGGATCGCAGTCGAGGCGCCCAAGGGCACGGTCACCGAACTTTCCGCAGCCGACCGCCTGCAAGCCTTCCGGGCCGAGGGCGGATTGCTTCGCGACTTGTCCTTCGACACGATCTCAGGCGCCGGGCCGACCGGCGCGATAGTCCACTACCGGGTCAGCGAGGAGACCAGCCGCACGCTGGAGCCCAACAGCGTCTACCTCGTCGATTCGGGCGGGCAGTATGTTGACGGCACCACCGACATCACCCGCACCGTCTGGGTCGGCCCGGATGCGCCGCACGCGGAGGTCAAGGACCGCTTCACCCGCGTGCTGAAGGGCCACATCGCGCTTGCCCGCGCCGTCTTTCCCAAGGGCACGGCGGGTAGCCAGCTTGACAGTTTCGCCCGCCAGTTCCTGTGGTCGGCAGGGCTCGACTACGCCCACGGCACTGGCCACGGCGTTGGCAGCTTCCTCGCCGTCCACGAAGGCCCGCAACGCATCGCCAAGGCGAGCGGCGGACAGGCGGGCACCGGCCAGCCGCTGATGCCAGGCATGATCCTCTCGAACGAGCCGGGCTATTACAAGACCGGCGAGTACGGCATCCGCATCGAAAATCTCGTGCTGGTCGAGAAGCGCGACATCGCCGGAGCGGAGGGCGAGTTCTATGGCTTCGAGACGCTTACCTTCGCGCCGATCGCCCGCGATCTGGTCGATGTCGCGCTGCTTTCGCCCGAGGAGCGCGAGTGGCTCGACACCTATCACGCCAAGGTGCGCGAAGTGCTCGCTCCGCAGCTGTCCGGCGACGATCTGGCTTGGCTCGAGGCCGCCTGCGCGCCCTTGTGACGGCCTCATTGTTCACGTATTGTTCCTTATCGACTCACGGATAAGGAACAATGCGATGATCGGATACGTCACTGTCGGCACCAATGATCTGGCGAAGGCTGCCGCCTTCTACGATGCCATCGCTGCAGAAATGGGCGTGGGCCGGATGATGGAGTTCGAAACCGGCATTGCCTGGGGCGCTCCGGGTGGCGGGGCGGGCATCGGCGCGATGGCACCGTTCGATGGCCAGCCCGCAACGGTCGGCAACGGCGTGATGGTCGCGCTCGAAGCGAAGGACAAGGAACAGGTCGGTCGCCTCCACGCCATCGCACTGGCGCACGGCGGCACTTGCGAAGGCGCGCCGGGCCTGCGCGGCGGCGGCTTCTATGCGGCCTATTTCCGCGATCCCGATGGCAACAAGCTCAACGCTTTCGTGATGGGCTGACCGCCCGCGCTTGCGCCCGCATGAACGGCGATCGGCAGGCGCGACAAATTGCGACAATAAACCCGCGTCCCCGGCATAGTCGCGCGACAAGCTGCGCCTAGATAGGGACTACAGGAACTGCGGTCGCCGGCTTTCAGTCCCCCCTGAGCAAGGCATCCCTCCCCCTCTCCTTGCTGAGCAAGGCGGCCGCAGTCTCCTCCCTCTCTCCTGACGGGAACGGACCAATGAAGACATTCCAGATAGCGGCCGTCGCCGCAGTGACGGCCACGGCCTCGCTCGCGCTCTACGCCGCCTCGCCTGCCTTCGCGCAGAAAATGGACGCCGACGGCGACAAGACCATCACCTGGGCCGAAGCCAAGGCCAAGTCCGACGAGATGTGGACCAAGCTCGACGTCAACAAGGACGGCAAGCTCGACAAGGCTGACCAGAGCGCCAAGTGGGCCGAGAAGTTCGCCGAGATCGACACCGACAAGAACGGTTCGATCAGCCAGGCTGAATTCATTGCCCATCACCAGCAGATGAAGGGTCCCGAAGGCCCGGACGGTGACCACAAGGGCCATCGCGGCGGTCGTCGTCACGGCGGCATGGGCGGCATGATGATGGGCGGCCACATGGCAATGATGGCCGACGCCAACAAGGACGGCACCGTCACCCGCGCCGAATTCGATGCTGGCGTGAAGGCGCACTTCGACATGGCCGACGCCAACAAGGACGGCAAGATCACCCCGGAAGAGCGTCGCGCTGCGATGAAGGCCATGGTGGGCAAGATGCGCGGCCCGCATGAAGGACACATGGGCGCAATGGGCGATGGACCTCCGCCGCCGCCTCCGGCAGACTGACGCATAATGAACGAAGCGCCGATCCGACTGCTCCTGGTCGATGACGAACCTGCGCTGCGCGAACCCCTGGCGGACTATCTGGTCCGGCAGGGGTTTGTCGTCACGCAGGCCGGAACCGCTGCCGAAGCCCGCAGCCGCCTGCTCGAAGCGGGCTGCGACCTTGTCCTGCTCGACATCATGATGCCGGGCGAGGACGGTTTGTCGCTCTGCCGCCACCTCGTCGAGGCCAAGCGGCTGCCGGTCATCTTCATCACCGCCAAGGGCGAATCGACCGACCGCATCGTCGGGCTGGAAATCGGCGCCGACGACTACGTGGTGAAGCCGTTCGACCCGCGTGAGCTCGTCGCCCGCATCCGCTCGGTCCTGCGCCGCGCGACCAAGCAGTCGAGCGAAGTATCGGACGCGGTGATCTACGAATTCGAAGGCTGGCGGCTCGATCCGCTCAAGCGCCGCCTGATCGACCGCGAAGGCGCGAACGTCGCCATTTCCTCGGCCGAGTTCCGCCTGCTCATGGCCTTCCTCGACCATCCCCGCCAGGTGCTCGACCGCGACCGCCTGCTCGACATGGTCCAGGGCCGCGAGGCGCACTTGTTCGACCGTGCGGTCGACAACCAGATTTCGCGCCTGCGCCGCAAGGTCGAGGTCGACAGCCGCAATCCCCAGCTGATCCAGACGGTATGGGGCGGCGGATACATGCTCGCCGCCGAAGTGCGCAAGCGCGCACCGACCAGTGAAGAGGCCTGACCGAGGTGAAGTCAATCCGCCTCTGGCCGCGCAGCCTGCAGGGCCAGGTCCTGCTGGCCATCGCGCTTGCGCTGCTGGTGGCGCAGACGATCTCCGCCGTGCTGATCTGGAAGGAACAGAACCACCGGCGCGAATCCAACATGGTCAGCTCCGCAGCCTTCCGCCTGCTTGGCCCCATGCCCGACGGCAGGCGCAAGCACCGCGACGATGACGAGCGGGTGCCGCCGCCATTCCGGCTTGAACACTCGGCAAAGCCGATCCAGCGCGCCGGAGAACCGCGACTGCCGCGCGTGGAACATGAATTGGCGGAAGTCCTCGCGGCACAGGGGCTTTATCCCAAGCAGGTAATCGTGTTCGAGCGAGATCCCCGGACCGACCTCCCCAGCCTGCAGTTCATGCAGCGCCACCGGCGTGAACTTGCCGCCTTTTCGAACGAGCCGATGCCCCGCCTCGTCATTGCCTCGGTCCAGACCGGCACTGGCCAGTGGCTTTCCACCCGCGTCTTTACCGAAGGCGGCGAGTTGCGCGTGCTGGCTCCGCTGGTGGGCCAGACCATCGTGCTCTACCTCGTGCTCGTCGGCACCATGGCACTGATCCTGCGCCGCATGGCACGGCCTTTGAAGGCCCTCACCCGCCGGGTCGAGGATTTCGCCGGCAACCGCACGCTCGATGGCCAGCTCCAGCCCGATGGCCCGGAGGATATCCAGGGCCTGATCGTGGCGCACAACGCCATGGAAGCGCGCATCGCGGCGATGCTCGATGAGAAGGACGTCATGCTCGGCGCAATCGGGCACGATCTCAAGACCCCGCTCGCCGCCCTGCGCGTGCGGATCGAGGCGGTCGAGGACGATGTCGAACGCGCCCGCATGGCCGCGACGATCGAAGACATCAACCGCTCGCTCGACGACATCCTCTCGCTCGCCCGGGTCGGCCGTCCGTCCGATCCCCTTGAACCCACCGAGCTCTCCGCCCTCGTCGCCGACGTGATCGGCGAGTTCGAGGACATGGGCGAGCCGGTCGAGCTTGGCGATACCGACCGCATCGTCCTCCCCGTCCGCGCCACCTGGATGCGGCGTGCCCTGCGCAACCTCGTCTCCAACGCCATGCGCTATGGCGAGCGCGCGCGGATCACGCTCGCCCGCGAAGGCCGTGAGGCAGTGCTGCGCATCGAGGACGATGGCCCCGGCATCCCCGAACACGAAATCGCCCGCATGATGGAGCCGTTCACCCGGCTCGAGGCCTCGCGCAACAGCGGCACCGGCGGCACCGGCCTTGGCCTCACGCTCGCCCGCGCCATCGCTGATCAGCACGGTGGCACGCTTACCCTCGGCAATCGACGCGGGCCGCGCGGCACCATCACTGGCCTGACGGCCACATTGCGCCTGCCGGTCGGTTAAGCCACCGCTCATCCCCGGACAAATAGTCAACCGACACTCGTCGGAGCGCGCCTGTCGTTCGTCGAAAGGAGTCGCTTGTCCGTCGACCGGTTGCTAGTGCAACCAATCTTCATTGCGCCGGGGAGTCATGTTCGGCATGCGTACCATTTCACTTGTTTCCGCTCTTGCCCTGTCCGTTGCGACGGTTGCCGCGCCCGCCACGGCGCAGGCGCAGCTCAATCCCTCGGCCGCAGCAGGCGTCCACACCGACCTGCCCCGCGTCGCGCACCCCTCGCACTACACCATTGCGATCACCCCTGATGCCAAGGCGCTGACCTTCACCGGTACCTCCTCGGTCGATCTCGAAGTCACCGAAGCCACGCCCGCGCTGACGCTCCACGCGCTCGACCTCAAGATCGCCAACGCCACGCTCACGCCGGAGGGCGGCGCCACCATGCCCGTCACCGTGACGATGGACGAGAAGAGCCAGACCGCGACCTTCACCGCCGCCGCACCGCTCAAGCCCGGCAAGTACCGCCTCGACACCAGCTATTCGGGGATCATCAACACCCAGGCCAACGGCCTCTTCGCGCTCGATTACCCGGACAAGGTCACCGGCAAGGACGTGCGCGGCCTGTTCACCCAGTTCGAAGCGCCCGACGCCCGCCGCTTTGCCCCGATGTTCGACGAGCCGATCTACAAGGCCACGTTCGATCTTTCCGCAGTCGTCCCCGCCACGCAGATGGCCGTCAGCAACATGCCGATCGCCAAGGAAGAGCCGCTCGCGGGCGGCATGAAGCGCGTCACTTTCGGCACCAGCCCGAAGATGTCGTCCTACCTCCTGTTCTTCGGCCTAGGGGACTGGGAGCGCCTGACCAAGGAAGCCATGCCCGGCGTCCAGGCCGGCATCGTCGCTCCCAAGGGCAGCGGCGAACAGGCCCGCTTCGCGCTTGACGAGCTTGCACCGCTGATCCCGTACTATTCGGAATACTTCGGCCAGCCCTACCCGCTGCCCAAGATCGACAACGTCGCCGCCCCCGGCCAGTCGCAGTTCTTCTCGGCCATGGAAAACTGGGGCGCGATCCTCACGTTCGAGCGCATCCTGCTCAACGATCCGGCGATCACCAGCGCTGCTGCCCGCCAGAACATCGTCACCACGCAGGCGCACGAAGTGGCGCACCAGTGGTTCGGCAACCTCGTGACGATGGCCTGGTGGGAAGACCTCTGGCTGAACGAGGGCTTTGCCAGCTGGATGGAAACCAAGGCAACCGCCCACTTCCACCCCGACTGGTTCCCGCTGCTCGAGCGCGTCAACGGGCGCGATGCGGCGATGGGCCTCGATGGCTTCAAGACCACGCACCCGATCGTGCAGGAGATCAAGACGGTCGACGAGACCAACCAGGCCTTCGATGCGATCACCTACCAGAAGGGCGAGGCGGTCATCTCGATGCTCGAGGCGTTCGCGGGCGAGAACGTCTGGCGCGACGGGTTGCGCGCCTACATGCGCGATCACAAGTTCGGCAACACCCGCTCGAAGGACCTGTGGCAGGCCATCGAGAAGGCGGGCGCCCCCGGCCTCACCGCCATCGCCACCGATTTCACCACGAAGCCCGGCATCCCGCTGGTCAAGGTGACCGGCATGACCTGCAAGAAGGGCATCGCCACGCTGAACCTCGAGCAGAGCGAATTCAGCGTTGACCGCAAGGACGAAGTCGCCGCCAAGCCGCAGCAGTGGAGGGTGCCGCTGATCGTCTCGGCAGGCTCGGGCGAACCGGTCCGCACCATCCTCGATGGCGGCAAGGCAACGGTGACCGTCAACGGCTGCGGCCCGATCGTGATCAATGCGGGGCAGCTTGGCTACTACCGCTCGCTCTACACGCCGCAGATGCTCACCTCGCTCAAGAAGGCGATGCCGACGCTGCAGCCGGTCGACCAGATGGGCCTGATTGCCGACAACCTCGCACTCTCGGCCAGCGGCTACCAGCCCTACGGTCCTTCGTTCGACCTGCTCGCCGCGATCCCCGGCAATGCCAACCCGGTCGTGCTGTCCAACGCGTTCAATGATTTCGTCGGCGCGTGGCGCGTGCTCGACAAGGACCCGGCGGCGCAGAAGAAGCTCTATGGCAAGGTCGCCAGCACCTACAAGCCGCGCCTGATGGCGCTGGGCTTCGAGCCCAAGGCGGGCGAGCCGCTGCGCGATGCCGACTTGCGCTCGACGCTGATCGCCGGTTTCGGCACGATGGGCGATGCCGACGTCGTGGCTGAAGCGCGCCGCCGCTTCGCCATGCTCGCCAGCAATCCCAAGGCGCTCGACGGTCCGCTCAAGACGACCTGGCTGAACATCGTCGCCCGCAACGCCACCAAGGCCGATTGGGACGCGATCAAGGGCCTGGCCGCCGCCAGCAACAGCGCGGTGGAACGCCAGTTCCTCTACACCTTGCTGGGTCGCCCCGCCGACGCCTCGCTGGCCAAGGCAGCGCGTGACCTTGCGCTGACGGACGCTCCGGGCAAGACCACCAGCGCGGCGATGATCGTCGCCTCGGCTGGCCTTCACCCGGACGAGACTTACGACTTCGCCCTCGCCAACCGCGCGCGGATCGAATCGCTGGTCGATGCCCAGAGCCGCGTGACCTTCATCGCAGGCCTCGGCTCGCAGTCGAACGATCCGGCGATGATCGAGAAGCTCAAGGCGTTCAAGGCCACCGTTCCCGCCGAAGCCTCGCGCCCGGTTGACCGCGTGATCGGCGTCCTGACCGAAAAGGCCCGCACCCGCCCACTGTTCGTCAAGGGCCTGACCGACTGGCAGAACGCGAAGGGGAAGTAAGGCCCAACGCCAACTCATCTCCCCCTCCCCGGCGGGGAGGGGCGCCCTCGTCTACTCCCCTCCCCGGCGGGGAGGGGTTGGGGGTGGGCGAGCGAGGCAAAGCCGAGCGTCCACATTCGCCGTGGCACACCCCCACCCGACCTCCCCCTCAAGGGGGAGGGGCGTTATGAGTCGCAATCATGGCGGCTAGGTACAAACCGCCCCGGATTGCTTCTCCGCCTGTGGTTGGCCATGACAACCGCCTCCATAACCGCACCATTCCCGTCACCCCGGGCTTGACCCGGGGTCCCGCTTCCCCCCTCCTCACGCCATGGACAAGGAAAGGCTCGGCGGCTGGGTCTACATCATGGCCGACCGCTACCGAGGCGCGATGTATGTCGGCGTGACCTCGCACCTTGCCGCCCGCATCCACCAGCACCGCAACGACAGGGGTTCTGACTTCTGCGCCCGCTATGGTCTGAAACGACTCGTCTGGGCCGAGCGAGGCGACCGCATCGAGGACTGCATTGCACATGAAAAGCGCCTGAAGCGCTGGCGCAGGGCGTTCAAGTTCGACCTGATCGAACGGGGCAATCCTGACTGGCTCGACCTCTACGATGTGATCATTGGGGTGAGTGCGACCCAATAGCGGGACCCCGGGTCAAGCCCGGGGTGACGGCGGGTTTTTGGATTGGGTTAAAACCGCTTAGATGACGAGTTTTGGCGGGAAGGAGCTGTTAGAATTCGGGCTTGAACGAAGGATTGACCCACACTCGCTTTACCTGACTCGGCGCGAGCTTAACCTTTGTCATATCGCAAGGCGTTAACTTGGCGACAAAGCCGGGTACATCGCTGGCCACTACCTCGTCCTGACCCTCGATTTCGTGATCCCAGAAGCAAACCGATCCGGATCGTGGCTCCACATAAAAGTAGTTTCCGCAATTATCCTCAGCGAAAGGAATGACGCCAGACGGAAAGCCATCGATCTGCTCGCCCAGCTCCGGCGCTTCCTTCACCGGGATAAAACGGGAGACCGCTACTTCATTGTAACTCGTAACAAGCACATTCTCTTGTGGTTCTGCGCCATCATGATCTCGAACAAAATCAATATATGCCGCAGGCAACTTTTGGCCCAACCAGCTTTCTAACTCGCTGATGGTTTCTGCGGACGGTGAAGGCATCTTGGAGATGTATGCTGTCATAGCCCAACCTTTCGATTACATATTCGCAAGCCAAGCTGACATCCGAAATGGCGTCGTATCCGGAAAGTCCACTTTCAGCACAAGTTGGCGGATAGCTTACGACCCATGCCAAGGCTGAGATATCCACGCAGTTCAGCTTTGGAGCCTAGCGGCAGCCCAAGCCCTACCGCAACAACCCACCCAAAATCCCCCGCGCAAAGCGGCCAAGTGCCTCCCCGCCGATAGACGTCGCGATCGAACCGACCACTGCCGTCACGCCCGAAGCCACCGGCGCCGCGCGGGATTTCTTGCCGGTGATGCTGGCGGCGATCACTGCGCCTGCGGACGAGGCCACCGCGCCAGCCGCCGCCTTGCCGGCCTTCTCCCACATCGACGTCGTCCGGCGCGGGGCGGCGCGTTGGGCTGCCTCGCCCTGTTCCTCCACCTGCTGCGCCGCTGCAGCTGCATCGGCGGCCTTCTGCGCCAGGACTTCGGCGGCGGATTCGCGGTTTACCGCCGTATCGTACTTGCCATCGAAGGGGCTGACCGACTGGATCACCGCGCGCTCCTTCGGGGTCAGTGGCCCGAGGCGTGAGCGCGGCGGGGCGATCAGCGTGCGCTGGACGACCGAAGGCGCGCCGTCGTCGTCCAGCGTCGAGACCAGCGCCTCGCCCACCTTCAGTTCGGTGATGACCGTTTCGACATCGAGGTCCTTGTTGATGCGGAAGGTCTCGGCGGCGGCGCGGATCGCCTTCTGGTCTCGCGGGGTGAACGCCCGCAGCGCGTGCTGCACGCGGTTGCCAAGCTGGCCCGCGATCTTCTCCGGAATGTCGATCGGGTTCTGCGTGACGAAAAAGACGCCGACGCCCTTCGAGCGGATCAGGCGCACCACCTGCTCCACCTTCTCCATCAGCGCCTGCGGGGCATCGTCGAACAGGAGGTGCGCCTCGTCGAAGAAGAACACCAGGCACGGCTTTTCCGGATCGCCCACTTCGGGCAGCGCCTCGAACAGTTCGGACAGCAGCCACAGCAGGAACGTGGCGTAGAGCTTGGGGCTCTGCATCAGCTTGTCGGCGGCGAGCACGTTGACCATGCCCCGGCCCTGCTCGTCCACTTTCAGGAAATCGTTCACCTCGAACGCCGGTTCGCCGAAGAAGCGGTCCGCGCCCTGGCTTTCGAAGGCGAGCAACTGCCGCTGGATCGTGCCGACGCTGGCCTTGGAAACATTGCCATAGCGCGTGGCGAGCGCGCTGGCGTTTTCCGCGCAGGCGACCAACACCGATTGCAGATCGGGCAGGTCGATCAGCAGCAGTCCGTTGTCATCGGCATAGCGGAACGCGATGTTGAGCACGCCTTCCTGCGTCTCGTTCAGCCCCATCAGGCGCGAGAGCAGCAGCGGCCCCATCTCGGAAATCGTCGTGCGGATCGGGTGCCCACTCTCGCCATAAAGGTCCCAGAACACCGCAGGATTGTCGGAATAGGCGTAGTCCTCGATGCCCAATTCCTTGGCGCGCGATTCGAGGCTGGCGGCGTGCTTGAAGGTCGGGCTGCCGGGCATGGCGATGCCCGCAAGGTCGCCTTTCACGTCGGCCATGAACACGGGTACGCCGCGCATCGAGAACTGTTCGGCGATGCCCTGCAGCGTCACCGTCTTGCCGGTCCCGGTCGCGCCCGCGATCAGGCCGTGACGGTTGGCGCGGCCAAGGCGCAGCACCTGCCGTTCGCCGTTGGAGCCAAGGCCGAGGTAGATATCGTCCATGCACAGCACCTCTTCGATTTGGCCGGAGACTATGCCGCGACCGCGCGCCTTGCGAGGGGTTTTTGCATCCGGAGCGGTGAACGGCTAGAGCGCCCCAACCAATGACCCGCGCCCCGTTCATCCTGCTCGACGACGCCCGCACCGAAGGCGCCAGCGACGCACGCCTCTATGAGGACGTGCTTGAGCTCGTCGTCGCGCGCCGGGCGGATGAGGTGGAAGCGGCGCTGGCGCAGATCGCCGCCACACCGGGCAACTGGGCGGGCTACCTCGCTTATGAGGCAGGCCTCGCCCTCGAACCGCGCCTCGCCCCGCTGGCCGCAGAGCGCACCGGCGCGGCAGGCCCGCTGGTGTGGTTCGCCCGCTTCGGCAAGGTCACCCGCATGGCCAGCGCCGAAGTCGAACGCTGGCTCGCCGCAAGTGCCGAGGGGACGGGCAGGCTCGGCCCGATGGGCGCGGCGATATCCTCGGGCGGCTACGCCAAGGCCTTCGATCTCGTTCAGGAAGCCATCCGCGCGGGCGACATCTATCAGGCCAACCTCACCTTCCCCCTTGCCGGCACCTGGGACGGCGATCCCCTCGCAATATACGCCGACGTCCGCCGCGACGCCCGCGCAGGGTATGGCGGCGTGATCTGGGATGGCGCGCACTGGCACCTCTCGTTCTCGCCCGAACTCTTCTTCAAGCTCGCGAACGGCGAAGCCCGCGTCCGCCCGATGAAGGGCACGGCTCCACGCGGAGCTACGCCGGAAGAGGACGCGCGGTTCAAGGCGGACCTTTCCGCCAGCGTAAAGGACCGCGCCGAAAATCTGATGATCGTCGACCTGATGCGCAACGACCTGTCGCGCGTTTCGCGCCCCGGTTCGGTGCGCGTCGAAGCTCCGTTTGCCATCGAGAGTTACCCGACAGTTCACCAGATGGTCACGACAGTTCGGGCAGAGTTGGATTCCGGACAGGACGTCCGCAGCCTGCTCCGCGCGATCTTCCCCTGCGGCTCGATCACCGGCGCGCCCAAGATCCGCGCGATGGAGATCATCCATGAGGCAGAGCGCGACGCGCGCGGGCTCTATTGCGGCTCGATCGGACGCATAGACCCCTCTGGCGATGCCGCGTTCAATGTGGCAATCCGCACGGTGCGCCTGTCGCCGGATGGTCGCGCCGTGATGGGCGTGGGCTCGGCCGTGGTTGCCGATTCCGCGATGATCGGCGAA
The DNA here is from genome assembly GCF_015694345.1 of Novosphingobium jiangmenense. Classification (GTDB taxonomy): domain Bacteria; phylum Pseudomonadota; class Alphaproteobacteria; order Sphingomonadales; family Sphingomonadaceae; genus Novosphingobium; species Novosphingobium jiangmenense. The sequence goes on from NZ_JADQDC010000016.1 coordinate 62,945, forward strand.
TGGCGCGAATGCGTGGTGAAGGGGAATTTCTTGCGCTTGTCTGCCGGCCATGCCGACCTGATCGAAACGATGGCCTTCGATCCCGCCAAGGGCATCGAACTGCTTGAACTGCACCTCGAACGCATGAAGGCGAGCGCGCTGGCGCTGGGCTTCAGCTTCGATCGCCACGCCGTGCGCAATGCCATTCACGCGCTGTGCTTCGATCTCGATGCGCCCTCGAAAGTGCGCCTCGTCGTCTCGAAGGGCGGCGCCCACGCGCTTGACGCTTCGTCCATGCCCGCGCCGCTGGACAGCCTGACCTGCGCAGTGCTGCCGCTGCCCGTTTCCGACGGCGACTGGCGCCTGCGCCACAAGACCACCGACCGCGGCTTCTACGAAGCCGGCCTTGCCGCCGCGAAGAAGGCAGGCGCGGGCGAAGCGCTGTTCCTGCGCGACGATGGCCTGATCACCGAAGGCACTTTCACCAACCTCTTCGTCGAGCGCGACGGCAAGCTCCTCACCCCCCGCGCCGACCTCGGCCTGCTGCCGGGCGTGCTGCGCCGTTCGCTGATCGAGGCCGGACGGGCTGAAGAGGCAGACCTGACGCTCGACGACCTCGCGGGCGGCTTCCTTGTCGGCAACGCCCTGCGCGGGCTGATCCCGGCGCGCCTGCTCGGCTCCTGAAACCCATGACGCAGTTATCAAAAGCCCTCGCGCGGATCGCGCCATCGCAGACCACCGCGATCACCGACCGCGCCATCCAGCTGCGTGCCGAAGGCCGCGACGTGATCTCGCTGTCGGTGGGCGAACCCGACTTCGCCACCCCGGCGCACGTGGTGCAGGCCGCGAAGGACGCGCTCGACGCAGGCGATACCAAGTACACCGCCGTCGTCGGCACGCAGCGGTTGCGGGAAGCGGCAGCGCTGCACTTCAGGCGCGATCTCGGCATCGACGTGCCGCCTTCGCAGGTGATCGTCAGCGCGGGCGGCAAGCAGGCGATCTTCCACGCCCTGCTCGCCACGCTCGATCCGGGCGACGAAGTGCTGATCCCGTCACCATGGTGGGTGAGCTATCCCGAGATCGTGCGCTTCGCCGGGGCAGAGGTGGTCGATCTGCCGACCAATGCCGCAGGCGGTTTCCGCATCACCGCTGCCCAGTTGGCAGCAGCAATCACGCCTGCCACCCGCTGGCTCCTGCTCAACAGCCCCGGCAACCCGACGGGCGCGACTTATCCAGCGGAAGAACTGCGCGCGCTCGGCGAAGTGCTGCGCCGCCATCCGCGCGTGCTGGTGATGAGCGACGATATCTACGCGCCGCTGCGCTATGGCGAAGGGCTCCACGCCACGCTCGCGGTGGAATGCCCGGACCTTGCCGACCGCATCCTCACCGTCTCGGGCGTGTCCAAGAGCCATGCCATGACCGGCTTCCGCATCGGCGTCTCGGCAGGCCCGACATGGCTGATCGGCGCGATGGGCCGACTGCAGTCGCACTCCTCCGGCAATCCCGCGTCGATTTCGCAGGCCGCCGCTGTCGCCGCGTTCGAAGGCCCGCAGGAGTTCTTGGCTGACTGGCGCGAACGTTTCCGGGCTCGGCGCGACATGGTCTGCGGCGCAATCAACGCCATCCCCGGCCTCTCGACCCCGATCCCCGACGGTGCGTTCTATTGCATGGTCGATGCCACGCCGCTGATGGCGCGCTTCGGGGATGACGAGGCGCTCTGCCTCCACCTGCTCGAAAGCGGCGTCGCAGTCGTCCCCGCCTCTGCTTTCGGCGGACGCGACGGTTTCCGCATCAGCTTCGCGGCCGATGAATCCAAACTCGAAGAAGCGCTCCGGCGTATTGCAAAGGCGGTAGCGTGATCGACTTTTCCATCCTGTTCGAAGACGGCGAAGCGCTGGTGATCGACAAGCCTGCCGGCCTGCCGCTCGACCCGCCCCGCGCCGGTGGCGACAGTCTCGAGAACCATCTCGACGCCTTGCGCTTCGGCTTCCAGCGCGAACCGCACCCCGTCCACCGGCTCGATCAGGACACGTCCGGCTGCCTGCTGCTAGCGCGCAATCCCAAGGCGTTGAAGCGCTTTTCCGCCGCGTTCGAGGCGCGCGAGGTGGAGAAGGTCTATCTCGGCATCGTCGCGGGCGAAGTGCAGGGCGAAAGCGGCACCATCGAACTCGCCCTGTCCAAGATCAGCTCTGCCGAAAAGGGCTGGCGCATGATCCCGGCCAAGAAGGGCAAGCCTGCCGTCACGCACTGGAAAGTGCTTTCGCGCAAACCCGGCTTGACGCTGGTGGAGTTCCGCCCCGAGACTGGTCGCACCCACCAGATCCGGATTCATGCACTGGCTGGCCTTGGTCACGCCCTCGTCGGCGATCCGATCTACGGTGATGGCAAGCTCGCCTGGCGAACGATGCTGCATGCCTCGGAACTCGTGGTGAAACGCGAAGGCAAGCCGCCGATCGACGCCTACTCGCCGATGCCGCTCGACTTCGCGGCCTTCGGTTTTGATCTTCCGGACGCCGAACAACCCGGCGACGATCTGCCTAACACCGAGGCCTGAGATGTCGCCCGACGCTCTCGTCGCCCATGCGCTGACGCTGGTCGAGGAGAGCTTCATCGCCTCGGCCGGACCGGGCGGGCAGAACGTCAACAAGGTGGCGACGGCGGTGCAATTGCGGCTTGACGTGTTCATGCTGCGGCTGCCGCCCGAGATATTCCACCGTCTGAAGACTTTGGCGGGCAGCAAGATGACCGCCAAGGGCGAAATCGTGCTGACCGCGCGCAGCTATCGCACGCAGGAGCAGAACCGTGAGGACGCAAGGAAGCGCCTTGCCGAAATGCTGCGCGAAGCCTGCAACTTGCCAACCAAGCGCGCCAAGTCCCGCCTCAACCGCGTCGGCAAGACCGAGCGGCTGGCGGGCAAGAAGATCAGGAGCGACGTGAAAGCCGGTCGAGGCAAGGTGCGGCTGGATTAGTTCAATGTAGTTCGTCATCCCCGCGCAGGCGGGGATTCAGCGACAGGAAGGCCGTCGCCTCAGCGTCGATGATTCAGCTCGCTAGATTCACGCCTGCGCGGGAATGACGACAGCTTGAAAATCAATCCCCGCCGACGCGCTCGATCTCGGCCCCGAGCAACGACAGCTTTTCCTCAAGCCGCTCGTACCCGCGATCGAGATGATAGAGGCGGTGCACCTGCGTCTCGCCCTCGGCGGCAAGGCCCGCAATGACGAGGCTCATCGACGCGCGCAGGTCGGTCGCCATCACTTCGGCACCGGTCAGCTTGTCGACGCCGTGGACAACAGCCGTGCGCCCCTTGGTCTCGATCCGCGCGCCCATGCGGTTCAGTTCGGGCACGTGCATGTAACGGTTCTCGAAGATCGTCTCGGTCAGCACCGAGGAACCCTTGGCGAGGCACAGCATGGCCATCAGCTGTGCCTGCATGTCAGTGGCGAAGCCGGGATAAGGCGCGGTCGAGAGCGTGACCGGCTTCAACGGCCCGTCTGCCGCCACGTAAATGCCGCCCTTGCGCGGTTCGACGTGGACGCCGGCATCGCGCAGCGCCTGCACGGTCGCTTCCATCTCTTCGATCCGCGCGCCCTGCAGCATGACATCGCCGCCGGTGATTGCTGCGGCACAGGCGTAGGAGCCGGCCTCGATGCGATCCGGCATGACCATGTAGGTCGCGCCATGGAGCCGGTCGACGCCGTGGATCGTCAGGTCGGACGTGCCAATGCCCTCGATCTGCGCGCCCATTGCGACGAGCAGGTTGCAAAGGTCGACGATCTCGGGCTCGCGCGCGGCGTTGTGCAGGGTCGACTTGCCCTTGCACAGCACCGCCGTCATCAGCGCGTTCTCGGTTGCGCCGACGGACACGACCGGGAAGGAATAGCGCCCGCCGGGGAGCCCGCCATCGGGCGCAATCGCGCGGACGTAGCCGGCGGCCAGTTCGATCTGTGCGCCCAGCGCTTCCAGCGCCTTGAGGTGCAAGTCGATCGGGCGGTTGCCGATGGCGCAGCCACCGGGCAGCGAGACGGTCGCCTCGCCGGCACGCGCCAGCATCGGGCCCAGTACGAGGATCGACGCGCGCATCTTGCGCACGAGGTCATAGGGCGCGACCGAGGAGGTCAGGCGCGTGGCCTGCAGCGTCATCACGCGACCGAAATCTTCAGGGCGTGCGCCTGCGATCGAAGTCGAAACCCCGAACTGGTTCATCAGGTGCTGGAACCCGTCGATGTCCGCCAGGCGCGGCAGGTTGCGCAGCGTCACCGGCTCATCGGTCAGCAGCGCGCAGGGCAGCAGCGTAAGAGCCGAATTCTTCGCACCGGAGACCGGCACCGTTCCCGAAAGGCGCTTGCCGCCGCGGATGATGATCTTGTCCATCGCTGCCGTTTACCCTGTTTGCGGGAGCGTGCAAGCTCAGGGCATACGTTAACTTCCTGCCACGCGCTTGACATTTATCCTAAGTAATTGTGCAGTGCATCATGTCGGTGCAACAAATGACGGATATGTTTTGGAAATGACTTCGAACGAGGCCCGCAAACCGATCCGCAAGGCCGTCTTTCCCGTTGCAGGTCTCGGCACCCGCTTCCTCCCCGCCACCAAGGCGATCCCCAAGGAAATGCTGCCGATCATCGATCGCCCGCTGATCCAGTACGCGGTCGACGAAGCGCGCGAAGCCGGGATCGAGCAGCTCATTTTCGTGACCGGTCGCGGCAAGACCGCCATCGTCGAGCATTTCGACACCGCCTACGAACTCGAACGGACGATGGCCGACCGGGGCAAGAACCTCGACGTGCTCGACGCGACGCGCCTCCTGCCCGGCAACCTCGTGACGGTGCGCCAGCAGGTGCCGATGGGCCTCGGCCACGCCATCTGGTGCGCCCGCGCGGTCGTCGGCAACGAGCCGTTCGCGATCTTCCTGCCAGACGAGATGATGGTGGGCTCGCCAGGCTGCATGAAGCAGATGGTCGATGCCTACAACGAAGTCGGCGGCAATCTCATCTCGGTCCTCGAAGTGCCGCAGGAGGAAGTGTCGAGCTACGGCGTGATCGCACCCGGCCAGCGCGTTTCCGACGCCCTCACCGAAGTCACCGGGCTGGTCGAGAAGCCGAGGCGGGAAGATGCCCCGTCCAACCTGATCATCTCGGGCCGCTACATTCTCCAGCCCGAGGTGATGCGCACGCTCGAAAGCCAGGAAAAGGGCGCAGGCGGCGAGATCCAGCTGACCGATGCAATGGCGCGCATGATCGGCCAGCAGCCGTTCCACGCGGTGAAGTTCGATGGTCGCCGTTTCGACTGTGGCAGCAAGACCGGCTTCGTCGAGGCGACTCTCTCTCTGGCGCTCGAACGCCCCGACATGGCCGAAGAGGTCCGCGCCATCATGACGCGCCTTCTGGCGGAAGGCGCATGACAACCGGGACTCAGGGAGCGCGAAGGTAGGCCAGGCACATCCGGCCAAGTTCGCGCTTCAGCACTTCCCAGTCGTAGTCGTGCGCGGCCTCGCCTGAGGAGCCGAGGCTCAACTGTCGGGCCATTGTCGCGAAGACCACCTTGTAGGCCGAGTTCGCCTTGGTCTCGTGGTCGTTTCCGCCGAAGTCGGCGCGGTACCGCAGCATGGCCTGCATCCCGCGTTCGGTGGCGCGCAGCGCGTGGTCCTTGCCCGGCTTGGAAACCAGCGGGTCGAACGCGGCGCGCTCCATCGCGAGGCGCAGCAGCGGCGCATTGACGCGCAGCACTTCGGCATAGCCCGCAACATAGCGCGGCATGAATTCGTCAAGCGTGGGCGATTGCGAGAGGACATCCTGCACCATCGCCTCTTCAGTCTGCGCCAGGTCCTCCAGCGCGCGCGCAATCACCGCGCGCACGAGGTTGTCCTTGCTCTGGAAGCGCAGATAGATCGACCCGATCGATACGTTGCCCCGCTGGTTCACGTCCTGCAGCGTGAAATCTTCGCTGCCGCGCTCCAGCATCAGTTCGCGCGCGGCGACCAGCATGCGTTCAAGCGAGGCCTTGCTGCGGCCCTGCTGCGGCTTGCGGCTCACGGTCTCCACCGCCAGTTCCGGTTCTTCCACCTGCGTTTCGCCGCCTCGCGCCATGGCCTGCCGTTCGTCCTTGAAATATTGATACTAGAATATGTCGGGCTTTCCTCGCATGAATCCGGCGCGATGGCGATGGCTAAATTCTCCGTATCTGCTCCGCCGGGGATGACAGAATGCGCTTTCAAACCTAATGGTAGCGGTCACATCAGTGGCTTCCCGCAAGTGAGGAAATGCGAATGCGACGATTGAGGATGGGAATGATCGGCGGCGGTCCGGGGGCATTCATCGGCCCCGTGCATCGCTTTGCGGCAGAGCTCGATCGCGAGATCGAACTGGTCGCAGGCGTGTTTTCCAGCGATGCCGGTCGCAGTGCTGCCGCCGGTGAAGCCTATCGCATCGATCCGGCCCGCGCCTACCCCTCGCTCGATGCAATGTTCGCAGCCGAGTCGGCGCGGGATGACGGCATCGACTTCGTCTCGATCGTTACGCCCAATCACAATCACCTGCCCTCGGCACGCGCAGCCCTCGCCGCCGGCTACCCGGTCATCACCGACAAGCCGCTGACCGCGACCCTTGCCGAAGCCCATGAACTGGCCGCGCTGGTCGAAGCTGCGGCCAAGCCCTTCGGCGTGACCTACACCTACTCCGGCTACCCGCTGGTGCGCGAAGCCCGGGCGCGAATCGCTGGCGGCGAGATCGGCACCATCCGCAAGGTCGTGGTCGAGTATCCGCAAGGCTGGCTCGCCGGCGAAGCGGTCGGCAAGCAGGCGGAATGGCGCGTCGATCCGGCCAAGGCGGGCCTGGGCGGCTGCATCGGCGACATCGGCGTCCACGCCTTCCAGCTCGCCGAGTTCGTCACCGGCCTGCGCGTCACCGAACTGCTCGCCGATCTCGGCGCAGTCGTGCCGGGCCGCCTGCTCGACGACGACTGCTCGATCCTGCTCCGCTTCGACAACGGAGCCCGCGGCGTCCTCCTCGCCAGCCAGATCGAGGTGGGCGAACTCAACGGCCTGCGCATCCGCGCCTATGGCGACAAGGGCGGCGTGACCTGGAAGCAGGAGGAGCTCAACACGCTCACCATCAACCGGCTCGACGGCACTTGCACCCTCGTCCGCTCGGGAACCGGTGTGCTCGGCAACGATGCCGCTTCACGCACCCGCACGCCGGGCGGCCATCCCGAGGGCTACCTTGAAGCCTTCGCCAACCTCTACCGTGATTTCGCCGCCCAGTTGCGCGGCGAAAGCGCACCGCTCCTGCCCGGCATCGCAGAAGGCGTGCGCGGCATGACCTTCATCGACACCGCCGTTTCCGCCAGCCGCGCCAACGCGGGCTGGGTCAAGCTCTGAGGACCAATCCGCCATGAAGACCATCAAGGGCCCCGGCATCTTCCTCGCGCAATTCGCGGGCGATGCCGCTCCGTTCAACAGCCTTGAAACCATTGCCGACTGGGTTGCCGGCCTCGGCTACAAGGGCATCCAGATTCCCAGCTGGGACGGTCGCCTGTTCGATCTCGAGAAGGCCGCGACCAGCCAGACCTACTGCGACGAGGTCAAGGGCCTGCTTGCCGACAAGGGGCTGGAGATCACAGAGCTGTCGACCCACCTCCAGGGCCAGCTCGTCGCCGTCCATCCCGCCTTCGACGCACAATTCGATGGCTTCGCCCCGGCCTCGGTTCACGGCAATCCGGTCGCGCGACAGGAATGGGCGGTGCAGCAGTTGAAGCACGCTGCGAAGGCCAGCGCCAATCTCGGCCTCAAGGCTCATGCCTCGTTCTCGGGCGCCTTTGCCTGGCCCTACTTCTACCCGTGGCCTGCGCGTCCGGCAGGTCTGGTCGAGGATGCCTTCGACGAACTAGCCCGCCGCTGGAAGCCGATTCTCGACGTGTTCGACGAGAACGGCGTCGATGTCGCCTACGAGATCCATCCCGGCGAGGACCTTCACGACGGCGTGACCTTCGAGATGTTCCTGGAACGCGTCGGCAACCACCCGCGCGCCAATATCCTCTACGATCCCAGCCACTTCGTGCTGCAGCAGCTCGATTACCTCGCCTTCATCGATATCTACCACGAGCGCATCAAGTGCTTCCATGTGAAGGACGCGGAATTCCGCCCCAATGGCCGCTCCGGCGTCTACGGCGGTTACCAGTCGTGGGTCGACCGCCCCGGCCGCTTCCGCAGCCTTGGCGACGGTCAGGTCGATTTCGCCGGAATCTTCAGCAAGATGGCCGCCAACGACTTTGACGGCTGGGCCGTGCTCGAATGGGAATGCGCATTGAAGCATCCCGAGGTCGGCGCGGCAGAGGGCGCGCCCTTCATCGACCGCCATATCATCAAGGTCACCGAACACGCCTTTGACGATTTCGCCGCCGGTGGCGCGGACCGCGCCCTCAATGCCAGGCTCATGGGTATCGGCTGACCAACGCCAGTTCGACCGCAGAAGACCGGGCGTCAGGGGAGTGCCCCCTGACGCCTTTTTCGTTTCAGCCTCCCAATCATTCACACTGTGAATTGAAAACCATGAAGGCAATTTGCTTTCTGGATTTTCTTGGCCGATCTATGACGGCGATCTGTGTCAGAATGTGAACGGCAAGCCAGAGTCTAGAGCTATGGCAAGGCAAAGAGTTATGATTTTACTTGATGCCTCGCCTGACGCAGAAGCACTTCGAAATGTTGCAGACACGCCACAGGCGCGACATTCCTGACAAAAGATTGCCATCAATAGAATTTTGGTTCTAGTTTTTAGAATTCTAATTCGCTAAAGCCACCGTACGCCAAATGTGGCGCCACATGGGGAGGAACCACCATCATGTCCAAAACCACTTTCCATCGCAGCCTGCTTGCCGGGGCCTGCGCCATCGCATTCGCTTTGCCTGCCCACGCGCAGGACAGCGCCCAGTCGACCGCTGCTGACGATTCCGATGCAAACGTCATCATCGTCACCGCGCAGAACCGCGCGCAGAACCTGAACGACGTTCCGATCAAGATCGACGTGGTCTCGGGCGAAGAGCTGCAGAAGGCCGGCTTCGGCAGCATGAATGACGTCGGCAAGATCGCACCGGTCGTTCAGCTCAACCAGGACCAGGGCACCGTCAAGGTCACCGTCCGCGGCGTCGGCACCACCTCGAACGACGAAGCGCAGGACACCTCGGTCGTCGTCAACATCGACGGCGAATACATCAACCGTCCGAACGTCATGGGCATGGCCCTGTTCGACATCGACCGCGTCGAAGTGCTGCGCGGCCCGCAGGGCACGCTCTATGGTCGCAACTCGACCGGTGGTGCGATCAACTTCATCACGCGCAAGCCGGGCAAGGACTTCGGCTTCAACGGCGCGATCAGCTACGGCAACTACAATGCCATTCGCGCGGATGCCGGCGTCGACTTGCCACTGGGCGACACTGCAGGCCTGCGCGTCTCGGGCTTCTATGATGACCGCGATGGCTACAGCAAACACCCCGCTGGCGGCGGCTTCTTCGTTTTCCCGGCCTACGCTGCCGGTCGTTCGGACGACAACCATTCCTACGGCGGCCGCGTCTCGCTGCGCCTCGAGCCGGTCGATCGCCTCTCGATCAACCTTGCCGCCGAATACTCGCACCGCAGCTTCACTCCGGGCGTCTTCGCCGCGGGTGACCTGAACGCTGCCGGCAACGGCCCGACCGGCGGCGCCTGCAACAACGGCTTCACCCGTGTTGCCCCGGCTTATCCGCAAGTGCTGTGCGTTCCCAGCAACACCAACCTGCTCTCGAAGGTCGACCGGCACAACTACGCCGCGCCGCTCTTCGGCATCGGCCATGTCAGCGATCACACCTGGGCTGCTCGCGGTCGCATCGCCTATGAAATCAGCGATGCCGCAACGGTCACCTACATCGGCGGCTACCGCAAGTACTCGGGCGACCCGAGCCGCCTGACCCTGCCGACCATCTACCAGTCGTACAACTTCCAGGACGAAGCCGATACCCAGAGCCACGAACTGCGCGTCAATGGTACGCTCGGCGGGGTGATCTACCAGGTCGGCGGATTCTACTTCAAGGAGAAGATCGCACGCGAAAGCGGCTTCATGCTGCCGAGCTTCATCTTCGGTGCGCCGCCCTTCGGTGCCAACGGCCCGACGCCTGGCACCTTCCTCAGCTACTTCGGTCGCTACGTCGAAAGCGACAGCAAGTCGGTGTTCGGCCAGATCGAAGTGCCGCTGACCGAACAGCTGACCGCCGTCGGAGGCCTGCGCTATACCGACAACAGCCGCGATGCGACTTACGTCAACGCCAATCCGTTCGGTCCGTCGCGTCCGTTCCTGTTCGCCACCGGCCCGAGCCGCAAGGACATCAACGGCATCAACGCGTCGTTCGTGCCGCTGGGCAGCAGCGACAGCAAGGTCACCTGGCTTGCCGGCCTGAACTACAAGCCGAACAGCGACACGCTGCTGTTCGTCAAGGCTTCGACCGGCTTCAAGGGCGGCGGTTTCGACTCGGTCGGCACCTACAAGCCCGAGACGAACACCGCGTTCGAAGGCGGCTGGAAGCAGACCTTCGGCGATCATGGCCAGCACCAGTTCAACCTCGGCGGCTTCTACTACGACTACAAGGACCTGCAGGTCTCGGTCCTGCTCGATACCGCCATCGGCGGCCAGATCTTCAACGCCGGCAAGGCCAAGATCTGGGGCCTCGAAGCCTCGGCAGACATCGCGCTGGACGATCGCACGAACTTCCATGCCTCGGTCAACTACCTGAACGCCGAGTACAAGGAATTGCTCGCCCAGTTCAACGTGTTCGACACAACTGGAGCGATCAGCGGCGGGATCGGCGACTTGGATCCTGTCACCCCCGGCGTCCAGCAGCCAAACTTCGCTGGCAACCGCCCGCCGTTCTCGCCGGAATGGGTCATCACGGCTGGTCTCGACCACACCTTCCCGTTGGGTGACATGGGTGGCGTGACCGCACGGGTGAACACCACCTTCAAGAGCAAGTACTTCACCGACTTCTACAACTATCGCGATGGCACTCAGAGCGCGCTCAGCCAGACCGATGCCAGCCTCGAGTACCAGCCTGAGGACAAGAAGTTCACGATCAGTGCATTCGTGAAGAACATCGAAGGCACCCGCCCGCTCACCTACGGCAGCTTCGTCTCCGCAGGTCCGGACGACATCTTCAACTGGCAGTTCGGCACGCCGCGCACCTACGGCGTCCGCCTCGCGGTCGACTTCTAAGTCGGCGCAGGATCGTCAAGCAGAAAGGGGAGCGGTTCGCCGCTCCCCTTTTTTGTTGCCTTCAGCGCAGCAAGTTCAGCCCCATGAGGGATCCTTGCCCGGCCGCCACTTGATGCTGCACCCGGCGCTCGGCTGTTGCGGCTGCGGCGCAGGTTCGCCCGCAAGAACGGCATCCACGGCGCGGCGCATGTCCTCGCCCGTCACTGGCAGGTCGGTCCGCAGCGGCGGCAGGCCCGGCACCGGCGGACGGTTGATCTTCGGGCGGCTCGCATCGAACTGCCCGGTGTAATAGAGCAGCCGGTCGCGGTCGTAGAGGAAGAAGTCCGGCGTGCAGATCGCGTTGTAGGCCAAGGCCACGTCCTGCGTCTCGTCGTGGAGGTAGGGGAACGGAAAGTCCTTCTCCGCCGCCAGCTTCTGCATGTGCGGGTAATCGTCCTCGGGAAAATCATCCGGCCAGTTGGACGATATGGCCACCACCTGCAGCCCCTTCGCCTCATACTCCCGCGCGAAGGCAATGAACTCGTCGAGCACGTGCAGCACGAAGGGGCAGTGATTGCAGATGAACGCCACCAGCAGCGCCTGACTACCGGCAAAGTCGCTCAGGCTGCGCAGCTTCCCCTCAACATCAGGCAATTGGAAATCCGGCGCAGGCTTTCCGTAGTCCAGTTGGCGCGACAATCTCAGCATCATCCGCTCTCCGTTATTGGAATCTTGATTCTTTTAAGACATTCCGGCGCCTGATCCAAATCCTGATCTTCCTCATCGTCCGGCCAGAGACTGCAAAGTTTCGCTTTGCACCTTTGCAAATTTACCGTGGACAGCACCCCCGATCCGCGCCATCGCGAGGATCGAGCCGGTGCCTTTTGGCATCAACGGCATGGCATTGGCAGGAGCACGACACATGAAAGCCCTGGTCTGCGTGAAGCGGGTGATTGACTACAACGTGAAGCCACGTGTGAAGGCGGATGGTTCGGGGGTCGATCTTGCGAACGTGAAGATGAGCATGAACCCGTTTGACGAGATCGCAG
>NZ_JADQDC010000017.1 GCF_015694345.1 Novosphingobium jiangmenense
AGGACACCCCAGGGCTGATAGCACGGCGCCGAACCCTGAGCGACGCTGCGGATGCGGAACCCGCCATGATTGTGCGACTTGTCAGCACAAACGACAGGTTCTTTTCACGCAGCCGCTTGCCAGAAGCAAAAGCAGCCCGCGAGCCGCTGCCACAGCTTCGTCCTCTCACATATGTCCGCCCTCAGGCTGAGCCGACCAGGGGCCCGGAACCGCCCCCCGGCCATTCGCAACCGGTCCCGCGCCCTCCCCGCGCGTGCCGCAACGGCGCCGCACCGGTCGCGCGATCTGTGCTTATCCCACCGGCGTCATGGTCCGCACTCGCCAGCGGATGAGGCTTCATATCACGTGTCCCGCTCATCCTGAGCTTGTCGAAGGATGCCCACCCCCAACCCCTCCCGCCTGCGGGAGGGGAGAACGAGCGTTGCGTCTTGCCCTCCCGCAGGCGGGAGGGCCGCGAGACTTGGAGAGCGTAGCGAACCTAGTCGCAGCGGGGTGGGCACCCGAGCGCCGCGCGAGAGTTATGTCACGCAAAGCCGCAAAGTTGTTGCGCCCAAGACTTGCACTCCCTCAAGGCCGCGTCCACTGCAAGCCCTTCACCCAGAAGGACCCAAGGCTTGGATATCGTCGGTTTCGCGCTTGCCGTACTGCTGATCGAACTGACGCCCGGCCCCAACATGGCCTGGCTGGCGGGCCTCGCCGCGACCGAGGGCAAGCGGAATGGCATGGCGGCCGTTGCGGGAGTTGCAGTGGGCTTGCTGGCCAACGGCGCGCTTGCTGCCCTCGGCCTTGCCGCCCTGCTCGAAAGCTTTCCCGCCTTGTGGAACGGCCTGCGCATCGCCGGCGCCCTGATGATGGTGTGGCTCGCGGTCGAGGCCTGGCGCGGTGCGGGCAACGAAACGCCTGCCGCCAACGGCACCACCGGCCGCGCCTTCGCGACCGGTGCGCTGATCAACCTGCTCAATCCCAAGGCCTATCTGTTCTTCGTGGTCGTCGCCCCGCAGTTCCTCGGCGGCGAGACGCTCAGCATCGGCAATGCCCTGCTGCTAAGCGTGATCAGCACCGCGATCGCCACGCTGATCCACTGCGCGATCGTGCTCGCCGGAGCCCGCGCGCAAGGCTGGCTGTCCGATCCCCGGCGGACACGGACGGTCCGCCGGATCTTCGCGCTGATCATCCTCGGCGTGGCAGCATCTTTCCTGCTCACGCCGGTCCGCTAAAGGCCTACTGCACGAACGGCGGGCAGGGAATCGTCTCGCCCACGCCCTCGATGCGGGCGTTGCGCAGGCTCACCGTGAAGCCCTTGTCCGCGCCGAGCCGCAGCGGCGAACCCACGGCATTCAGCTTCGCCCCGTGCTCCGCAAAGCAGGTCAGCGGGATGCGCAGGGTCGCTGGCTTGCCCGGCGCCCCGAGGCTCTGGCTGACATCCATCTTCACGCCCGCGAACGACACCGTGACCGGACCGCTGCCGCGCTGGTCAAGCCGCCAGTCCAGCCGAAGCGCGAAGCCGCCATTCAGGTGGCGCTGCATGTCGACCACCGGCCCGTCGAGCGCGATGTCGCCCTTCCCGGCCCAGGTGAACTGCCGCGCATCTTCCTGTGCCGCCACGTCGACCGCGCGCATCGTCACCACGCTGTCGAGACCCAGCCGCCACGGTTCGATCACCTTGCCGGCCCTGATAAACGTCGTCTCGCTCAGCAAGCTGCCCAGTTCGACACGCGGGTCTTCGTTGACCTTGCCGACGCTGGCGGGCTTCGCATAGCTCAACCCGTGGCCCACCCGCCACAGCGGGTCGATCATCGGCGAGCGCGCATCGCGCGGCCAGTCGAACGCCAGCGTCCCGGTGAAATCGCGGACCGGCTTGCCGTCCTTGCGCGCCACCAGCACATCGGCCACGCCCTGCCCCTGCGAACCCGGCTGCCACGCGGCGACGAAGGCATCGGCGACGTTCATCTCCGGTCCCACGAACATCGGGCGTCCGGACAGGAACACCGCCACCACCGGCACGCCTTGCGCCTTGAGCTGCTTCATCAGCTCCAGTTCGCCCTCGCGCGACTGGAAGGCGAGGTTGGGCACGTCGCCCTGAAACTCGGCATAGGGCTGCTCGCCGAATACTACGATGGCGACGTCAGGCTTGGTCGCGTCAGGACCCTTGGCGTTGATCTCGGTCGTGCCACCAGCCTCGGCCACGGCCTCCGAAATAGCCAGCCCGATGGTGCGGCCCTTGGGGAAGTCGGCCCCGGTGGTGTCCGTGCCCTGCCAGGTGATCGTCCATCCACCGGCCTGCATCGCCATGCTGTCAGCCCCCGGCCCGGTCACCAGCACCTTGGCCCCCGGCTTGATCGGCAGGACCGACCCCTCGTTCTTCAGCAGCACCAGCGACTTGGCCACGGCCTCGCGCGCCACGTCGAGATGCGCCTGTGCGCCGACTGCTGCCGGATCACCGCGCTCGACCAGCTTCGGCCCCATCAGGCCGAGCTTGTACTTCACGCGCAGGATGCGCCGCACCGCGTCGTCAAGGCGCGCCATCGAAATCTTGCCCTCGCGCACTTCGCGCAAGGTGTTGTCGTACAGGCCCTTCCAGCTGTCGGGTGCCATGTAGAGATCGAGCCCGGCGTTGATCGAAGCGGCGCAGTCGGTCGGAGTGCAGCCCTCCACCTGCCCGTGCCCGTTCCAGTCGCCGACGACCAGCCCTTCGAAGCCCATGCGCTTCTTGAGCACGTCGGTCAGGAGCGAGCGGTTGCCGTGGTTCTTGACCCCGTTCCAGCTCGAGAAGCTGGCCATGACCGTCAGCGCCCCGGCGTCGATCGCCACGGGATAGCCCTGCGCGTGCAGCCGGACGAGCTCGGCCTCGGACAGCTTCGCATCGCCCTGATCCTTGCCATTCTCGGTCCCGCCATCGGCAAGGAAGTGCTTGGCGCTGGCAGCGACCTTCTCGGACGGCAGCGGCTTTCCGGCGAGCAAAGGTCCCTGAAGACCCTCGACCATCGCCTTCGAATAGCTGGCGATCACAGCGGGGTCGCTGGAGTAACCCTCGTAGGCACGGCCCCAACGCAAGTCTTGGGGAGCAGCGAGGGTTGGCGCGAAAGTCCATTCGATGCCTGAGCCCGCCACTTCCGCCGCAGTCGCCGCGCCGATCCGCTTGATCAGCTCGGCATCATGGGCCGCGCCAAGGCCGACGTTGTGCGGGAAGATGGTTGCGCCCGGCAGGTTGGAATGGCCGTGAACTGCGTCGACACCGAACAGGATCGGCACCCCTGCCCCGGCCTTGCGCGAGGCAGCGCGGAATTCCTTGACCAGCTTGAACCACTTGGCCGCGTCAGCGCGCTCGTCGCCATAAGGACCGCTGTTGCCGCCGGCGAGGATCGAGCCGAGCGGGTAGCGGGCAAGGTCCTCGGGCTTTATCGAGCTGATGTCGCCCTGGATCACCTGCCCGACCTTCTGCTCGACCGTCAGCTTGCGCAGCAGCTTGCTGATCGCCTTCTCGGTCTTAGCATCGGTGATGGTCGACGGGCTGTGCGCCACCGGCCAGTTCGCCGGATTGGCAACAGGGCTTTCCTGCGCCGCGACCGGCGCGGCCAGAAGCAGGAATGATAGCGCCGCCATGCTTGCCTTGGCCTGGCGCAAGCTTCCCTTCGACATCGACTTCCCCAAATTCTGTGAACGTTCTCAATCGAGCGTTTCACACGTTTGCGAATGGAAATCAACCCTGCGCCGGAGAAGTGTCAGGCGGTTCGTCGCAAGCCGAGGAGAAGCACCGTGGCGCACAGCGCGAGCAGCGCCAGCACCACGAAGAGCGCGCCGAAGCCGAGCGTCGGCACAAGCGCCAAAGTCAATGCAGGCATGGCCAGCGACGGAATCGTATTGGTCAGGTTGAACAGGCCGAGATCGCGCCCGCGCCGCGCGCTGTCCGGCAGGACGCGCAGGGTATGCGCGCTGTGCAGGGCGAGGAACGCCGAAGTCGAAAGGCCGAACAGGATGTACCCGGCAATCGCCCCGTCGCGGCTCCCGGTCATGGCCATGACCAGCAGCCCGAGCGCTGCGCCAACCGACGCCAGCACCAGCGGCATGACCGGCTCGCCGGTACGGTCCGCCCTGCCCCCGGCGACCAGTGCAACCAGCGCGCCGATCAGCATCGCGGTCAGCAGAACGCGAGCAATCGCGCTGTCGGCCAGACCGGGATCGACAGTGCGCAACCACAGGTAGAAGAACGCGAAGAGCGAAGCTTCGGAAATCTGGACCAGCAGGCGCGCCAGCCACATCCGCGTGGCCATGCCCTTGAGCACCTTGCGCGCAACCTCGCTGCCATCGGCAGGTCTCGACGTGCCAGACACAACGGCGTCCTCGCCCAGCAGAACCAGCGGCAGGACACAGAGCGCGACGATTGCGCCGACAAAGGCAAAGCGCGTTTCGAGCGCAAGCCCCTCGCCCAACGTGGCCACGGCACCAGCCAGCGCGCCTGACGCGGGGGCGAAGGCGAGCAATCCTCCAAGCAGGCCCTTGCGCCTGTCGGGCACCTGATCTCCGGCCCAGGCCGAAAGCGGCCCGAGCATCATGTTCAGCCCGACCTGCCACAGCGCGATGACCACGGCGAGCGAAAGTAGCGTCCCGGTGCGCGGCGCCATCTGCAGCATCACGCTCGACAGCAGCAGCCCCGCCAGCACGAAGGGCCGTCGTTTGCCCGCCACGTCGCTCGCCCATCCGAAGACGATGTTACACAGGCTGGCGGCAATCGCGCCAAGGAAGGTGGTCGCCGCAAGCCAGCCCACGGCCTTGGCACCGGCCAGGTGGCCGACATGCATCGGCAGAAGCAGCGTCAGGAACGGGACATAGGCAATCGTCGATCCGGCCCAGGCGAGGGCATAGAGCGCGAGAAAGCGACGTTCGCGGCTCGGGGCGGCAGTCACGCCGCCGGGCCGGTGGAGCCGCGGATCTCGAAGCCCATCGGCAGGATCACCGGCCCCGGTGTCGCTTCGCCCTTCTGCGCCGCGATCAGGCTGCGAACGGCAGTTGCCGTCGTCTCGGCAATCGGCTGATCGACAGCGGTAAGTGCGGGACGGGTAAACCGCACCAATGGGGTATTGTCGAAGCTGACCAGCGAAAGGTCCGCCGGAATGGACAGGCCGAGTTCGTCGGCAATTTCCACCGTGGCCAGCGCCATCTGGTCATTGCTGGCAATGATCGCGCTCGGCCGATCGAGGCTTGTGAGCAGTGCGCGGGCCGCGCGCACGCCCGAGGCGTAAGTGAAATCGCCCGCTTCCAGCAAACCGTCGGTGGGCAGACCGGCTGCGTCCATCTCGGCCTTCCAGCCGTCGATGCGCTTGGCCGAGAGGCGATATTCGGACGGGCCGGAAATGAAGCCGATGCGCTTGTGGCCAAGTTCGATCAGGTGGCGCGTTGCCGTGCGGGCACCGCCTTCGTCGTCCATCGAGACCATGATGCCATCGGGCAGGCCCTCCTCGTGCACCTGCGCGCCGATCCGCGCGAAGGGCACATTGTGACGGGTCAGCGTTTCGAGGATCTGCGGGTTGTCCGAGTGCGGCGGCGTCAGGATCGCGCCGTCAGGCTGGAGCGCCGCAATCGCCGCGCCCAGTTCCCGCTCGACGTGATCATTGTGCGTGTCGACCAGTTCGAAGATCAGGCGATAGCCCTGTTCGGCGCACTCCAGCATTCCGCCGAGCAGCATCTGGTCGACCCAGTCGGTGCCTTGCCGCGCCCGCCAGTCGGCGATGGTGCGCTCGCGGTCGTTGAGGGCGAGGATCAGGTAGGAGCGCGATCCGCTCATCCGCTGCGCCGCGATCGACGGCACGTAGCCGAGCTTGTCGATCGAGGCCTGGACCTTCTCGCGCATTTCGGGCCGGACGTTGGCCTCGTTGTTGATGACGCGGCTGACCGTCTGCAGCGAGACGCCCGCATCGGCCGCCACGTGCTTGATCGTCACCGCCTGCCGCCTGCGCGCCATGGGCTGTCAGTTCCCCCCGCTCTTCGTTCCGGGCCCTGCGTTACCCGCTTCGCCCGGCTTTTGCCATACGCGCACCCAGTCAATTGCCATCGTTTTGGGGAAGCCCGAACCGTCGACGCCCTTGCCGTTGCGGCTCTCCGAGAGATGCCCGCCGATGGCGAGGTTGAGGATCAGGTGAAAGGGCTTGTCGAACGGCGCGCCCGGCTTGTCCGAGCCAAGCGTGTGCCACTCATGGGGCAAGCGGCGGGCATAGTCCTTGCCGTCGACACGCCAGACCATGCCGTCCTTGTCCCACTCGACCTCGTAGGTGTGGAAGGCGGTCGGATCGGAGAGCTGCGTTTCCTCGCTGATATAGCGGTTGCGCGGGGGCTGCCCGCCGAAGTGGATCGTGCCGAGCACATGGTTCTCCCGCCCGGCCTCGCAGGTCTCACACGGCTCACCGAGGTTGACCGCCTCCATGATGTCGATCTCGCCCGAGCGCGCCCAGCCGCCATAGGCCCAGTCCTCGGGCAGCATCCAGATCGCAGGCCATGTGCCCTGCCCTTGCGGAAGACGCGCGCGGACCTGGATCTTGCCGTAGAGCCACGAGGCCTTGCCCTGCGTTGAAAGGCGCGCCGAGGTGAACGGCTTCCTCCGGGTCGCCTCGGCCTTTTCCATGCTGTCGCGCTGGTCGCGCGGGAATGCCGGGCCGGTGAAGTCCTCGCGCTGCGCGACGATCTCCAGAACGCCATCCTTGACGCGATGGTTGGCCGCGCGTGCGGTGTAGCACTGGCGCTCCTCGTTGCCGCCGCCCCAGCAGTCCTCGGCAAGGACCCAGTGGGTGCGATCGAGCGAGGTGCCGTCAAACTCGTCGGCCCAGACGAGTTGCCAATCGGGTTGGACCGCCGCCGCGGCCAGAAGCAGAAAGCTCATGCCGCTGCCGGAACCTCCGCACCGCAATAGCGGGCCACGTAATCGCCGTGCGAGGGCAGCGCGGCGACGGTGCGGCTGACCTGCTCGCGCAGGGAGCCGAGCAGATGCTTCAGTTCCTCGTCGCGCAGCTTGGCGGCGACCGGGTGGTGGCTTTGCGGACTGATCCCCTGTCCCATCATCACCTGCACCCAGGAATTCTCGGCGAAGAGTTCCTCGTTCTTGCGGAAGACGCGGCCGGTTTCGCGGAACAGTTCGATCTTGTGTTCGAGGCTGGCGGGGATCTCCATGCTGGCGCAGTGCCGCCAGAACGGCGTGTCGCGGCGGTCGGTCGCCTTGTAGTGCAGGATCAGGAAGTCGCGGATCTGTTCCATGTCGGTGAACTGCTGTTCGTTGAACTCGTCGATGTCGCGACTGCTGATTTCGCCCGCCGGCAGCATCCGCACGATGCGCAGGATGGCGCGCTGGATCAGGTGGATCGAGGTGGACTCGAGCGGCTCCATGAAGCCGCCCGAAAGCCCCACCGCCACGCAATTGCGGTGCCACTGCTTGCGCCGCGCGCCGGTGCGGAAGCGGATGTGGTTGGGCTTGACCAGCTTCTCGCCCTCCACGGTCGAGAGCAGCTTTTCGAGCGCCGCCTCGTGGCTCAGGTAGTCGCTGCAATAGACCACGCCGTTGCCCTGGCGGTGCTGCAGCGGGATGCGCCACTGCCAGCCCGCCTCGTGCGCGATGGCGCGGGTATAGGGTACCGGCGCGCGCACGCTGGAGGTCTGGATGGCGATGGCGCTGTCGCAAGGGAGCCAGTGTGTCCAGTCGTCGTACCCTGCGCGCAAGGCGCCCTCGATCAGCAGCGCGCGAAAGCCGGTGCAGTCGATGAACAGATCGCCTTCGATGCGGCGGTCGCCTTCCAGCACCAGCGCGGCGATGTTGCCGCTCTCGCCATCAAGTTCGACGCGGGCGATCTTGCCCTCGATCCGCGTGGTGCCATCGGCTTCGGCCATGGTGCGCAGGAACTTCGCGTAGAGGCCGGAATCAAGCTGGTAGGCGTAGTTCATCCGGTCATCCGGAAGGTGCGCGAACTTGCCAGCTTCAGCCGCCTTCAGCTCAAGGCAGTATTCGCCGTAGGGCTCGGCATGTCCGCGCTCCAGACCGTTGAGCCAGAAGTGCTGGAAGCCCGCCGACCAGTGGTCCTTGCCGGTGCCGCCGAACGAGTGGAAGTAGTTCTCCCCCTGCACCCGCCAGTTCTCGAAATTGATGCCCAGCTTGAACGTCGCCTGCGTGGCGCGCATGAACTCGGCCTCGTTGATGCCGAGCAGGCGGTTGTAGGTGACGAGCGGCGGGATCGTGCTTTCACCGACGCCGATCGTGCCGATCTGCTCGCTCTCGACCAGCGTGACCTGCGCAACGGCCCCGAGCGTGCGGGCGAGCGCGGCGGCGGTCATCCATCCGGCGGTGCCGCCTCCGGCAATGACGATGCGGCGGGGCAGATGCGAAGCGGTCATTGGCTGAGGCTCCTCAGGATGAACTGGTGAATGCGGGCAGCGCCCTGCGCGTCGATGGGGCCGAGCGCGCCCTGCCCTTCTGCGGAAATGTGCGCGCGGGCCTCATCGCCGCCCGAGAACACGTAGTAGTCGAACAGATCGCGCCACACCGCGCGGTCCGCCTCCGGCAGGTCCCGAATGGCAAGCAGGGCGTGCGTCAGCGCGGTCTGGGGCTGGCCCATGTAGCGCGGGGTATCGCGCCACCAGTAATTGAGCAGGATGTTGAAAGGCCCGGTCGCCTCGACATGGTGCCACCACATCGAAGGCACGAACAGCGCGTCGCCCGGTTCGAGATCGGCCACCTGCCCGTGGGCCAGAGCCTCCGCAAAACGCGGGTGCGCATCGAAATCGGGCGCGGCGAAATCGACCATGCTGACCGCGCGCCCGGCCGGGGTGTTGTCGATCGGGCCGAGGTAGAGGTTGCGGAACTGGTCGGGCGGGAACAGCGTGAAGCGGCGGCGTCCCGCCACGCAGCACGCGAGGTTGTCGGGAAAATCGTTGTGCGCGGCGATGCGGGTGGGCGATCCGATCCACAGGCTTGTGATCGGATCGCGGCTTCCGAGATCGACGCGGTTTTCGGCATCGACGCCGTGGAAGTGCGTCGGCACGTCGATCGAGCCGAGGTAGATCACCGGGTGATCGGCGCGGCCTTCGTTGGCGTCAAAGCCTGCAAAGATGTCGTCCAGCTTGCCGCGCGCGGTGCGGAAGTTCATCTGCATGGCCGCGTCATAGAACAGGCGGCCGCCGCTGCCGGGATCGGCGAGGGAAACGGTGAACGGCACGGGGCGGGCGCGCTCCACCAGATAGGCACGGGCGGCGCGGGCCGATTGGAGGCCCGCCTGAACCAGCGGCCAATCGCGCACCAGGCCGCGCAGCACGAATGGTTCGCGCGCGCCCCGCAGCATGGCGTCGAGATCGCCGGGTGCTTCGAGCGTCCGTTCGGCAACGGCAGGAAGCGTCAGGGCAGCGGCCTCAGCCACCTCGGACCTTTGCGTTCTTGCGCGCGACCAGATCGCCGAAGTGCGAGAGCGAGGCGATGATCATGTAGATCCGCGCGAGGTGGCCGCCGGTCATAAGGTCCTGCAGCGCAGGGCCATCGAGGGCGGAGAGCTTCTCCTCGTTGATGGTGTGATAGCCGACGAGCGAGTTCTTGGCGCCATCGTCGAGAGTCACTTCGAGGGTGAAGGATTCAGCCAGGTCATAGCGATCGAGCGCGGCGAAGAAGTCGGCGGATTCGCGATGGGCGTGGTCGAGATCGCCGAGCTTGGCGGCGATGTCCTCGAGATAAGGCGTGGGCTGGCCGCCGGCATCGAACACCCGCACGCCCTCGCCCGTCTTGCTGATACGCGGGTGGTCGAGATCGACGTGGACCTGGCCGACGCCATCGGGCGTGGCGGCGCGGCCGATCAGGAACGGGCGGATCGCCATCGACAGCGGGCGATAGGCAGCGTCCCAGGCGCCATCGCGCAGGAACAGGTTCTCGCCGGTCTCGAAACCCAGCAGCGCCAGCGCTTCCAGCTTGCCGGTCGAAAGGTCGCGGCGCAGTACGATGGGGTAGTGAGCCTGGATCGAGCGAAACTCGGCAGGCACGGTGGCGCAGGCCATCACGTTGTCGCCCAGTTCCGCGCTGGCCGCGGTGTCGATGCGCAACTCGCCATGGTCGGCGGGATTGAGGACTGCGTGGTTGCTCATTTCATTGCCGCTCCGTGCATGGCGATCGGGTCTGCCGCCGCGACAGGGCGCAGGGCATCGAGGTAGGTCCGGTTGGAGGGCAGCGCCGCCGCAAGCGCACGCGAGCGCTGCCGCACTTCGGCAAGGCGCTGCGACGCTGCTGCATCAGGCGCTCCGGCGGGCACGGGGAAGCCCATGCCGTAGAGCACGTATTGCTGGCTGGCGGCGCAGAACAGCTCGTCCATGCGGGGGAAGTCCCACACCGAAGGGGGCTGATCGCGCCAGAGTTCGAGCGCCTCGACAAGCCGCGCGGGGATCGTCGCAGGGTCGCGCTGGGCCAGCCAGTAGGGCTCTGTCCGGCGACTGAGGACGTAGTGCAGCTTGAGGAATTCGACGATGCGGTCCCAGCGGTAGCGGAACAGTTCGTTAAAGCGCTCGGCGAGCAGGCCCATCGTGGCCGCACGACGCGGGAAGCTCTCGGCGAGCGCCTTGATCGACAGTTCGATGGTGACGATGGCCGAGGCCTCGAGCGGTTCGATGAAGCCGGCCGAGAGGCCGACGGCGAGGCAGTTGCCATGCCAGAAGCGCTCGCGGTGGCCAGTCGAGAAGGTCAGCTTGCGGGGGCGCAAGGCGGAAAGGTCCGTCCCCGGCAGCTTCGCCGCAACATAGGACCGCAGCACCTCTTCGGCCCGCGCATCGTCCATGAAGCGCGAGGAGAACACGCAGCCGATGCCGCGCCGCGTCGGCAAAGCAATGTCCCAGATCCAGCCCGCTTCGTGCGCGGTGCCGATGGTCTGCGAGGCAATGGCACTGCCAGCCTCCACCGGCACTTGCAGGGCAAGCGCGCTGTCGTTGAACGATACGTCCGAGCGGTCGACCCACGGCACGCTACAGTGCCCGCCGATCAGGATGGCGGCGAGGCCGGAGCAGTCGATGAAGAAATCTCCAGCGAGCTCGCGCCCGTCGTGCAGGCGCAGGCTGGAGATGTTGCCGGTGTCGTCATTGGCAACCGAAGTGACTTGCGCCGAAACATGCGTCACGCCGAGCCGCGCGGTAGCATGGCGCTTTAAGAGGGTAGCAAACTTGCCCGCGTCGAGATGATAGCCGTAGTTCAGCGCCCCGGCGTAGTCCGGCATCGCCCGCTGCCGTGGCGCAAGGCTTTCGTCACAGGCAAGAGCCTGAGGCGTCATCGCTGCGGCAAAGGGCGCACCCGGCGCATCCGCCTGCCACGCCGCGAGCATCGCCGCCATGTCGCCAGGCGGAGGCGGGGTGAAGGGATGGTAGTAGCTGTCAGCCTCGCCGCCATCGCCCCAGCCATCGAAGCGAGAACCCTGCTTGAACGAGGCGTCGCACTCGGACAGGAACTCCGCCTCGGGAATGCCGATGGTGGCGAGCGTCTCGCGCATCGTCGGCCAGGTGCCCTCGCCCACGCCGATGGTCGGAATATTGGGCGCTTCGACCAGCGTGATCGCAAGTTCGGGCCGCCGCGCCGCCAGCAGGCAGGCCGAAAGCCACCCTGCGGTGCCGCCTCCGACGATGACAACCTGCTCCACCGACCCGATCATCTCTCACCCGTTTCGGCCACCGGTTGATCCGGCGAGCCTGTCAGTTCCTCGAAACCCCTGCGGCCCGCACTGCGTGAACAGTACGGGCCGCCGGTTTTTCCTTACCCGAAGGTCAAGTCCTCAGGCTCAGAAGGTAAACCGCGCACCGGCAGCATAGCGCGCATAACCCGGTGCCGCAAAGAACACGGTCTGGTTGTTGCGCTGGTAGCCCTTGCGGTCGGCGTTGGTGATGTTGATGCCTTCGACGAAGACCGTCACGCCCTTGCGGATTTCATAGGACGCGCTGGCATCGAACTGGCCATAGGCCTTCACGTAGTACGGATCGAAGCCGTAGCCCGAGAGGAACCCGGCGCGCCAGTTGTAGGCAACGCGCGCCTGCAGACCGTTCTTGTCGTAGAACAGCACGGCGTTGGCGCTGTCGCTGACCCCGTTCACCGCGAACTGCGGGATGGTGTAGCGCAGGGTGTTGTCGAACTTCGTGTCGCTCTTCACCACGGTGTAGTTCAGGATCGCGCCGAAGCCGGTGTCCCAGAAGCTGTGCTGGACCGCGAACTCCCAGCCCCACAGCTTGGCCTTCTGGTCGCTGTTGGTCGGCTGCGTGGTGATGAAGTTGACAAGCGGATCGGACGCCTGGCCGACGACGCCGGTCACCACCCCGTTGGCGTCACGAATGACGGTCGAGGGGAAGTTGGCACCGATGTAGTCGAGCAACTGCTGCGCCGTGGCGTTCGGGCCGAGCGCCGCGCGCGCCGCTGCCGCGTTGGCACCCGCTGCAGCATTCGTCAGGCCGAACGCGGGCTGGTTGACCTGCGTCTGGCTGATGAAGTTCTTCACGACCTTGTGGAAGAAGCCCACCGAGACGTAGCTGGTCGGCGCGTAGTACCATTCAGCCGAAAGATCGACGTTGTTCGACTTGTACGGCAACAGGCCGGGGTTGCCGCTCGATGCCGTGCTGCCACCGATGCGGATCGGCGAGGCAAGCGTAGTGCCGCCCTGCAGCGAGGTATAGTCGGGACGCGTGATGGTCTGGCTGTAGCTGGCGCGAAGGCGGACGTTGCGGACCGGCTCCATGTCGAAATCGATCGCCGGCAGCCAGTTCTCGTACTCGCCCTTGAGCGAGGCGGCAGCGACCTGCTGCGGGTTGCCATAGTCGATCGCGGTTTCGTTGCCGCCGGTCCAGATAGTGCGGACCGGGATCGGAACCTGCGCGGTGGAGTCGACCTTGGTCTTCTCGTAGCGAAGGCCGAAGCGCAGGTGCGCGGTGCCGGCTCCCAGATCGAAAGAGTGCGTCGTCTGGAGGTACGGCGCCCAAGTGCGTTCGCGGACGGTGCGGTCGGTCGTGTACTTGGCGATGCAAGTGCCTGCCGCAACCGAGGTGCTGCAGATGCCGAGCTTGCTGTCGAGCAGCTGGATCAGCCTGTCGGTATCGATCTCGAAGTAGTTCGGGATGATCGAGGCATCGTTCGATCCAGACATGCCCGAGAGGTCCTTGGGCAGGTTGCGGATCTGGTAGATGTCGTCAGGCGTCTCGGCCGCAGAAAGCGTACCACCCCAGGTGTCGTTCTGGATGACACCGAAAGCCGAGCGCACCTTGTTCTCGGTATAGGTCACGCCGAAGTCGAGGCTGTCGATGAACGAGGCGTCGAAATCGTAGCCGCCCCGGAAGGTGACTTCGTTGATCTCGTCACGCATGTAGGCGGTGCGGAAGGCGTTGCCGGCCGGACGGATGTTGGCGGCATTGATCTCGGCACCGGGATACATCTCGACGCTGATGACCGGCATGTCCTGGGTATAGTCGACCTTCTGCGACTTCACACCGAAGATGGCGCTGCCCACGGCAATGCCCGAGCCATAAGGCTTGGTCGGCTTGCTCTCGGCAGTCGAGTGGTGGCCGTCGAGTTCGAGGCGCAGGCCGCCGGGGCCATCCCACTTGAGGTTGCCGCCGATCGACTGGTTGCGCGAACGGTTGGCCGCGACCGCGCCGGTAATGGCGAGGTCCTTCCCGGGGCCGAAGTTCTCGGCGTAGAAGTTCGGGCCTGCCGCCGGGCCATCGGTCCAGCTGCTCGAGGTATCACCGTGGTTGAACCACACGCCGATCGAGTTGGTGCGCGCGTCGATGGTGTTCTGCGAGAAGGTGTAGTCGACAGTCGCGGTCAGCGTGTCGGTCGGCTTGACCTGCACCACGGCCTGGCCGTTGATGCGCTTGCGACGGAACGTGGTGAAATCGTAGCCCGCGTTCTGCGTGACCTGATAGATGTCGTTCGGGCCGGGGCGGTTCTGGATGTTGGCGGCGCCCGGAGTGCCCGGCTGCGCCAGCGAACCCCAGTTGTTTTCCGAACCGAGATAACCTTCGCGCCACCCGGCGTTGAACTGGGCCTGGCTGGCCTTGCGGTCCTGGTAGGAACCGGTCAGCAGCACGCCGATGCGATTGTCTGCGAAGGTATCGCTGATGATGCCCGAAACTTCCGGGGTGATGCTCGTGCCTTCGAACAGCGAGGTGTCATAGACACCCTTGGCACCGATGCTGCCGTGGAAGCCGGGGCGCTCGAGCGGCTTGGCGGTCTTGATGTTGATGACCGAACCGATGCCGCCGGTGGCGAGCGAGGCGCGGCCCGACTTGTAGACTTCGACGCCGGCAATGCCTTCGGAGGCCAGGTTGGCGAAATCGAAAGAGCGCGAGGCCGGAGCGCCGCTGCTGCCGCCGAGGCTGGAGGCTGGCATCTGGCGACCGTTGAGCAGCACAAGGTTGAAGTCCGGACCGAAGCCGCGGACCGTCACGGTCGAGCCTTCACCGCTGTTGCGGTCGATCGAAACACCGGTGATGCGCTGCAGCGATTCGGCGAGGTTGGTATCGGGGAACTTGCCGATGTCTTCGGCCGAGATCGCATCGACCACGCCCTGCGCGGTGCGCTTGATGTCCATCGCCTTCGACAGCGAGGCGCGGATGCCGGTGACGACGATGGCCTCACCCTCATCGGCGGGAGCAGCGGCGTCCTGCGGCGCTTCCTGCGCATGGACGGACTGCCCGGCGAGTGCGAGTGCGAGGGCACCCATGCTGGCTGCGCGAACGGCAGCGGAACGTGTCATGGAAACCTTCATGATCCTCCCCTTTTGAAACCTCGGCACTGCCACGCGAATTGCTCGCCATCAGCGCTCTTGTGAACGTTCACCTAAATGAGAACGTTCACGCGGTCAAGCGACTTCGGTGCATCGGCGCCTCAGCCCTAGTTCTTTTGGGCAATCCGGGCAGGGACTTGCGCGAAAGCCGGGAAATCCGTTTGGTCGCGCGCCGCTCTTGGCATAGCCTTGCGATCAAGCGGCGGCCCGATTGTGCTTTCATCCCGTCAGCCGCGTCAGGGATAGGCCTTCCATGCGCGACCACGACCTTCGAAGCAGGGCTGTCGGCGAAATGCACCTGCGGCGCTGGCCGTTGCTGCAGGTCCCCTGCCACATCGTGCAATGGGTGCTGGGCGTCGAAGATGGCGAACGGGCCGACGAACTCGCCGCCATCGAAGCGCTTACGGCCAGTCACGACAGCGTCGGCAACCCGACGCATCGCGAGGGCCGCATCAACGACCATGTGACCTTCACCTGGGAGCGGCAGAGCGAGGGCAGCAGCCTCACGATCTTCTGCGCGCCGTGTGACGAGGCCGGTTTTCTCGATCCGGGCACCGATCCGCTCCTGTCTGCGGCGATCGCCTGGGCGCAGACCTTGCCGGGCCAGATCATCCGCAGCACGCGGGTGTGGCTGGGCGAGAACGACGCGGACGTGGAGCAGGTGCTCGATCACCATGCCCTCAATCGCGACGAACTGGTTTCAAGCACGCTGGGCGGCGGCATCCGCATCTGGTCGGACTTCCGCCTGAAGGACGACGGTTTCGGACGGCTGCTCGTGGCGGCGAACGGGATCGACCGGCGCGACCTGACGCGCCAGCTGCAGCGGATGCAGGAACTGGGCAATTACCGCAACAAGGCCCTGCTGGGACTGCCGGTGGCGCGCGAATGCTGGCCCAAGCTCGATGCCGCCGAAGGACGGCTGCGCGATCTTTCGAACCGCATTGCCGACAGCGACGCGCGCGATGACAGCCTGCTCGAGGAACTGTCCGGTCTCGCACTCGATCTGGCTTCGGTCTCGACGGCGATCTCGTTCCGCATGGACGCCACCCGCGCCTATGGCCAGATCGTCGAGGAGCGGCTCGAGCAACTGGGCGTGCAGCCAGTCGAGGGCTTCGCCTCGCTGGTGGATTTCACCCAGCGGCGTTTCCGCCCGGCCATGAACACCTGCATCGCCACGAGCGAGCGGATCGAGCGCATTGCCCATCGCACCGAGCAGCTCGCCTCGCTGCTGCGGGCCCGGATCGACACCCGGATCGAGAACCAGAATGCCGAACTGCTGCGGTCGATGGAGCAGTCGATCTCGATGCAGGCGCGGTTGCAGCAGCTGGTCGAGGGCCTGTCGGCGGTGGCGCTGAGCTACTATGTGCTGGGCCTCGTCAAGTACGCGCTCTACGCCGTCCCGGACGCTGCGCTGGGGGTTTCCGACGAGTTCGTCGTCGGCGTTCTGGTGCTGCCGATGGTACTTGGCGTGTGGTGGACGATGCACACGTTGAAGGACCGGTTGATCAAGACGTCATCGCAGCAATAATTCGCTTGTCCTGACGGCCATAAGTGTCCACAGTTCTGGACAGATGGCGCGCTTCCCCTTCTCTGCGATCGTCGGTCAGGACGAGATGAAGCTCGCGCTCCTGATCGCAGCGGTCGATCCCTCCATCGGCGGGGTGATGGTCTTCGGCGACCGCGGGACGGGCAAGTCCACCGCCGCCCGCGCCCTCGCCAGCCTGCTGCCACCGATCATGGTGATGGACGGCTGCCGCTACGGCTGCTCGCCCGAAGCGCCGCACACCTGCCCCGGCCCTTGCGACTCGACCAAGGCGAGCAAGCGCCCGGTCCCCTTCGTCGATCTGCCGCTCGGCGCGACCGAGGACCGCGTGCTCGGCTCCCTCGATCTCGAACGCGCGCTGCGCACCGGGGAAAAGACATTCGAACCCGGGCTGCTGGCGCGGGCGCATCGCGGATTCCTGTACATCGACGAGATCAACCTGCTCGAGGATCACCTCGTCGACCTGCTGCTCGACGTGTCCGCCTCGGGCGAGAACGTGGTGGAGCGCGAGGGGCTGTCGGTGCGCCACAAGGCGAAGTTCGTGCTGATCGGCAGCGGCAACCCGGAAGAAGGCGAACTCCGTCCGCAACTGCTCGACCGCTTCGGCCTTTCGGTCGAAGTGCGCACCCCGCGCGAGATCGAGAACCGCGTCGAGATCATGCGCCGCTGCGCCGCCCACGATGCCGACAGCGAAGCCTTCGCCGCGCAGTGGGCCGAGGAGGACGAGAAGGTCCTGCAGCAGATCGCGCGGGGACAGAAGAAGCTGGCCAAGATCGAAGTGCCAGACAGCGTGCTCGTCGATGCCGCCGGCATCTGCAGCGCGGTCGGTGTCGATGGTTTGCGCGGAGAACTTACCCTGATGCGGGCCGCGCGCGCCTATGCTGCGCTCAAGGGCGCAAAGGTGGTCAAGCGCGACCATCTTCTCCACGTCGCACCCATGGCCTTGCGTCACCGCCTGCGCCGCGACGTGCTCGACGAAAGCGGATCGACCGCCCGCATAGACCGCGCGATCGCCGAACACTTCGGATGACGAATGCGATGGCAGATGCGCTCCTCGCGGCGCGCCTGCTCGCCGCAGACCGCAAGCTTGGCGGCATGGTGCTGCGCGGCGGCGGGCCTGCGCGCGATGTGGTGCTGCAGGCATTGCGCGGATTGCTGCCGCCGGACACACCCTTCCGCCGCCTGCCGGGCCATATCGACGAGGACCGCCTCACCGGGGGCACTGACATCGCCGCAAGTCTCGCCAGCGGACAGCTGGTGCTCCAGCGCGGCTTGCTCGCCGAGGTGGCGGGCGGCGTTCTGGTCGTGCCGATGGCGGAGCGGCTGCGCACCGACATTGCCGGGCGGATCGCGCAAAGCCTCGACAATGGTGGCGGCTTCCTGCTGGTCCTGCTGGACGACGGCGAAGGCCCGGACGAGCGGCCCCCGCTGGCGCTGATGGAGCGGGTCGCGTTCGATCTGCCCTTGCGCGACCTGCGTGCAGCTGATCTCGATTGCGAAATGCCTGCACCGTGCGATGCGAACGGCGCGCCTTCGCTTGAAAGCGAGGCGTTGTCGGCACTTGCTGCAACGGCTGCGGCGCTCGGCATTGCCTCGATCCGCCCGCTCCTTCAGGCTGCGGCAGCGGCCAGAGCAAACGCGCTGCTGGCCGGAAACGAAACAGTGGGTCGCACCGATCTCGAAGCTGCCACGCGTCTGGTCCTCGCACCGCGCGCGACACAGCTTCCGCCCGAACCGCAGCCGGAACCGCCACCGCCCGAGCCCGAACGCGAAGAGGCCGAGCAGCCTGACAACGAGGATGATGACGACGACAATGCGCCCGACATACCCGAAGACCTGCTGATCGAAGCGGCCCGCGCCGCGATCCCGCCCGACGTGCTCGAAATGATCGCGTCCGGTCGCGCCCAACGGTCCGCGCGCGGGGGCGGTGCCGGGCGACGCACCGGTTCGGCACTGCGCGGCAAGCCGCTCGGCGCACGCCCCGGCATGCCGGGCGGTGGCGCGCGCATGGCGCTGGTCGATACCTTGCGCGCGGCAATTCCGTGGCAGCCGTTGCGCAGGCGTGATCCGGCGCCGGAGGGGGCAGGCCCTATCCGCTTCCGCCGCGACGACTTGCGCGTGCGCCGTTTCGAGGAGCGCGCCACCACCGTCACCATCTTCGCGGTCGATGCATCGGGCTCCGCCGCTCTCGCCCGCCTGTCCGAAGCGAAGGGCGCCGTCGAACTGATCCTCGCGCAGGCCTATGTAAAACGCGCGGAAGTTGCGCTGATCGCCTTTCGCGGCACCGAGGCTGATCTTCTCCTTCCGCCCACCCGCTCGCTCACCCGCGCAAAGCGCGCGCTTGCCGAACTGCCCGGCGGCGGCGGTACTCCGCTCGCCCGCGGCATTGCCCTCACCCGCCAGCTGGCCGATGCCGTGATGAGCCGCGGGCGCACTCCGTTCCTCGTGTTCCTCACCGACGGCAGCGCGAACATTGCTGCAGATGGAACGTCGGGCCGAGTTCAGGCTAACGCCGATGCGCTGGCCGCGGCCAAGGGAATCGCCAGCGTCAATCTCGATGCCGTGGTGATCGACATCTCCCCGCGTCCGCGCCCCGAAGCGGCCCACATCGCCGAAGCCATGCGCGCGCGCTACCTGCCGCTGCCCTTTGCCGACGCCAAGGCGCTCAAGGCGGCCGTCACGCTGGCGGCCGAACCGCAGAAGAAGCGCGCATGAGCGGCCCGCGCTGGGAAGTCGAAGGCCGCAACTGGCCGAACCGCGAGGCGAGCCGTTTCGTGGAGACTCCGGGCCTCAGATGGCATGTGCAGACTGCAGGGAGCGGCCCTGCCCTGCTGCTGCTCCATGGCACCGGCGCGGCCACGCATAGCTGGCGTGATGTGCTCCCGTTGCTCGCGCGCGACTTTACCGTGATCGCCCCGGATCTTCCCGGACATGGCTTCACCAAAGGGCGCCCTCGCCAAGGTCTGACCCTGCCCGGCATGGCGAGCGCGGTCATCGCTCTTCTCGAGACGCTTGAGCAGAAGCCTGTCCTCATTGTCGGCCACTCGGCGGGCGCGGCCATAGCCATCGAGACCGTCCATCTTCAAGGCGGAGGCACGCCGCTGATCGGCTTCAATCCGGCCCTGATGCCCTTCCCCGGCCTTGCCGCCAAGCTGTTTCCGTCGCTGGCCAGGATGATGTTCGTGAACCCGTTCGTGCCGCGCATGCTGGCAGGGATCGCCCGCATCCCCGGCGAGACCGCCCGTTTCCTGCGCCGCGCCACCGGCTCGACGATCGACGATCGGGGAATCGCCGCCTACGAAGCGCTGATGGGCAATCGCCACCATTGCGCCGGTGCGATGGAGATGATGGCAAGCTGGGACCTCGAGGCTCTGAGCCGCCGGTTGCCGGAACTGGGAAGCCCGATGCTGCTGGTTCACTCTGACAGCGACGCGGCTATCCCGCTGTCGTCGGTGGAACAGGCGGCGCGCCTCATCCCCGATTGCCATGTGGACGTGCTGCGAGGCCTCGGCCACCTTGCCCACGAAGAACGTCCCGAAACAGCCGCCGACCTGATCCGCACTTTTGCGCACAGCAAGCAGGGAGAGCATGCATGAACGCCATAGGCGAAAACTTCGGCTGGATAGAAATCGTGGTCTTCGCAGCCGTCGCGCTCGGTTTCGGGCTGTGGCAACTGCGCTCGATCAACGCCGAAATCGCGCGCGACAAGGCGAAGAAGCAGGCCGAAAATCCTGACGATTAACCGAGTGGTATCCGGTACGGCAGCATGAACTGCACGATCGGCGAGGAAAAGCGGTCGAGATCCAGGCTTTCCTGCACCGCCACCACCGGCTCGCCAAACAGGCGTGAGGACAGCGTCGAGCGCGCGTAGAACGGCGCATCCTCCCAGGTTCGGATCACGCTGGCATGGCCCCTGTCGGCGCGGGTCTTGCGCTCCATCTGCCACAGCGTGTTGGGTAGCGGTGCGACGGGCGGCAGCGCCTCCTCCTCGTGCGGCACGCCGTCAGCGCCAAAGCGCAGAGCGCTGGCAAAACCCTGCCCATCGCGGCGGATGCCTTCGTAGCAGACCACCGAACTGCTTGCCCCGTGCGCACGCGACCAGTGCCAGATGCGGAAACCTTCCTCCAGCGATTCCGCACCGAAGTTCGAATCGAGATAGGCGCTGCCTTTCCACCTGAGGTCCGGCTTTTCCATCAGCACTTCGATCCGCGCGCGCGGAGCAATGCAATGCCAGCGGTGGTGCCCATCCGGGTCGAGCGAGAAGGCACGGTCGTTCACCGCTTCCGGACAGACCCGGATCTTCCCGGCGACACGCCGCTGCCACGGCACGCCGACGCGCTTGTCCATTTCCTCGATATCGATCTCGAGCGCGTCACCCGTCCAGCGCATCGAACTCGGCCCGATCTGCAGATTGTCGGCATCGCGCCTCACGCTGCCGCGTCCGCGCTCGGTCATCGTCCAGCGCGCGCCTGGGCCGTAGAGCGCCACGTTGAGCGCGCAATGCTGCAGCGGATCGCCGCGCCCGCTCCGCTTGTAGTAGGGCGAGAACACGCTGCCGATGAAGGCGATGATCGTCAGGCCGTGGCGTCCACACTCGCTGATCGCATCGACATACCACCAGCCGTAGCCACCGGACGGGATTTCCGCATCGAAGCAAGGTCTTGCAGCACGGCCTGCGTCGCCAGTTGTCCGGACAAGGCGGCCATCGGGACCCCGGCCCCCGGATGGGTGCTTCCACCCGCGCAGAAGAGCCCAGGGATCCGGGTCCGCGTGCCCTGCCGGAGGAAGGACGCCGCCCAGCCGTGCGAGGCCCGACCATAGATCGCTCCCCCGGTCGAGGGCAAAAAGCTCTCGAAGGCGTTCGGTGTCAGCAGCGTGTGGGGAAACGCTTCCTCCAGCTCCAGCCCACAACGTTGCAGGCTGCGCCTCATGGCCTGAGTGCACCGGGCCTTCTCCTCTTCGGTATAAGTGTGGCTGTCGCCGTTGGCGGGAGCATTGACGATGATCTGCAACCGCTCGCGCTGGCCGGACGGCACGTCAGCCCCGCCCTCGCGATCGAGCGCGCAGACATAGACGCTGGGATCGCATGGCGGCGCGCCACCGCGGATGTCGCTGAATTCGCGCGCATAGTCGGGCGAGAAGAACACGTTGTGGCGCTGCAGCGGGAAACCGGCCGTCGCCGTGTGCGCCAGCCAGACCATCGCCGAGAGCGACCGCTTGCGCACCCCGTGCGAGGGCACCGCCATGGCTCCCAGAGGGCCAAAGCGCCCGGCGGCCAAGGCTTCCGGATCGGCATTGGAAATGACAGCATCAGCGGAAATCCGCTCGCCGTTGCTGAGGATAAGGCCCGCGGTGCGCCCTTGCGCCGTCTCGATCAACGCCGCCCCGGTGCCGAAACGGAACTTGGCGCCGTGCATCTGGGCCAGGCGCATCAGCGCCCCCGCCAAGGCACTCATCCCGCCGTCGATCAGCCAGACGCCCTGCGCTTCGACATGCGCGATCAGCATCAGCGTGGCCGGAGTCTCGAACGGGGATGAGCCGCAATAGGTGGAATAGCGCGCGAAAAGCTGGCGCAGGCGCTGGTCGGCAAAGTGCTCGCCCAACACCTTCCACATCGATTCATAGGGCCTGATCGCCAGCAGATCGCCCATGCGCCACAGGCCGATCCGCCACATCAGGGGCAGTGGCCAGCTCACTTTGCTGCCGCGCATCATCGGGCCATCGATGATCGAGTGGATGCGCGCGGCCTCCTTGCAGAAAGCACGATAGCCCGCCGCAGCGGCAGAGCCGGCAAACGCGCCGATGGCCGCCTCGCTCCGTTCCGGATCGGCATGGAGATCGAGGTGACCTTCAGGGCCCCAGGCATGACGGGCGATCACCTCTGCCCGGCGAATGTCGACGAAGTCGGCAAGGTCTGCGCCGCAGGCAGCGAAGATGTCCTCGAACACATCGCGCAGCGTGAAAACAGTGGGTCCGGCATCGATCGAGGCGCCGTCGACAATCAGTTGCCGCGCCTTTCCTCCGGGATGGGACGCCTTTTCCACCACCGTCACGTCAAGCCCGCGCGCCGCAAGAAGCGCAGCTGCTGTCAGCCCGCCGATGCCTGCGCCGATGATCGCGACACGCGATGCCAAGGCCTGCTCTCCTGTGAAGGCTGTAGCCCTTCAGCGAATACAATTGACCTTTACAGCACAAATGTCCAATCTTTTGGACATATGTTGGACGTCATGCCCCTTGAAGCAGCACAGCCCGCAAGTGCGCCGCCGCTATGGCGAATGCGCTGGACGCAGTGGCGCAACAGCGTCCTGAGCAGCCCCGTGTTTCAGCAGTGGGCTGCGCGTCTGCCAATCTTCGCGAGCGTTTCCAGACGGCGGGCCAGCAGCGCCTTCGATCTTGTCGCTGGTTTTTCCTACTCGCAGGTGCTTTTTGCCGCCGTCCAGGTCGGCCTGCTTGACCTGCTCGACGTCGGGCCCTGCGATGCCGGAGAGATTGCCCGATCGACCGGGCTGAGCCGCGATGCCGCGACTCGCCTCCTGCGCGCTGCAGCCGCACTCCGGCTCGCCGAAGAAGTCGCTCCGGACTGCTGGATGCTCGGCCAGCAAGGCGCGGCGCTACGTTCCAATCCCGGCGCACTGGCCATGGTGCGCCACCACGCGCTGCTCTACGAGGATCTTGCCGACCCGCTCAAACTTCTGCGCCAGGATCGGTCTCTGCCGACCGCACTGTCGAGCTTCTGGCACTATACGACTGAAACAGATCGGAAAACGGCCGACCGATATTCGACCCTGATGGCGGCATCGCAGGAGATGGTCGCCCGACAGGCCCTGTCCGCCTATCGCTTCGACCGACACCGCAAGCTACTGGATGTCGGCGGTGGCCATGGCGCCTTCGTCAATGCCGTTGCCCCTGCCTGCCCTTCGCTGGAGCTCGGGATATTCGATTTGCCGCCCGTCCTCGCGGGCATCACTGGCGTACCGGACCGAGTCGCGCTGCATCCGGGCGATTTCTTCGCAGATCGCCTTCCCACCGGGTACGATTGCATCACACTCGTGCGAATTCTCCACGATCATGATGACGATCGCTGCATGCAGATCCTGCGCGCGATCCGCGAGGCCCTTCCGCCGGGCGGACGCCTTGTGATCGCCGAACCCATGGCCGGAACCCCGGGAGCGGAAGCCATGGGGGATGCCTATTTCGGCTTGTATCTCTGGGCGATGAATTCGGGCCGCCCCCGCACACCCGCAGAGTACGGCGACATGCTGCAGGCCGCCGGATTTGGCCGCTGGCAACGCAAGCGCACGCCGATGCCGGTCATCGCCACCCTGATTGTTAGTTCATGTTGACAGTTTTGACCGTCCAATCTGTTTGACACTCTTTGGCGTTAGCGTATGGTGAACAGCGCCTGACAGTACCCATCCGGATACTGCGGCACGGCCGGAATGGCCGGGAGAGGGGAAGACCGGCATGGAGTCGCTGGCGGTCATACTGGAAGCACCGAGGCGCATCGCGCTTCGCAGGCTTGCGCTGACGTCAGGACAGGCTGCCGACGTCGGCTCAGCCATGCTTGCCCCCTCCGATGTCCTGATCGAAGTGCAGTGGAGCGGCGTAAGTGCCGGAACCGAAAAGCTTCTCTGGTCAGGCGAAATGCCCAACTTCCCCGGCATGGGCTACCCGCTGGTGCCCGGATACGAAAGCCTGGGCCGCATTGTCGACGCCGGGAGCGAGGCGCAAGGCCGCATCGGTGACTGGGTCTTCGTGCCGGGCGCCACCTGCTACCGCGACGCTCGCGGCCTGTTCGGCGGCACGGCACGGCAGGTAATCGTGCCCTCGGCCCGCGCCCTTCCGGTCTCCGAGTCGCTGGGCCGTGACGGGGTGCTGTTTGCCCTCGCCGCCACCGCGCTCCATGCCATGAACGGCGGCGATCCGCCCGATCTGATCATCGGCCACGGCACGCTGGGTCGTCTTCTCGCCCGCATGACCATCGCGGCAGGAGCCCCTGCGCCGACCGTGTGGGAGCACAAGCCCGCCCGTCGCACCGGGGCGCAAGGCTACAACGTCATCGCCCCCAAGGACGACGACCGGCACGACTACGCCAACATCTACGACGCCAGTGGCGACGCCGATTGCCTCGACCTTCTGGTCCCCCGCCTGCGCAAGAAGGGCGAGATCGTGCTGGCCGGCTTCTACGCCAACCGTCCGAGCTTTGCCTTTGCCCCAGCCTTCCGCGCCGAGGCCCGCTTCCGCGTCGCCGCCGAATGGGGGCCTGACGATCTCGCGTCCACCCGCGCCATGATCGACAGCGGCGCGCTCGATCTTTCCGGCCTGGTCTCGCACCAGCGCCCGGCAGAGGAAGCCCCGGAAGCCTACCCCGAAGCCTTCCTCGACGCCGACTGCCTCAAGATGGTCCTCGACTGGAGCAATTGCGCATGACGATGCTGGATACACATGCCGCCGCTCTGCGCGATGAAGCGTCGATCGAGCCTGACGCCCCGCACACCGGCGAAGTGAAGAAGGAAACGCAGATCATCGCGATCTACGGCAAGGGCGGCTCGGGCAAGAGCTTCGCCCTGTCCAACCTCAGCTACATGCTCGCCCAGCAGGGCAAGCGCGTGCTGCTGATCGGCTGCGATCCCAAGTCCGATACCACCAGCCTGCTGTTCGCCGGCAAGGCCTGCCCCACGATCATCGAGACGTCCTCGGCCAAGAAGCTGGCGGGCGAGGACGTGCGCATCGAGGATGTCTGCTTCCAGCGCGACGGCGTCTTCGCGATGGAACTCGGCGGCCCCGAAGTCGGCCGTGGTTGCGGCGGGCGCGGCATCATCCACGGCTTCGAACTGCTCGAGAAGCTCGGCTTCCATGACTGGGGCTTCGACTACGTCCTGCTCGACTTCCTCGGCGACGTCGTCTGCGGCGGCTTCGGCCTGCCGATCGCGCGCGACATGTGCCAGAAGGTCATCGTCGTCGGCTCGAACGACCTGCAGTCGCTCTACGTGGCGAACAACGTCTGCAAGGCGGTGGAATACTTCCGCAAGATGGGCGGCAATGTCGGCGTGGCCGGCATGATCGTCAACAAGGACGACGGCACCGGCGAGGCCCAGGCCTTTGCCAAGGCGGTCGACATCCCGGTCCTCTGCGCCATTCCGGCGGACGAGGACATCCGGCGCAAGTCGGCCAATTACCAGATTATCGGCAAGCCCGGCGGGCAATGGGGCAGTCTCTTCGCGGAGCTCGCATCCAATGTCGCGTCGGCGCCGCCGCGGCAGCCCACGCCCCTCGACCAGGATGGACTGCTTGGCCTCTTCTCCCCCGAAGACACCGGAGGCAACGTCGAGTTGGTCCCGGCGACACAGGCTGACATGCGCGGCGGGTCATTCGAGAAGAAGCCCTCGCTCGAGGTGGTGTACGATGAGGTCTAGGGCATGACCGACCTCGCCACCGACGCGATGGACTTCTCGCGCCAGCCCGACCGGATCGACCTCGATCCTCCGGTCGAAGGCGGCGGCTGTCATGCGGGCGCAGACGTGCTGCGCGAAGCGACCAACAAGGCGCAAGGTTCCGAACTGCTGGAGCGTTATGCCGCCGACTACCCGGTCGGCCCGCACGATCAGCCGCAATCTATGTGTCCGGCCTTCGGTTCCCTCCGCGTCGGCCTCAGGATGCGGCGCACCGCAACGGTGCTCTCGGGCTCGGGGTGCTGCGTCTATGGCCTCACCTTTACCTCGCACTTCTACGGCGCGCGTCGCACGGTCGGCTATGTGCCGTTCAGTTCCGAAACGCTCGTCACCGGCAAGTTGTTCGAGGACATCAAGGAAGCGGTCGAGGGCTTGGCTGATCCGGCTGATTATGACGCCATTGTCGTCACCAACCTCTGCGTACCCACTGCCAGCGGCGTTCCGCTTCGGCTGCTGAAAAAGCAGATCAACGGCGTGCGCATCATCGGCATCGATGTGCCCGGCTTCGGCATTCCGACCCATGCCGAGGCCAAGGACGTGCTGGCGGGTGCCATGCTCGCCTACGCGCGCGAGGAAGTGGCGCAAGGCCCGGTGGCAGCCCCGGCCACCCGCTCCGACAAGCCGACCGTCACCCTGCTTGGCGAGATGTTCCCGGCCGATCCCGTCGGCATCGGCATGATGCTCGAACCGCTCGGCCTCGCCGCCGGACCGGTAGTGCCGACCCGCGAATGGCGCGAGCTTTATGCGGCGCTCGATTGCGCGGTGATTGCGGCGATCCATCCTTTCTACACGGCCAGCATCCGCGAATTCGAACATGCCGGACGCGCCGTGGTCGGCTCGGCCCCGGTCGGCGCGGAAGGCACGGCGGCGTGGCTCGAAGCCATCGGCGCTGCCTGCAACGTTCCCGCCGAAAAGGTCGAAGCCGCCAAAGCCCGCTTCGTGCCGATGATCCGCGCCGCGCTCGCGGCCAACCCGATCAAGGGACGCATCACGGTTTCGGGCTACGAAGGCTCCGAACTGCTCGTCGCAAGACTGCTGATCGAAAGCGGCGCCGACGTGCCCTATGTCGGCAGCGCCTGCCCGCGCACGCGCTGGTCCGATCCCGACCGCGAATGGCTGGAAGCACGCGGCGTCCGCGTCCAGTTCCGCGCCAGCCTTGAGCAGGACATTGCCGCGGTCGAGGAATTCCGCCCCGATCTCGCCATAGGCACTACCCCGGTGGTTCAGCACGCCAAGGCCAAGGCGATCCCGGCGCTCTATTTCACCAACCTGATCTCCGCCCGGCCGCTGATGGGCGTGGCTGGCGCAGGAAGCCTTGCGCAGGTGATCAACGCCGCGATGGCCAACAAGGCGCGCTTCGACAAGATGACTGCGTTCTTCGAAGGCGTCGGCACCGGCCCTGCTGCCGGGATCTGGGAAGAAACCCCGCAGGACCGCCCAGCCTTCAAGAAGAAGTACGCCGCCCTCAACGAAGCCGCACGCAAGGCGGCAGAGGCGGTGGGCACATGACCCTCGTTCTCGACCATGATCGGGCCGGCGGCTACTGGGGCGCCGTTTACGTCTTCACCGCGGTCAAAGGCCTGCAGGTGATCATTGACGGCCCGGTCGGCTGCGAGAACCTGCCGGTTACCTCGGTGCTTCACTACACCGACGGACTGCCCCCGCACGAGTTGCCGATCGTTGTCACTGGCCTCGGCGAGGAAGAACTCGGCAAGACCGGCACCGAAGGCGCGATGAAGCGCGCGTGGAAGGTGCTCGATCCGGAACTGCCCGCCGTGGTCGTGACCGGCTCCATCGCCGAGATGATCGGCGGCGGCGTCACCCCGCAGGGCACCAACATCAAGCGCTTCCTGCCGCGCACGATCGACGAGGATCAGTGGCAATCGGCTGACCGCGCGCTGACCTGGCTGTGGTCGGAATTCGGCCCCAAGACCGTGCCCGCGCCCAAGCCCTTGAAGGAGGGCGAAAAGCCCAAGGTCAATATCCTCGGCCCCGCCTACGGCATGTTCAACATGGCGAGCGATCTTCACGAGATCCGCCGCCTTGTCGAAGGCATCGGCGCGGAAGTGAACATGGTCTTCCCGATGGGCAGCCACCTCGCCGACATCCGCAAGCTGGCGGACGCACAGGCCAATGTCTGCATGTATCGCGAATTCGGCCGCGCTCTGTGCGAGCAGATGGAGCGGCCCTACTTCCAGGCCCCGATCGGGCTCGACAGCACGACCCGCTTCCTGCGCGCTCTCGCCGCCGAACTCGGCCTCGATCCCGAACCGTTCATCGAGCGCGAGAAGCACACCACGATCAAGCCGCTGTGGGACCTGTGGCGCTCGGTCACGCAGGACTTCTTCGCCACGGCCAGCTTCGGCATCGTCGCCAACGAGACCTATGCGCGCGGCATCCGCCACTTCCTCGAAGACGACATGGGCCTGCCCTGCACTTTCGCCTTCTCGCGCAGTGCCGGCGTGAAGCCGAAGAACGAGGACGTGCGCGCCGCGATCCACGCCACGCCGCCGCTGGTGCTGTTCGGCAGCTACAACGAGCGCATGTACAACGCCGAAAAGGGCGGCAGGTCGATCTACATCCCGGCCAGCTTCCCCGGCGCGGCGATCCGTCGCCACATCGGCACGCCGTTCATGGGCTATTCGGGCGCGACCTACCTGGTGCAGGAGGTGTGCAACGCGCTGTTCGACGCGCTGTTCAACATCATCCCACTGGCGACGCAGCTCGATGCCGTGGAAGCCACGCCCGCACGCGATCATCGCGAACTGGCGTGGGACGAGGACGCCAAGGCCCGGCTCGACCAGATCGTCGAAGCCCAGCCGGTGCTGGTCCGTATCTCCGCCGCCAAGCGCCTGCGCGATGCGGCCGAGCGGGTCACCCGCCGCAACAACGAAACCCGCGTCAGCGCCGACCGGCTCGCCGACGCCATGCTCGAGGCGCAGGTCACATGATCCGCGCAGCTATCCTTCCGCGCTCATCCCAGGCGCATCAGCTTGCACGGTCGCCGTTCTCCGGTCGCCGTGTTCCCCCATCCCCGCGGGTCAGTTCCGCGTGGATACCGAAAGAGGTCTTCCGCCTCTCGCACATCAACAACGACTGGAGATTGGGCAATGAGTGATCATGACGATCGCTTCGGGCTGAGGACCTACCTCACCCCAGAGGAAGCAAAGGAATTCCACAAACTCTTCGTGAGCAGCTTCGTCGGCTTCACCGCCGTCGCAGTGGTCGCACACGTCCTCGTCTGGATGTGGAAGCCCTGGCTCTGACGCATCCGCCCGCCACGGCCGCAAGCCTGACGCGGGTCCTGAAACACTTGCACAAGGACTAAGACCATGTGGAGGATTTGGCTTATTTTCGATCCGCGCAGGGCACTCGTCGCTCTGTTCGCGTTCCTGTTCGTGCTCGCGCTGGTGATTCACTTCATCCTGCTCAGCACCGA
This sequence comes from Novosphingobium jiangmenense, assembly GCF_015694345.1. GTDB lineage: Bacteria > Pseudomonadota > Alphaproteobacteria > Sphingomonadales > Sphingomonadaceae > Novosphingobium > Novosphingobium jiangmenense. The sequence continues at coordinate 29,197 of NZ_JADQDC010000017.1, forward strand.
TACGTTCAACTGGCTCGATGGTCCGAACTCGGCCCAGGGCATGGCGAACGCAGCAGCGGCAGCGGCGCCTCCGGCGTCCTGACACCGCACTGCCTGATTGGGGCCTGTGCGAGAGGCGGCGGCGCTCCCGTCGCCGCCTCCTGTATCCCCCTCGAATAAGGCAAGAGACCCCGCTGCTTGCGGCGGGTGGGGAACAATCAAGCCCGTCGCGCCGCGGCGGGGAGGGGTAGAACCATGGCACTCCTTAGTTTCGAACGAAAATACCGCGTTCGCGGTGGCACGTTGATCGGCGGCGACCTGTTCGATTTCTGGGTGGGTCCGTTCTACGTCGGTTTCTTCGGTGTGGTGACCGCGATCTTCGCGTCGCTCGGCACCGCCCTCATCTTCTACGCCGCCTCGCAAGGGCCGACGTGGAATCCCTGGCTCATCTCGATCGAGCCGCCAGATCTCAAGTACGGCCTCGGGCTGGCTCCACTGGCCAAGGGCGGGTTCTGGCAGGTCATCACGGTCTGCGCGCTGGTATCGTTTACCAGCTGGGCGCTGCGTGAAGTCGAGATCTGCCGCAAGCTGGGCATGGGCTACCATGTCCCCGCCGCGTTCAGCATGGCAATCTTCGCCTACTTCACGCTGGTGGTGATCCGCCCCGTCCTTCTGGGCGGATGGCACTTCGGCTTCCCCTACGGCATTTTCAGCCACCTCGATTGGGTTTCCAACACGGGGTATCAGTACCTGCACTTCCACTACAACCCGGCCCACATGCTCGCGGTCTCGTTCTTCTTCACAACGGCCCTCGCCCTGGCGCTGCATGGCGCTCTGGTGCTCTCCGCCGTGAACCCGCCAGCTGGCGGCGAAGTGAAGTCGCCCGAGTACGAGGACACCTTCTTCCGCGATCTCATCGGCTATTCGGTCGGCACGCTCGGCATTCACCGCGTCGGCCTGCTGCTGGCGATGAATGCGGGCTTCTGGAGCGCGGTGTGCATCGTGATCAGCGGGCCGCTGTGGACCAAGGGCTGGCCCGAATGGTGGACCTGGTGGCTCAACCTGCCGATCTGGTCGTGAAGGAGCATTGAGCGATGGCGACCTATCAGAACATCTTCACCCAGGTTCAGCTTCGTGGTCACCCCGAAGCCGGGATCGACCTTCCCGCCGGCAGCGAGCCGCGCATCGGCAAGGGTTCCTTCAACCACCTCATGGGGATCATCGGCCACGCGCAGATCGGCCCCGTCTATCTGGGCTGGACCGGCGTATTCGCGCTGATCTTCGGCTTCTTCGCGATCGAGATCATCGGGCTCAACATGCTCGCCTCGGTCAACTGGGACCCGATCCAGTTCGTGCGCATGCTGCCCTGGCTCAGCCTTGAACCGCCGGGGCCGGAATATGGCTTCACCCCCTTCGTGCCGCTGGCCAAGGGCGGGTGGTGGATCATGGCCGGGTTCTTCCTGACCACCTCGATCATCCTGTGGTGGATCCGCACCTATACCCGCGCCCGGGCGCTCGGCATGGGAACGCACGTGGCCTGGGCCTTCGCCTCGGCGATCTGGCTCTACCTCGTGCTCGGCTTCATCCGCCCGTTCTTCATGGGTTCGTGGGCGGAAAGCGTGCCGTTCGGCATCTTCCCGCACCTCGATTGGACCGCAGCCTTCTCGATCCGCTACGGCAACCTGTTCTACAATCCGTTCCACGCCTTCTCGATCGCCTTCCTCTACGGCTCGACCCTGCTCTTCGCGATGCATGGTGCGACCATCCTGGCAGTCGGCCGCTACGGCGGTGAGCGCGAGATCGAGCAGATCACCGATCGCGGCACGGCCTCGGAACGCGCGGCGCTGTTCTGGCGCTGGACCATGGGCTTCAACGCCACGATGGAATCGATCCACCGCTGGGCCTGGTGGTTCGCGGTGCTGACGACGCTGACCGGCGGCATCGGCATCCTGCTGACGGGCACCGTGGTCGACAACTGGTACCTCTGGGCGCAGCAGCATGGCTATGCTCCGATGTATCCCGATACCGGGGTCATTGATCCCGCCACGCTGGGGAGTGCGGGCCAATGAGAAGGACAATCGCAATCGCCGCATTGGCGAGCGCTGCGCTGACGCTGACGGGGTGCGAACTCTCGCCGAAGCAATCGGTGCAGTACGGGCATCGCGGCACGGGCATGGACCAGGTCACCTTGAAGAAGGTGGCCATGGCCAAGGACGACGTGCCCGCCCCGCCCTATGACTCACCCTCGACCGAGGGTCCGCGTGCCGGGGCTGCCTACCAGAACGTGCAGGTTCTGGGCGATGTCTCGGAAGAGCAGTTCACCTACACGATGGCTGCGATCACCGCGTGGGTCGCGCCGGAGCAAGGGTGCAACTACTGCCACAACCCCGAGAACATGGCCTCGGACGAGAAGTACACCAAGGTTGCCGCGCGCAAGATGTTGCAGATGACGCGCAACATAAACTCCAATTGGACCAAGCACGTAGCGACCACGGGCGTGACCTGCTGGACCTGCCACCGCGGCAACGCCATCCCTGCCAACTACTGGGCTCTGCCCGAGGCCGGCAAAAACGGGATCATCGGCAATCTTCACGGGCAAAATCAGCCACTTCCGGCCTCGGCCTACTCGTCGCTGCCCAATGCCTCGCTGGCCCTGTACCTGACTGGCGACCCCAAGACCGACAGGTCGATCCGGGTCGTTTCCGACACCCTGCATCCGACCAAGGCCAACGAGCTTTCCGTCAAGGAAACCGAGCCGCAGTATGCACTTATGAACCACATCTCGACGTCGCTGGGCGTGAACTGCACGTTCTGCCACAACGCGCAGGCGTTCAAGCCGTGGAACATCAGCACGCCCAAGCGCGCCACGGCGTGGTACGGCCTGCGCATGGTGCGGGACATAAATGGCAAGTATATCAGCGGCTTGAAGGACGTCTTCCCGGCACACCGCAAGGGGCCGATGGGCGATCCGTTCAAGGTCAGCTGCGCGACCTGCCACCAGGGCAAGAACAAGCCGATGGGCGGGTACAAGATGGCCAAGGACTACCCGGCGCTGTGGGGCCAGCCGATGGCCCAGCCAGTGTCGGGGCCCGCAGCGGCGCCGGCAGCTCCCGCGGCTCCGGCCGCACCGATGGCAGCTGCGGTGACGACCGCAACACACTGATCCCCCGCAGTAATGTGGGACCTCGAAGGTCCGCCGGAGCTGCTCCGGCGGACCTTTTTTTATGTTTCCAACTCTCCGAGGCAGAAGGGCAACTCTGCCACAACTCCCCGGCAACTCCCCCGCAACTCCCGCAATCGGGAGCGCAACTATGGAAGGCTACGGCGGCGGCGCATGACGTCGGCGATGTGGACCGGGAAGGAGAGCGCGATCGGCACCGAGATCCACGGCCACTCCGCCCCGACCAAGGCGGCGCGAAGTCCGACAACGATCAGCGCCGCAGGGAGCAGCATGGTGAGGAGATCGCCAAGTCTCCAACCGCGCCAGCGCAGCCAGAGCGCTTCGAGCAAGAGCGCTGCAAGGACGATGTCGGCGGCGTGACCGGTGGCGAAGAGCGTTTCCAACGCCCTGCCCTCAACCGAACGGCGCGTTGAGGCGGACGATTTCCCAGTTGAGCGCGCCTGCCACCGTGACCCAGCCGATGTAGGGAAGGAGAAGGAGGCCCGCGAGGCGCGAGAGACGTCCGCAGTAGACGATCAGCACGGCGATCGAGCACCACAGCACGCAGAGCTCCCAGAACGCCCAGTCGGGCCGTTGCATCCGGAAGAACATCAGGCTCCAGAGGATGTTGAGGAAGCCGTTGAGCGCGAACAGGCCGATCACCGTGTCCGACGTGCGTGAATCCTTGGCCGCGCGCCAGGCTGAGACGCCGGCGATGGCGCAGAGCGCGAAGATCGTGGTCCAGGCGATCGGGAAGACCGGGCGCGGCGGGGTGAAATCGGGCTTGATCAGTGAATCATACCAAGGCCCGAGATCGGTGATCGTCCCGCCGATCATCGCCGTGGCAAAGGCCGCGAGCGAGGCGATGCCAATGGGTATGCCGGCAGGAAGGAGCGAGGCACGCTTCATCCGGCGGCAGGCCTCAAGCCGAGCAAGTGCGCGCAATCCTTGAGGAAAATGCGCACGTGCGCCATCGGTTTGGCGCGGACCAGCTTCTTGTTCATGTAGGCCTGCCAGGTCAGCTGCTGGACGTCCTTGTCTGCACACATCTCGACAAAGCGCTCGCGACGCTTGTCGCTCGAGTACCAGAAGTACTGCATGATCCCGAGGATCCAGAAGACACGGCCATGTTCACGCAGAAACGCCTTGCGCGCCTGCTTGAGCACGGCGGGATTGCCGCTGGCGAGGAAGGCCTCCGCGGTTTGCGCGGCGATGCGGCCGCAGGTCATCGCGTAATAGATTCCCTCACCCGAAGCCGGTGCGACGACGCCGGCGGCATCGCCCGAAACAAGGACATCACGCCCATTGTCCCAGCGCTTCAGGGGCTTGAGCGGGATCGGCGCGCCTTCACGGCGAATCGTGTCGCATCCGGCGAGGCCGAGATCGTCGCGCATCTGCTTGACCGAGCCGCGCAGCGAGAAGCCCTTGTTGGCACTGCCGACGCCGATGCTGGAAGTCTCGCCGTGGGGAAAGACCCAGGCATAGAAATCGGGCGAAAGCTTGCCCTGATAGAGCACGTCGCAGCGCGAGGCGTCGAAGCCCTGTTCGGTACTCTCGGGCGAGCGCACGACTTCGTGATAGGCAAAGACACAGGGGTTGCGCTCTGCGCCGGGGATGTTCTCGCGCGCGACGCCAGAGCGGGCACCATCGGCACCGATGACGAGGCGGGCACGGACCTTGCGGACTTCACCGCCGCGCGCCTCATGATAGCAGACGATCGCTCCGGGATTGGCGTCGCGCTCGATCCGTTCGTAGGTGCCGGTGCGACGCTCCGCGCCCGCCGTGGCGGCCCGTTCGCGCAGCCATTCGTCGAAGTGATCGCGATCGACCATGCCGACATAGCCGATCTCGCCCACCGGCATGTCCACCGCGCGGTTCGAGGGCGCGACCATGCGGGCCGCGCGGGCGCGGGCGACGAGGAGCGATTGCGGGACTTCGAATTCCTCGAGCAGGCGCGGCGGCACCGCGCCGCCACAAGGCTTGATCCGCCCTGCCCGATCAAGCAGCAGGACCTTGCGGCCAGCGCGCGCCAGATCCCAGGCTGCGGTAGCTCCCGAAGGTCCGCCACCGATCACCACGACATCGAATTCGTTCTCTCCGGTCATGCCCCTGCCGCCCCCAGTTGGGCGGGAATGGCCCGCCGGAAGGTTACCCGCATCGCGAGGATTGCCGAGACGAGGAACAGGCTCGCCTCGAAAGCGAAGATCAGCTGGAAGGCTTCGGCCACCTGCCCTGTCGCGCTCCGCACGAAATCGACGCCGAGGGCGCCGGTCAATCCGCCAAGGCCGAAAGCGATGGCCTGCGCCGTGCCCCAGACCCCCATGCGCACGCCTTCACGGGTGCGCTTTCCGGCACCGGCCAGACCCATCATCGAGCCGATGGCCGAGACCGCGAATGCACCGTTAAAGAAGCCGAGCGCGGCAATGTTGGCTGCGAGCGGCCAGCCGGGACCGGTCTGTGCCGCAATGGCAAGGCCTGCCAGCGCGAGCGCGGAACCGATGCAGCCAAGCATCGTCCAGATGCGCAGTTCGATCGGCATGCGTCCGGCAAAGGCACTGCCGCCAAGGCCGGTCACGATCATCCCGACGAGAACGCCGCCGTGCTGGACGCCGGAAAGGCTGGTCGATTGCCCCGGCGACATCTGGAAGACAAGCCCTGCGAAAGGTTCGAGGATCAGGTCCTGCATCGAATAGGCCAGCATCGACACGAAGATGAACAGGGTGAAGCGGCGCGACTGCGGATCGCCGAGAATCTCGGCAATGGCTTCGCGCAGGGATGCCGGTGGCTCGCGGGTTTCGGGAGCCGTGGCGCTTGTCGCCTTGGCCTCAAGCCCGAACATGGCGAGGCAGGTGAGCGTAATCGCTGCGGCCACGACGCCGCCTGCAACCATGAACAGGCGCTGTTCGGAGAAGGGATCGAGCAAGGCGCCAGCCGTTCCGGCCGAAACGACAATGCCGAAGACCATCATGATCCATGTCGTGGCAGCAGCAGCGGCGCGGCGTTCGGGTGCGACCCCGGTGGCAAGGATGGCGAGCATCGAGGTCCCCGCTGCGCCGACGCCTGCACCGATCAGCGAGAAGGCGACAACGGCGAGCGCGATGCCGAGCGTCCGGGCATCATCGAGCATGGTCGTCGCCTGCACGGCGAGCATTGCCCCTGCTCCGAGGATGGCCATGCCGCCGATCACCCATGGCGTGCGCCTGCGGCCGAGGTCGGAGCCATGACCCCACAGCGGGCGCGAGAGCTGCACCATGTAGTGCCACGCCACCAGCCCTGCCGGGATGCCGGCGGCGAGGCCATATTCCAGCACCATCAGGCGGTTGAGCAGCGACGTGGCGATCATCACCATTGCGCCGATCGAGGCCTGGACAAGGCCCAGACGGACAATCGAGAACCAGCCGAACCTGCCGTGCATCAGACATACCCTCCAAGGCCGAGTGCCGAGGCGAGCATGCCAAGCACGTAAAGTGAGACGCCGGTGGCGTTGTACCAGGGCGCGTTCTTCGCCGGGGCCGAGACGAGCTTCGGCATCAGCGCGAGTTGTGCGGCGAGCAGGAGTGCCACGACGCCTGCGGAAATACGGTGGCCCCACAGGACCATGAGGGCGACAACGATCACTTGCGGCACGGCCATGACTGCGCTGGCCAGCAGCGCTGCGGGCCGTTCACCGAGGACGACCGGAAGCGAGCGCAGGCCTGTCGCCCGGTCACCTTCCACCGCCTTGAAATCGTTGAGTGTCATGATGCCGTGCGCGCCGATGCTGTAAAGCGTGAGCACCACCAGCACATGCGTCGGCGGCAGCGACCCGGCCATGACGGCAGCGCCGGTGAACCAGCTGAGCCCTTCATAGGTTAGGCCGACGACGGCAGGGCCGATCCAGCCGCTGGTCTTCAGGCGGAACGGCGGCGCGCTGTAGGCCCAGGCACAGACGAGACCGAAGACCGTGGCGATCAACACCCAGCGACCGGTCAGCGCGGCGATCACCAGCGAGAGGATCGTCCAGCCGATGGCAATGTAGAGACCCCAGCGACCGCCGATGCGGCCCGAGGGAATCGGGCGGTTGGGCTCGTTGATGGCGTCAACATGGCGATCGAACCAGTCGTTCACCGCCTGGCTGGTGCCGCAAACCAGCGGCCCGGCCAGGAGGATGCCGGCGATGAGGAAAGTCCAGCGGCTCAGCGGGGAAACGCCCGAGGAGACGACGCCGCACATCAGCGCCCACATCGGCGGGAACCAGGTTATCGGCTTGAGCAGTTCCAAGACATCGCGAGCCGCCGGAGGCGGCGTAATCCCAGTGGTGACTGCAGATCGCGCCATGGGCAAAGACTATGCCCATGCACCCCTAGCGTCAAATCAAATTGACACTCTATTCGTCAACACTGTCAACCATGTTGCCGAGGCCGTAGCGGTGCAGCTTGGAGTAGAGGCTCTGGCGGCTGAGGCCGAGGATTTCCGCGGCGGAAGCGCGGTTGTTCGAGGTGTATTCGAGCGCGGCTTCGATGCAGAGGCGCTCAATCAGGTCGGTCGATTCCCGGACGATATCGCGCAGGGACATGCGGCCGACCAAGTCGGTGAGCTGTTCGACCGAACGCGGCGCATCGGTGGTGGCCGGCAGATCGCGCAGCCGGCGGCCGATGGGGCGAATCACGAAGCCGTAGGATGGCTGGTCATCGTTGGTGCGTACGGCAGACAGTTCCACCGGCTCGCCATCGAAACCGTCCCGCGCGCCGACGACGGTGCTGACATTGCGGGCAATGTCGTGCTTGGCCAACTGGCTGTCGATCAGATCGAGATCGATGCCGGGACGCCCCAGGAAATCGCCGAGCGGGCGGCCGCGCAGCTGATCGGCCGTAGCTGCAGAGACCAGTTCGACGAATGCCGGGTTGGCGGCCTGGATGATCATGCGCGCATCCGTCAGCACGAAAGCGTCGGGCATTTCCTCGATCACCCGCAGCGTTGCGCCCGAATTCTGTTCGACGGCACTGTTGGCGCCGGACAGGCGGATGAGCAGGAACTGCCCGCCCCGCTCGCGAAAGCCGCTGGCCGAGAGCATGACCGGTTCGGTGCTGTCGACCACTTCCGCCTCGATCGGCATGACGCCGGGGGAGACCAGTGCAGAACCGAGGAAGGCGATCAGGTGTTCGCGCGCGGGCTTGGTGAAGAGGGCGGTCAACTTGCCGCCCTGGAGCGAGCCGTTGCGGGCATGGAACATCTGGTGCGCGGCGCGGTTGGCCTCGCGGATGCGGAATGCTTCGGCATCGACGATCAGGACAGGCTCGACCGACTGGTCGAACAGCATGCGGTAGCGCGCCTCGAGCTGGCGCAGGCGCAGATAGTCGCGCTCGAGCGATTGCTGGGCCTGCAGCACGCGCTGCTGAAGCGCGGCGGCATCGCGCATGTCGCGACCGAAGGCGATGCTGCCCCCGCCCTCGCCCAGACGGACCACGACGAAACGGACCGGCACTTCGCCATCGGCGGTGACCTGGTTGACCTGACGCCAGTGCTGGGTCACGCCCTTGCGGGCGTTTGCCAGCATTTCCATCACCTTGGCACGGCTCTCGATCGAGACAGTATCGAGCCAGTCACGGCCAAGCCACTGCTGTGCTTCGGGAAACTCGCGCGGATTGGCGGTGAGGTCGATGATCTTGCCGGAATCGTCAATGATCAGGGCAAGGTCGCCGGCGACCATGGCCAGCGTTGCCGCAGCGTCCGAACCCAACCCGTTGAAATGGGTGTGCGGACTGCCGAAGGGCAGCTTCCCTTCGATGGAGTTGTTCCGGGATGGCATCAACCGGGCCGATTATCCGAGTGGCAGATCGAAACGGACTGATCCTGCACGTTTTTTCGCGACAAGCCGTTCGGCGAGGACAAGAGCCGAGCGCGCATCCGGAGCCGTGCCATCGGCACCCACTTCATCGACGATACCCGGATTGGCATTGACCATTCGTCCACCGATAAAAACCTGAACCCCTGGCGCCCGCGAGACGCTGCGAATGGCACAAATTAGGTCGGCCAAGGTCGCGTTAGTGCAATCGCAACTGACGGTCAAGCCTATGACATCAAAGTGTCTTTCCGCGATAATCTGCAGCAATTCCTTGCGCTTAGGCTCAATCAACGCTTCGGTCTGCCAACCCGACCGCGCGAACACTTCCTCGATCATCAAAGTGCCAAGCGCGTGCCGATCACCGGGCAGCGGCGAAAACAACGCAGTACGGGTATGGTTCCCGTCAAAAACGTCCGACGGGTAGCGCAAGGCCACCTGGCGCATCACTTCCTGCAGGCGCCAGAGCCCCATGGTGACGTCGAGAAAGTCGCACTCGTCCTCTTCCCAGTGCTGGCCGAGCCGACGGGCCGAGGGGGCAAGAAGATCTACGTAGATCGATTCTATGGAAACCCCGCGCTGGACGAAGCCTTCGACAACCTCGAGCAGTTCCTCGGCATCGAGGTCCAGCGGCAGCGAGGCAAAGCGCGCGGCGTCTGCCGGATCGACCGACAGCGTGCCGACCACGCGGGAGCGCGGCAGATCCGACGAATGCGCAAGGAGCAGGCGAGGAATGATCTGTTCTTCGATGAGACTGTTGAGCGAGCGCGCGCCCTTTGCGGGAACCATCCCGGGTGCGCAAGTCTGGTCAGGTCCGGAATGAGGCAACCCCGCTGCGTCGGCGTGCCCGGTACCTGCCCTCACACCTGCGCCACGCTTGCGGCGTGCAGGGGCGACCCTTCTGGTCCCGGTTCCGTACACAGTAGCCATGTCAGACCCCTCCGGTCTGGTGCGGGTGCATGATGGCACCCCCGAACCGCCGCCTCGATACTTCGACTCTGCCCGGAACCGGTATCCTACGCCTGTAAACTGTTGCTGACAAACCCTCATCTGTCATTTTTATTTGTCGTCAAGAAAGATTGACACTTCTGCAAGGCGAGGCGTAGTCTCCGGTTCTCGAAGGCCTTGTGCCTCAGCCCGTGAAAGGGGCCGAATGAGAGGGGACGCGATCAGGTTTGACGCTGCTGGCCAGACACTTGGCAGGCAGCCTGCACGTCCGGCGCTTTACACGCCGGAGGAGCGGGAGAGGCGTGATTCGACTCGCTGGACCCTGGTCCAGGGCCTGCTCGCTCCGTTCCAGTTCCTCGTCTTCCTGATCAGCCTCGGCCTCGTGGTTCGCAGCCTTTGGACAGGCGAAGGCGTCATGGCGGCCGACATCTCGGTCGTGGTGAAGACCTTCACGCTCTATGCGATCATGGTCACCGGCTCGATCTGGGAGAAGGTCGTCTTCGGGAAGTGGCTGTTTGCCCGCGCGTTCTTCTGGGAGGACGTGTTCTCGATGCTCGTGATCGCGCTGCACACTGCCTACCTGGTGATGCTGCTGGGCCATTACGGCAGCTTCGAACAGCGGATGCAGATCGCGCTCGCAGGCTATGCCGCCTATGTCATCAACGCTGGACAGTTCCTGCTGAAGCTGCGCGCCGCCCGCCTCGAGGTGGCAGCATGAGCCCCGGCGAGAGCGTCCTCGGCTGTGCCCCTGCAGCACAACCACAGGTGCTGCGCGAACGCGGGCAGCGCGAGGTGTTCTGCGGGCTGACGGGCATCATCTGGATGCATCGCAAGATGCAGGATGCATTCTTCCTCGTCGTCGGATCGCGGACTTGCGCCCATCTGCTGCAGAGCGCGGCGGGCGTGATGATCTTTGCCGAGCCGCGCTTTGCCACCGCGATCATCGAGGAGCGCGATCTGGCCGGGATGGCCGATTGCCAGGACGAGCTTGACCGCATCGTCGACAAGCTGCTGGCGCGGCGGCCGGAGATCCGCACGCTGTTTCTGGTGGGTTCGTGCCCTTCGGAAGTGATCAAGCTGGATCTGGGCAAGGCAGCGCAGCGGCTTGACGGCAAATTTGCCGGCTCCGTGCGCATCCTCAACTATTCGGGCAGCGGGATCGAGACGACCTTTACCGAGGGCGAAGATGCCTGCCTGACCGCGCTGGTGCCGGAAATGCCGTCAGCCGACGCAGGCGAGGCAACCAATCTGCTCATCGTGGGCGCCCTGCCCGACATTGTCGAGGACCAGTTCAAGCGGCTGTTCGACGAGCTTGGCATCGGACCGGTGCATTTCCTGCCCGCCAAGCGCATGGCCGAACTGCCCAAGGTCGGGCCGAACACCGTGTTCCTGCTGGCGCAACCGTTCCTGACCGAGACGACCGGCGCCTTGCAGCGGCGCGGGGCAAAACGCCTCGACGCGCTGTTCCCGTTCGGCGCCGAGGGCACGACCGACTGGCTGCGCGCAGCGGCAGAGTCTTTCGGCATCGACCGCATGCACTTCAACCGCGTGGTGGCTCCCGGCCGCGAGCGAGCCAAGCGCGCGATCGCCCATCGGCGCGAGCGGCTTGAAGGCAAGCGCATCACGTTCCTGCCGGATTCGCAGCTGGAGCTGCCGCTGGCGCGCTTCCTTCACACGGAACTGGGCATGATGCCGGTGGAAGTGGGCACGCCTTACCTCAACCGCGAATTGAACGGGCGCGAGCTGGCGCTCCTGCCGACCTCGACGCGGCTGAGCGAGGGGCAGGACGTTGACCTGCAGCTCGACCGCGTCCGGCTCGACCGCCCGGACCTCACGGTCTGCGGCCTTGGCCTTGCCAATCCGCTGGAGGCCGAAGGGCTTTCGACCAAGTGGGCGATCGAACTGGTGTTCTCGCCCATCCACGGCTTCGAGCAGGCGGGTGACCTCGCCGAGCTCTTCGCGCGGCCCCTGCGCCGTCGCGACATACTGAGGGTATAGGCGATGCAGCTGGCGGTCTGGACATATGAGGGTCCGCCACATGTGGGCGCCATGCGCGTCGCCACTGCGATGCAGGACCTGCACTACGTGCTGCACGCGCCGCAGGGCGATACCTACGCCGATCTGCTGTTCACGATGATCGAACGCCGGGGCAAGCGTCCGCCGGTGACCTATACCACGTTCCAGGCGCGCGATCTGGGCAAGGACACGGCAAGCATCTTCCAGAACGCCGCGCGCGATGCCTACGAGCGGTTTGCCCCCAAGGCCCTGCTGGTGGGCGCATCGTGCACCGCCGAGCTGATCCAGGACGATCCGGCGGGCCTTGCCGAAGCGCTGGAACTGCCCTGCCCGGTCATCCCGCTGGAGCTGCCGAGCTATCAGCGCAAGGAGAACTGGGGCGCGGCGGAGACGTTCTATCGCGTCGTGCGCCAGCTTGTGGACCGCGAGGTTCGCCCTGCCCCGCGTGAAGGTCGCCGTCCGCTCGTCAACCTGCTCGGCCCCTGCGCGCTGGGCTTCCGCCATCGTGATGACGTGGCCGAAGTGCGCAGACTGCTCGATAGCATCGGCATTGACGTCAATTGCGTCGCGCCGCTCGATGCCGCGCCCGACGATATCCGGACGCTGGGCCGGGCCGATTTCAACATCGTGCTCTATCCCGAAGTCGGTGGCGAAGCAGCCCGCTGGCTCGATCAGGCACTGCACCAGCCAGCCATCCGCACGGTGCCGATCGGCGTGGGCGCAACGCGTGAGTTCATCAGGGAAGTGGCCGCGCTCGCAGGCGTGGATGCAAGCGCAGCACTCGACGACGCGACATCGCGGATGCCGTGGTGGAGCCGTTCGGTCGATTCGACCTACCTGACCGGCAAGCGAGTCTTCATCTTCGGCGATGCGACCCATGCCATCACCGCTGCGCGCATTGCCCACGAGGAGCTGGGCTTCGATATCTGCGGGCTCGGTTGCTACAACCGCGAGTTCGCCCGCGAAATGCGAGCTGCCGCCGCACTTTACGACATCGAGCCGCTGATCACCGACGACCATCTTCTGGTCGAGGACGCGATACTCAACGCCTCGCCCGAACTGGTGCTGGGCACGCAGATGGAGCGCCACATCGCCAAGCGCTTCGGCATTCCCTGCGCGGTGATCTCCTCGCCGGTCCACGTGCAGGATTTCCCGGCGCGCCACAGCCCGCAGATGGGCTTCGAAGGCGCCAACGTGATCTTCGATACCTGGGTCCATCCGCTGGTGATGGGTCTTGAGGAACATCTGCTGACGATGTTCCGCGACGACTTCGAGTTTTCGGACGAGGCAGGGCCTTCACACCTGCACGGTGCTGCACGCTCCCACAGGAGCGAGAGCGCGCCGTCCCCGTCCGATGCGCGCGCGGCCGATGTCGCGGACGCCTCCCTCGTTTCCCAAGGTGATCTTGCCGAGGCCCGGCCGGCAGGCACCGCGATCTCGTGGACCGCAGAAGCGGAACAGGAGCTCAGGAAAGTCCCGTTCTTCGTGCGCGGAAAGGTTCGCCGCAACACCGAGGCCTTCGCAGTTTCGCAAGGTCGCGGCGCGGTGGATCTGGCCACGCTCTATGATGCGAAGGCCCATTATGCCCGGTAGCCGCGCCCCCCAGGTCCGTGTCGCGATCGTCACGCTCGACAACCACCTCAAGGCGGGCGTCGAACGCGCCGATGCGCGGCTGCGGCAGGACAACATCAGCGTCACGCTGCACGCCGCGACCGACTGGGACCGCCCGGGAAGCAAGGCGCTGGAGGCGACCAAGGCGGCGATTGCGCAGGCCGACATCGTGATCGTGACGATGCTGTTCCTCGACGATCACATCCGCGCGATCCTGCCGACGCTGGAAGCGCGGCGCGAGGACTGCGACGCGATGGTCTGCCTGATGTCGTCGGGCGACGTGGTGCGGCTGACGCGGATGGGTGGCTATCGCATGGACGCGCCGGCGAAGGGCCCGCTCGCCATGCTCAAGAAGCTGCGCGGATCGGGCAAGTCGGGCGCCAGTTCGGGCGCGGGACAGATGCGCATGTTGCGCCGCCTGCCCAAGATCCTGCGGTTCATTCCCGGCACCGCGCAGGACGTGCGCGCCTATTTCCTGACACTGCAGTACTGGCTGGCGGGTTCTGACGACAACGTGGTGTCGATGGTCCGCGCGCTGATCGACCGTTATGCTGCGGGCGAGCGGTTGACGAGGCGCGGCATGACCAAGGCCGAGGCCCCGCGCGATTATCCCGAAGTGGGCGTCTATCACCCGCGCACCGACCAGAAGCTTTCGGACAGCCTGCGCCTGCTGCCGACCAAGCAGGGTCCGAACGGCACGGTCGGGCTGCTGCTGCTGCGCTCATACCTGATTTCGAAGGATGCCGGGCACTACGACGGCATGATCGCGGCGCTGGAAGCGGCGGGTTTGCGGGTCATTCCGGGCTTTGCCAACGGGCTGGATTCGCGGCCGGTGATCGAGAAGTTCTTCCTCAAGGACGGCGAGCCGGTCGTCGATGCGGTGATTTCGCTGACCGGGTTCTCGCTGGTCGGCGGGCCTGCCTACAACGATGCCAAGGCAGCCGAGGAGATCCTGGCGAAGCTGGATGTGCCCTACGTCGCAGCGCATCCGCTGGAGTTCCAGACGCTGGAGCAGTGGGGCGCATCGCGGCAAGGTCTTCTGGCGCTGGAATCCACCATCATGGTGGCCATTCCCGAGCTTGACGGGGCAACAACGCCGACGGTGTTCGGCGGGCGCTCGGACGGAGCGGGCAAGGCTTGCACGGGTTGCGCCAAGGCCTGCGTGTTCGAGAGCACCGGGCCGGTCAACGCGATGCGCGCCTGCCCCGAACGCGCCGAGGCGCTGGCGGCGAAGGTCGCCAAAATCGTCGCGCTGCGCAAGGTTGAGCGGGCGCGGCGCAAGGTGGCGATCACCATCTTCAACTTCCCGCCGAACTCTGGCGCAACCGGCTCGGCAGCGTTCCTGGCCGTGTTTGAATCGCTGCACGGCACGCTCCAGCGGATGGCGCGCGAGGGCTATCAGGTGGAGGTGCCCGAAAGCGTCGATGCGCTGCGCGATGCGATCCTCAAGGGCAATGCCGAGCGGTTCGGCGCAGATGCCAATGTCTATACCCGCATCGATGCCGACGAGCACGTGCGGCGCGAGCCCTATCTGGCCGAAATCGAGGCGCAATGGGGCCCCGCGCCGGGCAAGATCCAGAGCGACGGTTCGCATGTCCATGTGCTGGGCGCGCGGTTCGGCAACGTGTTCGTGGGCGTGCAGCCGGGGTTCGGTTACGAGGGCGATCCGATGCGCCTGTTGTTCGATGGCGATTTTGCCCCGACGCATGCGTTCTCGGCCTATTACCGCTGGGTGCGCGAAGACTTTGGCGCGGATGCAGTGGTGCATTTCGGCACGCATGGCGCGCTCGAATACATGCCGGGCAAGCAGGTGGGGCTGACCGGCAAGTGCTGGCCCGAGCGTCTGCTGGGCGATCTGCCGAACTTCTACCTGTTCGCTGCCAACAATCCCTCCGAAGGCGTGCTGGCCAAGCGGCGTTCGGGCGCGACGATGCTGAGCTACCTGACGCCGCCGCTGGCGCGCGCGGGGCTTTATCGCGGCTTTGCCGACCTCAAGGCGGGCGTCGAACGCTGGCGGATGACGACCGACGGGGCCGAGCGCGCCGCGCTTGAGGAGCTGATCTGGGACGAGTGCGATGCGCTCGACATCACCGCCGAGAGCGTGCCGGAACTGAGCGCCAACCTCTATGAGCTGGAGCGGACGCTGATCCCGCATGGGCTGCACGTGTTGGGCCAGGCACCCGCGGGCGCAGAGCGCGCGGAGCTGGTCGAGGCCCTGATGGAGGCGGGCGAGACTTCGTCCGAGGCGATCGAGGCTGCGCTGGATTCCTGCGACGAACTGGGCGCGCTGATCCATGCGCTGGACGGCGGCTATGTGCGCCCTGCCCCCGGCGGCGATCTGCTCGCCAATCCCGAAGTGCTGCCGACCGGGCGCAACCTCCACGGTTTCGACCCCTTCCGCCTGCCGACGCGCTTTGCCTGCGAGCAGGGCAAGCTGCAGGCGCAGCGGCTGCTGGCGCGCCATGCCGCCAACGGGGATGCCGCGCCGGAAAGCCTCGCCATGGTGCTGTGGGGCACCGACAACATGAAGAGCGAGGGCGCGCAGATCGCGCAGGTGCTTTCGCTGATGGGCGCGCGGCCGCGAATGGACAGCTATGGCCGCCTTGCCGGGGCCGAACTGATCCCGCTGGAGGAACTGGGCCGCCCGCGCATCGACGTGGTGGTGACGCTTTCCGGCATCTTCCGCGACCTGCTGCCGCTGCAGACGCGGATGCTGGCCGAGGCGGCGCTGCTCGCTGCCAATGCCGACGAGCCGCTGACGATGAACTTCGTGCGCAAGCACAGCCTTTCGCACATGAGCGAGCATGGCTGCGACATGGAAACCGCCGCGCTGCGCGTGTTCTCCAATGCCGAAGGAGCCTATGGCGCGAACGTCAACCAGCTGATCGAGGGCGGCGTCTGGGCCGATCCGGACGAGTTGGCCAACGCCTTCGAGACGCGCAAGGGCTATGCCTATGGCGTCAAGGGGACGCCGGTGGCGCAGCGCGACCTCCTGCGCAGCGCGCTCAAGGACGTCGATTTCGTCTACCAGAATCTCGAGAGCGTCGAGGTCGGGATTACCGATCTCGACCAGTACGTCGACAGCCTCGGCGGAGTCAGCCGGTCGATCGCGCGGGCCAAGGGCGTGGAAGCGCCGGTCTACATCGTCGATGCGACGGTGGGCGAGGCCAAGGTGCGCACGCTGGCCGAACAGATCGACCTGGAGACGCGGACGCGGACGCTCAATCCCAAGTGGTTCGAGGGCATGCTCAAACATGGCTTCGAAGGCGTGCGCAACATCGAGCAGCACGTGACCAATACGGTGGGGTGGTCGGCGACGACCGGCCAGGTGGCGCCGTGGGTCTACCAGAAGATCAGCGAGACTTTCGTGCTCGACCCGGCAATGCGCGAGCGGCTTTCGCAGCTCAACCCGACCAGTTCGGCGCGGGTGGCGAACCGCCTGCTCGAAGCCTGCGAGCGGCGCCTGTGGGAACCCGACGACGATACGCTCGAAGCGCTGCGCATGGCCAGCGACGAGCTTGAGGACAGGCTGGAAGGCGTGTTCGTGGGGAACACCCCTTCCACCATCACTTCCGCAATTGCGGCGGAATAGGAGTTTGCGATGAACCTGCTCGACCCCAGAGCCCGTTTCAGCCAGCCGGACGGCGAAGGATCGGTGCAGGTCTCGTTGGACCCGCGCGACGAGATCAAGGGCGCGAAAGTCTTTGCCGTCTATGGCAAGGGCGGGATCGGCAAGTCGACGACATCGTCGAACCTGTCCGCCGCCTTTTCCAAGCTCGGCCATCGCGTGCTGCAGATCGGCTGCGACCCGAAGCACGATTCCACCTTCACGCTCACCAAGAAGCTGATGCCAACGGTGATCGACGTGCTGGAAAGCGTCGAGTTCCATTCCGAGGAACTGCGGCCCGAGGACTACATGTTCGAAGGCTACAACGGGGTGATGTGCGTGGAGGCCGGTGGACCTCCGGCGGGCACCGGCTGCGGCGGCTATGTCGTCGGGCAGACGGTCAAGCTGCTCAAGCAGCACCACCTGCTGGAAGATACCGATGTGGTGATCTTCGACGTGCTGGGCGACGTGGTGTGCGGCGGCTTTGCTGCACCGCTGCAGCATGCCGAGCGCGCGCTGGTTGTTGCGGCGAACGATTTTGACTCGATCTTCGCGATGAACCGCATCGTTGCGGCGATCGGTGCGAAGGCGAAGAACTACAACGTGCGACTGGCAGGCGTGATCGCCAACCGCTCTGCCGCGACCGACGAGATCGACCGCTTCAGTGAAGCCATCGGCATGAAGCGCCTGGCGCACTTCCGCGATGTCGATGCGATCCGCCGCAGCCGCCTCAAGAAGTGCACGCTGTTCGAGATGGAGCCCTCGCCCGAAGTGATTGCTGCACAGCAGGAATACCTGCGGCTTGCACAAATGCTGTGGGACGGCGTCGATCCCGTGGCCGCCAGCCCGATGAAGGACCGCGATATCTTCGACTTTCTGGGGTACGAATGATGGCCACGCAATTTGCCCCCAACCGCTATGACAGTCAGCGAGAGAAGCTGGCGGCCTACTTCGATGGCACCGCGCAGAAGGCGTGGATCGACCTGACCTCGACCGCCAAGGTCAGCGGCATCCGTGCAACAGTACGGGCCGGACGCGATGCGATGCGCGCGCAATTGCTGGGCTGGCTTCCCGAAGACCTGCGGCGGCGCGACGTGCTGGACGCCGGGTGCGGCACCGGCAGCCTGAGCGTGGAAGCGGCCTGCCGCGGCGCGGTGGTGACGGCCATCGACGTGGCGCAGGGGCTGGTTGACATCGCCGCCGAGCGGGCACCGTCATACCTCGGCCATGGGCGCATCCAGTGGCGCGTGGGCGACATGCTCGATCCGGCGCTCGGGTCATTTGACCATGTCGTGGCGATGGATTCGCTGATCCACTACACGCTGCCGGACATGGTCTGGGCGCTTTCTGCGCTGACCCGCCGCTGCACCGGTTCGATCCTCTTCACCTTCGCGCCATACACCCCGCTGCTCGGCGCGATGCACACGGTGGGCAAGGTGTTCCCCCGTTCCGACCGTTCGCCCGCGATCGTGCCGATTGCCGAGAGTGAACTGCGTGCGGCGCTGAGCCAGTTCGATGGCTGGGAAGTGCGCCGTTCGGGCCGGATTTCGAGCGGCTTCTACAAGAGCCACGCAATGGAGCTGGTGAAGATCTGATGGCGCAGCGGCAGGCCCTTTCCGCGAAGTGGAGCAAGGTGGCGCTCACCTGGCTGCCGTTCGCCGATGCGGCCAGTGCCGAGATCCCGCTGTCGCGCCTGCTGCGCCTGTCGCTTTTCCAGGTGAGCGTGGGCATGATGACAGTGCTGCTCAACGGCACGCTCAACCGCGTGATGATCGTGGAACTGGGCATTCCGGCGTGGCTGGTTTCGCTGATGATCGCAATTCCGCTGCTGGCGGCGCCGTTCCGTGCGCTGATCGGGCACAAGTCCGACGTGCATCGTTCGGTGCTGGGCTGGCGGCGGGTGCCGTTTATCTGGTTTGGCACGCTGATGCAGTTCGGCGGCCTGGCGATCATGCCCTTCGCACTGCTGCTGATGGCGCGGCCCGAGTTGTTCGCGATCGGCGTTGCGGCGAGCGCGCTGGCGTTCCTGCTGGCAGGCTTCGGCATGCATACGACGCAGACGGCGGGCCTTGCCCTGACCGGTGACCTCGTGGACGACGAGCGCCGTCCGCGTGCTGTTGCGCTGCTCTATCTGGCGCTGCTGGCCGGCATGATGATCGCAGCCCTGGTGATCGGCGGGCTGCTGGCGCATTTCACACCGACGCGTCTGGTGCAGGTGATCCAGGGTTCGGCGATCCTGACGTTCTTCCTCAACGTGATTGCGCTGTGGAAGCAGGAAGCGCGCAGTGCCGCGATTGCATCGGCAGAAACGCCGCGCCCCGCCTTTACAGAGGTGTGGCAGAGCTTCGTTGCCGAGCCGATAACGATGCGGCTGCTGGTGGCGGTCGGCCTCGGGGCCACGGCGTTCTCCATGCAGGATGCGCTGCTCGAACCTTACGGCGGCGAGATTCTGGGCCTCTCCGTCGGTGCAACGACCTTCCTCACCGGAGGGTGGTCGCTGGGCGCACTGGTCGGCTTCACGCTTTCGGGCCGCTGGCTGTCGCGCGGGATGGACGCGCTGCGGATTGCCGGGTTCGGCGCAGTGATCGGGGTTGCCGCGTTCATGCTGGTGATCTTTGCCGCGCCCTTGGGCAGTCCGACCGCACTGCTGGCTGGCGCGACCGGCATCGGCGCGGGCGCCGGGCTGTTCCTCGTCGGCACGCTGACCACAGCGATGACACTCGCGACCGAGAAGACATCAGGCCTTGCGCTGGGCGCATGGGGTGCGGTGCAGACCACCTTTGCCGGCCTTGCCATCGCGATGGGCGGGGTGCTGCGCGACCTGGTTTCGAGCCTGGCGGTCTCGGACGAACTGGGCCTGACGCTGGCCAACCGGGCGACCGGCTATGCCACGATCTACATCATCGAAATCTGCCTGCTGCTGGCCACACTCGTCGTGCTGGGCCCGCTCGTAGGCCAGACCCCGGCGGCGATCCGGCGGGAAGGACGAAGCTTCGGACTGACGGAATTCCCCACATGAGCAGCAGGGGTCAAAGGAACGCGAAGAGGACACGCACATGAACTACGGCAATATCGTCGGCACGATCGATGCCGCACAGATCGCAATGATCACATTCATCGGCTTCTTCATCGCGCTGGTCTTCTGGCTGCGCCGCGAAGATCGCCGCGAGGGCTATCCGCTTGAGGATGCGCTGACCGGCCGGACGCTGGCCGAGGGCGGGCCGCTTTCGGCAGCAGCTCCCAAGACTTTCATCCTGCCCTTCGACAAGGGCACGGTATCGGTTCCCAACGGCAGCCGTGACGACTTCGAGGTCAAGGCAAAGCGCCGCGAGAACTTTGGCGGAGCGCCGCTCTCGCCCGTTGGCGACGTGTTCGAAGCAGGGGTCGGCCCCGGCTCCTACGCCAACCGCGCCAAGTGGCCCGACATCGACGCCAACGGCAACCCGCGCATCGTGCCGATGGGCGTGGTGCCCGAGATCAGCGTGGCCTCGGCCAGCACCGATCCGCGCGGCCTTCCGGTCTATGGCGCAGACGGTGCCAAGGCTGGCGTCGTGTCCGACCTGTGGGTCGACCGGGCCGAGCACATGGTGCGCTACCTTGCCGTCGACACCGGCGGCAAGACCGTCCTCGCCCCGATGGCAATGGCCGCGGTCAGGAAGAACGCGGTGATCATCAGCGCGATCAACGCCGCCGACTTCGCCGGAGCCCCCTTCCCCTCAAATCCCGGCGAGATCACCCGCTACGAGGAAGAGCGGACCGTGGCCTACTTCGGCACCGGCTATCTCTATGCCAACGAAAACCGCCTGGAACCGCTGATATGAGCGAGTACGACCACGAGCCGATCCGCGGGCTGCCGGGCGATCTGCCCGCTGGTGAAAGCATCCTGTGGCAGGGTTCGCCGGACTGGCGGACTTTCGCCCGCAGCGCTTTGCACACCCGCTGGGTGAGCGGCTATTTCGCGGCGCTGGCACTGCTGGGTCTGGCAACCGGCAAGCTGTTCGGTGCTGGTGCAGCGGTGGTCGGCGGGGCGCTCACGCAAGGGCTGCTGGCGGTGTTCTCGATCGCCGTGGCGCGGACCACGGTCTACACGATCACCAACCGCCGCGTGGTGCTGCGCATCGGCGTGGCTCTGAACAAGTGCGTGAACCTGCCGCTGGCGCTGATCGGATCGGCGGACCTGCGGCCGCAAGGTGGCGGGCATGGCGACATTGCCTTGACGCTGGTCGGTCGTCATCGCCTCGGCTTCGCCATGCTCTGGCCGCATGCCCGGCCCTGGCGGTTGGGCCAGCCGAGTCCGATGCTGCGTGCCCTGCCCGATGCAGAAGTTGCGGCAAAGGTTCTGGCAAAGGCTTGCGCCGCTGTGGTGCCGAACGAAGCCGCGGCGGTGCGGACCAAGGCCGCGCCCGTGCGCGACCATGGCCTGCAGGGAGCAGCGGCATGAGTCTTGTCCATGACCACGAAAACACCGTCCCTCGCCCGGCGCTGATGCTGGCAGGCGCGCTGGTGGCGACGACGCTGGCGCTGACCGCGCTGGTCCGCGTCGGCGTGCTCGAGCGCGAGGCCGTGCCGGCCGCGTCGCGTGCGCGGGACAACGTGGCGGCGCTGGAAGTGCGGCACCTCGCTTTCGAGGACCGGGCGGACGGTGCGGTCGTGGTCAAGGACGCAGATGCAGGTTCGACGCTCGCCGTGATGATCGGCGAGAACGATGGTGGCGGGTTCGTGCGCGGCGTGATGCGCGGCATGGCTCGCGAACGGAAGATGAAGGGGATCGGCCCAGCGGCTCCCTTCGAACTGACGCAGTGGGAGAACGGATCGCTCTCGCTGCGCGACCCGGCGACGGGGCGTGCGATCGAGCTTGGCTCGTTCGGCGCGACCAACCGGGCCGCCTTTGCCAGGTTCCTGAGCGGAACCCCGGCAAAGGGCAATCAGGCATGATCCGCGCCCGCGCCTTCGATGTGCCCTGCCGCGTGGCGGTGGAGCAGAGCGAGGCGCATTTCCACGCGCATGTCGAGCTGGCGGGCAACCTGACCGTCGAGCCCGGCGACAAGGTTCGCGTCCATGGCGAACCGATCCGCGTGGCCTTTGGGCAAAGCGCCGTGTTCGAGCGGACGGCAACCGTCGTTCGTGCAGGCCCCCTCCTACGGGGCTGGATGCGGCTTGTCGCCTACCTTGGCCTGACCGAGCTTTACGAGGTCAGCTTCAATCCTGGGAGCCTGAGATGAACGCGATCACACTCGAACGTCCTGTGGCAGCGCCGGAGCGCGCGCCCAAGCCAGACGTGCACAAGATGGTGCAGCATGAAACCGTGCTGAGCCCGCGCTTTTACACCACCGACTTTGCCGCGCTCGATTCCATCGACGTCTCGCTGGTGCGCGAGGAGTGGGACGAACTGATGGCCGAAATGGTCAGCGATCCCAACAAGAAGCACTTCAAGCGCCAGGAAAGCTTTGCCGGGGTGATCGAGGGGCTGGAGCCCGAACTGAGGGCCGAGTTCATCGACTTTCTGGTAAGTTCGCTGACCTCGGAGTTTTCGGGCTGCATCCTCTATGCCGAGATGGCGCGGCGCACGAAGAACCCCGACATGAAGCTGCTGTTCAAGCTGCTGGCGCGCGATGAAAGCCGCCATGCCGGGTTCATCAATGAATCGTTGAAAGATGCGGGCATCGGCATCGATCTGGGCTTCCTGACCAAGGCCAAGAAATACCATTACTTCAAGCCGAAGTTCATCTTCTACTCGGTCTACCTGTCCGAGAAGATCGGCTATGCGCGCTATATCGCGATCTATCGCCAGCTGGCCGCGCACCCGGAACTGCGCTTCCATCCGATCTTCAACTGGTTCGAAAGCTGGTGCAACGACGAGTTCCGCCACGGCGAGGCCTTCGCGCTGCTGCTGCGCGCCGACCCCAAGCTGCTGACCGGCATGAACAAGCTGTGGGTGCGGTTCTTCCTGCTTGCGGTCTATTCGACGATGTACGTTCGCGACCATGCACGCCCGGTGTTCCACAAGGCGCTCGGGCTCGATCCCGAGACCTACGACTACCGGGTGTTCGAGATCTGCACCGCGATCAGCCGTCAGGTCTTCCCGGTCGAGCTCGACACTGACGATCCGCGCTTCCGCCGCGCGATGAAGCGCCTGCTTGTGGCGAGCCAGAGGATCGATGCGGGCAAGAAGCGTGGTGGTCTTTCGGGCGCCCTGATGCGCGCATCAGGTGCGCTGGGCGCGGCTGCGAACTTCGCGCGGATGTATCTGCTGCGCCCCCGCCGCAACGAGCTGCCTGCCACCGTGCGGATGCAGCCCGCGTGGTAAGCTGGACCGGCCACGTCCTGCCGGTGATCGCCACGATCGTGGTCTGGTTCCTTGCGACCGGTCTGATCGCATGGGCGGACAACCGCGAACGCCGCACTTTCCCGCGCAGCCTGATGCTGGCGGGGATTGCGGGCGTTGGCGGGCTGGCGGTGGTGGCCTGGTCGATGAACAAGCCGACGCTGACAGGGGTCTATGCCGCGTTCGCCGGGGCGATCCTGATCTGGTCGTGGCACGAGATCACGTTCCTGACGGGGGCGATCACCGGGCCTCGTCGCGAGCCCTGCCCCGAGGGAGCGCAGGGGATCGAGCGCTTCTTCCATGCCGTCAGCGCGGTGGCTTGGCACGAGATTGCGCTGGCATTGAGCGCGATCGGGCTCATTTCCGTGAGCTGGAACGCGGCCAACCAGATTGGCGCGATGACCTTCACGCTACTCTTGGCGATGCGGCTTTCGACCAAGCTGGTGATCTTCTTCGGCGTGCCGAACATGAGCACCGAGATCTTCCCGCCGCACCTTGCCTACCTCAAGACCTACTTCGGCCCACGCCGCTTGGGGTTCGAACTTTTTCTAGCGATTGCAGCGACTTCCGCGCTTGCAGCGTGGCTCGGTTTGAGCGCGATCAATGCGCCCGAGGGCAGTGCCAGTGCATCAGGCGCCAGCCTGCTCTTCGCGCTCGCCGCTCTGGGCGCACTCGAACACCTGTTTCTGGCCCTGCCGATCCGCGACGGGGCACTGTGGGGGTGGGCACTGCCTACGCGCCGCCCCGCCAATTGATGCGACAAGCCGTACTCTAACGAGAACACACGAAGAGGACCGACGACATGGATTACGAAGCCTACTTCCAGGGGGAACTGGACGCGGTCCGGGGTGAAGGGCGCTATCGGATCTTTACCGAGATCGAGCGCAAGTGCGGCAACTTCCCGCACGCCACGCGCTATGTCGACGATCGGACCGAGCAGGTCACGGTGTGGTGCTCGAACGATTACCTTGGCATGGGCCAGCACCCGGCCGTGCTCGAAGCCATGCACAACACGCTCGACGAATGCGGTGCGGGCGCGGGCGGCACGCGCAACATTTCGGGCACGAACCATCACCACGTGCTGCTCGAACAGGAACTGGCCGACCTGCACGGCAAGGAAGCGGCGTTGCTGTTCACCTCGGGCTATGTCTCGAACTGGGCGGGCCTCGGCACCCTTGCCGCGAAGATCCCGGGCTGCGTGGTGTTCTCGGACGCGCTCAACCACGCCTCGATGATCGAGGGCATCCGCCATTCGCGCGCAACCTGCCGGGTATGGCGGCACAACGACGTGGCCCATCTCGACGAACTGCTGTCCGAATATGGTCCCGACGTGCCCAAGCTGGTGGCGTTCGAGAGCGTCTATTCGATGGACGGCGACATCGGCCCGATCGCCGAAATCCTCGACGTCTGCGAAAAACACGGCGCCATGAGCTACATCGACGAAGTTCACGCGGTGGGCCTCTACGGTCCGCGCGGCGGCGGCGTCGCCGAACGCGAAGGCCTGATGGACCGCATCACCGTGATAGAAGGCACGCTGGGCAAGGCGTTCGGCGTGATGGGCGGCTATATCGCCGCATCCGAAGCGCTGTGCGACTTCATCCGCACATTCGCCAGCGGGTTCATCTTCACGACCGCTCTGCCGCCCGCCCTCGCTGCGGGCGCCGCTGCCAGCATCCGTCACCTCAAAGCGAGCGAGATGGAGCGGGCGCGGCACAAGGAGCGCGTGGCGACGGTGCGCCGCCGGCTTGACGCGATCGGCATTCCGCACCTGCCCAATCCTAGCCACATCATCCCGGTGATGGTGGGCGACCCGCACAAGTGCAAGCGCATCAGCGACTGGCTGATGGACAACCACGGCATCTACGTGCAGCCGATCAACTACCCGACCGTGCCGCGCGGCACCGAACGCCTGCGCATCACGCCATCGCCGGTGCACAGCGATGGCGACGTCGACAAGCTGATCCATGCGCTGAGCGACATCTGGTCGCAGTGCGAACTGGCGCGTCGTTCGGCTGCAGCCTGACCTGCGAACATCAAAAAAGGGGCGCGGACTTCAACGGTCCACGCCCCTTTTTTTGCAGTGACCGATCAGGCCGCCAGGCTCAGTTTGGCGCCTTGAGGTAGGCGATCACGTCTGCACGGTCCTGTGCCTTGGGCAGACCGGCGAACGACATCTTGGTGCCCGGCACCACGCGCTGCGGCTTTTCGAGGTACTGGAACAGCTTTTCGGCAGTCCAGGTAATGCCGCTGTTCTTGTTTGCGGCAGAATAGCTGTAGCCCGCTTCCGAACCGGCCTTGCGGCCGACGACGCCAGCGAGCGACGGACCGATCATGTTCTTGCCGGCCTCGATGGCATGGCAAGCCTTGCACTGCGTGAAGATGGTCTTGCCATGCGCCGCATCGCCGGTGAGCGAGGCCAGCGTGGCACCATCGAGCGTATCGGTTGAATCGGCCGTCGGAGCGGCAGCACTTGCGGTTGGCGCGGGCGCCGCAGCCGCAGTGGTCTCGGCGGGCTTTGCCGCAGAATCGGCCGCGGTCTTGTCAGCACTGCCCCCGCCACCGCAAGACGCGAGGAGCAGGGTCGCCGAGGTAAGCGCAAGATATTGAAAAGCTTGCTTCATATGCATCCACCCTTGTTCCGTATCGAAGCGCATCTGGATCGAACGGTGGGAGAGTAAAACACGGCATCCACGTGCGTGCAACACGGCATTTCGGGCTGAAACCAAGCCGGAAGAGCGGTCGGAAACGGGGAACCGGCCAGCCATTCGCAATGGTTGCCAACGGCCCGCCAGAGTCTATCCATGTCGCATGGCCAAAGGCGTGTTCATCCACCGATCGGATTCGATTTACGATGACAGTCCTGCCGAGCGTTACCAGTTTCCCAAGCAGTATCTGCGCCGTGCCAGCGAATGTATCGGTGACTGGGTCATCTATCTCGAACCGTCGAAGATACGTTCCAGCCGTGGTTACTTTGCGGCGGCAAAGATCGAGCGCATCGTTCCCGATCCCTCATTCGCCGGGATGTATCTGGCGCTGATAGAGCCAGGAACGTATCTCGATTTTCCCAATCCGGTTCCTTTCAATGGCGCGTCGGGGATCGTGGAGCGAGGCGTGCTCAACGATGGCGGCAAGATTTCCGGACGGGCGCAATCGGCAGTTCGCCCACTGTCGATCCAGGATTTCAACCGGATAGTCGATTTGGGCCTGGCAGAGAGCGCCGACTTTCTTCCGCGTACCGGCGATGCGGACATGGCAACCATTCGGCGCGAGGGCCGGCTGCAGGATACGCAAGTGCCGTTCCAGCATGAGGTCGAGCGTGACAGGATCGACTATCTCGGCTCACGAGCAGTCAGAGACCGGATGTTCCGGCGGCGTATTCTCGCGGCCTACGACTCGCGGTGCGCAATAACGGGCCTGAGGCTGATAAACGGCGGCGGTCGTGCCGAAGTGGAGGCAGCGCACATCCGACCTGTCGAGCACGGCGGCCCCGACATTGCCTCAAATGGCCTTGCGCTTTCTGGAACAGTGCACTGGATGTTCGATCGCGGCTTGGTGAGCTTGACGGACGATCTGGAAATCCTGGTGAGCCGTCAGGCCAACGACCCCGACAGCATCCGATCCCTGATCAATCGCAGCGGCCATGCACTACCACCGATCCGCCCACTGGACCGGCCACATCCGGCCTTCCTCGCATGGCATCGGCAACACTGCTTCAAGGCGTGAAGCAATAGCCGAATACTGTGATGTTCGAGAGAGAATGGTGCCGCTTACGTGACTCGAACACGTGACCCCATCATTACGAATGATGTGCTCTACCAACTGAGCTAAAGCGGCGTGCCTCTTGGGCAGGGGCGCCGTTTAGCCAGCAGTGGGGGGCGAGGCAACCCTTTTTCGGTGCGTGGGGAGCAATGTTTCAGGGAGCGATCCCGGTGCTCCAATCGCTCACGGCCGAGACCATGGCATTGGCGATCAGCGCAACGTCATCTTCGTCGGCAATCAAGGGCGGCGTGGTGTAAAGAATGTCGCGGAAGGGGCGGAGCCAGACGCCATTGGCGATGCAACTGGCCGAGAGCAGATCAGCTGGTGCGGGGCGATCGAGCTGGATAACGCCGATGGCGCCGCGCACCCGGACGTCCTTCACGCCGGGCAACCCGCGAGCAGGCTCGAGCAGCGTGCGGAGTTGCGCGCCGATCGCCTGGGTCTGGGCCAGACGCGGCTCGCTTTCGAACAGGTCGAGCGAGGCGTTGGCCGCCGCGCAGCCCATGGCGTTGCCCATGTAGGTGGGCCCATGCATCAGCGCATGCATCGGATCGTCGGACAGGAAACCTTCATGGATCCGCCGCGAGGCGATGGTAGCGGCAAGTGGCAGCGTGCCTCCGGTAAGAGCCTTCGAAAGGGTGACGATGTCGGGTTGCACGCCGGCGATCTGGCAGGCGAACATGGCATCGCCCAAGCGACCGAGGCCGACGAAGATTTCATCGAAAATGAGCAGGAGATCGTGGGCATCGGCCAGTCGCCGCAGCGCCTGCAGCGTGAAGGGATCGTGGAACACCATGCCCCCCGCGCCCTGCACCAGCGGCTCGACGACGATGCCGGCGAGGCCCGTGCCATGCTGTTCGAGCAGCCGGGAAAGCGCGGCTTCATCCTCGGCCGTGCGCGGCAGGTCGACCACGATCTGTTCGAGCAGTGCGCCCTTGAACAGGCTGTGCATGCCCTCGTCGGGGTCGCACACGCTCATCGTCGCGAACGTGTCGCCGTGGTAACCGCCGCGGAAGCAGAGGAACTTTACCCGGCGCTGGCCAAGGTTCAGCCAGAATTGCGCGGCCATCTTCATCGCGACTTCGACTGCAACCGATCCGGAATCGCTGAAAAAGACGTGGTCGAGATCGCCCGGCAGCAAGCCGGCCAGCCGCCGGGCCAAGGTATAGGCCTGTTCGTGCGCAAGGCCACCGAGCATCACGTGCGGCAGGGTTTCGAGTTGGCGGGCGACGGCCTGCTCTATGTGCGGATGGCGGTAGCCGTGAACGCAGGCCCACCAGCTGGAGATGCCGTCGACCAGTTCACGGCCATCGGTCAGCGTCAGCCGGGTGCCGCGCGCGGATGCCACCGGCAGCGGGGGCCGCACCGTTTTCATCTGAGTATAGGGCAGCCAGACGTGCTCGCGGCCCTTGGTGTACCACTCGGGTGCGGTCATCGCTGTGCTGTCCTCGATCGTCAGGCCTTGCGGCGGGGAGATGCCCGGAACGACCATCGGCCCAGGCTCTCCCACGGGCCGCCGAGATAGCGATGGAGCGCAATTCCTGCAAAGGCAAAGCGGCGACCGCGCAGGTCTGCTGCCAGAGCGTCCTGCAAGGCACGGGCTGCGGGGCGCGCAACCTTGTTCTGGATGGTCACGTGGAGACGCGGCGCCTGCTGGTCCTGCGCGCTGAGCATGCCATGGAAATGCTCGGCAATTTCGCTGTACAGGGCCAGCATCTCGGGACATTCGATGCGCAGCGCAGTGCCGCTTCCGAGGTCCATCACGCCGGACAGTGTCGCTTCAAGCGGTGGCGTCATCGCAGCAAGGCGAGAAAGGCGTTCGCGCACCTCGTCCTCAAGTCGCCCGGGAAGCGCATGAAAGAGGGTGACGTGGGCAGAAAGCTGATTGCGTTCAGGCGGATAGTGTTCGCGGCGGAGGCGATCTGCCCAGGCCTGAAGGTCAGGCGGCAGCAGCGCGGTCACGATCAGCGGGGGGAGGCCGGAGGGAAGCGTCACGCCATCTGCCTGCGCAGTATCCTGCCCGAATTCAAGCGAAACAGGGAAAGCGGGAACATTCGGCAAAGCCATGGCAGCGGCATGCGTCCACTGTCCGGCACAGCCGGAATGTTCCCCGGATACCGGAGGAGCAAGCTCCTCCCGTGCCTCCATGGTAAAGCCTAGGCGCGAAGAATCGATAATGGAAGAAGGTGTCCAGCACGGCTGACACCACCGCGCTGGCGGCGCTAGAGTTCGCCGCGCGCCTTTCGGAGGGCGAACCATTTGGCAACATTGGCATTATGCTGCTGCAACGTGTCGGCAAAGACGTGCCCGCCGGTGCCGTCAGCCACCATGAATAAAGCATCCGTTTCGGCGGGATCGAGCACGGCGGCGATCGAATCACGGCCCGGATTGGTGATTGGCCCTGCTGGCAGGCCGACCATCGTGTAAGTATTGTAGCCGTTGACCGCCTGGATTTCGGATTGGCGGATGCGGCGGCCCAGCGGCTTGCCCTTGGTGATCGGGTAGATGATCGTCGGATCTGCCTGGAGCAGCATGCCCTTGCGCAACCGGTTGGAATAGAGACCGGCGACCATGCGCCGCTCCTCGGGCTTGCCGGTTTCCTTCTCGACGATCGAGGCAAGGATAAGCGCTTCCTGCGGAGTCTTGGCGACAGTGCGGGGACTGCGCTTGGCCCAGAGTTCGGCGAGAGTCTTGTCCATCGCCGCTTGCATGCGCTTCAGTACCGCCGCGCGCGGCTCGCCCTTCTGCCAATCATAGCTGTCGGGCAGGACGGAACCTTCCTCGGGAGCCGAAATCGCGCCGGTAAGGTCCTTGTTGGCTGACAAACGCTCGGCCACGAGGATCGAGGGCATACCTTCGGGGATGGTGATCAGACGGCGGATGACCTTGTCGCCCTTGAGGATTTCAAGGACCGTCGCCTCACTGGCGCCCTTCGGAATCAGGAACGAGCCCGCCTTGATGTCGGTGCCGCCGCCCAGCAGCTTCGCGCGCAGCTTGAACAGCGTGGCCGAACCGATCGCGCCCTCAGCCTGCAGGTCATCGGCGAGCAGGCTCAGGCCTTCACCCTCGCCGACATCGAATTCGAGCTGCTTTTCGAGCGGGCCGGACGCATACCAGCCGCCGACCAGCCACGCGGCGGCGGCCAGCAGGACGAAGGCTGCCGCGAGCAGCGGCAGCCCTGATCGACGACGGCGGGCCATCGCTTGCGTCCTTAGTCTTCGATCGCCTTGACAATCACGCTGGCGTTGGTGCCGCCAAAGCCGAACGAGTTGTTCAGCGCCGCGCGGACCCTCCGCTGGCGGGCCTTGAGCGGCACGAGGTCGACACCCTCGGTGCCTTCGTCGGGATTGTGCAGGTTGAGCGTCGGCGGCACGATCTGGTCGCGGATGGCGAGGATGCAGAAGATCGTCTCGACCGCGCCAGCACCGCCGAGCAAGTGGCCGATGGCCGACTTGGTGCTGCTCATCGATGCGCCCGAAAGGTCATCGCCCAGCACACGCTTGACGGCAGCGAGTTCGATGGTGTCAGCCATGGTCGACGTGCCATGGGCATTCACATAGTCGATGTCGCCAGGCTCCATGCCGGCCTTGCGCATGGCCATGCGCATGGCGAGTTCGGCGCCCTTGCCTTCCGGGTGCGGCGCGGTGACGTGATAGGCATCGCCCGACAGGCCATAGCCGACGACTTCGGCATAGATCTTCGCGCCGCGCGCCTTGGCGTGTTCGTACTCCTCGAGCACGACGACGCCAGCGCCCTCGCCCATCACGAAGCCATCGCGGTCCTTGTCGTAAGGACGGCTCGCTTCTTCAGGACGGTCGTTGTAGCTGCAGTTGAGCGCGCGGGCCTGGGCGAAACCGGCGACGCCCAGCGGATTGATCGTGCTTTCCGCGCCGCCTGCCAGCATCACGTCGGCATCGCCGTCCTTGATCATGCGTGCAGCGTCGCCGATCGAGTGGGCGCCAGTCGAGCAGGCGGTGACGACGGCGTGGTTCGGGCCCATCAGGCCGTACTTGATCGAGACCTGGCCGGAGATCAGATTGATCAGACGGCCATGGACGAAGTGCGGAGAGACGCGACCGGGGCCCTTCTCGTGCAGGACGATCGATTCGCTCTCGATGCCCGGCAGCCCGCCGATGCCCGAACCGATCGAACAGCCGGTGCGCATCTTGAGATCGTCGTCCATGTCGGCAAGGCCAGCGTCTTCGAGCGCCTGACCGGCGGCGTCGATACCGAAGACGATGAAGGGATCGACCTGGCGCTGGATCTTGTGATCGACGCGCTTGCCGGCATCGAAGCCGTACTCGTGGTCAGCCGGCTTCACCTCGCAGGCGATCTTGCACTTCTGGTCGCTGGTGTCGAACTTCGTGATCAGGCCCGCCCCGCTCTTGCCGGCGAGCAGGTTCTTCCACACGGTTTCCACGTCCGCGCCCAGCGGGGTGACGAGGCCAAGTCCGGTTACGACGACACGACGCATTGAAATCTCCGGAAAATAAGCAAACAGGCCCAGCCCCTGAAATAGGGCTGAGCCTGCCGAAGTCCTCCCCTGCCCGGCGTTATGCGCCTTGGCAGCCCTTCGACACGCTCAGGGCAAAAGGGGGATGTGGGCGATCAGCCCTTGTTTTCGTCGATGTACTTGATCGCGTCCGAAACGGTCGAGATCTTCTCGGCCGCATCATCGGGGATCTCGACGCCGAATTCTTCTTCGAACGCCATGACGAGCTCAACGATGTCGAGCGAGTCAGCGCCCAGATCGTCGATGAAGCTGGCTTCTTCGGTGACCTTGTCAGCCTCGACGCCGAGGTGCTCGACAACGATCTTCTTAACGCGGTCGGCGGTATCGCTCATGAAATGCCCCTTCGAAGGAAAGCGGTTGGTTATCTGTTCGGAGTTCGCCCTAATCAACGCAAAGGGCGCTGGCAAGAGGCGCGCTGTGGATCACCTCAACGCGCGCCCTGTCCATCTCAGCCTTTTGTCTGCTCGACCACGCGGATGTTGAGCTCGCGCAGCTGCTTGAGTGCGGCCGGAGAGGGCGCGCCCATCAGCAGGTCCTCGGCGCGCTGGTTCATCGGGAACAGCGTGATTTCACGCAAGTTCTGCGCGCCGCAGATCAGCATGACGATACGATCGACGCCAGCGGCCATGCCACCGTGCGGCGGTGCGCCATACTGGAAGGCGCGGTAGAGGCCGCCGAAGCGCTCCTCGACGTCCGCCTTCGAGAGGCCGACGATCTCGAACGCCTTGACCATGGTTTCGGGCGACTGGTTGCGGATCGAGCCCGAGGCGATCTCGAAGCCGTTGCAGACCAGGTCGTACTGGAAGGCGTTGATCGTCAGCGGATCCTGAGTGTTCAGCGCCTCGATCCCGCCCTGCGGCATCGAGAACGGGTTGTGGCTGAACTCGACCTTCTTGTTGTCCTCGTCCCATTCGTAGAACGGGAAGTCGACGATCCAGCAGAGCTCGAAGCGGTCCTTGTCGATCAGGCCAAGCTGGTCGGCCACGCGAGTGCGCGCGGCGCCGGCAAGCTTGGCGGCCTGCTCGGCCTTGCCAGCGGCGAAGAAGCAGCCATCGTCCGGGCCGAGGCCCAGCTTGTCGAACAGTGCGGCCATCTTGTCGGCGCCGTGGTTCTTGGCGATCGGGCCACCGAACTCGCCGCCCTTGCGGGTAACGTAGCCGAGGCCGGCATGGCCTTCCGAACGCGCCCAGTCGTTCATGTCGTCGAAGAACTTGCGGCTCTTGTCCGCGGTGCCCGGTGCCGGGATCAGGCGCACGACGCCGCCGGTGCCGACGATCTTCTCGAACAGGCCGAAGCCCGACTGGGTGAACTCTTCCGAGACATCCGAGATGATGATCGGGTTGCGCAGGTCAGGCTTGTCAGAACCATACTTGAGCATGGCTTCGGCATAGGGAATGCGCGGGAAGCTGCCGGTCGGCGTGACCGAACGACCGCCTGCAAACGCTTCGAACACCCCGCCGATCACCGGCTCCATCGTCTCCCAGACTTCTTCCTGGGTTACGAAGCTCATTTCGAGGTCGAGCTGGTAAAACTCGCCCGGCAGACGGTCGGCGCGCGGGTCCTCGTCGCGGAAGCAGGGGGCGATCTGGAAGTAGCGGTCGAAGCCCGCCACCATCAGCAGCTGCTTGTACTGCTGCGGCGCCTGCGGCAGCGCGTAGAACTTGCCGGGATGGATGCGGCTCGGCACGAGGAAGTCGCGCGCACCTTCGGGCGAGGATGCCGTGAGGATCGGCGTCGAATATTCGGTGAAGCCAGCGCCTTCCATGCGGCGGCGCATGTCCGAGATGACCTTCGTGCGGGTGACGATGTTGGCGTGCAGCGTCTCGCGGCGCAGGTCGAGGAAGCGATAGCGCAGGCGGATGTCTTCCGGATATTCCTGCTCGCCGGCCACCGGCATCGGCAGTTCCTCGGCAGCGGAAAGCACCGTTGCACCGCGCGCGAAGACTTCGATCTCGCCGGTCGGCAGGTTGGCATTGATGGTGCCTTCCGACCGCGCCTTGACCTCGCCGTCGATCGTCACGACCGATTCCACGCGCAGCGCTTCAAGGATCGGCAGCGCCGGACTGTCAGCGTCGGCGACGATCTGGGTCATCCCGTAGTGATCGCGCAGGTCGACGAACAGCACGCCGCCATGATCGCGCTTGCGGTGCACCCAGCCCGAAAGGCGGACGGTCTGCCCGACATCACCGCGCGTAAGAGCGCCGCAGGTATGGGAACGGTAAAGGTGCATCGAAACTCTTTCCAATCGGTCTGCAATCGGGCAGGGGGAATGGGCGGCTAACAGGCGATGGCCGCGCATTTGTCAAGCCGCGCTCCCTGACGGGAGCACCACCGGGTCGCCCTTACCGGCGCGCCATACAGAAAAGACCGATGAAGATACATCCCCTGATCACGACGACCGACGCTCTGGCCGATCTGTGCGAGCGTCTGGCCAAGGCCGATTTCATCACGGTCGACACCGAATTCATGCGCGAGAACACCTACTGGCCGGAACTGTGCCTGGTGCAGATCGCCGATGACAAGGAAGCCGCAGCCATCGATCCGCTGTCGCCGGGCATCGACCTCTCCCCCCTGCTCGACCTGATGTGCGAGAACGAGGACGTGCTCAAGGTCTTCCACGCTGGCGGGCAGGACGTGGAGATCATCTACAACCTGACCGGCAAGACACCGCATCCGATCTTCGATACGCAGATCGCGATGATGGCGGTCAGCCAGTCGGAACAGATCGGCTATTCCAACCTCGTCGAATCGTGGCTCGGCTTTTCGATCGACAAGGGCGCGCGCTTTACCGACTGGTCGCGCCGTCCGTTGACCGAGCGGCAGATCGAATATGCCATCGGCGACGTGACGCACCTGTCGAAGATCTTCCCCAAGCTGCTGAAGCGTCTGATCAAGACGGGCCGCGGCGAATGGCTCGACATCGAGATGGAGAAGCTGGCCGATCCGGAGAACTACCGGACGGACATGGAAACGGTCTGGCAGAAGATCCGCGCGCCAAGCCGCAACCCCGCCGTTCTCGGCCGGCTCAAGGCGTTGGCTGCGTGGCGCGAGCGCGAGGCGATGGACAAGAACATCCCGCGCGGCCGCCTGATGCGCGATGAAACGCTGGCCGACATCGCCAGCCACCCGCCCAAGGACCAGCACGATCTCGCCAAGGTGCGCGGACTGTCGACAGGCTGGAAGGACAACGACATCGGCCGCCGCCTGATGCAGACGCTGGCCGATGCCAAGCCGCTGACCGAGGCCGAAATGCCGCCCAAGGCGCCGCGCGGCGCACCGCTCGGCAAGGAAGGCGCGCTGGTGGCCGACCTGCTCAAGCTGCTGCTCAAGATCCGGAGCCGCGAGATCGACATTGCCGCGCGTCTGTTGGCCCGCACGGACGACCTCGAGCTCCTCGCCGCCGGACAGCGCAAGAACCTGCCAATTCTCGAAGGTTGGCGCTTCGAACAGTTCGGTCGCGATGCGCTGGAACTGGTCGAGGGCAAGCTCGCCTTCGCGGTGGTCAACGGCAAGCTGAAGATGGCCCACATCGACGACATCGGCGGCTCCTCGGAAGCGCCCGAAGTCGTCGTCCACGTGGACGAATAACCGCTCATGAGCACCTACCTGCCCACGCTGAAGCAGTTGCAATATCTCGTTGCCCTGCACGAACATGGGCACTTCGGGAAGGCGGCCGATTCCTGCTTCGTATCGCAATCGACGCTCTCGGCAGGCCTGCGTGAGCTCGAATCGCTGCTTGGCGTAACGCTGGTCGAGCGCACTCGCCGCGTCGTCCGCTTCACGCCGCTGGGCAATCAGGTCGTCGCCAAGGCGCACCGGCTGCTGCGCGAGGCAGAGGAACTGTCGGAACTGGTGCAGAGCCACGGCGCGCCGCTGGCCGGCGAACTGCGCATGAGCGTGATCCCGACGATCGCGCCATTCCTGCTGCCGCGCATCCTCCCGCGCCTGCGCAAGGAGCGCCCGCAACTAAAGCTGTTCCTGCGCGAGGAGCCGAGCGCTGCCGCAATCGAATCGCTCCACCATGGCCGTGCCGATTGCGTGCTGCTCGCCCTGCCTTACGCCACGGGCGAGGTAGAGACCGAACTGCTGTTCAAGGACGAACTGCTCGTCGCCTTCCCCAAGGACGACCCGCGCGATCCGCCTGCCTCGATCACGGCCAGCATGATCGACGAGAACCGCCTGCTCCTGCTCGAGGACGGACACTGCCTCAAGGAGCACGCGCTGGCCGCCTGCAACCGTCCGGAAATGCGCGCCAACGCCACGATGATCGGCACCAGCCTGCACACGCTGGTGCAGATGGTGGACAACGGTCTGGGCGTGACAATGTTGCCGAAAATGGCGATCGACGCCGGCATCCTCGCCAACACCCAGATCGTCGCCCGCCCGTTAAAGGCAGAGCATGCCTGGCGTGACATCGCGCTGGTCTGGCGCCGCAACAGCCCGCGTGCCGAGGAGTTCCGGATGCTGGCGCAGGAGCTGCGGGCGGATTGACTGCTGGGCTTAATGCGCACAAACCTGCGCATATGACCCGACATGATCACGATTTCGTGCGAGCGCAACGCAAGGCGACCAATGTTTCGCTCGAATCCAGCCTAGTTGAGGAAGCCCGCCGGCTTGGCATAAATCTTTCACGCGCTTGTGAGGCGGGATTGGCCAGCGAAATTGCCAAGGCTCATGCACGCCAGTGGCAGATCGACAATGCAGAAGCTCTCGCCAGTTCGAACGACTGGGTCGAACGCCACGGTCTGCCGCTAGCTCGCCACCGCCAGTTCTGACGAGCGCATCACATGGCGAGGTTCGACGTTTTTCGCGGGCGCGACGGCAGCCTTCTGCTCGATTGTCAGGCAGACTTGCTCACCGAACTTTCCACGAGAATTGTCGTC
This sequence comes from Novosphingobium jiangmenense, assembly GCF_015694345.1. Classification (GTDB taxonomy): domain Bacteria; phylum Pseudomonadota; class Alphaproteobacteria; order Sphingomonadales; family Sphingomonadaceae; genus Novosphingobium; species Novosphingobium jiangmenense. Next base: position 65,819 of record NZ_JADQDC010000017.1, read on the forward strand.
CCGCTGATCGTGGAACGTGATGCCCCGAAACCTGCTGCCCGTCTCAATCCGGTCTTCGTGCTAGATGACGTGCGCTTTGTAATGGTGACTCAGTTTCTTGCCGCCGTTCCCAGACGAGAGCTGGAACAAAAGGTCTTTTCCCTTGCCGCCGAGCAGGACCGTATCGCGCTTGCGCTGGATATGCTGCTGACCGGGTTCTGACGGGTCAATCCATGTGCTTGAGGCCGACGCGCAGGTAGTCCCAGCCCGTAATCACGGTCAGCACCGCCGCGCCCCATAGCGTAGTCAGGCCAACGGTGTGGGGCACGTTCACAGTGAAACCCCCAACGGTCATTAGCCAGCCGGGCAGCGCCTGCCCGAGGATCAGGGCGCCGAGGCAGATCATCTGGAACGTCGTCTTCCACTTGGCGAGGCGGCTGACCGGGACCGAGACCTGGATGCCACCGAGAAACTCGCGCAGGCCCGACACCGCGATTTCGCGCAGCAGGATGACCAGACCTGCAATCACATGCATGTCGCCGACGTAGGGCCCGCGCAGGATGCCTTGTGCGGTCAGCACCAGAATGACCGCCGCGACCATGATCTTGTCGGCGATAGGATCGAGGAAGATGCCGAGCTTGCTGACCGCACCTTGCGCCCGCGCGAGGTAGCCGTCGAAGTAGTCGGTCACGCCCATCAGGCAGTAGACACCGAAGGCGAGGCCGTAACCCAGCCGCCATTCAGGCCACCACAGCAGCGCTGCCAGGAGGGGAACAGTCACGATCCGTGACAGCGTAAGCAGGTTGGGCAGCGTCAGCATCTTGCCAGCCTTAACGCCGGAAAGCGGCAAACGGAATCGCAACATTCGCCAACTATCGCCTCATCGACCGAAATGCTCTTGCCCGCGTGCCTCATCGGGCTAAGGGTGCGGGCAAGGAAAGATGCTGGCAAGAAGGTAAATGACAACATCGACGCATCTGGTGCGCACGCGCCGCTTCCTGCCGCTGTTCGTCACCCAGTTGCTGGGGGCCTTCAACGACAATCTCTACAAGAACGCGATGGTCCTGTACGTCGTGTACAGCGTCTACAATTCGGAAGCTGCCGAAGCCCGCTTCTCGGCCATCGCCTCGGGCCTGTTCATCCTGCCGTTCTTCCTGCTTTCCGCGCTGGCGGGGCAACTGGCCGACATGCGCGACAAGGCGAAGATCATCCGGATCGTCAAGGCCTGCGAGATCGCCATCATGCTGGTGGGCGGAACCGGGCTGGTGCTCGCGTGGATGGGCTTCGAGGTCGAGCAGATCGCAATTCCGCTGATGCTCGCCGCGCTGCTGGCGATGGGCGTGCATTCCACGTTCTTCGGCCCGATCAAGTACGCCATCCTGCCGCAGCACCTGCACGAGGGTGAGGTACTGGCCGGAACTGGCCTCGTCGAGGCAGGCACCTATATCGCCATTCTTGCCGGGACGATTCTGGCAGGCTGGATTCCGGTTGAGGTTGCGGCCGGAGGCGTCGTCTTCACCGCACTGATCGGCTATCTTTCCGGCCGACAGGTTCCCCCGGCCCCGCCGCTGGTCGAAGCCCAGAAGATCGATTTCAACGTGTTCACCTCGTCGTGGCGGCTGATCCGCAACACCACGCGGCACCGGCAGGTGTTCATGGCCATCGTCGCGATCAGCTTCTTCTGGACGGTGGGAACAGTGCTGTTCATCCAGTTCCCGCCGCTGGCCAAGAACGTGCTTTCGGCCAGCAAGGAAGTGGCCAGCCTGTTCCTCGTCATGTTCTCGGTGGGTATCGCGATCGGCTCGATGTCGATCAACGCGCTGCTCAAGGGCACGGTCTCGGCGCGCTATTCGCCGGCTTCAGTGATCGTCATGGGCGTGTTCATCGCCGCCTTCCACGAGGTCTGCGATTACTGGCCCGCCCATCCCGGCATGCCCTTGATGGACGTCTCGACATTCATCGCGCAGCCACTCGCCGTGCCGCTGCTGCTGTGCCTGCTCGGCATTGCCGTGGCGGGTGGCATGTTCGTCGTCCCGCTCTACGCTTTCCTGACGACGGTGGTCGACAAGTCGGAAACCGCCCGCACGATCGCGGCCAACAACATCGTCAATTCGGGCGCGATGGTAATCGGCTCGCTGCTGGCTGTCGGCCTCAGCGCTGCGAGCGTGGCGATCGTCGACCAGTTGCTGCTGGGCGCGGCGATGTGCGTGGTCTCGGCATGGCTCGGCTATCTGCTCTATCGGGCTGAGAAGGCGGCAAAGGCAGCCTGATCAGGCGATAAAGGCCATGATCGCCAGGAAGCAGGCGCAGTAGGCGATCAGGAAATCGCGCAAGTCCTGCATCGAGATGCGCCGCAGGTTGACCGGCTCGGACCGGATATCGGTCTCTCGCAGCAGCGCTTCCGCGCGCTTCATCGCGGCAATCACCTCGGGCTCATGACGCGGCAGTTCGCGCAGCGCATGGCGCGGCAAACTTGCCCGGAACGGATGGCGCGAAGTGCCAAAGGCGGTGCTGGACGACGTGGTCATGTTGAGCATCTTAACGCTTTATTCACCTTCCGGTATCCCGGCGTCGCAGCGAATTTTGTCACCGTTCCTGTTCGGGACAGCCCCGTGAAATGCAAAGAGGCCGCCCCATGCGGGACGGCCTCCGGTGACCGGCCTGCCGGTCAAAAACGCGTCGTGAGCGCTCAGATATCGTCGCCGAGCGCGCCCTTGACCTTGCCCTTGGCCTGATCGAGTTCGCCCTTGCGTTCCTGCACCACGCCCTCGGCGTGGAGGCTGGCATCGTTGGTGGCCTTGCCGGCAGCCTGCTTGGTGTTGCCAATCGCTTCGTTGGCAAGGCCCTTGGCCCGATCGGTCAGTTCACCCATCGTCGATCTCCTTGATTTTTCAGCGATGTTTCATCGCTTTCACGAAGATCAATACGCCCTGCGAGAGCCCTGGTTCCGGCTCAGAGCGCGCCAGCCATACGCAGGATAAGGTTCCACTCGTCCGGTCGCACTGACCCCACCGACAATCGCGAAAGGCGGATCAGGTCCATCTCCTGAAGCTCGGGCGTGGCCTTGATCTGCTTGAGCGTTACCGTCTGCGGCAGCTTCTGCACCGGCTTGACCTTGACCGCGGCCCACTTGCCTTCGGGATCGGTAGGATCGCTCAGGCCACCTTGGCTGATCACGATCACGCCGACCACCTCGACGCCGATATTCGAGTGATAGAAGAACGCCAGGTCACCCGCCTGCATGGTGCGCAAATTGCGCGCGGCCAGATGATTGCGCACGCCGTCCCACGTCCCCTCGCCCTCGGCGACAAGGTCGTCCCAGCCATAGACGTCCGGTTCGGACTTCATCAGCCAGAGGTTGCGGCCAGTGGTGTCGGATATGTTGATTTTGGTCATGAAACCCCACGCGAATCCCGTTACAGGCGGTTTCCATAGCGACAATTTTCCGAACTGGAACACCATGCCCCTGCAAACCCTGCCGGTGATCTCGCTCGACAGCGAGCCCGCAACGCTTTCCCGTGACCTTGGCGAATCCTTCCAGACCTTCGGCTTCGCCATGGTGCGCGACCACGGCATCGACGCCGACCTGATTGCCCGCGCCTGGGCGCTCACCGCCGAAGTCTTCGCCCTGCCCGAAGACGAGAAGCGCAGCTACTACATCGATGGCCTCGGCGGCGCGCGCGGCTACACCCCGTTCGGCACCGAAATCGCCAAGGGCGCCAAGCGCCACGACCTCAAGGAATTCTGGCACGTCGGGCGCGATCTGCCTGCGGACCATCCGCTTGCCGCAATGTCGATGTTCCCCAACATCTGGCCGACCCGCCCCGAAGGCTTCCGCGAGACGTTCGAGGCGCTCTATGCCGAATTCGACCGCGTCGGCGCACGCATCCTCTCGCGCATCGCTGTCTGGCTCGGGCTCGACGAACACTGGTTCGATCCCGCGATCGAGGACGGCAACTCGGTGATGCGCCTGCTGCATTATCCGCCGCTGCCTGCCGATGCCGAACCTGGCGCGATTCGGGCAGGAGCGCACGAGGACATCAACCTGATCACCCTGCTGCTGGGTGCCGAGGAAGCCGGTCTCGAACTATTGACCAAGCAGGGCGAATGGATCGGCGTCTCCCCGCCCGAGGGCGCGCTGGTGGTCAACATCGGCGACATGCTGCAGCGCCTGACCAACCACGTCCTGCCATCGACCACGCACCGCGTGCGCAACCCTGAGGGCGAGCGGGCGAAGCACAGCCGCTATTCGATGCCGTTCTTCCTGCACCTGCGCAGCGACTTCCCGTTCAGGACGATGGAGCAATGCATCACCGCCGAGAACCCCGACCGCTACCCGGTTTCGATCACTGCGGACGACTACCTGCAGGAACGCCTGCGCGAGATCGGGCTGAAGAAGTAGAGGATTTGGCGCAGCGCTTCCTCATACGAAGCGCGGCACCTCGTTCTCATCCCGCAGGTCGCTCCATCGGCACCACGTTGTACTTCCGCACCTCGTCCTGGCTCAGGCAATAGCGCGTCGAGGGGTTTTCCTTCGTCGCGACCGCCTGCTGCCTGTACATCACCTCGGTAAGCAGCTTGCGGCTGATACCCATGCGGATCAGGAAGTCGTTGTCCTCGCTCGCCAGCAACGCGCTCGCCTGTTCGATCTCGCCGATCAGGCGGGTGGTCTCCTCGGTTCCTTCATCGACCGAAATCTCGATGACGTCGCGATCACCGGTGTGGGTGAACATGTGGACCATGAACATGCCCCCCGGTTCGACGAAGCGCCGGTCGCCCCCCATGAACACGAAGTTGCATGCCGAAAAGCAGGTCCAGCCTGCCGGTATGCGCGTGACCATGCCGGGGTAGGAGCGAATCACCTTGCCCGCGCGGTTGCCGGCCTGGGCATCGCCGCCGCGCGATTTAAGCCAGACCTCCTCGATCCGCTCGTCGGCATCGATCGCGGCTTTCAGTCGCTCGGGCAGGCGCGAGTCAATGATGCCGTCTGCGATCAGAACGCGCTTGCCACCCCTGTCCGCTGCGGTGAGTGTCATCGCCTTGGCCACACCCCAGTCCGGCTTTTCCGGGCAGGTCGGGTTTTTAAGATCCATGGCGACCGGCTTGGTCGCCCCTGTTGCCAGCAGCAGAGCCAGAACCGGAAAGATCAGCCGCATCAGGCCGCCAGCGAATAGCGTGCCGAGCCGGGCGCGCGGCACATGCGCTTGTTGGCAGTGGTCTCCTCGCCATTGACGATGATCACGTCGGTCACCGTGATGCACTGTCGCCCGGTCGCGCCGTTGGAAGCGACTTCATCATTGCGCGCGGTGATCGTCGAGGTGCCGGAGACGTTTTCGCGCGTGTTCGAGGTCCAGGACGAACTGCTGCCCACCTCCTCGCCCCGCGTCGCTTCAACGGTCGCTTCGGCGGCCTGCTTCTGCTCTTCGGGATCGAGGCGGCAGGCAATGGCATTGGTCAGCGTATCGGCGAACTCGGCCGAGGGAAAATAGCTGCCGATGCCGGCCGAACTGGCCGCGCGCCCGATGCCCTGGCCCAGCAGTCCGCCGAGCACGGAAGAACCCGCACTCTTGCTCTTGCCCTTGGGACAGCCATCGGCGCTCTTCTGCGTCGACGAAGAACTGCGCGGGATAGAGGGAATGCTGAAGCCCCCGAACTGTGCCGAGGCCTGGCTGGCCACAAGGGCAGCGGCGGCAATTGTCGCCGCAATCCGGCAGGAAATGACAGTGGGCTTGGGGACGCGGCGCATGACAGCTCTTCCGGCAAAAAGGAGGTGTGCGGCCCTTTAGTTGATCCGACGCTAGCAAGGCTGTGATCTTCGTCAATCGCATCGCGGCGGACCGATCACACCGCATCCTGCTTGCGCTCTGCCGATACGCAAAAGGCCGCCCGGAGGCGGCCTTTCGAAGGAGGGATGGTGGAGCCTAGCGGGATCGAACCGCTGACCTCCTGCATGCCATGCAGGCGCTCTCCCAGCTGAGCTAAGGCCCCATTTCCCATCGAATTCACCCTGGGAGGTGAACCGTTCCGGCGGTGTCTCTCGCCGGGAGCCGCGCCTCTAAGGGAGGTTGCTGCGACTGGCAAGACGAAAAAAACGCTGCCCGAATTTTTTTGGGGCCGGTCCGGAAACCGGCCCCGAAAACATCAAACTTCGTCGTCGTCGCCGTCGTGGCCGGCAACGCCGAGATCGTCGTCACCGCCGAGGTCGACGTCGTTGTCCGGCGAATCGCCGTCCTCATCGATGTCGAGATCCTCGTCGGCCAGATCGACGTCAGGCGCGGCGTCGACCTTGTCCTTCTGGATTTCCTCGTAGGGAATCGGCTGCTTCGACTTGAGCACCGGCTCGGCGGTCCAGGTGTACTTGCACTCGACGCAGGTGATCGGGTCGGCATTGCCCAGATCGTAGAAGCGGGTGCCGCACTTCGGACAGCTGTGCTTGGCGCCCCATTCCGGCTTGACCATGAAACTTCCTCAAGTCTGGCCCGGCAGGACTAGGATACGCACCGGGCGGAGAAACTGCACGCTTGATGGGTCCGCACGTGCGCGGAATCAAGAGAGCGCGCGCCTTGCCATAGCGGCGCGCTGCTGTCAAAAGCCGCGCGCCTTATCCGCCCTCCCCGCTCCGAAAGTCCTGACGTGTCCTCTCACGATCCCGCCCAGATGCGCCCTCGCCGCTTCACCGCCAATGGACCGCTCAAGGGCCGCATCCGCGTGCCCGGCGACAAATCGATCAGCCACCGCTCCATAATGCTCGGCGCTCTTGCCGTGGGCGAGACGCGCGTGACCGGCCTGCTCGAAGGTGAGGACGTGCTTTCCACCGCCGCCGCCATGCGCGCGATGGGCGCGACGATCGAGCGTGACGCCGATGGCATGTGGCACGTCCACGGCGTCGGCATCGGCGGGCTGCTCCAGCCGCAACAGGCGCTCGACATGGGCAACTCCGGCACTTCGACGCGTCTGCTGATGGGCCTCGTCGCCAGCCACCCCATCACTGCGACCTTCGTCGGCGATGCCTCGCTGTCCAAGCGCCCGATGGGCCGCGTGATCGATCCGCTCTCGGCGATGGGCGCAGAGTTCACCGCCAGCCCCGGCGGCCGACTGCCACTCACGCTTCGCGGCATCTCGCCTGCCGTGCCCATCGCATACCGTCTCCCCGTCGCCTCGGCGCAGGTGAAGAGTGCGATCCTGCTGGCAGGCCTCAACACGCCCGGCGTGACCACCGTCATCGAACCGATCCCGACGCGCGACCATTCCGAGCGCATGCTGCGCGGCTTCGGCGCGGAGCTGACCGTCGACATCGACGATGATGGCGCGCGCGTGATCAAGGTGCGCGGCGAGGCCGAGTTCCGCCCGCAGGACATCGTCGTCCCCGGCGATCCCTCCTCCGCCGCCTTCTTCGTCGTCGCCGCGCTGCTGGTCGAAGGGTCAGACCTCGTGGTCGAGAACGTCGGCCTCAACCCCACCCGCGCCGCGCTGTTCGACGTCCTGCGCCTGATGGGTGGCTCGATCGAAGAACTCGACCGCCGCGACGTGGGCGGCGAACCCGTGGCCGACCTGCGCGTTCGCCATTCGCTGCTCACCGGCATCGACGTCGATCCCGCCGTGGTGCCGAGCATGGTCGACGAATTCCCCATCCTCTTCGTCGCCGCCGCGCTCGCCAAGGGCCGCACCGTCACCACCGGCCTCGAAGAACTGCGCGTCAAGGAGAGCGACCGCATCAGCGCCATGCGCGCCGCGCTGGAACTGGCCGGAGCCACCGTCACCGAAACCGAGGACGGGTTGATCATCGACGGCACCGGCGGCGATCCGCTTCCGGGCACGGCTGAAGGCGGCAGCGTCGTCACCCACCTCGATCACCGCATCGCCATGTCGATGGCCATCGCAGGCATCGCCAGCAAGCGCGGCGTCGAGGTCGATGACACCCGCCCCATCGCCACCAGCTTCCCGGTCTTCGAAAGCCTGCTCGAGGGCGCGACGCGTTGACCAGCCACGATCTGGCCAACCTCGTCGGCTTCTGCGGCACCGCCTGCATCATCTTCGCCTACGGCTACGCCACCCGGCAGGACCGACCCAACCCCTTCGTCCAGCACGGCGTCAACCTGCTCGGCGCCGCGCTGCTGACGATCTCGCTGCTGTTCAACATGAACCCCGCCTCGTTCGTGCTGGAGTTCTTCTGGGCGGCAATTGCGATATGGGGGCTGGTCAAGGCCTTCCGCAACCGGAGTTCCAACCCGTGATCATCGCCGTCGACGGCCCCACCGCCTCGGGCAAGGGCACCATCGCCAAGGCGCTGGCCGCGCACTACGGCCTGCCCCACCTCGACACCGGCCTGCTCTATCGCGCCGTTGGCCGTCAGGTGTTCCTGAGCGGCGGCAACCCGGACGATCCCGCAGCAGCCCTCGCCGCCTGCGCCTTCCCGGAAAGCCTGTTGGCGGACCCCGAACTGCGCAGCGAGGAAACCGGCGGCTACGCCAGCCGCGTCTCCATCCACCCCGCCGTCCGCGCCGCCCTGCTCGAACGCCAGCAAGCCTTTGCGAACCAACCCGGCGGCGCCGTCCTAGACGGCCGCGACATCGCCACCGTCATCGCCCCCCATGCCGACGCCAAACTCTTCGTCACCGCCAGCGTCAGCGCACGCGCGATGCGCCGCTGGGTGGAAATGAAGCAATTCGGCAAGGACGTCGAACGCGCCGAAATCGAAGCTGACTTGGCGGAACGAGACGAACGCGACCGCAACCGCGCGGAGGCCCCGCTGCGGCAGGCCGAGGGCGCGGCGCTGCTGGATACGTCGAACCTGACGAAGGAAATGGCCGTGGCGACGGCGATTGCGCTGGTTGAGAAGCAGGTGCGCGTCCCAAAGAGCCACTGAAAGAAGTTTTCCGGCCAATTTGGTGTTAAGATCGGAGAAATTCTCGGTCCTCCTTCTTCTCGCCCCATTTTTTCTCGGATCAATACCTGTTACAGATTACCTAGCACACCGCATCAAAGATCAAACCAGATGGTACTCACCTAGTATGGCAAAGAAGTATCAAATTTTCGTAAGCTCAACGTTCCGCGATCTCGTTGATGAGCGACAAGATACAATTCGAAGCATATTAGATCTTGGACATATTCCCGCTGGTATGGAGCTTTTTCCGTAACTGCTCACGAGGTTGGCAGAAAATGGTTGCGCGGTGACTCGGAGTTTGATTCACCCTTGGGATGGCCCCACCCCCGCTTCATGTGCTGAGCGAAGCTGAGAAGAACGAGCTTCTGCTTGCGC
>NZ_JADQDC010000018.1 GCF_015694345.1 Novosphingobium jiangmenense
ATCGATTGCCCGGCTTCGCGAAGCCGGGCAATCGAGCATCGCTCCTCAAGCGAAAGCTGGGTGTATCTCGACATGGCAACACCTGTCTGAGGTGTTGCACTTCGTTTGTGAACTCAGGGGGGTGACGAAGCAAGGGGAGGGGCGCCTCAGAACATCGTCTTCGAGTTGGCGGCAGTCTCCGGGACCGGGGAGAGCACGTCCCAGTGTTCCATCACGCGGCAGCCTTCGACGCGGAAGATGTCGACCACGGCAAAGCCGCGCTTGGCCGCTGCGTCGCCGTTTTCCATCCAGCCGTGACTGTGGACGGCGACGAGGTTGCCATCGGCGATAATGCGGTGGATCGTCGTGCGCTGGCCGGGGTTCTGCTCGACGAACTTCTCGAGAAAGCCGATTGCCGCTTCGCGACCCGTGGCGGCATAGGGGTTGTGCTGGATGTAGCCGGGATCGACCCAGCGTTCGAACGAGGAGCGGACCTTCTTCTGGATGTAGAACTCGTCCATGAACTGGCTGACGACCTGTTTCGGGGTCAGCTTGCATTCCTCGGCCTGTGCGGCGGTAGCGGTGAGGGCAAGGGCAATTGCTGTGGCAAGAAGGCGCATCGTGTCTCTCCCTTCAAAACATGCTGTTGGGGTTGACCGGCTGGGCCGGCACATCCTGGATCACGTCCCAGTGCTCGACGATCAGGCCGTCCTCCACGCGGAAGATATCGACCACGGCCAAGCCCGGATCGCCCGGCCAGCGCACGACATGGGTGTGGGTGATGACGTGGTCGCCGTCGACGAAGCTGCGGTGGATGGTCTGGGTGGCGTCGGGGGATTCGGTACGTACCCGGTCGAGGAAGCCCTTGAGCGCTTCCACGGTTGGTTCGGCAAGCGAGGAATGCTGCACGTATTCGGCTGCGATGTAGCGATCGACAGCGCTGCTATCCATCGCGATCAGGACCTTGTGGTACATCTCCAGCACGAGGTCGTGGTTGGCCTGTTCGGCCGCTGTCCGCGCCATGCGCCTCTCCCCTTTATTTATAACAATTGGTAGAGTATGCCTTGCTACGAGAAGGCCGTCAAAGCCTCAATTTGCCTTGGGAGAATCGATGACCCGCGCCGAGCTCTATGCCGTCCTTGACCGGTTCCTGGCCGCGCTGAACGCGCGCGATCCCCACGCGCTCGATTGGGCGCCGGGCGCGCATCACAGCGAGAACAACGTCATGCTGGAGATCGGCGATGGCGTGTGGGGCACGATCGACCGGCTGGGCGACTATCAGTTGCGCTTTGCCGACGTGAAGAGCGGGCAAGTGGGCTACTTCGGCACGGTGATCGAGCCCATCGAGGAATCCGCTTTCACCCTCCGCCTCGCCGTCAACGAAGCCGGTCAGATCGCGGAATGCGAGATGCTGATCGTCCGCCAGTCCGACAGCGGCATCAAGTTCGAGAACTGCCGCTATTGGGACAAGCCGATCCTGCACCGCGAACCGGAAGCCCCGGTCTCCCGCGAGGAGATGGTGCGCCTGTCGAACGGCTATTTCGACACGCTCCAGCGCAACGACGGGACGATCCACACCAAGTTCCACCCCGATTGCAACCGCGTGGAAAACGGCGTCCAGACCACGCGCAATCCCGATTTCGCCAAGATCGTCCCGGTCTCGGCGCTCGGCTGCGAAGAGCAGTTCCGCATGGGCAACTACCGCTATGACGACGATCTGCGCGCGCGCCGCTTCCCGTTGGTGGATGAAGAGCGCGGGCTGGTGCTGGCATTCGGCTTCATCGACCATTCCGGCCGCTTGCGCGAGTTCCAGCTGACGGATGGGCGCACCGTGAAGAGCCCGGTGCTGCGGCCGCACAGTTTCTACATCTCGGAACTGTTCAAGATCGACCATGGCATGATCGAGCAGATCGAGGCGAACTTCATTACCGTGCCCTATCGCATGCCTTCGCCGTGGGATGCGCTGTGATGGGCACCGCCGGAACTCCGCTCATGCTGAGCTTGTCGAAGCATGCTGGCGCCGCGCTCAAGTCATACTTCGACAGGCTCAGGATGAGCGGAAGGGGGGCATTGGGATTGGCAGCTCTGGCTGTCGCAGCTTGCACCGTCGCTGCAGTCCCTCCGCAGGTGGGCGCAGGGCCTGACTGGACCAGCCCCGGCGGCGATTCCGGCAAGACGCACCATTCGCGCCTGACGGCAATCAACGCAGAGAACGTCAGCCAGCTGGGTCTCGCCTGGGCGGCGGACCTCGACACTTTCCGCGGGCAGGAAGCGACTCCGGTCGTGGTCGATGGCGTGCTCTACACGTCCGGCACCACGGGCCGTGCCTACGCCTTCGATGCAGCGACCGGAAAAGAACTCTGGCGGTTCGAGCCGGACGTCGACATGCAGGTCAACCGCACGGTCTGTTGCGACATGGTCAATCGCGGCGTCGCCGTGGCGCGGGGCAAGGTCTTCGTCGCCAGCCTCGATGGCTGGATGTATGCGCTCGACGCCCGGACCGGCACGGTCGTGTGGAAGAGCGACTTCATCGAGAACCGCGCCAAGGGCGACAACTCGACCGGTGCTCCGGAAGTGGCTGGCGATGTCGTGGTCATCGGCATGGGCGGCGCCGAGTACGACGTGCGCGGCTATGTCACCGCGCTCGATCTCGATACCGGCAAGCTGCGCTGGCGCTGGCACGTCATCCCGCGCGATCCGAAGCTCGGGCCGCAGGAAACGCCCGAACTCGAAGCCGCGCTCAAGACCTGGGACCCGAACAGCCGCTGGGATATCGGCGGCGGTGGCAGCCCGTGGGACGCGATCAACTACGATCCCGAAACCGGGCTGGTCCTTGTCGGCACCGGAAACGGCGGGCCTTATGCCACATCGAAGCGTTCGCCTTCGGGCGGCGATAATCTCTACCTAGCCAGCCTTGTTGCGCTCGATCCGAAGACGGGCCGCATGAAGTGGCACTATCAGGAAACGCCCGGCGACAACTGGGACTTTACCGCCACCCAGCCGATGATCTTCACCCGCATGGACATCGACGGCGAGAACCGTCCGGTTGTGCTCCATGCGCCCAAGAACGGCTATCTCTATATCCTTGACCGGCGCGACGGAAAGCTGCTGCGCGCCAATCCCATCGTGCGCACCAACTGGGCCAAGGGCATCGATCCGAAGACCGGACGCCCGGTGCTCGACCCGGAAGCGGCAGATTACACCACCGGTCCCAAGATCGTGTTCCCGGCCACCACCGGCGCACGCAACTGGCATCCTGCCAGCTACGATCCGGCGACAGGACTCTACATCGGCGCGGTGCTCGACATGGGCAACCTGATCTTCATGACGCCGGGCGCCAAGCCACTGAAGGCGCGCGGGCTGAACAATGACGCCGCGCTCATCTTCACGCCGGACGTTAAGGAAGCGCTCGGCGCTTTCCCGCCCGAGTTCGGCGATGCGGTGCGCAAGCTGCCCGCCTATCAGGAGGCGCTGAGGCAACCGGCCACTGCGCAGATCCGCGCGATCGATCCGCTTACAGGCAAGACGGTCTGGTCGGCTGATACGGCCGGCTGGCAGGATCGCGGGGGCGTGCTGACCACTGCATCGGGCCTTACCATCTATGGCGGCGTCACCGGCAAGCTGTTCGTGCGCGAAACCAAGACCGGAAAGCTGCTCAAGGAGATCGATACCGGAACCGCGATCATGGCCGCGCCGATGACCTATGAGGTCAAGGGCGTGCAGTACATCGCGGTCATGGCCGGGTGGGGCGGGGGAGGTTATCCCTTCGTGCCGCGCTATTCCGCCGCCTACACGCGCGGCAACATGAACCGGTTGCTGGTGTTCAAGCTGGGGGGCGGCAAGGTGCCGATGCCCGATCTGCTGCCGCCACTGGAGGTTGCGCCGGAAGCTCCGGCTCAGGCTCCTGGCGTGACGGCGGCGATGATCGCCAAGGGGCAGGGGCTGTTCTTCGGCAACTGCGCGATCTGTCATGCCAACCAACCGCGTTCGATCACGCCCGACTTGCGGCGGATGCAACCGGGCACGCACGAGGCGTTTCGCCAGATCGTGCTGGAAGGGCTGCTGACGCCCAACGGGATGCCGCGCTGGGACGACATCCTCTCGCCCGGCGATGCCGATGCGATCCACGCCTATCTGATCGACCTGCAGGGCAAGACCCGCGCCGACGAACTCGCCAAGCAGAAAGCCGGCAAGCCGCTCGACGGGCCGAGCCTGACGATCCTGAGCAATTATTGATGCCGTGTGCTGCTCGACAAACAGAGTACCGTCACCCCGGGCTTGACCCCGGGGTCCCGCTGCCTTTCTCACGCTTCGCAACAAGAAGCGGGATCCCGGGTCAAGCCCGGGATGACGAGGAATGGTGGCGCCCTTGAAAAGGCCCGCAAATGGACTTCTCCACGCTCGACAATCCCCGCCTCGAATTCGCCTTCGCTTGCCGCTTGCGCTTCACCCGCGTGCAAATGGTGCCGGACCTGCCGTCGGGCGGGATGCGCAGCGCCGTCTATGTCGATGACGGCGAGTTTGAAGGGCCGCGCCTGAAGGGCAGGGCTGTGCCCAATTCCGGCGGCGACTATGCCTTCTTCCGGCCCGACGACACCGCCGTGTTCGATGCGCGCTATGTCCTTGAGGTCGATGACGGCACGCTGATCTACATGCAGAACAAGGGTTTCCTGTGGGGACGCGAGCCGGGGACGATGGACCGGCTGCGTGCCTGGGCCTTTGCCGGGGGAGAGCCGGTGCCGCATGCCGAGTATTACCTGCGCGCCCAGCCCACGTTCGAGACCAGCAAGGGCAAGCACGACTGGCTGACGCGCCACGTCTTCATCGGCGTTGGCGAGCGCAAGCCGGACGGCAACTACGTCAAGTACTACGCGCTGACGTGAGGCTTGACGCCTAGGCGACACACGCGCATAACGATAACAATTGTTAGAAAAGAAGTGACGGGAGAGTCCAAGCCTTGAAGCTGCACCTGCCTCCGCGTGTCAGTCCCAAGCAGTTCCAGGCGGCAATGACCGCCTTTGCCGGCGTTGTCGGCAAGGACTGGGTGATGGACTCCGACGCCGACCGCGACGCCTATTCGGATACCTACGCTCCCGGCAGCACGGAGGAGTGGCCCGCCTCGGCCGCCGTCGCCCCGGCCTCGGTCGACGAAGTGCGGGCGATCGTGCGGCTTGCCAACGAGCACAAGACGCCGCTCTGGCCGGTCGCGCGCGGCAAGAACCTGGGGTACGGCACGGCGGCGCCGCGCCTGCCGGGCACGGTCGTGCTTGACCTTGGCCGGATGAACAAGATCCTCGAGCTTGATACCAAGCTGGCCTATTGCGTGGTCGAGCCGGGCGTCGGCTTTTTTGACCTTTACGAACACATCCAGCGCGAGAAGGCGCCGTTGTGGATGTCGGTTCCGGGGAACGCCTGGGGTTCCGTTCTCGGCAATGCGCTCGAACATGGCATCGGCTACACGCCCTATGGCTTGCACGCCCGCAACCTTTGCGGGATCGAGGCGGTGCTTCCTGACGGTGACCTTGTCCGCACGGGCATGGGCGCGATGAGCAACAACCCGGCCTGGCACCTCTTCCCGATGAGCTATGGCCCGACTTTCGACCTCGCGTTCTCGCAGTCGAACCTCGGCGTGGTCACCAAGGCGGGCGTGTGGCTCCAGCCCGCGCCGGAAAGCTCGCTCGAGATCGTGTGGGACATACCCAAGGTCGAGGACATCGGCTGGGTGGTCGACACCATCGCCCCGCTCAAGATTTCCGGGCTGATCGACCAGAACGTGTTCATCCCCTCGTGGCTGGGCAAGATGGTCCTCAAAGGCCAGCGCCGCGACTTCTGGGACAAGCCCTCGGCCATCCCCGAATGGCGCGTCGAGGAGCTGTTGAAAGAGCACAAGCTGGGCTACTGGCAGGTCGCGCTGCGGCTCTATGGTGAGGAGAGCGTGGTCAAGGCCAAGGCCGAAGTGGTCAAGGCCGCGATGAAGCGCAACCTTGCCGCCGGACCGGCCGAGCACTGGTGGCACCCCGGCGACTACATCCACGGCGTCGATACAACAATGGGCATTCCCTCGGCCGTGCCGCTGCAGATGTCCGACTGGATCGGCGGGCGCGGGGCGCACATGGGCTTCTCGCCCGTGGTCCCGGCCACCGGCAAGCACGTTCTCGACCAGATGGCGCGCAGCCGCAAGATCATCGCGGACTTCGATGTCGATTTCTACGCCAGCTTCACCATTGGCGGGCGCTTTGCCAACAACGTCAACATGCTGATGTACGACCGCGACAATGCGGCGGAAGTCGTCAAGATGCGCAAGCTGTTCGATGCGCTGATCACCGAGACGGCCAAGGCCGGTTACGCCGAATACCGCACGCACCTCGGGTGGATGGACCCGGTCATGGAAACCTTCGATTTCAACAACCACGCGCTGCGCCGCTTTGGCGAGAAAGTGAAGAACGCGCTCGATCCCAATGGCATCATCGCGCCGGGCAAGCAGGGCATCTGGCCTGCCGCCTATGCCGATGCGCGCGGAAGGAGCAACAAGGTATGAGCCGTGCATCGCTCGTTCTCGTCGCCGCGCTCGGCCTGGTCGCAACTGCTGTCCTCGCGGCTCCTCCGGGGCCGCCGCCCGGTCCGCCCCCGCCGTATCAGATGCGCCCGGTTGCGCCTGCGGGTGACCGGCTCAAGCCCGGTGGCGATGGCAAGGTGCTGTTCGAGGTCCACTGCGGCTATTGCCACCTGACTGGCGGCATGGGCACCAACCTCCTGACCAAGCAGCAGGTCATGGCGGGCAATACGCCGGACAAGGGCCTGCTCGCCAATCGTACCGACCTGACTGCCGATTACGTCAGGACCGTGGTCCGCATGGGCAAGGGCGCGATGCCGCAGCAGACCAAGGTTGACCTGACCGATGCCGAGCTCGATGCCGTGGCCAAGTATCTCGGGAAGGCGGGCTGATGCGCGTTTCCCGTCGTTCGATGCTCAAGGGTGGCGCGCTGGCCGGAGCGGTCGCCGCAACGCCCGCGGTGGCAGCAATGGTCAAGCCATCGGCGTTGGTGGTGTTCGACAGCCGCATTCCGGAGTCCGCCGCTTTTGCCGCAGCGCACCGGGGGGCCGCAATGATCGATCTTGCCCACGGCACCGCCGAAGGGGTGCGTGCGATCAATTCCCCTCGAGCCGTGACCGGGGTCACACGCTGGAGCGACTGGACCGCGCTAAGAGGCGTTCTCGAGGCGCAAGGCTTGCGCCTTTCGGAAGAGACTCGTGCCGCCGCCCCCCTCTCCGGTCGCACGCATCTTTTCCGCTGGACGATGACGGCGCGCTAAACAGTCCCGGCGCAATGGCATGGTCTCGAAAAGGGGGTGCGTTCGATGGAACGTGCCCCTTTTTCCATGGCGGACGGTTTCATTTGGTGAAACCTTCCGAAACGGCAACTGCTCCCTCGCCGTACACCCGGCTAGCCCATCGCTGCAATTTTGGCAGTCAGCGGGCTTGACCCGCGCTCCCGCGTAATTAGTATGTGTTACTAACAAATTCCGGCACGTATCGGAATCGGGAGAGAGGCGATGCAACCGATGGGCAACGTATGGACGCGGTAACCCTCTATCATTGGGAACCCAATGCCAACTCGGGCAAGCCGATGCTGGCGCTGATGGAGAAGGGCGTGCCCTTTTCCAGCCATTACATCGACATGCTGCAGTTCGACCAGCACAAGCCTGAATACCTCGCGATCAATCCGCAGGGCACGATCCCGGCGATGACGCACACGGCCAATGGTCAACAACGCGTGCTGACCGAAAGCACCGCGATCATGGAATACGTCAACGACCGGTTCGACGGGCCTGACCTCATGCCGTCGGACGCGCAGGACCGCTGGCGGGTGCGCTGGTGGATGAAGTTCATGGACCAGTGGCTTGGCCCGAGCTTCTCGATGATCGGCTGGAGCGTGTTCGTCGGGCCCATGGTCCGCCAGCGCGATCCTGCCGAACTTGACGCCGCGATCGATCGCATCCCGCTGCCCGAACGTCGCGTTGCATGGCGCAAGGCGATCAATGGCGATTTCTCCGAAAGCGAAATGGCCGAAAGCCGCCGCCGCGTCGGGCTCGGCATTGCCAAGCTGGAAGAGGAACTGGGCAAGCGGCCCTATGTCGGCTCGAACCAGTACAGCCTTGCCGACATCAACATCTTCAACAGCACTTATTCGCTGCCGCTGTCGCAGCCCGATCTTGCCGGCAAGGACAAGACGCCGAACATCATGCGCTGGCTCAAGCGGGTCTATACCCGTGAAGCGGTCAGGAAGACCTGGGCCATGGGCAAGACCGACCTCGCCCATCGCTACGGCCTGATCATGGCGGAGATCGAAGGATGAGCGCGATTCTCTACCACGGCGAGCCCAATGGCGCATCGCTGACCGTTCTTGCCGCCCTCGCGCAGTCCGGCCTCGACATCGAATGCCGCCGCATCGACCTGCTGGCGGGCGAACGCCACGCGCTTCCCGACATTGCCGATCCCGTCGCGCTGGACCTGTGCATCGAGGGCGAAGGCCCGGTGCTGGTGATCGATGGCGAGGCAATGACCGAGTCCGTGTTCCTCGCACAGTACTTCGACGAAGCAGCCGGTGGTGCAGGGCTTCAGCCGGCCGACGCCTATGCGCGCTGGGAAATGATGATGTGGTGCCGCCAGATCACCGAGCGGCTGTCGCCCGCTGCTGCCCTGCTCGGCAATCTCGCCACCTCGCAGCATGCAATCGCCGCCACTCCGGCCGATGAGTTCGCGGGCCTCGCGGCGCGCATCGTCTCGGATGACCTGCGCCAGCGCTGGCAGGCCTTGAACGACGATGTCGTCGATGCCGCGCAAGTGGCCGACTGCGAGACCAAGGTCGCCGCCGCGGTCGAGCGCTGCGAGAAGCAGCTTGCCGATGGGCGCGAATGGCTGATGGGCACGTTCTCGATTGCCGATCTCGTCACCTGTTCGTGGCTTGCCGGGATGCAGCTTCTGCGCCCCGGTGCCTTCGCCCATGCGCCGCTGACGACCGCGTGGCTCGCCCACACGCTGGCACAGCCCTGCGTCAAGGCGGCACTTGCCAGATCGACCGTTTCCGAACCGCTCCGCGCCTGGGCGCCGGGGCCTGAAATCAACCGTTGGGGATAACCAATGCGCGCCATCGACTACTTTGACCGCGGCCACGATCGCGATCCGCAGCGTCTCGCCATCGTCGACACCGAGACCGGCCTGAAGCTGACCTTTGCCGAGACCAAGGCCCTGTCCGAACGCATCGCGGCAGCCCTCCAGAAGGGTGGTTTCGAGAACCAGGACTGCCTCGGCCTCTATGGCCCGAACGACGGCATGCTGCTGGTCGTCCTGCTGGCGATGTGGCGCGCCAACGGCAAGTGGATCCCGGTCAACACCCGCAATGCGATCGACGCCAACGCCGCCTACATCAACTACGTCCGCCTCAAGTGGCTGGTCTATCACTCGTCCAAGGCCGACGAAGTCCAGCAGCTCAAGGACCTGTGCCCCACGCTCCAGCACTTCGTCTGCCTCGACAAGCGCATGGGCGACGACCCGAGCCTCGACGAGTTCATGGCGGGCGTGAGCGAAGCCGATTTCGTCGAACCCGAGATCGATGCGTTCGGCAACCTGATGGACATGGTCGGCATTTTCCCGACTGGTGGCACCACTGGCCCATCGAAGGGCGCGAACGTGACCAACCTCGGCTGGGGCACGATGATCGAGACCGCCGCCGACGGCATGGGCGGGCGCACCGATTCCCCGGTGGCGCTGGTTTCTGCGCCGATCACCCACGCCGCTGGCCCGATCGCGCTTTCCACGCTGAGCCTCGGCGCCACGCAGGTGATCCTGCCCGGCTTCGATGCCGAGCGCGTGCTTCGCACCATCGCGGAGTACAAGGTCACCCACATGTACCTGCCGCCGACGGCGCTCTACCAGTTGCTGGCCTCGCCGGAACTTGGCGATCACGACTACTCGTCCTTGCGCATCTTCATCCTCGTCGGCTCGCCGTGCAGCCCGGAAAAGCTGCGTCAGGCGGTCGAAGTGTTCGGCCCGGCGATGTGCCAGTCCTATGGTCAGGTCGAATGCCCGATGATCGTGGCGTGGTTCCCGCCCGAGGACGTGGCGAAGTTCGCTACTTCGGCGCCCGAGAAGTTGGCCGCCTGCGGCAAGCCGACGCGCTCCATCAAGGTCAAGCTGCTCGACGACGATGGCAACGAAGTGCCGCTGGGCGAGGCTGGCGAGATCTGCGTGCGCGGCGCGCTGGTCACCCATTCCTACTTCGAAAAGCCCGAGGAAACCGCCGAAATCCGCAAGTTCGGCTGGCATCACACCGGTGACGTCGGCAAGTTCGACAAGGACGGCTACCTCTACATCGTCGACCGCAAGAAGGACATGGTTGTCTCGGGCGGCTTCAACGTGTTCACCGCCGAGGTCGAGGCTGCAGTGACCGAACTGGCGCAAGTGCGCGAGGCCTGCGTCTTCGGCATCCCGCACGAGAAGTGGGGGGAACAGGTCCACGCGGTGGTCGTTGCAGACGGCATTACCGAGGCCGAAATTATCGCCTATGCCAAGGAGCGACTGGGCGGGGTCAAGGCGCCGAAATCTGTCACGTTTATCGACTCGATTCCGCGCACCGCAGCGGGCAAGATGGACAAGAAGGCGCTGCGGGTTCCCTATTGGGGCAACGCCGATCGTATGGTCAACTGATCCGCAAAACGGACAGTCGGGAGAGAGCTGGATATGCGTTTCAAGGTCCTGGGACTGATGGCCGCACTGCTGCCGCTGGCGGCGTGCAACATCAAGAGCGATGGCGGCGGTGCTGGCGTCGCCACGGCGGGCGTCACCGATGCGATGATCGCACAAGTGCCGGAAGGCGAGTGGCTGAGCTATGGCCGTGATTATGGCGAGCAACGCTTCTCACCCCTGACCCAGGTCAACGACAGCAACGTCGGCCAGCTCGGCCTCGCCTGGTTCCACGACCTTGAGACCGCACGCGGGCAGGAAGCCACCCCGCTTATGCACGATGGCACGCTCTACATCTCGACCGCGTGGTCGATGGTGAAGGCGTTCGATGCCAAGACCGGCGCGCTCAAGTGGTCCTACGATCCGGAAGTGCCGCGCGAGACGCTGGTCCGCGCCTGCTGCGATGCCGTCAACCGCGGTGTCGCGCTCTATGGCGACAAGGTCTTTGTCGGCACGCTCGACGGTCGCCTCGTCGCGCTCGACCAGAAGACCGGCAAGGTTGTGTGGTCGAAGGTCGTCGTTCCCAACCAGCAGGACTATACCATCACCGGCGCGCCGCGCGTGGTGAAGGGCAAGGTCCTGATCGGCAGCGGCGGTTCGGAATACAAGGCGCGCGGCTATATCGCGGCCTATGATGTCAACACCGGCAACGAGGTGTGGAAGTTCCACACCGTTCCGGGCAATCCCGCCGATGGCTTCGAGAACAAGGCCATGGAGAACGCTGCCAAGACCTGGGCGGGCGAATGGTGGAAGCTCGGCGGTGGCGGCACGGTGTGGGATTCGATCACCTACGATCCGACGACCAACCTCGTACTGTTCGGCACCGGCAATGCCGAGCCGTGGAATCCCGCTGCGTCCGGGCGTGAGGGTGACAGCCTCTACACCTCGTCCATCGTCGCGGTGAATGCCGATACCGGCGAATATGCTTGGCACTTTCAGGAAACCCCGGAAGACCGCTGGGACTTCGACAGCGCCCAGCAGATCACGCTGGCGGACCTCAACATCGGCGGCCAGCAGCGCCATGTCGTGCTGCATGCGCCCAAGAACGGTCATGTCTACGTGCTTGACGCCAAGACCGGCCAGTTCATCTCGGCAACGCCGTTCGTGATGGTGAACTGGGCGACTGGCATCGATCCCAACACCGGCAAGGCCACGGTCAACCCCGCAGCCCGCTATGAGAAGGGCGCGCCGTTTGTCAGCCTGCCCGGCGCGGTCGGTGCGCACTCGTGGCAGCCGCAGAGCTTCAGCCCGAAGACCGGCCTGCTCTACCTGCCCGTCAACAATGCAGCATTCCCCTATGCGGCGGCGAAGGACTGGAAGGCCACCGACATCGGTTTCCAGACCGGGCTTGACGGCTACGTTACCGCCATGCCGGCTGACGCCAAGGCCCGCTCCGCCGCGATGAGCGCAACCACCGGTACGCTGCTGGCTTGGGACCCGGTTGCCAGAAAGGCAGCATGGAAGGTCGAACTGCCGAGTCCGTCCAATGGCGGCATCCTTTCGACCGCCGGCAACCTCGTGTTCCAGGGCACTGCGGGCGGTGACTTCGTTGCCTACAGCGCCGACAAGGGCAAGCAGCTCTGGTCGTTCCCGGCGCAGAGCGGCATCATCGCCGCGCCGATGACTTATGCGATCGACGGCGAACAGTACGTCGCGGTCATGGTCGGCTGGGGCGGCGTGTGGGACGTTGCCACCGGCGTCCTCGCGCACAAGGCCAAGAAGCAGCGCAACATCAGCCGCCTCGTCGTGTTCAAGCTTGGCGGCAAGGCGACGCTGCCTGCTGCTCCGCCGATGGCCAAGATGGTGCTCGATCCGCCGCCGTTCACCGGTACGCCGGAACAGGCCAAGGCCGGTGGCGAACTCTACGGCCGCTACTGCAACGTCTGCCATGGCGACGCCGCAGTGGCCGGTGGCGTGAACCCCGACCTGCGCCACTCGGCCGCGCTCAATGCGCCCGAAGCGATCCGTTCGGTGGTGATCGACGGCGCGCTTCAGCACAACGGCATGGTCTCGTTCAAGTCGGCGCTGAAGCCCGAGGACGCAGACAACATCCGCCACTACCTGATCAAGCGGGCGAACGAGGACAAGGCTCTGGAAGCCCGCTGACAAGAATGCTATGAGTCATAGCAACTATAATCGAGTGGAGAGATTCATGACGCATCTTTATCCCAACCTGATCAATGGCGAGCTGGTCACGACCGCAGATTCGCTCGAAGTCGTGAACCCCGCGAACGAGCAGGTCATCGGCCGCGTGCCCGCCTGCGGAGCCGAAGAACTTGACCGCGCCGTCGCTGCCGCGCGCGCTGCCTTCAAGACCTGGTCGAAGACCCCGGTCGATGATCGCCGCGCCGTCATCCGCAACATGGCGGCAGCGATCGAAGCCAACTTCGACGAGCTCTACCGCCTGCTCACCAGCGAGCAGGGCAAGCCGCATCATCAGGCGCAGCACGAGATCGGCGCCTGCGCCGGCATCATGAACGCCCAGTCCACGCTGACGCTTG
The DNA here is from genome assembly GCF_015694345.1 of Novosphingobium jiangmenense. Lineage (GTDB taxonomy): Bacteria > Pseudomonadota > Alphaproteobacteria > Sphingomonadales > Sphingomonadaceae > Novosphingobium > Novosphingobium jiangmenense. The sequence continues at coordinate 13,224 of NZ_JADQDC010000018.1, forward strand.
AAGAGACGGTCAACGAGGACAGCGATACCCGCTTCAGCCGCACCCGCCGCGTGCCGGTCGGCGTGGTTGCGGGCATCGTGCCGTGGAACTTCCCGCTGCTGATGGCCGTGCAGAAGATCGCGCCCGCGATCCTCACCGGCTGCACCATCGTGCTCAAGCCTTCGCCGTTCACGCCGCTGACCACGCTCAAGTTTGCCGAGCTGATCAAGGACATCGTGCCCGCTGGCGTCGTCAACATCATCACCGGCGAAGATGCGCTCGGCCCGATGATGACCTCGCACCCCGACATCGACAAGATCACGTTCACCGGTTCGACCGCGACCGGCAAGCGCATCATGGAAGGCGCCTCGAAGGACCTCAAGCGCATCACGCTGGAACTGGGCGGCAACGATGCCTCGATCGTCCTGCCCGATGCCGACGTCGAGAAGGTGGCCGAGCAGCTGTTCTGGTCGAGCTTCACCAACGCCGGCCAGATCTGCGTCGCCGCCAAGCGCGTCTACATCCACGAAGACATCTACGACGACCTGTCGAAGGCCATTGCCGAATACGCCAAGACGGTGAAGGTCGGTGACGGGTCCGAGCAGGGCACCGGCGTCGGTCCGATCCAGAACAAGAAGCAGTTCGAGCGCGTCTGCGAGCTGATCCAGGATGCCAAGGACAACGGCTACAAGTTCCTCGTCGGCGGCGACGTCGATCCTTCGGGCTCTGGCTACTATGTGCCGATCACCATCCTCGACAATCCGCCCGAAGATGCGCGCATCGTGGCGGAAGAGCAGTTCGGCCCGGTCATGCCGCTGATGAAGTTCTCGAGCGACGATGAAGTGATCGCTCGTGCCAACAACTCGGAATACGGCCTGGCTGGTGCGGTCTGGACCAAGGACACCGAGCGCGGCGTGAAGATCGCCGAGCAGCTCGAAACCGGCACTGTCTGGATCAACGAGTTCCTCCACCTCTCGCCCTTCGCACCCTTCGGCGGCCACAAGCAGTCGGGCTTCGGTGCGGAATACGGCATCGAGGGGCTGAAGGAGTTCACCTACAGCCAGGTGATCACGGTCAAGAAGGACGCGCTGGTCTGATCCGCGCCTGAATGTCGAAGTCGGCCCTGTCGTATCGCGGCAGGGTCGCCTCGACCTTGCACAAATGAAGGAATAGCGCAGTGCCCATCGACCTTTCGAAGATCAAGGCGATCGACGTCCACGTCCACGCCGAGGTCTCGTGCCACGATCCGGAAGATCCGGTCATGGGCCAGTTCTTCGATGCGGCCTCGGCCTACTTCAAGGCTCCGCGCGAACGCCCGAAGATGCCGGAGATCGTCGAGATCTACCGCGAACAGCAGATCGCGTTCTGCATGTTCACGGTCGATGCCGAATGCGGCATGGGCGCGAAGCGGGTTTCCAACTACGAAGTCGCCGAAATGGCGCTCAAGAATGATGACATCTGCATCGCCTTCGCCTCGATCGACCCGCACAAGGGCAAGTTCGGCGCGCGCGAGGCGCGGGACCTGATCGAGAACTATGGGGTCAAGGGCTTCAAGTTCCATGGCATCGTCCAGAACTGCCACCCCGCCGATCGCGTCGGCTATCCGATCTACGAAGTGATCGCCGAATATGGCCTGCCCGCGATCTTCCACACCGGCCACTCCGGCATGGGCACCGGCATGCGCGGCGGCGGCGGCATGCGCCTCAAGTATGGCCAGCCGATGCTGGTCGACGATGTCGCGGTCGATTTCCCCGACATGAAGATCATCCTCGCCCATCCGTCGTGGCCGTGGGTCGATGAAAGCCTGTCGATGGCGCTGCACAAGGACAACGTGTTCATCGACCTGTCCGGCTGGAGCCCGAAGTACTTCCAGCCGCAGATCATCCAGTATGCCAACACGCAGCTGCGCAAGAAGATGCTGTTCGGTTCGGATTTCCCGCTGATCCACCCGCAGAAGTGGATCGATGCCGCGCTGCAGGTCGGCTTCAAGGAAGAGGTCATGCCCGGCATCATGAAGGACAACGCCGCGCGCCTGCTCGGGCTGGCCTGAGAAGAAGACCTGAGCCACGCCCATGGCCGACCCTGACGACATCCGCGCCTGGCAGAGGCTCGATGCGGAAGTGACCACGTCGGGCCGGATCGAGGACAAGGACGTCATGCGCCTCGCCGATCTCGGCGTGGCGCACGTCATCAATCTCGCGCTTGAAACCCATCCCGAGGCGCTGGCCGGGGAAGGGGGGAAGCTGGCCGCGCAGGGCATCGCCTATACCCACATCCCCGTGCCGTTTGACGCGCCCGGCGAGGACCACTTCGCCGCCTTCGTGAAGGCAGTGGAGGAGGGACCGAAGCCGGTCCACGTCCACTGCATCATGAACTGGCGCGTCTCGGCTTTCTTCTACCGCTATAACCGCGACGTTTGCGGCATGCCTGAAGCTGAAGCCCGCGCCATGATGGCACGGCAATGGTCGCCCGAAGGCCACGACAGCAAGGAAGCCCGCGTGTGGGCCCAATTCATCGCAAGGACCCTCAAGTGACCGACCTTTCGGGCAAGCACATCGTCATAACCGGCGCCTCCACCGGCATCGGCCGTGCCACGGCGACGGTCTGCGCCGCTGCGGGCGCGCGCCTCACCCTGATCGCCCGCCGCGCCGATCTGCTCGAGCAGGCAGCGCGTGACCTTGGCGGCAGCACCGCCTTCGCCACCGCCGACGTTGCGGACAAGGCCGCGCTTCAGGCGGCGCTCGACCATGCCGTCACCGCCAATGGCCCGATCGACGGCCTGTTCCTCAACGCGGGCATTGGCGGCATGTTCGCACCGGTCGAGCACTACACCGACGAGGCGTTCGATGCCGTGATGGCGGTGAACCTCAAGGGCGTGCTTTGGGCGATCCAGCACGTCCTGCCTGCCATGAAGGAGCGCGGCACCGGCGCGATCCTCGTCACCGGCAGCCTTGCCAGCGAGCGGGGATTGCCGATGAACGCGGGCTATGTCGCCAGCAAACACGCCGTCCTCGGCCTGTCGCGCGCCGTCGCCAACGAAGCGGCCGAATTCGGCGTGCGCTGCAATTGCATCGTCCCCGGGCTGATCGAGACGCCGATGCTTGACGGCCTGCCGCCCGAGGCTGCTTCCCAGATGGCCAGGGCCGTGCCGCAGGGCCGCACCGGTCAGCCCGAAGAGCTGGCCAAGGTTGCCGCGTTCCTCCTTTCCGACGCCGCGAGCCACGTTACCGCCCAGAGCTGGGCGGTGGACGGCGGCATGCTCGGCACAATGCGAGTCTGAAACGATGGCCCTGAAGTACTACCACGCCGAACCGCTGGCGAATTCGCTTAAGTCGATGGTCCCGCTCAAGGAGAAGGACCTCGCCTACGAGAGCATCTACGTCGATCTGCACAAGTTCGAACAGCACCAGCCGTGGTTCACCGCGATCAATCCCGAAGGCCAGGTGCCCGTGCTCGACCATGATGGCACGATCATCACCCACACCACGGTGATCAACGAATACCTCGAGGACGTCTTCCCCGATGCCCAACCCGCCGATGCGCCCTTGCGTCCGCGCGATGCGGTGGGCGCGGCGCGGATGCGTTACTGGAACAAGTTCATCGACGAGCACGTGATGAACTTCGTCTCGATGCACGGCTGGCATCGCATGGTCGGCGTTATCGCGCGCAACATCGAAAGCGGCGATTTCGAGAAGCTGCTCGAGAGCATCCCGCTGCCCGACCAGCGCAAGAAATGGGCAACGGCACGCTCCGGCTTCTCCGAGGCGGACCTCGCCAACGCTATTGCCAAGATCGAATACGCGCTGGCCAAGGTAGAGGCGCAGTTGGGTGAGACCAGTTGGCTGGCAGGCGAGACCTACACCCTTGCCGACATCAACTTTTATTCGCACTGCGGCATGATGGTCGAACGCATGTTCCCCGAAATGGAAGTGGCAACCCGCTTCCCCCGCTTGTGCGAATGGCGCGATCGCGTCACCGCCCGCCCTGCTGTTGCCGAAGCTCTGAAGAGCGAGGATCGCACCGCGCCGGGCCTGCGCACCTGGTCGGGGCATGTGCGCTGATGGCCGGTTTCGTTCTGATCCATGGGTCCTGGCATGGTGGCTGGTGCTTCGATCCTGTCGTGGAAATCCTGCGCGCGCGCGGGCACACCGTTGTCGCGCCGACATTGCCCGGCATGGGCGGCACCGCGGAGGAAATGGCCGCAGTCACGCTTGATGACTGGGGCGAATTTGCTGCGCAGCATTGCCGTGATCTGAAGGCGCTGGGCGTCGGCCCGGTCGTGCTTGCTGGACACTCGCGCGGAGGGCTTGTCGTGTCCACGGCAGCGGAACGTGATCCGTCGGCGATGGACGCCATCGTCTACATCTGCGCGATGATGCTGCCCGCCGGCATGAGCCGCGCCGAGTTCAAGGAACTCGAAGGCCCGAACCCGGCATTCGATGCCATCATTTCGAAGGTCCACGGCGGCGTGGCGACGGTGATCGACACGGCCAATGCTGCACCGGTGTTCGCACAAGTCTCGCCGCCCGATCTGGTCACAGCGGCAATGGCGCGCCTCATGGCCGAACCGCACGCGCCGCGTTCGGAGAAGATCGTGGTGACCCCCGACCGCTGGGGCAGCCTGCCGCGCACTTACGTCGAATGCACGCTCGACCGGACGATCCCGATCGAAAGCCAGCGCCGCATGATCGCGATGTCCCCCGGCGCGAACGTGGTCACGCTGGAGGCGGATCACAGCCCCTACTTGTCGAAGCCCGAGGAACTGGCCGACGCGCTGGAAGCGGCAATCCCGGCCTAATCGCCGAAGAAGTTCAGTTCCAGCAGCACGTTGTTCGGGTCTGCGGTGAAGATCTGCCGCAGCCCGATGGCTTCGACGAGGTTGGTCTGGGAATCCAGCCCCATCGCGCCGATCCGTCGCATGGTTTCGTCGTAGCCCGAACAGTTGAGCGCGACGTGATGGATCGCTCCGGTCAGCGATCCCGGTTGCACCTCGCGGTCATAGGCGCGTGGGCAGTCCACGGCGTTGATGTGCACGATCGCCTTGCCGCCCGCATCGTACATCCACTGCGCATTCTGCGGGGTAAGGGGTGGAGGACCATCCCGCCGTTCCAGCCCGAGCAGCGCCTTGTAGAATTCCGCCGTCTCGTCGAGCCGGTCGGTGATGATGTTGACGTGATCGAGCGCGTTGACCTGCATTTTTTCTCTCCCGCAGCAAAACGGCGGCGCAGGCATCGTGCCCCCGCCGCCGCCTGAACTCAATGGACCAAAGCGTCAGCTCTTGAACACGACGGTCTTGTTGCCGTTGACCAGTGCGCGGTCTTCGAGGTGCAGGCGCACCGCTTCGGCGAGCACCCGGCGCTCCACGTCGCGGCCCTTGCGGACGAGGTCCTCGGGGCTGTCGGCATGGGTCACGGTCTCCACGTCCTGATGGATGATCGGACCTTCGTCGAGGTCCGCCGTCACGTAGTGGCCGGTTGCGCCGATCATCTTCACGCCGCGCGCATGCGCCTGGTGATAGGGCTTGGCGCCCTTGAAGCTCGGCAGGAACGAGTGGTGGATGTTGATGCAACGGCCCGCAAGGAACGCGGTAAGATCGTCCGAGAGGATCTGCATGTAGCGCGCCAGCACCACCAGCTCGGCGCCCGTCTCGGTAACGATGCGCTTCACTTCGGCTTCCTGTTGCGGCTTGGTCTCCTTGGTGATCGGCAGGTGGTAGTAGGGCACGTCGCCGATCAGCGAAATCGACAGCGCTTCCTTGGGGTGATTGCCGAGGATCGCCACGACTTCCATCGGCAGCTCGCCGATTCGCGTGCGGTAGAGCAGGTCGCCCAGACAGTGGTCGAACTTGCTGACCATCAGCACGACCTTCCGCTTCACCGCGGTGTCGCGCATGTTCCATTCCATGCCGTAGTCGTCGGCCACTGGCGCGAATGCTGCGCGGAATGCGTCGATCCCGGTCTCGCCCGGATCGAACACCACGCGCATGAAGAACTTGCCACTCAGCGCGTCATCGAATTGCTGCGCCTCGCGGATATTGCCGCCCGCTTCATAGAGGTTGCCCGTCACCCGGGCCACGATCCCCGGCTTGTCCTGGCATGACAGCGTCAAAATCAGCGATGCGCTCATCAAAATCTCTCCCGTCTCAATCGCGCTAAGGGCTGCACTCATCCGGCGCAACATTTCCCATTGCGAATCTCGAAGGAGATTGTATGTGTTGCATACAAGTTTTTCAACGTGTCTTTTTCAACCTGCCATTCACAAGTCGGGAGAGTTACCATGGCAAAGAACCTCGAAGAGGTAATCCAGCAAGGCGGCAACGTCGTCGAGATGCTGCGCAACTCGCAGCTCGGTGCCTATGTCTATCCGGTCGTCGCACCGGAATTCTCGAACTGGCGCAGCGAACAGTGGGCATGGCAGCACAGCGCCGTCCTGTTCGACCAGTCGCACCACATGGTGAACCTCTACATCCGTGGCAAGGACGCTCACAAGCTGCTGTCCGACACCATGATCAACAGCTCCAAGGGCTGGACGGTCAACAAGGCCAAGCAGTACGTGCCGACCACGCCTTACGGCCATGTCATCGGTGACGGCATCATCTTCTGGGAAGAAGAGGAAAGCTTCACCTACGTCGGCCGCGCGCCTGCTTCGAACTGGCTGCGCTACCACGCGGCGACCGGTGGCTACGATTGCGAGATCGAGCTGGACGACCGTTCGCCGATGCGCCCGATGGGCAAGCCCGTCAGCCGCAAGGAATGGCGCTTCCAGATCCAGGGCCCGAACGCATGGGCGGTGATCGAGAAGCTGCATGGCGGTCCGCTGGAGCAGCTCAAGTTCTTCAACATGAGCACCATGAACATCGCCGGCAAGACCGTGCGCACGCTGCGCCACGGCATGTCGGGCGCACCCGGCCTCGAAATCTGGGGTCCCTATGCCGAGCAGGAAGAAATCCGCGCCGCCATTCTGGAGGCTGGCAAGGAATTCGGCCTGATCGCGTGCGGCAGCCGCGCCTATCCTTCGAACACGCTGGAATCCGGCTGGATCCCGTCGCCGCTGCCCGCCATCTACACCGGCGAAAAGCTCAAGGGCTTCCGCGAATGGCTCGGTGCCGACAGCTACGAAGCGACCGGTTCGATCGGCGGTTCGTTCGTCTCCGACAACATCGAGGACTACTACCTCAACCCGTGGGAGCTGGGTTACGGCAACTTCGTCAAGTTCGACCATGACTTCCACGGTCGCGAAGCTCTCGAAGCCCTCAACCCTGCCGAGCAGCGCAAGAAGGTGACGCTCGCCTGGAACCCCGAGGACATGGCCAAGATCATGGCCTCGCTGTTCAACCCCGATGGCGACCAGTACAAGTTCTTCGACACCCCGCTCGCGAACTATGCCTCGTCGAACTACGACCGCGTCGTCGATGCAGGCGGCAAGACCGTCGGCTTCTCGATGTTCACCGGCTACTCGTACAACGAGAAGCAGGCGCTCAGCCTCGCCACGATCGATCCGGAAATCCCGGTCGGCACCGAGCTGCGCGTCGTGTGGGGTGAAGAGAACGGCGGTACCCGCAAGACCACCGTCGAGCCGCACAAGCAGATCGAGGTCCGCGCGATCGTCTCGCCGGTTCCCTACAGCCGCGTCGCTCGCGAAAACTACGCCGAAGGCTGGCGTACCGCTCGCTGAGCCCAACCAGAATGGCACCGCCCGGATTGCTGCAAAGGCAACCGGGCGGACTGCCTTGAACGATTGAGAGGATCCCGCACATGGCAGCACCGCTTATCCATCCCAACTGGGACAAGGCGCCCGACGGGATCACCGATGGCTTCAGCCTCGAGATGACCGCGAAGGACGAGGCCTCGCTGCGCGACGCCGCCCCGCTCATCCCGGCAGAAACCCCCGTCGCCGTCACCTTCCTCCCCGGCGAGGACGTCGCCGCCCGCGTTACCGCCACTGTCGCGGTGCGCCAGCTCGGCTTCGAGCCGATGCCCCATTTCTCCGCCCGCCGGATCACCTCCGAGGACGATTTCGAAGGCTACCTTCGCGCCGTGGTCGAACAGGCCGGCGTGACGCGCTGCTTCATCGTCGCGGGCGATCCGCCCGAGCCGGTCGGCCCTTACTTCGACACCTCCGCCTTGATCGCCACCGGCGCGTTCGAGCGTTCCGGCATCAAGGCCATCGGCATCGGCGGGCACCCGGAAGGGCACCCCAACATGACCGAGGCCGAGTGCTGGGCGGTCCTCGAAAAGAAGGTGGCAGACATCACTGCGCGCGGCATGGCCCCGCTGATCGTCACCCAGTTCGGCTTCGATCCCGATGCCTTCCTCGCCTGGCTCAAGGAACTGCGCGCGCGCGGCATCGATGCGCCCGTGCGCATCGGCGTGCCGGGGCCTGCGGGGATCAAGCGCCTGCTCGCCTTCGCCGCCCGCTGCGGCGTCGGCGCGTCGACCTCGGTGCTCAAGAAGTACGGCATCTCGGTCACGAACCTGCTGGGCACGGCAGGGCCGGACAAGCTCGTCGATGCCTTTGCGCGCGGCCTCGGCCCCGAGCACGGCAAGGTGCGCCTGCACTTCTATCCCTTCGGCGGCCTGACCAAGACGCTCGAATGGATCCACGGCTACAACAAGAAGCACGGCATCGGAGCCTGAGGCGATGACCGACTTCGTCCTCGTGCACGGCGCATGGGGCGGCAGCTTCGCGTGGGATCGGCTCAAGGCCGATCTCGTCGCGGCGGGCCACCGCGTGCTTGCCGCAGACCTCACCGGGCTTGGCCGCCGCAAGGCCGAGTTCCACCCCGGCATCACGCTGACCACGCATATCGACGATGTCTGCGCCCAGATCGCCGAAGCCGGTTTCGACCGCTTCGTGCTGGTCGGCCATTCCTGGGGCGGCATGGTCATCACCGGCGTCGCCACATGTCTGGGTGCGCGGATCGATGCGATCGTCTATGTCGATGCCTTCCTGCCCAAGGACGGCCAGTCGCTGTGGGACCTGACCGGGCAGTGGGAGCATGATCACTACATCGGCAGCCAGAAGCACAAGCCCGGCGCCGTCTCGCCGCTCCCCGGCCTCGAAAGCCCGGTCCTGTCGGACCATCCACTGCTGACCCTGGTCGAGGCGGTGCGCTTCACCGGCGAGGAAGCGAAGATACCCCGCCACGTCTACATTTTCGCAAACGGTTGGAGCCCGTCACCCTTCGGCAAGTTCGCCGATGCGGTGCAGGACGATCCGGCGTGGGAATATCACGAGGCCGAAGCCAGCCACAACGTGATGGGCGATCAGCCCGAGCAGTTGTTCGAAATCGTGCTGGGCTGCGCCTAGGCCCACCCCCAACCCCTCCCGCCTGCGGGAGGGGAGTTGAAACACCTGTTCCAGCCCTCCCGCAGGCGGGAGGGCCGCGAGACTTGGCGAGCCGTAGGCGAGTTTAGTCGCAGCGGGGTGGGCACTAGCCCTGCTGCGCCAGGCTCTGCATCCGCTTGAGGTAGCGCGCGAGCACGTCGATCTCGAGATTGACCTTCGAACCGGGCTTGAGCGCCCCCATCGTTGTCACCTGTGCGGTGTGGGGGATGATGTTCAGCGCGAAGTGGCATGAGCCATCAGGCTGGTCGGCCACCTCGTTGACCGTCAGCGACACGCCATTGACGGTGATCGAGCCCTTGGCCGCGATGTAGGGCGCCAGCTCCTGCGGTGCCGAGATACCGAACTTCAGCGATGCGCCTTCCGGGCAGATGCCGACGACTTCGCCGACTGCGTCGACATGGCCGGTCACGATATGGCCGCCGAGTTCATCGCCCAGCTTGAGCGCGGGCTCAAGATTGAGCGGCGCTCCGACCGTCCACTGTTCCGGCGCGGTGCGGCTGACCGTCTCGCCCGAGACGTCCACCGCGAACCAGCCTTCTCCCGCAACGCCGCCCTTGTCGACCACGGTCAGGCACACGCCCGAGCAGGCGATCGAGGCGCCGATGGCGATCTTCGCCGGGTCCATCGCGCACGAGATCGTGATGTGGCGGTCGCCCTTGTCCTCGATGGCAAGGATGTTGCCGATTTCGGTGACGATCCCGGTGAACATAAGAAATCTCCTTCAGCGGACCCGCTCGTAGACGTCGAGCGCATCGCTGCCAAGCGTCCGCCGGTCCACATTGCGCCAACGTCCGTGTGCTTCGGCGAGCGAGCCGAGGCCGATGTCGCCGATGCAGGGCAGTCCGTCGCCAACGATGATCGGGGCGCGATAGAGCAGCAGGCGGTCGACCATGTCGGCGGCAAGGAAAGTCGCCGCTGCCTGCGCGCCGCCTTCCACGAACAGATACTGCGCATCGCCGAACGCGCCCGAAGCCGCGATGTTGGCAACCGCCGTCCAGCCTTCCGGCGCACTCCCGCGCGTCAGCACCATGCGCTGCGGGCTGCGCTGCTCGAGCCCCGGCAGGCGCACGTCGAGTCTCGGCGCATCGGCGCGCAAGGTGCCGCCGCCGACGAGGATCCCATCGGCCCGCGCCCGTTCGACATGGCAATGTGCCCGCGCCTCAGGTCCGGTGATCCATTTGCTGCTGCCATCGGCAAGCGCGATCCGGCCATCGAGCGATGTGGCGAGCTTCAGGGTCACGTGGGGACGCCCGAGAGCGGTGCGCGTCATATAGCCTTCAAGTGACTGCCGCGCAGCGGTGGACGGCACGAGTTCCGCCATGATGCCAGCCTCGCGCATCGCCGCGATGCCATTCCCCGCCGTTCGAGGGTCCGGGTCCTCGACGCCAATCACAACCCGCGCAAGACCGCTTTCCAGCACCAGCGAAGTGCACGAAGGCCCGCGCGCGCTGGCATGGGCGCAAGGTTCCAGCGTCACGTAAAGCGTCGCGCCTTGCGCCGCATCGCCCGCCATGGCCAGAGCTCCGGCCTCGGCGTGAGGCCGTCCGCCCGCCTGCGTCCATCCGCGCCCGACGACCTTGCCGTCCCGCACGATCATCGCGCCCACTGCCGGGTTGGGCCTGCTCAACGGGCGCCCGCGCGCGGCAAGTGCCGCCGCCGCGTCAAGCCAGCGCAGGTCCTCAGGCCTGCTCATGGTTTTTCGGTCTGCGCCTTCTTCATCTCGGCATCATAGACCGGATTGTCGACCATGTGCTTGTCGAGCACTTCCTTGCGCGCGGCTTCCACTTTCTTGCGCCAGGCCTCGCGCTCAGCCTTGCCTTCCTCGTAGGCGCGCTTGGTCTCGACGCCGGTGGCATCGCCCACCGCCTTGTACATCTGGCGGATGCGTTCCTGCCGGGCTTCTTCCTCGGCTTCCTCGGCCTTGGCCTTGGCGGTCGCCGCCTTGTTTTCGGCGAGAATCTCGGCGTCGCTGCGCCCTTCGAGGAAGCTCGGGAAATAGATGATCTCGGGCGGGCGGGGCAGGGCAGTGCCGCCTTCCATCGCCATCGCGTAGAAGATCGTGCCGGTAACCGCCGCCGCCATCAGCAGGCCGACGCGGCGATATTCGCTGGGCGCGGTGAAGACCTGCCAGAAATCGACGATGGCCCGCCTTGGGGAGACATTGCGGAAAAACGCTCTCATGCCCGCCTAGATAGGGGCTGCGGCCCCGTTGCGCTACCCATGCTTCCGGCCGTCAACCGAACAGCGCGTAGAGGCTTCGCCCGTGCCGCTTCAGCCAGCGGTTGGCGGCGTCGATCTCGCCTTCGTAGAGCGCGTCGAGATGGGCGTGGAAGGCGGGGCTGTGATCGAAGTGCTTCATGTGCGCCACTTCGTGCGCGACGACCGAGCGGCGCACGAAATCAGGCGCCATGATCAGGCGCCAGTTCATCCGGATCGAGCCGTCCGCCGCGCAACTGCCCCAGCGCCGCTGCGCGCGCGACAGCGAAAGGCGAGGGACCGCTTCCCCGGCGCGAGCGCAATAGTGGGCGAGGTCCTGCGCACACTGGGCGAGCGCCTCGGCTTCCAGCCAGCGCTGCAGGCGGGTGCTCAGACCCTCCACCGGCCCGCCGACGATCAGACGTCCCTCGGCGATCACCGGCTTGCGCTTCGCTTTTTCGGTCCACGCGATCTGCAGGGCTTCGCCGCGGAAGGTCAGGGTGGCATCAGGCGCAATCGCCCGCGCCTCGGGCATCCTTGCCAGCTGGCCCGCCAGCCAGTCTGCCCGATCCCGCGCAAAGGCCTCGGCATCGCCGACGCGGCCCCACGATGGAATCGAGATTCGCGCCTCGCTGCCATCAGGGGCCAGCCGCAGCGTCATGCGCCGGGCATGGCCGAGCTTGCGGATCACCAGCGGCAGTTCGCGCCCGTCCACCTCGATCGTGCGGTGCGAGACGGCGCGGGGAGCAGGCGTATGCTTGGCTTTGGTGTCGGCCCGCTTGAGCCAGTCGAGCATCCCCCTAGCCATCGAAATGGTCCGCAGGCACGATATGGTCCTCGATCGGCCCTGCCAGCGTCTCGCTCACCGCCTTGCCCACCACCGACTGCCCGGCGCGATGCACCGCCTCGCGATCGCCAGAGATCAGGTAGTGCCATTCAGGCAACGGCTTGTTCTCCGCGCGCAGGCGATAGGCGCAGGTCTCGGGCAGCCACGGCAGTTCGCGCGCCAGCTTGGGCGTCAGGCGCAGGCAATCGGGCACATAGGCGCGGCGATGCTTGTAGTCGCTGCACCGCGCGGTCCTGAGGTCAAGCAGCTTGCAGGCGACATTGGTGTGGACGACCTCGCCGGTGTCCTCGTCTTCCAGCTTGTGCAGGCAGCACTTGCCGCAGCCGTCGCACAGCGCTTCCCACTGCTCGCGGCTGAGTGTTGCCACCGGCCGTTCCCAGAAGCGGTCGTCGGTCATTCCGGGGTCAATTCACCCACTTGGCGAGTTCGGCAGCCACCGCCTTGCCGTCCTGCTCGGCGGGCAGCAGCGCGATCGCCGCACCATCCGGCCCCATCAGGTAGGCCGCGCGGCTGTGGTCCATCAGGTAGGCGTCGGGCTTGCCTTCGTCGCGCCGCTGGTAGAACACCGCCCACTTCCTCGCGACATCGGCAATCTGGGCGGGCGTGCCGGTCAGCCCGACCACGTCCTTGCCGAAGTTGGCGGCATACTTGCCGACGACCGCCGCGGTGTCGCGCTCGGGGTCGATGGTGATGAAGATCGGCACGATCGGCTTGGCGTCGGAATGCTCCTTGCGGAACAGCCGCAGCCCTTGCGCAATGTTCTGCATGTCGAGCGGGCACACGTCCGGGCAGAAGGTGTAGCCGAAATAGACCACGCGGTACTTGCCGGCAAAGTCGCTCCACTTCACCGCCTGGCCGTCCTTTCCGGTCAGCGTGAAATCGCCGCCGATTGCCGCGCCTTCCAGCGGGGGCTTTTCGGCGGGCGCGAAGTTGCAGCCGCCAAGCGCGAAAGTGCAGGTTGCGGCGAGCGCTGCGAGGATCGATCTGAAGGTGTGGGCCATGGCGCGGCGGTTCATGCTCTGCTAACCGTGTCCTTGCAAGAGGCGAGTCCGTCAGTCGCAACTGTCTGATGGGGCACGCAACAGGAGGATCGAATGCTGTCGAACAAGCGCAGGCCGCTTACCGTCATGGCCATGCTGCTCGCCGCCGCACTGGTGACCCCGGCGCAGGCCCAGTTCTCCGACAGCTACAAGTTCCTCGAAGCCGTCCGCAAGAAGGAGGGCGACAAGGTGACCGAGGCCCTGAACGAGCCCGGCACCCAGATCGTCAACACCAAGGACTACACCACCGGACAGACGGCGCTGCACATCGTCGTCGCCCGCCGCGATCTTGTCTGGGTGCAGTTCCTCATCGCCAAGGGTGCGAATGTGAATGCGCGCGACAATCGCGGCGTCACTCCGCTGGTAGCGGCCTCGGAAATGGGCTTTCTCGAAGGCGTCGACGAACTGATCAAGTCCGGCGCGCGGGTGGATGAGGCCAACAACACCGGCGAAACCCCGCTGATCAGCGCCGTCCACCGCAAGGACCTCGCGCTTGTCAGAATGTTGATCAAGGCCGGAGCCAATCCTGACCGGCCTGACAATTCGGGCCGCTCCGCGCGCGACTATGCCGCGCTCGACAAGGGCAGCCCGGTGCTGGGCGAACTGGAAAAGGCTTCGAAGGAAGCCAAGGCCAGCGCGCCGAAGAAGACCTACGGCCCCTCGTTCTGACGGACTTGCACCAATGACCGACCAGAGCCTTGATGACCTGCGCCTCCGTCTCGCCCCGGCGATTGCCGAGGCGGCGGCCTTCGATGGCTGGAAACCTGCGGCGGTTACTGCTGCCGCCGCCATGGAAGGCGTCGATCCGGCGCTGGCCGCCTTCGCGTTTCAGGACGGGCCAATGCAGATGATCTCCGCCTGGATCGCGCGCATCGATGCCGACATGGCCGAGGCGCTGCCACCTGTGCAACTCGGCAACCTGCCGATCCGCGAGCGCATCCGCCGCCTTGTCCAGTTCCGCCTCGATGCGCTGGTCGGCAAGGAAGAGGCGCTGCGCCGTGCGCTGGCGATCATGGCCATGCCGCAGAACCTGCGCGCCTCGACGCGCCTTGGCTGGTCCAGTGCCGACGCGATGTGGCGGCTCGCTGGCGACACTGCCACCGACTACAACCATTACACCAAGCGCCTGACTCTCGGCTCGATCTACGCGGCCACGCTCGCCTATTTCGCGCAGGACGCCAGCGACGGCCACGAGGACACGCGCACCTTCCTCGACCGCCGCATCGAGAACGTGATGCAGTTCGAAAAGACCAAGGCCAAGCTGCTCAAGCCGCGCGAGGAGACCTTCTCGCTGACCCGGATGCTGGGCCGTCTGCGCTATCCTGCGGCCTGAAACAGCTCTGGATTTTTGATCCAGCGCAATTCTATTGCGAATGACTTGCAAATGCCTGGCCGCTATGGCAGCGGGAACTTGTGACGCTCGATCAGCTCCCTATCGGCATGCCCGCCCGAATCGCCTCGGTCGATTGGTCCGCGCTCGTCGCGGAAGAGGCGCAGCGCCTGCGCGCGCTCGGTCTCGATGAAGGCGCGCGGGTTACGCTCGCCTATCGCGGCGTGTTCATGGGGCGCGATCCGCTGGCGGTGGAGATCGGCCGCATGACCGTCGCCATCCGCCGCGTCCATGCGCTGGCCATGACGGTCGAACCGATCGCGCAAGCCGCAGCATGAGCAAGATGCCCACCGTCGCCGCGCTGGTCGGCAATCCCAACGCGGGCAAGAGCGCGCTGTTCAATGCGCTGACCGGCGCGCGCCAGAAGATCGCCAATTACCCGGGCGTCACTGTCGAGCGCAAGGCAGGGCGCCTGCTGCTCCCTTCGGGCGAGCCGGTCGAACTGGTCGACCTTCCGGGGTCCTACGGCCTCGAAACCACCAGCCCTGACGAGGAAGTGACCCGCAAGGTCATCATGGGCGAGCAGGAAGGCCAGGCCCGGCCCGATGTCATCGTGCTGGTGCTCGACAGCTCCAACCTCGAACAGCACCTCGTCTTCGCGCAGGAAGTGCTCGAGCTCGGCCGCCCCACCGTGGTGGCGCTCAACATGGTCGATCTGGCCGAGCGCGACGGCCTGACGCTCGACCCCGCTGCTCTGGAAGCGGCTCTCGGCGTGCCGGTGATCCCGACCGTCGCCGTGCGCCGCCGTGGCCTCACCGAACTGGCCGCCGCCATCGCCGAAGCGCGCGACAAGCCCGAGCGTGCCCACGATGCCGCCCGCCCGCACGTCACCCTGCCCGAACGCCGCATGCTTGCCCACCAGATGGCGACCGCAGCGATCCTTTCGGAAACGGCCAAGCACCGCATTCACGCGCGCATGGACAAGCTCCTGCTCCACCCGTGGGCGGGGCCGCCGATCCTCTTCGCGTTCCTGTTCATCGTCTTCCAGGCGGTGTTCAGCTGGGCCACGCCCTTTGCCGATGCGATCGACGGCGGCGTTTCGGCACTAGGCGATCTCGCCAAGGCGACGATCCCGCCCAGCCTGTTGCGCGATCTGCTCACCGATGGCGTGATCGCCGGCGTCGGCTCGGTGCTGGTGTTCCTGCCGCAGATCATCATCCTGTTCTTCTTCATCCTGACGATGGAGGCGACCGGCTACATGGCGCGCGCCGCCTTCCTGATGGACCGCATGATGGCGGGCGTCGGCCTCTCGGGGCGCAGCTTCATCCCGCTGCTGTCGAGCTTTGCCTGCGCCATCCCCGGCATCATGGCCACGCGCAGCATCACCGATCCCAAGGACCGCCTGACCACGATCCTGATCGCCCCGATGATGACCTGCTCGGCGCGCCTGCCGGTCTATGCAGTGATCATCGCCGCGTTCATCCCGAATACCAAGGTCGGTCCCGGTATTGGTCTGCAGGGGCTTGTCCTGTTCTGCCTCTATGTCGCGGGCATCGTCGGCGCGATGGTCGTGGCGCTTGTCCTGCGCCGTTCGGTCACCAAGGGTGCGGCTTCGGGCTTCATCATGGAACTGCCCAAGTACCAGCTGCCCACGGTCAAGGACCTGGCGCTCGGCCTGTGGCAGCGCGCGTGGATCTTCCTGCGCCGCGCCGGCACGATGATCTTCACCGTCACGGTCGCGCTGTGGATCCTGCTCAACTTCCCGCGTGCCGAGCCTGGCCAGGACCAGGTCAACGCCTCGGTCGCCGGTACGCTGGCGAACGGCCTGTCGGTCGTGCTCGAGCCGATCGGCTTCAACCGCGACATGAGCCTGGCGATCATCCCTGCGATGGCTGCGCGCGAAGTCGCCGTCAGCTCGCTCGCCACGACTTATGCGGTCAGCGCCAGCGATGACGAGGATCAGGCTGCCATGGCGCTGGGCGACCAGCTCAAGTCGCGCTGGACCCTGCCGATGGCACTGGCCTTCCTCGCGTGGTTCGTGTTCGCGCCGCAGTGCCTCTCGACCATCGCCGTCGCCCGGCGCGAGACCAACGGCTGGAAGTGGCCCGCCTTCATGCTCGCCTACCTCTTCGCGCTGGCCTACGCGGCGGCGGGCATGACCTACTGGACGGCGATTGCTGCGGGGCTGGGCTGAAACCTGCCCACCCCCGCCCCCTCCCGCTTGCGGGAGGGGAGGCGAAAGCACTGCTCTTTGCCCTCCCGCAGGCGGGAGGGCCGCGAGACTTGCTGAACGCAGTGAAGTTAGTCGCAGCGGGGTGGGCAACCGGCGCTCCGCTGTGGGAAAAGCGTCTGGCTGACTCCCACTCCAAAGCCCCCATGCGCTAGGCAATCCGCCAGATCAGAAGGAACGTGATTCGATGGCAGGCAGCGTCAACAAGGTGATCCTTGTCGGGAACCTCGGGGCAGACCCCGAAATCAAGAGCTTCCAGAACGGTGGCCGCATCGCCAACCTGCGCATCGCGACCTCGGAAAGCTGGAAGGACCGCGCCACCGGCGAGAAGAAGGAGCGCACCGAGTGGCACTCCGTCGTCATAAACTCCGATGGCCTTGTCGGCGTGGTCGAACGCTTCCTGCGCAAGGGCTCGAAGGTCTACATCGAAGGCCAGCTGCGCACCCGCAAGTGGCAGGACCAGTCCGGAAATGACCGCTACACCACCGAAATCTCGGTCGGCGGCATGGGCGGCGTGCTGACCATGCTCGATGGTTCGGGCGGCGCTGGCGGCGGCGGCATGGGCGGTGGCGGTAGTCGCTCGTCCGGCGGTGGCTGGAACGAAGGCGGCTCGTCAGGCGGCTCCGGCGGCGGCGGTTTCGGCGGCGGCTCTTCGCGCGGTGGCGCATCGGGTGGCGGCGCTGGCGGTGGCTGGAACCAGGGCGGCGGCGGCTTTGGCGACGATCTGGACGACGATATCCCGTTCTGATTAAGAAGCGAAGCGTAAGAACTTAAACACCTTTTGGCAGCTAAAGCTGATGCTTATCGAAGCTTTCTTTTCTCACGATGATGTTCAAATCTCCGCTGAAGAGGCTGGGGAAATTAATCGCATGCTCTCTCAGATGTCCGCGTTAGATATTCCTCGCGAGCAATTGGATCGAGTGTCAGACTATATAATAACTGCTCTAAACTTGGATACTGTAGAATGGAAATATGTTAGAGGGTTGCAAAATTTGTTGGAAGGCATACAGAATATGAGTCTGGATGGCTGATAAAAATCGTAGAGTATTGAAATAAGATGACGTCATTTTTTGAAAAATTGATCGACAAAACTTCATTTGGCGGGATGAAGAAGTTAGAGATATTGATTGAAGGAGAGTATGAGTGGGGTGGTTATGCAAGGGTGGCATCGGATATAAGTGACAGAGCAATTGGTTCATTCTTTGCTAGGTATGGAACGACTGAAAGAGGCTTCAAAAAGTTTGATGATCTCGCATTGTTCATGGGATATTACCATATCCCTCATGTCGTTGGCACCGTTACGGCACACATTGGCGGAGAAGAGCGAATTGCGGCCTTCCAGAGGATCCCATTGTTCAAGGGTGCTTATAAGAATGTAGTTCTCGTAAAATCTTATGAGAGCAGTATAAGCGCTGGCAATGATCTGCTGTCATTAATGGCAAAAGCAGCCCAAGTTGATGAGATCTATCAGAAAATCAAATCAAGTGGCGGACTGCCTGTCCACAGTAATACAAAATCTCCAATTTGATTGGCGTCAGGTCCCGCGCGTATCCCCGTAGAGGTGGATATGCAGACGATCGGTGAAGCGCCAGCCACGCTCCAGCGCTTCCTCGGCCAGCCAGCGCGAGCGTTCGCGCAAGATCGAGCTGGCGGTGCCCTCGGGCATGACGAACAGGTGATCGTCGGCGATGCCATGGCGCTCCTGAAGCGCCGCGATCTCGGCAAGGTCGGAAGCGTTGGCGACGACGAACTTGAACCACGCACGCGGGTCGCGCGCCCAGGCTTCCAGCCGCTCGGGCACCAGTGCCAGCTCGGTCGGATTGCCCGAATGCGCGAGCTTGGGGCTGACGTTGAACTGATCGACCAGCGGATCGAGATCGGGATGAACCGCCACCGTGCCGTTGGTTTCGATCTCGATATGGAGCGCGGGGCGCGTCACTTTCAGAAGTGCCACCATCCGCGCCAGCGCCGCCCCCTGCAGCAGCGGCTCGCCCCCGGTGATCACCAGCCGGTCTTCCTCGTGAAGCAGGATCAGTGCGGCAACGTCGGCCTCGGCCAGCCCGATCTGGTTCTCGCCCCGCTCGAAAGCCACCTCGTCGCGGTGGGGCCGGTTGTCGCCGGTGAAGCGCCAGGTATAGGCGGTATCGCACCAGCGGCAGGCGAGGTTGCAGCGCGAAAGCCGCACGAACACCGAAGGCCGGCCCATGCTGGGGCCTTCGCCTTGCAGCGAAGAAAACACCTCCGGTTCGCCGGGGTTGACGGTGGCGAGAGTCAGCATGGCGCAGTGACGCTGGCATGCCTCGACAGGCTCAGCATGAGCGGTCGTGGATCCAAGTCAAACCCCCGCTCAGCCTGAGCCTGTCGAAGGCCGCAAACCTCCATCACCCCAACCGCGCCAATGCCGCCGCCAGGCGCTCGGCCTCGGCGGCGTGCATCGCGTGGTCGGCGCGCGCCTTTTCGACCGCTTCGGGCTTGGCCTTCTCGACGAACGAGGGATTGCCCAGACGCCCTTCGAGCGATTTGGCTTCCTTCTGCGAGACGGACAGCGCCTTCTCCAGACGCGCCTTTTCCGCCGCGATATCGATCACGCCTTCCAGCGGCACGACGATATTGGCATCGCCAGCGCCTACCTGCATCGCCGCGCCTGCAGGAGCCGCCTCGAAGCGGATGCCGTTGAGGCGGGCGAGGCGCTCGATCGCGGCCGGGTTGGCCTGGATGATCGAGCGCGTCTGCGCCGAAGGCTCGGGCAGGTAGGCGTCGAGCTTGGCCCCCGGCGAAATGCCGAGTTCGTTCTTGGCCGTGCGCAGGTTCGAAACCAGCGCGATCAGCCATTCGACCTCGCGCTTGGCCGCTGCATCCACCGTGGCTTCCGGCTTCGGCCAGGCGGCCACGATCAGCTCGACATCACGAGCCCCCAGCGCGTGCCACAGCTCTTCGGTCACGAAGGGCATGAACGGGTGGAGCATGACGAGGATCTGGTCGAGCACCCAGCCGGCGACCGCCTTGGTTTCCGCGTCGAAGTTGCCCTTGATCAGTTCGATGTACCAGTCGCAGAACTGGTCCCACACGAAGTGATAGACGGTGTTCGCCGCCGCATCGAAGCGCAGGTCGGCCATCGCCTGATCGAGCGCGGCGACGGTTTCCACCACCTCGCCGATGATCCACTTGTTGACCGCCGATGTGGCAGCAGGCGCGGCGACCGAGGTGCTGCCGGTGATGCCGTTGCTCTGGCAGAAGCGCGCGGCGTTCCACAGCTTCGTGGCGAAGTTGCGATAACCCTCGACGCGCTTCTCATCCATCTTCACGTCGCGGCCCTGGCTCTCCATCGCGCACATGAAGAAGCGCAGCGCATCCGCGCCGTACTTGTCGATCAGGCCGAGCGGATCGACCACGTTGCCCTTCGACTTCGACATCTTCGCGCCATCGGCGGCGCGGACGAGGCCGTGCAGGTAGAGCTTCTTCCACGGCACTTCCTTCATGAAGTGCAGCCCTTGCATCGCCATGCGCGCATCCCAGAAGAACAGGATGTCGAAGCCCGAAACGAGCAGGTCGTTGGGATAGTGCTTCTTCAGCAGCGGCGCGTCTTCATCCGGCCAGCCGAGCGTGGCGAAGGGCCAGAGGGCCGAGGAGAACCAGGTGTCGAGGACGTCTTCGTCGCGGGTCAACGTGACCGTAGACTCGGTGAAGGAGTGTCCTTCGTAATCTCGAACCTCACCAACCCAACCGACAACTTCGTTGCCATGCCGGTGGTAGGTGACGTTTTGAATGTCGATTTTCGGCTCAGCCAGCCCCTGTGCACGATAGTGTTCAATCGCGATGCGGCTGACTTCCGCTTCGTCTTCAGCGACAAATACATGCCCATCCGGCCCATACCACGCCGGAATCCGGTGCCCCCACCACAGTTGGCGGCTTACGCACCAGGGCTGGATGTTCTCCATCCAGTTGAAGAAGGTCTTCTCCCAGGTCTTCGGCACGATCTCGATCGCGCCCGAGCGCACCGCTTCCATCGGCGCCTTCGCCAGCGTTTCGGCGTCGACATACCACTGGTCGGTCAACCAGGGTTCGATCACCACGCCGCCACGGTCGCCGAACGGCGTCTGGATCGTGCGCGGCTCGGCATCGTGCAGAACCGCGTTGCCTTCCTTGTCCTTCGTCACGTGCGGGATCAGGAAGCCGGCTTCCTTCATCCGCTCGACCACGAGCTTGCGCGCATCGAAGCGGTCGAGTCCCACGAACTCGGCGGGCACAAGCCCGTCGGCGGTCTGCACGACCTTGGCCTCGGCATCGAACATGTTGAGCATGTCGGCGGCCTTGATCCCGGCGCGCTTGCCCACTTCGAAGTCGTTGAAATCGTGCCCCGGCGTGATCTTCACCGCACCCGAACCCAGTTCCGGATCGGCGTGTTCGTCGGCCACCACCTTGAACCGGCGTCCGGTCAGTGGCTGCAGGATGTCCTTGCCGATGACCGACTTGTAGCGCTCGTCCTCGGGATGGACCGCCACGGCCATGTCGGCAAGCATCGTCTCGGGGCGCGTGGTCGCCACCTCGATGTAATCGAGGCCGTCGTCGCGCTTCACGCCGTCCGCCAGCGGATACTTGAAGTGCCAGAATCCGCCCTGTGTCTCGCGCGTCTCGACCTCAAGGTCGGAGATCGCGGTCTTGAGCTTGGGGTCCCAGTTCACCAGCCGCTTGTCGCGGTAGATCAGCCCTTGGTTATAGAGGTCAACGAAGACCTTCACCACCGCGCGGGTGAAGTGCGGGTCCATCGTGAACTGCTCTCTGGACCAGTCCATCGAACAGCCCAGCCGACGCAGCTGGCCGGTGATCGCACCGCCGCTTTCGGCCTTCCACTCCCACACCTTCTCGACGAACTGCTCGCGCGTGTAGTTGGTGCGCTTGTCCTGCCGCGCTTCCATCTGGCGCTCGACCACCATCTGCGTGGCGATGCCGGCGTGGTCCATGCCGACCACCCACAGCGCATCCTTGCCGCGCAAACGCTCGTAGCGGATCACCACGTCCTGCAGCGTATTGTCGAGCGCGTGGCCGATGTGGAGCGAACCGGTCACGTTCGGCGGCGGGTTGACGATGGTATAGGGCGCAGCGTCAGGCCGCTCGGGCCGGAACAGGCCGTTCTGTTCCCAATGGGCATACCACTTGGCCTCGATCCCGGCGGGTTCGAAAGTCTTGGCCAGTTCGCCGGAAGTCTGCGCTGAATTCGTCTCGGTCATGCGGCGCGCCTTGCCATCCCCACGGCTCCCCTGCAAGCATTCCGGGGAACCTGCGGCGTCGTTCCAACGTTACGGCGCTTGTGTTGCACTTGTCGCCCTGTCCGATTTCCCCCATGAAGCGGGCAAGATGCGGGAACTGACCGATTTCCAGATTGAGGCCCCCGCGCAAGGGGAGGGCGCAACGCTCGCATTTCGCGGGCCGATGACCGTGTCCTCGCTCGGCCTGACCGACCAGCGGCTGCGCTCGATCAGCGATTCGATCAGCGAAATCGACCTCACCGGCGTCACCCGGATGGACACGGTCGGCGCGTGGACCGTCTGGCGCCTCTCGCGCGACAACGACGCGAAGATCACCGGCTGCAGCGAGGAAGCGCAGAAGCTGGTCGACGCGATCCGCAAGGCCGATTCGAACGACCATTCGGTCACCGCCCATCGCCTGCCGCTGCTCGAGCGGGTGCCCGCCCATGTCGGCATGGTCATGGCCGGGCTGGGGCATGGTGCGCTGCAGGTGCTCGGCTTCCTCGGCCAGGTGATCCTTTCGGTGGGCACGCTGGTGCGCCACCCTTCGCGCTTCCGCATGAAGGCGCTGGTTCACCAGATGGAACTGGTCGGCGTCAACGCGCTCGCCATCATCGGCTTGATGAGCTTCCTCGTCGGCATCGTCATTGCCCAGCAGGGCGCGGTGCAGCTGCGCCAGTTCGGGGCGGAGATCTACACCGTCAACCTCGTCGGCCGCCTGACCTTGCGCGAACTGGGCGTGCTGATGACCGCGATCATGGTCGCGGGCCGCTCGGGCTCGGCCTTTGCCGCGCAGCTCGGCACGATGAAGCTGACCGAGGAGGTCGATGCCATGCGCACGATCGGCGTCTCGCCGATGGAAGCGCTGGTGGTGCCGCGCATCCTCGCCACGATGATCATGATGCCGCTGCTCGGCTTCTATTCGGCCTTCCTCGGCATCATCGGCGGCGCCTTCCTGTCGAGCGTGTCGCTCGGCATCCCGTTCTTCACGTTCCTCGCCCGCATCCAGGAAGTCGTTCCCTTGCACGACGTCTGGGTCGGCCTGACCAAGGCTCCCGTGTTCGGCCTGATCGTCGCGGTGGCCGGGTGCTATCAGGGCATCAACGTCAGGAACAACGCCGAGGAAGTGGGCACGCGCACCACCGCCGCGGTGGTCATGGCGATCTTCATGGTAATCGTGCTCGACGCGTTCTTCGCGGTGTTCTTCACCAACATCGGGTGGGGCTGATGGACCAGACTGTCACCGCGCCCGAGGCTCTTGCCGATCTGCCCGATCCGTTCGAGGGCAAGTACCCGATCCGCGTGCGCGGCGTGCGCAACGTCTTCGGCACCCACGTGATCCACGATGGTCTCGATCTCGACGTACGCCGGGGCGAGATCCTCGGTGTGGTCGGCGGTTCGGGCACCGGCAAGTCGGTGCTGATGCGCACGATAATCGGGCTGCAGATCCCCGATGCGGGCGAGGTCGACGTGCTCGGCAGTTCGATCACCGATGCGCGCGACGACGATGACATCGACATCCGCAGCCGCTGGGGCGTGCTGTTCCAGGGCGGCGCGCTGTTCTCCACGCTGACCGTGGCCGAGAACGTCGAAGTCCCCTTGCGCGAATTCTACCCCGAGATCAGCGACGAACTGCGCCACGAGATCGCGCGTTACAAGGTGCTGCTCTCCGGCCTCCCCGCCGAGGCGACGAGCAAGTACCCGGCCGAGCTTTCCGGCGGCATGAAGAAGCGCGCCGGGCTCGCCCGCGCCCTCGCGCTCGATCCCGAACTGCTGTTCCTCGACGAGCCCACCGCCGGGCTTGACCCGATCGGTGCAGCCGCCTTCGACCAGCTGATCCTCAAGCTCCAGCAGACGCTCGACCTCACCGTCTTCCTGATCACCCACGATCTCGATACGCTTTACGAAATCTGTGACCGGGTGGCGGTGATTGCCGACAGGAAGGTGATCGCGGTGGGCACGATTCCGGAACTGCTCGCGCTCGACCATCCCTGGATTCAGGAATACTTCAACGGCCCGCGCGGACGCGCGGCGCAGGATGCGCAAGCGCGGCATGACGCCGTGCGGGCAACACTTTCGGACGACGGGCGTTCTTCGCCTGATCCTGACGGGGCATAAGGACTAGCCGATGGAAACGCGCGCAAACCATATCTGGGTCGGGCTCGTCACGCTGGCACTGCTGGCGGCGACGGCCGTGCTGACCGTCTGGATCGCGCGCCTCAACCAGGGCGACCTCAACGAATACGACATCTTCTTCAAGCAGTCGGTCGATGGCTTGGCCAAGGGCTCGGAAGTGTCGTTCTCGGGCGTGCCTTCGGGCCAGGTCAAGGACATCGAACTGTGGGAGCGCGATCCCGAATTCGTGCGCGTGCGCATCGCGGTCGACCGCAAGGTGCCGATCCTGCAGGGCACCACCGCCAGCCTGCTCGGCAGCTTCACCGGCGTTTCCACGATCCAGCTGACGGGCGCGGTCAAGGGCGCACCGCCGATCGAGTGCCCTTCGGAAAACAAGCGCGCGACCTGCCCCGAAGGCGTGCCGGTGATCCCGACCAAGCGCTCCGGCCTTGGCGAGATCCTGTCCAACGCACCGCTCCTGCTCGAACGCCTCGCCACGCTGACCGAGCGCCTGACCATGGTGCTGTCGGACAAGAACCAGAAGTCGATCGAGAACATCCTGTCGAACACCGACCGGCTGACCGGCAACCTCGCCGATGCCTCGCCCGACGTGAAGCGCACGCTGGCCGAACTGCAGGCAACGCTGCGGCAGGCCAACTACACGCTGGCAAGCTTCGAGAAGCTGACCAACTCGGCCGACACCATGCTCAACGATGAAGGCAATGGCCTCGCCCAGCAGCTGCGCAAGACGCTCAAGTCCGCGCAGGGTGCCGCCGATGCGCTGCAGGGCACGCTCAGCGAAGCCCGCCCCGCCGCGCGCCAGTTGAACGAACGCACGCTGCCCGCTGCCGAGGCTGCGATCCGCGATCTCCAGGCGACGACGCGGTCTTTGCGCGAAGTGACCGACCGCCTGAACGACCAGGGCGTCGGCGGCTTCGTTGGTGGCCCCAAGCTGCCCGACTACAAGAATTGAGGAGGCGATGAAGATGATCCGCAAAGCCCTGATTGTCCCCGCGCTCCTTGCCGCTCTCTCGGGCTGCGTCAGCCTCGGCCCCAAGGTGCCGGATACGCTGCTTGCGCTCACCCCCACCGCCGCGCCCGCCGCAGGCAGCGGCACCAGCGGCACTTTCGCCAATGCGCTGGTGGTGATGGAGCCTTCTGCCGAGGCGCGTCTCGCCGTCACCCGCGTGCCGGTGCAGATCGACGATGCCAACGTCGCCTATCTCAAGAAGACGATGTGGGTCGAACGCCCCTCGCGCCTGTTCCAGCGCCTGCTTGCCGAAACCATCCGCGCGCGCGGCTCGCGCCTCGTGATCGAGAGCGACCCCGGCGCTGCGGGCCTACACCTCTCCGGCCGCCTGCTCGACATGGGCTACGACGCCCGCACCCGCTCCGCCGTGGTTCGCTACGATGCGGTCAAGGAAGCCGGCGGCCGCGTCGAGACGAAGCGCTTCGAAAGCACGGTCCCGGTGGCAGAGGCCGAGGCCAGGTACGTCGGCCCGGCGCTGAACGAGGCGGCGAATGCCGTCGCCAAGCAGGTGGCGGACTGGGTTAGCTGAATCTCGGGGTGGGTTTAGGCCCGCGCCAGCCCCGCAAACCTTGCCGCCGCCGCGAACGCCGCCGCGCGCTTCTCGCGCCGCTCCATCGCCTCGGCGTCCTTGCCCCAGAGTTCGGCCTGCCAGTCCTCCTCGAGGTTGGCGGCATCCCACAGGGCATCGAGGTCAGCGTCGGTCTGCAGCGCGGCGAGGCCGATCACCAGCGAGGCGGCGAGGCTGGTGGTGTTGCGCAAGGCGGCAAGCTGGAACGCATCGAGCGCTTCGAGTTCATCGCGCAGGGCGGCCAGCGTCTCGACCGGTTGCGGTTTGTGGATGATGCCGGTGACGCGCACGAACTGCACGCCCAGCCGCGCTTCGGCGCTGGCCAGCAGCGGTTCCCACATCAGCCGCTGGCGCGCGGCGAAGGCCTCGTCCGGCTCGGCGCGATAGCACAGCGTGTCGGTCTCGGCGTAAGGCAGGATTTCCCCGATCACCGAGGCGCGGTCTCCCGCCACCACGTCGATCGCGTAGTCCGCCATGTCGCGGAAGAGGAACAGCGCAGGGTCGATTTCCTCGC
Source organism: Novosphingobium jiangmenense (assembly GCF_015694345.1). Lineage (GTDB taxonomy): Bacteria > Pseudomonadota > Alphaproteobacteria > Sphingomonadales > Sphingomonadaceae > Novosphingobium > Novosphingobium jiangmenense. Next base: position 39,667 of record NZ_JADQDC010000018.1, read on the forward strand.
CTTGCGCTGCCCACTCCGCCGCCATGGCTTCGGCCAGAGCTTGCGTCGGGACCACTTGCGGCCTGCCGCCGACGGTCTTGATCGCCCGGCCATCGAGCCTCACCCCGAAGCCGCCCTGTGCCGCCTCGACTGTCACTGCCTTGTAGAAACGCTTCATATCTATTCCGGAGTACGCCACCGCCGCGCGACGATGCGCGGCAGGAAGAAGAAGTCCCACAGGCCGGCGAGGGCCAGGACGATGCCTGCGATCGGCGGGAGCGCAGCCAGCGGGCCCGGCCCCTTGCCCGCCTGCACCAGCACGCCGAGCAGCACCAGCACCGCGCCCGAAGCGCGCACCGCCTGCAGCATGAAATAGCGGCCCATTGCCGGGTCCTTGGCTGCAGGATCGCTCACGCAATCCTCCCCAGCAGCGCGCGCAGGTCATCGATGCTCGTCGCCACCGCCTCGGCCCCTGCTTCGAGCAGTTCCTCGGTCTCGTGATAGCCCCAGTCGACCCCGAACGCGCGCACGCCCGCGTTCACGCCCATGTGGATGTCATAGACGGTGTCGCCGATCATCGCCGTCCGCGCGCGATCGGCCCCGGCATCGGCGATGCACTGCTCGATCATCGAGGGATCGGGCTTGGAAGGGTGCCGGTCTGCCGTCTGCAGCGAGACGAAGTGGCCGGTCAGCCCGTGCGCGGCGAGGCAGTGGGCAAGGCCCCGGTCGGACTTGCCGGTGGCGACGGCGAGTTGCCAGCCTTGCCCCGCAAGTTCCTCGATCAGCGTGGCGATGCCTTCATAGAGCGGCTCGGCCACCGACCCTGCCGCGCGGCGGGCGCGGAAGGCATCCTTGTAGAGTTCGGTCAGGCTGGCGTGTTCGTGATGCTCGCCCTGCGGGTGCAACTGGCGCATCGCCTCGTGCAGCGACAGGCCGACGACGCGGCGGGTCAACTGGCGCTCGGGCGGGATCAGGCCCGCAGCCTTGAACGCCGCGTCCATCGCCGCGCAGATATCGGCCTGGCTGTCGACCAGCGTGCCGTCGCAATCGAAGATCGCCAATCTCACGACACCAGCCTCCGCATCAGTTCGGCAATCGCCGGGGAGCCTTCTGCCTCCAGCCCCGCCGCCACGCGCGCCCGGTCATCCGCGCTCTTGTTCTGCGATAGCTTGAAGGTGGGCCGCCATGCCAGCACTTCCATCTCGAAGCCGACGATGCCGCCCATCATCTGCCGCAGCTTGTCCTCGGGCATCTTGTCCATGGTCCATGGCGTACCTTCGGAAACGCGCGCCTCGTACGCATCCGAGACGGTCTCGAGCAGTCCGCGCAGGCCATCCTGATCCATCCGCCGCACCCGGCCTTCCAGCTCGAGCGCAACGTAGTTCCACGTCGGCACTTGCGCAGGATCGGCATACCAGCGGGGCGAGACATAGCCGTCTGGCCCGTTGATCACCGCCAGCGCCATCATCCCGTCGAGATGCCGGGTGAGGGCATTGCCGCGCGCAAGGTGGAACTGCACTGCACCGTCGCCGGTCGAGTGCAGCGGCACATGCGCCACGCGCGGACCGTCCGGCACCGTGGCAAAGACCATCCCGAACCCGATCTCGGCAATCAGCGCCTCGAGCAGGTCGCGGTCGTCATGCCGGAAGGACGGGTTGGGGTGCATCAGTCCTTCCGCGCCCTCGGAGCAGGCTTGCCGGACGGCGCTCTACGTGGCGCAGCGGGCTTGCCGACGGGCTTTGCCGGGCCTTTCTTTGGTGGCGCGCCCTTGGCCGGACCAGCACGCTTGCCCGTGGGCTTGCGACCAGCGCTGCCCGCACCCTTTTCGCTGTCGGCGCGCTTGCGGCGTTCGCCGCGACGCTCCTTGCGGTATTCCTTGGCGTGCTGCTTGGCCGCACGCTTCTGCATGGTCTTTTCAGGGACCAGCTTGGGCGCTTCCAGCGGCAGATCGCCATCCTCCTCATAGAAGCCGAGGCTGGCCATGCTCGCCGCGAAGTGTGCCGGAAGCGGCGCGGTCACGTCGATCAGGTCACCTTCGGGATGCTCGATGCGCAGGCGGCGGGCGTGGAGGTGCATCTTGCGGCTGATCGTGCCGGTCAGGAACGCGGCCTGCCCGCCATACTTGCCATCGCCGACGATGGGGTGGCCGATTGCCGCCATGTGCACGCGCAACTGGTGCGTGCGCCCGGTCAGCGGCTGCAGTTCTACCCACGAGGCCGAATTGCCCGCACGGCTGATCACGCGATAGCGGCTGCGCGCCGACTGGCCCTGGCCGCTTTCGTCGACCATCATCTTCTCGCCGCCCGTACCTGGCTGCTTGGCCAGCGGCAGTTCGATCAGCCCGTCCTTCACTTCCGGCACACCGACGACCAGCGCCCAATAGATCTTGCGCGCCGAACGGCCGGAGAAGTGCTTCGAGAAGAACGCGGCGCTGCCCGGCGTACGCGCGATCAGCAGGACGCCCGAGGTGTCCTTGTCCAGGCGGTGGACGAGGCGCGGGCGCGGCTCGCCATCGGCGGCATAGGCGTCGAGCAGCCCGTCGACGTGTTCGTGCGTGCCGCTGCCGCCCTGCGTGGCAAGGCCCGGCGGCTTGTTGAGCACGATCGCGGCGCGGTCCTTTTCGAGCACCATCGATTCGGCCAGCGCAATCTGCTCCTCGGTCAGCGGCTTGCGTACGCGCTGGCCCTTGATCCCCGCGCCGACCGGCGTGGCATTGCCCGGCGGCACGCGCAGGATCTGCCCGGCCTCCAGCCGCGTATCGACATCGGCACGCTTGCCGTCGACGCGGATTTGACCGGTGCGCGCCCAGCGCGATACCGTGGCAAAGCCGACCTGCGGCAGATGGCGCTTGAACCAGCGGTCGAGCCGCGCGCCCGCATCGTCACGGCCGACGGTAAACTGGCGGACGTTGTCGTCCGGAATCTTGCCCCGGCTCATGCTGCGCCTCGCATCATCGAAAGGCCGAGGAACAGGCCGGCCACGCCGCCCAGCAGCGAGCCGAGCGCATAAGTCCCGGCCATGCCATAGAGCCCGCGCTGCATCAGCATGGCGGTTTCAAGGCTGAAGGCGGAGAAGGTGGTGAAGCCGCCCAATACGCCGACGCCGAGCAGCAGGCGCAGCGATTCGCTGCCATCCTGCCGCGCCAGCCATCCGGCAAGCACGCCCATCAGCAGGCTGCCGCTGACGTTGATCAGGAAGGTGCCCCAGGGGAACACGGTGTTGGGACCGGAAAAGGCGGTCATGGCGCGGCCCGCATGGTATCGCAGCATTGCACCGATGCCACCGCCGATAGCCACGATGGCGGTTGCCGTCAGGGTACTAGGAGAGTTCATCCGCCGCCCTTAGCCTCATGGCCTGCAAAATGCACGACATTGCTTGCCTTTGAGGGCCGTTTTGACTAATGGCGCTCCCGTTCGGGCCGGTCCTGTACGGATTCGGCTTGTTTTGTGTTTCCAGATTCGTGGTGACTCCCGCCGGTTACGCGGGCTCTCGCCGACAGATTGAGGTGTAGCGGTTTATGCAGATTCTCGTTCGCGATAACAACGTCGACCAGGCTCTTCGTGCACTCAAGAAGAAGCTGCAGCGTGAAGGCGTGTATCGCGAAATGAAGCTGCGTCGCCACTTCGAGAAGCCCTCGGAAAAGCGCGCTCGCGAAAAGGCTGCCGCTGTTCGCCGCGCCCGCAAGCTCGAGCGCAAGCGCCAGGAGCGCGACGGCGTCAAGTAAGAAGGATCGGGGCGGAAACGCTCCATCTGGCTACTTGCCGACAGCGCCCTGATGGGCCAAGAGGGCGCCGCAAACCGGCGCCCTTTTTCGTGGGCTTCGGCAAGGTCATTCGAATCATCCGGCGCGATTCGCTTCGTGAGTCGCGACTCCAGGGGGAAAGCATGTCGGAAATCACCCGCGTTCCGCTCCAGCCCGTCGCCAAGGGCTCCGTCGGCAAGATCTGGCTCGGCGTCATCGCCGCTGTCGTGCTCGGCTCGGGCGTCGCCTATGGCACCCGCTACAAAGGCGTCGAGATCGAGACGGTCAAGGCCGGTACCGGCGCATCGCCGACGAAGTCTGACGTGGCGCTGATCAACTATGTCGGCCGGCTTGCCAGCGGCAAGGAATTCGACCGTGGCGAGAAGGCAGTGCTGCCGCTCGAAACCGTGATCCCCGGCTTCTCCGAAGGTCTTTCGAAGATGCAGAAGGGCGGCAAGTACGTCCTCGAGATCCCGGCTGAAAAGGCCTACGGTGCCGAGGAAAAGCGCAATCCGCAGACCGGCGAAGTGGTGATCCCGGCCAATTCGGACCTCGTCTTCGAAATTGAACTGATCGACTTCAAGAGCGCCGCCGAGCTTGAGCAGCAGCGCATGATGCTCGAACAGATGCAGAAGATGCAGGGCGGGGCAGGGGCAGCTCCGGGCGGCGCGCCGATGCCGATGCCGCCGATGCCGGCTCCGCAACCCTGATCGAGGCCGGGCGTCCCCTGCGGGACGGCCTCGGCTTGAAGCACGCCGTGCGCTCTGGTAGCGCGCGGCGTTCCTTTTTCTCTGTCGCGAGTATCCGACAATGTCCGTAGATACCGCCACCGTGGCCAAGATCGCCTCGCTGGCCCGCATCAAGGTTACCGAGGCCGATCTTTCGGCCATGGTCCCCGAACTCAACGGCATCCTCGCCTGGGTCGAACAACTCGGCGAAGTGGACGTGACCGGCATCGAGCCGATGACCGCCGTGATCCCCAACCATCAGCGCCTGCGCGACGATGTCGTCAACGCCGACCCGCTGACCGGCGGTGACATGCGCGATGCGGTGCTGGCCAATGCGCCCGCGCCCGAACATGGCTTCTTCGGCGTGCCCAAGGTGATCGAATAATGACGAATATTACTGATCTCGGCATTGCCGCCATCCGCGATGGCGTGGCCAAGGGCACATTTTCCGCCACCGAAGTCGCCACCGCCTTCAACGCGGCGGTAGAGGCCGCGCAGCCCGCCCTGAATGCCTTCATCGTCACCACGCCCGAAAAGGCGCTGGAAGCTGCCGCCAAGGTCGATGCGGACCGCGCTGCCGGCAAGCCGCTCGGCACCATGGCGGGCGTCCCCATCGGCATGAAGGACCTGTTTGCCACCAAGGGCACGCAGACCACCGCTGCATCGAAGATCCTCGAAGGCTTCAAGCCGCAGTATGAATCGACCGTTTCGCAGAAGCTGTGGGACGCGGGCGCGGGCATGCTCGGCAAGCTCAACCTCGACCAGTTCGCGATGGGCTCGTCGAACGAGACCTCGGCCTTCGGGAACGTGATCTCGCCGTGGCGCCGCCCTGGTGATACCGCGCCGCTGGCACCCGGTGGCTCCTCGGGCGGATCGTCCGCTGCGGTCGCCGCGCGCATCGCCCCTGCCGCCACCGGCACCGACACTGGCGGCTCGATCCGACAGCCCGCCGCCTTCACCGGTATTTCCGGCATCAAGCCGACTTATGGCCGCTGCTCGCGCTGGGGCGTCGTCGCCTTCGCCTCCTCGCTCGACCAGGCCGGCGCCATGGCCCATGACGTGACCGACTGCGCGATCATGCTCGAAGCCATGGCCGGGTTTGACCCGAAGGATTCCACCAGCCTCAACCTGCCCGTCCCCGAATGGACCGCAAGCCTCAATGCCGACATGCGCGGCAAGAAGGTCGGCATCCCGCGCGAATACCGCCTCGAGGGGATGGACCCCGACGTTGCAAAGAGCTGGGACGATGGCATCGCCTGGCTGAAGGATGCAGGCGCGGAGATCGTCGAGATCAGCCTGCCGCATACCAAGTACGCGCTGCCGACCTACTACATCATCGCGCCTGCCGAAGCCTCGTCGAATCTCGCCCGCTACGATGGCGTGCGCTACGGCTTGCGCGATCTGCCCGATGGCGCCGGCCTGCAGGACATGTACGCCGCGACCCGCGCCGCCGGGTTTGGTCCGGAAGTGAAGCGCCGCATCATGATCGGCACCTATGTGCTCTCGGCGGGCTTCTACGATGCCTACTACACCCAGGCGCAGAAGGTCCGCACGCTGATCGCGCGCGATTTCACCAATGCGTTCATGGACGTCGATGTGATCCTCGTTCCCACCGCGCCGTCCTCGGCCTTCGCCTTGGGCGAAAAGAGCGCCGACCCGCTGGAGATGTACCTGAACGACGTGTTCTCGGTGCCCGCCAGCCTTGCCGGGCTCCCGGCGATGTCGGTGCCTGCCGGGCTTGACCGCAACGGCTTGCCATTGGGCCTGCAGGTCATCGGCAAGGCGTTCGACGAACAGGGCGTGCTCAATGCCAGCCTCGCCCTCGAACAGCGCGCGCAGTTCTCGGCGCGTCCGGAGAAGTGGTGGTAAGACACTCGACCGGCGGGAGCGGCGGGGCGGTGAAACCGTTGCGCTATCCCGTCCTCGATTCCCTGCGCGGGATTGCGGCGCTGGCGGTGGTGTTTCACCACATCCCGACCGTCGCCGGGATCTCGGCGGCTGGCTTCGACCTGCATTTCGGCCGCATGGTCGATCTGTTCTTCATCCTGTCGGGCTTCGTCATTGCCGCGTCCTATGGCGCGAAGCTCTCGGCCGGCTTCCCGTTCTCGCGCTTCATCTGGCTGCGCTGGGGCCGCGTCTGGCCGCTCCATGCCGCGATGATCGCGGTCTTCGCGCTGTCGATGCTGGTGCTGGGCGTGCTGCGGCCGGAACTGCGTACGCATGGCCTTCTGGCCGGGCGCAACGATCCGGCGGACCTGCCGATCGCCTTCCTACTGCTTCAGGGCGTGGTGCCATCGCTCGGCCCTATCTGGAACCACCCGAGCTGGTCGGTCTCGGTGGAGATGCTGCTCTATCTCCTAGCTGCCGCAGGTTGGCGGATCGCGGGGGAGCGCGTGTGGCTGGCATGGCTCGCGCTGGCGGTGGCGGTGCTGACGTTCACGACCTCCGACGGTGATTTCTTCGGCCTGACCTCCAACATCGGACGCGGGATTGCCGGGTTCGGCCTCGGCCTTGCGCTGCACCGTGCGTGGGAGCGCTCGACTCCTCCTGCGATCCCCGTCGCCGCCGCGACTGCGCTGGAACTGGCGGCCTTCGTCGCGGTCGGTGCAGTGCTGTGGGGCAGCGGGAGCCTGCTGGCGTTCGACCTTGCTGCCACTGCGCTCGTCGCATTGGGCGTCCTGCAGCGCGGGCTGGTCTCGCGCCTGCTTTGCGCTGCGCCGTTCCAGTGGCTCGGGACGATGTCCTACGCGCTCTACATCGTCCATGTCTTCGTGATCGGCCGCGTGTTCGATCTCCTCGCGGTGCTGCAGCCCCGCCTCGGGCTGATGATTGCCGATACCGTGATCGGCGGTCAGGACGCGCTGGTGGGGCCGGGCTGGCAGGCCGATGCGATGAAGCTGCTGATCATGGCGCTGTGCCTGATCGTCGCGGTGCCTTTCGCGAAGCTGATCGAGCAACCGGCGCGGGCGTGGTCGCGGCGCATGGCCGGGCAACCCATGCCGAAACCGGCCAATTGACCCCTTTCCAACCCATCCCTCACACCTTATCGGGCGGATCATGAGCGAATATCGTATCCAGGGCGCAACCGGCGAATGGGAGGTCGTGATCGGCCTCGAAGTCCACGCGCAGGTCACTTCCAACGCCAAGCTGTTCTCGGGCGCGGCGACCGCGTTCGGTGCCGAGCCGAACACGCAGGTCAGCCTTGTCGACGCGGCGATGCCCGGCATGCTCCCGGTGCCGAACATGGAGTGCATCCGCCAGGCGGTGCGCACCGGCATGGCGATCAACGCCCAGATCAACAAGTGGTCGCGGTTCGACCGCAAGAACTACTTCTACGCCGACCTTCCGCAGGGCTACCAGATCAGCCAGCTCTACCACCCGATCGTGGGCGAGGGTTCGATCGAGATCCAGCTCGACGACAAGAATCCCGAGAGCCTCAAGACCATCGGGATCGAGCGCATCCACGTCGAGCAGGACGCCGGCAAGCTGATGCACGATCAGCACCCGACGATGTCCTATGTCGATCTCAACCGCTCGGGCGTGGCGCTGATGGAAATCGTCAGCCGCCCGGACATGCGCTCGCCCGCCGAAGCCGGGGCTTACCTGTCGAAGCTGCGCACGATCCTGCGCTATGTGGGCAGTTGCGATGGCAACATGGACCAGGGCTCGATGCGCGCCGACGTCAACGTCTCGGTCCGCCGGGTTTCAGACAAGCCGGGGGGCGAGCCCTTCGGCACCCGCACCGAGACCAAGAACGTCAACTCGGTCCGCTTCGTCATGGCCGTGGTCGAGCAGGAGGCCAGGCGCCAGGTCGCGGTGATCGAAGACGGCGGCACGGTGGTGCAGGAAACGCGGCTCTACGATCCCGAACGCAACGAGACCCGCTCGATGCGCTCGAAGGAAGACGCGCACGATTACCGCTACTTCCCCGATCCCGACCTGCTCCCGCTCGAGCTTGACGATGCCTTCCTCGAGGAATGCCGCGCGTCGTTGCCCGAACTGCCCGACGCCAAGCGCCATCGCTACGAGACCGCGCTCGGCCTGTCGGCCTACAACGCGGGCGTGCTGACGGCGGACGTCGAGACCGCGCGCTGGTTCGAGGCGCTGCTGGCCGAGACCGCCGCGAAGGCGAAGAAGCCGGAAGCGGAAGTTGCCAAGCAGGCCGCCAACTGGCTGATCTCCGAACTGTTCGGCGCGCTCAACAAGCTTGGCAAGGGCCTCGACAATTCGCCCGTCACCCCGGCGGCGGGCGCGGAACTGCTGGCGCTGGTCACCGATGGCACGATCTCCGGCTCGATTGCCAAGCAGGTGCTGGAAAAGATGCTCGAGAGCGGCGACGGCGCTGCCGCCATCGTCGAGCGCGAGGGCCTCAAGCAGACCTCCGACACCGGCGCGATCGAAGCGGCGATTGACGGCATCCTTGCCGCAAATGCCGACAAGGTCGAGCAGTACAAGGCTGGCAAGGAAGCCCTGTTCGGCTTCTTCGTCGGCCAGACGATGAAGGCGATGCAGGGCAAGGCCAACCCCGGCGTGGTCAACGAACTGCTGAAGAAGAAGCTGGCCTGACGGTTCGGCGGGCGCAAGGCTCCGTTGGTGCTACCTGCCGGAACGCAGGCGCGCGGGGGCCGTTGCCTCTCGTAAACTGAGAGGTGCCTTATGAACACTTGGGACATGACCGGCACGCTGGCCATCGTCACGCTCGTGGCCGGTCTGCTCATCGGCGTGTTTCTGCTGATGCGTTTCCTGAGCAAGCGCGGAAACCGCCATCCGATGGAAGGCGAACGCGAACGCAACTACGAGCAGATGCAGCGAGAGGCCGAAGCCCGCGGCGATTCATGAAGAAGGGGGAGCAGACGCGCAGTCCGCTCCCCCTTCCTCGTTCACACGTTCTTAGCGATCAGGCGCGGGTGCCTTCCATCGGGAAGGTGCCGAACATGCCTGCGGTGACCTTGCCGTCGAGCTTGTCGCCGTCGACCGTGGCGGTGCAATCCAGCGTCATCGGCATGGGCACGGTCATCTTCATCTGCCAGGTCAGCGTGTTGCCATCGACCTTGCCGTTCTCGACATCCATCGAGCCCATCTGGCCGCTGTTGGTGCCGGTGAAGCTGTCGCCGTCGACATTGACGGTGAAGGTGCTGGTCTGGTCGCCCATGGGGGTACGCGTCACGCAATTGTAGGTGCCGGCAACGGACATCGGTGCTCTCCCGTTATGGTGTGCTGACGGGTAGTTTATCTACAAACGTGTCAATAGCAAGGCGCGCCTCGTGACGAAGCGTTGCCCCGGTTGGCGGCACGAAAAAGGGGGCGCACTTGCAGCGCGCCCCCCGGTTCGCTTGAAGCAGCGGCCTTACTTCGGCGCGGCCATTTCCTCCACCGGCAGGCCGAACTTGTCGAGCTGCGGTTTCACCTTGGCGGCATCGCCGACAACCACCCAGACCATGCCGTCCGAGTTGATCTTCGAACGGAACGCCTTGTCCACTTCAGCGGCGGTCATCTTGCCGTAGCGAGCCGAAAGCGTTTCGTAGAAGTCGTCCGGGCGCTGGTAGTTGACGATCTTGGCAAGGCCGTCGAGCACGGCGGCGCTGGTCTCGAACATGCCGGGCAGTTCGCGGGCGCTGCCCTTGGTCGACCAGTCGAGCTCTTCAGGCGTCACGCCCTTGGTGCTGGCGTACTCGTCGATCTCGCGCTTGATCTCGACCAGCGAGTCCCCGGTACGGTCGGTCTGGACCGGGGCGATCACCTGGAAGCGGACCTTGTCGAGCGGTTCGCTGATCCCGTTGTAGGCACCGTAGGTCCAGCCCTTGGCCTCGCGCAGGTTCATGTTGATGCGGCCGAGGAAGTTGCCGCCGAGGATGTCGTTGGCAGTGCCGAGCGCGACGGTATCGTCGGTGCCCTTGGCGTCGATGACCTTGCCGGCCATGATGAACGACTGCGGCGAGCCGGGGCGGTCGACGAGGATGACGCGGCTCTTCTGCGCCGGGATCGCGGCCGAGAAGTCCTTCACCGGGCGCGCCATGCGGTTCGAGGGCCAGTTGCCGAAGCTGTCGTCGAGCATCTTGACCACGGCATCGAGCGTGGTGTCACCGACCACGAAGATGCGCGCGGTGTCCGGGCGGAACCAGCGGGCGTGGAAGGCCAGCAGGTCCTCGCGCGTCAGCTTCTTGACGACTTCCGCGTCGCCGAGGCCGCTCGACGGGAAGGCGTAAGGGTGGCTGCCGTAGATCGTCGGCACCAGCACGCGGGCGGCCAGCGCCTGCGGGTTCTTCATCTCGGCCGAGATCGCCGTCAACTGCTGCGTGCGCACGCGCTCGAGGTCGGCAGGGGCCAACGCAGGACGGCGCACCACGTCAGCGAGCAGGCCGAGCGAAGCGCCGAGGTTGGGCGAAAGCGCATCGACCTGGAACGAGGTGAGGTCGCTGGTGGCCGAAAGCGAGATGTTGGCGCCGAGGCGTTCGCGTTCGCGCGCGAACTCCGAAGCCGAAAGCTTCTGGGTGCCTTCGTCCATCAGGCTGAGCAGCAGCGATTCGGTTCCGAGCGCCGACTTGGGATCGGCGGCGTAGCCCGCATCGAAGCTGACGCGGACCGAGACGGTCGGCACTTCGCTGCGCCTGGCGAAGTAGACCGGGATGCCGTTCTTGAGCGTCGCACGCTGGATCGCCGGGAAGTCGAGCGGGGCGAGCTGGCCGACAGCGGGAAGCTTCGAGCGGTCCGCGCCGGCAACGGCCGGGGCGGGGATGCCCTTGGCGGGCATGTCGGGATCGCGGAAGTACGCCGGATGGGCGCCGGTCGCGCTCTGGGTGTAGAACCCGCCGCGCGCTTCACCGCCCTCGGTGCGGGTGCCGGGCTCGACCGTCAGCGCAAAGGCGGGGCGCGTGAGCCACTTGGCTGCAGCCGCCTTGACTTCGGCGGGGGTCATCTTGGCGGTACGGTCAAGCTCCTGCCGGTAATGTTCGGGCGTGCCGCTGTAGAGCAGGCCCTCGGCCAGCGTCGGCGCCTTGCCGTTGAAGCCGCCGGTACGCTCCAGCCCGCGGATCTCGCTGGCGGTGGCAGAAGTTGCGGCGCGCAGCAGTTCGTCCTGGGTCGGGCCGTCCTTGATGAACTTCGCGATCTCGGCATCGAGCGCGGCTGCGACCTTGGCCGGGTCCTGCCCGGGGGTGACATCCGCCTTGATCACGAACTGCGCGGCCTGGGCGAAGACTTCGGCATCGGCCGAGACCGAGACGGCCACCTTCTGCTGGCGCACCAGCGCATCGTCGAGGCGCGAGGAGGCAAGGCCGCCCAGCACCGATGCGGCAAGATCGAGCGGCAGGTAATCGGGGTTGTCGAGGCCCGGCACTGCCCACATGCGATAGATGCGCGTGGTGGCGACCTGGTCCTTGATCGTCTTGGCGACGGTGGCGGGCAGGGTCGGCACCGGTGCGCTGACCGGCTTGACCTGCGGACCCGGCTTTATGTCGCCGAACCACTTGTTCACCTTCTCCTTCGCGGTCGCCACGTCGATGTCACCGGCCAGGACCAGCACGGCGTTGTTCGGGCCGTAGTGATCGGTGAACCACATCTTCACGTCCTCGAGGCTGGCGGAATCGAGGTCCGCCATCGAGCCGATGGTCGAGTGGTGATAGGGGTGGCCCGAAGGGTAGAGGTTCTCGAGCTGCTCGTATTCGACGATGCCGAAGGGGTTGTTGTCGCCCTGGCGCTTCTCGTTCTGGACGACGGCGCGCTGGTTATCGAGCACCTTCTGCGTGACCGCGCCGAGCAGGTGGCCCATGCGGTCGGATTCCATCATCAGCACCATGTCGAGCGCGGCGGTGGGCACGGTCTCGAAGTAGTTGGTGCGATCGAACCAGGTGGTGCCGTTCACGTCGGTCGCGCCGACCTGCTGCAGCGGCGTGAAGAAATCACCCGGCACGTTCTCGGTGCCGTTGAACATCAGGTGTTCGAACAGGTGGGCAAAACCGGTCTTGCCCTTGGGCTCGTTCTTGGAACCGACGCCGTACCAGACGGAGACCGCGACCACCGGGGCCTTGCGGTCAGTGTTGACCAGCACGGTCATGCCGTTGTCGAGCTTGAAGCTTTCGTAGGGAATCTGGACCTTCGAGACGAGGTCGGACAGAGGGGCCGGCTTCGCGTCCTGTGCCATGGCGGGCGAGGCAAGAGCAGTGGCGGCGGCAAGGGCAAGCAGGCTGGCGGAGATCTTGTGCTGCATGAGCGTCCCGAGGATTGGCGACCGCAGTCGCGAAGGTTGTCTTTTGATCCGGAAGCAGATCCGCCCTGAACCGAAGCTGATCCGCGTGCCCCCAGAAATGGTTTGATCGGAAACTTTCTAGTGCCCATCATCGCGCGCGCAAGTGGGGCGGCCCCTTGGGGCATGTGCCACTGACCCCGTTTCGACGAACGACAAAGAGAGACCGATGAACGTCAAGCTGCTTGTTTCCGCCCTGTTGCTCGGCACCGCCGCCATGCCCGCCCTCGCCGAGGAGCCGGTGTTCGATGCCCAGGCCGTGCGTGCCCACGTCACGTTCCTTGCCGACGACCTGCTGGAAGGGCGCGACACGGGCAGCCGGGGCTTCGACATCGCCGCCAACTACGTGGCCTCGCAGTTCATCGCGATGGGCCTGAAGCCCGCGGCGCCAGATGGATCGTTCTTCCAGAAGCTGACCGTGCGCGAGGCGCGGCTGGATGGTGCGCCCAGGCTGGCGCTGACTTATGGCGGCAAGGAGGTGGTCCTGTCCGAAACCGCCCAGGTGCTGGTGCGGCCGAGCCTGACCGATGCCAAGGTCGCTTTCGAGGCGCCGCTGGTCTTTGCGGGCTTCGGCTTCGACCGCCCGGACCTCGGCTTCAACGACTACAAGGGCCTCGACGTGAAGGGGAAGATCGTCGTCGTGCTGACCGGCTTCCCCAAGGGCACGCCGAGCGAACTGGGCGCGCATCTCAATTCCGACAAGGCGATGATGGCGATGAAGCGCGGCGCGATCGGCGTGATCAGCGTGCCGACGACTGAAGACAGCGCCCGCCGCCCGTGGGACAAGCGTGTCGCGATCTCGGACGGTCCGGCCAAGGGCTGGGTCGGCACCGATGGCAAGGCCTTCACCCGCACGCCGGGGATCAAGGGCGGCGCCACGCTCAACCCCGATGCCGCCGCGCCGCTGTTTGCCGCATCGGGCAAGCCGCTCGACAAGATCCTTGCCGAGGCCAACAGGACTGGCGGCAAGCCCAGGGGCTTCGCGATGAAGGCCAAGGCCAGCCTCGCCTACGCGCAGACGTGGAAGGACGTGCAGAGCGAGAACGTCGTGGCGATGCTGCCCGGCAGCGATCCTGCGGTGGCGGGCGAATTCATCGGCATGACCGCGCACCTCGACCACATCGGCATCCACGGCAAGGGCGAGGACACGCTGCACAACGGCGCGATGGACAATGCCTCGGGCGTGGCGACGATGCTGGAAGTGGCCAAGGCCGTCGCCAAGGAAAAGCCGCGCCGTTCGGTGATGTTCGCGGCGCTGACTGGCGAGGAAGGCGGGCTGATCGGTTCGGATTACCTCGCGCGAAATCCGGTGGTGAAGGGTGAGGTGGTCGGCCTTGTCAATTTCGACATGCCGGTGCTGACCTACATGTTCTCCGACGTCGTCGCGTTCGGCGCGGAGAATTCGACGATGGGCAAGGTCGTCGCTGATGCTGCCAAGAAGGCGGGCATCAAGCTCTCGCCTGATCCGATGCCCGAAGAGGGGCTGTTCACCCGCTCCGACCACTACCGCTTCGTCCAGCAGGGCGTGCCCGCGGTGTTCATGATGACCGGCTTCGAAGGCCCGGGCGAGAAGGCCTTCCGCAGCTTCCTCAAGGACCACTACCACCAGCCGAGCGACGACCTGAAGCTGCCGTTCGACTGGGACGCCGGCGCGCTCTTCGCCAAGGTCAACTACTACACCGTGATGGGCCTGGCGAACGGGGCCGAGCGGCCGAAGTGGTATGCTGGCAGCTTCTTCGGCAAGGAGTTTGCGCCCAAGGCTGCCAAGGCGGCTGATCCGGTGAAGTGAGGTTGCGCGGGGTGCCCACCCCGCTGCGACTAAGCCTTTCTCCGAAAGGCCAAGTCTCGCGGCCCTCCCGCTTGCGGGAGGGCGGGGACAGGTCGTCCGACTCCCCTCCCGCAGGCGGGAGGGGCCGGGGGTGGGCATCGGCACCACACATTGCTCCCGATCAAGGAACCACCCCGGTCGAGCGATGTAGCTTTTTCGTCGGCGCAACCCTTGTGTTGCGAAAAAGCCACACCATGTCTTGCGCAACAGGAGGACACTCGACCTTATGAACCTCGAGAAATTCACCGACCGCGCCAAGGGCTTCCTGCAAGCCGCGCAGACCGTTGCGATCCGCATGAACCATCAGCGGATCACGCCGGACCACATCTTGAAGGCCCTGCTGGAGGACAGCGAGGGCATGGCCAGCGGGCTGATCCAGCGCGCGGGCGGCAATGCCGCCTTGGCGCAAACCGAAGTCGACAAGGCGCTGGCGAAGATCGCTGCCGTCTCCGGCTCGGGCGCGCAACAGACGCCGGGGCTCGACAACGATGCCGTGCGCGTGCTCGATTCCGCCGAGCAGATCGCCGCCAAGTCCAACGACAGCTTCGTGACCGTCGAGCGCATGCTTGTCGCGCTGACGCTCGCTTCGACGACTTCGGCGGGGCAGGCCCTGAAGGCAGCGAACGTTACCCCTCAGGCGCTGGAAGCAGCGATCACGCAGCTGCGCGGCGGGCGCACGGCGGACAGCGCCAGCGCCGAAAACGCCTATGACGCGATGAAGAAGTATGCCCGTGACCTGACCGAGGCCGCGCGCGAGGGCAAGCTCGATCCGGTGATCGGCCGCGACGAGGAAATCCGCCGCACCGTGCAGATCCTCGCCCGCCGCACCAAGAACAACCCGGCGCTGATCGGCGAGCCGGGCGTGGGCAAGACCGCGATTGCCGAAGGCCTCGCGCTGCGCATCGCCAATGGCGACGTGCCGGATTCGCTGCGCGACCGCACGCTGATGGCGCTCGACATGGGTGCCCTGATCGCGGGCGCGAAGTATCGCGGCGAGTTCGAGGAGCGCCTGAAGGCGGTGCTTGACGAGGTCAAGGGCGCCGAGGGGCAGATCATCCTGTTCATCGACGAGATGCACACCCTGATCGGGGCGGGCAAGAGCGAGGGCGCGATGGATGCGGGCAACCTGCTCAAGCCCGCGCTCGCCCGTGGCGAACTGCACTGCATCGGCGCGACGACGCTGGATGAATACCAGAAGTACGTCGAGAAGGACCCTGCGCTGCAGCGGCGGTTCCAGCCGGTGTTCGTGGGCGAGCCGACGGTGGAGGACACGATCTCGATCCTGCGCGGCATCAAGGACAAGTACGAGCTGCACCACGGCGTGCGCATTGCCGACAATGCGATCGTCGCGGCGGCAACGCTGTCCAACCGCTACATCTCCGACCGCTTCCTGCCCGACAAGGCCATCGACCTGATGGACGAGGCGGCGAGCCGCATCCGCATGGAAGTGGAAAGCAAGCCCGAGGAAATCGAAAAGCTCGACCGCCGCATCATCCAGATGAAGATCGAGGAGATGGCGCTGGCCAAGGAGACCGACACCGCGTCGAAGGACCGGCTGGCGACCTTGCGCGAGGAGCTGGCGAACTTCGAGCAGCAGTCGGCCGAGCTGACCACGCGCTGGCAGAACGAGCGCGACAAGATCGCTGCCGAGGGCAAGGTCAAGGAAGCGCTCGATGCCGCGCGCAGCGAGCTGGAAGTGGCGCAGCGCAATGGCGATCTGGCGAAGGCCGGGGAGCTTGCCTATGGCCGCATCCCCGAACTGGAGCGCCAGCTGGCCGAAGCGCAGGGCGTGAGCCAGAACGCGATGCTGCGCGAGGAGGTGACCGCCGAGGACATCGCCGCCGTCGTCAGCAAGTGGACCGGCGTGCCCGTCGACCGCATGATGGAAGGCGAGCGCGAGAAGCTGCTCAAGATGGAGGAAGTGCTCGGTCAGCGGGTGATCGGGCAGAAGGACGCGGTGCTCGCCGTGTCCAAGGCGGTGCGCCGTGCGCGTGCAGGGTTGCAGGATCCGAACCGTCCGCTCGGCAGCTTCCTGTTCCTCGGCCCCACGGGCGTGGGCAAGACCGAGCTGACCAAGGCGCTGGCCGGCTTCCTGTTCGACGACGACAACGCGATGGTCCGCATCGACATGTCGGAGTTCATGGAGAAGCATTCGGTCAGCCGCCTGATCGGCGCGCCTCCGGGCTATGTGGGCTATGACGAGGGCGGCGTGCTGACCGAGGCGGTGCGGCGCAGGCCGTATCAGGTCGTGCTGTTCGACGAGGTCGAGAAGGCGCACTCGGACGTGTTCAACGTGCTGCTGCAGGTCCTCGACGATGGTCGCCTGACCGACGGGCAGGGCCGCGTGGTGGACTTCACCAACACGCTGATCATCCTGACCAGCAACCTCGGCAGCCAGTACCTCGCCAATCTGGAGGAGGGACAGGACGTTCAGACGGTCGAGCCGCAGGTTATGGATGTGGTGCGCGGGCATTTCCGGCCCGAGTTCCTCAACCGCCTGGACGAGATCATCCTGTTCCACCGGCTGGGCCAGGAGCACATGGCACCGATAGTCGAGATCCAGGTGGCGCGGGTGGCCAGGCTGCTCAAGGACCGCAAGATCGTGCTCGACCTGACCGATGCGGCCAAGCGCTGGCTGGGTCGGGTCGGTTACGACCCGGTCTATGGTGCCCGGCCTTTGAAGCGGGCGGTGCAGAGGTATCTGCAGGACCCGCTGGCCGAAAAGCTGCTCGGTGGCGAGGTGCCGGACGGCTCGACCGTGCGGATCGACGAGGGTGACGGGGCGCTGACGTTCATCGTCGAGTGATCGGGAAAGGGGCTGCTGCGGTGGCCCCTTTTTCGTTGGGCACACCCCTTCGCGCTGCGCGGAGGTGTTGTGTTTCTTGATACGCACGCAAAGCCGCAAAGACGCGAAGAGGCCGCGCTCGCCGCAGGCGTCCCACAGCCCAATACGCCCCGATCCACCCGCACCGTCGCACCAGAGCGCCACCCCTTCGCGTCTTCGCGTCTTTGCGTGAGATCACTCTGGCGCGGCGCTGATTGCCCACCCCGCTGCGACCAGGTTCGCTTCGCTCTCCAAGTCTCGCGGCCCTCCCGCTTGCGGGAGGGCAAGACGCAACGCTCGTTCTCCCCTCCCGCAGGCGGGAGGGGTTGGGGGTGGGCATTGCGGATACGCGATACGGCAGGTCATCCGCTGGCGAGTGCGGACGGTAACGCCGGAGGGATAAGCACAGATCGCGCGACCGGTGCGGGTGCCGTCGTGGCACGCGCGGGGAGGGCGCGGGACCGGTTGCGAATGGCCGGGGGGCGGTTCCGGGCCCCTGGTCGGCTCAGCCTGAGGGCGGACATATGTGAGAGGACGAAGCTGTGGCAGCGGCTCGCGGGCTGC
>NZ_JADQDC010000019.1 GCF_015694345.1 Novosphingobium jiangmenense
TGCCGGATCGATTGCCCGGCTTCGCGAAGCCGGGCAATCGAGCATCGCTCCTCAAGCGAAAGCTGGGTGTATCTCGACATGGCAACACCTGTCTGAGGTGTTGCACTTCGTTTGTGAACTCAGGGGGGTGACGCTTTCTTCTTGGCGCTACGCAAACTGAGGGCAGAAGCGGGACCCCGGGTCAAAGCCCGGGGTGACGATGCATGAGGCGGAGCGCAACGCGCCCCACCCCATCCAGTTCAAAGTCCGTCGATGGCCTTGCTGACCAGCACGTTCACCGCCACGCGGCGGTTCTGCGCCTTGCCCTCCTCGGTCGAATTGTCCGCTGCCGGATCGGACTCCGCCATGCCGGTCGGCGTCAGCATGCGGTAGGGCGCCCAGCGGCACTGCTGCTGCAGGTAGTTGATCACGCTGGCGGCGCGCTTCTCGCTCAGCGTCTGGTTGTATTCCTCGTCACCAACCGAATCGGTGTAACCGACCACCAGCATCAGCGCGTTCTCGGTGCTGTTCGCCATCGAGGCCGCCTGGCACAGTTCGCTCTTCGCCTGCGGGGTCAGCGCGTACTTGCCGGTGTCGAAGTAGACGTTGGTCGTCGCCTTGATGTTGTACTTGTCGATGTCGCCCATGCGGCCGCGCAGTGCGGCGGTGGCGGCGGTCTGCTCGGCAAAGCCCTGCGCGGTTCCGTTGCGGATCATCTTGGCGGTCTTGAAGTCGCCGTTGCGGAAAGTGATCTGGCTGGCCAGCAGCGCCTCGCCCGCCTGCATCGTCTTGACCGTCACCGGCAAGCCATTGAGCAGGTTCTGCGTGGTCAGCTTCTTCGAGCCGAACAGGCCGGTGCTGGCCTTCACGGCCGTCGCATCATTGAAGAACACCACCGTGCTGGTGCCGTCATCGGCGGTGATCTTCATCTTGTCGCCCTTGCGCGCGGTGATGATGCCCTTGACCTCGGGCCCCTTGGTCATGGCCGAGGTGTCGGGCACCACTTCGCCTTCGACGATGATGTTGGGGTCCTGCATGCCGTTGGCCTGTTGGGGCTGCGCCACGGCGATTGCCGAAACCGATGCGGCAGCAGCGGCGAGCAGCATCATGCTTGCGCGCCGGGGGGTAGTGGTGGCCATTCAAATTGCTCCTTGCGACCTTCAAAGATGTGTCGGTGTTGCGACGGAACTTTCCCGCAGATGAACGATCCCGCCCGGGAACCCGCTTTCGGGCACTGGCAGCGCCACACCTGCGACGAACCGAGTGGCCCGTGCATCACTGAAGGACGGAATGAGGCCGCTTTTCCTTCCCCCCTCCCGCAGGCGGGAGGGGTCGGGGGTGGGCAATCAGCGCCGCCGCCACTGGCCTCACCCGGCTGGAAACACCACCGGCAAATCACCCTCACGCCACGGCGCAAACTTGCCCATCACGCTCGCGAACAGCTCAGATTCAAGATGCCCCGCTAACCAGCGCCGAAGGTGCGGCAAAGGCTGGCCCGCAAACCAATCCGGGTCGACTGCCGCAAACTGCCGGACGAACGGCATCACCGCCATGTCGGCCAGCCCGCGCCCCTTCCCGCAAAGCTGGCCGTATTGGGCCAGCCGCGCATCGAGATCGGCAAGGATGGCCAGCCCACTCTCACGATGAGTGACAGCATCGCTGCCATGCCGCTCAGGATACTTGTAGCGATCGAGGTCGTGCTTGAACGGACCGTCGTTCCGTTCAATCAGCGCCGGATCATCGCGCTGTAGCCAGCCTTCGGGGTCGTTCCGGCCAAGCGCCCAGTGCATCACCTCGAGGCTCTGCTCGATCACCCCGCCATCGGGCAGGACCAGTACCGGCACCGTCCCCTTGAGCGAGGCTGCGAGCATCGCCGGCGGCTTGGCCGAAAGCTTGATCTCGCGCAGTTCCACGGCCACGCCGCTCACCGCAATCGCCAGCCGCGCCCGCATTGCATAGGGGCAGCGACGAAAGCTGTAGAGCACCGGCAATGCCATAAGCTCAGCCGCGCAGGCCGATCAGCGAGATCTGCCGCCCATACCCCGGCTCCCTGCGGTGCGTGGCGCGGCGGAACGAATAGAACCGCTCCTCTTGCGCATAGGTATCCTCGCCCAGCATCCCCACCTTGCCCAGCCCCGCATCGCGCAGCCGCGAGGCGACATAGCCTTCAAGATCGAACCAGGCATGGCCTTCGCGCCCGGCCCGGAAGAAGCGTTCATTCTCGCCCGCCTGCTCGAGGAACCGTGTCTCGAAGCCTGAATCCACCTCGTAGCTCTTCTGCGCGATGCACGGCCCGACCACGGCAGCGATCCTGTCGCGGCTCGCCCCCAGCGCTTCCATCGCGGCAATCGTGGCATCGGTCACGCCGGTAAACGCGCCCTTCCACCCGGCATGGGCCGCGCCGACGACGCCCGCCTGCGCATCGCAGAACAGCACCGGCGCGCAGTCCGCAGTGAGCACGCCGAGCACCAGACCGGGCCGGTCCGTCACCAGCGCATCGGCCTTCGGACGATCCGCATCGGCCCAAGGTTCGCGCACCGTCACCACATCGGGCGAATGGATCTGGAAGCAGGTCTGCAAGGTCCCGCCCGGCAGCACCGCCTCGACCGCACGGCGGCGGTTCTCGGAAGTCAGCGCCGGATCGTCCTCGGCATAGCTGACGTTCAGCCCTGCCAGATCGCCCGTGCTCACCCCCCCCTTCCGGCCCAGGAAGCCATGCGCCGCGCCGGCCAGCAGCGGATGAGTCAGCGCCTCTGTGCTCACGCCTCGAGGCTCTTGCTCACCTGCTCGCGCACGTCGCGTGACAGCGTCGGCTCGGCAGCGATCCGCTCCAGTTCCGCCCGCATCAGCGCAGCGCGGCCTTCCTCCACCTTCTTCCAGCGGCCCAGATAGGGCACGAAGCGCGCCGCCACGTTGCCGTTGATCGGGTCCAGCTTCAGGATCAGGTCCGCGATCAAGCGGTAGCCTTCGCCGCCCTCACGATGGAACGCCTGCGCGTTCGCCGCAAACGCCATCCACAGCGCCCGGACGCGGTTGGGGTTGGTCATGGTGAAGTCGGGGTGCTGCGCCAGTGCCTTTACATGCTCGGTCGCCTTGGGATTGAGCGAGCCGGCCTGCAGCGAGAACCACTTGTCGATCACCAGCATGTTACCGGCAAAGCGCGTGTGGAAATCGGCCAGCGCCGCTTCGCGCTCGGGGCAATCGAGGCTGCACAGCACCATCAGCGCACCCTGGCGGTCGGTCATGTTGGTCGCCGCATCGTACTGCGCCTTGGCGCGCCGCGCGGCCTCGGCGGGATCGGCAGCGCCGAGATAGACGAGCGCCTGCGTCTTGCACTTGCGCGCCCCCCGCGCCTCGGCCTCGAGGCTATAGGGCACTGCGGACACGCGATCGTGCAGCGCCAGCCACTTCTCCTTCAGCGTCTCGCCCAGCCAGCGCTTGAGGCCCTCGCGCTCGGCGAAGATGCGGGTGGGGTCGGCGCGGGTCAGCTGTTCGGCAAGGTAGGCCTCGCCCGGCAGGATCAGCAATTCGCCGCGCATCAGGTCATCGAGAGCGGCATCGTCGAGGATCGAGCCCATCGCCGCGCCGATCGCCGCCTGCGACGCCTCGCGATTCTCAAGCGTCCCCGCCACCGCGCCGACCAGATGCCGCACGATCAGCTGCTGCATCGCCTCATAGCGGGCGAAGGGATCGTCATCGTGGCGGGCGAGGAAGACGAGGTCCTCCGTCGTCACCGGAGCGACGATCTCGACCGGCGCGGAGAAGCCGCGGTTGATGGAAAGGACGGGGAGCGAGGTGAAGCCGCCGAAGGTGAACGACTGCTCCGGCTCGGTCAGAACGATCAGTTCCTCGCCGTGATGCTTGCCCGTCTCGCGGTCGAACAGCGCAACGCGCAGCGGGATCACGAACGGCTTCTTCTCGGGCTGCCCCGGTGTGGGGAGAGTTGCCTGTTTGAGCGTGAGAGTTACCCCTTCGCCCGCGAGAGTTGCCGCTTCGCCTGCGAGAGTTGGATTTGCATTTTCGAGCGTCATGGCCACGCTCACGCGCGGGGTTCCGGCCTGTTCGTACCAGTTGCGGAACTGCTTCAGGTCCAGCCCGGCGCCATCTTCTATAGCCTTTACAAAGTCTTCGCAGGTCGCCGCTTCGCCATCGTGGCGGTCGAAGTAGAGCGTGGTGCCTTTGAGGAACCGCTCCATGCCCGCCAGCACGGTCATCATGCGGATCACCTCGGCGCCCTTGTTGTAGACGGTCGCGGTGTAGAAGTTGCTGATTTCCTGATAGGAATCCGGCCGGATCGGGTGCGCCAGCGGCCCCGAATCCTCAGGAAACTGCGCCGCCCGCAAGATCCGCACATCCTCGATCCGCTTGACCGGAGCAGAGCCGCGATCGGCGCTAAACTGTTGATCTCTAAGGACTGTGAAGCCTTCCTTGAGGGACAACTGGAACCAGTCGCGACAGGTCACGCGGTTGCCCGACCAGTTGTGGAAGTACTCGTGCGCCACCACGCCCTCGATCGCGTCATAATCGCCATCGGTCGCGGTCTCCGGATCGGCGAGAATATAGCGCGTATTGAAGACGTTAAGGCCCTTGTTCTCCATCGCGCCGGCGTTGAAATCGGAAACGGCGACGATATTGAAATCGTCAAGGTCATACTCGCGCCCATAGACGTCCTCGTCCCACTTCATCGAGGCGATGAGCGAGCGCATGGCGTGGTCTGTCCGAGCTTCGTCACCAGGGCGGACGTAGATCGCGAGGTTGACCTTGCGGCCCGATTTTGTCGTGAAATTATCGCGGTTTGCGACGAGTTCACCGGCCACCAGCGCGAACAGGTAAGAAGGCTTGGGCCAGGGATCGTGCCACTCGGCCCAGTGGGTGCCATCGCCATTTTCGCCGGAGGCGACAGGGTTGCCGTTGGACAGGAGCACCGGAAACAGCGCCTTGTCCCCGCTCATCCGCACCGAGTAGACCGAGAGCACGTCGGGCCGGTCGGGGAAGAAGGTGATGCGGCGGAAGCCTTCGGCCTCGCACTGGGTGCAGAGCAACCCGTTTGAGGCGTAAAGCCCTGAAAGCTGGGTATTTGCCGAAGGATCGATCAGCGTTTCGATGCCGACATTGTGGGCGTCGCCGGGCAGTTCGATCACGAGATCGGGGCCGTCCATGCGCCAGTCGTTATGGGCATGGCCATCGACGGTCACGGCCTTGGGCTCGATCGCGTCACCGTTGAGGCGCAGCAGCGATGTGCCTGAACCGGCGGGATTTTTCGCCACCTTCAGCGTCGCCTGCACTTTGGTGGCGTTCAGCGAGAGCGCGAAATCCAGCGCGATTTCGGGAACGAACCATTCGGGCGGGCGATAGTCCGCGCGGTGGATCACGGTCGGGGCGACGACGGGCTGGCCGGAGAGATCGTTCATGGACGTGAACTTAGGAAGTGGTGCGCACTGCGGCAATCGCGGTTATCAGGCTTTTGATGGGAAACTTGCTGATCTTCGGAATGGGCTACACCGCGCAAGCGATCGCGGGGCGCCTGCGGGCGCAGGGCTGGACGGTGCGCGGGACGGGCAGCGCGGGCGATATTGCCTTTGATGACAAGGGCTTGGTCGAGGCCGCGCTGGCGCAGGCGACGCACTTGCTGTCCTCGGTTCCGCCGCTCCGCGAGGGCGGCGACCCGGTGCTTCAGACCTATGGCGAGGCGATTGCTCAAGCGCCGCTGGAGGCGATCGGCTACCTGTCCTCGACTGGAGTCTATGGCGATGCGGGCGGGGCGTGGGTGGATGAAAGCTCAGTCGTTGGCACCGGGCGGCGTTCGGCGCGGACGCAGGCGGACCTCGACTGGCAGGCGCTTTCCTCAAAGGTGCGGGTCTATCGCCTGCCCGGCATCTATGGGCCTGGGCGCAGCGCGCTTGAGCGCGTGGCCGAGGGCAAGGCGCATCGCATTGATATTCCGGGGCAAGTGTTCAGCCGGGTGCACGTTGAGGACATCGCCAGCGGCGTGATTGCCGGGTTCGCGGGGCCAACCGGAATCTACAATCTCGCCGACGATCTGCCCTGCAGCCAGAACGCGGTGATCGAGGAGGCGGCGCGGCTGCTGGGCGTTGCCCCTCCGCCGATGCAGTCACTGGAAGAGGCAAACCTCTCGCCGATGGCGCTGGCGTTCTATGCCGAAAACCGCCGCGTAGCCAACGGCAAGGCCAAGCGCCTGCTTGGCTGGAAACCGGCTTATCCTACTTATCGCGAAGGGCTGCGCGCCCTCAGCGCCAGCACGAGGCCGAGCATGGCCAGCGCCGATCCTGCCAGTGCCAGCACCGACCAGCGATAGCCTTCGAACACGGTCGAGAGCAGCATGGCAATGACAGGCACCAGCACGCCGTTATAGGCCCCGCGCCCCGCGCCGAGGCGCTGCAGCAGGCGGAAATAGAGCGGGAAGGTGAGGACTGACCCGATCAGACCGAGATAGAACACGCCGAAGATGTAGCCCGGCCGGAAATCGAACTGCGGCGGCCCTTCCACGATCCAGGCAAAGGCGGCATCGAGGATTGCGCCAAACAGCAGGGCCCAAGCGAGCATCGGGATCATCGGCACCCCTCGCGCCATCGGGCTTGCCTGCAGGACGTTCGCCGAAGAGGCGCTGAACAGCGCGGCGGTGGTCAGTGCTATGCCGACAAGAACCTGCCCCTCGGGCGGAGCCATGCGGTATTCGTGGAGCAGCAGCAACACGATCCCGGCCCCTGCCACCGCCGATCCGACCAGAAAGGCGCGGGTTACCGGTTGCTTGAGAAAGAACCACGCCATCAGCGAATTGGGGACGACAAGCAGGCCGAAGACCACCGCGACGATCCCTGAGGTCAGGTGATGCTCGGCGCGGTAGACGAACTGGAAGTTCATCACGAACTGGAGCAGGCCGAGCAGCGCGGCAACCTTGAGCGTGGTGTTCGAGACGCGCAGGGTTTCCCGCCGGAACATCGCCACCAGCGCCATACTGCATGCCGCTACGATGAAGCGCCATGTCACAGACCAGCTTGGCGGAACGCTGCCGATCTGGTCCTTGATGACGAGCCAGGTCGAACCCCAGATCAGTGCGACAAGGAAGAAAGGCCCGGCAACGTCCCATTGCCAGAAGCGGGCCTGCCCGGGCAGTTCCGTCTCGGTCATAGCGCAGAAATTGCCCGCGCGAGCGCGGTGGCGTGGTCCGGATCGGTGTTCCAGGCCGTAACCAGACGGGCCGCCCCCGGAGCGCCTTCCGGCGCGGTCCAGTCGTAGAAGTCGAAGCCTTGGGCGCGTAGCGTTGCCTGCTCGGCAGGCGAGAGGACGACGAAGATCTCGTTGGCTTCGACAAGGTGGAACACGCGCGATCCGCAGGCTTGGGCGATTTCCTGCGCGGCAGCATTGGCGGCACGGGCGTTGTCGAGCCAGAGGTCGCCCTCGATCATCGCGAGGACTTGCGCGGCAAGGTAGCGGCCCTTCGATTGCAGGTGCCCCGCGCGCTTGCGACGGTAGCGGACGACGTCGGCCAGCTCCATGTCGAAGAATACCAGCGCCTCGGCATTCATGCCGCCGTTCTTGACGCAGCCGAAGGTCAGGACGTCGACGCCGGCTTGTGCGGTCACTTCGGCAGGATGGCAGCCGAGATGCGCGACGGCATTGGCAAAACGTGCGCCGTCCATGTGCAGGCCAAGCCCGCGTCCCTGGGCGAGCGAGCCGATGCGGGCGACCTCTTCCGGCGTGTACACGCGGCCATATTCGGTGGCCTGTGTGAGCGAGATCGCATGAGGCTGGACCTGGTGAACGTCGTTGCGGATCGGGTCGATCACGCGCTCGATCGCCTGCGGCGTCAGCTTCGCGCCTTCGCCATCGGCGAGCATGAGCTTGGCGCCATGCATGTAGAAGCCAGGGGCGCCGCCCTCGTCCATCTCGATGTGTGCTTCACGGTGGCAGACCACGCCGCCGTGGGGCGGGACCATGGCGGCGAGCGCGAGGCAATTGGCAGCAGTTCCGGTGGCGATCCACAATGCGGTGCATTCGGTGCCGAACAGGTCGGAAAAGGCCTCGTCCATCCGGCGCGACAGGGCATCGCCGTCGTAACCCGAATCGGGCGCATCGGCTGCGCGCATCGCGTCCCAGACGCGGGGGTGGACAGCGGCGGTGTTGTCGGAGAGAAATTTCATCGGAAACCGCAATGTCGGCACCGGCGTTTCGGGTCAAGCAGTCACAAAAGGCCATGGAAACAACATGACGGAAATTGCCATCACCCACCTCGATCAGGGCGCACGCGGCGAATACCATGCCAAGGTGGAAGGCAGCGATGCGATTGGCCAGCTGACCTATGTCCGCAAGGGCGATGCGGTGGTGGCCGACCATACGCTGGTTCCCACCGAGATCGGCGGCAGGGGCGTGGCGGCCGAACTGGTCAAGGCGCTGATGGCCGATGCGCGCAAGTTCGGGTTCAAGGTCGTGCCGCAGTGCAGCTATGTCGAGGCCGCGTTCCGCCGCCACCCGGAATGGGCGGACTTGCGGGCCTGATCTTTCGGATGAAGGGAAATGGTGCTGCTGGGGAGGATTGAACTCCCGACCTCAGCCTTACCAAGGATGCGCTCTACCACTGAGCTACAGCAGCACACCATTTCCGCCTGGCCACTCCGGAACCGGCGAACCGGCGGGGTGGGCAGGGGCGCGCTAATGACGGGGGGGGCTGGCTTTGTCAAGCGACGTTCGGGACGAAAGTCTTGCAGGCCTTGCAGTTGTGATGCGATCCCGGCAATCGGAGGCCATGAGCGATGCTAAAACCCCGATGACGCGCGAAGAGCGACTGGCGGCGCGGCTGCGCGAGAACCTCAAGCGGCGCAAGGCGCAGGCGCGGGCGATGGAAGCCGTTGCGGGTGGGGCTGACGCGACTGCAGCCGAATCGCCCGATTCGCCGGAAACCGGGCTTTCCAATCCGGCCGCCTGACGCTAGGGGCCCGGAACTCCAAACCAGTTTCCTTTTACACGTCAGTCACAGGATGCCCCGATGCCCCGCCTGATCCTGATTCGCCACGGCCAGTCGCAGTGGAACCTCGAAAACCGCTTCACCGGCTGGTGGGATGTCGACGTTACGGAAAAGGGTGCGGCCGAGGCCTTTGCTGCCGGCAAGCTGCTCAAGGACAAAGGCGTGCTGCCGACGCTGGCCTTTACCTCGCTGCAGACCCGCGCGATCAAGACGCTGCATCTGGCGCTGGAAGCCGCTGGCCGTCTGTGGGTGCAGGAAGACAAGGACTGGCGCCTGAATGAGCGACACTATGGCGGCCTGACCGGGCTCGACAAGGCCGAGACCGCTGCCAAGCATGGTGATGATCAGGTCAAGGTGTGGCGCCGCAGCTTCGACGTGCCGCCGCCGCCGCTGGAGGCGGGCAGCGAGTTCGATCTGGCGTCCGACCCGCGTTACGCCGGAATTGCGGTGCCAGCGACCGAAAGCCTCAAGGACACGATCGCCCGCGTGCTGCCGTGCTGGGAAGAGAAGATCGCCCCTGCCCTGCGCGCCGGGGAAACGGTGATCGTTTCGGCCCACGGCAACAGCTTGCGCGCGCTGGTCAAGCACCTCTCGGGCATCTCGGACGAGGACATCACCGGCCTCGAGATTCCGACCGGTCAGCCGATCGTCTATGAGCTTGACGACAACCTCGCCGAGATCGAACGCTATTACCTCTCGGAGCGCTGAGCGCACGACAGCCTGAAGGGGGCGGGGAGATGACTGAGAAGCCTTTGGTCGCCATCGTGATGGGCAGCCAGTCCGATTGGGAGACGATGAAGAACGCGTCTGCCGTGCTGGAGAAGCTCGGCGTGGCACATGAATGCCGCATCGTCTCGGCCCACCGCACGCCTGATCGGCTGGTGAACTTTGCCAAGGGCGCGCACCTCGAAGGCTTCAAGGTGGTGATCGCGGGCGCCGGCGGGGCGGCGCACCTGCCGGGCATGGTCGCCTCGATGACGCACCTGCCGGTGCTGGGCGTGCCTGTGGAATCCAAGGCGCTGAAGGGCATGGATTCGCTGCTGTCTATCGTGCAGATGCCGGGCGGCATTCCGGTCGGCACGCTGGCGATTGGCGTTCCCGGTGCGACGAACGCGGGGATTCTCGCCGCGTCGATCTTGGCGACTTCGGACGAGGCACTGGCCGAGCGGCTGATCGCCTTCCGCACCGCGCAGACCGATTCGGTGGCGGAGAAACCGGTCTGATGATTCCTCCCGGCGAGACGATCGGCATCCTCGGTGGCGGCCAGCTTGGCCGGATGATCGCGCTGGCGGCGGCGAATCTCGGGTATCGTTGCCACGTCTATGCGCCGGAAGCGGATTCGATTGCCGCCGATGTCTGCGCCGCGTTCACGCAAGGCGAGTACGACGACGAGGCGGCGCTGGCGGCGTTTGCCGCGCAGTGCGCTGTCGTGACCTATGAGTTCGAGAATGTTGCCGCCGCGCCGCTGGCTGCGGTGACGACCCATGCGCCGCTGCACCCGCCCGCAAAGGCGCTGGAAGTGGCGCAGGACCGGGTGAACGAGAAGTCGTTCGTCGAGGCGCTAGGTGGGCGGCCCGCGCCATGGGCCACAGTCGATTCGATGGATGATCTGCGCGCGGCGGTGGCCAGCATCGGCGCGCCCGGCATCCTCAAGACACGGCGCGATGGCTATGACGGCAAGGGCCAGTGGCGGATCATGCAGGCGTCGGACGTCGACGCGGTGGAACTGCCCGGCAAGCCGCTGATCTACGAAGGTTTCGTCACGTTCGTGGCCGAGTTCTCGGTCATCCTTGTGCGCACCGAAGCGGGCGAAGTGCGGTTCTGGGACAGCGCCGAGAACGTGCACAAGGGCGGCATTCTGGATCGTTCGACCGTGCCGGCCTCGCCGGTGATTGTCGCACAGGTTGAAGAGGCACGGGCGCTGGCGGCCAAGGTTGCCGATGCGCTGGGCTATGTCGGCGTGCTGACGCTGGAATTCTTCGCGACGGCCGACGGCCCGGTGTTCAACGAGATGGCGCCGCGCGTGCACAATTCGGGGCACTGGACCATCGAGGGCGCGCTCACCAGCCAGTTCGAGAACCACGTGCGGGCGATCTGCGCCTTGCCGCTGGGCTCGACTGCACTCGCGGCCAAGGGCGTGGTCATGGACAACCTGATCGGCGACGATGCGCACGATTGGCCGGCGATCCTGTCCGACCCTGCCAACCACCTGCATCTCTATGGCAAGGCAGCGGTGCGGCCCGGGCGCAAGATGGGCCACGTGACGCGGCTGGTGCTGTGAGCGCAGTCCGTCCCGGACTTTTCCTGATCTATGCCCGCGCCGACAATGGCGTGATCGGCAAGGACAATGCCCTGCCGTGGCGGCTGCCTGCCGATCTCAAGCGGTTCAAGGCGCTGACCATGAACAAGCCGATGATCATGGGGCGAAAGACCTTCGAGAGCCTGCCGGGATTGTTGCCGGGGCGTCGCCATATCGTGCTGACGCGCGATTGCAGGTGGAGCACTGACGGGGCGGAAGTGGCGACCTCCGTCGAGCAGGCGCTGTCTCTCGCCGGCGAGGGCGAAGTGGCCGTCGTCGGCGGGGCGGAGATCTACCGCCTGTTCATGCCCCTTGCCGAACGCGTTGAATTGACCGAGATACACGGGGCGTTCGAGGGCGATACCGTGATGGCGCCGCTCGGACCGGAGTGGACAGAGGTATCTCGCGAAGTGCATCCGGCTGAGTCTGAAAGACCCGCTTTCGATTTCGTCACTTACGCTAGGGCCGACGCATGATCCGCCTCGACAGCCTGCAGCCGGTTCCGGAAGCGATGCGTGGCGGGATCGTCGCGCTCGGCAATTTCGACGGGTTTCACCTTGGCCATCAGGCCGTCGTCGGCGAGGCGATCCGCTGGGCCAAGGCGGAGGGACGTCCTGCCATCGTCGCCACGTTCGATCCCCATCCGGTGCGGCATTTCATGCCTGATGCCGAGCCCTTCCGCCTCACCACGCTGGACCAGCGGCAAGAACTGTTCGGCGCGGCGGGCGCGGATGCGATGCTGGTGATCCATTTCGGCGCGGACGTGGCCGGGATGACCGCGCTCGAATGGATCGAGGCGGGACTGGTCGGGCATCTCGGTGCGGTGGGCGTCGTTACGGGCGAGGACTTCACCTTCGGCAAGGGCCGCAGCGGCAATGCGCAAGTGCTGCGCGATGACGGTCCGCGCTTTGGCCTGACGGCGCGCGCGGTGGGGCCGGTCACGCTGGAGGGCGAGGTTGTCTCCTCAAGCCGGATCCGCGATGCGCTGAAGTCTGGCGATTGCGAGACGGCGACGAAGCTGCTCACCCGGCCTTTCGCAATCCGAGGGCTGGTGCAGCATGGCGACAAGCTGGGCCGGACGATCAACTTCCCGACGGCCAATCTCGACATCGGCATGTACCTGCGCCCGCGCTACGGCATCTATGCGGTGACCGGGCGCTTGCCTGACGGACGCTTGCTCAAAGGGGCGGCGAACCTTGGCATCCGACCGACGTTCGATCCGCCCAAGGAACTGCTCGAGCCGCACTTCTTCGATTTTTCCGGCAATCTCTATGGGCAGGAAATCGAAGTGGCGTTTCACCACTTCCTCCGGCCCGAAGCGAAGTTTGATGGCCTCAATGCGCTGGTGGCGCAGATGGAGCGGGATTGCGACGAGGCGCGACGGCTGCTGGCTTAGCGACCCGCTGCTGGTTACCCCGTCATCCTGAACTTGTTTCAGGATCCATGTTGCCGATCAAACTGCCGTTCGTGTGGAGAGATGGACCCTGAAACGAGTTCAGGGTGACGATGTGCTTGCTTGAAGGCTTGTTGCCGCTTGCCAGTGCCCCACTTCCCCAACGCGTGCAATTGCTCTAGTGCCCGCCGGTCATGACCGAGCAACGCGACTTCCGCCCGACTGTCTTCCTGCCGAAGACCGATTTCCCGATGAAGGCTGGCCTCCCCCAGAAGGAGCCAGTGATCCTGCAGCGCTGGCAGGATGAGGGGATTTACCGGAAGCTGCGTGAGAGCCGCAAAGGTCGCGAGAAGTTCATCCTGCATGACGGCCCGCCCTATGCCAACGGCGACATGCACATCGGCCATGCGCTGAACCATATCCTCAAGGACATGGTCTGCCGCACCCAGACACTGCTGGGCAAGGACGCGCCCTATGTGCCTGGCTGGGACTGCCACGGCCTCCCCATCGAATGGAAGGTCGAGGAAGAGTACCGCAAGAAGAAGAAGAACAAGGACGAGGTTCCCCCGAAGGAATTCCGCGCCGAATGCCGCGCCTATGCCCAGAAGTGGGTCGACGTGCAGCGCGAGCAATTGAAGCGCCTCGGCATCAACGGCGATTGGGACAACCCCTACCTGACGATGGATTCGCAGGCCGAGGGCACCATCGTGCGCGAACTGCTGAAGTTCGCTGAATCCGGCCAGCTCTATCGCGGCGCCAAGCCGGTGATGTGGTCTCCGGTCGAGAAAACCGCGCTGGCCGAGGCCGAGGTCGAATACGAGGACATCGTCTCGACGCAGGTCGACGTGGCGTTCGAGATCGTCGAGTCGCCGATCCCGGAACTGGTCGGTGCCTATGCGGTCATCTGGACGACGACGCCGTGGACGATCCCGGTGAACCAGGCTTTGGCTTATGGGCCGGATATCGAGTATGTAGCATACCGTGATCTAGCAACCGACAAGGTCCTGCTGGTCGCCCATGTGCTTGAGCTTCAGGACGAAATCTTCAAGCGCCTTATGGCTGATCGCGCATCGACGGGTTTGAATATCGTTTGGGTAGGCAAAGGCTCCGACCTCGCCGGAACCATCTGCCGCCACCCGATGCACGCGCTCGGCGGTTTCTTTGCCAAGCCGCGTCCGATGCTGCCGGGCGATTTCGTCACCACCGACAGCGGCACGGGCCTGGTCCATATGGCGCCCGATCATGGCGAGGACGACTTTGCGCTGTGCAAGGCGCACGGGATCGAACCGGTCTTTGCGGTGCAGGGCGATGGCAAGTATCGTGAGGACTGGGGCTGGCTCGGCGGACAGGGTTCTGTCATCAATCCCAAGTTCAACGCGCCCGACGGTCCGATCTGCGAGGCCTTGCGCGAAGCGGGCGGGCTGCTGGCGGCGAGCGCGGACTACAAGCATTCCTACCCGCATTCGTGGCGTTCGAAGGCCAAGGTGATCTATCGCTGCACGCCGCAGTGGTTCGTGCCGATGGATCGGGCGATTGACCCCTCCACCACCAGCCCTGCGGCTGGCGGTCCCCCTCCCCGTTCCGGGGAGGTTCTGGAAGGCACCGCGAAAACACCTCCCCGGAACGGGGAGGGGGACCAGCCGCAGGCTGGTGGAGGGGTAACTCTACGCACCCTCGCCCTCAAAGCCATAGCCGACACCCGCTTCGTCCCCGAAAAGGGCCGTAATCGCATCGGCGCAATGGTTGAAGGTCGCCCGGACTGGGTGCTGTCCCGCCAGCGGGCGTGGGGCGTGCCGATCACGCTTTTCGTGGATCGCAAGACTGGCCAGTACCTGAACGATCCAGAGGTCAACGCCCGCATCGTCGCTGCCGTCATGGCAGGCGGTGTGGATGCGTGGGACGAGGAGCATGCGCAGGAGTACCTCGGCGAGAACTACAAGCTCGACGATTACGAGCGTGTAACCGATATTCTCGACGTGTGGTTCGATTCCGGCTCCACCCATGCCTTCGTGCTGGAATCGGGGCGCTGGCCCGATCTGCAGTGGCCCGCAAACCTCTATCTCGAAGGGTCGGACCAGCATCGCGGCTGGTTCCAGTCCTCGCTGCTGGAAAGCTGCGCCACGCGCGGGCGCGCGCCTTATGATGTGGTGCTGACGCACGGGTTCACGATGGACCAGAAGGGCATGAAGATGTCCAAGTCGCTCGGCAACACGATCAGCCCAATTGATCTGATGCGCGATTATGGTGCGGATATCCTGCGGCTCTGGGCGCTCTCGGTCGATTTCACCGAGGACCACCGCATCGGCAAGGAAATCCTCCAGGGCGTTGCCGACCAGTATCGCAAGCTGCGCAACACCTATCGCTACCTGCTGGGTGCGCTGGACGGCTTCACCGAGGACGAGCGGCTGCCGGTGGCGGAAATGCCCGAGCTGGAGCAGTACATGCTCGGCCTGCTCGGCAAGCTGGATGCCACGCTGCGGCAGGCGGTCGATGACTTCGACTACAATACCTATGTCCGCGCGCTGACCGACTTCTGCAACGAGGACCTCTCGGCGTTCTTCTTCGATATCCGCAAGGACTGCCTCTATTGCGACGCGCCTTCCGACCCGAAGCGCCGCGCCTATCGCACCGTGCTCGACACGCTGTTCCACGCGCTGGTCCGCTATGGTGCGCCGGTGCTGGTGTTCACGGCGGAAGAGGTGTGGCAGTCGCGCTTTCCGGGCAGCGACAGCGTACATCTGCTGGAATGGCCGGACGTGCCTGCCGTGACGGTGGAAGAAGCGCGCTGGAGCGAACTGCGCGCGTTGCGCCAGACGGTCAATGAAGCCATCGAGCCGCTGCGCCGCGAGAAGGTGCTTGGTTCGGGGCTTGAAGCGGTTGTCACCGTGCCTGACAGCGCGCCGGATGCCGATCTGGCAGAGCTGTTCATCACTGCGACAGTCAATCGCGGGCAGGGCAGTGATGTGACCGTCACCCGTTCCACCGACCACAAGTGCGGCCGTTGCTGGCGCCTGCTTCCGGAAGTTTCGGAAGACGGCGACCTTTGCGACCGTTGCGACGAGGTTGTCGCACAGATCGACGCAGGCGCAGCCGCCTGATGCTGACGCGTCCGCGCATCGAAGGCCTTGGCCTTGCGCTGCTGGTTGCGGTGGTTGACCGCATCGTCAAGGCGGTGATGGTCGGGCCGCTGATGCTGCGTGATCGCGCGGTGATCAATCTGCTGCCCTTCTTTGATTTTCGCTATGCCGAGAATGAGGGCGTTTCGTTCGGGATGTTTACCGCGACATCGCTGGAAATGCGTTACGGCCTGATCATCGTGACCGCGCTGATCGCCGTGGGCGTGACGGTTTGGATGCTGCGCGAAACCCTGCGCGGCGATATCCTTGCGCTGGGCCTCGTGCTGGGCGGGGCGCTCGGCAATATCTATGACCGGCTGATGTTCGGCTATGTGATCGACTATGCCGATCTGCACATCGGCACGTGGCGGCCTTTCGCCATCTTCAATCTTGCCGACGTGGCGATCACGTTCGGTGTCCTGATACTGCTTGCCCGCTCGTTCAAATCGCGCGAAAAGCCAAACGATAGCGGCGACCATACCGCCACGGAG
This sequence comes from Novosphingobium jiangmenense, assembly GCF_015694345.1. Lineage (GTDB taxonomy): Bacteria > Pseudomonadota > Alphaproteobacteria > Sphingomonadales > Sphingomonadaceae > Novosphingobium > Novosphingobium jiangmenense. Next base: position 16,262 of record NZ_JADQDC010000019.1, read on the forward strand.
AATGCATGATGCGTAAAGCTGCCGCCCTTGCTCTTGTCGTCTCGGCGGCGACTCTTCTGTCGGCCTGCGGTGGCGGCGGTTCGCTGTTCAACCGTGACCGCCCTGACGAAATGGCCGTGACCCGCGCCGCGCCGCTGGTGGTGCCCCCTGATTTCGCGCTGACCCCGCCGAGCCCCGGAGCACCGCGTCCGCAGGATTCGGAAACCGGCAAGCAGACGCTCGAAACCCTGTTCGGCGGCCCTTCGGCGCGCTCCAGCGTCGAGACCGACACGCTCAACCGCTCGGGCACGGCAGCCGCCTCGATCCGCTCGACGGTAGGCGATCCCGCTACGCAGACCGTGGCCAAGGGCCAGGTCGTGCGCGATATCCTCGCCGCACCGGAAGGTGACGGGCAGGCTGCTTCGGCTTCGATCCCGGGCTGAGCTGCGGCTTGAGCTTGATGTGAAAGGCCCCGCTCCGGCGGGGCTGTTTGCGTCACAAGCTTCGTCATTGCGAGGAGCGTAGCGACGAAGCAATCCAGAATTGGCCTAGAACGCTCTGGATTGCTTCGCTTCGCTCGCAATGACGAAAAAGCGGGCGACTACACGCGCCAGTCGATTGCGCCGCGTCCATGCGCTTCGAGGAAGGCGTTGGTCTGGCTGAACGGCCTCGAGCCGAAGAAGCCGTTGTGGGCCGAAAGCGGGCTGGGGTGCGGGGCCTTGAGGACCAGATGCGGTCCGTTGGCCAGGGCTGCGACCCGCGCTGCCTTCTTCTGGGCATGGCTGCCCCACAGGATGAACACCGTGGGATCAGTTCGAGCGGCCACCGCCTCCACGGCCGCGTCGGTGAACAGTTCCCAGCCCTTGCCCTGATGCGATCCGGCATTGGCCGCCTCGACCGTCAGCGCATTGTTGAGCAGGAGCACGCCCTGCTCTGCCCAGCGCGTCAGGTTGCCGTGGGCGGCGCGGGGGATACCGAGATCGGTCTCCAGCTCCTTGTAGATGTTCACCAAACTCGGCGGGATCTTGACGCCGTGCTGGACCGAGAAGGCAAGGCCATGCGCCTGTCCCGGACCGTGGTATGGATCCTGTCCAAGGATGACGACACGCACTTCGTCGAGCGGCGTCATCTCCAGCGCGGCAAGGCGCGTACCGCGCGGCGGATAGACGACCTTCCCCGCGCTTTCCTCGGCTTTCAGGAAACCGCCCAACGCTCGCAATGGCGGTGATTGCAGCACCGGTTCGAGGGCCGGACGCCAGGATTCGGGAAGCGCTTGGGATGTCATGGGCCTGAGGCTTAAGGCCGCTCAAAAGCGCAAGCAAGCGGCGAACTCGGTCCTTTTGCGCGAAGTGTGCTTGTGCAGCATTGGTAATATCCCCTATGCTGCTGGTGCGAAATGGCTGCAGTTAGTTGCAGTGCAACATTACGGATGGTGGGCGAATGAAGATCGCAATGGTGGGCTCGGGCTACGTCGGGCTGGTTTCCGGTGCCTGCTTTGCCGATTTCGGCCACGAAGTCGTCTGCATCGACAAGGACGAGAGCAAGATCGAGCGGCTGCGCAACGGCGTGATGCCGATCTATGAGCCGGGCCTTGCCGAACTCGTCGCCGCCAATGTCAAGGCCGGGCGCCTGTCGTTCTCGACCGATCTCGCCAGCTCGATCGAGGGTGCCGGTGCCGTGTTCATCGCGGTGGGCACGCCATCGCGCCGTGGCGATGGCCATGCCGACCTGACCTATGTCTATGCCGTGGCGCAGGAACTCGCCGCCAACATCAAGACGCCGACCGTGGTCGTCACCAAGTCGACCGTGCCCGTCGGCACCGGTGACGAAGTTGAGCGCATCATCCGCGACAGCGGCACCTCGGTGCAATTCGCGGTCGTCTCCAACCCCGAATTCCTGCGTGAAGGCGCGGCCATCGGCGATTTCAAGCGCCCGGACCGCATCGTCATCGGCGCCGAGGAAGAATGGGCGCAAGGCGTGATGAAGGAAGTCTATCGCCCTCTGTTCCTCAACAAGGCGCCCATCCTGTTCACCTCGCGCCGCAGCAGCGAGCTGATCAAGTACGCCGCCAACGCCTTCCTTGCCACCAAGATCACCTTCATCAACGAGATGGCAGACCTTTGCGAGAAGGTTGGCGGGGACGTGCAGGACGTGGCGAGGGGCATCGGCCTCGATAACCGCATCGGCTCCAAGTTCCTGCACGCAGGACCGGGCTACGGCGGTTCGTGCTTCCCCAAGGATACGCTGGCGCTGCTCAAGACCGCGGAGGACTTCAACAGCCCGGTGCGTCTGGTCGAAGCGGTGGTCAAGGTCAACGACAGCCGCAAGCGCGCCATGGGCCGCAAGGTGATCGAAGCGCTGGGCGGCGATGCCCGCGGTAAGCGCGTGGCGCTGCTCGGCCTGACCTTCAAGCCCAACACCGACGATATGCGCGATGCACCTTCGATCGCAATCGTGCAGACACTGCTCGATGCAGGGGCGGAAGTCGTGGCCTATGATCCGGAAGGCATGGAAGCGGCGGCCGCAATCATGCCCGAGGTCAAGATGGTGGCATCGACCTACGCCGCTGTGGAAGGGGCCGATGCAGTCGCCCTCGTCACCGAATGGGACGCCTTCCGCGCGCTCGATTTCGCCAAGGTGAAGAGCCTGGTCAAGGCACCGGTGCTGGTCGACCTGCGCAACGTTTACGATCCGGCCGAGGCGCGGGCTGCAGGTTTTGCCTACAGCAGCGTCGGGCGGGTCTGAACGGACATCCGGAGGCCGGGCTCAGAGGAGCCCGGCTTCACCGCTGATCTGCGCGGTATCGTCGGCCACCGGGGGGCGCTGCGTCCCCCAGTGGATCGAACTCCAGACGCGTTCGTGGAAGTAGTAGAGGCCGATCTTGGTGATCACCTCGGTGCCGGCAATCGCCCCGGCCGCCTTGGCGCTGCCGGTGAACAGCCAGCTCAGTACGAACGTATCGATGCTGCCGAGCGCGCGCCAGCTGATCGCCTTGACGACCGAGCGGGCGTGCGCCTCGTGCCCATGAAACAGAATCATTAGGCGGTTCCCTCCCGGCCCGGTTTACGAGCCCCCTTAGATCGTGGGGGCCCACCCGAGAAGGGCATTTACGATCCGCTCTGCCGCGTCCTCTGGCGATTCCTGGGTGGTGTCCACGCGGAAGTCCGGGTTTTCCGGGGCTTCGTAGGGGCTGTCGATGCCGGTAAAGTTCTTGAGCTGGCCCGAACGCGCCTTCTTGTAGAGCCCCTTCACGTCGCGCGCCTCGGCCACTTCCAGCGGGGTGTCGACGAAGATCTCGACGAACTCGCCCTCTGCCATCAGCGAGCGCACCATCTCGCGCTCGGCACGGAACGGGCTGATGAAGGCGGTCAGCACGATCAGGCCGGCATCGGTCATCAGGCGCGCCACTTCGCCAACGCGACGGATGTTCTCGATGCGGTCGGCCTCGGTGAAGCCGAGGTCCTTGTTCAGGCCGTGGCGCACGTTGTCACCGTCCAGAAGGAAGGTGTGCTTGCCCACCGCGTGCAGGCGCTTCTCGACAAGATTGGCGATGGTTGACTTGCCCGAGCCGGAGAGCCCGGTGAACCACAGCACCTTGGGCTGCTGCTGCTTCAATGCAGCGTGCGCTTCGCGGCTGATGTCGAGTGCCTGCCAGTGCACGTTCTGGGCGCGGCGGAGCGAGAAGTTGAGCATGCCGGCGGCAACCGTGGCATTGCTCATCTTGTCGATCAGCACGAAACCGCCAAGGGTGCGGCCTTCGGTGTAGGGTTCGAACACCAGCGGCTTGTCGGTGGCGATTTCGGCCACGCCGATAGCGTTCAATTCCAGCGTCTTGGCAGCGAGGTGCTCCATCGTGTTGACGTTCACGACGTACTTGGGCTGCTGTACGGTGACCGAGACGGTCTGCGTGGCGAGCTTGAGCCAATAGGCACGCCCCGGCAGCATCGCCTCGTCGTTGAGCCAGACCAGCGTCGCTTCGAACTGGTCGGCGGCCTGCGGCGGATTGTCGGCAAGGCTGATCACGTCGCCGCGCGAGCAGTCGACCTCGTCGGCCAGGCACAGCGTGACCGACTGGCCAGCCACTGCCTGATCCAGATCGCCATCAAGCGTGACCACGCGGGCGACCTTGCTGGTCTTGCCCGAGGGCAGAACCCGGATTTCGTCGCCCGGCTTGACCGAACCGGTGGCGATGAGGCCCGAGAAACCGCGGAAGTCGAGATTGGGGCGGTTGACCCACTGCACCGGCATGCGGAACGGCTTGTCGGCATCGACCGAAGACAGGACTTCGACCGTCTCGAGATGCTCGACCAGCGTCGGGCCCTGATACCACGGCGTGTTGGCCGAACGCGTGGTGATGTTGTCGCCCTTGAAGCCGGAGATCGGCATGGCGGTGAAGCTCTCGATGCCGATGGACTTTGCGAACTCGCCGTAATCCTTGACGATCGCATCGAAGGTGGCCTGATCATAGTCGACGAGGTCCATCTTGTTCACCGCCAGCACGATGTTGCGGATGCCGATCAGGTGGCAAAGGTACGAATGGCGGCGCGTCTGCACCAGCACACCCTTGCGCGCATCGATCAGGATCACGGCAAGGTCGGCGGTCGAGGCGCCGGTCACCATGTTGCGGGTGTACTGTTCGTGGCCGGGGCAGTCGGCGACGATGAACTTGCGCTTCTCGGTGTTGAAGAAGCGATAGGCGACGTCGATGGTGATGCCCTGTTCGCGCTCCGCAGCGAGGCCGTCGACCAGCAGCGCGAAGTCGATCTCCTGCCCCTGCGTGCCGACCTTCTTCGAATCGTTTTCCAGAGCCGCGAGCTGGTCCTCGAAGATCATCTTCGAATCATAGAGCAGGCGGCCGATCAGCGTGGACTTGCCATCATCCACCGACCCGCAGGTGATGAAGCGCAGCATCGTCTTGTGCTGGTGCTGTTCGAGATAGGCGTCGATGTCCTCGGCGATGAGGGCTTCGGTCTTGTAGATGACGTCTTGCCCAAGTGTCGTTTCCGTCATCAGAAGTACCCCTGTTGCTTCTTCACTTCCATGCCGGCGCCGCCAGCATCCTTGTCGATCACGCGGCCCTGACGTTCGCTGGTGGTGGTCAGCAGCGTTTCCTGGATCACCTCGGGCAGCGTCTTGGCCGTGCTCTCAACTGCGCCCGTCAGCGGGAAGCAGCCCAGGGTGCGGAAGCGGACGGACTTCATGGTGATCTCGGGACGATAGCCCAGCACCTTCTCGAGGCGCGGGATGTCGTCGGCCATGAACAGCTGGCCTTCCCACTCGTAGGTCGGACGCTCGTCGGCGAAGTAGAGCGGGACGATCGGCACGTCGTTCAGGTGGATGTACTGCCAGATGTCGAGTTCGGTCCAGTTCGAGATCGGGAAGACGCGGATGCTCTCGCCCTTGTTCTTGCGAGCGTTGTAGAGGTTCCAAAGCTCCGGGCGCTGGTTCTTGGGATCCCAGCCGTGGCTGGCGGTGCGGAACGAGAAAATACGCTCCTTGGCGCGGCTCTTTTCCTCGTCACGCCGCGCGCCGCCGAAGGCCGCGTCGAAGCCATACTTGTCGAGCGCCTGCTTCAGCCCTTCGGTCTTCCACATGTCGGTATGGAGCGAGCCGTGGTCGAACGGGTTGATGCCCTTCTCGGCGGCTTCGGGGTTCTGGTAGACAAGCAGTTCCATGCCGCTTTCTGCCGCCATCTTGTTGCGCAGCGCGTACATGTCCTGGAACTTCCAGGTCGTATCGACGTGCAGCAGCGGGAACGGCGGCGGCGAGGGATAGAACGCCTTGCGCGCGAGATGCAGCATCACCGCGCTGTCCTTGCCCACGGAGTAGAGCATCACCGGGTTGGTCGCCTCGGCCACGACTTCACGCATGATATGAATTGCCTCGGATTCGAGGCGTTCCAGATGGGTCAGTGTCTTCGCGTCCAGTGCCACGGCTCTCGCTCCGTAATTGCGTTGCCGTCCCTTGCGCGATTCGCGGCTCCTCTTGCGCTCCCATATGGGAGCATTACGGGAAGGCAAAACTTTCGGCATGCAAACGCCAGCTTGCGAAAGCAGGTCATCAGCTCCTTCCGGACTGAATGCTTGCGGGCACAAGGCCAACCGCCTAAGCGGTGAGCATGGCCGTTTACCTGCATGAAGAAGACCTGCCCGAAGGCGTGCTCGCGCCCGGGCCCGTTGCCGTCGATACCGAAACCATGGGACTGATCACCCCGCGCGACAGACTGTGCGTGGTGCAGATTTCCGATGGCAGGGGCGATGAGCATCTCGTGCGCTTTTCGCCCGGGAGCAGCTTTGCTGCACCCAACCTGAAGGCGGTCCTCGCCGATCCGGCCCGGTTGAAGCTTTACCATTTCGCCCGCTTCGACCTCGCTGCGATCGAGCATTACCTTGGCGTGGTCGCCGCACCGGTGTTCTGCACCAAGATCGCCTCCAAGCTGGTGCGCACCTACACCGACCGGCATGGTCTCAAGGATCTGGTGCGCGAACTGCTCGGCAAGGAAATCTCGAAGCAGCAGCAATCGAGCGACTGGGGCGCGCCGACGCTGACCGATGCGCAGCAGGAGTACGCCGCGTCCGACGTGCGTCACCTCCACGCCATGCATGCGATTCTGGTCGAGCGTCTGGAACGCGAGGGCCGCACTGCGATTGCACAGGCATGTTTCGACTTCCTGCCGATGCGCGCCAGGCTCGACCTCGCCGGTTGGGCCGAGCGTGACATCTTCAGCCACGAGTAAGGCAAGGCAGGGCAAGGCTCCGCGATGACCGTTCAGGCCGACATGATCCGCAACCAGCGTCGTGGCTTTGCCGCGCCTGGTGGCTTTCATGATCGCCTCGTCCATTTCCTTGCCCGCGCGCTGCCTGCTCTGGTCGGGGCGCTGCTGGCGATCATGATCATCGCCCCGCTCTCGCCTCGTGGAGAGATCAGCTTCCTGCTGGATCGGCGCAAGGTGGCCATGGTCAACGACCGCATGCAGGTATCGAGCGCAATGTACCGCGGCCAGGACGATGATGGCCGCAACTTCTCGATTACGGCCGGCTCTGCCGTGCAGCGCACGAAAGCGCAGCAACTGATCCAGCTCGACCAGCTGACCGCGCGCATCATGCTGGATGAAGGCCCCGCCCTGCTCACCGCAGGCAAGGGCAATTACGATTTCGGCAAGGAAATCGTGGATATTGTCGGGCCGATCAACTTCCAGACCTCTGACGGCTATCGGATGACTGCGACCAATGTCGACATCGACCTTGGCGGCAAGCTGCTGAAAAGCCGCGGTCCGGTAGAGGGCCGCATTCCGGCGGGCACCTTCTCGGCCGACCATATCCGCGCCGATCTTGCCGAACGCACCGTAATGCTCGATGGAAACGCCCGCCTCCGCATGGTGCCGGGCAGGATGCAGATGCCATGATCAGGACCCGCATGACCCACATCGCCGAAATCGTCCGCTCTGCCCGTCCGCTGCGCTGGGGCGCCATCGGCTTTGCCTCTTCGGCCGCGCTGATTGCGGGCGCACAGCACCTTGCGGCGCAGGGCATCGCCGGGCACGACAGCAAGGCGCCGGTCAACTACGCGGCAGATCGTATCGAGGTGCAGGACAAGGCCAAGCGCGTCGTCCTCTCCGGCAATGTCGACATCACCCAGTCCGACCTGCGAATGCAGGCTGCGCGCACGACCGTGGCCTACAGCAATGCCGGCGAGATCCAGATCGAGCGCATCGATGCGACCGGCGGTGTTCAGGTCAACCGTGGCGGTGAAAGCGCGCGGGGCGATGTGGCCGTCTACGACTTCAACAGAAACGTCATCACCATGACCGGGAACGTGGCCTTGCGCCGCAACGGCGACACGCTGAACGGTGGACGGCTGGTGATCGATCTCGATTCCGGCCTTTCCAGCGTCGATGGGCGCTCGGGTGGCGGCGCGGCTGGCGGTAAGGGCGGGCGCGTTACCGGAACCTTCAACGTCCGCAATCGCAACTGAGAAAACGACTGCGGGCTGCCTCAGCGCTTTTGGCGCAGGCAATTCCGGAGCATTGCGGTCTCCTCCTGCCTGAGCTGTTTCTCCAGAGCCTTCGTCAACAGAGCTGAAGTCTGGCAATCGAAGACCGCGCCCTTGCGCATGGCGAGGCTGACGGTTTCGACCCCAGCCTCGGTGGGATTGCCAGCAACACTGCGCAGGTAAGGCTTGGTCCAGTTGCCACCGCCGACAAGCGTATTGGCGAGGGCTTCGCGCCCCTCGGGCGTCGCCAGCAGACGGCTCGCCATGTCGGCGAGGGGAGCCTGGTCTTCCTGCAGGGCCCATAGCGCTGCAAAGCGCCGCGAAGCCTCGCCCGGATCGCCAGCGGCAAGGGCAATGTCGAACATTGCCTGCTGGGCAATCGGATCGCGCCAGCCGCGCTGGGCTGCGCGCTGGATGAGTAAGGCGCTCGAATCGCGTGCGCCGCTCCGCTCCTGCGCGATTGCCAGAAGCGTAAGATGCTCGGCAGGCATCGGACTGCGATCGACCAGCGTTCGCGCCTCGGCAAGAGCCGTGCGCGGCTCGGCCGAGCGGACATTGGCCAGCGTCAGGCTTTCCTGCGCGAAGCTACGGAACGGCACCGGCACGAATGCCGCCAATGAAGGCTGGCGCCGCGAAGCACGGTCCAGCTGTGCACCTGCGGCGACGCAGGCGAGTACGGCCAGCAGGGCGATCCACAAGGCTCGCATCACGGGCGCGCTCCTTCCGGCGAGACCTTCGTATCGCCAGCCCGACCCGCTCCTGCCAGCAGGGCAATGGCGAACGCGGCCATGCACAGCATGGTCTGGTTTCTCAGCGGGTAGTCGAGCAAGGATTGCAGGGCGATGGCAAGCAGGATGCCGGTACCGGCGAGAGCCTCCCAGCGACGGTGCCGCCCGAGGCCGTTCCAGGCAGCCCAAAGTACCCAGCATGTCCAAAGTGCGATCAACGCGAACCCGGCAGCGCCTGCCTCGATGGCAATCTCGATGTAGTCGTTATGGGCACGTCCTGCACGGCGGGGCGAGATGTTCTCCAGGGACTCATCTATCTGGAACACCTCGTCGAAAGTTCCCATGCCTGCGCCGACTGGCCAGAAGCGCTCCGCTGAAAAGCGCGCGTCTTCCCAGATCGCGGGACGCTGCTCTTCCGATTTGTTGAACCGCGCGAGCACCATGTCGAAGCGGGACTCCGGGACGGTCCCGGCTGCAGCAGCAAGACCGAGGAGCGCCGTGGCGGCGACCAGCAGCGAACCTATCACCATCCGCCCGCCCTTGCCCGATCCAGGGGAACTTTTGCCAGCGAGAAGCGCCGCCCCGCCTCGCAACAGCCCCAAGCCCAGAGGCAGAAGCAACAGAACAAGCCCTGTCCGAGATTGGGTAAGGATAACGCCGACGGTCAGGAGCGTTGCAGCCGAAGCTGTCGCGATCCAGTCAATCGAGAACAATCGGCTCGAAGGACGAGTGCAAAGTAGCAACAGACAGCAGACCAGGAAGATGGCGGTGGAGTTGCGATTGGCGAAGAAGCCGACCATGGCTTCCGGATTGAGCGTTTCCGGATAGATGCGGGCAGCGCCTTGGCCGCCCAGCAACTGGATCGTGCCCAGAAGAACGCCGGCAAGCCCCATGCCGACGAAAGCGAGCACCGCTTTACGCAGCGTAGCCTCTGACAGATCGCGCAAGCACAGCGCAAGAAGGGTGAATGGTGCGATCAGCCCGAGGAAAGACACCAGCGTGCGCGCCGTGCTGACTGTAAGCGGATGCCATTCTCCACCACCGGCGGCTTTCAGCGAATCCTGAAGCAGGTCGCGCCCGGGCAGGCTGCTCCAGATCGATGCAGGAAGCGGGATCAGCTGCAACAACGGAAGCGCCAGCGTTGCAAGGACCAGCAGAGACAAGCCACGCGGGCCTCTGGCGACGAAATTTGCCACGGTCGGGCCATTCAGCGCGAGCATCAGGATCGCCGCGAGCTGGAGGACGAGGTTAGCCAGCCCATAGGCAACACCGCCGCCGCCAACAAGGCAAGCCAGGACGATCAGCGCGGTGACGAGCACACCCGGTTCGTTTCGCATCGGCACCTGATTGTTTGTAAACCGGGAGCAGTCAAGCAGATACGCAGCTTCTGCACCCGGCTTTCACCCCCTGCCAGAGCTTGTCTGCACAGCGGGCACGAAAAACCCGACCACTCAAGGAGTGGCCGGGCCCTTCTTGTCTCTAACTGCTGATCAGTTCGCGCCCGACGACTTGTTGTCGATTGCACGCGAAATGCCGTACGCAGCAGCACCGCCCGACAGCAGGATGATGATCCAGTAAGCCGGCTTGAGATCGTTGTCGGCCTTTACCGAGGTCGACGCGCGGCTGGCTGAGTAGCCGTTGGCAGCGTAGACCGAAGAGCCGCTTGCGCGGGTCCCGGCTTCAGCGACTACCGGTGCGGCAAGCATAGCCGCAGCGGCGAGTGCCGATGCAAAACGAGAAACCTTCATGCTCAATCTCCTAAGCAGTAGCACTATCGTATACCGCCCTCTCAACCTTTCGACTACCGCAATGCAAAATGATTCGCAACAAAAACTAGGGAATTCCACTATTAAAAGACCGTCAACGAGCGGACGGGCTAGACGCTTTCGAAACCTAGCAAGCGGAAAAACAACCGATTAGAGCCAAAAAAGACGCCGAAATGGGAGGATTTGCGCAAATTTGCCCCGGGCGTGTCACCCCACCTTTCCTGTTGCACCGCACTCGCGTCGGCTACGGCCCTGCCCTTCAATATGCTCTTTGGTGCGAACAGGGCGGCGTGCTGCCTGCTGCAGTTGCGAAGCTTCAGGTATTTGACCAATTCGTGAACCGGCTGCATTCACGACCACGGCCGGTGCGCAAGGCGCTGCAAGAAGAACGGAAAGTCTGGATGAGCGTGCAGGAAGTATCCCATGACCCGGCTGTGCTGATGAAGAGGGAAATGCGTGTCCGCCTCGGCATAGTGCCAGACAAGATTGCGGACGCGTTCTTTGACGACCAGGCCCTCGCCATTTCGAAGACGGAGTTCATCTTCGTGACGCTCGAGGATGTGCGGTTCCATTATCGGGTGGGTCAGGGACTGACGGTGCAATTGCCTGAGGGCACCGACTCCCTAACGGAGACGGATTTCGAACTGTTTCTGTGGGGCACAGTTTTCGGCGCCATCGCCTGGCTGAACGGGCTGGTGCCGCTGCATGCCAGTGCGGTGGAAGTGAACGGGCGCGCAGTGGCATTCACCGCCGACTCGGGTGGGGGCAAATCCACGCTCGCTGCAGGCCTGGCGCGCCTCGGTCTGCCGCACGTTTGCGACGACACGCTGGTGCTGGCGACGGCAGGATCGATCATGGCCATGCCCGACGGCAAGCCACTCAAGCTTTGGGACGATGCCCTCCTCCTGACGGGGATGGAGGCTGAGCGTCCGATCCAGTCCATGCCCGGCAAGCATTACGCCAATGCCGCGCTGAAGGCCGGCGGCACGCTGCCACTGACCGACCTCTACTTTCTCGAGCGGGGCGAATCGGTCGAAGTCGAGCAGATCACCGGCGCCCGGAAGCTGGCGATGCTGCCCGAAGCGCTCTACCGAAACTTCGTACATGCCGCACGCGGAGACCGCAGTGCACACGAACAGTTCCTTCTCGGCTTTTGCAGCCAGGTCCGGTTCTGGAAACTGCGCCGCCCCTTCGATTCCCGAACCTTTTCCGCCGATTTGCTGAAAGTTAAGGATATTATCGCGACGCCGTGAATTGCCTCTGGTGTCGCGCCAGGCCCGCCATCGCATTGCACTGCGCCTTTCGGGCTTGCTTCGCAGACGCAACAAATGTAAGCAACTATTAAGCGCTTCTGCTTATGGGTTAACTTTAGTTAGGGGTACAGACATGACTGAGCGTAGCGAAAAGGTGTGGTCGGCTCCGGTCCTCGAAGAACTCACGATCGATCTTGCTGCCATCGCCTCGAAGGGTGGTACGGGCGCTGACGGCGGTGCGAAGGCAGCCCAGACCCGCAGCTGATCCAGCCTGGTCTTCAGTGACGATGGCAAGACTGCTGCGCAAGGTTGAGTCTTCCAATTGCGCCACCGAAATGGATGGCGAGTTGGTGATGATCCACGTCGATACGGGAAAGTTCTTCTCCCTCAAGGGCGTAGGACTGGATATCTGGCAGCGGCTGGACGCCCAGTCCGATCTCGACGCCATCTGCGACGAGCTTTGCCGTGACTACGGCATTTCGGCAGATGAGTGCAGCAAGGCAGTCGACACGTTCGTATCCCAATTGACGGCAGCGGGTTTTGCGGAACTGGCATAGCAGGAGTTTTGGGTTTACCCCGGCTTCTGCCATGACTTTGCAAGATCGGATGTTGCTCAGGGTGAAGGTTTTACGCGCCATGACGTACGTCGTCGTGGCGCGTTTCCTTGTCCGCTTCATCCCATTTTCCTGGTGGCGCGACTCGGTGGGCCAAATGGTCGAGCCACGATGCGCCCTTGCGCCGCAAGCGACTTGCCTGAGTGTACGATCGAGGCAGCAGGCATTTAGCCTTGTCCGCCAGATCGATAGGGCATGCAAGTACTTGCCCGGCACCAGCCGGTGCCTGCCCCGCGCTGTTGTACTTTGCTGGCTGCTGCGCGGCCAGTCCCTCACCGTTCTTACTGTCATAGCCTTCAGCAAGGTCGACCGAACCGGCGAGGATGCCTATCACGCCTGGGTCGAATGCGGTGGAGAAGTCCTGATCGGGCACTGTGACCGCTCTACCTACCAGCCAATAATGGTCCTTTGCTCCGACGCGCTGGCGTTCGCGCAATCAAGTCCGGCCGCGACCGAGTAACCAGGCCTTGTACACCTCAGCGAACGACGACCTTCTTCTGCTGGCGGCGATCGACCTCTCGGGCGGACCGGAGTGGTTCGGAGCCGACTGGGAGCGCGCACTGCGGGCGCTGGCGCTGGGCAAGGCCGGCGACGTCCTGCATGGACGGGCAGATGGCGCCGCCTTTGCCACCCGCGCGGAAGTCCGGCCCGGAATGGCCAGACCTGTCCGGCAACGCGCCCACCCTTTCCGTCTCCAGCCTGACGGCTCCTACGTGCTGCTGGCAGGCCGTCTGCACCATGCCGACGAAGTTTGCGCGCGATTCGGCTTGTCGGCGCAACCCGACCAGGCCTCGCTCTATGCCGCGCTCCATGCAAAGCTGGGCGAAGAGTGCGATCGTCGGATCTCCGGCGACTATGCTGTCGTGCAGTGGTGGCCAAGTCAGCGGAAGGTGCGCCTTGCCCGTTCGCCGGTAGCGCACGCCCCGCTCCATGTGATGCGCGATGGCAACCGCCTCGTGGTCTGCTCGGTCCCGGGACCAATCTTTGCGCTGGGCCATCAGGCGCGTATCGACGACGCAAGAGTCGGCGGCTGGCTGCTCAGCGGCTGCGGTCCGCCTGACCGAAGCTTCTACGTCGGCATGACCTGCCTTGCCTGCGGCACGCAGGAGATCCACGACCCTGCCGGTCGTTCGGTCCGGCGGTTCTGGTCGCTGCGTGATGCTCCCGACGTGCGCTTCAAGCGGGACGAGGACTACGTCGAAGCGGTCGAAGAACAGCTCCGCCGCGCGACCGCAGCGATGCTGGCCGGCGCAAGGTCTCCGGGAATCATGCTGTCGGGCGGTTTCGACTCCCAGGCGGTGGCGAGTTTCGCGGCCGAGCACCTCGGTCCACAGGCGACATTGCGGAGCTATACGAGCGTGCCTGCGCGCGAAGCGTCGCCCGAGGACAGGGCCACCTCCTTTGGCGACGAGGGCGACCATGTGCGCGATCTGTGCGCGATGTATCCGCAGATCAAGCCGACCTTCTTCGACGCCGCGAACCTGCGGTTCGGGGATCGCCTCAACGCCATGATGCTGGTCTCGGGCTGGCCGGTCTACAATGAAACCAATGCCCACTGGTTTCACGCCGGGCTCGAACAAGCCGCAGCCGATGGCGTCGATGTCGTACTGACGGGTGATTCGGGCAACGCCGGCTTCAGCTATGACGGCTGGACCGGTTTTCCGACATGGCTGGCCGAGGGCAAGTGGCGCCGCCTTGTCCGTGAACTCAAGGCATTCCCCTTTGACGACCGCCCCCTATGGCGCAAGTTCGTCTCCCGCGCGGTGATGCCCCACCTGCCCTTGAGCGCGAAGCGCAGGATCGACGAAGGGCGCGGCTGGAGGGGTTCTCCATTTGCCTCGTGGAGCCCATTGCGGGCAGACTGGGCGCGGGAGTCCGGCTTGCTTGACGAAGTGGGCGACGACGGCTTCACGCTTTACGACTACGATGTGGCGACATCGCGCGAATGGCGGGATCGCATCGTAACCCGTTCGACCAACGGTGGTTCGGAAATCCTGCTGGGCTTCGAACTCCTATACGGCGTCCCGATCCGCGACGTTCATGCCTATGCTCCGTTGCTCGAACTCTGTGCCGGGATCCCGGATGAGCAGTATCTGCGCAACGGGCAGGACCGCTGGCTCGGCCGTCGCATCCTGTCCGGGCGGGTGCCGGAAAGGGTCTGGAAGGAACTGCGCATGGGGCGGCAGGCTGCCGACTGGCCGATGCGCCTGCAACGCGACCGCGAGGCGATGCTGGACGAACTCGAATCACTCAACCGTGACGAGCGGATCGCCGAAGTGATCGATCTGCCGCGTCTCATCAAAAGCCTGCGCGAGTGGGACGGGCAGGACAATCCGCAACGCGGTGACTCCACCCGATTGGTCTCGGCTTTGGGGCGGGGCCTTTCGACCGCGCGCTTCATCCGTTTTGCCGAAGGGCGCAATGTCGCCTGAACCCGCCGCGCCTGTGGCGGGACGGTTCGGCACCGTCAGGGCGGTGCTTGCCATGGCGGGAGCCCAACGGATCGCGCTGCTTGGCACGCTAATGCTCGCCTCAAGCCTGACCGAGGGCGTCGGCCTGCTGCTACTCGTTCCGATCACCGCGGTCATTGCGGGCGAACAGGCTCCCGCCGCGCTGTCGGGCTGGCTTGGGCCGCTGGCACAACTGCCGGTCGGCCTGCTGCTGGCTGCTGTCACCGCGCTCGTGGCCCTGCGCGCACTGATCGTCTATCTGGTGCTCGATCAGCAGGCACGGCTCGGCCATGCCCTGACCCGCTCGATCCGGATATCGACGCAGGAGACAACGCTCGCGGCCGACTGGCGCTGGCTGAGCGCGCAGACCACGGCAGCTCTCGCGACGAGGCTGGTCGGCGAAGCGGACCGGGTGGGCACGCTGGGCGAAAGCATGCTCTCCGTGGCGACCGGAGTGATCACGCTCGCGATGCTACTTGCCGCGGCCTTTGCCATATCATGGCAACTGACGAGCCTCGCGGTCTTGGCCGCCCTTGTTGTGGCACTCGCACTCATCGCGCTGCGTTCGCGCAGGAACCGCGATGGCGAACGCTTTGCCGAAGCCTACGAAGCCCTGCATGAACAGGTCACCAACGGCATGTTCCATTTCCGCGCGGCCCGCATCAGCGGAGCGGAACCGGAACTCGCCCGGCAGTTCAGCGATGCAGCGCGTGGCGTCGAGAAAGCCCAGCTGCGGTTCCACCGCTCGGTTTCGCAGGCGCACGTGCTGTTTCAGGTGATTGCGGCGATCATGCTCGGCATTCTGATCCATCTGGCGCTTAACGAGCTGAAGTTGCCGCTGGGCGTGCTGGTGCCGGTGCTGGCGATCCTCGTCCGTATCGTTCCCGTAGTGACCGGGCTGCAAGGCAGCCTGCGACGCTGGAGCTTCAACGCCCCGGCCCTGGCGGAACTGCGGCAGATCACCGCGGATGCGCTGGCCCATCGCGAACCGGCCGATGATGGCGCCGAGGCCCCACACCTCGTCCGGACTCTGGAACTGCAGGGCGTCGGGCTGACTTACCCAGGCCGGGACCGACCCGTGTTCCGCGACTTCGATCTCTCCATAGCTGCAGGCAGCATTGTCGCCATCTGCGGACCCTCAGGCGTCGGCAAGAGCAGTCTGGCAGACATGATCGGCGGGCTCATTTCCCCCGACTCGGGCCGAATCCTGCTGGATGACCAGCCGCTCGAGGGCTCTGCGCGTATCCGCTGGCGCCGGCGCGTCGCCTATGTCGAGCAGATTCCCTATCTCTTTGACGATACGATTGCCCGCAATCTCTCCTGGGGCCAGCCTTCGGTTGACGAACAGACGATGCGCCGGGCGCTGGCGAAAGCGTCCGCGCAGTTCGTGTTCGATCTCCCCCTCGGCCTTCAGACGCGGGTTGGCGAAGCGGGCCGCCAGTTCTCGGGCGGAGAAAGGCAGCGCCTTGCCTTGGCCCGCGCTCTACTGCGCGATCCCGAGCTGTTGATCCTTGACGAGGTCACGGCAGCCCTGGACGGCCTCAACGAAGGGGCAATCATGCAGACCATCGACGAACTTCGCGGGTCCTGCACGATCCTGATTCTGGGCCATCGCACTGCCCTGCTTGAACTTGCCGACCAAATCGTTGATCTGGGAGCACATGGACGCTCCTGAAGGCCAGGTCGAATTCGCGGCGCACGAGGAACTGGTCCTGCGCATCTGTGCGGCACCTGATGCAGATCATGCCGCGAGCATGGCCCTGCTTGAGGCCGAGGAGTGGGACGTCCTGGCGGCGATTGCCGAGGACAAGCGGCTTTCGGCGCTGGTCCTGCGGGCGGTAGACAAGGCGCAGGCCGCTGCGATGCTTCCTCCAGCCGCTTTCGCCCGCCTCAGTGGCGCCAGCCAGTGGCACGCGCTCTACGTCCTCAAGCAGATGGCGGCGGTCAAGCGGCTGATCCGCATCCTTGCAGCACAGGGCTTCGACCCAATCCTGCTCAAAGGCTTCGCGCTCGCCCACGCTGTCTATCCGGATCGCACCCTGCGTCCCCTGCGTGACGTCGATCTGCTACTTCCGACCGAGCAGGCCCAGCAAGCGCAAGATTTTCTCATCGCCAATCCGCACTACCGCATCGCTCCATGGGCAGGCAGCTACGGCCTTGAATTCGGACATCAGCTTCCGGAAATCCAGGACGTCGATCACGACCTCACCATCGAAATTCACCACCGGTTGAATGCTCGAAACTGGGAGGAGGAGCCCCTGCTGCTGGCACAGATTCGCGCAGAGCCGACGAGTCTCACGATGATGGGGCTGAATGTCCGGATCCCGTCCGCGCGGACCAATTTCCTGCACCTGCTCGAACATGCCACGCTGCACCATGCGTTCGAAAATGGTCCACTCGTGCTCGCCGACTTCCACTTTCTGGCGCGGCATGTCGCCGACGAATGGCCGTGGATCGAGGCGCAATGCGATCGTATGGGACTGGCGCGCGCGCTTCGTCTGGTCGCAACCGTCGCAGATGACCTCGGTGCTGACTGGGTGCCGGCGCATCTGGTTGACCGCAGCCAGGTCGGTGCGTCGCACATTGCTACCGCCAAGGCCGCAATGCTGCAGGATCGCGAGAAGTCCGAACGCAACAAGCTGCTCCGCCGTCTCGAGGCCGAAGGACAAGGGCGCAAGGGCTGGCGCGCTGCACTGGCCCGCGCCTTGCGGCCGAATCCCTATCAGCTGGCCAAGATTGCCGGTTGCCGCCCCGATCAGGCGCGCCGATGGCTGCATTATCCCGTCTGGCTGATACAAAGCGGCCGACGCTTCCTGGCCGCGTCGAGCAATTCCGATTCGCTACTTGCCGCACAGCGCGAGGCGGGGATGGTGCAGTGGCTTGCCGGCGCCGAAGCGCCGCGAAACTGATGAGCGAAACCAGACGGTTGACCTTCCCCCGTGATGCTGCAATGCAACACACATTAGCGGACATGAGGGGCGGTCCTTAGTGTCCGCCACTGGGTCATAAGTCGCGAACGTCCCCGGATCGCATCAACGGCCCGGCGCATGGCGTCCCGGCCTGAAGGAGCTGCCCCAATCGTGAACGGAACTTCTGCGAAAGTCGAAAACCGCAAGGGCATCATTCTCGCGGGCGGATCCGGCACCCGACTCTATCCGCTGACCCGAGGCGTCTCAAAGCAGCTGATGCCGGTCTATGACAAGCCGATGATCTACTATCCGCTGAGCACGCTGATGCTTGCCGGAATCCGCGACATCCTGATCATCACCACGCCCGAGGACTCCGATCAGTTCAAGCGCGTGCTGGGAGATGGATCGGCCTTCGGCGTCGCTATCAGCTATGCGGTGCAGCCCACCCCGGACGGCCTTGCACAAGCTTTCCACATCGGCGCCGACTTCGTTTCCGGCCACCCCAGCGCGCTCGTTCTGGGCGACAACATCTTCTACGGCCACGGCCTGCCGGAACTGCTGCGCAGCGCCAACGAGCGGACCACAGGCGCCAGCGTTTTCGCCTATCGCGTCAACAATCCGGAGGCCTATGGCGTTGTCGCCTTTGACGGGCAGGGTCGCGCCAGTTCGATCGAAGAGAAACCCGCGACACCGAAGTCGAACTATGCAGTCACAGGCCTGTACTTCTACGACGAGACCGTCGTCGACCGCGCGCGCGACCTCAAGCCGTCGCCGCGTGGCGAACTCGAGATCACCGATCTCAACCGGCTCTACATGGACGAGGGCCAGCTTTCGGTCGAAATCATGGGGCGCGGCTATGCCTGGCTGGACACCGGCACCCATGGCTCGCTGCTCGATGCTGCAACCTATGTACGCATCACCGAAGAGCGGCAGGGCCTCAAGATCTGCTGCCCCGAGGAAATCGCCTGGCGACAGGGTTTCATCAGCGACGCTGAGCTTGAAGCCATCGCCCAGCCGCTACGCAAGTCGGGCTACGGCGAGTATCTCCTGCAAATGCTGACCCAGAAGGGCCCGCTGTGAACATCATCGAATGCAACATCCCGGGGCCACTGATCCTCGAACCGCGCGTCTTCGGCGATGACCGCGGCTTCTTCATGGAATCGTGGAACGCCGAAGCCTTCGCCAAGGCCGGACTTGATCTGACTTTCGTGCAGGACAACCACAGCCGCTCGCAGAAGGGCGTGCTGCGCGGCTTGCATTTCCAGAACCCCGGTCCGCAAGGCAAGCTGGTGCGCGTCGTGCGCGGCGCGGTGTTCGATGCCGTCGTCGACCTGCGCCGCTCCTCGCCGACTTTCGGCAAATGGACCGGCGTCGTCCTCTCTGCCGAAAACAAGCGCATGTTCTGGGTGCCCGAGGGCTTTGCCCACGGCTTCCTCACGCTCGAGGATGACACCGACTTCCTCTACAAGTGCACGTCTCCTTATGCGCCGCAGCATGAGGCGAGCCTTGCATGGGACGATCCCACGGTCGGCATCGAATGGCCGCTCGACGGCATCGAACCCAAGCTTTCGGCCAAGGATGCCGTGGGCGTGCCTCTCGCCGATGTGAAAGCCTTCGCGTGAAGGCGCTCATTACCGGCATCAACGGCCAGCTCGGCAAGGCGCTGCTCGCTACCCGGCCCGAGCGCTGGACCTGCGTTGCGCTGGATCGCCATGCGCTCGATCTTTCCAACGCCGATGCAATCGCACGCCTGGTCGAGGCCGAGCAACCGGATCTGGTCCTCAACGCCGCCGCCTACACTGCAGTTGACCGCGCGGAGAGTGAGCCGGACCTCGCCCACGCCATCAACGCCGGCGCGCCGGGTGCCTTTGCCAAAGCCCTGGCCGGATCGGGCAAGCGCCTCGTCCAGGTTTCCACCGACTTCGTTTTCGATGGATCCAGCGGCGCGGGGTACCAGCCGGGGGATGCCAAAAACCCGCAGTCCGTCTACGGCGCCAGCAAGTCTGCAGGCGAAGACGCTGCCGGAGCCGACGCCATAATTGTGCGCACCAGCTGGGTCTATGCCGCAGGCGGCGCGAACTTCGTGCGTACCATGCTGCGCCTGATGCGCGAACGGGACGAGCTTCGCATCGTGGCAGACCAGATCGGCTCGCCAACTTGGGCGACGGGTCTTGCCCAAACGCTCTGGGGCCTTGCCGAGAAGGACCTTCCCGGCATCTACCATCACCGCGATGCGGGCGTCGCCAGCTGGTACGATTTCGCCGTCGCGATTGCGGAAGAGGCCCATGCCTTCGGCCTGATCCCCCGCATCCCGGGGATCATGCCTATCGCTACGGCAGATTACCCCACGCCCGCCAAGCGCCCGTCGTTTTCGGTACTCGACGTCTCCGGGACCCGCGCATTGCTCGGCGATGCCCACGTCCACTGGCGCACCAATCTCAAGACCATGCTGAAAGAGGAAAAGGCCCTTGGCTAACCTGCTCGTCACCGGCGGCGCCGGCTTCATCGGCGGCAACTTTGTCCACTACTGGGCCAAGCAGAACCCCGACGACGCGATCATCGTGCTCGATTGCCTGACCTATGCCGGCAACCGCTCGACCATCGCCGACGTCGAACAGGCCGAACTGGTTGTCGGCGACATCCGCGACACCGATCTGGTCGAACAGATCCTGCGCGAACGCGGTGTTTCGACGCTTGTCCACTTTGCCGCCGAAAGCCATGTCGACCGCTCGATTACCGGCCCGGATGCGTTCATCGACACGAATATCCTCGGCACCAACAGCCTGCTCAAGGCCGCCCGCAAAGTCTGGCTGGACGAGGGCTCGGGCAAGGATCACCGCTTCCACCACATCTCGACCGACGAAGTCTATGGCTCGCTCGGTCCCAGCGATCCCGCGTTCAGCGAGACCACGCAATACCAGCCCAACTCGCCCTATTCGGCGTCTAAAGCCGCGTCCGATCATCTCGTGCGCGCCTACCACCACACCTACGGGCTGAATACCACGACCACGAACTGCTCGAACAACTACGGGCCTTATCACTACCCCGAAAAGCTGATCCCGCTGTTCGTGCTCAACGCGCTCTCGGGCAAGCCGCTGCCGATCTACGGCGATGGCATGAACGTGCGCGACTGGCTCTATGTCGAGGACCACTGCCGCGGCATCGAAGCCGCGCTGAAGAATGGCAAGCCCGGCGAAACCTACAACATAGGTGGCGGCGAGGAACTGCCGAACATGGCCGTGATCGATCGCATCTGCGCCGAAGTCGATCGCGCCTTCGAGGAAGTTGAAGGCCTCGCTGACCGCTACCCCGACGCGCCCGCCGCAAAGGGCCGCGCCACCAGCGAGCTCAAGACCTTCGTCGAGGACCGCAAGGGCCACGACCGCCGCTACGCCATCGACGAGACCAAGGCGCGCGCCGATCTCGGCTACGTCCCCCAGCACGATTTCGAGAACGGCTTGCGCAATACCCTGCGCTGGTATCTCGACAACGAGGCATGGTGGCAACCGCTGGTCAAGCGACAGGGCTGACGAAAATGCGCCCGCGCGGGATCGCAGGCCTGACGGCAGCGGTTCTGACGCTCGCGGGCGGCATGGCGGCCTGGACCGGCGAAGTGCCGCGCTGGACCGGCAGCGGCACCCGCATGGTCCTGCCGGACCTGCTGCGGGCCGGCCCGGCCGACCCAATTCCGCTTCCCCCGGAAGGCCTGATCCTGTTCGTGGGAGACAGCAACACGGCCGGGTCGCGCATTGGGGGTGCGTCTGGGGCCTATCCCGCAGTATTCGCGAAAACCATCTCGGGTCATCCGCGAGTGCAGGTCCACGCGTTCGGCGGAGCAACTGTTGCCGATCTCCTACAGCGCCCCCTGCCCAAGGGACCGCTCGCGGTCGCCTTCGTCATGCTTGGCACGAATGACGCGGCAACACGAGGCTGGTTGTCCGAAAAGCGACGCGTGCCGCTGGAAACCTACCGCAGCAACCTCTCGGAACTCGCCCGCCGCCTGCACAAAGCCGGTGCCAGCGTCGTCATCCTCGCACCGCCGCCAGTCGGCAGCACTGCGATGACTCGCCGCCTTGCTCCGTATCGGCTTGCGGCAAGGGAAGTGGCCGAGGACACTTCAAGCGATTTCCGGGATCCGGTAGCGGCATTTCTGCCAAGCCCGCAAACGGCATACCTGCAACGCGATGCACTCCACCTGACACCAGAGGCCCAGCGCGAACTGGGCCTCTGGCTGGCAACTCACACGACGAGCGCGTCCGAAACAGGCAGTTCCAGCACCGGGAAACCAAGCCCGCCATCGGCCTCGCACCCGTCATAGAGACTGCCCTTGTAGTGCCCATTCAGTTCCTCGGCAGTGCCATAGCTGAATGGGCCGCCGCGCAGGTAGCTGATCCGCGCACCTACTGGCCAGGCGCCGCTCTGCAATGACAGCGTGACCGTGTCCGCCGCAGTGATCGTCGCAATGATGCCGTTTCGAGACCAGGTGGTGCCGCCGTTGGTCGAGAACTCGAACCCCGTCACCGCCCTGCCATCCTGCGTGCGCAAGGCACCACCGTTGGGCAGCACCGCCTTGATCGTCAGCGAACTCCGGCTCGGTGCCATCACGACCGTTGCCTTGTCGAGGCGCGCATTGCCCGGCGAGGGACTCAGCCCGCGGGCGCGCAAGAAAGTCTCGCCAATGCGTCGGCCCAGCCGCACGACGCCTTCCGGAAGCACCTGGCTTTCGTGCGGCCCGCCAAGGTTGGTGTCCGGCCCAACAGTTGTCCCGCTGGCGAGATTGTCGATGGCCATGTCGGTCACGGCCGGCCCAACCGCACAGAGGGACGGATTGTTTGCTGCCCACTGCAATTGCCCGGCTTGCGCGCCGCTGCGATTGGTGCCGAAGTCGTCGGCTGACAGCGGCCCCGCATTGGTGGTCGTCGCCCGCGTCGGCAAGCAGATACCCAGCCTGTATCCGGGCGCGTTGACCGTCCCGTCGAACAGCCGGTAGTTGCCGGTAAGGCTGCCCGTCCCCAGCACAACGCCATCCAGCAACGCAGGATAGCTGCCGGGATCGGCTGTATACCACTGCCAGATCGGTACGCGGTCGGTCCCCGCCAACGCCGCCACTTCCACATCCAGCGCCCATTGCCGCGCCGTTGTCGAATCGCGGATCCAGTCGAGTGCGCTGGTTCCGGGTATGCAGGTGTCGATCACGCACAGGGCACGTCCGTTGCCGAACGGCTCGATGCGCGAGGCGATTGCGGTCACGCCATTGTAGACGCTGCTCATTTCCGGTTCGATCACGAAGAGCTGCGGACGTCCCACCGTGCTGAACCGCTTGACCGGGCTGGTCGTCGTATCGCCCGGATCGGAGCGGCTGCCGATGTATCCGCAGAACGATGCCAGCCCCGATGGTGCCTGCGGAACCCCGCTGGCGTAGAGCATGATGTCGCACTGGCTTTGCCCGATGACACTCAGCTTGTGGCCACAGCCGATACGACTGTTCATGCGATAGACCACAGAAGGATCGCTCTCGCTCCACAGTTCCAGGTGGCCCCAGCCCGCAAAGGGCGGCAGCGCGATGTTGATCGTCATGACCGGCCCGGTCCCGTCGACGACGATCGGCGGCACCAGCGTTGCCCCGACAGGCGAGACAACACGTGCATAAAGCGCTCCGTTCAGCCCGCCACTCACGCCCGTCAGCGTGACGTTGCCAGTGCTCTCGCCATCCTTCGGGCACATCACATAGCCATCCGGCAGGCGATCGAAGTGCAGGTACTTCGCCGGTTGATGCGTACTCGTCGCCCCCAATGAAACGGTACCGAACACCGATCCGGCAGACGTCGCATCGCCGGCCGCAAATGGTGCCAGCGCCGATGCCACGCTGTCTTTGCCGCGATAGTCGCGCAACAGCCGGAAACCGGTTGCGCCCGTTAAAGTCGCAGCGATGTCCGCCCCCTCGGCGATGGCCTGCCAGGCCGCATCGCTGCCCGCCGTGCCATGCACGAAGCCATGGAACGCCACCGCCCCGTCGAATGCGCCGCTGGGAGCAGAGAGCACGTCAAGCGTTCCGCCCGCACTGGCCACGTCGCCAAGAAGCACGTGCGTACCGCTCAGACCATTGATCTGCGCAGTTGTGCTGGTCTGTGTCGACCCGGCGATCTTGGCCGACCATGGCGCATAGCTCGTCATGGCATAGCCGCCACTGCCGTTGCACGAGACCACCAGTAATTGCCAGCGAGAGCCGCGGGTCTGCACATCGACCGAAAGGTCGATCTGGTCGCCGCTGCTGCCTTTCGCACGCCAGCGGAACTCGTCGTGCCGCGTCGTGTCAAAGTAGTCGTCGCCATGGTGGACCAGACTGATCGTTTGCCCGCCCGTGCCCACCGCATTGCCGAAGACGCGCGCCTCGCGGTTCAGCTTGGTCCGCTCGTGCGGCACCTGAAGCATGATGAAGAATGCGCCCGGCGTGTCGAACTTGAGTAGCGGCTGGCTGGCAATACCGGTTGAAGGATAAGCAATATGTCCCGCGCGTCCGGCGTACTGCCGATTGAAAGGCGGAAACTGGACGCAACCCGCAGCCGTGCCCGTGGGCGAAAGGGTCGGAATAGCCACTTTGACTTCGGCCCCGCCCAAGTCGGTTTCCGCCCGCAGATTGCCGTTGCGGTCCATCGCCACCACCGGCACGCGGGGGTTCGCATAGAGCGCGCTGCGGGCGGTGAAGTTGCCAGCCACGCTGTTTCGGAAGACCTGTTCCGATGTGCCGCCAGCGAAAGTGCCGGTACCGACGGCTGTTCCGCTTGCTCCTGCTTGCAGATGATTGTTCCGAACCAGCGCGCTGTTCGTCTGGGTTCCCGGCCAAGTCATGTCCCGGAACGAATTGTTGGCAATCAGACACCACCCATCCAGCGTCAGCGACTGGTCACCCCGCAAGGAAAAACCCTGCACAGCAAGACTGTTATGGGCGACCACGACGTGGCTCTTTGCATACGCAAGCTGGCTGCCAATGTTCACGAAGCTGGTGTACGTTCCGGTCAGCTTCTTGTTGTCGAACGCATTGTTGAAGACAAGGAAATCGCGCGCACCGCCGATGCCGGTCAGGAACACGTTCTGTGCAACCAGCCCGGTCGCGATGTTGTTCGCCAGGATGCAGTTCTCGTTGAGAGTGCTGGCGTTCTGCTGATACCAATCGCCATGCACGTCGAACATGGTGACGACCTGCAACGACACGTTCTTGACGTTCTGTGCGTTGAACCCGGCGCCTTTGAGTCCTGCCCGCGAACACGCGGCCGCGCGCCGCTGGTTGTCCATCAACGTAGCGGTAAAGCCGACGCTCAGCCCGTTGAGCCAGTTCACCACATCACTGGCCAGGTAGTTGCCGCTCGCCTGCATGGCCTCGCTGGTGCCAACGTTGAACGACGCGCTGTTTGCCCCCCAACGTGCGGTAAAGGTTCGCGTCGAAGCTTCGTTCCCGCCTGCCAGTTCCAGCGTGGCGGTTGCCTCCGCACCAGTATAGATCACACTGAAGGAAGGCGTCTCTGCCATCCAGAATGAAGAGTCCCAGTCCTCGGTACGGGTATGCACAACGCAGGCCGCGTCGGTCACCACATCCTGATAGCCGTTGCGAAACAGGCACCCCCGGGCAAGGCTGGCCCCGTTGGCAAAATTTGCGACGCCGTCGCTCTGGACTTCTGTCAGCCAGGGAGCATCCCGGACAAAGGATGAAAGCTTCCGTGACGAGCCGCGCCACATCTCGTCGCGCCCACCGGAATGAATAACCTTGATTCCGTCCAGCCAGTGCTGACGCCCGGTCGGGCTCTCATGGTAGATGTTCGAGATATAGCGGGCATCAATGGTTATGTTGGAGCCCTTGAAGCGCAGCCCTTCGTAACGTGTCCGCATGATGGCAGCGGCGTCATTGATGAAGCCACCCTTGGCAATCGTGACGGGCGTTTCTGCCACTATCGTGCAATAGCCCTTGCCTTGGTAGCTCGTCGCCGGCCCCTGTCCGATGTCGATCGTCCCGCCCCCACGGATCGTCACAAGCGGATTGTTCGCGCCCACCGAAGCAAGATATGCCAAAGCCTGGCCAACGCTGGGATAGCGGCTTCCCGCCAGCACTTGCTGGCCGGGCTCGACTGTCACCGTCCGGTCGAACTCCTGCGCCGCCGGATAGAAGCGGTACGGCCCCAGCACCCGGCGCTGCATCGCCGGATCTCGCGGAATCGCCTCGAAATAGACCTGCGCATCTCCGACGCGTCCGTCATGAACCAGTTGCGCCCACCAGCCGAAACATGTCCGCTTCACGCCGTTGGCATCGCGATAGGGGCGGTATGTCGGCGCCTTCACGGTCACGCTGGTGCCTTCATAGTGCACCACCACACCTGCAAGCCCCATCGTCTGAAGCAGCGACCCATTGTCGTTTGCCCCGGCGATAACCCCGACAATAAGGCCCGAGGCGAAGTACTGGTCAGACGGTACGACAAGCCGCATCGCAGGCTTTGCGGTCGTACGCACCGGGTCGACCGGCGCGCCGCCCGCGCCGAAGCCACTGCCGGCCACGCCGGTCCACGCGGCGGAAGGTCGCACCTTGGCAATGGCCATGACGTTATCACGCCCGCCACGCCTTCGTCCCATGCGACCGAAGCCATAACCGAAGCCGGCCATCAGACGAGGCCCACCATATCGAGCGCGGTCGTACCTGTGGCAAGCACCGCTCGCGCCCGCACGTCAAGCACGGAGCCCGAAGCGAGATTATAGAATGTCACGGCAGTGGTGCCGCGCAGCGGCATAAGCCGCACATCGCCGCCCTGGCCCACGAAGATTGCCTTGGTCACGATCGGCAGGCTGGCCTGATCGCTCGGCGTGATCACGAAGCAGTCCTCGGCTGGCGAAGTAAGGCTGTTGACGGAATTCGCGAAGATATCGTCGACCATGGCAAGCTCCGGTTAAATGAACATAACAAGAACATTGCGCTATCATGGGCATGTGTTTGTAGGAAAGTTGAATCTCATCAAAGGATCACAAGCCACCGCTCGCTCACTATCGGCAGGAAAAAAATACCGAAAATCATGGCCATGCCGCGAAGGTTTCTTGCAGCCCCCACTTGCATTTCCCCTCATGCTGCAGTTGCGAATATGGACAAACCTCACTATGGAGATATGCGTATCACTTTATGTGATGATTCAGCTCGCGGCTTCCGCACTGCGGCATCACCGCCAAAGACGAAGAAGGATCAGATGGACCGTTCCGCAATCATCGAACAGCTGACCGAAATCATGATCGACGTCTTTGACCTCGATGATCTCGAGTACCGTGACGATCTCAGCGCCGCCGACGTCGAGGAATGGGACAGCCTCTCAAACATCCGCTTCATGGTCGCAGTCGAAAAGGCGTTTGGCTTCCGCCTCTCCAATTCCGAGATCGAAAGCCTCGACAACGTCGGCGAGATGGTGGACCTGATCCAGCAAAAGCTCGCGTGAACCCCGGCGAACGGCACTCACTGCAAAAGGCCGCCTGGCAATGACCGATGTGCTTACCCTGCCGTGGCTGCTTCCGGCTCCGGCAGATTTTCGCGCGCGCGTTCGTGCTTTGAAGTCCGCTGAGACGGTCAAGGCGGCAGACGTCACCACTCTAGCGGCCTACGGCCTTGACCTCTCGCAGCTTGGCTCGCTCGGCAAGATCGTTGACGCCCGGCGCGAGGAACTGCGAGCCGAAGGGCGCCTGCGCCCGGTCCTGCTGGGTGTCGCGGCTACACATACCGTCGATCTGGTCGCTGAGGCGCTCCCTGCCACAGCTCTGCGCCATGGATTGCTCGTCGATACGGTCCAGACCGACTATGGCCAGCTCGCCCAGGCCGTGCTCGACCCTTCCTCGTCGCTTGCTGCAGCCAAACCCGATTTTGTCCTGCTCGCGCTCGATGCCGCCTCACTTGGCCTCGCCCGCCCGCAGTTCGAGGCGGCCGCCGCGCACGAAGCGGTCCAGTCCGCGCTCGATTACGTTGCGTCGCTGCGTGACGGCGTGCGCACCAACATTGGCGCCGGCGTCGTCCTCCACACGCTCGCTACCCCAGCCGAAAGCCTGTTCGGCAGCTACGATGCGCGCGTCCCCGGCTCCGTCCGCTGGCTGATCGCCCGCTTCAATCAGCGCCTGACCGAAGAGGTCGTGGGTGATTCCGACCTGCTGCTCGACGTGGCCGCGCTGGCCGAAACGGTCGGCCTCGCCCGCTGGCACGATCCGCTGCGCTGGCACGATGCCAAGATCCCTTGCGCGCTGGACGCTGTCCCGCTCTACGCCGATCACGTCGCCCGCCTGCTCGCCTCGGCGCGCGGCCTCGCCCGCAAGTGCCTCGTGCTCGATCTCGACAATACGCTGTGGGGCGGCATCATCGGCGACGATGGTGTCGACGGTATCAAGCTGGGCCAGGGTTCGGCCAAGGGTGAGGCGCACCTTGCCGTCCAGTCGCTCGCGCTTGATCTGCGCCGCCGCGGCGTGATCCTCGCCGTCTGCTCGAAGAACGAGGAAGCCGCCGCGCTCATCCCGTTCCGCGAACATGACGAGATGGTCCTCAAGGAAGACCACATCTCGGTCTTCGTCGCCAACTGGACCGACAAGGCGACCAACCTCAAGGCCATCGCACAGGCGCTCAACATCGGCACCGACGCACTGGTCTTCCTCGACGACAACCCGGCCGAGCGTGAACGCGTTCGCCAGGAACTGCCCGAAGTCGCCGTCCCCGAAGTCGGCGACGAACCTTCGGACTACGTCCGCCTGCTGTCGCTTGCCGGATACTTCGAAGCCGTCGCCTTCAATGACGAGGACCGCAAGCGCGCGGACATGTATCAGGCCAACGCCCAGCGCGCCTCGGCGCTGCAGAAGGTCGGCAACCTCGACGAATACCTCGCCTCGCTCGACATGGAATGCACGATCGCGCCGTTCGACGACCTCGGCCGAGCCCGCATCGCGCAGCTGATCAACAAGTCGAACCAGTTCAACCTGACCACGCGCCGCTATACCGAAGCGGATGTCGCCGCCATCCAGTCTGACCCGAACAAGTTCACGATGCAGGTCCGCCTCGTCGACCGTTTCGGCGACAATGGCATGATCTCGGTGGTGATCTTCGATCGCGGCCTCGACTCCTGGCACTGCGACACCTGGCTGATGAGCTGCCGTGTTCTCGGCCGCCGTGTGGAGGAAGCTGTCCTCGACCACGTGGCCGCCGCTGCGAAGGCCGCAGGTGCAACCCGGCTTACCGGCGAATACATCCCGACGCCGAAGAACGTGCTCGTCGAAAAGCACTTCGAAAAGCTCGGCTTTGTCCAAACTTGTGAACGCGATGGCGGGGGCACAACCTGGGCGCTGGAACTGGCTGATTATGCGGCCCCCGCGCTGCCCATGGATATCCGCACGACCATCGCTTTCGCGGCATAATCCGCAAACGGGAATGGCGCGAGCCGCGTGACACGGTTCGCAAAGGACGGCGCACTGGATTTGACCGGAGGTCGGCAGGGTAATGCTCTTCAATTCGTATAATTTTCTCGCATTATTTCTGCCACTGGCGCTTGTTTTCTATTGGCTGGTCGCGAGGCTACCTCTTGAATGGGGACGCAAGGCTGCGCTCGTCCTGATCTCGCTCGTGTTCTACGGGTTGGGCGCTTCGCGCTTTTTGCCCGTGCTTGGTCTGTCGATCCTGATCAATTTCGCAGCCTCGAAGGTGATTCAGCATCGCGTGGACCGCGATCGGCCGACCATGCTCGCGGTCAGCGTCGGTGTTGTGTTGAATCTGCTGCTCTTGTTTTACTACAAGTACGCAGAGGCCACTCTTTCCTTCCTTCACGTCGATCTCGGGCTGACAGGCTTTGAAGTTCCCAATATCCTGTTGCCGCTGGCGATCTCGTTCTACACCTTTCAGCAGATCGGTTATCTGGTCGATGTTTCGCGCAAGCGCACGCGATCGGGCGGGTTGCTTTCCCACCTCGGCTTCGTGCTGTTCTTCCCCGCGATGATTTCCGGTCCGATCGTCAAGCACTCGGAAACCGTGCCGCAGATGTCGGGCAGGCTGCTGCGGATAGAAGCAGGTTACAACATCGCCATTGGCCTGATGATCTTCGCGATCGGGATGTTCAAGAAAACCGTCATTGCTGACTCCATCAGCCTCTATACCAGCCCGGTGGTTGAGGCGGTCGGGGCCGGTGGGCATCCCGGATTTGTCGACGCGTGGATGGTTGCATTTCTTTACGTCCTGCAAATCTATTTTGACTTCTCCGGCTATTCAGACATGGCGATCGGCGTTGCCCGCATGTTTGGCATCATCTTGCCGCTCAACTTCCACTCACCGCTCAAATCCGATGGCTTCGTTGAAATCTGGCGCCGCTGGCACATGAGCCTTGGTCGTTGGGTGCAGACCTACATCTTCCAGCCGCTGTCTGTGCCGATGGCCCGTTTTGCCATGAACCGGGATCTCGATGGCGTAGCCTTCAATACCTTTTCAACTTACCTGCCTACGATCACCGCGATGGTCGTTCTGGGCGTTTGGCACGGTCCGGGCCTCAACTATGCGCTGTTCGGCTTGATGAACGGTGTTTTCATGACCGTAAACGAGCTGTGGGCGCACTATCAGAAGCAGCGCCGGAAGCGGCTGGGCATCAAGAAGGTGCCAACCACCCTGTCTCGCATAGCATTGGCACGCGGTTTGACCGTTCTCGCCTTTGTTCTCTCGCATGTTCCGTTCCAAAGCCTGACGTTCGAAGCCACTTTGCACATGTTTGGCGCCATGGCTGGCTTCAGCGTGACCTCGCCCGAAATCGAAGCGGTACTCACGGCTTGGCCCTTTGGTCTTGCAGGCGCAGCAATCATGCTGCTGCTCGGCTATCTCGCGATCTTCCTGCTGCCCAACACTCAGCAAATCATGGGACGCTTCAACCCCTGCCTCGAATGGGACAAGTGGAGCAAGGTCGGCCATGCCAAGCTGCATTGGGAATGGAAGATGCGGCTACCTTATGCCGTGCTCACGGGTCTGATTTTCTTTGTCGGTTTCGCGTTCATTGCACGCGGCTCGCTCAACTTCATCTACTTTGGCTTCTGAGGGGAACCTAACCATGGCTGAGAAGCTGAGCCCCGCAACCAATCCAGAAGCAGATGAGACCGCGAGCCTTCACGGCAGCCTCGTCATAGTGGCAGCGCTTGTCACCTTCCTCGCGCTTTGCGCGCTCACCTTGCTGCTGCCCGGCAATCCCTATGTCCGCTACCAGCAATTGGGCAGCACCATTCATTTCCGTACTGTCTGGGCTTACGAACGCATCGTGTTCGACAAGACTCCGATCGACGTCGCGTTGATCGGCAATTCGCGCCTCGGTGCGGGGGTGAGCGGACCTGAACTCTCGCAAGGCCTCGCTTCGCGTCTTGGTCGCCCGGTTCATGTGGTCAACTTCTCAATGCCGCAGGACGGTCGCAACACGCATTACGTGCTGACGAAGCTGCTGCTGGCCCATCATTCCGAAGTGAAGCTCATCCTTGTCGACATCATCGAGCAGTCGGCGCGCAAAGGCCATCCGGCTTTCCGTAATCTTGCTGATACTAACGACGTTCTCACCGCACCTGCGCTCATCAATTTTGGCTACGTCGATGACCTCGGCTACCTTCCCTACCGCCAGATGCTGACGTTCGCGGGCACTCGTTACCCCGCCCTGTTCGGCTTCCGGACCAGCGTTGATCCGGCGCAGTATCTCGGGCCGGACATGGAAACCACCACCAGCTTCACCCAGGTCACCGGGGCGCGGATAGACCGCGATACCATTCACTCGAGAGATGAGATCGAAGCCGGCGCTGCCCCGATCCGCAATGGCCAAACCCCGCCGGTCCTGCCGCGCTTCCTGCATGACGAGGAGTTCGTCATGCCCGAACTCTACATGGACAAGATCGCTGCACTGGCCAAAGCCAAGCGTACCAACATTGCCTTCCTCTATCTGCCGGTCTTCGGCGCGGAGCCGGTTGCTGCGGACTGGAAGTTCTACGAAAAGTACGGGCCTGTGCTCGATGCCCGCTTTCTCCGGACCGACCATCGCCAGTACTCCGATGGCGCGCATCTCAATCGCATAGGCGCGCAGCGTGTCGACGCATGGCTGGCTGCGGAACTGCTCAAGGCGCCACAGCTGCTCGAGAAGCGTGGGGCGCCGTAAACCTTGCTCGCACTTGCGAAATACCTTACGTAAAAACCCGATCCCGCACGCATTATGGCAATCATTCACGAGGCACACAGATGAGCGTCCTTGAACTTCAGGATCGTGGCGGGCTCTACGCTTTCGACGAGGCGCAATGCACCGAGGCGGGCAAGCAACTGGCCGAGCGCTACCAGTCGGCCGAACCGTTTCCCCATATCGCGATCGACGATTTCGTCTCGAAGGACGTGCTGCGCGAACTGCTCACCGAATTCCCCTCTAGCGACGGGCACGAGTTCTTCGACCGCGATCAGGAGCGCTTCAAGTACCAGTACCACCCGCAGGAATGCGGGCCCCGGGTGCGCAACCTGCTGGCAGAGCTGAACAGCCAGGCCTTCCTCTCGTTCCTCTCGAACATGACCGGGATCAAGGGCCTCATCTCCGATCCGTACTACCTCGGCGGCGGCCTGCACGAGACCAAGCGCGGCGGCCACCTCGGCGTCCATGCAGACTTCAACATCCACAACAAGATGAAGCTGCAGCGCCGCCTCAACCTGCTGATCTATCTCAACGACGATTGGGACGAAGCCTGGGGCGGACATCTCGAGCTGTGGGACCGCGAGATGAAGGGCTGCACCGAGAAGGTCGCCCCGCTGATCGGCCGCGCGGTGCTGTTCAACACCGATCTCGACAGCTTCCACGGCCACCCTGATCCGCTGGCCTGCCCGCCGGAGCGTTCGCGCCGCTCGATCGCCACCTATTACTACACCGCCCCGCCCGAGGGGGTGGCCAACCTGCCCAAGCGGACCACCGTGTTCAAGGAACGCCCCGGCTCGACCGACCGGGCCGACTGGAAGGTGCGCGCGCAGCATATGTGGAAGGACTGGGCGCCGCCCGCCGTTCAGCGCATGCTGTCCTCGGCCAAGGCGGACTGACGGTACGGCTGGCCTTCCTCGCTCTGGGGTTTGCGCCCTGGGCGAGGGCGGTAGCCAGCCCATCGCTTTGAATCTATAGAGACGGGATGACCCTGACCCCGATGGCCACCGCACCCGCAGCATCCGGACCGGCTTCCACCGACCGCCCCGTGCGCCAACGTCTCACGATGCAGGAGCGCCGCCAGGCCTGGGCCCGGCACCGCGAGGCGATGACCCGGCTGGTCACCGGCAAGATCGACTGGATCCCCGTCCTCGTCTTCGCCTCGATCCTGATGTCCCCCGAGGCCCGCATCGACCTCAGCGGCTTTCAACTGTTTCCGTATCGAATCGCCTTGATCGTTTCCCTGCCGTTTGTTGCAGTGGAAGCAATTCGAAGGCCTATTCGACCAAGTCTTGCAGACATCTTGTTTCTGGCGGCAACAGCTTGGATGTTCATGGCTACGGCGTCCCATTATGCGATAGATATCGCCTTCAAGACTGGCGGATCAACCACTCTGGACACGCTGGCAGCATATCTTGTCGGACGGATCTTCTTCCGTGAACCCCTTGACTTGCGGCGTTTCCTGTACCGCGTCACACCGTTCTTGGTGGCGGTAGCGATTTTAATGTTCCTTGAGAGCGTATCTCATAGATATTTGGTGCGGACATTTATTGGATCTTTGACGGGCTTTTCGCCACAGTCAACGATTCAACGTGTTTACGAGTTACGATTTGGTCTTCTTCGAGCGATGGGACCATTTCTGCACCCAATTGCGGCAGGTCTTTTTTTTGGTTCCCTAGTTCCACTTTTCTTGGCCGCCGATTTGCCAAAAAGAAGGTGGCTTGGTTTGCTCGCGTGTGCAGGAGGCTTCTTCGCTTGGAGTTCGGCGGGCGTGGCCACAATCTTGGCAGGTCTCGCCCTCGGCTTTTACGACTATGTTCAACGTCGGCTCAGGTGGGGGTGGTTTCCCCTGATAATGGCTGTCGTAGTTTCGTTGGGCATGATTGAGAGTTTTACCTCGGATGGCATAGTTAAATTCCTGATCCGGAATGCTTCCTTTAATCCACAAACGGGTTACTTTCGCTTGGCAATCTGGGAGTACGGGTCTGCGGACGTTGCGCGCAGTCCATGGATAGGGATTGGCATACTCAACGATTACACGCGCCCGAAGTGGATGCACTCCGACAGCGTGGACAATTATTGGCTGCTGTTGGCATTGCGGTATGGCATCCCGTGCTCACTCGCCATGCTTGCTGCGGTTGCACTGAATGTCCTCAAGCTCAGCTTGGCCGGCAAGTTCATGGAGAATGGCGCATTGCACGGACGGCGGATGGCCACTGGTTTGGCGATCAGCGTTTTTGTTCTTTACGTGGTTCTCATCACGGTGTCCCCTTGGGGTGCGGACATGAGCTGGTTGATCATGCTTCTCGGCATGGCTGGTGGCCTTGCTGATCGCCGTCGAGGAGGCAAGGACGAATTACCTGCTCCCTCTCGGGCGCGCGCGGCTCGATGATTTACTTGGCAGCGAATTTCGATCAGTTTCCATCGGCCAAGTAGCTGCAAATACGCCTGATTTTAGTTCCAAAACGGACCAAACTAGCTTAAGTTAGTCGCCATAATCACCGTGGCGAGGAAACAATGGCTACGAATCCGACCCCCACCTTGGGGCGACTGAAGACGTTGCAGGCTGGCTTCCGGCGCAAGCGGTTCAAACGGGTCGAGGCCATCATCTCGACGATAGTGGCGGAAAAGGGGAGTTGCGCGGTTCTCGATGTTGGTGGACGCGGCGATTATTGGCAGATGCTCTCACCTTCGTTACGCTCGAAGACCGATATCGAAGTCATGAACTACTCGGCAGAGTTGGTAAGCTACGCTGCGTCTCCGAAGGATGCCCTGAGGGTCAGCAACGTCGTCGGAAACGCCTGCAGCATGCCGCAATACCAGGATGCCCAGTTTGATCTGGTGCATTCAAATTCTGTGATAGAACACGTTACCAGCTACCAGAACATGATGCTTTTTTCGGAGGAAGTAACGAGAGTTGGTCGTTTTTATTATATTCAAACTCCGAACTACTTCTTTCCTATCGATCCTCACTATGCATTCCCGTTCATTCATTGGTTGCCGGACAACCTGAAGATACGTGCGCTGGCCAGTTTCAAGGTCGGCACGGCCATTACGGGAGGGTTTGCCGACGCCATGGCCGAAGTGGACAACTGTCGCATGCTCGGTCGTTGGATATTCAAACGCCTGTTTCCGGACGCTCGCCATTTGCGTGAGCCATTTCTCGGCTTGTTCACCAAGTCACTGATCGCGGTAGGCTCCCGCTATGAACCGTGCCCGCGGCTTGATTGATTTGATCCCGGCGGTGTGCGACTGCTCAATCAGGGCAGGCTGACATATCGGGGGAAGCATGAGTTTGAATCGTCTGCATGCGCTTCGCCGGGTTCTCCTGAACGCGAAGAGAACTGTCCTCACCCGAATTTTCAGGATGGACATCCATCCGACGGTTGAACTCTCCCTTTCCGCCAAGCTGGATCTTACTTTTCCGGCCGGAGTGCATATAGGGGCTTATACCTATATCGCATATGCGGCATATATTCTCACGCACGACAGGACGCGCGGGCTCTACCTTCACACCCGGATCGGCGCGAACTGTTTCATCGGAAGCTACAGCATCATTCTGCCGGGTGTGCAGATCGGAGACAATTGCGTGATCGGTGCCGGAGCTGTCGTGACCAAGGATGTTCCAGCTCGCAGCGTGGTCGCCGGAAATCCAGCGCGCGTGATCCGCTCGGATATCGAAGTCGGTCGCTACGGGCGCTTTCTCGATGCCGACGACACCGAACGCGCCCTGCGCGCTAGCGATCCCGCAGTCGGCGCGTTGCCTGACAAGTTCCTCGGCAAGAATTGAAGGCTCCCCCCATGCTTCAGTCTGCCAGCGACCCCACCATCACCAACGGGAAACCCGGCGAGCCGCCGCTGGTCTCGGTCATGCTGGTGAACTGGAACACGCGCGAGATGACGCTCGATTGCCTGCGCACGGTCTACGAACAGACCCGCGAAGTGCCCTTCGAAGTGATCCTCGTCGACAACGGTTCGCACGATGGTTCGGCCGAGGCCATCGCCGCCGAGTTCCCGCAAGTCGTGCTCATGGCCGAGACCGAAAACCACGGCTTTGCCATCGCCACCAACATTTCCGTCGAGCGCGCGCGCGGGCGCTATGTCCTTCTGCTCAACACCGATACGCTGGTGCTCGATGGTGCGATCGACAAGCTGCTCGCCTTCGCCCGGGAACGCCCCGAGGCAAAGATCTGGGGCGGCCGCACCCTGTTCGAGGACCACACCCTCAACCCCTTCTCCTGCTGGGGCCGGGTCACGCCGTGGAGCGCCTTCTGCCAGGCCTTCGGGCTGAACGCCGTGTTCCGCAATTCGGAACTGTTCAACTCCGAAAGCTACGGCGGCTGGAAGCGCGACTATGAGCGCGAGGTCGATATCGTCCAGGGCTCGTTCTTCCTGATCGAAAAGGCGTTCTGGGACGAACTCGGCGGCTTTGACCCAGCCTTCTTCATGTACGGGGAGGAAGCCGATCTCTGCGTGCGCGCCACCCGCTACGGTGCCGCTCCGCGCATGACACCCACCGCAACCATAGTCCACTTTGGCGGCAAGAGCGCCACCAAAAAAGCCAACAAGCTGGTCTACATCCTCGGCAGTCGCAACGGCATGATCGAACGCTACTTCCCGCAAGGCTGGGTAGGCTTCGGCAAGGCCATGACAGCGGCGTGGGCTTTCACCCGCTCGATCGCCTACCCCGCCGCCTCGCTGATCGCCCCGCGCTTCAAGGAAAGCGCCGCCTGCTGGAAGGAAGTCTGGCGCCGCCGCAACGAATGGCGCAACGGCCCCTTGCAGCGCGCTACGAAGGGCTGACAGAAAGCTCAGGTCGTTCCTTGACACGACGCGGTTCTGCCTTGGGCGTTCCCAGCAGCATGCCCGACACCTTCGGCGCTAGCCGAGCTGCCATCATTACCCCCGCCGTGCTTGCAATGAATGCACCGGCAACGAATGCGGCTTGCGAGTAGGGTTCGACGATCCGGAACATGGTCAGCGCCAGCGGATGGACCAGATAGACTCCCATCATCATGCCCGCGACGCGGTTGACCCTTGCATCACTCCAGGAAACGCGCGCTGCCAATTCGACAAGGAGCACGCCGGCCAAGAACTCCAAGACTTGTACGTCCCCCGAAACAGCAAACGCCAGAGCGAGAGTGCCGACAGTCAAGCCACGCAGAAGCGCTGTTCCGTTCCGATTCGCGCCTACCACCGCGCCCAACAACACCGGGACGGTTGCATGAAACCACTGCGGAACGGGCGGTGGCGCCTGAGCAACTTCGGGCCGGAGATAATGAAATGCGCCGATAATCGGCACGACCGCCATAAAGGCCAGCGCACCGATAGTCCGCTGACTGACGCGCACCTTCAGCAGGCCTAGCACCGCCAAAACCGCTGCCATGAATGGCAAATACCACAAGTGAATCGATGGCCCCGCCAACACGCCCAATACCGGACCGCCCTCAAGGTTCAGTACCGGCTTGCCTTTCACCACGTTCGCCGCTGTGTAGATCGCCGACCAGAACACGAAAGGTACCAGCAGCCTCGTAGCATGGCGCGTCCACGGTGTCCGTCGCTCGAAGTTGACGCCAAGTTCGAAAAGAGCAGTCAACAGCAGGAACACGGTCAGCCCGGTATAGCCAATCTCCGATCCCGTTACACTGGCGTGGAACCAGACAATACCTGCCGCACTGACGATCCTAAGCAGTTCGAAACTCGATTGACGCGCAGTCACCATCGCCATTGCCCACCAAAGAGGATCGAATCGTGAGTTGGCCACAAGGTAGGCAAAATACTTTCAAAATGAACCAAAAATCGCAAGACTAACCGTCGAGCAACTACCTCACCCCGTCCGCGAGCTGTCGTCCCGCTCCCAGACGATCTGCTTCTTCGCCCGGATCGTCCGCCGCGCCATCTGCCGTCCGACGATCTTGATGCCGAGATACCACGCCAGATCGAGCAGCCCGACGCGTCCATGGCCGCCGCTCTGCTTGCCGAGTGCCGACAGCAGCGAGCCGCCCGTCGTCGTCCGCGCCGTGTGCTCGGTATCGTGGCTCGAAAGCTTCAGCTGCATGTCGCCCGCGCGGCGGCGGCTCTCGATCCGCACCAGCGAGCGCAAGTCGCGCGGGGGGAACACCGTGAAGCTCACCGCCGCCCCTTGCGCATCGCGCTCCACCCGCATCCGCTGCTCTGGCGCGAACCGGGTCCGCACGTAAAGATCGTCCGCCACCACGTCGGGGAAGGTGCCGACCTCAGCAAGCCCGCTCGCCGAAAGCCCGAACAGCCCCGATCCGACCATGCCCACCCGCACATAGGGCTGCTGCAGCCACACCTTGTAATAGGCCCGGACCGGCCAGGAACAGCCGGTCAGGTCCACGGCGAGCGCGGGCGCCGCCGCCTTGATCGCCCCGTCCTCGCCCAACACCTGCGCCACCGCCGCCAGCGCACGCGGGCTGACGACGATGTCCGCATCCAGAAAGAACCGCGGGCTGACGGTTGCCGCCGCATTGCCTTCGTTGAGCGCAAGGATCTTCGAGCCGCGAGCGATGTCGAGCACCGTGGCCTCCGGTGCCACCCGCCGTGCGATCGCCGCCGTCTCGTCCTTGCAGCCATTGCAGGCCACCACGATCTCGGGCGAAATCTCCGGGTCCGATTGCAGCGCACGCAGGCACCGCTCGATCACCGCCGCCTCGTTATGCGCGGGGATGACCACCGAAAAGTCGTGCCTTGCCGCTGCCATCTGCGTCCTCTTCGTGAAGCCCGTGCGCCGTGCCGGAAGTTGCGCGACACCAGTGGCTTACCCTGTGCGAAACGCGCTCGCAACAGACTTGGTTGCAGCGCAGCATAGGTGTAGGGTCGGCACCGGTCCCGGCCTCGCGGGCACCAGCCCCAAGGAGCCGACAAGCCGCATGCGTGACAGGATTGCAGCGCTGATGAAGCGCGGAATTGCGCTGGACCTGCTGATCGGGCTGAGCCTCAAGGGCAGCGGCGCGGTTGCGAGTTTCGGACTCAACCTATTGATTTCACGCGCTTTAGGCGCAGAGGGCGTCGGCGCATACCAGATTGCGCTGGCCACCGCGACGCTGCTCGCCGTCGCCTCCACCATCGGGCTCGATACCGTCGTGTTGCGCTCGGTAGCGGTGGCACACCGGCGTGGCGATACCGGCATGGCGCGGGCCGCTATCGTGCGCTCGATCCGCGTTGTCGCCACGCTTGGCACCGTGATCGGCCTCGCCATGGCAGCCCTCGCCTGGCCGATGACGCACCTGATGATGGACCGGCCCGAACTGTTCCTGCCGGTCCTGATCATGGCGCTGGCGGTGCCGATGCTGGCGCTGGTGCGCACCATCTCCGCCTCGATCCGCGCCACCGGCAGCGTCCTTCTCTCGCAATCGCTTGACGGCATCTCCTACACCGGTCTCTCCCTGCTCGTGCTTGGCACCCTCTGGCTGGCCTCGGGCGGAGTTGCCGTCCTTGCGCCTGAAATCGTTTACACCAGCGCCTGCACCCTCGTCATGCTGTTCGGCCTGGCAAGGATCCGTACGATGACTCGCGGCTGGCCGCATGGCGAGCAGACCGTCTCGCTCAAGTCAGGCCTGCGCATCATGGTCATCTATCTGGCCGCCTTCTTCTGCGACTGGATTGCGGTGGTCACGCTCGGTACGTGGCATGGCCCGGCGGAGGCAGGGATCTATCGCGTTGCCGTGCAGTTCGGCCTGCTGTTCACGCTGGTGCGCAATTCGTTCGACCAGATGGTCGGCAGCCACATCGCCGCGCGCTATGCGGAAGGGCAGTATCGCGGCATGCTCGCCATCGCCCGCAAGACGGGCATGGTCGGCGCGGCGCTGTGCCTGCCGTTGCTGCTGGTGATCCTCGTTGTTCCGCAATGGCTGCTGGGCCTGTTCGGCCCCGGATTTGTGCGCGGCGCCCCCGCGCTGATGATCCTGGCCGTGGGTCAGTTCATTGCCGTGACCGTCGGCCCGATCGGCACGGTACTTGATATGGCCCACCGCGAGCACATCGCCATGCGCATCGAGATTGGCGTGACAGTGGTGACCATCGCCCTTTTCCTCGTGCTGATCCCGCTCTTCGATCTGACGGGTGCAGCCATGGCGATAACGATCGCGATCGTCGGTCGCGCTGTGGCGCTGCTCCTCGCCAATCGCGCCTTCATCCGTGCGATGGAGCAACCCCGACCCAATGCTTGACCGCCTGAACCGTTGAAGCGCGGCGAAAGAGTTGGCGGGGCGGGCCCGCTAGTGCTCAAGTAACGGCGGCAGCAGGAGGCTATGCCATGGACGCGGTCACGATTATCGAAGACGACCTTGCTGGCGAGGCCATCCGCAGCCTTGTCGCGCTGCATCTTGCGGGCATGCATGCCAACTCGCCCGCCTGCAAGGTTCACGCCTTGCCGGTTGAAAAGCTGCGGCAACCCGGCGTCACTTTCTACTCGGCGTGGGTCGGGGACGCGCTCGCCGGGATGGGTGCGATCCGCGAGCTGGACCCCAATCATGGCGAACTCAAGTCCATGCGCGCTGCGCCCGACTGGCTGCGGAAGGGGATCGGCGAGGCCTTGCTGATCCACCTGCTCGGGGTGGCGCGGCAGCGGGGATACGAGCGCGTCAGTCTGGAAACCGGGCAAGGCCCCGCGTTCGAGCCCGCCCTGGGCCTCTATCGCAAGCACGGTTTCATCAATTGTGAGGCTTTCGCCGACTACGTGCTGGACGATTTCAGCCAGTGTCTGACGCTGCATCTTTAACCCATATGGAGTGTTTCCCCGGGGAAACACTCCATCATGGCGTTGCGTGTGTTGGTGTCAGAGCTTGCCGGTGAGTTCCGGGACCAGCGTGAAGAGGTCGCCGACGAGGCCGATGTCGGCGACCTGGAAGATC
>NZ_JADQDC010000001.1 GCF_015694345.1 Novosphingobium jiangmenense
ATCCTCATCGCCATCATGCGCAAACTCATCTGCGCTCTCAACGCCATGGTCAAAAACAACCAACCATGGACCGCATAACAAGACGGTTGCTCCCCATTTGCACCTGCGGTGAAAATGGGGAGGATTTTGAAGGAGTTGATCCTCCCCATTTTCACGAAGCACAAAGGGGGAGGGGGCATTTGCGTCAGCGAATGACGGAGGGGCTTGTTACCGCCCATCCTCCAGGATCATCTCCGCCGCGCGTTCTGCCACGGCCATGGCGGGGCCGTTGGTGTTGCCGGAGACGGGGGTGGGCATGATCGAGCAGTCGACGACGCGCAGGGACCCGATGCCGTGGACGCGGGTGCGGGCGTCGGTGACGGAAGTGGCCGGGTCGGTGCCCATGGCGCAGGTGCCGGTGCCGTGGAGGCCGACTTCGACCATCTTGGCGAGTTCGGCGAGGATCGCGGCTTCGTCCTGCACGTCAGGGCCGGGCATGCGTTCGGTGCCGATGTAGGGCTTGAGCGGCTCCGAATTGGCGATGGCGCGGAACAGGCGGAAGAGTTCGAGGCTCTTGGCCTTGTCCGAGGGGTCGGTCCAGAGCGCGGCGTCGGCCACCGGGGCATCGCGGAAGTTTGGCGAGACGAGGCGGATCGAGCCGCGGCTCTTGGGGCGCAGGTGGTAGCCGGAGAAGGTCAGGCCGGGATTGGGCGTGAGCGGGCTGCCGGGCTTTGAGGCCATCTCGTTGACCGTGCGCATGGCGAAGGGGGCGGCGGCGACCTGAAGGTCGGGCCAGTCCTTGTCCGTGCCCTCGCTGGCGTAGAGGCCGGTCAGCGGCATGCCGACGCGGGCGAGGTGGCCGGTGCCGGTGAGGAAGTACTGCAGCGCATTGCGATAGAGCCGCCAACCGAAGAATTCGCGGTTGGTGCCGGGGTGGTTGGTGAGGTCGAACGAGACGCCGAACTTGCTGTGATCGGACAGGTTCTGGCCGACGCGGGCGAGATCCTTGACCACCGGGATGCCGAGTTCCTGCAGCACGGCGCCGGGGCCGACGCCGGAAAGCTGGAGCAGGTGGGGCGAGCCGTAGACGCCGGCCGAGAGGATGACTTCCTTCGTGGCGGTGTGGATGCGCTCCTGCCCGTGGGCGTGGGCGACGACGCCGGTGGCGCGGCCCTGCTCGATCACCACGCGCGAAACCGCGGTGTGCTGGGCGATGGTGAGGTTGTGGCGACCAAGGATCGGCATGACGAAAGCCTTGTACGAGCTTTCGCGCACGCCCTTGCGATCGACGGTATACTGGCTGCGGCCGACGCCCTGCTTGCCCGGCGTGGTGATGTCATCGAGCCAGGGCATCCCCTGCGCTTCAAAGCCGGCGGCAAGCGCATCGAGCACGGGCGACTGGTAGGTGGAGGCAGTGACCTGCAGTTCGCCACCGCGGCCGCGGCCCGGGTGGGCGCCGGGTTCGCGGTAGTCCTCGAACTTGGCGTAGCAGCGGGCGATGTCGTTCCAGCCCCAGCCGGCGAGGCCCTGTTCGGTCCAGCTGTCGAAATCCTTGGGCATGCCGGTGAGATACCAGGTGCCGTTGATGGCCGACGAGCCGCCCATGCCGCGGCCATAGGTGTGGATGCCGCCGCGCATGCCTTCGCGCGGGGCGGTGGGGAAGACGCGGAAGTAATCGGGGTTGCCCATCATCTTGATGAAGCCGCCGGCCATCTTGATGAAGGGGTGCTGGTTGTCGCCGCCGTCCTCGATCAGCAGGACGCGGTTTGCCGGATTGGCGCTGAGGCGGTTGGCGAGCACGCAGCCTGCCGAGCCTGCACCGACGATGATGTAATCGAATTCCGCCATGACCCTCTTGGCACCCGTCCTGAAATTAGAATAGAACTGAAGTTCTCTTTTTATCTGCACAGGCCTTGACCGTGTGTCAAGCGACGATTAGAAGACAAATTCTAATTATCGGGAGAGCGAACGTGCTGCCAGTGGAACGGGTGATCGGGGAAGAAGGGCTTGCCGCTACGGCGGGCGGGCTGAAGCTGGCGATGCGCCTGCCGTGGTATCGCTCGCTGCCGTTTTCGGTGGTCGAGGTGGGGCCGCTGTCGATCGACGGTGAAGCTGTGGATCTTTCGGACGCGCTGATCGAATACAATGGCGAGCAATGGCCGCTGTCCCAGAACGGCGAGAAGGTCGACACCTTCTGGTTCATCCGCGATTCGGCGTTCCTGGTGCTGCCTTCGCTCAAGGCGGACGCGGGTTCTGCGCATGAGGTGTCGCTGAACCTGTTCATCAGCCCACCCTACATTCCGGGAATGCGGCGGACCAATCCGCAGACCTCCACCCTGATCGTCGAAGCTGCCTGAGAGAGGACCGGCATTATGACCACGACCGCAACCGGCCCCCAGACGGGCGTCACGCTCTATTCCTTCACCAACGAGTTCCTGACCCGCCAGTTCGAACTCGACACGCTGATGGCCGAAGTCGCCAAGCGCGGGCTGGGTCCGAACATCGAGATCATCGGCTTCCAGAACTTCCGCGAGTTTCCGGACGTTTCGGACAGGTTCGCCGACGAGTTCAAGCAGATGCTGGCCGATACCGGACTCAACCCGGTGTCGTGCGCGATCAATTCCGACCGCTTCCTCAAGCCGGGGGCGCAGCCGATCGAGGATGCCGCGCTGGTCGAATACCACAAGCGCCAGCTGCGCAGCGCCAAGAAGCTGGGCTTCAGCCTGGTGCGCTACCAGTTCGCGCTGCCGGTGCACCTGCTGCCGGAAATCGCGCCCTATGCCGAGGAGCTGGACATCCGCATGGGCGTGGAAGTCCACGCGCCGATGTGGGCCGGGCACCCCGCCGTGCAGGCCTATGGCGAGATGTACGACAAGCTGAACACGCCCTACCTTGGCTGGATTCCCGACTTCGGCGGCACGGCGAGCCGGATTCCGGAATCGATGCTCGATGCTGCAAGGGCCAAGGGCGCGAAGGAAGACCTGCTCGACAAGCTCAAGGAAGTCTGGCTGGAAGACGGGATGAGCCACGAGAAGGCCGGACGCCTGCGCGAATGGGCCGCGCCCAAGGGCCACAGCCCGCTGGAAATCCAGGCGGCCTGCCTTGCCTTCTTCATCCTTTCGAACCACGATCCCAAGTCCTGGGCCGCGCTGGTCGATCGCACCATCCACATCCACGGCAAGTTCTATGGCGTGAGCGAGGATCTGGTCGAGGAAGCGATCGATTACGACACGATCCTGCCGCTGTTCAAGGATGGCGGGTTCACCGGGACGATGGTCTCCGAGTGGGAAGGCCATGCCTATGACATGCGCGATGCCTTCGAGCAGGTCCGCCGCCACCAGGCGATGGCCCGCCGCATCTGGGGTTCGTGAGCCATGGCATTCGAACTCTCCGTAAACCTTGAATACGGCTTCACCGAAGCGGGCGAGAAGATCGAGGACCGCATTGCTGCTGCGGCGGCAGCGGGCTTCCGCAAGGTCGAGCTGTTCCTGCTGAAGGGGCGCGATCTGGGGGCGATCAAGGCGGCGCTCGATACGCACGGCGTGGAGCTGATCAGCACGGTTGCGGACTATGTGACGCAGCTGGTCGATCCCGCCACGCACGAGGGCTTTGTCGAGACCTTCCGCGAGGCGGCGACGGCGGCGAAGTCGCTGGGCTGTTCGAACGTGGTGGTCACCTCGGGGCGCGGCGTGCCGTGGCTGAAGCGGCCGGTGCAGCTGGCGATCTTCGCCGATGCCCTGCGCAAGCTGCTGCCGGTGGCCGAGGAGCTGGACGTGACGATCCTGCTGGAATCGGCGAACACCCGCTTCGACCATCCCGGTGTGCTGTGTTCGACCACGCAGGACAGCGTGGTGGTGGCCGACATGGTCGACCACCGCCGCGTCAAGGTGCTCTACGACCTCTACCACTCGGTGGTCGAGGGCGAGGACCCGGAAAGCGCGCTGAAGGCGGCGATGCACCAGGTGGTGCACGTGCAGGTGGCCGATGCGCCGGGGCGGGGCGAGCCGGGCAGCGGCAACATCGACTGGCCGGGCGCGCTCGCCCTGTTTGAGCGGCTGGGCTACAAGGGCACGGTCGGGCTGGAACTCCTGCCGACCAAGCCCTCGGCCGAGGCGTTCACGTACATTCAGGGGCTGTGCGGCTGATCGCCTGACCCGATGATCACGCTTTCCCGCAGGTAGCCGAACGGGCCTTCACCGGCCCAGGCGGCGCCGTCGGGAAAGCGCATTTCCACGCCGGTGAGCGCGGCCTCGTCGGCCAGCGCCATGT
The DNA here is from genome assembly GCF_015694345.1 of Novosphingobium jiangmenense. Classification (GTDB taxonomy): domain Bacteria; phylum Pseudomonadota; class Alphaproteobacteria; order Sphingomonadales; family Sphingomonadaceae; genus Novosphingobium; species Novosphingobium jiangmenense. Next base: position 4,249 of record NZ_JADQDC010000001.1, read on the forward strand.
TGACGCCGACCATGGTGTTGCCGTGCAGCGCGATTGTCGATGGCGTCAGCACGAAATGGGTGGTGCTGCCGCACACCGGGCAGAAACGGATCTCAGCCCCCGCGCCGGGCTTGTCAGCGCGGACATAGCCGGTGGTGGGGCCGGTAATCGCCACTTCGTCGGGCGCCAGATAGGCCCATTGCGCGCCCGATTTGCGACAGAGCGAGCAGTTGCAGGCGTGGATGAACGCGGGCGTGGTTGCGATGCGAAGGGCGACTTGGCCGCAGTGGCAGGAGAGTTCCGTCATTTCAGCGCTATAGCAGAAGCGGATCGCTGCGCCCAAGCTGCCTGGAGAGGGCTTCCTGACAGTGCGCCTCGGCGCGAATCGGGCACAGTCCGGGCCGCGTGCGAAATCGTCGGTTGTCGGGCTTCTGCTTAAGGCGCATGGGCTTGTGATGCCTGAAACACATGTAATCGTCGCAATAGGTTGGGCCGTGGTGCTGGGCGGGCTTGGCGGGGTGCTGACCAAGATCGGCGCGTGGTATCGCGAATTGCGCAAGCCGCCGTGGCAGCCGCCGGACTGGCTGTTCGGCCCGGCGTGGACGGTGATCCTCGGCCTTGCCGCGTGGGCGATGGTGCTGGCGTGGGAAGGCGCGGGCGATGACTGGGGGCGGCGCATGATCGTGATGCTCTATGCCGCCAATTTCGTGTTCCACTTCCTGTGGTCGCCGCTGTTCTTCACGTTGAAGCGGCCGGACTGGGCGCTGGTGGAGGTGGTGCCGCTGTGGATATCGGTGCTGGCGCTGTGCGTGATGCTGCGGCCCTTTTCGGTCCTCGCGAGCTGGCTGATCGTGCCCTACCTTGCCTGGGTGAGCTTTGCCGCTTGCCTGAACCTGGCGATCGTGCGGCTCAACGGTCCGTTCGGCAAGCGTGAGAGAAATCTTCGCGACGTGTGAATTGCCGCACATTTTTCTGCGACGAACCGAGCTAATCGGGCTTTGCGACCCGAAGGGCTCTGCCAGTCAGAGTTCCTGAACTTCAAGGGGACGGTTCGAGCATTCGGGCCGTCCCCCTTTTTTTGGCCGCCTTCCTTGTTTGCCGACTGCTGGATTCGCAAACGCGCTTCGTCATTGCGAGCGGAGCGAAGCAATCCAGAGCGTCGTGAACCACGCTCTGGATTGCTTCGTCGGTTTCACCTCCTCGCAATGACGAGCGAGAGGTTCGTTCTTCAGTACGAACCCTGCTTGCGGATCAGGGCGATCTCGGCCTCGGTCAGGTCGCGGATCATCACGTTGCGCATGAACACTTCGGCGGCTTCGAATTCGAGCGCGATGCGCCCTTGGGTGAGCGGCTGGCCGGTGCGGCCTGCCATGCGGAACAGGCTGTTGACGATGCGGCCGTTGACCATGTGCGCCGCCTGATCGCCGATGGCGACGAGGTCTACCGTGTTCCAGCCATCGATGCGCTCGTAATCGCCTGCGTGGCGGTGCCATTGGCGGGCGATGCCGCCGGCGTTGATCGGATCGGCATATGTGGTGGGCAGGCCGGGGAAGTATGTCGGCCAGAGCGGGGTGCCGCCGAGCAGCGGGCCTTGCAGCGCGCGGGTGTTGACCATGATCGCATCGCCGATGTCGCCTTCCTCGAACTGGAACTCGACGCAATCGGGGAACAAACGGTCAAGCTCCGGCCCCATGTGATAGAGCAGGCCGGAGTTGCGGCGCTGCCAGGCGCGCGGGGCGAAGCGGCGCTCGCCGAAACGGAAGTCCATGCGCAGGTGGTAGTTGCCGTGGAGCGACTTCGTGGCGATGTGGCCGAAGCTGGCCCTGACGCTTCCATTGACGTCAGGGCCGGTGAAGCTTTGGCCGAGCATGTGCAGCACGCCGCCCTTTTCGATGCGGATGGCATCGTGGGCATCGCGGTTGCCTTCGCCGTCCTGATAGATCGTCCAGCCATCGAGATCGCGGCCGTTGAACAGCGGTCGCCATGGTGAGGGGGCGGCAGCGGCGGCGCGGGCTGATGCGGGGAGGGCGGTTGTCGCAGCAGCGGCGGCGAGGCCCTGAAGCATGGTGCGGCGGCTGGGCATCGGCGGCTCTCCCTGTCGTTTGATCCTCATTATTAGAATGAAGGTTTCAACTTTTTGCGCGGGCGGTCAAGTGTCGCTTGACCGTTGTTTTAGAATCACCATACTTATTCTGAAACGGGCTGCGGCGAGCGCGAAGACGCGCCGCGATCGACGACAGCGAAGGGAGATGGAGATGAAGCTCAAGGCGATGCTGATGGCGGTTGCCGCCGGGTGTGCAGTGACGAGTCCGCTTGCGGCGAAGGAAGACGTTACCGCCGAGATTGCCGCGCTCAAGGCCGAAGTGGCGCAGCTGCGCGCCACCGCGCAGACCGCGCGTGACCGCGGCGACATCCAGAACCTGTTCTCGCGCTACATGTACCTGCACAATGCCTTCCACGATCCCGAGATCGTGCCGCTCTGGGCGAAGAAGGGCACGCCGGGGATCCGCGCGCAGTATTCGAACAACGGGGTCTATACCTCGTGGGATTCGATCATGGCCTATCATGCGCAGCGACCCAATCCGAAGGGCAAGCTGGTGTTCCACTACCTCGCCTCGCCGCTGATCGAGGTGGCCGAGGACGGCAAGACCGCCAAGGCCCTGTTCGTGATGGCCGGCGTGGAATCGGGCCTGACCGATGTCGAGGCGGCCAAGCAGGCGCCCGAGTTCATGTACGTCAAGGACCTGCTGGTCGATGGCAAGCGCGTGTGGATGCACGAGATCATGGTGAAGTACGGCGTCGACTTCATCCGCCAGGACGGCGAATGGAAGATCTGGCACTTCCACTGCTATGAAGTGGCGCGTTCGCCCCATGGCGTGGGCTGGATCCCGTTTGCCGCCAAATCGCAGGACAATCCCTTCGCCGACGATCTGATGTACTTCGGCGAGGACGGCAAGCCGGTGCTGATGCCCAAGCCCGATGCGCCGGTGACCATGCGCAACAATCCCTATCGCACCGACACCGGCCAGACCCTGGATGCGCCGCCGCCGGTGCCCTATCGCACGATCAGCGAAACCTTCGAATATTGAGAGCCCCATGAACCGCAGGCTGATTTTCGCCGGGGCGCTCGCCCTTGGTTTCACCGCGCACGGCGCTTTCGCGCAAGGTGTGGTCTCCACGTCCGGTGGCGAGGTGCGTGGGACCGTCAATGCAGGGGCGGATGCGTTCCTTGGCATTCCCTATGCCGCGCCGCCGGTCGGCGAGCTGCGCTGGCGCGAGCCGCAGGCGGCCCCGCCGTGGCAGGGCGTGCGTGAGGCGACGGCGTTCGGGCCGGTGTGCCAGCAGGGCGTGCCGGCGCCATGGGGGCCCTATACGGCAGAGTTCCTTGCCGGGCCGCCGATGAGCGAGGACTGCCTGACGCTCAACGTCTGGCGTCCCAAGGGTGCGGGCATGAAGAAGCTGCCGGTGCTGGTGTTCATCCACGGCGGCGGCTTTGGCGGCGGGGCGGGGAGCCTGCCGATCTACGACGGCGCAAAGCTCGCCTCGCGCGGGGCGGTGGTGGTGACGATCAACTACCGCGTAGGCGTGCTGGGCTTCATGGCGCACCCGGCGCTGACGGCGGAATCGCCGCTGGGGTCTTCGGGCAACTATGGCCTGCTCGACCAGATCGCGGCGCTGAAGTGGGTGCGGGCGAACGTTGCGAAGTTCGGCGGCGATGCGGGCAACGTCACCGTTTCGGGCGAAAGCGCGGGTGCGGCCTCGGTGGCGGACCTGATGGTCTCGCCCATGGCCAAGGGTCTGTTCGACAAGGCGATTGCCTTCAGCGGGGCGAGCATGGCGGTGGACGTGCCGCCGCTGGCGAAGAACGAGGCGGTGGGCGTGGATCTGGCCGCCAAGCTGGGCAAGGCCAGCATGGCGGAAATGCGCGAGCTTCCGGCCGAGGCGCTGATCGAGGCGACGCGCTATGTACCTGGTGCCACCAGCGGCCCGCCGCCCTTGCGCTTTGTCCCCAATGTCGATGGCAAGGTGGTGCCGTTCGATCCGGTCCGCGCGAGCGGGCCGGTGGCGAGCCCGGCGCCGCTGATCACCGGCTACAACAGCGCCGAGATGATCGACATGTCGGTGCGCACGCCCGCGCAGTTCGAGGCGGCGGTGCGGGCGCGCTATGGCGACTTTGCCGAGCGGTTGCTGGCGCTCTATCCCCATGCGACCGAGGCCGAGGCGGTGGCTTCCAATGCACTGATCGCGCGCGACCGCTATATGGCAGGCGTGCTGCTGTGGGCGAAGGAGCGCACGCGCAGCGCGCAGCAGCCGGTCTATGCCTACCTCTATGATCATGCCTATCCGGCGGCGAAAGGCGGGCAATCGTGGGGCGCGTTCCACACGTCGCAGCTGCCCTATGTGTTCGGCAACATCGGCATTGGCGAGCGGGCGTGGAAGCCCGGCGAGGCGCGCGTGGTCAGGCAGTGGCAGGACCGCCTGCTCGCCTTCATGCGGACAGGTGCACCGGGGAAGGGCTGGGCCAAGGTCGGCAGGACCAGCGCGAGCGTGATGGGGCTGGGCGACCGCGAGGGGATGCGCGCGGCGGTGTCCTCGCCCGAACGGTTCGAGGCGTTCAAGGCCTTTGCGCAGAGCGGAGGCAAGCTGGGGCTGATCTGACGCAGCGCCTGCGCTGCCGTGCTTGGCGGCGGGCGCAGGCCGTGGCACAACCTTCGCCATGACCGCCGCACATGGCGGCGCGGGGCGGGGGCTTGGCCTATGGCAGAGAAGGTGCGCGTGTGGGACGTGCCGGTGCGGCTGTTTCACTGGTCCTTGCTCGGGCTGTTTGCTTTCTCGTGGTGGAGCGGCGAGAACGGCGCGATGGACTGGCACCGCCGATCGGGCCTCGCCATCCTGGCGCTGCTGCTGTTCCGCCTGTTCTGGGGCCTTGCCGGATCGCGCACGGCGCGCTTCGCTTCGTTCCTCAAAGGCCCGCGCGAAGTCTTGGCCTATGCGCGCAAGGCGGGCGACGAGCATCCCACCGACGGGCACAATCCGCTGGGCGGGTGGAGCGTGGCGGCGCTGCTGCTGGTGCTGCTGACGCTGGCGGGCGCGGGCCTGTTTGCGGTCAATGCTGACGGGCGCGAGGCGGGACCGCTCGCCGGATACCTGAGCCATGGCGCGGCCCGCGCTGCGGCGCAGCTGCACGAGGCGGCGTTCAAGGTGGCGCTGGCCGTGATCGGCGTCCATGTGAGTGCCATCGGCTTCTATCAGTTCCTCGTCGGGCGCGATCTGATCGGCCCGATGATCACCGGCAGGCGCGATCGCGCGCCCGGCGAGGCGGTGGACGACATCGCCTGGTCCCCCTTGCGCGCCGTGGGCGGGGCGGCGGTTGTGGCGGCGGTCGTGTGGGTGATTGCGATGGTCTGATTGCTAGGGCTTGACCGGATAGTCCCTGGCTTCTTCCAGCACGGGCAGGGTGACCTTGCCGGTGGCGGCCCATTCGGTGCCGCGCAGGAGCAGGGTCTGAAGCGGCTGGAAGTGGAGCGAGACTTCGTCGTGGCCCAATGTGATCGAGAAGACGCGGCCCTTGCCGTAGTCGGCGGTCCACACTTGCGGGTGGTCAGCGTCGATGCCCTTCATCGCCTTCAGCTTTTCGGGGGTGTAGGCGGCGGCGGGGTATTTGGGGCCGGTCAGCCTGGGGTCATAGGCTGACGCGGCATCGTGGGCTGTGGCGAGGACGTGGATCTTTGCCTCCGGGTCCATCGCCATGTTGGTGTACATGTCGTCGTTGTAGGTCCAGACGAACTCGCGCATTCCGGCGGTGATCGGGTGGGTGCGGTCTACCAGGTGGACCGGGAAGGCGCCCGGAGGCGCGCGGCGGCTGGAGCCGGGCTCCATCGCGCCGCCGATCAGCTTCTTGTATTCAGGGATATCGCGCCCCCAGGTGAAGCTGGAATGATAGGCGACGAGCCCGCCGCCTTCGCGCACGTACTGGTAGAGCGCCTTGAACGCGCTGTCGGACCAGACGTGCTGGACCGGATCGGCATAGTTCCAGCGACTCGAATAGTTGAGCAGGACTACGTCGTAGCCCTTCAGCGTTTCCAGCGTGCCGTTGTCGAAATCCTCGGTCACGCGCACGTCGAAGCGCCTGGAGTCCTGCATCATGGTGCGCAGCATGTTGTTCACGCCGGTCCAGTCATGCTCGTAGGAATTGCGGCCCGAGATGATCAGGACCTTCACACGGTTCTCGGCGGGGTTCACCGGAATGGTGACGCGCTGCACGGTTTCGGGCGGGCGATAGTCGATGGTGACGATGACCTGCGCCATGGCAGGCACGGAGATGCAGGCCGCAAGCATTGCGGCGAGGAGCTTCTTCACTGGGCTTCTCCCTTACTCCGCCGCTGCGGGCTGGCGCGCGGCGATATCGTTGCGGATGGTTTCGTGGAGGCCGTCCATCGGCCACATCAGGACGACCACGGTCTGCAGGGCGAGGAGGACGACGGCGCTGCCGTAGTAGGTCCAGCGGATCGCCTCGCGGGCGGTGTCGGTCACGGCATCGGGGACGTAGCCCGCCGCGCCGAGCATGAAGGCGAAGCCTGCGGTGCCGATGGCCATGCCGACCTTGGTCGAGAGGCTGATGCCGGCCGAGAGCAGGCCCTCGCGCCGGGTGCCGAACTTCCATTCGTGGTAGTCCACCGTCTCGGCGATCATCGCGAAGGCGGCGGTGATGGTGATCGAGGTGGCAAGGCACGCGGCGATGTAGAGCGCGAGAAAGGCGGCGGTGTTGCCCTGCACCAGTGGCAGCACGGCGAAGATCACCGCGGCGAGGGCGAGGACGAAGGCGCTGCCCTTGCGGATGCCGGTGCGGGCAAGGATCGGCGGGGCGACGAACGAGGAGAGCAGCAGCATCCCCGAGACCGCCGGGAGCATGACCGAGATCAGCCAGGGTTGGCGCATCACGTCGATCGCGAAATAGGCGGTCGCGCTCATCATCAGGCCGAAGCGGATGAAGTAGAGCAGGCACGAGGCGAAGACGACGGCCCAGGCCTTGTTGCGCAGCATCTCCTTGACCGCCGGACCGATGGCGAAATCGGGCGAGGAGCCGTCCTCGAAACGCTCCTTGCAGTTGGCGAAGAGGGCGAGCGTGCAGGCAAGGCCGATGGCGGCGAAGAGCATCGCGACGTACTGGAAGCCCTTGTTCTGGTCAGCGCCGCCGAACACGCCGACCAACGGCATGACCGCCGCCGTGCCGAGCACCACCGAGATCGAGGTGCCGACGCCGCGCATCCCTGAAAGCTTCAGGCGCTGCTTCGGGTCGAGCGTCATCATCGGCATCAGCGCGGTGTAGGGGATCGCCTGGACCGACATCAGGATGCCGAGGCCCTTGAAGGTGACGAAAGCATAGACCAGCTGCGCCGAGTGGCTCCACGCCGGAACGTGGAACAGCGCCACGGTGAGCAGGGCATAGGGCAGGGCGGTGAACAGGAAATAGCCGCGCGTGCGGCCCCAGCGGCTGCGGGTCTTGTCCACCAGAATGCCGACCACCGGATCGATCACCGCATCGAGCAGGCGCGCGATCAGGAACACCGTGCCCACCCCCGCCGCCGGCATGCCGACTACATTGGTGTAGTAGAACAGCAGGAACCCGCTTGCCATGTTGTAGGCAAGGCTGGTGCCCATGTCGCCCATGCCGTAGCTGAGGCGTTCGAGGAACGAGAGGCGGGTGGTCATTGGCCCCTCCCCGTCGGGGAGGGGTTGGGGTGGGGGAGCGCGGCGAAGCTGCGCGTCATCGCTGGTGTGGGGCACCCCTCCCCGACCCTCCCCTTGAGGGGAGGGAGCTTGGGAGTTACGTTTCGTTCTGTCTTGCTTGCCACATTCCTCTCCCGGACCGCAGCGTGGGTTAGGTCAGAGCGCCAGCGTCTTGCGGGTCAGCTCGAGCGACTGGTCCATCGGCAGGGTGGGGAAGTATTCCATGCCGATGCTGCCCTTGTAGCCGAGGCTTTCGAGCGTCCCCATGACGTGGCCCCAGTCGACGCTGCCGGTGCCGGGCTCGTTGCGGTCGTCCATGTCGGCGACCTGGACGTGGGCGACGAGGTGGATGCGGCCTGCAAGCACTTCGGCGATGTCCTCGCCCATCACGGCGCTGTGCCAGACATCGTAGAGCAGGCGCAGGTTGGGGCTGCCGACGGCTTCGACCAGATCCAGCCCGAGCGTGGTGCTGACGAGGTACATCGCCGAGAACAGTCGGGTGTTGAGCGGTTCGAGCAGGAGCGTGACGCCCGCTTCCTCGGCCAGCGCGGCGGCTTCCTTGAGCGCGGCGACGGCGTTGGCGAAGTGGTCTTCCTCGCTCATGCCTTCGACCTTGAAGCCCGAGGCGACGATCAGCGGCGGCTTGCCGAGCGGGGCGGTGGCGGCGATGGTCTCGCGCACGGCCTGCACCATCTCGGCGCGCTCTGCCGGGTCGACGATGGAGCGGCGCGGGTCAACGCAGATGCCGGTGAGGGCAACGCCGGTTTCGGCCAGCGCCACGCCGATCTCCTCGACGGGCTTGTCACGCCACAGGTGGAACTCGACCAGATCGAAGCCCCCGGCCTTGGCGGCGCGGATGCGCTGGGCAAGGTCACCGGCTTCGGCGAACTGCCATTCGATGCAGGATGAAAGCGGGTAAGCAGCAGAAGGCACGTCGATCTCCCAATCGGCGGCCCCGTGCCCGCTTGGACACGTTTGCCTGGCGGCGAAAAGGGCCGCTACTTTATTGGAATGCTTATTCGCATTGATCGTTCGGGCGGTCAAGACTCAGACCGTCAATCGAATTGCGGTTCGTCCCGGATAGCCTGATCCCTGTGCGCTGGATCACGTCAAATATCCGACCTGCGGAAGATGAACGTTCACATCTGATAATAACCTGCGATTTTGCGCAGGCGCAGACGCGACCCCGTTGACAGCGTTGACAATTCTCGCAACAGTTTGTCGCAAGCGGGCGAGACACCGCGAGAGGAGAGGATGGAGCCGGGTTCGCCACAGCCCCGGATCGTGCCGCGAAAGGCCGCGGCAGCGCGCAATCCAACGCGCCCTTTTTCCTCGAGCGAGAAGCCCGACCGCACCGGCCCAGCCGGAGCGGAGCAGGACTTTTGCAGGGAGGAAAGAGAATGAGAAAATTGACGTTTGCATGCCTGGTTTCGGCAATCGCGCTGAGCCAGCCCGCGTTCGCACAGGACACGGCGCAGGACGCCGCGCAGGAGCCTAGCGACGGCGACATCGTGGTCACCGCCAACCGCACGTCTTCGCTGCTGTCCAAGACGCCGATCGCGATGAGCGCGGTTTCCGGTGACGACCTGATCAGCTCGGGCATCACCAACCCGACCCAGCTTGAAGAAACCGTGCCCAACCTGTCGATCGTGCGCGGCAATGGCCTGCAGATCACCATCCGCGGCGTGACCAGCACCGACGGCACCGAGAAGGGCGATCCCTCGGCCGCGTTCATGGTCAACGGCATCTACCTCGCCCGACCGCAGGCGCAGGAAGTCTCGTTCTTCGACATCGAGCGCATCGAAGTGCTGCGCGGCCCGCAGGGCACGCTCTATGGCCGCAACTCGACTGCGGGCGTCGTCAACATCCTGACCGTGCAGCCCAAGTTCGAGTTCGGCGCCCGTGCCGACGTTACCTATGGCAACTATGACGCGCTGAACGCCACGGCCGTGGTCAACATTCCGGCCGGTGACAGCCTCGCCTTCCGCGTGGCCGCCAACGTCGACCGCCGCAACAACTACATCATCGATGGCAACGCCGGCGACGGCATCGGCCTCAGCCCGTTCAAGGACAACAAGACGATCCGCCTTTCGGCGCTGTTCAAGCCGAGCCCGGATCTCAGCCTGCTGCTCGTCGGCGATTACAGCTGGCAGAAGGGCAACCCGACCAACGGCGTTTCGCCCAGCAACTTCTTCTCGAACATCGTCAGCGGTGCGCGCCCGACTTTCGAGCGTCCGAGCTACAGAAATCCGTCGAACCGCGCAGGCCGCCTGCTGGCGACGGCACAGGCCCAGCAGGCCGCGCGCGACAACACCGATGACGGCATCATGGGCGAGCTCAACTACACGATGGGCAACGTCACGCTGACCTATCTCGGTTCCTATCGTGAATCCGAACGCCGCGAATTCAGCAACCTGGGCACCGGCGCGGTCTCGGCCGACTTCGTCGGTCGCTACTGGCAGACCTCGCACGAACTGCGCCTTGCCTATGGCGGCGACGGTCCGCTCCAGGCGCAGATCGGCGGTTACTACTTCAAGGAACGTTCGGGCATCGCGTTCTTCATCAACAACCTGCTGGCTCCGAACACCCGCTTCGGCTTCCCGCAGGAGCCGACCGTGGCCGAGAACAAGTCGGTCTTCGGCCAGGCGACCTACGAGATCGCGCCCGACGTGCGGCTGACCGGCGGCGTACGCTATTCGAGCGACCTCAAGTCGCGCGTCGGCGCAACCGTGCTCGATGCCTATTCCTCGATCGGCAATTCCTACAGCGTCGGCACTTTCCTCGGCCGCACCACCTTCCAGACCAACAACGCCAAGCGCACCTTCAGCAAGGTGACGTGGCGCGCCGGCATCGACTATGACAGCCCGCTGGGCCTGATCTTCGCCTCGGTCTCGACCGGCTACAAGGCGGGCGGCTTCAACGACGGTTGCGAAACCGGCAAGGGTCCGGGCTGCGCGCTGCCTGCCGCCGCGCTCTACTACGATCCGGAAACGCTGACCGCCTATGAATCGGGCTTCAAGTTCAAGGTCAGCGATGCGGTCCGCTTCAACGGCACCGTGTTCCACTACGATTACAAGGGCCTGCAGCTCTCGGCCGTGACCAATGCCTGCGGCGGTCCCTGCCAGGTCACCTCGAACGCGGGTTCGGCCAAGGTCGACGGCGTGGAACTCGATGCCAACGTCCAGGCGACCGAGCACTTCAACATCCGCCTCGCGCTGAACTACCTCAACGCGCGCTACGGCCAGTTCAAGCCGCAGCCGACGATCGACTTCGCCGGTCGTGCGCTGAACCGCAGCCCGAAGTGGAGCTGGATCGTCGGCGTGAACTACACGGTGCCGGTCGGCGACGGCAAGATCGTGTTCGACGCCCAGACCGCAGGCCGCGGCCAGTACGAGCTGACCGACCTTGCCAACTTCGCCTACTTCTATCAGCCCAGCACCACCAAGAGCGACGTTTCGGTGACCTACACTGCACCGGACGACCGCTTCTACGTGGCCGCCTTCGCCGAGAACCTCGAGAACAACCTCGTGCTGACCGGCGCCGGGACGGGGGCCTTCGGCACGGTGACCTTCTCCGACCCGCGCCTGATCGGCGTGCGCGCAGGCGTGAAGTTCTGATCGCCTGACGCCTTGTGAATGCCGGAAGGGCGGGCCTGCTGGCGCAGGTCCGCCCTTTCTTTTCGCTGCTGGCAATGTTCCGAAATGAATCGGACGAGAATCTGAAAAATAGAATGTCTATTCCAAAAAAACCATTCGCAAAGCCGCGCGGCGGCAGCGGATGCGTTTTGGGAGGAGACAAGCATGACAACCCGAGGATTCAAGACGCTGCTGCTGTGCGGTGCGGGCGCGCTGGCCCCGTTCACTTCCGCATGGGCACAGAGCGAATCGGCAGAGACCGCCGACTCCGACGTGATCATCGTAACCGCGCAGAACCGTTCGCAGAACGTGCAGGACGTGCCGATCGCGATCAACGTGGTGAGCGGCGAGGCGCTCCAGGCCGCAGGCGTGACCGACCTGGTCTCGCTCCAGCGCGTGGCGCCGGTGCTGCAGATCGTCAACGATACCAACCTGACCCGCGTGACCGTGCGCGGCATCGGTTCGAACAGCAACGACGAGGCGCAGGACCAGGCCATCGCCATCAACATCGACGGCGAATACATCAACCGCCCGGTGGTGCTGAACGCGGCGCTGTTCGACATGGATCGCGTCGAAGTGCTGCGCGGGCCGCAGGGCACGCTCTATGGCCGCAATGCCACGGGCGGCGCGGTGAACTTCATCACCCGCAAGCCCGGCAGCGAATTCGCCGCCAACGGCAGCGTCAGCTATGGCAACTTCAACCAGGTGATTGCCGAGGGCGGCGTGACCGTACCTCTGGGTGACGTGGGCGGCATCCGCGTCTCGGGCATCTACTCCGACCGTGACGGCTACAACTTCCACCCCAACATCAATGCCCGCAGCGGCACCGACAACACCTGGGGCGGCCGCGTCAGCCTGCGGTTGGAGCCGGTCTCGGGCCTGAAGATCAACGCCGCGATCGAGCGCGTCGAACAGGACGTGATCCTGCCCAACCAGGCCTTCATCAACTTCAACGCGCCGGGCAATTCGCCGGGCGCAGGCTGTGCGGCCGTTCCGGGCTGGGTCGAGATCGCCCCGTCGGTGCCGGGCACGCAGTGCATCCCGAAGAACACCAACAACCTCTCCAAGGTCAACCGTTCGCGCTATGATGCGCCGACCACGGGCCTTGGCCGCAACGATGTGCAGTCGACCGCGGCGCGCGGCAGCATTGCCTATGATTTCGGCGGCGCGACGCTGACCTATATCGGCGGCTATCGCTTCACCGACATCGGCGCGAGCATTGCGCTCTCGCCGGGCTATCGCTTCAACACCTTCATCCAGGACACGAAGACCCACAGCCACGAACTGCGCCTCAATGGCGAGAGCGACCGGCTGGTGTGGCAGACCGGCGCGTTCTACTTCAACGAGCAGCTCGACGTCGAGCGCGGCCTCTATCGCGCCCCGCCGCCGCCGTTCCTGCTTGGCCCCAACGGCGGCTACGTGAACTACTTCTTCCGCGACGTGGAATCGCGCAGCTGGGCAGTGTTCGGGCAGGCCGACTTCAAGGTGAACGACCAGATCACGCTGGTCGGCGGCCTGCGCTATACTGACGACAAGCGTTCGGCGCGCTATCGCGACCATGGCGGGGCGATCGCCAATCCCTCGAACCCGCTGTTCAACACCGGGTCCGTGCGTCCGGCCAACCCCGGCACGCCGTTGCGCAACCTGACGCTGGGTTCGGCTGCCGACAAGCTGACCTGGCTGGCGGGCATCAACTACAAGCCCGATGCCGATACGCTGATCTATGCCAAGGTCTCGACCGGGTTCAAGGCGGGCGGCTTCGACTCCGTCGGCCAGTATGCGCCGGAAACCAACACCGCCTACGAAGCGGGGCTGAAGAAGAACTTCGGCGCCTCGGGCCAGCACACCTTCAACCTTGCCGGGTTCTACTATGACTACAAGGACCTGCAGGTCTCGGTCCTGCTCGACACGACCGAGGGCGGCCGCATCTTCAACGCGGGCAAGGCGACGATCTGGGGCGTGGAAGCCGAAGCGGTGATCAAGCTTTCGGACAACGACACGTTCTCGGCCACGGCGAACTACGTCAATGCCGAGTACAACTCGCTGCTGACCGCCATCCCGGTGTTCTGCGTCAACGGTTCGGGTTGCCGTTCGGGCAGCGGCAACGGCCTGCTGACGGTCGGCGATCTTGAAACGACGCCGGGCCGCGTCACCCAGCCCAGCCTTGCCGGCAACACGCCGCCGATGACGCCGGAATGGACGATCACCCTGGCCTACGACAAGGTGATCCCGCTGGGCGACATGGGCAGCCTGACCGCCAGCGTGTTCTCGACGTTCAAGAGCTCGTACTTCGGCGACATCTTCAACTACCGCGATTCGAAGCAGACGGCCTTTACCCAGACCGACCTGTCGCTGACCTACGCGCCCGAAAACAAGCGCTTCAGCCTGCAGGGCTTTGTCCGCAACATCGAGAACAACCGTCCGCTGACCTATGCCGGGTTCACCGTGGCCGGGCCGGACGACATCTACAACTGGCAGTTCGCGGCACCGCGCACTTATGGCGTGCGGCTGACGTTCGACTTCTGATCACCACGATCCGGGTGACGGGGGAGAGGGCAGGTCGAAAGGCCTGCCCTCATTGCCTTGGGCTATCCCGCACCGCTCTCACGGCGTTTTTCCAGCGCAATCCCGGCGAGGTTCTGCGCCCGCGCGATCCAGCGCACGCGGCGCGGGGGATGGCCGGCGGCAAGCGCGAGGAAGGCCTGCGCCGGACCGGTGGAGGCCTGCCCCTGCACCAGCGCGCGGTTGGCTGCGCCGGTCACTTCGCGCGAATCCCCGAGCAGGTCGAAGTCCTTAAGCCCCGCCGCCTGGGCCAGTTCCAGCGCGCAGAGCAGCGCCTGCCATTCGGCCTGCGTGTTGGTTCCGCTGCCGAGATCGTCGAAGACATGCGCGCGGCCACGGATCACCACGGCGGCTTCCATCGGGCCGGGGTTGGGGCGGCAACCGCCATCGAAATAGACCTTGATCCTGCGCTCCATGGCGACCGGTCTATCCACGCGCGCGGATCGTGCAAGCTGTGGCATTGCGCCCAGTTGCCAAGGAGTTGCCAAGGCGCGACGATGCGTCCAGAGCGACCGCTGTTTATACAACGGGGGGCACGCGATGGGCGATGATGCTGGCACAACCTTGCGGCTGGAGCGCGATGGCGCCGTGGCACGGCTGCTGATCGACCGTGCGGACAAGCGCAATGCCTTCAACATCGCGATGTGGCAGCGCCTGCCCGAACTGCTGGCCGAGGCTGACGCCGATCCGGCCTGCCGCGTGCTGGTGGTGAAATCGGCGAGCGGCGGCGCGTTCTGCGCGGGCGCGGACATTGCCGAGCTCCTCGCCAACAAGGACGATGCCGCGTGGCGGGCCGCGAACCAGCAGGCGATCAACCGCGCGCAGTTCGAACTCACCCGCTTCCGCCTGCCGACCGTGGCGATGGTCGAGGGCGATTGCGTGGGCGGCGGTTGCGGCATTGCGCTGGCCTGCGACATGCGCGTGGCCACGCCAGCGGCGCGGTTCGGGATTACCCCGGCCAGGCTCGGCCTCGTCTATCCGCTGCATGACGTGAAGCTGCTGGTCGATCTGGTCGGACCGGGGCAGGCGCGGCGGATGCTGTTCACCGGCATGTTGCTGGGGGCCGAGGAAGCCAGGTCGGTCGGGCTGGTCGAGGAACTGGCCGACGGCGAGGACGCGCTGGTGGCGCAACTGCTCGCCGTATCGCCGTTCTCGACGCAGGCGATCAAGGGCTTCGTGCGCAACGTGCTCGACGGGCAGGTGGCCGACGATGCCGAAAGCCTGCGCGTGTTCGCCTCGGCCTTCGAAGGCGCCGATTTCCGCGAGGGGACGACCGCCTTCGTCGAGAAGCGCAAGCCCGTTTTCGGAAGCTAACTCACCTCTTGGAACCAACTCCGCCGCGCGCGGTTCTGGAGGGGTTCCGAAGAGGTAATCGATGATTGGCAAGATCATTTCCGCAGTGGTCGGCAAGAAGATCGCCGACCGCACCCCCGGCATGAGCGAAGGCACCGGCGCGCTGCTTGGCGTTGCCGCAGCCACGGTCATGCGGCGCATGGGCCCGCTGGGCATGCTGGCAGCCGCCGGCGGCACCTGGGTGGTATCGCGCGCCATGAAGAAGAAGCAGGCGCGGGAAGCCACCCGCCCGACCTGAGCAGTTCCCCTGGGACCGCCGCGCCCTCGTTCCCCCCCCTCCCGTCCAGAGCGCGCGGCGGTCCTTTCTTTTTCAATCCAGACAGTTTCCCCCGGGCGTTCCGCGCAAGGGCGCATCGCCGCGCCTATGCCCGCGCGCCGTTGCAAGGAGCCGCGCCATGGCCAAGACCGCCGCACCCGACCATTCCCCCGCGCTCGACAACGCTCTTGCCGACCACCAGCCCGGGGAGGGGCAGCCGCCCTATGCCACGCAGGAGGGCAATGCTGGCGAAACGCATCAGGACGCAGGCGCGAAGGTAGAGCCTGCGGCCTTCCTCACCGACAATTTCGGGCACCGCCTGTCCGACAACCAGAACAGCCTGAAGGCGGGCGAGCGCGGGCCGACTCTGCTCGAAGACTTCATCCTGCGCGAAAAGATCTTCCACTTTGACCACGAACGCATCCCCGAGCGCATCGTCCACGCCCGTGGTTCTGCCGCGCATGGCGTGTTCGAGGTGACCAAGGCGATCCCCGAACTGACCCGCGCCGGCCTGTTCCAGAAGAAGGGCACGACCTGCCCGGTCTTCGCCCGCTTTTCGACGGTGGCCGGCGGCGCCGGATCGATCGACACCCCGCGCGACGTGCGCGGATTTGCGGTGAAGTTCTATACCGACGAGGGCAACTGGGACCTGGTCGGCAACAACATCCCGGTGTTCTTCATCCAGGATGCGATGAAGTTTCCCGACCTGGTGCATTCGGTGAAGATGGAAGCTGATCGCGGCTATCCGCAGGCGGCCAGTGCCCATGACACGTTCTGGGACTTCGTTGGCCTGATGCCCGAAACCATGCACATGATCATGTGGGCGATGAGCGACCGCGCCATCCCGCGCACGCTGCGCATGATGCAGGGCTTCGGCGTCCACACCTTCCGCTTCGTCAATGCGCAAGGGCAGGGCAAGTTCGTCAAGTTCCACTGGAAGCCGGTGCTGGGCCTGGAATCGCTGATCTGGGACGAGGCGGTGAAGATCGCCGGGGCCGATCCCGATTTCCACCGCCGCGACCTGTTCGAAAGCATCGCCATGGGCAGCTTCCCGGCGTGGGACCTTGGCGTGCAGGTGTTCGACGAGGAATTTGCGGCGGCACAGCCCTATGACGTGCTCGACGCGACCAAGCTGATCCCGGAAGAGGATATTCCGGTAGAGATCATCGGGCGGATGACGCTCAACCGCAATGTCGACAACTTCTTTGCCGAGACCGAGCAATCGGCGTTCCTGCCGACCAATGTCGTGCCCGGCATCGATTTCAGCAACGACCCGCTGCTGCAGGGGCGGCTGTTCTCCTACCTCGACACGCAGAAATCGCGGCTGGGGACGACCAACTTCCACCAGATCCCGATCAACGCGCCCAAGTGCCCGTTCCACAACATGCAGCGCGATGGCCTGATGCAGACGCTGGTGCCGACGGGCCGCGCCAACTACGAGCCGAATTCGCTGAAAGAGGCGGGCGAGGACAGCGGGCCGCGCGCTTGTCCCGACACCGGCTTCACCTCGTTCCGCGAGAATGGCGAGCGCAACGATCCGACCGAGAAGGTGCGGGTGCGGGCCGAGCTGTTTGCCGATCACTACAGCCAGGCAGCGCTGTTCTACCACTCGCAGACCGAGAACGAGCAGGCGCATATTGCCTCGGCGCTGGTGTTCGAGCTTTCGAAATGCGCGATGGAGCATGTGCGGGCGCGGGTGCTCTCACGCCTGCGCAATGTCGACGAGACGCTGGCAAAGCGCGTCGCCGATGGCCTTGCCATGGACCTGCCGGAAAAGGCGCCTGCCGCGCGCGAGCCGGTGGAGATGAAGCCATCGGATGCGCTCTCGATCCAGAAGCAGGCCCAAAAACGAACGGGGATGACGTTCGAGGGCCGCAAGGTCGGGATCCTCTTTGCCGAAGGATCGGACAAGGCGACGATCGACCAGCTCAAGGCCGATGTCGAGGCGGCGGGCGGCGCGGTGTTCCTCGTGGCGCCCAAGGTCGGCGGCTTGTCCGTAAAGGGCGGCACGCTCAAGGCCGATGGCAAGCTCGATGGCTCGCCCTCGGTCCTGTTCGATGCAGTGGCCTCGGTGCTGATGCCGGCAGAGGCCGAGAAACTGGCGAAGCAGGGCGCGGCGGTGCAGTGGTTCATGGATGCCTATGGCCACTGCAAGACCATCGCCCACTGCAACGGCACCAAGGTCATCCTCGCCAAGGCGGGCGTCGAGCCGGACGAGGGCGTGGTGCCCAACGAGAAGCTTATGGAGGTCGGCCCGGTGCGCCACTTCGCGCGCGAGCCGAAGATCCGCGATCTCGCCTGAGGTAGCGACGGCTAAGGCAGCAGCACTGTCGATCCGGTGGTCTTCCGGGCCTCCAGATCGCGGTGCGCCTGCGCGACTTCGGAAAGCGGGTATGTCTGGCCGATGGTGACGCCGACCGCGCCGCTGGCGATCATGTCCCACACCCGCGCCGATCCGGCGGCGCGTTCGGCCGGGTCGGCGTAGTAGTGGTACAGCGTCGGCCGGGTGACGAAGAGCGAGCCCTTCTGCGACAGGGTGCCGAGCGCCACGCCGCTGACCGGGCCTGAGGCATTGCCGTAGCTGACCACCAGCCCGCGCCGGGCGGTGGCATCGAGGCTCGCTTCCCACGTATCCTTGCCCACGCCATCGAACGCGACGCGCACGCCTGCGCCGCCGGTCAGTTCGCGCACGCGGGGGGCGACGGCCTCGGGCGAGGAATAGTCGATCACGTGGTCGGCCCCGGCGGCGCGCGCGGCCTCGGCCTTTTCGGACGTCGAGACGGTGCCGATCACCGTGGCACCGATGTGCTTGAGCCACTGCACCAGCATCAGCCCGACCCCGCCCGCCGCGGCATGGACCAGCACCGGCCAGCCCGCCTGGACCTGCGCGCAGCGTTCGACGAGGAATTCGACGGTGAAGCCCTTGAGGATCGCGGCGGCGGCGATCTCGTCGCTGATCGCATCGGGCAGCTTGAACAGCGCGCTCTGCGGATAGATCCGCGCGGTGGCATAGGCGCCCAGTTCCGGTCCGCAGCTGGCCACGCGGTCCCCCGCGTTGAGCGCGGTCACGCCTTCGCCCACGGCCACGACGCGGCCCGCCGCTTCGACGCCAAGGCCGCTGGGCAGCGCGATCGGATAGAGCCCGCTGCGGTGGTAGGTGTCGATCATGTTGAGGCCGACGGCGGTATGCCTGACCAGCACTTCGTCGGGGCCGGGTGCGGGCAGGTCGACGTCGGCCCAGGTGATCGCTTCGGGTCCCCCGGTGGCGGTGAGGCGGACGGCTCTGGCTTGCATCGGGGACTCCTGCGATCGCGGTATCGGGCGCTGGTCTAGCCCCGCGACGGTCCGGTCGCAAATGGTGAGGGGGCCAGTCCACCTGCCTCACAGGGCAGGCTGACCGCAGGGCGGATAGAGCCGACGCTGTAGCGCCCGACCTCAGCGTGCGGCGGCAATCTCCGGCCTTTACCGGACCTTGCGGAGATTCCCTTGATGGTGCGAACCCTGCTCGCGGCGCTGGCGCTGATGTTCTCGCTGCCCGCCTTTGCTGACGAGGGCGAACTGGCGCCGATGCCGATCTGGCCGGAAGGCGTGCCGGTGATCAAGGACTGGCCCGGCACTGCCAAGGCCCCGGTGCGCGAGGAACTGCGCGAGAATGGCGAGCAGGTGTGGAATGTCACCGTGCCGACGCTGCAGCCCTTCCTGCCCGAACCGGCCAAGGCCAATGGCACGGCGGTGGTGATTGCGCCGGGTGGCGGCTTTCGCCTGCTCGGCATCCACCACGAAGGCACGCGCGTGGCGCGCTGGCTGGCGGCGCGGGGCATTGCCGCCTTCGTGCTGAAGTACCGCCTGATCCAGTCGCCTCCCGGCGAGAGCAACGAGGCGATGCGCAAGCGCGTGCTGGAGACCATCGCCCCCGGCGTCGGCGGGATTCCCGGCGTCGAGGACGGGTTGCAGGCGCTGCGGATCGTCCGCGCCAATGCCGCCAAATGGAAGATCGATCCGCATCGCGTCGGCATCATGGGCTTTTCCGCAGGCGGGCACGTCGCGGGGATGACGATGTATGCCGCCAATCTGGCGGAGCGGCCCGACTTTGCCGGGCTGATCTATGGCTTCCCGTTCGGTGACCCCAATCCGCCGATGCCGCCTGCCAACCTGCCCTGGCCGGAAGGCACGCCCAAGGAGCCGTGGCTGCGCCCCAAGCCGACGCCTGCGCCGGGCCGGTTGCCGCCGATGTTCCTGGCCATGGCGCAGGACGATATGGCCGTGGGGCAGGGCTTCCGTGCGTACTATGACCAGTTGTTTGCCGCAGGCTACCGGCCCGAAGTCCACCTTTATGAACGCGGCAGCCACGGCTTCGGCATGGCGACGCGGGGGACGACGGCGGACCACTGGATCGATGAGTTCGGCTGGTGGATCGAAGCGGAGGTAACGCGCAAATGACATTGAATCGCCGCCAGTTCGTCGGCACCGGGCTTGCCGCCGGGGCCGCGCTGGGCCTGCCGCGCATGGCCTTTGCCGCCGAGAAGGCCGACGTGGTGATCATCGGTGCGGGGCTTTCCGGCCTGCGCTCTGCCGAGATCCTGACCGAGCAGGGCCTCAAGGTGCTGGTGATCGATGCCAACACCCGCGTCGGCGGGCGCGTGCAGACGGTGCAGACCGCCGATGGCCCGATCGATGTCGGCGCCAGCCAGATCGGGCGCGGCTATGCCCGGGTGATCGATGCCTGCCAGCGCCACGGCCTGAAGCTGGTCAGCGAGGACCGCGACCTGCTGGCGTTCGGCTCGCACTTTGCCGGCCAGTGGATCGACGGCAAGACCTGGGCCACCAATCCGCTCAACCTGTGCGAGGGCGACGAGCGCAAGATTCCGCCCAACCTGATCGGGCAGGCGCTGGCCTCGAAGTACAACCCGCTCGAGGCGCTGGACGACTGGCTCGACCCGCGCTTTGCCGAATACGACATTTCCTTGCGCGAACTGCTTGTGCGCAAGGGCCACAGCGCGCAGGCGATCGAGCTGGCGGCCTATTCCGCGCCGGGCATCGGCATCGATGAAACCTCGGTCCTGCGCATGTGGCAGGAAGAGGTGCGCAGCAGGATCGAACGCCGCATCGGCGAGGCTGCGGCGCCTGCTGCGGCAGAATCTGGCCCGAAGCGCGAGCATCCCTTCGGCGAGGCCAACGATCACCGCGAAGTGGGCGGGCTTGCCGCGATCAGCAACATCGTCGGCGGGTGCAGCGCGCTGCCGCTGGCGATGGCGGCGAAGCTGGGCGACCGGGTGCGGCTGGGCAAGCGCGCACAGAGCATTGCGCTGTCCGATACCGGCGGCACGGTCACCTGCAGCGATGGCAGCACCTATTCGGGCCGCTTCCTGATCTGCACGCTGCCGTTCTCGATGCTGCGCGAGGTGGAGATCACCGGCAGTGCCAACCCGATTGCGCGGCAGGCGATCACCACCATGCCCTATGCCAACACCGCGCGGCTCTATGTCACGGTGGAGCGGCCGTTCTGGAAGGAGGACGGATTGCCGCCCTCGATCTCCAGCGACGGGCCGATGGGCATGTTCTGGGCGATCGACAACCACACCGGCGAAGGCGCGCATCGCGGCATGTTCGTGCTCGTCGGGCGCACCGCGCAGGCGGTTTCCGCGCTGGACCGGGGTGAGGCCGAGGCGATGCTGATCGCCGAACTGGCGCGGCTGCGGCCGGCGTCAAAGGGCGCGATCCGCGTGGCGACATGGAAGGACTGGCTGCGCGATCCGCTGCAGCGCGGTTGCGGCTTCAGCTTGGCACCGGGGCAGGTCAACGCCTTCGCGCGCGATATGGTCAAGCCGTGGCAAGTCATGCACTTTGCCGGCGAGCACACCCGCCGCACCGACTTCGGCATGGAATCGGCGATGGAAAGCGGGGAGCGTGCGGCTATCGAAGTGCTCGAGCGGACGGCGTGAGAGGGGCCATGACAATGCGTTGGATGCTTGCGGTCTTGGCGGCATGGTTTGCCGCTCCGGCGATGGCCGATGTGCCTGCGCCGGACTACGCGCAGCCGCAGTACTGGAGCACGGTCGACAGCCTGCCGCAGGGCGTGGGTGCCACCAAGGCACTGCGCGGCGTCGACGTGTTCTGGATACATCCGACGACGACGCGTTCGCCGACCGACTTCAACCACGATCCGCTCGATCCCGCCGTGCTCAAGTGGACCGAGGAAAGCGCGGTGCAGCGGCAGGGCAGCGCCTTTGCCGCCTGCTGCCGCGTGTTCGCGCCACGTTATCGCGCGGCGACGAGCAAGGCGCTGATGGACCCCGCCAATCGCGAAAAGGCCTTTGCGCTCGCCTATTCGGACGTCGAGCGCGCGTTCGACTGGTATCTCGCCCACGAGAACAAGGGCCACCCGTTCATCATCGCCGGGCACAGCCAGGGCGGCGCGCATACCGTGTCGCTGCTGGAAAAGCGGATCAAGGGCACGAAGCTGCAGGACCGGCTGGTCGCCGCCTATGTCATCGGCATCAACCTGATGGAGGGTGATCTGGCCCCCCGCCTTGCCGGGATTCCGTTCTGCAGTTCGCCTGCGCAGACCGGGTGCTTCGTGCAGTGGAACTCGGTGCTGGCGGGCAGCGATACGAGCGCGACGCTCAAGGCCTATGCCGGTGCCTTTGCCGCGCAGAACGCGGGCAAGGACGGGGGCAAGCCGCTCTGCGTCAACCCGGTGACGTTCGACGCGCGCCGCCCGCTGTCGGTTTCGGCAGAGGCCAAGGGCGCGGTTGCGGGCGATCCGGGCTTCGGGGCGATGGGGCCGCTCAAGGCAGGCGCGGTCGCTGCCGAGTGCCGCGACGGGCTGCTGACCGTGTGGCCCGCGCCGTCGCTCGGCCTGAAGCCGCTGCCGGGAGGTTCGATGCATTATCACGACGTCGGCCTGTTCTGGGCCGACATTTCCGCCAACGCCGCGCTACGCGCCAAGGCTTGGCTCAAGGCGCATGGATCACGGTGATCTGGCGCCGCTTACCGATGGAAAAGACTACAATGATCAAGATCCTTGCCCCCCTCGCCGCTCTGGCCATCGCCGCCACCCCCGCACAGGCGCAGGACGCCGCTGCGGGCAAGCGCGCGTTCCTCAAGTGCGCCGCCTGCCATTCGATCGCCAAGGGCGCGCCGAACAAGATCGGCCCGAACCTGTTCGGCGTGGTCGGCCGCAAGGCGGGCACGGCACCGGGCTTCCGCTATTCGGCGGCGATGAAGGCCAAGGGGGCAAGCATCACCTGGGATGCCGCGACGCTCGACAAGTGGCTGACGCGCCCTTCGGCAGTGGTCCCCGGCACATCAATGGCCTTTGGCGGCGTGCCCAATGCCACCGAGCGCGCCTCGATCATCGCCTATCTCAAGAAGCCGGTGCCCTGATGGTCCGGATGGATCGGCGCGGGTTGCTGGTCGGGGCAGGGGCGCTCGTCGCCTCGGCCCGGCTGGGCGCGATGGCGGCAAAGCCCGTGGCAGAACGCCAGTTCACGCTGACCGGCCCCGGTGGTCGCGAGGTCAGGGTGAGCGAGTGGAAGCCGCGCGGAAAAGCGAAGGCGCTGGTCCTGTTCAGCCACGGCGCGGGCTCCTCGCCGCGCTTCTACGAGGCGCTGTTCGCTCCGTGGCTGGCGGCGGGCTTCCACATCCTCGCGCCGCTCCACGTCGATTCCATCGAGCATCCCCGGACCAAGGACTTCCCCGGCCTCGCCAGCTGGAAGGCACGGCTCGAGGACATGCGCGTGCTGTCCGCGCATGTCGGCAAGCGGCCATGGATCGCAGGTGGGCATTCCTATGGCGGCCTTGTCGCGCTGACCATGGGCGGCGCAGCGGCAGTCCCGCCCGAGGGCTGGAGCGGGCCGCTTTCCGATCCCAATGCCCGCGCCGTGGTGGCGTTCAGCCCGCCCGCGCCGATCCCGGTGCTGTGCACGGCGGAAGGCTATGGCAAGCTCGCCGTGCCCGCGCTGGTGCAGACCGGGACAAAGGACATCGTGCCGGGCATCACCTCCACCGACGGGGAAGGCTGGCGCGGCCATCTCGTGCCCTATGACGCGGCGGCGGCGGGCGGAAACCGCTATGGCCTCGTGCTCGAAGGCGTGGACCACTACTTCGGCGGCGCGATCTGCCGCTATGACCTGCCGGGGCCGAAGCAGCTTGACCGGCTGGCCGACGCTGCGCGGGTCTCGGCACTGTTCGTCGACGCCCATGGGCGGGGGGACAGGGCGGCGGCGAAGCGGCTCGATGCGATGTTGACAGATCGCCTGCCGGTGATGCTTCTGCACAAGTAGTACCATCGGCGGGAGAGAGCATGAAGTCTGCCATTGCCGGGGCCGTTCTGGCCCTGACCACCAGCGCGTCAGCCATCGCGGCGGACAGGCCCGTTCCGCCGGACCCCACGCTGGAATTCGTGTTCGAGGAAGAGGTCGCCCTTTCGGCTGGCGTGGCCGTCGGCACGACCCCTTATGGCGGGCGGAGCATCGCGCCGATTGCCGGGGGTACGTTCAAGGGGCCGGAGATCAGCGGCACGGTGTTGCCCGGCGGATGGGACTGGCAACTTCTGCGCGCCGATGGCTGCCTTGACCTGAAGGCCGACTACTTCATCAAGACCGATGATGGCGTGACGATCAACGTCGTCAACACGGCGGTTGCCTGCCGCACGCCTGACGGCAAGCCCGGCCCGGTCCGCACCCACGCGGTGTTCGAAGCGCCGAACGGCAAGTACGACTGGATGAACCGCCAGACCTTCATCGGCTCGCTGGTGCCCGGCGACGAGAAGGTCCAGTCGGTGCGGATCAGGTTCTACCGGGTGAAGTGAGGGGGGCTTGCGCCTGGGCAGCTCGAAAAATCCACGTCACCCCGGGCTTGACCCGGGGTCCCGCTTGTCTGGTCTGGCGTGGCGCTTGGGTAGGTAGCGGGACCCCGGGTCAAGCCCGGGGTGACGGTGCGTTAAAGTGGTTGAGCAGTGGCCCACTCAAGCCCCCCCCTCAATCCTGCAGGGCAATCTCCGCAATCGTCGCGTTGAAGCCTTCCGCCGTCTGGGCCTGCGCGGCTTCGTCGGCGTCTTTCAGCTGGAGGTAGAACAGGCGGCGCAGGAAGTCCTGGCGGCGTTCCTCGCGTTCCTCCAGTGCGGCCTGATCGAGTTCGAGCGTCTCGATGCCGCCGGCAAGATCGATGCCCGACGCCTTGGCCACGCGCTCTGCGCTGTCGAGCCGGTCACGCAGGACCGAGACCTCGTTGGCCAGCACCATGACCATCGACATGACATGATCGAGGCCGGGCGTTTCGTAGAACTCCGGGCGCTTGCCGCGGGCGTGGCGGATGACGTGGGGGCGTTCTTCGGTCATTGCTTCGGCTCCGGTCATGCCGCGATCTTCCGGGCGAGGGGCTTGCGCGCGATCAGCACTTCCCAGCCGCCGCCCGGCGCGAATTCGCCTGCGGTGAATTCACGCTCGGCCACGGCCTCGCTCGCTTCCTGGCTGTAGCCTTCGGCGGCGGCGGCGAATTCCATCACCGCCATCGGCGCGGTATCGAAGCGCACGTCGGCACGGTCGAAGCCGGCCTTCTCGGCCAGCGCGATCTGGTCCATGTCGCGCATCGCGCCCCAGAACGGCTCGTTGTTGTACCAGGTCTCGTTGTCGAGGATGAACTGGGTGAACGGGTCCATCAGGTCGAACGGCGGCAGGTCAGCGTGGATCATCAACCCGCCCGGCGCGAGCACGCGGTGCGCCTCGGCGAATATCTTCGGCATGGCCTTGCCACTCGTTTCGTGCAGCAGGATGTGGCTGACGACGAGGTCGAAATGGCCATCGGGGAAGGAGGTCTCCTCGGCGCTCATCTGTGCGTAGTTGACCTCGAGCCCGAAACCGGCGGCGCGGGCATGGGCATAACGGATGCACGGCCCGCCGACATCGATGCCCCACACCTCTGCTTCGGGGAACAGTTCCTTGTAGGGCAGGGTCGAATGGCCGACGGTGCAGCCCATGTCGAGAATGCGGCGGGGCTGGAAATCGGGCATGTGGCGCTTGATGTAGTTCACCACCGAGCGGCCCATGTCGTCGTTGTTGGGGCCGGTATAGCCCATCGAATAGAGATAGACGCCGCGATCGTAGAGCGCGCCGACCGAGATGTCGTCCTCGCAGACCTCGCTGCAATAGCCGCCGGGCATGCAGTGAATATCGAGCGCGGTGACATAGCGCGGCGGCTGGAAGCCTTCGGGGATGACCAGCTGCGCCTTGGTCGAGGCCGAGAGCGCCTTGGCCTGCGCGATCAGTTCGGGCAGCTGGCGATCGACAGAGCCGTTGACCGATTCCCACAGCAGTTCCTGCGCGATGCGGTTGGCGGCGGCGTAGTGCTGGAAGTAGATGTCGCCGACCATGCCGTTGCGGATGTCGCGCCGGTCCTGCGGCGGGCGGCCATGTTCCTTCTCGAACTTGCGCGCCACGCGGGTCTGGTAGATCGGCGTCAGGCCGGGGAGCAGGGTGGACTGGATGAAGCCCTTGAAGCTCTTGGTGAACTCCTGACGGGCGGCTTCGTCGGCAGTGGCCTTGGGCAGGGCGGGATGATCGGCCTGCTGGAACGTATTGAGCATCTAGCGACTCCGCTTCGCACTTGCGCGTATCCCTGCATGGTGCCTTGGCCCCCCATCCGGCAAGGCCTGCCCCGAAGTGCTGTCCGCGTGGCGGATAGCATGGGGGCGCCCCGTGCAGGGGTTTTGATTCAGGGCATTTTTGATCCTACAGATTCCCCCAACTCCAAGGAATGGGCAGCGATGGACGACCAGAATTTTTCCCGCCGCGAAAGCATGGGCTTTGCCGCGCTGATGGCCGGCATGGTGGCCCTGCCAGCTACCGCCAGCGCGGCGGCGAAGAAGGCGAAGGGCAAGCCAAAGGTCGATTTCATCACCAAGATCGACTTCAAGGACCCGAAGTGGACGCGCGACACTTATGCGCGCATCGATGCCGATATCGATCCCACCAAGGAAAAGTGCGGCTGGATCAAGGGCAAGGCCTATGGCGTGCGCCCGAACGAGAAGGTGCGCCCGCTGTTCGGCGTCGAAGGCTTCAGCTTCGTGCGGACCAAGCGGCTCGAGGACGGCTCGTTCCGCCGCATGCTGCGCGAGATCGTGTTCTACCGCAATCTCGAGACCGGCGAGATCATGAAGGAATGGGACAATCCCTATACCGGTGAGCGGGTGAAGGTGGTGCCGATCGCCAACGATCCGTTCAACTTCACGATCAGCGAATTCCAGCCCGAAGCGCCCTCCTATGGCGGCTTGCAGAAGAGCGAGCCGAAGAAGGTGCCGTTCCTGCAGGACTGGGAATTCGGCCCCAACGGCACGATGCTGCTGCACACAGGGATCGACATGCAGTATCCCAACGCGCTGCAGCCGGACAAGTGGGTGCGCGAAAGCTCCGGCGCGATGAACCGCGTGTCCGAACACTTCATCTATGTGGTGAAGAAGGAAGACGTCGAGAATCCCTACCTCACCCACATCCCGCACATCGGCGCGTGGAGCCGCATCACGCCGTGGCTGCCGTGGATGCTGATGGGCCAGGCCGAGGGCCACGTCAGCTACTTCACCCATTTCCAGACCATCCCCGATGGCATCAAGGGCCTGCCCGCCGATCTCGTCGCCGCCGCCCGCGCGATGGACGAGAAGTGGCTGCATTCGCCGACCGAGGACTATGGCCCCTCGCTGTCGAGCCTTGAAAACTACGCCCGCGAACAGAAGCCGGCGCCGGTGCCTGCCGGCTGGTCCCCGCCCAAGCCGCCGGCGCCTGCCGCGCCATTTCCGGTGAAGAAGCCGGAGTGAGCTTGAAGGGTTGTGCCAGTGCCCACCCCCAACCCCTCCCGCCTGCGGGAGGGGAGAAGAAGGCAGATCACGTCCCCCTCCCGCAGGCGGGAGGGGTTAGGGGTGGGCACAGGCGCAATGCCCTGAACCTGAGCACCCAATGGCCCTGACCCTCACCCCCGAAGCCCGCCGCGAACTGGCAAGCGGATGGCCGCTGGTCCTTGCCGCAGCCCTTGCCATCGGCGTTGGCACGATGGGCATCGGGTTCTACTCGCTTGGCCTGTTCGTAAAGCCGCTGCAGGCCGAATTCGGCTGGAGCCGCGCGGCTGTCTCTGGCGCGGCGACGTTCCAGCAGTTCGGCATCTTCCTCTCGGCACCGCTGGTCGGCTGGCTGGCCGACCGCTGGGGCGCGAGGCCGATTGCGGTGGCAAGCTTCATCGCCACGCCGCTGGCGCTGCTCATGCTGGCGCGCACCGGCAATTCCGTGGCGGCGTGGGACGCGCTGTGGCTGCTGGTCTCGCTGGCAGGCGCGGGGACGACACCGGCGATCTGGGCGCGGATCGTCTCGCTGCGCTTCGATGCCGCGCGCGGATTGGCGCTCGGGCTGATGCTGATGGGCACCGGCACCGCGGCGATGCTCGCTCCGGCGCTGCTCGGCCCGGTCTTCGTGGCAAGCGGCTGGCGCACGGCGGTTCTGGTCATGGCAAGCGCAACGCTGCTGGTCGGCCTGCCCGCAAGTCTGCTCGTCGGCACGGCAGACCGGCCCGCGTCCGGGACCCGCGCCAGGGGCCGCTTCGAGGCCAATCGCCAGACGCTCATGCTCCTCCTGATCGCCTTCCTGCTCGGGCTGATCGTGGCCGGGCTGATCGTGCATCTCGTGCCGATGCTGGTCGATCGCGGCATGACGGCAGCCGATGCAGCGCAAGTGGCGGCGGGCGTGGGCGTGGCCGTGCTGGTGGCGCGGCTGGTCGTCGGCTATCTGTTCGACCGCTTCCACGCGCCCTATGTCGCCGCGCTGTTCCTGCTCTCGCCAGTCGCCGCCGCGCTGCTGCTGTGGAACGGCGGGCCGGTGGTCCTCGCCGCGCTGATGCTTGGCCTTGCCGCCGGGGCCGAGGTCGACATGCTCGCCTACTTCACCGGTCGCTACGCCGCGCTCGCCAACTATGGCGCGACTTATGGCGGCGTGCTCGGCGTGTTCTGCCTTGGCGCAGGGCTGGGGCCGCTGCTGTTCGGCAAGGCTTATGACGCGCTGGGTGGATACAACACCGCGCTGCTCGGATCGGCAGCCGTGCTCGCTGTGGTCGTGGCCCTTATCGCCACGCTCGGACGCTATCGCTCAGAGGCCTAGCGCCCCCGGATTCATCAACCCTTGCGGATCAAGCTCCCGCTTCACCGCGCCAAGCAACCCCTTCGCTCGCTCGGACAGCCGCGTCTGATAAGGGTAGGCCCGCCCGATCTGGAAGTGCCCTGCGCCGAACTGCTGGAACAGCGCGACGATGGCTTCCTTGACCTCGTCGGCACAGGCCCTGGCTTCCGCGTCGGCGGGAAAGTCCTTGAGGCCCTTGATGTAGTCCGCGTCCAGCGTGGTCAGGTGATACTCCGTCCGCGCATCGGGCCAATAGAGTGCGATTTCATAGAGAAAGCCTGAAGGGCCAACCGGCGAGAACATCGTGCCGGTCCACACGCCCAGCCGCTCCATGTCGGCCTTGCGCGATGCCAGCAGCGCATGGAACGCATCGTTGAACGCAACCGCCTTGTCATGCGCCAGCACGCCGTGGATCGGCACCCAGCGTTCGCCACCGGGGCCGAGGATGTTGAACAGCGGCGCGAACGGGACCGAGCGCACGAAGGTCGGCACCGTATTGGCAATCTCGCGCCCGTGCTGGCTGACGAGGCGGCGCAGCTGCTTCGCCTTGTGCGCGGCGTCTTCGGCATCGAAGCCTTCGACGATGAAGTGGCACATGTATTGTCCGGCGCGCATCGGGTTCTCGCCGGCGATCGCCATCTTCACGAGGGACGCGAGGCCCTTGAGCTTGCTGGGCGCCTTCTGCATCACCTGCAGCGCGATCTTCAGCCTTGCGCCGACGCCTTCCTGCCGCGCGATCTGGCCTTGCGACAGGGCGAGGTCGAGGCCGAAGTGGCTGTCGTCCAGCCTGGCGATCTGTGCCGTTCGCACGCCCGCGTGGTAATCGGCAAAGCTGTCGAACGCGAAGGACACCGCCTCGGCGTCTTGCAGGATCGGCAGCAGCGGCATCCGGATGCGCGCCTTGATCCCGAACGCGCCGCAATCGCCGGTGAACAGGCCGGTGAGGTCCGGCCCGTACCAGCGCATCGCATCGCAGGCATTGGTCGTGAGCAGATCGCCACTGGCCAGCACGACATCGAAGCCGATCACCGATTGCGCGGAAATGCCGTGTGCGGTGCTGCCGTGGCTCAGCGTGTTCTGGCTCATCGATCCGCCGACCGTGGCGGCAAGGCCGGAGAACGGCCCCCAGAACGGCGTGCGCAGGCCCTTGGCCTCAAGCGCGGCCTTGAGATTCGCCCAAGTCACGCCCGCGCCGACAGTGACGACGGCATTGGCCTCGTCGATGGCAATCTCGTCCAGCGCCCCGGCATCGATCAGCACGTGGCCGCCTTCGGGCCGGATATAGCCATCGGTATAGGAGGCGCCGCCGCCGCGCGGCACCATCGCCACGCCCGCCGTCGCGCACAGCCGCACCGCATCTTGCAGCGCCTCGACCGTGGCGGGGCGCACTGCCGCCAGTGGCAACCCGCCCGTGCGATAGACGTCATTGGCGAAATAGCGCAGCCGGTCGGCGCCCGTCTCCACCGCATCGGCGCCCAGCGCCTGCCTCAGAGAGTCGAGAAGATCGGTCATCGCCATTGGCCCCACGTCGGATTCATCGCCGCTCTCATGCCACGCGGTGACCGCCTGCGAAACCGGCGGAGCGGTCTATCCGGTGTGCGGACAGATGCGGCGGCGGATGTGGGGAACGGCGCGTCTGACGCATCATGCCATTGATCCGCAAAGCGAAGAATCATGGCAACGACCGCGCCCACAATCATCGATCTCGCCATTGAAGAGGCAACGCCCGAGGCGCTCGCCCCGTTCGGGCAGGTGATCGGCCGCGTCGATGGCGCGGTGCCGGTCCCGGTCGATTTCTACAAGGGCGCGGTGAAGATGAGCTACCCGGCGCGCTTCACCTGCGAACATCCGGTGGAGATCACCGTCGCCCACATGGAGCGACGCCCCGGCGAAGTGCGCTACATGGAGCGGCACTTCCAGCACACGCAGGCCTTCCTGCCGCTGGCGGGCAAGCCGTTCATCGCGGTGATGGCCCCGCCTTCGGATGGCGATCTGCCCGACCTTTCGCAGGTGCGCGCCTTCCGCTTCGACGGCAGCGCCGGTTTCGCCATGCACCTTGGCACCTGGCACGAATTTCCCTTCGCGATCGAGGACGGGACAGACCTCGTCGTGATCCTTTCCAGCCAGACCGGCTATGATCTGAAAGGCAAGGATGCCCAGACCGAGGAGGCCCACGGGCCGGACCTCGACAAGAAGGACATCGTCGCCCGCACCGGCCATGTCTTCCGTTTCCAGCTTCCGGAGCCAATCGATGGTTGAACGCACGAACCTTGATCGCAAGGTCTTTCCCAAGGGCAGCCAGCCCGTCGTCTTCGGTGATCAGACCACCGATGCGCTGGCCGGGATGGTGCTGGCGCTGCTGGGCGAAGTGGTGGTGCTGAAGGACCGGCTCGATGCCAACGAACGCCTGCTCAAGGCGGCGGGGCTGCACGGGCCGGAAGGCGTCGATGCGTTCAATCCCGATGCCGATGTGCGCGCCCATCGCGGCGCATACCGGCAGGCGATCTATGACCGCGTGCTGGGCGTGGCGCGCGATCGCCTCCTGCCCGAAGCGCTGGCCGAACAGCAGGCCTACGAGGGCGAAGTCGCCCGCGTCGCTGCAGACTGAAATCCGAGGAGCACCCGATGTCCGAGATGAACCACCAGCACTTCGGCCACGCGGTCATGCCGCAGGCGACGCACGATGAACAGGCGATGGAGGACCATTTCCTGGCGATGCGGATGTGGACCAACCGCAATCTCGATCCGCTTGATCGCCGCCTGCTCGATGAAGTGATCGTGCCGCAAGTAACTGCCAAGACCGGCACCGCGCCCAAGTCCAGCGCGCAAGTGCGTCAGGCGCTCGAGGCGCATCCGCTGCACCAGCTCTGGCTCACCCTCTCGCTGTTCTATCAGGACCGCATCTGGCAGGTGCTGGACGGCGCGATCGACCGGCAGTTCGAGGAGCTGGCCGCGAAGGTGGATGCGCAGGTCGCCAGCCCTAAGGGCTCGCTGCACCTGAACCCGGATGTCGAGATTCCGCGCTATATCTCGGCCATCGACCATCACCGCATGCCGGGCAGCTACACGGTCGACACCGCCGACAAGGACTTCCGCGCAGGGGCGCTTTATGACCGCTTCGCCTCGACCTATCTGCGCAATCTCAACGGCGGGTGGAAGAACGACGGGCGCGGGCATACCCTCGCCAGCCACGTCCACGATTTCTATCCGGACCTGAAGCCCGCGCGCATTCTCGATCTCGGCTGCTCGGTTGGCCATTCCACCGTGGCCATCGCGCAAGCCTTTCCGGATGCGGAAGTCCACGCCATCGACGTCGGCGCACCGATGCTGCGCTATGGCCATGCCCGTGCCGAGGCGATGGGCGTTGCCGTGCATTTCAGCCAGCAGAACGCCGAAAGCACCGACTTTGCCGATGGCTCGTTCGATCTCGTCACCTCCTCGGCGCTGATGCACGAAACCTCGGCCAAGGGGATGCGCGCCATCATGAAGGAATGCTTCCGCCTGCTGCGCCCCGGTGGCGTGATGTGCCACGTCGATGTGCCGCCCCGGCATGAGCACCTTTCGCTGTGGGACCAGATGCGCTGCGATTTCGAAAGCCACTACAACAACGAACCGTTCATGACCTCGCTGGCGCGGACGGACTGGGTGGAAGTGGCCGAAAAGGCAGGATTTTCGCGCGAGGTGATCGCGGCAGGCTATCGCAGGGGCACCTTCTTCCTCAAGCCCGAACGCGCCGACTTCTTTACCGAGGGCGATCCGAACGGGCGGACGCTGCTGGGTTCGTGGTACGCCTGCTCGGCGGTGAAGTGACGTGCTGATCGATACGATGACGGGCCTCGGGACCGGCGCCGTGACGCGCCGTGGCCTGCTTGGCGGAGTGGGTGCGGGCATGGCGCTCGCGGCAACGCCATCGCTGGCTGCGGCGGGCAAGGGGCCGATCCGCCCGCTCGACGTGAACGACCCGCGCGAGAACCTCTATGGCTTTGCCAAGATGTGGGGCACGATCGGCGCGAAGCCGGTGATCAGCGCCTATCAGGGCGTGCAATATGCCGTGGTCGGCAAGAAGCGCGCCACGCCGCTGTTCGGGTTCTACGGCTTCGCCAATATCCGCAACGCGATCCAGGGCGATGGCAGCGTCAAGGTGATGGGCAAGGAGTGCGGCTACTTCGTCGATCTGGCCAGCGGCAAGATACTGGATACGTGGGACAATCCGTGGACGGGCGAACGGGTGGAGACATGGCCGTTCCTCAATGACAAGTTCCGCGGCACGCTCGGCCTGACGCGCAAGGTCTATGAGGTCAACGGCAGCAGGACGGTGAACAACGATGCCAAGGGCGGCAGCGATGCCGAACCCTTCCGCCTGCCGTGGCAGGTGATCGGCGACCAGTACCTGCTGGGGTGGGACTATGCCCACGAATACGTCAACCCGGTGACGCCCGAAGGCTGGCCCAAGGCGTCCTCGGGCCGCATGGTAAACCCTTCGGAACACTTCGTTCTGTACACTCCGCGCGCCGAGATCGATGACCGCTCGGTGGAATCCGCGCGCTATCACGGCGGCTTCATGCGGCAGGGGCCGTGGTGGCCGTGGATGAAGATGGGGCAATCGGGCGTCGATGGCGTGCTGATGGGCCGGATGCATTCCTACAAGATCACCGGCACCCACGACGACATCCCGCGCGTGGTGCTGGACCGCGTGATCAAGGACCGGCCCGACCTGCTGACCGACCCGACCGACGGGCCGGATGCGGGCGTGGTCGATACTTTCGGCAAGTATGCCCGCGACGTGCCGCCGGAAGTGGCGGGTTACAGAAAGCCCTGATCAGTCAATTACTTCGCCACGCGCTTGAGGAACGGCATCGCCTTCTCAAGCGCGCTGGCGGGGCAATCGAGCGGCATCATGTGGCCGCAATTCTCGATGACGACGAGCGCCTTGTCCCTGGCGGCGGCGAGGTCCAGCGCCTTGGCGCCCTCCCGGTCAAGCCGGGTCTCGTGATCCTGCGCGGACCACAGCAGCAGCGTCGGCGCGTTGATTTTCCTCAGGTCTTCCGGCGTGCGGGCGAGGGGCGTGGACTTGGCAGCGGCTGCGGCATTGGCCGGATCGCGCAGCATGCGGTTGTTGAGCAGCGTCCACTCCTCGACCAGCGCGGGCGTGACAACCGCTTTGTTTTCAACGTTGTAGAGCAGGATCTGACGCCAGTATTCGGGCGCATGCCAGCCGGGGTGCCTGGCGTCTTCGGCAAGCGCGTCCCTGAAGGATTGCGGCAGGCCGGCCATGTCGAACTGGAGCGAGCCGACGGCGATGTTGTTGAGAACGATGCCGTTTATCCGCTCCGGATGCTCGGCGGCATAGGCGGCGGCGGGGACGCCCGCGCTCGACGTGCCGACGATGACGAAGCGTTTTGCGCCCGCCTTGGACATCAGCGCGTCGATGACCTTGAAGCGGTGTTCCATCGAATAGTCTGCCGCGGGATGCGGGCCGGACAGGCCGAGGGGTGATTGGTCATAGCGTACGACCTTGAAATGCTTGCGCAATTCCTTGGCCCAATGATCCCACTGGCGCAGGCTGGCGAAGGAGCCGTGGAGCAGCAGGATCGCCGGGCCATGGCCCTCGATCACGTATTGCACCCGTTCGCCATCGATTTGCGCGAAGCGCGAACTCTTCGAGGCAAAGCGGGAACTCAGGGCCAACTCTTCCGAACTCGGGGCCAACTCTCGCGAACTCTCCGGGGGCAAAGGGGTAGCACCGGGGAGCAGGGCGAGGGCGGCGAGGGGGAGGAGCAGGCGCTTCATCGTGTGCGCTCCGCTTCCAGCTTCATCACCACGTAGCGTCCGTTGTAGTTGCATGACGATCCCTCTGCGCGGGCGAGGTCGCTATCGAATGTCAATTGCGACAGGCCGAAGAATTCGTGGGAGGTGGTAGCGGCGTGTCCGGGGTCGGCCTCGTAGCCGTAGCGCAAGTGCCAGCGGCCATCGGGCAGGGCGGTGAGCCGTTCGGCGAAGCTCAGCGAGCGCGAATTGCGCCCGCCGCTGGCGCCGCCCTTGGTGGAGATCACGACACGCGGGGTGCCGCCAGCGTCGGCGATTTCCATGTCCGCGTCCCATTCGTAGAGCGTGGAGCCATCGGGGGCGAGGGTGGTGCCGTGGAGCGCCCAGAGGCCGCAAATATCCGGAATTGCTGTCATTTCACCGTCCGGTCGAGCCACAGGCGCAGATCGCGCGCCGTTTCCTCCGGCAGTTCGAGCATCGGGTAGTGGCCGAGATCGGGGTAGTGGATGACGTCGACCTTCGTGCCGGAGAATTGCGAAACCGCCTTTGTTGCCAAGGCCTTGGGCAGGACCGGATCGCGATCGCCCCATTGCAGCAGGATCGGCGCGCCGACCTTCGCCGCATCGCCCGCAGCGCCCTTGGCCCACACCGCCTTCTTGTTGGCCTCCCAATAGGCCTTCACCCGCGCGAAGCCGCCGGGGATGGTGTTGGTCTCATAGTACCAGTCGACCGTGGCTTCGGTCAGACGTTCGGGACGCCCGTAGAGTTCGGACAGCGACTGGCGGTAGTAGGCGCGCGGATAGTAGTTCGGCACGAGGTTCTCGTGCGTCCAGATCATCGCCCACATCAGGCGGCTGAAATCGGTGGGCGGCGGCGCTTCGAGCGGCAGCGCGGACAGCGCCAGCGCGGTGACCTGATCAGGATGGCGCGCGGCATAGAGCGTTGAAATCGTTGCCCCGCTCGACGTGCCGACGAGGGCGAAGCGGGTCAGCCCCTTGGCCGCGACGACCTGTTCGAGCAGGCTGACGACGCCCGGCATCCCGGTGGACGGTGCGCTGTCGGTGGAGAGGCCATAGGGCGGCCAATCGAAGCGGATGACGCGGTACCTGTCCTTCAGCGCATCGGCCCAGCCATCCCATTCGCGCAAGTTGGTCATCGAACTGTGCAGCATGATCACCACCGGTCCATCGCGCGGGCCTTCGTCGCGCATGTGCAGCGTGGCGGTGCCGATCTTCTCGAAGGTGGAGGGGGCCGATGCCTGCGCGGCGCGGACCTCTTCATAGGAAGGATTCCACCAGCCGGCGCGCATCGTGCCGAGCACGGCGGCGAGGGCGAGGGCGAGCAGGCCGACGATCTTGAGCAGGCGCTTCATGGTTCCTCGCTTCATGCCTTTTCCGGGCCGGAACGGTGAAGCCATCAGCCTATGGCGCGGCGGGCAGGGCGCGATGCGGCTTTGCCGCCTGTCCGCGCTTCGGATAGACGGGCTGGCATCATGGCCGGGGCGCGCGCGGTGCAACAGCTTGCCATGGCAGATGCCATAGCTTGGGGAACTTCCGATGATCGATCGCCGCAAAGTGCTGACCGGGCTTTCGGTGACGGGTGCGATGCTGGCGGGCGGGATCCCGGCGCTCGGCCGCCCCGCCAAAGGCGGGTGCGCTCGATGTGACCAGTGCGGAAGGCCGGTTGCGCACCTTCATCATGATGCGCGGTGCGCTGGACGAGGGGCTGGTGACGAGCTGGGTTTCGGCGCGGTACTATGGCGTGGTCGAGGATCGCATGGACCCGCTGTTCGCGGTGGTCTCGGCAGTGTGGTCGCGCTACCGGCAAGTGGCCGACGGGTTCGAGGCGGTGAATTTCGAACTGGCCTGGTTCACCGATCCGGTAACCGGCAAGGCGCTGGATACATGGGACAATCCCTATACCGGCAAGACCTGCAAGGTGCCGACCGGGGGCCTGCCGCCCTCGAAGATCCGCTTCGGCAAGGACCTTTCGTTCCACATCGCGCGCGAGATTCCGGGGCTGCAGATGGAGCACGACATCCTGCCCTTCGACGTGCGCGGCGATGACGTGTGGGTGACCGAGCGTTCGCGCACGGCGATGACCTTTCCCGGCGCGCCCCGCCCCTTCCGCTATTCGGAAAGCAACACCTTCCATGCCAAGCGCCACGACCTGACGCGCCCCGGCGCGACGCGGGTGACGAGCGAGGTGAGCTTCACCAATGTCTGTTCATGGCGCCCATGGATGGAAATGGGTGACCGCCCCGGCCACCTGACCGCCACCGGCATCGGCCGCCAGAACGCCGACCCGGCCTCGCTGCCACCCGCGTTCGTCGAGGCGACCATGGCGCGGCGACCGGAGGTGCTGAAGGACCCGGCGGCGGTGCTGCAGCCGCTGTGGGGGGTGAGGGGTTAGGGGGCTAGTGTCCGACTGAAACCCGCCGTTCCATGCCATCGGGAAACGTAGCCGAGATCTTCAGGCGACCGCCAAGTGATTCAATCAGTTTCTGCAGTGTATCAATCTGAACCGTACCCATGGCGGCGCTGGTTTCGATCTGCGACAGTCCGCTCTTGGAAATGCCCAGCGCTTCGGCGACTTCCTTTTGCATTCGCCCGCGCAGCTTGCGCAGTTGCGCGATTGAAACCGGTACGTCGGCGCTGGTTGGCGTGCGTGTGGCAACCAGATGGGCAACCCGCGCTGCCGCATCTGGTGCATTGGCGAAGACTTCGTGGACGCCTTCCCCGAAGGCCAAGTTCGGACCTGCGGCTATGCCGAAGCCGAGCGGGCGCTTCCACTCGACTTCAACGGAGAAGCCGTCCGGCAGGTCGATCGACAGAATCCAGAAGCCGCTCGGTGCAGCCGGTTCGCTGACTTCGAACTCGGCTTCTGGATATTCGGCCCGCAAAGGCTCAAGAAGTGACAGAAAAGTCTGGAAAGTCATTCCCAAGATCAAAGCTCCAGTCAGGGAAGGGTTTTTCCGTCCTGCCCTGGCTTGTCCAGTACGATGGTGCCTTTGCCAAGGCCCCTTCGAATTTCGATACGGATCGAACCGTTGTGCCCGAAGCTGATGCGGTGACCACGGCTGTCGTAGACTGCAACAACTTCGTTTGAGATACTGCGCCGTCTGTCCTCTTTGGGAGGATACATCCGACCATCATTTTGCCATCCATCCGGATTATCGGGAACACCGGAGTGTTCGTTTTCAATCCGGACAAGTGTCTGCTCGAGTAGCAGCTTTGCCTCTTCGATCGAGGCTACGGCAGTGGCAGACATGAGTTCATCGAGAAACAGTTGGAAGCGTTCGCTCCTTTCCATTCCGAATAGCCTACGGCGCTACGCCGGTTGACGATTTGGGCATTCCTGGTTCCTTTCATTGCCAGATCACTCTGGTAAAGCTGTAGCTAAACCATTCTCCATCGATTGTCAAGATCGGACGGCAGTCCCTTGTGCCACTGCGCTAGGATCGCGCACGCCCTGCCAGCGCATAGAGTGCGCTTGCGGTCAGGACGCAGGGGACGACTACCAGGGCGATGGACCAGCCGACCATGGCGGGGTTGGCGAAGAGGCGTTCGGTGAGGGTGGCGACCAGCAGGGGGCCTAGCGTGGCGCCGAGCAGGGTGTTGAGGACGAGGGTCAGCGAGATGGCGCTGCCGCGCATGTTGGCGGGGACGAGGGTCTGCAGGGTGGCGAACATCACCGTGCCGACGCAGGCGAAGACCGCGTTGGACGAGGCGATCAGCACTGCGGCGAGGCGCGGGTCGGGGGCGAGGACTGCGAGCGCCGAGGGGATCGCGCATAGCGGGGCGAGGGTGAGGATGGTGTAGCGCGCGCGGGTTCGCCCCTGACGCACCGCCCGGTCGATCAGGAAGCCGCCGAGCAAGGGGCCGGTGGCGGAGAAGGCCATGGCGAAGGGGCCGAGCCAGGTGCCGAGGAAGGCGGGGCTGACGCCATGGCCGCGCAGCAGCAGCGTCGGCGTCCACGCCCCCGCGCCATAGGCGGCGGTGAAGCAGATCGCGAAGGCGAGGTAGAGCGGGACGGTGGTGGCGCGGTTGGTCCAGAGCCAATGCAGTTCCGCCTTGCCCGCGACGCCCTTGGCCGAGGACGGGATGGCCGCGCCCTTGCGCTCCGGTTCGTGGGTGAGCAGGGCCATCGCGGCGGCGACGCCGATGCCGCCTGCGCCGAACAGGACGAAGGCGATGCGCCATGGGGCAAGGCTGGCGAGCAGCGGCAGGTCCGCGAAGGCACCTTGGGCGGCGTGGGTGAGGACGAGGCCGGTCAGCGTGATGGCAAGGCCGTTCGCCAGGCCCTGGCCCATCATGTAGAGGCTGATCGGGCGGCCGCGGCGTTCGGGCGGGAACAGGTCGGCGATCAGCGAGATGGCGCAGGGGCCGAGCGCGGCTTCGCCAAGGCCGACGAGCAGGCGCGCGGCGAAGAGCGAGCCGAAGCCTTGGGCCAAGCCGCTGGCGATGGTGGCAAGGCTCCACAAGCCGATGCCGGTGGCGACGAGGCGCTTGCGCGAGATGCGATCGGCGAGCAGGCCCATCGGCATGCCCATGATCGCATAGAACAGGCCGAAGGCGAGGCCCTGGAGCAGGGCGATCTGTTCATCGCCGATGCCGATATCGTGGCGCACCGGATCGACCACGATGGCCAGCACGCCGCGATCGATGACGGAGAAAACTCCGGCGAGGAACAGCAGCGAAACCATCCCCCACGCGTGCGCGGGGGATGGCCAGCGCGCTTCTTCGGGCGCGTTCACAGCAAGCCTGCGGCGCGGGCGCGGGTCTTGATGTAGTCGCCCAGCCAATCGAGGTTGCGGAAGCGCAGGGTGCCGCGGCCGACGGCGGTGGAGCTGTGCGCCATGCCGGCGACGAGGCGCAGCGCCTTGGCCATCAGGAAGATCTCGCCCGCTTCGACCTCCTCGGGCGTGAACGGGCGGACTGACTGGTAGCCGTCCTCGAAGGCGGTGCCATAGGCCGGGTCGAAGCCGTAGAAGAGGTTGCCCCAGACGAAGTTCTTGACGTCCTGCATGAGGAAGTCTTCCCCCGCCGCGTCGAAATCGAGCAGGGTGATCGCGCCGTCATCGGCGACGTGGACGTTGGAGGGGTGGAAATCGCGGTGGCAGACGCCGAGCGGGACCTTGCCCGAGGCGGCGAGTTCATCGAGGCGACGATCGAGGTTGGCGGCGATTACCGGATAGTCGCGCAGGTCGTCGGGCCGGTCGTAGACGAAATCGACCAGCGCGGGCATGCAGATGTTGTAGTCCTTGGCGGTCTTGGTGGTGAACTGGTGGTCGGGACCGGCCCAGGCGTAGCCTGCGAGGTGCATCTGCGCGAAGGCGGCGCCGATGCGGAAGGCGGTTTCGGTGGAGAGGCGCTCGCCGAACTTCACGCCGGGGGCCCAGTCGTACATGGCGACGGCGCGGACGCCTTCGGGGGTATCGGCCTTGAAGTAGAGCGCGCCATCGTGTTGCGGCACGGCGACCGAGGCGGGGAAGCCCTTCTCGCGCAGGAAATCGAGGAAGCCGAGTTCGTAGGCGACGTCGTCAGGTTCGCGCCAGGTCTTGCGCCAGACGCGCAGGGCGTATTTCGCGGCGGCGTCCTGCACGAGGTAGACGTCGTTCATGCCGCGATAGAGCAGGAAGCAGCTGACGTCTCCGCTTACCGGATAGCGGGC
Organism: Novosphingobium jiangmenense; assembly: GCF_015694345.1. Taxonomy (GTDB): domain Bacteria; phylum Pseudomonadota; class Alphaproteobacteria; order Sphingomonadales; family Sphingomonadaceae; genus Novosphingobium; species Novosphingobium jiangmenense. The sequence goes on from NZ_JADQDC010000001.1 coordinate 44,358, forward strand.
GCGGACCTGGGCGGCGATCCAGTCCGGGTGAAGGACGGAGTGGGAAACCTGCGCGGGAGGCAGGACGGCGTCATTCGAGGAAGGTGCGTATTTCATGGGCCAGTATCTCCGGCGCGATATCGAAAATGTCGCGGTCGAGATCGGGCAGTTCCCGCACGACCGCATTCGGAAGGACTTGCGCGGCCTCGAGCGAGACGGCGCGCAGTTCCTCGGCGGGCTGCAGGACCAGGACAGGGCAGGGGACGAGGGAGAGGCGGGCAAAATCCCACCCCCACACGCCCTTGTAGGCCCAGGTGAAGCGATCGAGCACGGCGGCCTTGTCGGCAAAGTTGCGCATGGCCTTGGCCAGCGGCACCCTGCGGTCGCGCGTGGCGACGACATAGGTCCACAGGCGCTGGAGCAGGTCCATGATGACCTTGCCGTCCTCTTCAGGGACGGGGAAATGGTCAGCATCGGCGAGCTTCTTTGCCCGGGTTGACGCATCGTACATCGGGATGCCGGTCATCACCGCCCTGCGCACCCGATCGGGCCGCGCGATGGCGAGTTCGGCTGCGAGCAGAGTGCCGGTGTGAAAGCCGTAGAGGTCGACGGTTTCCAGACCGAGCGCGTCGAGAGCATCGGAGAACGCGGCCGCATAGCCCGCCATGCCGGCCGGGGCCGGGGGCGCATCGGACATGCCGTATCCCGGCGTGTCGAAGGCATAGACCCGGTGGGTGGTGGCAAGGGCCTGGATCAGCGGTTCGTACTCGAAGCCCGATGACGGGTTCTGGTGCAGCATGACGATGGCAGGCTGTCCGGGATTGATCGTTTCATCGTCCGGTCCTGCGGTGCGGTAGTGCATGTGGCCGAACCGGCACGCGGTGTAGCCGCGGCGGATGAAGCGCGGGGCGGGCGGGATCGAGGAAGGGCCTGTGGTCATCGCGGATGAGGATGCCTGCTCGGCGGGCGGCGGTGCGGGCCGATCGCGCTTTGTCCGCAGGGTGGAGAGCGGATGAAGAAAAGGGGCGGCGCTGGAAAAGCACCGCCCCTTCAGGGAGAGTTCGTACCGGCTGGCCGGGATCAGAACTTGTAATTGCCGCGAATGCCGAACGTGCGCAGTTCGGGCAGGCCGACGTTGAGATAGCCGAAGGCCGCGCCCGACAGGGCGAAGCTGGGTTCCAGAAGGTTGTTCTGGGCAACGGCGGTGTAGTTCTTGTCGTTGAACAGGTTGGTGGCGAATGCCTCCAGCCCGAAGCTGCCCTTGGTAAAGCCGATGCGGGCGTTCACCTGCGTGCGGCCCTTGATCCAGGTGAGGTTCGCCGGATCGACGAACTGGCGCGACTTGTAGGAGAAGTCGGCGCGGACGAACCAGGTGCTCTCCTCGCCGAGCTTGCCGGTGTACTGGCCGCCGATGTTGGCCGAATACTTCGAGGTGAGCGGCAGCTGGTTGCCCTTGAAGCCATTGCCGGTGACGCCGGTCAGGCGGGTGATGGCCGGATCGGCAAAGCTGCGGATCGAGCTGTCGTTGATCGCGCCCGAGGCGTTGATGGTGAGGCCATCGACCGGCTCGGCGTTGATGTCGAGCTCGAAGCCGCGCACCTGCGTCTTGCCGGTGTTGGCCACGCCGCTGACGATCGAGGGCAGGGCGTTGGGGATGGTCGTGTCGAGGAAGATGACCGAGCGGTTGTTGTGCTGGTCCGACCAGTCGGCGACATAGGCGGCGGCGGTGACGAAGAGGCGACCGTCGAGGAACTTGCCCTTGAGGCCCAGTTCGTAGTTGGTGAGCTTCTCAGGCTTCACGATCACGCCCAGGCCAATGCCTTCGGCCGCTGCGAACTCGCCCGCCGATCCCGAAAGGAACTGGGTGTTGAACGAGCTGAGGGTGACGTTGGCGGCCTTCGACCACGAGGCATAGACCATCACGTCGGGCGTCACGTCATAGTTGATGATGACGCGCGGCATGAAGTTGTCGAACGACTTGTTGAAGAACGAGGTCAGCGGCGCGAAAGTGCCGGCGGGCAGGCCGTACTTGGTGGCGGCCGCTGCGCCGATCGTCAGCGAACGACCGCCGGCATAGGCATAGACCTTGTCACGCTGCCAGCGGCCTTCCGCGCTGATGTTGAGCGCATCGGTCACGTCGTAGCTGACGCTGCCGAACACGCCGAAGGTTTCGGCGCGGGCCGGCGGGGTCAGCGTGCCGGCCGAGCGGGCAGCGCCGAACTGTTCTTCGTTGAACACGCTGAGCAGGGCGCCGTTCGACTTGGTATCGAGATAGCTGCCGCCGAGCATGGCCTTGAGCGCGCCGCCCTTGTCGTAGGACACGCGCAGTTCCTGCGAGAAGTCCTTGTTGCGGCGTTCGACCAGGAACGGGAAGGTCCAGTAAGTGCGCAGGCCGTTGGCGGTGGTGGCGACCGGGTTACGCAGCAGCGAGCTGTCGTAGTTGTCGAGGTCCGCCATCTGCGAATAGAGCTCGTTGTTGTAGCCCGTCAGCGAGGACAGCGTCAGGCCGGTGTCGCCCAGCTCGTAATCGACGTTGAGGTGGAGGTGGTAGTACTGGCGGACGAGGCCGTAGCCACGGGCGCCCTTGGCGGGATCGGTGATGCGGAAGTCGGAACGGCCGAGAATGCGCGAGAGCAGCGCGTCTTCAAGCGTGTTCTGGGCGGGGCTGAAACCGGCGGGCAGGGCGGGTGCGGCACCGCAGATGAACGGATTGGTGCCGTTGAGCGTGCAGTTGGCGAGGCCGGGGACGATCACCGTGCCGTTGGTGTTGCCGCTGCGGAAGGGAATGTTGACGCTGCCGTTGTTGGCGCGGATCTCGTAGGCCGAGAGCATGCCCTGTGCCGAAGGACCGTCGTTGTCCTCGGAGTAGAGGCCCATGGCCTTGATCGTCAGCGCCGAGGACGGCGTGAATTCGAGCTGCAGCGTGCCGGTATGGGTCTGCTGGTCGCCCAGGGTCTGGTTGGGGTTGGCAGCGTTGCGATATGAGCCGTCCTTGGAGAAGGCGCGGCCGGTGATGCGGAAGCTGAGCAGGTCGGCCACGATCGGGCCTTCGAGCGCGGCCGAGACGTCATAGTTGCTGCGCGTGCCGCCCATCGCCGAGATCGAGCCACCGAAGTCCTTGCCCGGCGTCTTGGTGACGACGTTGATCGCGCCGGCAAAGGCGTTGCGACCGAAGTAGGCGTTCTGCGGACCCTTGAGCAGTTCGATGCGGGCCGGGTCGATCACGGCGTTGAGCGCGGTGGCCGAGGCGACCGGGACGCCATCGATGAAGCTGGCGGTGAGCGTCGAAGTGGTGGTCGACGGGGTCATGCCGCGCAGGGAGATCTGCTGGAACGAACGGTCGTTGCGGCCCGAGTTGGTGTTCGAGACGTTGATCCCCGGCGTGTTGAGCACGACATCGTTGACGCTGGTGATGCCGCGCTTCTCGATGTCCTGCGAGGTCAGGGCAGAGATGGCGATCGGCGTTTCGAGGAGGCTTTCCTCGCGCTTGCGGGCGGTGACGGTGATGACGGCGAGGCCGCCTTCGGCTTCGGATGCCTGCGGCTCTGCCTCGGCGGCGAAGGCGGCCTGCGGCGCGACCATTGCCGTGGTGGCAAGGGCGATCGACATCACGGTAAGCGAAGTGGACTTGAAGTAACGCTTCATAATTCCCCCCTATCCGTCCGGGCTATATTACCTGGACGCATGAATATATTCCGGAAAATCCGGTTGTTCCCTTCGGTGAAGCAGTATAGAAGCCGTGCGGCGAGAGTTGCCGTAGTTTCGGCGGGCCTGCTTTCGGATGTGCAGGCTTGATCCGATCCGGTGCGATCACAACGCAAAGCGTGGCATCTATCCGCCAATCGGAGATTCCGCGCTGCAATGCCCGATGCCGGAAAAGGCACGGCAGTTTCCCTGCCAACACAGGTGCGATAGTGCGGACCAACTGTCCGCCGCCGCCTTGCCGGATGGGGAGATCGTCCGAATGTCGTCTGATTATCAAGCACATGGCGCCTCGGGATTGAGCAAGCCGACCAAGGCCGGTTTCGCGCTCGGGCAGGTTGCGGGACAGCTGTTCCGCGACGCGCCATCGCTGCTGCTGCTGTTTTACCTGACCAACGTGATGGGCATTGCCCCCGCCATTGCCGGTGCAGCAATCTTCGTGCCCAAGGTGGTGTTCGGCGTGGTGTTCGACTTGTGGATCGGAGTCGCGTCGGACCGGATGGCGGCGCGCTTCCCGCGGCGGCGCTGGCTGCTGGTCGGCGGGATTGCCGCGCCCTTCGCGATGATCGGGCCGTTCGCGGTGCCCGAAGCGGCGATGATGGTGCAGGTGGCGTGGGTGTTCGTCACGTTCAGCGCCTACATGGCGGTCTATTCGACGTTTTCGGTGCCCTATCTGGCACAGTTCGCCGAGATGTCGTCCGATCCGGTGGAGCGGACCGAACTGATGGGCTGGAAGCACGGGTTCACCGGCCTTGGCGTGTTGCTGTCGTCCTCGTTCGCGCCGATGCTGGTCAATCGGCTTGGCATGGACCGGCAGGGGCACCTGATCACGATGGTCGTGCTCGGGCTGATCGCGATGACCTGCCTGCTGGTGGCGTGGCGCTTTGCGGCGCGCATCCGCGAGCCGCAGGAAGCGACAAAAGCCTTTGCGATCAGGGATTTGCCGCGCGCCTTTGCCGACCGGCGCTTTGCCGTGCTGTGCCTTTCGGCGGTGGTGATGACGGTGGGGGCGGGGATTTCCTACGCCGGCTTCCCGTTCTTCGTGAAGTACGCGATGGCGCGGCCTGAACCGTTGCACGACATCGGCGTGATGTCTGCCATCATGGCGGTGGCGGTGATGGCGGGATCGCCGCTGTGGGTCATGGTGGCCAAGCGCATCGGCAAGAAGCGGACTTATGTGATCGCGGCGAGCGGGCACGGCCTCGTCACGCTGCTGTGGGGCCAGATGGCGCATGTGCCGATGCCGGTGGCGTGGGTGCTGGCAGCGGTGATGGCGGCGTGCAATGCGGGCTGGGGGACGATCGTGCTGTCGCTGCTGTCCGATTGCATTGCCCATGCGCGGGACGAGCATGGCGAGAACCGCGCTGGGACTTATTCGGCGATCTGGTCGGTGATCGAGAAGGCGGGAATTGCGCTGGGCGGGACGCTGGTGGTCGGCGCGCTGCTTTCGGCCTGGGGCTTCGATGCGGCGGCGGCGCGGGCCGGGGTGGCGCAATCGGCCGAGGCGATTGCCGGGACGGTCATGGCCTATTCGGTGGTGCCGGGCGTGACCAAGCTGATCGCCGCGTTGATCATCTGGCGCTTCGTGCATGAAAAGCCGCAAGCGCAGCAAGGGGAACTGGCCCATGCGTGATGCGGTGGGGCTGCTGCTGGTCGGCTGCGGGCGTATTTCCGGCGCGCATCTGGCGGCGCTGGCGGGGCTGGAGCAGGAAATACGGCTGGTCGGCGCGGTCGATACCGATGCTGCAGCCGCAGAGCGGACGGGCGCGCAGCATGGCGTGGCGGCGTTCACCGATCTGGCCGCTGGGCTGGCGGCGCCGGGGGTGGATGCGGTGCTGATCGCCAGTCCCAATGCACTGCATGGCAGCCAGGCGGCAATGGCGCTGGCGGCGGGCAAGCACGTGCTGGTGGAAAAGCCGCTCGCCGAGACGGGTGCGCAGGCGCGCGAACTGGCCGAGGCGGCGCAGCGGCGCGGGCTGGTGCTGGCGGCGGGGCATACCTATCGGCACAATGCAGCAGTTGCGACGCTGGTGGACATGATGCCGCAGTGGGGGCCTTTGCGCGCGGTGGAGGTTTCGTCCTGCGTGTTCTGGGACGGACCGCAGGCGCCATGGTGGGCGGAGCGGACGCCCGAGGAAGGGCTGATCCTTTCGCTGTTCGCGCCGCATAGCCTTGATTTCGTGCAGCTGGTGATGGGTGCGGACGATCCGCTGCGGGTGCAGGTGGAAGCGGCGCGATGGCAGGGCGGCTGGCAGGGCGAGGACGAGGCGATGATCCTGCTCGGCTATCCGGGGCGCAGGATGGCGAGCGTGCATATCTCGTACAACCAGCGCAGCGTGTTTGACCGCAAGGTCCTGCACTTTGCGGGCGGTGTGGCCGAGATCGAGGATGGCGAGGTGCTGAAGTGGAACGGCGGGGTTCTGGTCGCCCCGCCCGATGGCGTGCTGACCAATCCGCGCGCGATGGGCGGGCGCAAGCTCGGGCACTTTTTTGCGCAGCAATTGCGTGAATTTGCTGCCGCCGTGCGGGGCGAGGCGCATCGTCTGCCGACGGGGCATGACGCGGCGCGGCTGATCGACCTGATCGACCGGGTGAAGGCGGCGGCGCGCAGCACTTGTGCCGATGCGATCGATCCGGAGTTTGTGGCGTGAGCCTGCTGTTGCTGATGGCGGCTGTCGCGGCAGAAGCGCCGCCGGCCAATGGCTACGTACCGCCCAAGGTGGCCGCACCTGCGCCGCGCTTTCCGCCGGTGGTGGCGGGGGCGAGCTTTGCCGAGTGCCGGGATTGCCCGGAGATGGTGGTGATCCCGCCGGGCAGCTTCGTGATGGGATCGAGCGCGCAGGAGCGCAAGGCGCTGGGCGTGCTGGCGATGTTCGACCGGATGGAGGAGCCGCGCCACCGCGTGACGATCGGCTATCGCTTTGCCGTGGGGCGCCATGCGGTGACCTTCGAGCAATGGGATGCCTGCGTGGCCGATGGCGGATGCAACGGCTATCGCCCCGACGATGCCGGCTGGGGGCGCGGGCGCAGGCCGGTGATCAACGTCAACTTTGCCGATGCGCAAGGCTATGTCGCGTGGCTCTCGCAGCGGACGGGGCAGCGCTATCGGCTGCTGTCCGAGGCGGAGTGGGAATATGCCGGGCGGGGCGGGACGGACACGTGGTATCCGTTCGGCAATACGATCGATCCGAGCAGGGCGAACTATGGCAACCACCATGACCGGACGACGCCGGTGGGGTCATACCCGCCCAACGGCTTTGGCCTGCACGACATGACCGCGAACGTGGCGCAGTGGGTGCAGGACTGCCACCACGACGATTACGTGGGGGCGCCAAGCGATGGCTCGGCCTGGCTGAGCGGCCCCTGCACCTTGCGCAACGTGCGCGGCGGCGGGTGGAGCCTTTCGGGCTGGAGCGTGCGCGTGGCCCAGCGGATCGGCGATCCGCCGGGCGCGCGCAACGATCACCTGGGCTTCCGCGTGGCGCGGGATCTGCCGCAGGATTAGCGCTTGGTCGTGGCGAAGGCTTCGATGAGGTCGAGCTTGGCCTTGTAAGGATCTGGGCTGGCCGTGGCGGTTGCGTCCGGGTTGTGCTGGAGCAGGGCTTCGCTCTTGCGGTCATAAGTGGGCCAGGCGGGCAGGGACTTGCCGTTGGGGTTCCCTGACTTCACGAAGTTCACCACATAGGCGTGTGCGAGGGCTGCGGCCTTGCGGTCCTGCGCGGTGGTGGCTGGGCCGTACCGGGCGTCTACCGTATTGAAGAAATAGGCAATGTCGGTGGCGTGCGGTGCGCCCGATTTCCATTCGGCGCGCTTGGCCTGTGCCACGTAGCCGAAGCGGTAGACATAGGCCTTGCGGCCTGCGGCGACGGCATGGCGGGCGACGAAGCGGGCGGGTTCGCCCATGTACTGATCGCCGGTGAGGGCCCGCGAGACTCCGGCGAAGGCGGCGGTGCCATCAGGGTCATAGGCCTTGCGCAGGGCGGGGCCTTGCGCGCCGAAGCTGGCGAAAAGCGCCTCCTTGTCTTGCGCGAAGGTGATCCCGGCATCGGCGCTGGTCATGCCGATCATCAGCGGGACCGGGGCGATCTGGCCCTTGTCCATCAGCCTGTCGCTGAGGTCGGTGATCACGGAACCTTCGGCGACGAAGCCACCGACATAGGTGGAGGGCCGGGCAAAGCGATCGGCGAAGAGGTTGCTGCCCTGCACCGTGGCGGCAGGCAGGGCGCGCATTGCGGCAAGGCCTGCTGCGCCCTTGTCGGCGATGCCGTGCTTTGCGGCAAAGTCGACGCCGACCTGCTCGCCGGTCTCGATCGATGCGGTGGGGAGGAGCGAGCGGCCTCCGCCCGACATGGCGATGGCGCCGTGGAACAGGCCTCGGGCGGACGGCATGGTCATGAGGTTGATGACCGATGTGCCGCCCGCGCTTTCGCCGATGATGGTGACCCTTGCCGGATCGCCGCCGAACTGCGCGATGTTGGTCTTGATCCAGTTGAGCGCGGCGACCTGATCCTCCATCGCGAAGTTGCCCACCGGCTTGCCCGCCTCGGCGCCGAGCGCGGGGTGCGAGAAGAAGCCGAAGCGGCCGACGCGGTAGTTGAAGCTGGCAAAGACGACGCCGGCGCGGGCAAAGGCCGAGCCATCGTAGATCGCGGGCGAGGTGCCGCCGTGGATGAAGGCGCCGCCATAGATCCAGACGAGGACGGGGAGCCTTGCGTCTGCTTTCGCTGCGGCGGGCTTCCATATGTTGAGATAGAGGCAGTCCTCGTCGGGCGTGGTGCGCAAGGGCGCCTCATCGGCGGGCGAGGGGTTCTGCATGCAATCGTGGCCGAAGGCGCCGGCATCGCGCACCCCCGGCCACGGTGCGACGGGCTGTGGCGAGCGCCAGCGGTTCTGGCCCAGAGGCGGTGCGGCAAAGGGAATGCCGCGGAACACATCGACCGCGCCTTCACGCGTTCCGGCGACCTTGCCGGCGACGGTCGTGGCCTCGGGCGGCTTTGCGGCAATTGGCGTGGCAAGGAGAGCGGCGGCGGCGGTCAGGAGCAGAAGCGGGCGCATGGTTTTCCCTGAATGTTGCAAAGAAAAGGGCCGGACGCTGGAGGAGCATCCGGCCCTGATCAGGCGATCATGACGAGGTCAGGATCAGAACTTGACCTTTGCCTGGATGCCTGCGGTGCGCAGTTCGGGCAGGCCGACCAGCAGCGCCGAGTTGTAGGCGGTGCGGCCGAAGGTCGGCGTAAAGGTGAAGTTGTCGGCGATGCTCGTGTAGTTCTTGTTGTTGAACACGTTGGTCACGAACAGTTCGAGGCTGGTGTTGCCCTTGCCGATGCCGGCGCGGAAATTGACCACGTGGCGATCCGGCGTGCGGACGACGTTGGCCTGGTTGGACCAGACGCCCGACTTGTAGTTCCAGTCCGTGCGGGCGAACCACGTGCCGTCCTCGACGCCGCGAATGTCGCCGCCGAACTCGACCATGGCCGTGGCCGAGTACTTCGAGGCGAGCGGCTGCTCCTTGCCCGAGAAGTCGAACACGCCGGTCAGCTGGCTGATCGCGCGGCCCGAGAAACGCTTGATGTCGCTGAGGTTGATCGCGCCAGAGGCGGCGAGCTTGATCAGGTCGTTCACGCGCAGCGAAACGTCGCCTTCGATACCGTAGAGATCGACCGAACCGGAGTTGGCGTTGCCGCTGACGAAGGTCTGGTTGTTGGGGTTGAGCGGGGTGGGGTTGGCGACGATCACCAGGATCTGGTTGATCTGGTCACGCCACTTTGCGTAGTAGCCCGCGAAAGTGAAGGTGGCCTTGCCATCGAGCGCGCGGCCCTTCACGCCCATTTCGAAGTTGGTGACCTTTTCCGGATCGACCGAGAGCGTGATGCCCGCGGCCTTGGCGGCCTGCTGCACGGTGGCCGACTGGTTGATGATGCCGGTGCTGAACGAGCCGGGGTTCACGCCCTTGGCTGCCGAGGCATAGACCATCAGATCGGGATTGATCTGGTAGTTGACGATCGCACGCGGCAGGAAGTTCTTGTAGGTGCGCTTGGTCAGCAGCGAGTCCGCGGCATAAGTCCCGGCAGGCAGGTAGGTGCTGTCGGTCAGCGTCAGGCCGGCAGGGCCGACATAGGCATAGAGCGTATCGATCTGGTAGCGGCCTTCGATGCTGAGCGACAGGGCGTCGGTAGCTTCGAAAGTGGTGCCGAAGAACGCGCCGAAAGTCTTGGCGCGGTCAAAGCCGCTGGCAGTTGGGAACGAGGAGATGCCGAGCGCGCCGTTGCCACCGCCGAGGTCCGAACGGACCTTGGCATCGAGCAGGCTGGCGCCGACCACGCCGCTGAGCGGGCCGAACTCGTAGTTCACGCGGCCTTCGAACGAATGGTCGAGCTGTTCGCGTTCCACCAGGAAGGGGAAGTCGAAGTAGCTGCGCGAACCGGGGCCGCCGAACGGGTTGGGCAGGGCGGTGGTGTCGTAACCGTCGAGATCGGAGAACTGGCTCCAGTGCTCGTTGTTGTAGCCTGCCAGCAGCGAGACCGAGAGGGCATCGGACAGCTCGTAATCGAGCGTGGTGTGCAGGTGGTAGGACTTGCGGAACAGGCCGTAGTCCTGCGTGCCCTGCGAGGGCGACAGGATGCGGCCGCGCGGGGACGCGAGGTAGTTCGTGATGAACGAATCCTTCAGCGTGTTCGACGAGACCGGGTTCACCAGACCGGGCGTAACGCCGCAGAAGTAGGGCAGGCTGATCGTTGCGCCGCCCTTGAGGCCGTCGACGTCGCCGGTCAGCGTGCAGTTCGACTGGCCCTTGAGGATCAGCGTGCCGGTGCTGTCGAGATAGTTGGCGGCCGTCGTCACATCTTGCGCGTTGAGGCGGGTGTTGGCGGCGACGCCGTCCTTGTCTTCGGCGTAGAAGCCGAAGGCCTTGATCTTGAGGCGGTCGGTGGGCTTGGCGACGATCAGCAGCGAGCCGCTGGTGCTCTGCTGGTCACCCAGCGTGCCGCCGTCATAGGCGTTCTTCCACGAACCGTCCTTGGCCCAGCGGTCGCCGGTCAGGCGGAAGGTCAGCATGTCGCCGACGATCGGGCCTTCGATCTCGGCACGCAGGCGATAGTTCTTGCGCGTGCCGACCATGGCAGTGACCGCGCCCGACCATTCGTCGCCTGGGGTCTTGTTGACGATATTGATGGCACCGGCGAAGGTGTTGCGGCCGAAGTAGGCGCTCTGCGGGCCCTTCAGCACTTCGACGCGTTCGGGCGTGCCGACCGAGTTGAGCATCGAGGGCGAGGCGACGGCGACGCCGTCGATGAACATCGAAGTGGTGGTCGAGAGCACGCCCGAGGGGGTGAAGCCGCGCAGAATGATCTGCTGGAACGAACGGTCGGCACGGCCCGAGGCGTTGTTGTTGATCGAGAAGCCGGGGGTGTTCGCGGCAAGGTCTGCCACCGAGACGACGGCGCGCTTTTCGAGTTCCTGGCTGGTCAGCACGGAGAGCGTGACCGGCGTCTTGAGCAGGTCTTCCTCACGCTTGCGCGCGGTGACGACGATGGCGCCGGAATCTTCGTTCTCGGCAGCCTGCGGTGCTTCCTGCGCGAAGGCGGGTGCGGCGATGCCCATGGTGGCGACAAGCGCCATGACGGAAAGCGAAGCGGTGGACCGCTTCATGAAAGACTTCGTGTTCATTGTTACCCCTCGATTGAGATGTTGAGCGGTCGGCGCGCGGCCGTCCGGTTCGTCCCTGCTGTGGCGCGCCGGGTTGCCCGGTCTCGCCGATGTTCTTGTGATTTTTCTGGTTTGTAGCCTCTCCTGGGTGTCAGGTCTTCAGGTCGGATTGCCGGCCATGTATTCGAGAATGTCGAAGCGCGGGCTGGTCCAGCCCTTGCGGTCGAAGATTTCCGGCGTGTGGTCCTGCAGGCCCTTCAGGGCCTTGGCAGGGATCTGGTCGAGCGAGCGGACCTTGACCCCGGCGGAACGGCCATAGGTGCGGCCGGGGCGCGAACCCATCGCCATCCACGGATGCCACGATCCCATGTTCTGGAAGTGGTGGAAGGCATCGGCAGAGCTGATGTTGTCGTCAAAGGCCTGCGCGACCGGAGCGCCATTGGTGGACACGGTGTCCCAATAGGCGATCGGGCCGGAGGAGAACTTCGGGAATTTTTCGGGGCTTACCGGATTGGGGCGGGCCATGTCGGCCATGGCGCTGACGAACAGGGTGCCACCATAGGCCTCCATGCGCATCGGCTTGGGCGTGAGTTCGGCACCCATGGCAACCATGCCGTCAGGTCCGTGGGTGACGGTGAAGGGGCCGCCGAGGAACTGGAAGGGCTTGCGCACCTCGCCGGTCAGCGGGTTCTTCCATTCCTCCAGCACGTCATCGGTATCGAAGGCGCAATAGACGCCGCATTCGAAGGTCTTGGCCTGATAGCGGTTGCCCGGCAGCGGGGTCCATTCGTTCACGCTGAGATGGTTGAGCGTGTAGAACGGCACGAGATTGCCCTCGCCGGTGTAGCCATAGATGTTGAGGCGGTAGAAGATGTTGACCGTCTCGGCCTCGCACGAACCGGCGACGCGGGCGCGCACCCGGGCGCGGGTGGCGGGATCACGCAGGCGTTCCATCGCTTCGGCGTCCGAGATGGCGGGGGAGGCCTTGACCCTGGCGCCGGACTTCGCGGCGAGGGCGGGAGCGGCGGCGAGCCCTGCGGCAAGCGGCAGGCCAGCCATCATGGAACGGCGGGTCAGGTCAGCGGACATCTGGCGAACTCCCCGGACAGCGGATTCGCTGTCTCTGCTTGTCCCGGGAAGATGGCTGCAGACGAATGACAGCGCAGTGCAGACGGTGCCAGTGCTCGCCTGTCGGATTCGCGGTTTGGCGCTAGCGCCCGCCGGTAACGTCGAGCGTGGTGCCGGTGACGTAGCTAGCCTCGTCGGAGGCGAGAAAGAGCACGGCGTCGGCCACTTCGCGCGGGGTGCCGAGGCGGTGCAGCGGGGTCATGCGGATCGGCGAGTATTCGAGGCCGTCGTCGTGCATCTTCTTCAGGTAGGGTCCGGCGAGTTCGGTGTCGATCGGGCCGGGGGCGACGGCGTTGATGGTGATGCCGTGATCGGCCAGCTCTATGGCGAGGGCGCGGACGAAGCCGGTGACTCCGGCCTTGGCAGTGGAATAGGCACTCGCCCCGACATGGAAGGCGTTCCACACGGTGCCGTTGCGCGCGCCGGAGGAGAGGCAGACGATCCGGCCATGGCCTTGCGCCTGCATCACCGGCACGAAGGCACGGGTGCACAGGAACATCGAGCGCAGCGACAGCGTCATGGTGTGGTCCCAATCGGCCACCGAGAGGTCGGCAATCCGCCCGCTGCGCCCGCCGCCGACGTTGTTGACGAGGATCGAGACGGGGCCGAGCGTTGCAGCCTCGCTGGCGAGATTGGCGACGCTGGCCTCGTCGGTGACGTCGCAGGGGACGGGCAGTGCTTCGGCGCCGAGATCGCGGACTTGGGCGGTGACTTCCGCGAGGCGGGCCTCGTCGCGCTCGGCCAGAACAAGACGGGCCCCCTCTTCGGCAAAGCGCAGCGCGGTGGCCTTGCCGATGCCGAGACCGGCCCCGGTGACGACCGCGATGCGCCCTTGCAGCCTCACTTCAGGCCGGACAGGAAGGTGACCGCCTCGGCCTCGCTGACGACGTCGGCGTACTTGGCGTTCATGTCGAACAGGTTGGCCTCGTGCGGGGCGCTGTGGCGATCGCCGCAGGCATCGGCAATGACGGCGGTGCGGAAGCCGTGGCTCATGGCATCGACGCAGGAAGCGCGGACGCAGCCCGAGGTGGTGAGGCCGGTGAGCAGCACGGAATCGACGCCCATCGCGGTCAGCGTCGAGGCGAGCGAGGTGCCGAAGAAGGCGCTGGGATACTGCTTGGAGACGACCAGTTCGTCGGCGAAGGGTTCGAGGCCCGGCCCCCATGCGCCCATCGGGCTGCCCTGGAGGAAGTTCTTGAGCGGGGCCGCCTTTTCGAAGAAGCGGCCGCCGTCGATGGCGCTGGGATGATAGACCACGTTGGTCAGGATCACCGGGACGCCCGCCGCGCGGGCTGCTTCGCGCACGCGCAGGGCAGAGGCGAGAGCATCGTCGACACCGGCGTAGAGTTCGCAGGATTCGTCGAAATAGCCCATGCAGAAGTCGATCAGGATCAGCGCGGGGCGCGTGCCGAAGCCTACCCGCCGGTCATAGGCCTTCTTGTAGTTGGCCAGCAGGTCGTCGTTCTCGCTCATGCAGTGGTTTCCTCGGGGTAGAGCCAGGGCTGGATCTTGCGCTGTCCCGCCTCGAACGCGGCGATGTCGTCGGCGAAGCGGGCCAGCACGAGGTCGGTTTCGTCCCATCCGTTGAGCAGGGCAAGCCGTCTTTCGGGCGAGATGTCGAACCGCACCGGGGCGGCATTGCCGACGGTGACGGTCTGCGCTTCGAGATCGACGGTGAAAGCCACGCCGGCGGCGGCAGACGCGAGCATCTCGGCGACCTGTTCGGGCGGGAGGATCACGGGCACGATGCCGTTGCGCAGGCAGTTGTTGTGGAAGATTTCGCCCAGCGCAGGCGCAATCACCGCGCGTACGCCGAGGCCGTGGAGCGCCCAGACGGCCTGCTCGCGGCTGGAGCCGGAGCCGAAGTTGGCACCTGCGACGATGACGGGCGGCGCGCGGAAGGGTTCGGTGTTGAGGACATAGCCTGCGACTTCGCTGCCATCAGCATCGTAGCGGCGATCGTGGAAGGCGTGCTGGCCGAGGCCTTCGCGAGAGGTCAGCAGGAGGAAGCGCGCGGGGAAGATGATGTCGGTATCGATGTTCTCTTCCGGCATCGCCGCGGCGGGGCCGGTGACCGTGGTGAAACCGCTCATGCCACGAACTCCCGCGCATCGGCGATATGGCCCGCGATCGCGGCGGCAGCGGCCATGGCCGGGCTCATCAGGTGGGTGCGCCCGCCGGGGCCCTGACGGCCCTCGAAGTTGCGGTTGCTGGTGGAGGCGCAGCGGTCTCCGGGGGAGAGGCGATCGTCGTTCATGGCGACGCACATCGAACAGCCGGCAAAGCGCCATTCGAAACCGGCATCGGTCAGGATGCGGTCAAGCCCTTCGAACTCGGCGGCCTTGCGCGTGGCCATGCTGCCGGGGACGACGATGGCCTTGACGCCGGGGGCGACCTTGCGGCCCAGCGCGATGGCGGCAGCGGCGCGCAAGTCCTCGATCCGGCCATTGGTGCACGATCCGATGAAGACGTGGCTGACCGGGGTGCCGAGCAGCGGCGTGCCGGGGGTAAGGCCCATGTAGGCAAGCGCCTTTTCCGCCTCGCGCCTCTCGCCGGGATCGGCAATCTGCGCCGGATCGGGCAGCGTGGCGCTGACCGGCAGGGTCTGGTTCGGGCTGGTGCCCCAGCTGACCTGCGGGGCGATTTCGGAAAGGTCGAGCGTCACGACCTTGTCGTATGTCGCGCCGGGATCGCTGCGCAGGGTGTCCCAGTATTCGCAGGCCTTGGCGAACATCTCGCCCTGTGGCGCGAGGCGGCGGCCCTTGACGAAGGCGTATGTCGTCTCGTCCGGCGCGACGAGGCCGATGCGGCTGCCGGCTTCGATGGTCATGTTGCACAGGGTCATGCGCTCGGCCATGGCCATGGCGGAGACGGCGGGGCCGACGTATTCGACCGCGTGGCCGACCGCGCCGTTGGCGCCGATCCTGGCGATCAGGGCGAGCGCGATGTCCTTGGCAAAGACCAGCGGGTGACGGGTGCCGACGAGTTCGACCTTCATCGTCTTCGCGCGGGTCTGGCGCAGGGCCTGCGCGGCCATGACGGTGGACTGCTCGCTCGCGCCGATGCCGAAGGCCAGAGCGCCGAAGGCACCGTGGGTGGTGGTGTGGCTGTCACCGCAGACTATGGTGGTGCCGGGCAGGGTGAAGCCGGTTTCCGGGCCGATGACGTGGACAATGCCCTGCTCCGGGCCATTCACTTCGGCATAGGGCACCGCGAATTCGCGGACGTTGGCCTCAAGCTCGGCGATCTGCGAGGCGGCGAGGGGATCGTCGATGGTGCCGCGCTGGCGGGTGGGGATCGCGTGATCGGCGACGGCGAGGTGGGTTTCCGGACGGCGCAGCTGGCGGCCCTTGGTGCGCATGGCGACGAAGGACTGCGGGCTGGAAACCTCGTGGACGATGTGCCGGTCGATGTAGAGCAGCGTCTCGCCGCCACCCAGATCGGCGATGACGTGGGCATCCCACAGCTTTTCGTAGAGGGTACGCGGCTTCACGGCGCCTTTACTCCGATTTGGGGCACTCCGGCTTCGACATAGGTCTCGATCCAGCGGGCGAAGCGGTCGGGCACTTCGAGCGGTGGATAGTGGCCGACGTCGGGCATCAGCACTTTCGAGATCGTGGCGTTCCTGAGGTAGCGGGTGATCGCGGTGACCGCCGCTTCAGGGAGGAGCGGATCGCCGCTGCCCCAGACGAGGAAGGTGGGCGCCTTGATCTTCTCCATCTCGATCGCGGCCTGCTTGCCATCACCGATGCGGGCGACCATGGCGATGGGGTACTTCTCCGGGCTGCGGCGGTTGAAGTCCCAGTATTCCATGCGCGTGCGGTGGCTGATCCGCGCCGGATCGCCGGAGAAGAACGAGAGGTACTGGTCCCAGAAATCGAAGTCCTGATAACCGGTCTTGCGCGCGCGGTCCTGCGCGGCAAGGAAGGCCGGGGTCTGCACCATGTGGCTGGTATCGACCGGATCGGACGGGGTGTTCGACAGGATCAGCCGCTCGACCAGTTCGGGGCGCTTGGCGGCAAGGTACATCGCCATGGTGCCCCCGCTGGAAACGCCGACGGCGGCGGCGAGCCTGTTCACGCCGAGGCCCGCGAGCAGGCCTTCGGTGACTTCCACGGGCTTGACGTTCGCCGCCGCCTCGTCGGTCGCAGGCGAGGACAGGCCGTAGCCGGGGATGTCGAAGCGGATGATCCGGTAGCGCGGCTTGAGCAGGACGGCGATGCGGTCCCAGGTGCGCAGGCTGCTTTGCGAACCGTGGATCAGCAGCAGCACCGGGGCCTTGCGCGGGCCTTCGTCCTTGTAGTGGATTTCCATGCCCTTGACGGTCATGTAGCGGCTCTGCCGGTCGGCATATTTCGCGCGCAATTGCGCCACGGTGAGGCGCGGCGTGGCGGGCGAATCGGGCGCATTGGCGGCGATCTGCGCAAGGGCGGGCGCGGTGCCGGCCAAAGGCACGAGGACAAGCGCCGAGAGCAGCATTTTCAAGGGTTTCATGGGGCCTCCGGTGCGCAGGTTTCGCATGAAGCTATACCCTCCGCCTATCCGTGATTGGCGTATTTTCCGAAAGCCATGCTTGTCTATCCGACAGGTGGTGAGCACCACCCGCGCAATCGACACGAGCCTGTTCCTTGTGGCGATTGGCAGCGTGAACAGGCCTGTCCTATGGCTGGGCGCCTGAGGGAACGAGACGAACATGACGATGGACCGGCGCACGTTTTCGCTTGGCGGGATTGGGCTGGCCGCGCTGGCGGCAAGCCAGCCTGCGTTCGCCGCGCGCAAGGCGAAGAAGGCTGCGCCCGCAATCGCTCCGCGCAAGCCGGGGCAGAGCGACGTGATCGTGCTGGGCGCGGGGGTTTCCGGCCTGCAGGCGGCGTGGATGCTGGAGCAGGAGGGCAAGACCGTCACCGTGATCGAAGCGCGCGAGCGTGTCGGCGGGCGGATCTGGACGCTGCTCGATCAGCCGGGCTACCCGGAAATGGGCTTCAACTCGATGGCCGAAGGCTATGGCCGGGGCCTCGATGCCGCGAACCGCGCGGGCGTGGAGATGGTCGAGGTCGGTGCGCGCTTTCGCTATGGCGCGCCGCCGCTGCTGTGGATGAACGGCAAGCCGATGACGCGCGCGGAATGGGCGGCGTTTCCGGGCAATCCGCTGCCGGACAAGCTCAAGATGCTGCTGCCCGGCGAAGTGGTGGGCAAGCTGGTTTCGGACAACAACCGCCTGGCCGACTGGTCAAGCTGGCACGATCCGGCCAATGCCGCGCTCGACATCTCGCTCTACGCGTTCCTCAAGGGGCAGGGGCTTTCCGACGCGGCGATCCACCTGTGCTGGGATCTTTCGCCCTATTACGGCACCAACGCGTGGGACGTTTCCACGCTGATGATGGAATACAACGACGGCTTCGTGAAAGGCCAGATGGCGGCAGGCACGAAGTCGCTGTCGGTCAAGGGCGGCAATATCCACCTTGCCACCGGCATGGCCAGGCTGCTCAAGGGCGACGTGCTGCTCGGGCGCGAGGTGGTGGCGATCACGCAGGATGGCGGCACGGCGACGGTTCACACCGCCGATGGCGCGACGTTCAGCGCGCCGCACGTGATCTGCTCGCTGCCGTTCTCGGCGCTGCGCAACGTGAAGGTGCTGCCCGCGCTGGAAGGGCCGCAGGCGCAGGCGGTGGGGCAGCTGGGCTATCAGCCGATCTCGATGGTGTTCGCGACGGCCACCGCGCCGTTCTGGGACGAGGACAAGCTCGCCCCCGGCATGTGGACCGACGGGCCCTTGGGCACGGTGATGCCGCAGCGGTATGGTGCCACTCCGGAGGAGATCACCGGCTTCATCGTGCAGGCGCGCGGCAATCTGGCGCTCTACTGGGACCGCATGGGGGCGGAGGCCGCCAAGGCGATGGTCGTCCGCCAGATCGAGACGCTGCGCCCCGCCGCCAAGGGCAAGGTCGCGGCGCACAGCTACTTCAGCTGGGCGGGCGAGCGGTTCAATGGCGGCGACGTTTCGTTCTTCGGGCCGGGGCAGGTGCAGTGGCTGGACGAGATGATCAAGCCGGCGGGCCGCGTCCATTTCTGCGGGGAGCATACCGCGCAAGGCGCGCGCGGGCTGGAAGGCGCGCTGGAATCGGCCGAGCGCGTGGCGCTTGAGGTTTTGACCGCCTGAGGCGGCAACTGAGTTCAGGGGTAAGTCACTGATGGAATACGATTACATCCCGCTGCCGCAGCGCCAGCCGCTGGTCTGGCCGAACGGTGCCCGGGTCGCGCTGATCCTGACGTTCAATCTCGAGACGTGGGACCTGACCAAGGACACCGACAAGCCCTATTACGCGGGCGGCCCGGCGATCCTGCCCGACGTGCTGCCCGGCAACACGCCCGACTTTCCCAACTTCACCTGGCGCGAATATGGCCAGCGCGTCGGCCTGTGGCGGCTGATCGACCTGTTCGACGAGCTTGGCGTGAAAGCGAGCTGCACGACCAATGCGGTGACGTTCGAACGGCGCAAGGCGATGACCGATGCCGTCCTTGAACGTGGCTGGGAACTGCTGACCCACAACTGGGAGCAGGGCGAGCTGCTTTCGAGCTTTGCGCATGAACCGGCCAAGGAACGCGACATCATCCTGCGCAGTCTCGACCAGTTCGAGAAGTTCACCGGGCGCAAGTCCAAGGGTTGGCTCTCGTCCAGCTTGCGCGGGACGATGCAGACGGCGGACATCCTCGCCGAATATGGCTGCACCTTCTACTGCGACATCATGAACGACGATCAGCCCTACCTGTTGCGCACGCCGCACGGGCCGATCGTTTCGGTGCCCTACTCCAACGAAATCAATGATTTCACCTTCATCACCCGCAAGAACTACACCACCAACGAATACCGCGATGCGCTGATCGAGGAACTCGACGTGCTCTATGCGGAAGGCGCGAAGACCGGGCGGATAATGAACCTCGGGCTGCACCCGCACGTTTCGGGTCGCGCCCATCGCGTGCGCGCGCTGCGCGAGTTCATCGAACACGCCAAGAGCCTGCCCGGCGTGTGGTGGGCGACGCGCGAGGAAATTGCAGATTGGTATCTGGCAAACCATGAATCGCATATTCCGGGGCAATTGAAGTGAGCAAGCCGGAGACCATCCTTATCGTCGGCGGCGGCGTGGCGGGCATGACCGCTTCGGCGGCGCTGGCCCAGCAGGGCTTCAAGGTGACGCTGCTGGAGAGCGCGCCACAGTTCGGCGAGATCGGTGCGGGTCTGACGCTGACGCCCAACGCGATGAAGGGCCTCGATTTCATCGGCATCTGCGAGGAAGCGGCCTCGGTTGCGGTCGAACCCACCCGCCAGCGCATCCAGCACTGGCAGGACGGGCGCACGCTGGTGGCGATGGACCGCTCGACCCAGCGCGCAAAGTACGGCGCGCCTTACATCACCGTGCACCGCGCCGACCTGCACGGCGTGATGACCCGCGCGGCCGAGCGTGCCGGCGTGGAGATGGTGGCCGGGGCGCAAGTCGTTTCCAGCAAGGGCACGACGGTGACGCTGGCCGATGGACGGCAGTTCGGCGCGGATGTGCTGGTCGGTGCCGATGGCGTGAAAAGCGTGATCCGCCAGCGCTTTGGCGATGACGAGCCGCACTTTACCGGTCACGTCGCGTGGCGCTGCCTGGTGCCAGTGACCGACGAGATCCAGGACCTTTCCGACTTCCCCGGCATCATCATCGGCCCCGGTGCGATGATGAACCGCTACAACGTGCGCGGGTCGAAGGTGATGAACTTCGTGTTCTTCGCGCGGCAGGATGGATGGAACGAGGAAGGCTGGACGACGCCTGCCGATCCTGCCGAGCTGCAATCGATCTATGGCCATTGGTGCGAGGATGCGCAGCGCCTGCTGAAGGCTGCCGTGGCGCAGCCGCTGTTCAAGTGGGCGATCAATGCGCGCAAGCCGATGGACACGTGGGTGCTTGATGGCAACGTCACGCTGATCGGCGATGCGGCGCATGCGATGACGCCGTTCCTTGGCCACGGTGCGGCTTGCGGGATCGAGGATGCGGTGGTGCTGGCGAGGGCGCTGGCGGCATCGGATTCTGCCACCGAGGGCCTTGCCCGCTACGAGGCGGCGCGGCACGAACGCGCGACCTTCATCCAGCAGGAATCGAACGCCAATGCCGATCGCATGCAGGGGCAGGACACCGACCTGTTCGGCCTGGGCGAGATGAAGGACGAGGAATCGCTCGGCCTGTTCACCTATGACCCGAGGACCGTCGCGGTATGAGCGTTTCGCCAGTTCCCTTTGATGGTAACCCGATTTCGCCTGAGACGGAGCGTTTCCTCGGGGAAACCCACCGGTTGCTGATCGGCGGGGAATGGGTCGAGGGATCGGGCGAACTGGAAACGCGCGATCCGGCAACGGGGTTGGTCTTGGCGAAGTTCCAGACCGGCGGTGCGGCGGAAGTGGACCGTGCGGTCAAGGCCGCGCGCGCCGCGTTCGAAGGGCCTTGGGGCCGCATGACCGTGGCCGAGCGTACCGCCCTGCTGCACAAGCTGGCGCGGGTGATGGACGCCAATGCCACGCTGCTGACCGAACTCGACGTGATCGACAACGGCATGCCGCGCTTCATCGCTGGCCTCACTACCGCAAACTGCGTCGAGATGATCGACTATTATGCGGGCGCGGTGATGCGGATCGAGGGCACGACCATTGCTCCGCCGCGCCACATTGCGGCAGAGACCGAGGCGCTGACCTATACGCTGCGCGAGCCGATTGGCGTGGCGGGCCAGATCGTGCCGTGGAACGTGCCGCTTTCGACCGCGATCCTCAAGCTCGCGCCCGCGCTGGCGGCGGGCTGCACGGTGGTGATGAAGCCCTCGGAAGAAACCCCGCTTTCCGCGCTGGCGCTGGGCCGGATGATCCTCGAGGCGGGCATTCCGGCGGGCGTCGTCAACATCATCAACGGCGTGGGGGCCGAGGCGGGGCAGGCGCTGGCCGAGCATCCCGGCGTCGACAAGATCTCGTTCACCGGATCGACCGCGACCGGCAAGCGCATCATCCAGGCCGCGCTCGGCAACCTCAAGAAGGTCAGCCTCGAACTTGGCGGCAAGAGCCCTGTCGTGGTCATGCCCGATGCCGATCTGGCGCTGGCCGTGCCCGGCGTGGCGATGGCGACGTTCTTCCTGCAGGGTCAGAACTGCATGGCGGGCACGCGCATCTTCGCCCACGCTGCGATCCATGACGAGCTGATGGAAGGCGTTGCCGCTTTCGCGCAAGGCATGACGCTCGGCCATGGTCTCGACTTTGCAACGATGCAGGGGCCGATGATCTCGGATGCGCACGCGGCCAAGGTCATGGGCTATATCGAGCGGGCCAAGGCCGATGGCGTGACGCTGATCGCAGGCGGCGAGAAGCTGGCACGGCCGGGCAACTTCATCCAGCCGACGGTGTTCACCGGCTGCGACAACGCCATGCCGCTGATGCGCGAGGAGATCTTCGGCCCGGTCATGGCGGTGCAGAAGTTCGAGGGCGACGATCTGGACGCCATTGCCGCGCTCGCCAACGACACGCCCTATGGCCTGTCGGGCAGCGTGTGGACGCGCGATCTTTCCACCGCGCACCGCCTGGTCAAGCGCATCCGCGCGGGCCACGTTTCGATCAACTGCCACGGCGCGGTCGGCACCAACATTCCGTTCGGCGGCTATGGCCAATCGGGCTGGGGGCGCGAGTTCGGGCAGGAGGGGCTGGACGCCTATCTCGAGACGAAGGCTGTCACGGCTCGACTCTGATTGCGCCGCTATGATTGGGTGGGGCCGTGGTTGCTGTAAGGCAGCGCCATGGCCCGCAAGCATTCAAAGCACGGTCGCTACGACGACTTCGACCCGCCCGAGGAACAGGCCCCGCCACCGGTGCCGTGCTGGCTGTGCGGTCGGCCGACCGGCAGCACGATCGTGTGGCATCACCCGATCCCCAAGAGCCGGGGCGGGCGCGATGTGGTGCCGATGCACGGCATCTGCCAGCAGACGCTGACGGTGAACTTCACCAATTCGGAACTGCAGCGCATCGGCATGGATGTCGAAAAGCTGCTCGACAACCCGGCGATCCGCAAGTTCGTCGACTGGGTGGCGAACAAGGACCCCGACTTCACCGCGACTATTTCCAAGAAGCAGCGGTGAGCCGGGGTCTCTGAAGCTCAGGCATTCCCCATCGGCACGTTCGACAGGTCGTGGCTGATCGCTGCGGCGGTGGCCTTGAGGTCGTCGAGATAGGTCTCGAGCGCGGTCGAGAGCTTCATGGCGGCGACGAAGAAGACCATGGTCATGGCGGCTTCGAAATGGCCGTTGCGGAAGATCGGGACGGCGATCGACGAGGTCTTGCCCGGCGTCAGGTTGAAGTGGTTGCGGCCCTGCACGGCATAGCCATCGGCGCGGATGCGTTCGACATCGAGGCTGACTTCGGCGGTGGCGAGGTAGTTCAGGTCGATGTCCTGCGAGACGCGCATGAAGCGCAGGATCATCTCGCGCTCCTCGTCGTCGGCGAAGGCCATCGAGACCTTGCCCGAGGCGCTGTCGAGGATCGGCAGGGTGAAGCCGGGGTAGTAGTGCTCGAACGTGAGCGAGGAGTTGGCGTGGGTGCTGTCGCGCAGCATCATCTCGCGGCCGACGCGGATGGCGATCGACACCGGCCAGCCGGCGCGCGCGGTGAAGGCGACGATGTGCGGGCGGGCGATGCGGACCAGTTCGTCATCGTGCTGGAATCCGGTGGCCAGCGTCTGCACCAGGGCTGTGGCCCGATAGCGCTTGCGGGCGGGTTCCTGCTCGATCAGGCCTTCGTAGAGCAGCGTCTGCACGATGCGGCAGGCGGTGGGGTAGGGGACTTCGGCGGACTTGGCGATTTCCATCATCGACAGCGAGCCGTGGCGGTTGATTGCCTTCAGCGCGGCGATGGATCGCGTGATCGACCGGATAGGAACGCCTTTTTCCATGTGAACGACTCCCCTTGGCATCTTTGCTTTCGCGCAGACTGCCAAAGGAATGTCATATGACCGAATTGTTCAAGCGTTTATCCGCTTGTCGGATAAAACCGTCTGCAATTCGGAACAATTACCACGCCGGCACAATGACCTGCCGGACGGCCTTGCCTTGGGCCAGCTTGTCCATCAGCTCGTTGATTTCCTCCAGCGGGCTGACCGAGGTCAGCAGCTTTTCCACCGGCATCCGGCCCGCCTTCCACAAGGCGATGTAGCGCGGAATATCGCGCGAGGGGATGGACGAGCCCATGTAGCTGCCGATCAGCGTCTTGCCCTCGGCGACGAGGGACAAGGCATTGATTTCGAGCGTTTCTGCCGGGTTGGGCAGGCCAACCGTGACGATGCGCCCGCCGCGCTTGGCGGCCTTGTAGGCATGGGCGAGGACGGCGGCCTTGCCGACCGTCTCGATCACGACGTCAGCGCCAAACAGGTCTGCGTCTTCGCCCGGAGCGACGGCAGCGGCGGCACCCAGTTCGAGCGCGAGCGCACGCTTTTCGGGGAAAGGATCGACCGCGACGACGGGTTGGGCACCCGCAGCCAGGGCGCCGAGCAGCGCGGCAAGGCCGACGCCACCGAGGCCGTAGATCAGCACGGATTCGCCGGGGCGGACCTGCGCCGTGTTCATCACCGCACCCACGCCGGTGAGGACGGCGCAGCCGAACAGGGCGGCGGTCTCGGGCGGGATGTCCTTGTCGATCTTCACCAGCGAGCGGCGATCGACCACGGCCTGCGTAGCGAAGGCCGAGACGCCGAGGTGGTGGTGGACGTCCTGTCCGTCACAGGAGAGGCGCGAGCCACCCTGCATCAACTCGCCCTTGCCGTTGGCGGCAGCGGCATTGGCGCAAAGGTAGCCCTGGCCCGAGGCGCAGGCGACGCAGTGGCCGCACGAGGGCAGGAACACCAGCACGACGCGGTCGCCTACGGCAAGGCTGCCATCGCCTTCATCGCCGAGCGCCAGCACGGTGGCGGCAGCTTCATGGCCGAGCGCCATCGGCATCGGGCGGGGACGGTCGCCGTTGATGACCGAGAGATCGGAGTGGCACAGCCCTGCCGCGTCGATCCGCACCAGAACTTCGCCGGGCTTGGGATCGGCGAGTTCGAGGGTCTTTACCTCGAGCGGCTTGTTCGCCGCATAGGGCGCTGGGTTGTTGCCGCTCCGGCTGAGGACGGCGGCGGCGATGCGGCGCGTTGTCATGCCGGAACTTTGCCCCACTTCTTCTCGAAGGCCCAGACGTCCTCGAAGCCGATCAGCGAGCAGAACTCCGAGAAGTCGAACAGGCCGTCGGGCTGGCCGACGCCGTGGTCCTTGAGATCGCGCAGGACCTTTTCCATCGCGGCTGCAGCGGCAAGGCTGGTGAGCGAGGGATAGATGGCATAGGCATAGCCGATTTCGGCAAGCACTTCGGCAGGCGGGACCGGGGTCTTGCCGTGGTTCGACATGTTGGCCATGCAGGGCTTGTCGAGCACGGCACAGGCCTTGCGCATTTCCTCTTCGCTGTGGAGCGCTTCGGGGAAGAGCACGTCGGCCCCGGCCTTGGAATAGGCTTCAAGGCGGCGCAGCACCCCGTCGAGGCCTTCGCTCTCGCGCGCATCGGTGCGGGCGATCACGACGAAGTCCTCGCTCTCCCGCGAGTCCACGGCGACCTGGATCTTCTCTACCATGTCCTC
This sequence comes from Novosphingobium jiangmenense, assembly GCF_015694345.1. Classification (GTDB taxonomy): domain Bacteria; phylum Pseudomonadota; class Alphaproteobacteria; order Sphingomonadales; family Sphingomonadaceae; genus Novosphingobium; species Novosphingobium jiangmenense. The sequence continues at coordinate 69,479 of NZ_JADQDC010000001.1, forward strand.
GGTGGAGATCAGGCGCTTGAACGGCGTGTGGCCGCACTTCTTGGGGAATTCCTGATCCTCGATCTGGATCGCTGTGACGCCCGAGGCTTCATAGCCCTTCACGGTGTGGTGGACGTTGAGGAGGCCGCCGTAGCCGGTGTCGCCATCGGCGATGACCGCCGCGTTGGAGGTGCGCGCCAGCGTCTCCATGCGGTTGCGCATTTCGGTGTAGGTGGCGATCCCGGCATCGGGCAGGCCCCAGGCCGAGGCGGTCAGCCAGTAGCCGGTGCCATAGACGATATCGAAGCCGACCTTGTTGGCGATGACCGCAGTGATCATGTCCTGAATGCCGGGGACGACGAAGAACTTTCCGGAGTTCAGCTTCTCGCGGAGAATGGGATTGGCCACTGATCTGGTCCTTATGCTGCGGTAAAGCCCACCCCGCTGCGACTAATCTCACCTGCGGTTCGATAAGTCTCGCGCCCCTCCCGCCTGCGGGAGGGGTTGGGGGTGGGTTCTTGTTATGCGTTCGCCCAGCGCGGAGCCTTGGGGGCAGGGAGCCCCGTTTCGGCAAGGCAGTTGGCGCGCAGGGTTTCGATGTCGGGACCGAAGTTGAACACGCCGATCTCGCCGCGTTCGGCACGCAGCTTGGTGCGCAGGGCTTGCGTTGCGGCAGCATCGACCGCGCCATCCTTGAGCACCACGCCATAACGCAGCGCGCCCTTTTCGGTGACAAGGCCCTGCGCCAGTTCGACCGCCAGCAGTTCGGGATCGCGCTCCAGCGGATCGCCCCAGCCGCCGCCGCCCCAGGTGATGAAGTGGAGGCGGTCACCCGGTTCGACCGGATAGTCCTCGATCTTGTTGCCGACGACGATCTCGGTGCCATCGGCCTTGATCAGGACCTTGCGGGCGCGGGCGCCGGGTTCACCGCCGTTGACGCCCCATGGCGGCACGAACCAGCGGTCGTCATGGATGGCGATGGTGCCGGCTTCGAGGAACTTGTAGACCATGTCGATGCCGTTGCCGCCACGGTGCAGGCCCGCGCCGCCAGAATCGGGCACGGTCTCGTAGCGTTCGATCACCAGCGGGAAGTAGCGTTCGAGGAACTCGTTCGGCACGTTGGTGAAGCCGGGGAACAGCGAGTGCCCATCCGGCCCGTCACCCAGCGGACGGCCGGGAATACCGCCGAAGCCGATCTGGAACAGCTGGAACCACTTTCCGGCCTTGTCGGTGCCGGCGTAGAACAGGTGCGGCGAGGAGGAGAACCCGGCGGCGTTGAGGAACTCCGGGGTCTTCTGGCCGAGGAGGCCGCCGAGGATATCGAACAGGCGGCCGAGCACGTGGGTGCGGCCCGAAAGTGCTGCCGGGAACTTGGGCTTCAGGAGCGATCCTTCGGGGATGCGCACGTCGATCAGGTCATAATAACCGTCGTTGAACAGGATCTGCGGATCGAAGATCATGATCATGTAGATGCCGAAGAACATGCGCATCATGTTCTCGTTGAGCAGCATGTTGATCGAGGCCTGGCTCTGCGGATCGGTCCCGGCAAAGTCCAGCACGACGCGACCGTCCTCGCGCCACATCGTGCATTTGATCTTGTAGGGGCCATAGCCCATGCCGTCGTCGCAGATGTAGTCCTCGAAGCTGACCTTGTCTTCGCTGATCGAACTGGCGATCAGCTGCTTCATCGCGCGGTGGTTGCGTTCGAGCAGCATCGTCGTGGCCGAGGTGAACACGTCGTCGCCGAAGCGCTCGGCCATTTCATAGACGCGGCGGGCGGCGACGCGGCACGAGGCGATCAGGGCGTTGAGGTCGGCCTTGCACCAGTCCGGGGTGCGGGTTTGGTGCATGACCAGCTTGATCAGGTCCTCGTTGTACTCACCGCGCTTCCAGATCTTGACCGGCGGGATGCGCACGCCTTCCTGGAAGATCGAGGTGGCGTGGATCGGCATCGAGCCGGGGACCATGCCGCCGATGTCGCTCTGGTGGCCGAACATCGAGGTATAGGCGATCAGGCGGCCGTCCTTGAACACCGGCAGCAGCACGAGCCAGTCGTTCGAGTGGCTGATCGCGCCCTGCACCGAATAGGGGTCGGACAGGAAGATCAGGTCGCCGTCCTCGACGGTGCCGTCATAGCCATCGAGGAACGGGCCGATGTAGGAGCCGAACTGGCCGACGATCATCTTGCCGGTGTGATCGGCGATGAGCGGGAAGGCGTCGCCCTGCTCGCGGATGCCCGGAGACATCGCCGTGCGCACAAGCGTTGCGTCCATCTCGATACGCGCGTTGCGCAGCGCGTTCTCGATGATGTCGAGCGTGACCGGATCGACGGCCACGGCGTTGAAGGGCGTGGTGTTGGCCTGGATGATCTGTGCGGGCATGGTGCTATCCGTTCTCAGGCAAGATTGATCAGGATGTTGCCGACATGGTCGACGGTGCCGACGCAGCCGGCTTCGATCAGCGTGGTGGAGTCCATCTCGGTGACGATGGCAGGGCCGGGGATCACGTCACCCGCGCGCAGCTTGGCTCGGTCGTAGATCACGGCAGGCACCATCGCGCCATCGGCCCAGAGTTCATGGTCGCGCACCTTGGCGGCAATCGGATCTCCGTTGCCCTGCTCGAGCGGCGGTGCGGGCAGATCGAGCGCGGGGCCCATGGCGACGGCGCGCAGGTTCACCAGTTCGTGCGCGGAGTCCATGTTGAAGGTGAACAGGCGCTTGTGTTCGGCATCGAAGCGGTCGGTCACACCTTTCAGACCATCGCGGCGCAGGACCTCGGCGTCGATCGACAGTGGCACTTCGAAGGCCTGCCCTTCATAGCGGATGTCGAGTTCGAACAGGCTGGTGACATCTGCCTCGCTGATGCCCTCGGCGGTCAGTTCGGCGCGGGTCTGTGCGGCCATGTCCTCGAGCAGGGCGATGACTTCGGCTTCGTCGGTTTCGTCAACGCGGCGGCTGAACGAGCGCGCGGTTTCGGTGCGCATGCGCGTGGTGGCATCGCCCAGCGCGCAGAGCACGCCGGGGCTGACCGGCGAGACGGCGGGCCACGAACCCATCAGCCTGGCGACGGCGTTGACGTGGAGCGGGCCAGCGCCGCCGAAGCCCATCACCGCGAAATCGCGCGGGTCATAGCCCTGTTGCACCGAGATCATGCGCAGCGCGCCGAACATGTTCTCGTTGACGATGTCGATGATGCCGCGTGCGGCTTCCATCAGCCCGATGCCCAGCGCGTCGGCAATGGTCTGCACGGCCTTCTTGGCGCCTTCACGGTCAAGTTTGAAGGTGCCGCCCAGCAGGTTCTCAGGGAGATAGCCAAGCACGACGTTGGCGTCGGTCACGGTCGGCAGGGTGCCGCCCTTGCTGTAGGCCACAGGGCCGGGAACCGCGCCTGCCGACTGCGGGCCGACGCGCAGCGCGCCGGTCAGTTCGGGCACGTAGGCGATCGAGCCGCCACCTGCGCCCACGGTCTTCACGTCGAGTGCCGAGGCGCGGACCGAGAGGTGCCCGACTTCGGTGGTGCGCTGGCGACGGGCTTCGAGGTTCTCGATCAGGGCGACGTCGGTGCTGGTGCCGCCCACGTCGAGCGTGAGGATGTTCCTGATGCCTGCATTGCGGCCGACCCAGATTGCCCCGGTGACACCACCGGCGGGGCCGGACATCAGCAGTGAGACAGGATGTTCTTCGGACTTCTCCGAAGACATCAACCCGCCGTCCGAGCGCAGCAGCGAGAGCGATCCGGCCATGCCAGCGCCGCGCAGGCTGTCGCGCAGGTTGTGGATATACTTGCGCATCACCGGGCGCACCGCCGCGTTGGCGACAGTGGTCAGCGTGCGTTCGTACTCCTGCATTTCGGGCAGGACCTCGTGGGACAGCGACATCGGCACGCCGGGCATGATCTCTGCCGCCAGTTCGCCGATACGCTTTTCATGCGCGCCGTTGAGGTAGGCGTTGATCAGGCTGATGGTCAGTGCTTCCACGCCGCTGTCGCGCAGGGCGACAAGGGCTTCGCGAACCTGCACTTCGTCGAGCGGTTCCAGCTCGTTGCCTTGCGCATCCATGCGCCCGCGCACTTCGACGGTGTCCTGCAGCGCGGCCAGCGGCACCGGCTTTGGCCAGACGATCCACCCGGCAAGTCCGCCCGGCACGAACGAGCGGGCGATCTGCATGACCTGGCGATAGCCGTCGGTGGTGACGAGGCCGACGCGGGCGCCCTTGCCTTCGAGCACGGCGTTGGTCGCCACGGTGGTGCCGTGGAGGAAGAATTCGACGTCAGCGGGCGAAATGCCTGCCTTCTCGCAGATGGCGGTGACGCCGTTCAGAATGCCTTCCGAACTGTCGTGCGGGGTCGACGGCGTCTTGTTGCGCCAGAATTCGCCGGTGCTCTGGTTGAACAGCAGGAGGTCGGTGAACGTGCCACCCACGTCCACGCCCAGTCGATAGGTCATATCTACCCCGATCGCTTGTATCTCGCGGCGGAATCGCCGTCGTTGGTTCTCGGGGCCGATTGCTATGCCTGCGCCGTGCTCGCGCCTCGGTCTCGCGCCAAGTTATCCGCCAAGCGGCTTTTTGCGGTCGCCCAGCGGGGACACCGGGCGAGAAGTTTTCGCTGGTCGGATAGGTGAGGGGCCGTGCTGTTCGCATGGCCTTGCGAAGTGTCGATTGCGCGCAGGACAGATTGCAAGGGACGTGCAGGATGGCGGCGTGGCTGGTGGTGACGGCGAAGATCAAGGATCGCGAGGCGTTCATGGCCTGCGGATACTCGCAGCGGGCCGCCGAGATTCTCGAACAGCATGGCGGTCGCTACGTGATCCGCGCGCCGGGAGCGCAAGTGCTCGAGGGGCAGGGGGCAGACGGCGCTTCGGTGGTGGTCTCGGAATGGCCGAGCCGCGAGGCTGCGCTCGGCTTCTACAATTCGCCCGAATATGCCGAGGCCAAGCGGCTGCGCGAGGGGCTGGCCGAGATCGACGTGACGCTGGTGGGGGCGTGAGAATTTAATTGTCCTATAGTTGATACAAATCAACAGCTCTCGATCCGGTTGGTGTCAGGTTCGATTCGTCGAGGTCAGTGCGGGGGTGCCCCGCCGACCACGAACCTTTCACAACCGAGGAGGGCTTATGAAGGACAAGATTCCGCCACCCTATACAGCCTTGCAGCGCCATCCGATGATGCCGCAGGCGAGCCACGACGAGGCTTCGCGGTTCAATTTCCTGACGCTGTTCAACCGCTATCTTTCGGGTGAGATCGGGCGGGGCAATCGCGTGGCCTATGAAACGCGCGTGCTGCCGGCCTTCAAGGTGATCCACGGGCGCGAGCCGGAGAGCCGCGAGGAAATCCGCGTGGCGATGAACCAGGACCCGTTCCATCGCATGTGGTCGGCGCTGAAGCGCAATTCGATGGAAATGCGCCAGCAGAACGGCCGCCAGATCGTGTTGCGCCAGCTTGACGAACTGGATGCGAAGGCTCGGGCTTTCAACGCTGCTTCCGGCCTGCTGGAACTGGACCCGAGCGTCGAGCAGCCGGTCTATGCCACTTGCGTCGACATTCACTGCCAGCCCGGCGGCTATCACGGGGGCGAGCGCGAGGGCGACGTGACCGTGGGCGCGAACTATGACGTCGGCCTGTTTGCGACGACGGGCGGCGCGCTCGGCAGTCTCAACGATGGTGGCGGGCAGGCCGTGGTCGGCTGGGTCAAGGCCAATCGCCCGGACTGGCAACCAAAGCGCATCCTCGATGTGGGGTGCACCGTAGGTCACAATGCAGTGCCCTTTGCGCAAGGTTTTCCCGATGCAGAAGTGACCGCGATCGACACGGCGGCGGCATCGCTGCGCTATGGTGCGGCGCGTGCAGCGGGGCTGGGCGTCACGAACATCCGCTTCGTTCAGGCCAGTGGCGAAGACCTTTCGCGGTTTCCGGACAACCACTTCGACTGGGTGCAGACGACGATGTTCCTGCACGAGCTTTCGGCGGAATCGATGCCGAAGATCCTCGCCGAGTGTGCCCGCGTGCTCAAGCCGGGCGGTCTGTTGCTCCATGTCGAACAGCCGCAGTACGGGCCGGACATGCCGCTTTACGAGCAGTTCATCCGCGATTGGGACGCCTACAACAACAACGAACCGTTCTGGTCGGCCATGCATGGCGTCGATCTGAAGGCGGTGATGGCGCAGGCCGGATTCCCGCTGGACCACCAGTTTGTAACCGGTGTGCGAGCAATTCCCGACAAGTCGCTGTTCCCGGCATCGCCCGATGGCGATGAGGAGGATTACGGACGCGCTGCGATCTGGAACGCCTACGGCGCCTGGAAGCCAAATCAGGACAATGGGTTAACCAGCGGAGCAAAAAAGGAGATTTCGGCATGACGCAGGAAATCGACTGGATCGCGCGTTCGGGCGCTCGCGCCAAGGGCGGACGGCCGGCCTTCTTCGACGAGATGGCGGTCGACCGGCTCTTTTCGCTGGCGTTGTCGCTGACGGCCGAACTGGCCGCGACGCGGGAACGCCTTGATACCGTTGAACGGCTGCTGGAGGCGCAAGGCTCTCTCAGCCGGGATGCCATCGAGAACTTCAGGCCGGACATGGGGGCCGGTGAGGAACGAGGCATCGCCATGAGGGCATATATTGCCCGCGTCATGCGCGGCTTCCAGCAGGAAGTCGAAGCCATGGAGAACCCCGATCCGCCGGTCACCGACTGGGTGGAGCGGCTTTCCCGAGGCTGACGCGCAGTGGCTTAGTGGCGGCTTCCGCATCAAAGGGGAAAGTCGTTGATCGAAGAAGTACTGGTACTGCGCTGGGTCCACATCGTCTCCATGGTCTATTGGCTGGGCGGCGAATGGGGTGTCTTCCAGACAAGCTTCAACATCATCAATCGCAAGCTCTCGATGGAGGAGCGCCGGCGGCATATGGAAACCGCCTATCGCATCGACATCCTGGCGCGCACCGGTATCATCATGCTGCTGCCGCTGGGGCTGCACATGGGCAATATCTATGGCCTGCAGCCCTACGGCGGTGGTTACCTGACGGCGATGTGGGTGTTCGTGGCGGGCTGGCTCGCCCTGTGCTGGTCGGCGTTCATCTTCCGCGAAACCGATCGCGGCGTGATGCTGACCAAGCTGGACGAAAAGATCCGCTGGGTGCTGATCCCGACGATCTTCGTGGTCGGCATCTCCTCGCTGCTCGGCCATGGGCCGTTCGAGGCGGGCGAGGGTTCGCGCTGGTATGCCACGAAGTTTACGCTGTACGGCTTCACCCTGTGCATCGGCCTTGGCCTGCGCTGGATCATGCGCCTGTGGACGGTGCGCTTCCGCCGCCTCGCCGAAGGTCCGAACCCGGCCGAGGAAGCGGCGCTGGAGCGCGAGTTCCTCTACGGACGCCTGATGGCCTACGTGTACTGGATCACGATCTCGGGCATCTGCTTCCTGGGGACGGTCAAGCCGTTCTGATCGGGGCAGAATTTGCGAAAAAGGGGAGGGCGGTCCGTTGGGCCGCCCTTTCTATTTGGGCGCGGCGTCCTCGCGGGCGAGCTGGGCATCGAGCAGCGTGGCGTACTTGTCCGCCATGGCCTTGCAGGCTTCCGGAGTGCGCATGGGATCGGGCGTGGTGCCAGCCCGTCTTGCAGCAGCGCGCAGGTCGGCGCCGGAATGGTCGGCGTGATTGGAGAGGAGCACGTCGCAGGGCTCATCGCGCAGCATGGCGATGCTGCGGCGGAAGGCGGCGACGAGTTCCGGGTGGTCGCGGTAGCGGTAAGTCCCGGCGGTGAGGGAGTTGAGGCTGGCGGCGAAGAACACCTTGGCGCAGCCGCTGGCGGGGGTGCAGGTCTGCCACGACCAGCCCATCGATCCGGGCGTGTGCCCCGGCATGGCGCGGGCGGTGATGCTGACGTTGCCGAAGCGCAGGCGCTGGCCGTCCTTCACGATGATGACGTTGCGGACCGGGGCAAAGGCGATCAGGCTGGCGCGCTGCGGGTCCTCGTCGCCACTGATGCCGTGGCGCAGCGCTGCGGCGGTGGAGGCCGAGGCATAGACCCGCGCGCCGCTCTCACGCACGATGGCTGCGATGGCTCCCGCGTGATCATAATGGGGTTCGGTGACGAGCAGCCACCTCACCTGATCGATCCGATAGCCGAGTTCGGCAAGATGGGCGCGCAGCACCGGCAAGCCCTCGGGCAGACCCGCGTCGATCAGGACAAGGCCCTTGCCGGTGTCGATGACGCCCTGTTTGACCCACTTAGGCCCGATGTAACCCAGCTTTGGGAACACGCGCAGCGGCGCGTCCGGTTGAAGCCAGAGCGTTGCGTCGGAGCCGGTAATGGGCCGGGTCAGCGGATCGTCCCCGCGCGTTGCCCCGCTCAGGAGCGCAGCGGCGAGGACGAGTCCTGCCCGGTGCATCAGTTGCGGTATTCTTCCTGGCGCTGCGTCAGCAGCTTGCGCGGATCGCGGGCGCCTTCGGGATTCACGCGGGCGAGCATTGCTACCCAGTCCTTGGGCATGTTGGCGTAGCTGGTTTCCTTGCGGCCGACGCTGCGCAGGCACTGCGTGCCCATGCCGGCGGGCATCTTCCACCAGCGGGCGTAATCGGAAAGATCTGTGCCATAGCCGGTCGCGCTGGCGCAGTGGACGCGAGGGTTCAGCGCTTCCCGGGCGGGGCTGGTGATCATCGTCATGTCGTTGAGGCGGCGCGGCGGAAGGCCCGGCGTCTCGGTGTCGGCGGCGGTGTGCTGCTGGAAGCTGATCTGGTCGCCCATGTGGTAGAACAGCTCGGGCACGTGTTCGGCCTTGAACGAGGTGTTGCCGATCTTGCCATCGAAGATCAGGTCGTTGGCGGCGCTGTAGCGCACCTTGGTCGGACCGACCGGAACGAATGGAACGTCGACCATTTCACCGGTCAGCGGGTTGCGCAACTGGTCCGAACGCTCGTTGGTGCCGGGTGCGGTGCGGAAGCCGAGTTCGTAGGAGGTCAGTTCCATGCTGCCGTCGGCCAGCGGGTTCACCTGCATCACCGCGCCGAACACCAGTTCGCACAGCGGGGTGAGCTTGGCGCCTTGCTGGGCATAGTTGCGGCCACGGAACCACCAGTAGACCACGCCGGGATCGGTGCGCAGCCGCATGCGGCGGATCATGGCGATGCGCGCGGCAGGGTCTGTCGGGATGCCTTCCTCGCGGATCAGCGAAGCGCCTAGCGCGGGTGCTGCGCCGAGCAGGCCGGAACCCGCCAGCGCCGCGCCGGTCAGCCCGGCCCCGCCGAGCATGGTGCGGCGGCTGAGGAGGAAGGTCTCGTCGCTGCTGTCGAAATCGGTCATCGGCTTGTTCCCCACAAATGGCCTCAGGTCAGGCGGTTTCCACGGCACCCTGCCCGATCAGTTCATCGATGCGCTGTGCCGGGTAGCCCAGCTCTTGCAGGATCGCGTGGGCATCGGCGCCGGGTTGGGGCAGGGCCACGCTGCCGCCGGGGCGCTTGCCGCCCATCTCGAGCGGGATCGTCGGCAGGCGGGTCTGCTTGCCACTGTCGAGCGTGACATCCTCCAGCCCGCCCGAGGCCAGCTGCGGATCGTCGAACATGTCCTCGGGTCGTCCGATCGGTGCGAAGGGCAGGCCGGTGCCTTCGAGCTTGGCCACGACCTCGGCGCGGGTCATCGATGCCATCAGGGCGCGGATCTGCGGCAGGATGCGCTCGCGCGCCAGCACGCGCTCGTTGTTGGTGCGGATCGCCTCGTCGGCCCAGAGATCGTCGAGCGCGAAGAGGGCGCAGAACTTCTCCCACAGGCTGTCGGAGACGACGCCGATGAATACGGGTTCGTCCTTGGTCTCGAACACGTCGTAGATCGCCCAGGCGGAGATGCGTGCGGGCATCGGCGCCGCGGCCTTTCCGGTGACGGCGAACTGCGCCATGTGCTGGCCGACGAGGTATACGGTGGTTTCGAACAGGCTGGCGACGACCTTCTGGCCCTTGTCGGTGCGGTGGCGTTCCTCCAGCGCGGCGAGGATGCCGATCACGCCGAACATGCCGCCGGTCACGTCGACCACGCTGGACCCGGCACGCAAGGGGCGGCCCGGAGGGCCGGTCATGTAGGCAAGGCCTCCCATCATCTGCGCCACTTCATCGAGCGCGGTGCGGTCCTCGTAGGGTCCGGGAAGGAAGCCTTTCTCGGAGCAGTAGATCAGGCGCGGGTTGATAACCGAGAGGGCTTCGAACGACAGGCCGAGCCGGTCCAGCGCGCCTGGGCGGAAATTCTCCACCATCACGTCGGCCTGCGCGCAAAGGTCACGCGCCACGGCCTTGCCCTCGGCCGACTTGAGATCGAGGCAGATCGAACGCTTGCCGCGATTGTACATCGGGAAATAGCCCGCGCCCGAGCCGAGCAGGCGGCGGGTGCGATCCCCGCCCAAAGGCTCTATGCGGATCACTTCTGCGCCAAGCCCCGCAAGGATGTGGCCGACCGTAGGACCCATGACCATGTGGGTGAACTCGATGACCTTGATCCCGGCCAATGGCGTCGGGCCGGTCTGTTCGTGAGCGGGGGTCAACGGGCAATCCTTTCGGCGTAATCGAGCATCGGGCCAGCATCGGGAGTGAAGCCGTACAGCGGCTCATCGGGCAGGGCCTCGGCCAGAATGCTCCGCACAGCGAGCAGCTTTTCAAGATCAATGCCGGTTTCCAGCCCCATGGAATTGAGCATCAGCACGAGGTCTTCGGTGACGAGATTGCCCGAAGCACCTGGCGCATAGGGGCAGCCGCCCAGGCCGCCCAACGAGGAATCGAGCGTGGTGATGCCCTCTTCCAGCCCGGCCAGCGCATTGGCGAGGCCCAGCCCGCGCGTGTTGTGAAGGTGCAGCGTGGTCAGCTTGTCGGCACCGACAGCGGCCTTGACCTTGCGTACCAGGCGACGGACCTGCGCCGGGTCGGCATAACCGGTGGTGTCGGACAGGCTGAATTCCTGCGCGCCCGCTTCTGCTGCGGCCACGGCAAGGCGGACGACCTGATCTTCCGGCACTGCGCCTTCGATGGTGCAGCCGAACGCGGTGGACAGGCCGACGGCGAAGTGGACGCCGCCCTCGCGCGCGATGCGGGCGACTTCGGCGATCTCTGCGAGCATGGCGGGGTGGTCCTTGCGGACGTTCCGCTGCGAATGGGTCTCGCTCATCGAAAACGGGATCGAGATGCCGTGGACGCCGGCTTCCACCGCTCGGGCCGCGCCCCTGGCATTGGGGACGAGGGCGACGACGTTCAGTCCTGCGATGCCGCGCGCGAAGGCGACGATCTCTGCGGTATCGGCCATCTGCGGCAGGAGGCTCGGCGGTACGAAGCTGCCCACTTCGATCTCGCGCACGCCGGCGGCGGCTTCGGCGGCGATCCACGCCTTCTTCGCCTCGGTCGGCATCACGGCCTTGATCGATTGCAGCCCGTCGCGCGGGCCGACTTCGGAGACGAGAATCCGGGTCATGCAGCTTTTCCAGCGTAGATCCATGGACGGCGGGCGCGGTCGGCTTGCGTCCATGCGTCGATTTCGGGGAGAGACTTGAGCGTCAGCGCGATGGCATCGAGCCCTTCGAGCAGCATCTGGCGCGGCTCTTCCTCGATGGTGAAGGCGTGGGATTTGCCGTCAGCGGTGACGGTCTGCGTCGTCAGGTCAACGACAAGTTTCTGCCAGCCAAGGCCGTCGATCGCGGCGCGGTCCAGCGTCACCGGCAGAATACCATTGCGGATGCAGTTGCCGCGGAAAATGGGCGCGAAGCTCTCGGCAATGACGCAGCGGATGCCGTACTCGGCCAGCGCCCAGACTGCATGCTCGCGGCTCGATCCGCAGCCGAAGTTCGCTCCGCCGAGCAGGATCTGCGCGCCTTGCGCCTCTGGCTGGTTGAGCGGGAAGGCGGGATCGGGGACGCGCGCCACCGCATCGAGATAGCGCCACGGCGCGAACAGGCCATCGGCAAGGCCGGTGCGCCCGGTGCTCTTCATTTCGCGGCTGGGGATGATCGCGTCGGTATCGACGTTGTCGCGCAGCAGCGGAACCGCCACCGAGTTCAGCGAAGTGAACGGGGTCATCGCGCCAGCTCCCTGGGATCGGCAATCGCTCCTGCAATGGCACTGGCGGCGACCGTTTCGGGACTGGCGATATGGGTGCGGATGCCGGGGCCCTGGCGGCCTTCGAAGTTGCGGTTGGTGCTGCTGATGGTGCGGGAGCCTTCGGGAAAGCTTTCGCCGCCCGCATAGAAGCACAACGAACAGCCGCTGGCGCGCCATTCGAAGCCTGCGGCGGTGAACACCTTGTCCAGCCCTTCGGCCTCGGCGGCGCGCTTGACGGCGGAACTTCCGGGGACGACCAGTGCCTTCCTCATCGTGGGGGCGATGTGCCTGCCGCGCAGGAGATCAGCAGCGCGGCGCAGGTCCGAGAGGCGGGCGTTGGTGCACGAGCCGATGAACGCGGCGTCGATCGGTGTACCGAGCAGAGTCTGGCCCGCTTCCAGCCCGATATAGGCGTGGGCGCGGTCCGGTCCCTTGGGCACGCTGCCGGTCACGGCCATGCTGTGTTCCGGGCTGGTGCCCCAGCTGACCATCGGGGCGATGGTGGCGGCGTCGATGACGATCTCGCGGTCGAAGGTTGCGCCGTCGTCGGTGGTCAGCTTCGACCAGTAGGAAGCATCGAAGCTGGCAGGAGCATGGCGGCGACCGGCAAGGTATGCGTAAGTCTTGGCGTCCGGCGCGATGATCGCGGTCATGGCGGAGAATTCGGTGGCCATGTTGCACAAGGTCATGCGGCCTTCGATGTCGAGCGCGGTGACCGCCTCGCCCGCAAACTCCACCACATGGCCCGCGCCGCCGCCTGCGCCGTAAGTCGCAAGCAGGTGAAGCGCCATGTCCTTGGGTGTGACGGCGGAGGCGAGCGTGCCATTGAATGTCACGCGCATCGTCTTGGGCCGGTCAAGCCTGAGCACGCCGGTGGCCATTGCATGTTCGGCTTCGGATGAACCGATGCCCCATGCGAACGCGCCGAGTGCGCCCTGTGTGCAGGTATGGCTGTCCGGCGCCACCAGCGTCGCACCGGGCAGGACGATGCCGAGTTCGGGCGAGATGACGTGGGTGATGCCCTGATCGGGATCGTTCACGTCGAACAGGGTGATGCCCGCCGCCTGCGCTGCTGCGCGCGTTTCGGTGATGAAGGCGCTGCCTCCGGGCATCAGCGTGTCGTCGCCTCGGCCGATGCGGGTATCGACGATGTGGTCCATCACCGCGAACACGCGTGCGGGATCGCGCACCGGACGACCGCTGGCCGCCAAGGACTTGAGCGCCGAAGCACCGGTGCGTTCGTGCAGGAACACGCGGTCGATCGCGATCAGGTGAGCGCCGCCAGCGGTCTGCGCCACGTGGTGCGCATCCCAGATCTTCTCGAACAGGGTCTTCGGGCGCTGGGTCATTGCTCGGCCAGATCGACCACGACCTTGCCCATCGACTTGCCCGAAAGCAGCCGCTCGATGCCGTCGTAGATGCCTTCGAGACCCAGATTGCGCTGGCTGTCGAACCGCACCCGTAGCAAGCCGCGCGCGTAGAGGTCGAACAACCGGGTGCGGGCATCGTCCCAATGCGCGGTCAGCAGCCCGTTCATGAAGCCGCGCACCGATGCGCCCTTGTAGTAGATGGCATGGGCGATGCGCGGGGCGGTGACGATTTCGGGCTTGCCCTCGAGGTCTGCCGCCGCGCCGCCGACGACCAGACGGCCGTGGTTGGCGAGGTTGGCGAGGAAGGCATCGAAGATCGTGCCGCTGACCGTGTCGACCGCGACGTCGATCCCGCGCGGGTATTCGGCGGCGAGTACTGCGCCGACGTCTTCAGAGCGGTAGTCGATCACGCGCTCGGCGCCGAGCGAGGCGACGAAGGCGCACTTCTCAGGCCCGCCCGCCACGCCGATCACGCGGCAGCCTTTCAGCGCAGCAAGCTGGACGAGGATGTGCCCAAGGCCGCCTGCGGCCGCCGATATGGCAACGGTCTCGCCGGTCTTCACTTCCCCGATCTGTTCGAGCGCGACGAGGGCGGAGACGCCGGTTGAGGCCAAGGTGAGATACTCGCGCGTGGCAGCGGGAGCATGGGCGAAGTTGGATGCAGCGCTGGTGTTGGCCTCGCGGTAGCCGCCGGTGAAGCGGACGGAGACCGCTGCATCGCCGACGGCAAACTGCTTCACGCCCTCGCCCACGGCCTCGACCACGCCGATGGCTTCGACGCCGGTGAAGGTGGGCAGGGCGATCTTCACGTAATCGACGGCATTGCGCGCGATCTGGGTATCGAAGATTGCGTTCACGCCGCAGAACAGGTTGCGCACTCTGATCTCGCCGCGTCCCGGTTCGGTCGCCTGAACGTCAACAATGTCGGCGCCCTCGCGGAAGGAGGGCGCGATGCGTTCCAGCCGGATTGCGCGGTAGGTTCCTTCGCCCATGCTCAGTTCCGGCCTTCCCGGATCGGAAAGCCGAGGCAGCCGGGATTGAACACCCCGCGCGGATCGACCACGGCCTTTACCGCATCGAGCACGTCCTTGAACGCCTCATCGCGGCTTTCGCGGTAGGCGGTGTACGCGCGGCCGATCTGGAAGTGCGCTGCGCCGTACTTCTTGCAGATGGCCTTCACCTGCTCGCGCGCCTCGGTGACCACCGCGGTAGCTTCGGCGTTGGGTCCGAGCTGCTTGAGGTTCTTGAGGTGCGCAGGTTCGACCATCGCTTCATGGATCGGGCGGTAGCCTTCGGGCCAGAAGAACACCGGCTCGATCACCAGCGCGGTGGTCGAAAGCGAGGAGAACAGGAAGCCGTTGAAGATGCCGTGCTTGTCGAAGGTTTCCTGCATGGAATCGAAGTAGGCGCGGATCTCTGCGAACATCGCGGGCGCGGTGGAGAGCGAGGCCTGGCCGTGGACCGGCACCCAGCTTTCGCCCTCGGGACCGAGGATCGAGTTCGGCGCGGGGAAGGGCATGGCGCGGATGACCTTGGCGATCGAGTTCTCGATCTCCTCGCCCTCGAAGCGGGCGGCAATCTCACGCGCGGTGGCGATGTCGGCAGCAACCGCTTCCTTGCAGCGCCCCTCTGCCGTGATGTGCAGCGGGTATTCCTCTTCGGGAATGAAGTTGCGCCCGCCGATGGCGATCTTTGCCGCGGCGAGCAGGCCCTTGCCGAAGGACTTCTCCTTGGCGATGACCTTGCCCAGCGTCTTCACGTCGCTGGCCATCGACATGCGCTTCATGCGCACCTTGGTAAGGCCGGGGTCGAAGCCGCAGGTTTCGGAGGCGATCCCTGCGCGGGTCATCTCGGCCAGCGCCTGCAGCATGATCTCGCCGGTCTTGAACGAGAACGAGACGGAATCCTCGAAAGCGGGCGTGCGGATCAGGCGCAGGGTGATTTCGGCCTTGATGCCCAACGTGCCGGAATCGCCCATGAACAGACCGGCAAGGTCAGGCCCGTAGTGGCGATAGTGCGGCGTATCGCCATCCGGCCCGCGCGCGCCGGTGCGCAGGGTGCGGCCATCGGCCAGGACCATGGTGATCGCCACCACGCTCTCGCTCGACGTGCCGTAGTGGCCGGCACCGAACATCGCGTTGAGCTGCGAAAGCCCGCCGCCGATGGTCGAATAGATGCCCGACATCGGCCCCCAGAACGGGGTGCGCAGGCCATGCGGCTTGAGCGCTTCGTTGAGTGCAAGCCAGGTGCAGCCGGCCTCGACCGTCACGGTCATGTCTTCGGGGCTGACCCGCAGCACCCGGTCCATGCGGCGCATGTCGAGCGTGATCGTGCTGGCAGTGACGGGGGTGTAGCTGCTGGTATAGCTCATTCCCGCGCCGCGCGGCGCGATGTCCACGCCCGCATCGTTGGCCGCTGCTACTACGGCGGCGAGTTCGGCGGTGTTGGCAGGCGCAACCGAGAGCATCGCGACGTGATCGCCGCGCGCCCAGATGTCCTCGCTGAACAGGCGCAGCGTGGCCTCGTCCGACGTGACGTGCTCTGCCCCGACGATGCCTTCGAGGCGGGTGCGCAGCTCTGCGGGTGCAGGGACAATGCGGCTGAGGGTCATGCTGTCGGCCATCCTGGATCTTCCACTGTTCGTCCGGACACGGCCTGCCGGCGCCGGAATCAATTGTTATTGGAATATGTCAAACGAGGGCCCGATCTGTCGGACTGCGCGGGTTGCTGTCCGACAGACGGAGAAACTGTTCACGCATCGGTCAATTGCCGGGCGAGCGCTGCTGCCCCAAGGCCGGCGAGACGGCCGAAAGTGACCGCCGTGGCAAGGCCCATGGCTGGCAGATAGCCCCAGTGTGCAGGTCCCGAGACCGAGCGCGCGGCGCCGCCTCCGGCAAACAGATTGGGCAGCACCGTGCCATCGGCGCGCAGCACGCGGGCCTGTCCATCGATCTGCAAGCCACCCTGCGTGTGGAAGATCGCGCCGACGACCTTCACTGCGCGGAACGGTGCGACCGGCGGCAAGTCTGCGCCCCAGACACGGCCAAACTTATCGGGTTGGCCGCTGGTCTGGGCGATGTGGGCTTCGGCCAGAGTGGCGAAGAGAGCCTCGGCCGGTACGCCGATCATTGCGGCGAGTTCTTCCGGGGTATCGGCCTTGCGCGCGGCGTTGAGCGCGATCAGCTGCTGCATCTCGGGGATGTAGTCGGTCTTGCCCTCGATCCGCGCGTCGAACACCACCCAGACGTGATCGCCGGGCTGGGCGAGGACGGGATGGACCATCCCGGCAATGTCCTCGACCTCGTTGGTGAAGCGCTGGCCCGCGATGTTTACAAGCACGC
Source organism: Novosphingobium jiangmenense (assembly GCF_015694345.1). Taxonomy (GTDB): domain Bacteria; phylum Pseudomonadota; class Alphaproteobacteria; order Sphingomonadales; family Sphingomonadaceae; genus Novosphingobium; species Novosphingobium jiangmenense. The sequence goes on from NZ_JADQDC010000001.1 coordinate 86,224, forward strand.
CGCCTTCGACCGGAACGCCCGGCGGCACTGGAATGCCCTGCGGTTCGGCAAGCATGGCATAGCCCTGATAGGCGCCCATGTCGCCAAGCCCCGCGCCGAGCTGTTGACCCACGGCGATGCCGGTGCCCTGGCTGCCCTCATGTCCGTTGTTCCGGGCGTGGGAGACATCGGGCATGTGCTGTGCGACCATGGCACGGTTGGCGGCAAAGCCCCCGCAGGCCAGGATCAGCGTTTCGCAGCCGACCAGCTCCTGCGCGCCATCCGGCCGTTCGAGGGTGACGCCATGAACGCGGCTGGTCTCGTCGGCATGAACTTCGACCAGCTTCGCGCCGAGCAGAACGTCGACGCCCGCATCGGCAAGGCGGCGATGGAGCAGATCGACCATGTCCTGCCCACCGTGCCCGCGCCAGCCATGGACGCGGAAAGTGGAATTGCCATAGGCGGGACGGAACCCGGTATCGAGCTCCCACGGCAGGTCGAGCGTATCGACCATCCAGTCGACCGTCGGCCCGGCATGATCGGCAATGGCGCGGGCGAGGACCGGATCGGTCAGGCCCTTGGTCTTGGCCATTATGTCGGCGAAATAGGTGTCGGCGCTGTCCTCGATGCCGAGCGCGACTTGCGCCTTCGTTCCGGCAGCGCAGATCAGGCCCTGGCTCATGCCAGTGCTGCCCATCGGGCGCTCGTCCTGCTCTACCAGCAGCACTTGCGCCCCGGCGTGATGCGCGGAAAGCGCGGCGATGCAGCCGCAGGCGCCGCCGCCGATGACCAGCACCGGGATGACGTATTCGAAGTCCGGAATCATGCCTCGCGCGCCAGCTCTTCGCCGACATCGCCCGAGGCGACCTCGGCAGGCGACATCACCGCCTCGTTCTCCTGCTGCACGATGCGCAGGATGCGGGCGATGAATTCCTGGTTCCACATCTGGCGTTCAGCCGAGGCAGCGCGATCGGGCACGAAGGCGTCGATCTCACCCGGCGTCAACACGCCCTTGGCCAGCAGCAGGCGCTCCAGCGTATCGCTGCGCTGGCGCGCCACGGCCAGTTCCTGCGCCATGGCCATGGTGATGGCCAGAACGCGCTCGACCTGCGGTTCGAGGAAGTAGGGGCGCTTGCCCGCAGGCTTGGCGCCCGCTCCGGCGAGGGCTTCGGCAAAGCTCATGCCACGGCTCCGATCACATGCCATGCGGCCTTGCGGCCATAGTCTTCGGTGTCGTCCTCTTCCGCATCGGGGAAGAGTTCGCGATCGACCACGCCGGTCACCCCGCCGTGGATCAGCTTGTCACGCTCGAACCCGGCGGCGACCATCTCTGCGTCGAGGTCCATCTCGTGCATCCGGCTCCAGAACGGCTCGTTGTTGTAGAACGCGTCCCAATCGCGCATCGCCTGTTCGAACAGCGGCATTTCGGGGGCATATTGCGGCTGTTCGACGTGGAGCACGATGCCGCCGGGCTTCAGCAGTCGGCGCGTCTCGGCAAAGATCGCGCGCAGGGCCTTGGTCGAAAGCTCGTGCAGGAACATCGTCGTCTGGATCCAGTCGAAGCTGGCGTCCGGGTACATCGAAAGATCCTCGCCGCTCGCCTGGACGAAGCTGATGTTGTCGACGCCCAGGGACTTGGCGCGGGCCAGGCCATAGCGCAGCACCGGCGCGCCAAGATCGACCACGGTCATCTCCGCTTCCGGAAAGGCCTGCGCCAGCGGCAGCGAGGAATGGCCGACGGTGCCGCCGATCTCGAGGATCTTGCGGGGCTTGAAGTCGGGCAGGTTGCGCCTGACCCACTTGACCACGGCATGGCCGCCGCCATCGGAATAGCCGCCGAGCAGGCCGCCGGTAGTGACGAAGCCAGCATGATCGTAGTTCGCGCCGTTCACCGCATCGCCGGGGAAGTATTCGGTGTGGTAGCTGCCGGGCATGCAGTGGTGATCCACCGCCGAGACATAGCGCGGGATCGGCAGCGACGGGTCGAGCGACAGGCGCGGATCGCCCTCGGTGAGTCCGGCGGTCACGGCGTTCAGCCGCTCGCGCTGGCGCAGCGCCGTCCAGCGGCCGGCCTGTTGGCGCTGCTCCATCGTCAAGCGGCGCAGGGCCGACCAGGTCTGGAAAGCAGGGTCTTCGAGCAGGGCGCGGCGGGCTTCGTGGCGGTCTGCCATCGCCCGGCCATGTTGCGCCTCGAACGCCGGGACGACGCGGGCATCGAACGCTGCCTTGACCCCCGGAACGACGCGCGCGGCGAGGTGCCGGTTCATCTGCGCGAGGAAGTTGATCCGCTCGATTTCGTCATGGCTGGTCTGCGGGAAAACCGCGTGGCGACCAATGACGCGAAAATCGGGGGGGCCGTCGTAACCCGCGCTAGGATCGTTCGGCGCCGGGGTTGGGGTGTCTGCTGAAGAACTCACGGACTTCCTCTTCGGTTGCTTGCGCAGGCTGCATTCACTGGATGCCGGGAACCAGATCGATCCACCGATTTGACCGGCAGGCGACAAAGCGAGGGACGACGATGCACATATTTGCGGTTTTCAACCTGAAGCCGGGCGTTTCCGAGGACGATTACCTCGCCTGGGCGCGCAGCACCGATCTGCCGACCGTGAACGCGCTGCCCTCGATCGCCAGCTTCCGCGTGTTCCGCGCGACGCGCGTCTTGGGCAGCGATGCCAAGCCGCCGTTCGGCTGGATCGAAGTGCTCGACATTGCCGACATGGAGCAGTTCGGGAAGGACGTGGCGACTGCCGCGATGGGTGAGGTTGCCGCCGCCTTCAACAACATGGTCGAAGTCACCTTTGTCACCACCGAAGAGGTGCTCGCGTGAAGTTCGCCGGCAAGGTTGCGGTCATCACCGGATCGGGCCGCAAGCAGGGACTGGGCGAGGCGATTGCGCGGCGGCTGTCTGAAGAGGGTGCGACGGTGGTCATCGCTGACATCGGCGGTTCACGCGATGCCGCGACGCCCGACGCGATGATCGGGGCCGAGGCGGAAATGCGCGAGATTGCGGCCTCGATGCCGGGTGCTGCCTCCACGTTCTCTTGCGACGTGCGCGATCCCGATCAGGTGCGGGCGCTGGCTGCGCACGCAGTCGCCGCGCACGGCTCGCTCGACATCTGGGTGAACAACGCCGGGATCGGCTACATCATGAAGCCGCTGGGCGAGGTCTCGCCCGAAGACTGGCGCGCGGTGATCGACGTGAACCTGACCGGCGCGTGGTTCGGCCTGCAGGCTGCTGCCGAAGTGATGATCGCGCAAGGGCGGGGCGGGCGCATCGTCAACATCGCCAGCCAGGCGGCGAAGTCCGGCTTCATGCACGCGCAGGCCTATACTGCGTCCAAGCACGGTCTGGTCGGGCTGGTGCGCTCGGCCTCGATCGAATTGGGCGCGCATGGGATAACCGTCAACAACGTCTGCCCGAACCATGTGACGACGGGCCTCGGCAAGTGGCAGAACGAGCATTTTGCCGCGGTGCAAGGCATTAGCGTCGAGGAATACCTGAGGAACATGGCCTCGCGCATTCCGCTGGGCCGCCCCGGCCTGCCCGAGGACACGGCCAATGCGGTGGCGTTCCTGTGCTCGGCAGAAGCGGCTTACATCACCGGCGAGAGCATGAACGTCTCCGGCGGTGAGGAGCCGCATTGAGATGACCGAGGCGGAAAATCCGGCGCATGTCCTGATCGACCACGCGCTGGCGTTGCGCTGGTCGGACCTGCCGGAAGCCACCCGAAGTCGGGCCCGGACCTTTCTGCACGATTCGCTCGCCGTGGGCGTGGCGGGGCGCAATGCCGCTCATGCCGATGCGGTGCTGGCGATGGTGCAGGGTTGGGGGGCAGGCGAGGTGGCGGGCGTACTCGGCCGTCCCGGCCTGCGGCTGCCTGCGGCATCGGCGGCGTTCGTCAATGCCTTCCAGATCCACGGTCAGGAGTACGACTGCGTTCACGAGCCGGCTGTGCTCCACCCGATGGCGACAGTGCTGGCAGCGCTGCTGGCAGAGGCGGCGCGCGGGCCTGCTGTGGACGGCGAACGATTTCTCACCGCGATCGTCGCCGGGGTGGACGTGGCGGTGACGCTCGGCCTTGCCGCGCCCGATGCGTTGAAGTTCTTCCGCCCGGCCACTGCGGGAATTTTCGGCTGCGTGGCGGCGATAGCCTCGCTGCGGCAGATGCCGCGCGCGCAGGCCCTCGATGCTTTTGGCCATGCGCTGGCGCTGGTTTCGGGCACGATGCAGGCGCATGTCGAGGGCAAGCCCGCGCTGCCGGTGCAGGTGGCCAATGCAGCGCGGGGCAGTCTGGTCGCCGTCGATCTTGCCAGGGGCGGAATGTCCGGCGTCACCCGGCCGCTGGACGGGCCGTTTGGCTATTTCCCGCTGATGGAGGTGCGCGAGGCGCTGGCACCTGCGTTGGCGCGGCTGGGCCACGGGCACCGCATCACAGAGGTCAGCTGGAAGCCGTTCCCGACCGGGCGGGCAGGCCATGGCGGGATCGTGGCGGTGCAGCAGCTGTGCGAGGAGCATGGCCTGACCGCCGACGCGCTCGATACGCTTGAGTATCATGCGCCGCCCTTGATCCACCGCCTTGTCGGACGTCCAGCGCGCGAGGGGATGGAGCCGGGCTACGCCCGCCTGTGCCTGCCCTATCTCGCGGCAGTCACGCTGCTGCGCGGCACGGTGACGCTGACGGATTTCGGCAGGGAGGCGCTCGCCGATCGGCAGGTGCTGGCACTGGCGCAGCGGATCACGGTCATCAGCGATGGCAACTCCGATCTCGCCGCCTTCGTGCCCGCGCTGGCGCGGGTGCGCACGGTGGAAGGCCGGGAGCTGGTGCAGCCGGTGAGCGCGCAACTCGGCTCGCCCGAATGGCCACTCACCCCTGCGCAGCACGCGGCCAAGGCCCTCGCCTGCCTGTCTTTCGCGGGGCTTGGCGAAGCCCATGATGCCTTGGCCGAGGCCCTGGCCGGGCTTGACCGCGAAGCCGATGCCCTGGGCGCGCTGATCCGCAGCGGCGTCCTTTCGTGATGGCCACGCCGGCCGAACCATTGATCGATTTCAGGGAATTGCGATGACCTTGCTGAAATGCGCCACCCATGTCGTTGCCGATCTTGCCGATGCCGTGGCCCGATATGAGCGCTGGATGGATTACCGCACGGTCGAGCAGGGCGTAGTCCCGGCCGACCTGGCGCAGGCGTGGAGCGCGCCGGCCAGTGCCGGGCGGCGCTATGCGGTGCTGCAACCGGCTTCGGGCGCGGAGGTTTTCCTGCGCTTTGTCGAAGGCGATCCGGTGCCGGACTATGCGCCGATTCGCACTTATGGCTGGGCGGCGATCGAACTGTGCGTCAGCGATGTGGAAGCCGTGAACGCGCGGATGATCGAAAGCCCGTTTGAGGTGATCGGCCCACCGCGTCCGCTGGACGGGTTCGCCACGATCAAGCCGATGCAGGTGCGGGGGAGCGACCTCGAGACCGTCTATCTCACGCAGATCCTGCAGCCCGGCCCGGATACCGGCCTCCCGCAGCCGCAATCGCTGGTGGACCGGCCGTTCATCATGGTGCTGGCCTGCCCGGACCTTCGCAAAACGGCACAGTGGGTCAAGGATGTGCTCGGCCTGCCGATGATCGATCCGGTGGCGATCCGCTATACCATGATCGAGAAGGCGTTCGGCCTGCCCGAGACGGCCAAGACCGAACTGACCACGGCGCGCGGCGGAGGGCAGGTTTTCCTCGAACTTGACCAGTATCCGGATGAGGCGACCGAGCGCCCGCGCCATGCAGGCGCGCTGCCGCCCGGGGTGGCCATCACCACCATGTTCTATCCGGACTTCGACCGTCTCGACGGCCATTGGGCCAGCGCGCCGGTGGTGCGCGAGGGGGCGGTCTATGCGGGCAGGCGGAGCGGCGTGCTGATGACGCCGGAAGGCGCGCTGCTGGAAATCGTCGAAGGCGGCGAGCTGTGATTGGCGGGCCACCGATCAGGCGCGGCTTCGTCGATCTGGCGCATGGCCAGATGCATTATCGTCACGCCGGGGACAGCGGCGAGGCCTTGCTGATCCTGCATGCTTCGCCCGGAAGCTCGCGCCAGCAGGTGCGGCTGATCGAGGACTTCGCGGGCGAGGCGCGGGTGTTTGCGCCCGATACGCCGGGCAACGGCGATAGCGAGCCGTTGTTCGATGGCGAGCCGACGGTGGCGGAACTGGCGGCGGCTGCGCTCGAATTTCTTGATGCGGCAGGGCTGGAGCGGGTGCGCGTCTACGGCTCGCACACTGGTGCTGCCATTGCCACGGAGCTGGCGATCCTAGCGCCGCACCGCGTATCGGCGCTGGTGCTCGACGGGGTCAGCCTGATGCAGGGCGAGGAACTGGCCGAAGTCATCCAACGTTACGCCTTCCCGTTCGAGCCCGACCTCGATGGCGCCTACCTGATGCGGCTGTTCCAGTTCTGCCGCGACCAGTTTCTGTTCTTCCCTTGGTACAACCGCACCCGCGCCGGTCGTCGTGACAGCGGGCTGGGCAGTGCGGCAGACCTCCACGCATGGATAACCGAGGTGATGAAGGCGAGCACGACCTATCACCACAACTATCGTGCGGCGTTCAAGTGGCCTGCGGATGAACGCCTGCCGCTTGTGGAGTGTCCGGCGCTGGCAATGGCTGCGATCAACGATCCGCTCCACGCTTCCAGCGTTGCGCTGGCCGGCTTGCTCAAGAACGGCAGCTTCGCCGAACTGCCGCGCCTTGATGCGCCGGAGTTCCGGGCGTCGCGCAAGGCGGCAATGGACCGCTTTTTCGGCGGGAGGGCTTGAACGATGGACTTCGGACTTTCCCTGCTGACGCTGCTGCATCTGCTGATCCCGATCTACTGGCTCGGCGGCGATCTTGGCGCGTTCTACGGTTCGCGGTTCATGGTCGATCCTTCGCGCTCGGTGCCCGAACGGCTGATGGCATTGAAGATCCTCAACAACATCGACATGGCCCCGCGCACCACGCTGATCCTGGCATTTCCGACCGGCTTCGGCCTTGCCGCGGCGAAGGGCTGGATCGATGTGCCTGCCTCGGCGGCGGTCCTCGTCTGGGTGCTGGGCCTTGCCTGGCTGGTGCTGGCATGGACGGTCCACCTCAAGCATGGCCCTGCCGGCGCGGGCTACAAGCGCGTCGACATCGCCGTCCGCTATGTCGTGCTGGCAGGATTGATCGGCAGCGGGATCGGAGGGCTGGCGGGCGCCATCGCCTTGCCGCTGTTCATCTCGCTCAAGCTGCTCGCGCTCGCCACTTGCATCGCCATCGGACTGCTGGTCCGCCGCCAGCTGGTGCCGCTGTTCCCCGCGATCATCGCGCTGCGCGAAAATGGTCCGACGCCCGATGGCGACCGCGCGATTGCCGGGGTCATCGCCATCACCCAGCCGACCGTGATGGTGCTTTGGGCCGTGGTTCTTGTCGCCTGCTTCCTCGGCATTGCCACGCCGGTTTGAGCGCCGCTCATCCATCTGAATATCAAGGAGACTTCCATTGCAGAAGCATCGCACCATATCCGGCAGGATTCTCTACACCTCGCGCAAGCCCGAACGCTATGGCGAGGAGCGCGGGCGCGAGGAGTTCACCTGGACGCATCACAGCGATGGCAAGCGCACCCTGCGCGCCCGCTGCGAAATCGACGAACCGGCGCCGACCGTCCATCGCGACGTGACCTACAGCCTCGATGAGAACGACCGCCCGATGGACTGCTTCGTCCGCCTGGTGATCGGGGACGAGTTCATGGGCGCTGGCCTGTTCATCATCAACAAGGATACGGTCGAATGCGAAAGCTATGGCCCGTCCATCGGTCGCGTTTCGCAGACCATGCCGATCGACGCGCCGTTCGACGGCTTCGGCACGCATCCGATCGTGGCCGACGCCTACATCACCCGCAAGATGGATCGCAGCAAGGGACCGCACAAGCGCAAGTTCCCCTGCTTTCTGCCCTCGCCGGACCATCGCGGCGCCACCCCGCCGCTGATCGCGCGCACCGCCATCAACCTCGCCTATGTTGGCGAAGAGACCGTGACAGTGGCGGCGGGGACCTTCGATTGCCACGTCTTCGAATTCTCCGACGAGGATGCCAGCATGGTTTCCATCGGTGGCGAGGCGCATCCGGCCTATCGCATGTGGGTGACGGCCGATGACGATGCGATCTTCGTGCAGGGCGGCGTCGGCGGCTACATGCAGACCTGGTACGAACTGGTCGAACTCAAGCGCTGAGCCACCTCGCGCGGCTTGACTAACCACTGGTGAGCATCGAAGAGCGGCGTGTCGCATCGGCGGCACGTCGCTTCGCGATGTCCAGCGCCAGCAGGGAGAGACCGTGCTCGATCGCGAAGGTGCAGTGCCGCTCTACCACCAGATCTACCTTGCCTTGCGCGACGAGATCCTGTGCGGACAGCGGCCCTTCGGCAGTGTCATGCCGACCGAGCAACAGCTTTCGGCACAGTACAAGGTCTCGCGCATCACCGCGCGCCGCGTGCTGGGCGATCTTGCCGAACAGCACTATGTTGAGCGGCGGCGCAGGCTTGGCACGCGGGTGATCTTCACGTCACCGGCCAAGCCGATCGAGGCCAACATCGATCAGGCGGTCGACAGCCTGATGGCGCTGGGCGAGGGGACGAGCGTCAACGTCATTTCGGTAGAGCACAGGGCGGCGACCGACATCATCGCCAATGCGCTGAAGATCGAGGAAGGGGCTGACGTGATCCGCGCAGTGCGGGTGCGCTGCCTTGAGGGCACGCCGATCGGCTACATCGTCAGCTATGTGCGCGGCGGGTTGGCTGCGGTCATCTCTGAAGGGACCCTGTCCAACGCGCCCTTGCTCAAGCTGCTTGACGAGGCGGGCTTCCACGCCGACCGCGCCGAGCAGACCATTGGCGCGATGCTGGCCGATCCTTCGCTGGTTGATGCGCTGGATGTCGAGCCGCTTTCAGCGATCCTGCGCATTACCCGCACCGTCTATGACAAGAACAACGTGCCTTTCCTGCGCACATACGCGCACTACCGGGCGGACCGGTTCAACATCCGCCTCGATCTGCAGAACCCTTCGCCAGCCTGATACGTCAGCCGACCTTGATCAGCACCTTGCCGAGATGCGCGCCGGACTTGAGGTAGCGGCAGGCATCGAGCGCCTCATGGAAGCCGAACACGCGGTCGACCACCGGAGCAAAGCCGGTCGCTTCCATCGCGCGGACCATCCGCACCAGCATGGCGCGGCTGCCTTCGGCAATGCCCTTGAGCGTGATGTTCTTGCCGATGATGCCGCCGTAATTGGGCAGTGGGCCTTCGGCTGATCCTACGCCGATGATGACGATGCGGGCGTTGACCGCGCACGCGTTGATCGATTGCGGCAGGGTATGCTGGCCGCCGGTTTCGACGACGATGTCCGCGCCGCGCCCGCCGGTCTGGCGCTGGAGTTCGGAGGCCCAATCGGGGTGGGTGGCGTAGTTCACGGTGTAGTCTGCGCCGAGCTTGCGCGCCTGCTCCAGCTTCTCGTCGCTGGACGAGGTGATCGCGACGAACGCGCCATTGGCCTTGGCGATTTGCAGCGCCGCCATGGCCACGCCGCCAGTGCCGAGCGCAACGACCAGATCGCCCGCGCGGACCTGACCGACTTCAACGACGGCGTGCCATGCGGTAAGCGAGGCTGCGGCGAGGGGAGCGGCGGCTTCGTCGGTCAGGCTGTCAGGCACCTTGACCAGCGCGGCGGCCGGAACCTTGACGTATTCGGCCATCCAGCCATCGAGCATGGTGCCGAGGTCCGCGCCGAAATAGCGCATCTCGAACGGGCCATCGATCCATGACACGAAGTGGGGCGCAATCGCGCGATCACCCACGGCGATGCCGACAGCGCCTTCGCCGAGCGAGACGACTTCGCCAACACCTTCGGAGAAGGGGATGCGGTCTTCGGCCTTCTTCGCACCATAGCGGCCTTCGAGGATCTGCAGGTCGCGGTTGTTGAGGCAGACGTACTTGACCTTGAGCACGGCTTCGCCGGGTCCGGCGACGGGCATGTCGCGCTCGGCAATGGTCAGCGACTCAAGGCCTGTCTGTTCCCCAAGTTGATAGGCTTTCAAGACTGGTTCCTCCAGGAATCGAGAATGTCCGACCCGCGCGCAAACCATGTGGCGGGGCGGGCTTTGAGATCGGCGAGCAGGCGTTCAAAGGCGCCCATGCGATAGGGCAGGCCGATGATGTAGGGCGTGAGGTGCAGCGGCAGCAGGCGTCCGCCGCCGCCGGGGCCGCTAACCGCCGCTTCACCGGCCAGCCAGTCATGCGCGTCGAGGATCTGTTCGGCGTAGCTGTCGACCGACTGCTGCTGCACATTGATGATCTGCCGGTCGGACAGTTCGTGGTTGAGCGGCAGGTTGACGAGACCATTGGCGAAGGCCCACGGCACTTCGTCGTTGGCCCAGTCGACGCAGTATTCGATGCCAGCCTCGACCAGCAGGTCGGTGGTCGCAAAACTCTGTGAGCGGGCGATGGAATGCCAGCCGCGCGGGGCACTGCCGGTCACGTCCGACAGGGCAGCGATGCTGTCACGGATCAGGGCGCGCTCGGCGTCCACCGGCAGGGTCGAGGCGATGGTGCCGTTCATGTCGGTCGAGTGGGCAATGATTTCGTGGCCCGCATCGACGATGTCGCGGATCACCGAAGGGTAGCGCTGCGCGATGGCCCCGTTCGCGGCGACCGAGACCCGCACGCCTGCCTTCGCAAAGGCATCGAGCAACCGGTAGAAACCGATACGCGTGCCGTAGTCGCGGGCGGTGTAGTGGCGGTAGTCCGGGTAGGCCGTCTGCATGTGGCCGGGTGCGCGGAACGGCGTGTCCGACGGCGTGATCGGGAACCATTCGAGGCTGACGACGATCGACGTCGCGACGCCCTTGCCATCCGGCCACTGCAGCGGTCGGCGCGTCGGCATGGCCGAATAGGGATAGAGGTCGTGATCGTAGCCGAGGCGGCGGCGCGGGTATTCAAGGTATGCGGGATCGAGGCTCATGCGGCTTCTCCCGTCTGGACCGCGCGCCATGCGTCGGCAATGTCGCCCGAGCGGGTGATCCACGCGCGGCCATCGGCGGCGATGTGGCGCAGCACTTCCTCGAATGCGCCGATGCGGTGCGGCTGGCCGATCAGGTAGGAATGGAGCGGGATGCACATGACCGTGCCCGATGGCTCGTCGGCCAGTCGTTCGAACTGGCGGATCAGCGTGCGGGCGTATTCGCGCGGGCTCATGTTGTAGATGAAGAAGCCGTAGTGGTCGTTGACCTCGAGGCTGTAGGGCATCGAGATCAGATCGCCGCTGGCGGTCTTCACCCGCTGCGGCTGATCGTCATGGTAGAGGTCGCAGGTGTAATCGAGCCCGTACTCGGCGATCAGGTCGAGCGTGCGCGGGGTGTGGGTGAGGGCAGGAGCGAGCCAGCCGCGGATCGTCTGCCCGGTCGCCTCGCGCACGGTGCGGATCGAATCCTCGATGATCGCGCGCTCTTGGCGCTCGTCCATGCCGTAGGAGTAGCGGGTGTTGTAGATGCCGTGGCTGAAGAACTCCCAGCCGCGCGCATTGGCATCGGCGACCACATCGGGGTGGTGCTGGCACAGCGCGACCGAGAGGCTGACCGAGCCGGGGAAGCCGTGCTTGCTCATCACTTCGGCCATGCGCCAATGGCCGACGCGGTTGGCGTGGTCGCGGTGGGCATAGCCGACCACATCGGGGTGAGGCTTGGCCCATGACTTGCGGTGCGGGTTCGTGGGCGGATCGATCTCGTAATATTCGAGGTTGGGCGAGACCCATACCGCGACTTTCTTCCCACCCGGCCATGCGAAGGCCTTGCGCCCGCGATAGGGCGAGAAATCGTAGAGGCCGGGGTCGGCAGCGCCTTCCTGCATCAGCGCGCCTCCAGCCAGTCGATCACGGTCTGCACCGGTTCGACGTCGGCGTACTTCAGCTGCAGGTCGGTGAGGTTGGCGAAGTGGTAGGACTCGTGCTTGTCGGCGCAGGTCTCGATGGGCACGATCGTGCGATAGCCGCGGCTGAGGCTGTCCACCGCCGTGGCGCGCACGCAGCCCGAGGTGGAGCCGCCGGTGACGACCACGGTATCGACCTTGTGCCACACCAGCAGGCTCTGCAGCGGCGTTTCGAAGAAGGCGGACGGCATGCGCTTGGTATAGATCATGTCGGCCGGATCGATCTCGCAGCGCTCGTCAAAGGCGTGGCGGTCTGACTCGTACTTGATGTTCTGCAGGCTGTCGGGCGTGTTGGTGCGCGTGCCCCAGACGCCCGCATCGCTGGCATCCTCGGCATAGGCAACATGCGTCCAGATCACCGGCATGCCCTTGGCGCGGGCGAGGCGGGAGATGGTGTTGGTGTGCTCGATCTGGCGCGGATCGGTTTCGTAGGCCGTCTTGTAGCGGTCGATCCGGGTGTAGGCGTTCTGGAAATCGACATTCACGATGGCGAGCTTCTCGCCAAAGCCGAACTTGGTGCGGGCCGGGTTGGCCATGACCTCTTCGAAGATCTGCCGTGCGGTCTTGCTTTCGCAGACCATCTTCGTGCCGATGATGCTCATCTTGCCGTGTCCACCTTGTCTTTTTCCAGTATTCGCTCCTGCCATCGGCGACCGGCCTGACGCTGCCATGCCCCACAGTCTGTCCGCATGACGGTCAGATCCTCGGTCTCATTTCAGCTGGGGGTAGCGACCCAGAAACAGGAAAGCCCCGGCACAGACCGGCAGCGCCACCGCCGCCGAAAGCAGCGCCGGGGCAAAGTCGTGCGACCAGTCGCGGATGATGCCGAAGATCAGCGGGCCGAAGCCGGCGCCCGTGGCGAAGCACACGTAGAACACGCTGTAGATTGCCGAATAGGACTTCATCCCGAAATAGCGCGAGGTGAGATAGGCGACGACATCGTATTCGATGCCGAGAGCGAAGCCCAAAAGCAGGATGGCAAAGCGCGCCATGCCGGGATCAAGCTGCGCGCTGGCCAGGATCACGCAGGAAATCGCCGGCGCGCCGAGCAGGACGAAGGCCACGGCGGGAGCCCAGAACCGGTCGAGCAGCCAGCCGCCGACTATGCGTCCGGCAATCGCGGTCAGCCCGATCAGCGGCGTCAGCGTGAGGATCGTTGCCTGATCGATCCCGCGATCGAGCAGGATCGGCTCGAGGTTGGGCACTGCGCCCGCGAGCGAGAACGAGATCGGCAGCAGAACTATCGCGATCAGCCAGAAGCGCCACTGCCGCAGGGCCTCGCTCTTGGTCAGGCCGGGCAGTTCGGCTGAGGGGGCCGTGCCCTCGGCAAGGGTTGCCTGCAAAGGTTCCCGGAACAGCAGCACCACTGCGGGCAGCGCCAGCGCCAGCGGCAGCAGACCGAGCGCGACATAGCCTGCACGCCAGCCCCAGCCGCCGATCACCCACGCCAGAAGCGGCTTGCACAGCACGCCGAAAACCCCGGTCCCGGTCATGGCGATACCCAAGGCAACGCCGCGATGCCGGTCGAACCACTGGTTGACGGTGCGGGTAAAGGTGATCGGCAGCGTTCCTGCACCCAGCGTCGCGATCACCGCCCAGGTCACGTAGAACTGGACCAGAGAATTCCCAAGCATCGCCAGCGAGAGGTAGGCGAGGCCGAACATCACCAGCGAACTGATCGCCACGCGGCGGGTACCGAACCTGTCGCACAGGATGCCCGCAGCCGGCGCAGCGACGATCACCACCACCGTGGTTATCGTCAGCCCGGCCATGATCTCGCCAAACGACCAGCCGAATTCCTTCGCCAGATGGGGCGCGAAGACGCCGACGGTGTAGAACGGCATTGCCGCCAGGCCGCAACCAATTCCCAGCAGCGAGGCGACCAGCACGCGCCAGCCTTGCGCGAATTCGTTGGTGGCGTGGCTTTCGTAACCTGCAACAGTCGCGCTCTGCATTGCCGTCTACCCACCTCCGCTGGCTGAAGGCGAAGAAGGAACAGGTTGTGCCGGGTCTGCACAGCAAGGCAGGCGCTCCATCCGCCCATCGGATAGCTCCGACAGGCGGACAGGCCGCGTGCCCCGCTTCGCCCCGATCTGCCGAGGCATAGAGTTGCGCCCGGCCAGTTAGCGGAGGCGGCAATGCCTGTTGAGATCAACGGACTGATAAATCACAACATATCCAGCGAGATCGCGCCTCTTCCGTTCGAGACCTTCGATCCCGAAGGCATTGTTCGCATGGCGCGGCTCCACGATGCCTGGGGCTATGACAAGGTCCTTGTCGCCAATGCGGCGGTGATGCCGGACAACTTCACCATTGCCGCCACCATCGCTGCCCACACCACGCGGTTGGGCGTGATGCTGGCGCACCGCCCCGGCTTCATCCCTCCGACGATGGCCGCGCGCATGCTGGCAACGCTCGACCGGCTGATGCCGGGAAGGCTTGGCGTCCACATCATCACGGCTGCAAGCGATGAGGAAACCCAGGCCGATGGCGACTACCTGACCAAGGTCGAACGCTATGACCGCGCGAAGGAATACATCGAGATCCTGCGCGCGATGTGGACCAGCGACGCGCCGATCACGCATGAGGGCAAGTGGTTCCGCTTCACCGGCGGCTTTGCTGCGGTAAAGCCCGCCAACCGCGACGTGCCGGTCTATTTCGGCGGCATGAGCCCGGCCGCGCTGGAAGTGGCGGGGCAGTATTGCGATACCTTTGCCACGCTGTCCGATACCGTGGCGGGCATGACCGAGGTGGTGGCCAAGGTGCGCGCGGTGGCGGCACCGCATGGCCGCAACCCCGATTTCCTCTGCTCGATGCGCGTCGTGCTGGGCGAGACCGAGGCGGAGGCTTGGGCCCGCGCCGATGCCATCCGCGACAGCGTTGCCGCCAACATGGGCAAGCTTGCCGTAAACACCGTCGCCGCCAAGGCCGATGGCTTCAAGCGCACGGCAGAACTCGCTGCGCGCGGAGACCGGCTGGAGAAGTGCTTCTGGAACGGGATCAACCAGCTGCGGGGCGGGCAGAGCAATTCGGGCGCGCTCGTCGGCACGCCTGCGCAAGTGGCCGATGCGCTGATGGACTATTACGACGCGGGCGTGAACAAGTTCATCCTGCGCGGGTTTGATCCCGTGGACGACGTGATCGGCATCGGGCGTGACCTCATCCCGCTGGTCCGCGCCGCCGTGGCGCAGCGTGATGCAGCGCGCTGAGGTGGGGAACGGGCAGGCCGCCACGCCACCGCGCCAGGCCGCGATATGGGCCATCCGCATAGGATCATTGCTGATCCCGCTCGCCCATGCGGCGGGGCAGAACCTCGTCACCGTGCTCGGCCTGCGCTTCATGACTGACAGCCTCGCCATATCGGCAGGGGCGGCGGGGGCCATCTTCGCTTTCGTGAAGATCTACGATGGCTTTGCCGATCCTGCCGTCGGTGCGTGGAGCGACCGGGCGCGGACGCGCTGGGGGCGCCGGCTGCCCTTCCTCTTCGCGGGCGGTCTGGCCATGCCGCTAGGGCTGGCGCTGTTGTTCGGCGCGCCCTCGTTCGGTTCGATCCTGCTGGCGCAACTGTTCGTCACGCTGGCGCTGGTGATCCACGCCACCGGCTATACCCTGCTGACGATCCCCGGCTTTGCCATGCTGGTTGAAAGCTCCGCCGATCCGAAGGAGCGTACGCGGCTGATGGGCTGGCGGACATACGGCACGGCCATCGGCACCATGCTCGGTTCGACCCTGCCGACCTGGCTGCTCAGCCAGACCGGGCCGAGCCGCAGCGGGCATCTGCTTGTCGCCCTGATCGTCAGTGCGGTGGTATTTCTGGCCACGATGGCGGCCTTGCACCTGCTCGCTCACGCACCGCGCACGTCTCCTTCGGCATCGGCGCAGGCGGCAAGGACAAATCCGCTGGTCGGGCTGTGGCGGCAGGTCCAGTTGGCATGGCGGAACGTGCCGTTTCGCATCCTCGCCATTGCGCACGTCTTTCTGCTGTTCGGCACCGCGATCGGTTCGGCGGCACTGGCCTTCTATACCCGTATCGGCCTCGCACAGCAGGACAGCGTGCTCGGCACCTACTTCATGCTGGCCACGGTGGCGATGCTGGTGAGCATGACCGGGTGGATCTGGCTCTCGAACCGGCTGGGCAAGAAGGCCTGCTACATCGGCGCGCTCGCTCTGTTCGGGTTGGTGCACCTCAGCTGGCTTTTGGCAGGACCGGGTGAGCCGATGCTGCTGATCGCGCTGCGCGGTGCGGCGAGCGGACTTGCTGGCGGCGGCATGATCCTGTGCGCGTATTCGCTCCTGTCCGATGCCGTGCGCTATGACTACGTCACCAGCGGCGAGCGGCGCGAGGGGGCCTTTGCCGGGTTCACCACGCTGTTCGACAAGCTCTCATCTGCCGCCGCGCTGGCTGCGATGGGCGCATTCCTCTCGGCCATGGGCTATGTTCCCTCGGCGAGCGGCATGGCTGCCGCACAGGGTGCGGATGCCCGGCTTGCGGTGCTGCTGTGCGTTTCGGTCATCCCGGCAGGAGCAATGATCGCGGCGATCGTCACCATGCTGTTCTACCGGCTCGACGGGGCGAGCGTGGAAGCGGCGGAACGTGCGCAGGACCTTGCCGCATGAGCTGGCAATATCCGGCCAGTGGTCAGCACCGTGAACGCGCTGTTGCTGGCGGGCTGTAGCGGCAGGCTGGTGGCATGACGCAATCCACCCTGCTTTCGCCGGACGCCGCGCCCTCTGGCTGGACATCCACCGCGCGCTGGCTGCATTGGGGAACGGCGCTGGCCGTGCTGGTCGAAGTGCCGGCAGGCTTCACCATGGCGTGGACCTATCTCGACGGCGCGCGCGGTGGACCGCTGGCGGGCCTGCATCTGCGGACGAGCCAGATCCATCATACGCTGGGACTGATTCTGCTGTTGGCGGTGCTTGTGCGCCTGTGGTGGCGCCTGCGGCATCCCGCTCCGGCCTTGCCGCGTGGCACCAGTTCGGCTGCGAGGCTGGCGGCGCGCTGGGTGCAGGCGCTGCTCTACGCACTGCTGCTGCTCTTGCCGCTGAGCGGGTGGGCCGCGCTCTCCGCACTTGGCGCGGGCGGCGGCTATCCCGCGCCCGAGCTGTGGTTCTTCACCCACAACGGCTTCGGTCCCGGCGGTCTCATCCCTCACATCGTCACGCCGCGCCCGTGGAATGCGCCGGGCCTGATCGGCTACGGCCTTTTTGCCAAGGCCCACGTCTACATGGTCTGGGCTGGCGGCGCATTGCTGCTGCTCCACATCGGCGGCGCACTCAAGCACCACTTCATTGACAAGGACGGCGTCCTCTCGCGGATGCTGGGCAAGCCATGATTGCGCTCGACAGCGGATTTCACGAAGTCGTCGGCATTGTTGCCGATGCAGAGGCCTCGGCGCGGCGTCTCGCCGGGGCGCTGGGCTATCGCCTAGTCCATGCAGGCGATGTTGCGCCCGATGTGCTGGCTCTGCTGGGCCTCGCCGAGGGTACGACAGCGCGCGAAGCGTTGATCATGCATCCGGATGCGCAGCGCGGCGCCATCCGGCTGATTTCGCTGGCAGGCGCGCCCGCACCGTTGATGCGCGATGGCGGGCAGGCGTGGGACAGCGGCGGCATCTTCGACATCAACATTCGTGCGCTGACCGGCATAGACGCGCTTCACGCCGCGCTCGGCATTGCGGGATGCCGTGCCAGCTCGCCGATCACCGATTGGCAGTTCGGAGCCATGGCCGTGCGCGAAGTGGTCGAGACCGACGCCGATGGCTTGTGCATCGCGCTGATGCAGCGCGTCAGCCCGCCGCTGCAGGGCTATGACGGCATCGGCGGCAACGCCTCGTGGGTGTTCAATTCGACGCAGATCGTCGCCGACTTTGATGCCGCGCGTGCGCTCTTCGTCGATCACCTCGGCTGGGCGCCGGTGCAGGAGACGCAAGGCTTTGCCGGCAATGAAGGCGGCGTGAACTGCATGGGCCTGCCGCCGTCACTGGCCGCCACGATCCCCATGCGCATCGGCATCTACCATCCGCATGGCCGCATGGAAGGCTCGGTCGAGATCATCAGCTTCGGCTGCGGCGGGCACGATTTCTCGGACGCTCGTCCACCGATGCGCGGCTGGGCAGCGCTGCGCCTGCCGGTGTCCGACCTTTCCGCATTCGCCACGGCGATGGTAGCTGCCGGTTGCGAGGTCAGTGCCGCGCGAGAGGTGATGTGGGCGCCCTATGGCAAGGCAGAAGCGATTGCGGCGATCACGCCGTGGGGCGCACGGTTCGAGGCGTTCCGGCTGGCTTGATCCTCCCCGGCCTTTTCGGACAAAGTTATCCGCCAAGCGGCTTTTGGGCTATGGCGCTCTGGCTGATGCCGGGGCCAAGGGGCAGTCAGGTCGCATCCACAGGAGCATCTCAGAGTCATGGCTTTCGATCTCGCGAATCTTCGCCCCGGCAATCTTGAATTTCTCGCCCGCCGCGGGCGTGGCGAAGGACTGCTGATCGGCGGGGCTTGGCGCAAGGCCGAAGGTGGCGCTGACTTTGCCACGCTCGATCCGGCGACCGGCGCTGAAACCGGACGGATCGCGGCGGCCAGTCCCGCCGATGTCGATGCCGCCGTTGCTGCCGCGCGCACTGCGCTTGGCCTCTGGAAGGCAACCGTCCCGGTGGAGCGCGCGCGCATCCTGTGGAAGGTGGCCGACCTGATCGAGGCCAACATCGATGATCTCGCCGAGCTGGAAACGCTCGATCAGGGCAAGCCGCTGTTCGTCGGGCGCTGGGCAGAGATTCCGGGCGCGGTTAACCAGTTCCGCTTCTTTGCCGGGCAGGCCATGGCGATCGAGGGCAATTCGCTCGAAAGCTCGATCAACTACCAGCCCGCTGGCCGCCAGATGCGCACCTGGACAGTGCGCGAACCGGTCGGCGTGGTCGCGGCGATCGTGCCGTGGAACTCTCCGCTGGTGCTGACCGCGATGAAGCTGGCGCCGGCGCTGGCAGCAGGCTGCGCCGTGGTGCTCAAGCCTGCCGAGGATACCTCGCTCACTGCGCTGCGCCTGGCCGAGCTGATGGTCGAGGCGGGAGTGCCTGCCGGGGTGCTCAACGTCGTCACCGGCCTTGGCGGTGAGACCGGGGCAACGCTTGCCGCGCACCCGCATGTCGACAAGATCGCCTTCACCGGATCGACCGCGACGGGACGCGCCGTGCTCGATGCCGCCAAGACCAACTTCAAGCGCGTCACGCTGGAACTGGGCGGCAAGTCGCCCTCGATCGTCTTCCCCGATGCCGACATGGGCATCACCGTGCCGGGCGTTGCCAACGCGATCTTCTTCAATGGCGGGCAGGTGTGCATCGCCGGGTCGCGGCTCTATGTCCACCGCTCGGTTCACGATCAGGTGGTCGAAGGCGTGGCCGCCTACGCCAGGGGCTTGAAGATGGGCCACGGCCTGCTGCCCGATACGCAGATGGGCCCGGTCGTCTCGGCCCGCCATGCCGAGCGCGTCGAGGGCTTCCTCCAGCGGGCCAAGGCCGATGGCGCGACGATGCTGACCGGTGGCGACCGCAGCGGCGATGCGGGGACGTTCATCAGCCCCACCGTGGTGGTCGACGTGAACCCGGCCATGGAGATCGTGCGCGAGGAAGTGTTCGGTCCGGTGCTGGTGGTGCAGGCTTTCGACGATGCCGAAGAGGTCGTCGCTGCCGCCAATGCCAGCGACTATGGCCTTGCCGCCAGCGTCTGGACCGAAAGCCTTTCCACCGCGCACCGCATGTCGGCCGATATCCGCGCCGGGACGGTGTGGATCAACTGCCATGCCATGTACGATGCCAGCCTCGCCATCGGCGGGGTCAAGCAATCGGGTTGGGGCCGCGACAGCGGGCGGCAGGCGATGGACAACTACCTCGAATGGAAAACGGTCTGCGCCTGCGTCTGACGCCCTGCCATTTCTCCTGATCCCGGATACTGCCCGATGAACGCCAGCCTCGCCGCCTCTTCCTCCCTGCCTGATGAGGTGCCGACCGGCGTCGTGCTGCGCTACGGCGTCGGCCAGCTGGGCGCGCAGGTGTTCCGCGATACGCCCGCCGTACTGCTGCCTCTGTTCATGACGACGATGCTGGGCGTCCCCGCCTGGCTTGCCGGACTTGTCGTGCTGGTGCCCAAGCTGTGGCTGATCGTGTGCGATCCGCTGGTCGGCGCGTGGTCCGATCGGATGAAGACCGCGATCGGCCGCACGCCGTTCCTGATCGGCGGCGCGGTGGGAACGACGCTGGGTTTCATCGCGCTGTTTGCGTTCACCGCCTACCCAAGCCCGTACATCGCGGCGGGGGCGATCTGCGCGCTGTTCTTCCTCGCCTCGACCGCGTTCAGCGTCTATTCGGTGCCCTATCTCGCCATCGCGGCCGAGCTTTCGGGCGATCCGCACCAGCGCAACCGCATCATGGTGCTGCGCATGTTCTTCGCGACGCTGGGCGTGCTGGTCGGCGTCGGCCTTGCCCAACCGATCATCATGCACTTCGGCGGCGGCGCTGCGGGTTGGCACGCGATGAGCTGGATCTTCGGCGCGCTGTGCCTCGTTTCGATGCTGACGACGGCCAGCGGATTGCGAAAGGTGCCGCTGATCAACGCAGGCGCCGTGCCGGGATCGCTGCTTGACCAGTTGAAGACCGTGGCCGCCAACAAGCCCTACCTCGTCCTGCTCGCCACCAGCTTCCTGTCCAACATCGGCCAGGCGGCGAGCTATACCGTGATCGGGTTCGTCTTCCTCTATGCGGTGCAGGCGATCTGGCTGATTCCGGTGTTCATCCTGTGCATGTCCGCCGCCAGCCTTGCCGCGCAGCCGCTGTGGCTGTGGCTGCCGCGCCGCATCGGCAAGCCGCGTGCCTATGTCCTCGCCTCGCTGGTCTGGGCGGCGGTGACGGTGACCTGGCTGTGGGTCGGCAAGGGCGGGGCCGATGTCGCCACGCTGCCCGGCGGGCAGCCGGTCAATACCGAACACCTGCTGATCCTGTTGCGCGCGGTGGTGATCGGCTCGGTCAATGGCGGCTTCATCCTGCTCGCGCTGTCGATGATGACCGATACCGTCGACTACCAGCGCCGCATGCAGGGCGTGGCCAACGAGGGCGTATTTGCCGGGCTGTTTTCTGCGATGGAGAAGCTCGCCTTCGCGCTCGGCCCGGTGATCGCCGGGATCGTGATGAGTGCGTTCGGTTTCGTCTCCTCCACCGGCGGTGCGGCGGCGCAGAGCGGGAGCGCCATCACCGGCATCGTCCTGCTCTACAGCGCGATCCCCGCCACCTTGCAGGTGATCGCGCTGCTGGTGTTCAGCCGCTACAGGTTGCCCGTTACTTCCTGATTCCGCGGATCAGCGTGTTCGGGAGGAATGCGTTGTCCCACTCCGGCCTGCCGTCCTTGGGCGCGGGTGGCGTTGCGCCGACGCGCAGCACGATCAGGTTGTACTTCGGGCTGATCGCCACCTGCTGGTTCGAGTTGCCGTCGAACATGAACAGGTCCGGGTCGAGGAACGGCTCGCTGTGCAACACGTGCGGCCCCAGCATCCCCGGCGCCCCGAACGGGCGGCGCTGGCGATAGGGCGAGCCGAGCCAGATGCCGAGGCCGAAGTTCGGATTCGCCTCGGTGCCCTTGCGCATTTCGGCGACATAACCCTTGGGCAGGAGGCGCTTGCCGTTCCACACGCCGTCCTGCAACAGCAGCACGGCAAAGCGCAGATAGGTGTCAGCCGGCATCGTCGAGCAGCAGCCGGCATGGGCGAGGCCGCCAAGCTTGCCGACCCACATCGTCCCGCCTTGCGCGCCCAGCGGCAGCAGCACTTCGCGGCTGACCCAGTCGCCATAGCGCATGCCGGTCGCACCCTCGATCACCATGGCGATCGTGTCGCTGGGCGCGTTGGCGTAGGAGTAGTGCTTCCCCGGCTCGTGCGGCATCGGGTAGAGATCGATGATCTTCTCGCCGAAGTTCTCGTCGAGCAGCACACGGTTGTAGGGGTGTTCGGGCTCGGGGCTGAAGCCCTGGTCGAGCATGCCAGAACGCATGTCGAGCAGGTAGCGGATCGTGATCTTCTCCTTGGGCGTGCCCTTGGCGCGCGGGATGAAGTCGGCAATCGACTGGTCGATCGAACGGATCTTGCCCAGCGCCAGCGCCCGGCCCACTGCCAGCGCCGTCAGCGGTTTGGACAGCGACTTCGACGTGATCGGCGTCCGCTCGTTCACGCCGGGGGCGTACCACTGCGTCACCAGCCGGCCATTGTGCCAGACCATGAACGCGCTTGAATTCATCATCTCGGCATAGGCCCGCGTCTTCTCGAGCGCTTCGGGAGCAAGGCCGCTTTTTGCCAGAGACACCTTCGGCAGGGGCTTCCAGCTCTTCGTGCCCACCAGCGGCTCGGTCGGTTCATAGGGCAGATTGCCGGGGTCCTTGAGGAACACGGCAAGGCGCTCCCGGTAGACCGCTTCCGGATCGTGGCCCTGCGCCAGGGTGGCTGAGGGCAGGCTGAGTGCGGAAAGCGCGATGATTGTCGCGCGGCGCAGTCCGGTCATTGCGAGAAACTCCCCATCTGGCTGCGCTTTTCCGCCACCTTCGATGCTCCGGCGGCGGGCGCGATTGCGGTGCTGCTTGTGCAGTCGCACTGCGCGTTTTCGGGCATCCGACCTGCCAATCACCGCAAGGCGGATAGTTTGGCCGCTTTGCCAACGCACCACCGCGCCCCGGTCCATAGCCATAGCAGAAGTCAGATTGGAGTCCGCTGGATATGACAGGGGTTGAACGGTGCCAGGTGGCAATTGTCGGAGCAGGCCCGGTAGGGACGGTTCTGGCGACGCTGCTGGCCCAGGCGGGGGTAGACGTGGTCGTGCTCGAATCGGGCGAGGACTGTGCGCAGGATCTGCGCGCGTCGACCTTCCATCCGCCGACGCTCGAAATGCTCGACACCATCGGCATCACGCCGATGCTGCTGGCAAAGGGCCTGAAGGCGCCGGTCTATCACTGGCGTGACCGGACCAGCGGCGAAGTGATCGATTTCGATCTCAGCGAGATCGAGGACGTCACCCGTTACCCTTTCCGCATCCAGTGCGAACAGTACCACCTGTCGCGTGCGCTGGCTGGCGGGCTGGAGAAGTACTCGAACGCCAAGATGCACTTCAGCACTCGCCTGCTGACCTTCAAGCAGGACGAAAGCGGCGTCGATCTCTGGGCCGAGACGCCCTACGGCATCAACCGCCTGCGCGCCGACTTCCTGATCGGGGCCGATGGCGCCAATTCGATCGTGCGCAAGTGGCTCGGCATCGAGTTCGACGGTTTTACCTATCCCGAGCGCTTCCTGTGCCTGTCGACCGATCTGGAACTTGCCGATTACCTGCCCAACCTTGCGCTGGTGAACTACGTTTCCGACCCGAAGGAATGGCTCGTCCTGCTGCGCGTGCCCTCGCTGTGGCGCGTGCTGGTGCCGACCGATGGTTCATTGAGCGATGAGGAACTGCGTTCCGACAAGATCAAGAACGGCATCTTCGACCGTCTCGTCGGCGATGGTGCAGCGGTCAAGACAGAGCACCGCACGCTCTATCGCGTGCACCAGCGGGTGGCCAAGTCGTTCCGCGAAGGCCGTGTCATGCTGGTCGGCGATGCCGCGCACCTCAACAATCCGCTCGGCGGCTTTGGCATGAACTCGGGCGTCCACGATGCCTTCAACCTGTTCGAAAAGCTCGAGCCGGTGCTCAAGGGCAAGGCGGCGATGGAGCCCAACCTTGCGCTCTACGATCGCCAGCGCCGCGAGGTGACGCACAGCTTCACCCAGATGCAGACCAAGGAAAACATGGCCTTCATCAAGGGCGGGCAGGACGGAGCGCATGAAGCGCGCCGTGCCAAGATGCTGGAAATCAAGAACAACGACGAAACCCGCCGCAATTACCTGATGCGGCAAGCCATGTTCGACAGCCTCGCCCAGGCGGCTGCGATCGTATGATGTGAAGCGCCGCTGCAGTGGTGGGACTGCGGCGCGGCTTTTTCCGGAGACAAATCCAATGGTCGACGTCCAGGGTTACCGCGCCTGTCTCGGCGTGATTGCCCCTTCCACCAACACCACCGTCCAGCCCGACATGGAGCGCATGCGCCCGGCCGGCGTGACCAACCACTTCTCGCGCATTTACGTGGAAGACCCGGTTGCCCTCTCGAACGAGGACTTCATCGCCGGGACCACCGCGATTGCCGAAAACACCATGGACGCCGTGCGTTCGGTGATGACGCTGCGCCCCGAATACCTCGTCCTCGGCATGTCGGCGATCACCTTTTACGGCGGCGTCGAAGGCGGGAAAAAGTTCAAGGCCGAAGTCGAGGGACTGGCGGGCGTCGGCGCCTCGACCGGTTCGGAATCTGTCGCCGCTGCGCTTCATGCCTATGGCAACGTCAAGACGGTCAGCTTCGTCTCGCCCTATTACCCGGTCGCCAATGCCGAAGTCCGGCGCTTCCTCGAGGAATCGGGCTTCTCGGTGGTCCGCGACGTGCCGCTGCAGTGCAAGCGCTGGACCGACATCGCCAAGGTGACGCCGCAAAAGCTGCGCGAGGTGATCGACCATCTCAATGGCAGCGACGTCGACGCGATCGTGCAGGTCGGCACCAACCTCTCGATGGTCAGCCTTGCCGCCGAGTATGAACTGAAGCTCGACAAGCCGGTAATCGCGATCAACACCGCGACCTATTGGCACGCTCTGCGCACGCTCGGCATCACCGACCGGATCGAAGGCCTCGGGCGCCTGCTTTCGGAGTTCTGAAACAGCGAAGGCCGCGCGGTCCCGGGTGGGACGGCGCGGCCTGTGCGGATACCAGGCGGTTTTCGGATCAGCCCAGCTTGCGCAGTGGCTCCGACCCGTCCCAGTCCTTGCCCGCGTCCTTGATCATCTGGAAGATGCCGTCGGCGCCGGTCATGTTCTGTAGCAGTTCGATCACGTGGCCCGGACCCTTGCCGGGATCGACGTAGATTACCGCGCCATCGGCCCCGACAGTGCCCTCGACGAGGATCTCGGCTCCCGCCTCGGCACAGGCCGCGCGGGCTTCCTCGATGGAATCGACGAAAATGCAGATGTGGTGGAGGCTGTCGGTCACGGCATATTCGCCGGTGTAGATCGAAGGTTCGGTGTTCTCCGGGCGGATCAGCTCGATCTGCACGTCGCCCCAATAGGCGATGGCGATGGAGAAGACCGCGCCGGTGGGCACGCCCTTGTACTTGCAATCGCCGAGCGCGACGTT
The DNA here is from genome assembly GCF_015694345.1 of Novosphingobium jiangmenense. Lineage (GTDB taxonomy): Bacteria > Pseudomonadota > Alphaproteobacteria > Sphingomonadales > Sphingomonadaceae > Novosphingobium > Novosphingobium jiangmenense. The sequence goes on from NZ_JADQDC010000001.1 coordinate 111,405, forward strand.
CTCCATCAGGTAGAACGGGCCGACGCCCATCGTCTCGGTCCAGTACCTGACCGCCGCATCGAAATCCTGCGGCAGGTAGGCGAGCTGGCCGACCGGGCCCAACTGGGTGATCTTGCGGGTCATGCGAACAGGCCCTCCGGTGCTTCGAGCAGGCCCTTGAGCGTCTGCAGGAACTGCGCGCCAGCCGCGCCGTCAATGGCGCGGTGGTCAACCGACATGGTCAGCTGGATGCGGGTTTCGAAGGCGATGTCGCCATTGTCTGCCTCCACCGCCACGCGGTTTGCGCCGCCCACGGCAAGGATCGCGCCCTGCGGCGGGTTGATGATGGCATCGAACTGCTCGATCCCGAACATGCCGAGGTTGGAGACCGAGAAGGTGCCCCCGTCCATGTCCTCGTAGCCGAGCTTGCCGGCCTGCGCCTTGTCGATCAGGGCGCGGGTGGTCGCCGCGATCTGGGCGATGTGCATACGGTCGGCCTGGCGCACGATCGGGGTGACGAGGCCCTTGGGGCTGGCCACCGCGATGGCGACGTCTGCGTGCGGGAAGCTGTGGACGCTGTCGCCATGGACCTGCACGTTGACGTCCGGATGCTTCACCAGCGCGAGCGCCACGGCCTTGACGATATAGTCGTTGATCGAGGCCTTGGTGCCGAGGACGAGGTTGGCGGTCTTGCGCAGGGCCATCAGCTCATCAACCGCCGCCGAGACGCGCAGGTAGAAGTGCGGGATGGTGTGCTTGGCTTCGGTCAGGCGGCGGGCAACGACCTTGCGCACCTTGTCGAAGGGCTGGACCTGCGGCTGGTTGTTTACCAGCTCGAACGGCGCGCCGAACACCGGCGCGGCGGCGGTGGTCGGCTTGACCAGCGCCAGCACGTCGGCCTTGGAGATGCGGCCGCGTGCGCCGGTGCCCTTGATCGAGGCGAGGTTGATCCCGTGCTGCGCGGCGATGCGGCGGGCGAGCGGCGAGGCGAAGGCCTCGGGGCTGTCCTCGACCAGTTGTGCGCTGCCCTTGTAGGACTGGGCGCGTTCCGGGCGCAGGGCCTGGACCACATCCTGATAGGTGATGCGCCCGTTGCGGCCCGAACCCTCGATCGGCTCGATGTCGACGCCTTCGGCCTCGGCCAGCTTCAGCGCCTCGGGGCTGATCGCGCGGTTGGTGACGATCTTCTTCGGCTCGCGCGCCGGGGCCGGAGCCGCAGCGGCAGGGGCCGCTGCTGCCGGAGCAGGCGCAGAACCGCCGCCCTTGGCCGCGACCGAGGTTTCGGCGGGCTTGAAGCCGGCGATGAACTCGTCAACCTCGGCGTCCGAGGTATCGGCATCGGCAAAGACCGCCAGCAGCGCGCCCACCGGGTGCGCATCCTCGCTGGCAGGGGTCAGCAGGCGCTTGAGCACCGCGTCGTATTCGGCTTCGACCTCGTTGGTGATCTTGGCGGTCTCGATCAGGCACAGGACCTGGCCCTTGGAAAAGGCCTCGCCTTCCTTGACCATCCATTCGGCGATCGTGCCCTCGGTCATCTCGATGCCCCACTTGGGCATGCAGAACGGGCGGATATTGGCCATGTCGCGGCTCCTCAGCGGTAGCCCAGAACCTTGCGCACCGCCGCCTCGATCTTGTCGACCGATGGGAGGTAGGCAGATTCCAGCTCGCGCGCGAACGGGATGGGGGTGTGCGGCGGGTTTACCGACAGCGGCGGGGCCTTGAGGCTGGCAAAGGCCTTCTCGGCCACCAGCGCGCAGATGTCGGCGCCGAGGCTGCAACGCGGCGGCGCTTCGTCGACAACGATCAGGCGGCCGGTCACTTCGACCGAGTCGAGGATCGTCTCCTCATCGAGCGGGCTGGTGGTGCGCAGGTCGATCACATCGCAGCCGATGCCTTCGGCAGCCAGCTTGTCGGCCACAGCCTCGCAGAAGCCGAGCAGCAAACCGGTCGAGACGATCGTCACGTCCTGCCCGGCGCGCGACAGGCGGGCGTGGCCGAACGGGATCATGTAGTCCGGATCGTCGGGCACTTCGCCGGAAACGCCGTAGAGCGCCTTGTGCTCGAGGAAGATCACCGGGTCGTCATCGCGGATCGCGGTGCGCAGCAGACCCTTCACGTCGGCCGGCGTGGTGGGCATCACCACCTTGAGGCCGGGCATGCCAGTGAGGATCTGGTGGACCGCCTGGCTGTGCTGTGCGGCGGCATTGTAGCCCGCGCCATAGGCCATGCGGATCACTGCCGGGCACTTGGTCTTGCCGCCGAACATGTAGCGGAACTTGGCGATCTGGTTCCAGATCTGGTCAAGCGAGACGCCGATGAAGTCGGCAAACATCAGCTCGGCAATCGGGCGCTTGCCCGAAAGCGCGAGGCCGGCTGCCGCGCCCATGATCGCGCTTTCCGAGATCGGGGTATCGATCACGCGGTCCGCACCAAACTTGCCGAACAGCCCGGTCGAGGTCGACCAGATGCCGCCGATGGCTTCGGGGCCGCCCGGCGTGCCCATGCCACCGACAATGTCTTCGCCCAGGCACACGACGTTCTCGTCGCGCTCCATTTCCTCTGCGATCGTCGAGACGACGGCGTCGCGGTACATCATTTTTGCCATTGGTCCGCTCCCTCGTCTCAGTACGAAATGTAGACGTCGGTCAGGACGTCTTCGGCGGTGGGACGATCGGCGGCCTTGGCCTGCCGGACGGATTCCTCGATCGCTTCAAGCACTTCGGCATCGAGCGCGTCGAGATCGGCGTGTTCGAGAAGACCCGCGTCGGTCACCGACTTGCGGAAGTTCTTGAGGCAATCGCGCATCTCGCGGATGCGGTCGAGCTCGCCGGGGCCGCGATAGCGCTGCGGGTCGCCCTCGAAGTGGCCGAAGAAGCGTTCGGTATCGAATTCGACCGCTGCCGGGCCGTTGCCGGGGACGCGGACGTAGTCGAGCACTTCGCGCATCGTTTCGTAGACCGAGAAGAAGTCGGTCCCGTCACCGCGCCACACCTTCATGCCGAAGGCCTCGGCGCGGCTGGCGATGTCGCCGCTGGTGCCGACTGCGTACTGGTAGCCGGTGTGTTCGGAATAGTGGTTGTTCTCGAACACGAAGATCGTCGCGGCCTTGGTGACCACGGCCATGTTCATCGCTTCGAAGGTGGTGCCCTGGTTGCACGCGCCGTCGCCCGAGAAGGTGATGGCGACCTTGCCCTTGCCGTCGATCTTGGCGGCAATGCCTGCGCCCACCGCGATCGGAGCGCCCGCGCCGACGATGCCGTTGGCGCCGAGCATGCCCTTGTCGACGTCGGCGATGTGCATCGAGCCGCCCTTGCCCTTGCACAGGCCGTCGCGGCTGCCCCAGATTTCCTTCATCATCCCGTTCACGTCACAGCCCTTGGCAAGGCAGTGGCCGTGGCCGCGATGGGTCGAGACGATCTTGTCGTCGTTGTCGAGATGCTCGCACACGCCCACTGCGACAGCTTCCTGCCCGCAGTAGAGGTGGGTGAAGCCGGCGATCTCGCCGGTCTGGATATCGACGTGGAGGCGTTCCTCGAATTCGCGGATCACCTTCATCTGGCGATAGGCGCGCAATAGCGCCTCACGGCTCAGTTGCATCCTCTTCTTCCTTTAAAGTCCGAGCACAGTGCGCGCGATGATGCCCGCCTGCACTTCGTTGGTTCCGCCGAAAATGGTCCAGGCACGGCTGTTGAGATAGCGTGCCGAGGCGACTTGCGCGCCCCTGGAATGAATCGCCTCGGGCGCATTGTCGCCATAGAACGGCCGCGCGAAATCGAGCTGGAGGCCGGCTGTGCCATAGAGGTCCACCGCCAGCAGATCGACGTCCTGCCGCAGGTTCGAGGCCAGCAGCTTGCACAGCGAGGTCTGCGGCCCCGGCGCACGGCCCTTGGCCACCTCCGAGAGGATCTTCAGCTCGATCATCTCGAGGCTCTGGATGCCGAGACGCACCTTGGCGACGCGGCGCTTCCAGTCGACATCGTCGGCCAGCTTGCCGCCACGGCCATCAGGCTCATCCGCCGCTGCCTGCTCGATCTGGTCGAGATCGTATTCCAGCTTGGGCGAATGGCACGAACCGCCGCGTTCGTTCTCGAGCAGGAACTTGGCGAGCTTCCAGCCATCGCCTTCCTCGGCAATGCGGTCCTCGACCGGCACGATCGCGTCTTCGAGGAACACCTGGTTGACCTCGTGGTCGCCCGCCAGCGTCAGCAGCGGACGTACCGAGACGCCGGGCTGGTTCATGTCGACCAGCAGGAACGAGATGCCCGCCTGCTTTTTCACGCTCGCATCGGTGCGTACCAGCGCGAACATCTTGTTCGCCCAGTGCGCATGGGTGGTCCAGATCTTCGAGCCGTTGAGCTTGTAGTGCGTGCCGTCTTCGGAAAGCGTGGCGCGGCACTGCAGGCTGGCCAGGTCCGATCCGGAGCCGGGCTCGGAGAAGCCCTGGCACCAGTAGTCCTCGCCCGAAAGGATGCGGGGCAGGTACTTGGCTTTCTGTTCTGGCGTGCCGAAGGTGTAGATCACCGGAGCGACGAGCTTCAGGCCGAGCACGGTGAGATTTGGAGCGCCGGCCAGCGCGCATTCCTTCTCGAAGATATAGCGCTGCGTCGGCGTCCAGCCGGTGCCGCCGACTTCCTTGGGCCACTGGTAGGCGAGCCAGCCCTTCTCGTTCAGCACCGCGTTCCAGCGCTGGCCGATGTCGGGCTCGACGAAGACCGTGGGCGACATTGCCGCGCCGTGCTTCACCTCTTCGGGCAGCTTCTCTGCCAGAAAGGCGCGCACTTCGTCGCGGAAGGCCAGTTCTTCGGGGGAAAGGTCGATATCCATGTCTTAACGCTCGAGAATGGTTACGGCAGAGACGCCCGGGGCGCCATAGACGTGGCTGTATGCGGTCTTGGGATTGCCGGGAACCTGACGCCCGCCACCATCGCCGCGCAGCTGCACGACGTTTTCATAGACCTGGCGCAGGCCCGAAGCGCCGATGGGTTCGCCACAGGCCAGGCAGCCTCCGTCGGTGTTGACCGGCAGCGCGCCGCCGATCTCGGTGCGGCCTTGCGCCAGCCACGCTTCCTGTTCGCCGTCCTTGCAGAAGCCGTTCTCGGCCATGTGCATGATCTCGGCACCGCATTCGGTGTCCTGCAACTGGGCGAGCGAAATGTCCTCCGGTCCGATCCCGGCCATGCGGAAGGCATCGGCGCTGGCGATCTGCGTGGCCGTGGCCTTGCCGCCGCCGATGTCGATCGAAGGCGCGAAGACCTCGAAGCTCTTGGGCGGGCGGGTGCGCATCGTCGCGGCCTTGAGGCGTACCAGCGGCTTGCCCAGCTCGCGCGCCTTCTTCTCGCTGGCAAGGATCAGCGCGACGCCGCCTTCTGCCGGAGAGCAGAACATGTACTTGGTATAGGGATCGGACACGAGCGGCGCTTCGAGGATCGTCTCCATGTCCACGGGCTCGCGCCGCCAGGCGTGCGGGGCGTGGACGGCGTTGCGGAACGCCTTGTTGGCCACGCGCGCAAGGCTGGTCTGGCTGATGCCGTGTTCGTGCATGTAGCGCATGATCTTGGCCGCAAAGAACTGCGTGGTGATCATGTAGCCGGCATCGCCATACCATTCCGGCAGGTTGTATTCCGAAGGCAGCGCGTTGAACGCGCCGCGCGGGTGCTTGTCGAAGCCGACGGCAAGGCCGATGTCGAACTCGCCGGACTTGATCGCCATCTGCGCCGAGAACAGCGCCGATCCGCCTGCGGCACAGCCATTGCGCACGTTGATGAACTGCACGCCCGTAAGGCCGAGGCGCTCGACCATGGTGTCGGGATTGCCAGCCGCGTCCGAGCTGCCATAGGCAAACTGGATCTGCGGCCAGTCGATCCCGGCATCGGCCAGCGCCTCGCGCACGGCGAAGACGCCCTGCTCAAGGCCGGACAGGCCATCGGTGCGGCCGAACGGGTGGATGCCCACGCCGACGATGCAGACGTCGCCACTCATGCTGCTGCTCCTGCGGGACGGAAGGCAGGGATCATCATGGAGCCGGGCGCGTCCGGATCAAGCGGGATCATGGTCAGTTCCAGCGGCATGCCGATGCGGATGTCCTCGAAGGCGACGTCGGTCAGGCGCGATTCGACGATCACTTCGCCGGGCAGCTCGACATAGGCGACGGCCCAGGGGCGGAAGGCCTCGGGGCCCTTGTAGGGCGGCGATTTCGGACGGTAGCGCTGGATCGTATAGGACCACAGCGTGCCGGTGCGCGACAGGGCGACTTGCTCGTACCGCTCGCCGGGAGGGCACGGAAACACGACGCGACCGGTCTCACGCTCGCGCCCGCCGATCAGGTGCGGCGGATTGTCCTCGGTAATGAGCCCTTGGGCGATAACGTGCATTCCACTCCCGTCCGTGCAAATCCGGCCGCCTGTTTCCGTTCGGCGCGATTCCGGTGTCAACCACTAGACCCGTCACAAACCACTTTGCCGACTCTGCAAAACGCTAGGGTTGTCCCTTTTGCCAGTGTGCCAGAACTGCGGCCCTGAGAGGGATGCACAATGGAACAGCACTGGGATTACATCGTCGTGGGCGCAGGCTCGTCCGGCTGCGTCGTTGCCGAACGGCTGAGCACTGACCCGCGCAACAAGGTGCTGGTGCTCGAAGCCGGTGGCGAGAACGACGGTTTCTGGGTGACGCTGCCCAAGGGCGTGGCCAGGCTCGTCACCAATCCCGACCACATCTGGGCCTACCCCGTCAGCCAGCCCCGCGCCGAGGGCTTGCCCGCCAACGAGGTGTGGATCAGGGGCAAGGGGCTCGGCGGATCGTCAGCGGTCAACGGCATGATCTGGAGCCGGGGCGAGCCTGCCGACTACGACGCGTGGGAAGCCGCGGGCGCCACCGGATGGAACGGCGCGGCGATGACCGAGGCGTTCCTTGCGCTGGAAGACCATGCCGCCGGGCCAGGGCCGATGCGCGGGGCGGGCGGGCTGGTCCATGTCGATCCGGCAATCTTCTCCTACCCGCTGGCCGAGCGCATGATCGCGGCGGGCGAGGCCATGGGCATGGCGCGTGTCGGCGACCTCAACGAGCGTGGCGGCGAGCGCGTCGGCCTTTACAGCCACAATATCCGAAAAGGGCAGCGGCAAAGCTCGGGCCGCACCTTCCTCGCCGCCGCGCGCAAGCGCGCCAACGTCTCGGTCGTGACCGGCGCGATTGCCGAGCGGGTGGTCATCGAGCAGGGCCGCGCCGTCGCGGTAGAGGCCCGCGTGAATGGCGTGCTGCGCCGCTTTGCTTGTGCGGGCGAAGTGATCGTCAGCGGCGGCGCGATGGAAAGCCCGCTGCTGCTCCAGCGTTCAGGCATCGGCGATGGCGAGCGGCTCAAGGCCGTGGGCATCGCACCGCTGGTGCAATCGCCCGACGTGGGCGAGCGCATGGTCGAACACCTCGGCTTCTCGATGCCGCACCGCTTGCGTGGTGAGCGCGGCACCGGCGGGCTCCTGCGCGGCCCCGGCCTGCTGGCGGCGATGGCGCGTTACATGCTGACCGGCGGCGGGATCATGGCGACCGGGCCGTTTGAGGTCGGCGCGTTCTGCAATGTCGCCCATCCCGATGGGCGGGTGGATGCGCAGCTCTACCTTGGCGGCTATACTTTCGAGGTGTCGGACGATGGCAACCCGGTCCCGCTCGACAAGATCTCGCGCGAGCCGGGAATGACCATCTACGGCCAGCTCCTGCGCCTGACCAGCGAGGCCTCGGTCCGCGCCGCGGGGCCTGATGCGGCGACGCTGCCGACGATCCTGCCAAACTGGCTTTCGACCGAGCATGACCGCAAGTCGGCCATCGCCATGGTGCGCAAGATGCGCGCCTTCATGCGCTCCGGCCCGTTGGCGCAAGTGGTGGGCGACGAGCTGATCCCCGGTGCGGGCGTGGAAAGCGACGAGGCGATTCTCGATGCCTTCCGCCGCATCGCCAGCTGCGGCCTTCACGCCATCGGCTCGTGCCGCATGGGGTCTGACGATCGCGCCGTGGTCGATCCGCGCTTGCGCGTGCGCGGGGTTTCCGGGCTGCGCGTGGTCGATTGCTCGGTCATGCCAGGCCACGTCACCGGCAACACCAATGCGCCTGCAATGGCGCTCGGCTATCGCGCAGGGGCCATGATTCTGGAGGATGCTAGGCGAGCCTGAGCGCCTCCAGCAGGTGCGGGATTTCGGACTTCAGGTTGAAGAAGCCCTTGCCGCAGTGGGGCCAGCACAGCCGGTCCCATTCGCGCTGGTGCTCGGCAAGGACGATGCCCTGCGCGGATAGCTGCCCCCGAAGGTCTTCGAGCGCCGCCGCAACCGGACCGACCGGCGCAAAGCCGGTCACCACCTGCGTGCAGCCATGTTGCGCAGCGATGCTGGCGATGTCGCCCGGGCCGGTAGGGCATTGCCAGTGTGCCGCCGCGCGGGCGGCGGCGTCCTGCATCGCAGTGCGGTCCCAGGCGTTGCGGGCAAGGTCGTCGGCCACGGCGACTGCGCGCACATCGAGGGTGGGCAGCACGGTTTCGAGCGAGCAGTCCTCCGGCGTCACCAGCACCAGCGTCGGCAGGGCGGGATCCGGGGCCGATGCTGCACGCAGCGGCGTGCGCGGCGGATGGGCGGAGCCATCAGGAATGCGGGGCATGGTGGCAAGACCATCAGGCCGGAACCTGCCGCCGGTCATCGCCGCGATCCGGTCCGCGTCGGCAAGGTAGGTCTTGCCCGGGGTGTGCAGCCCCGCCACCCAGCGCCAGCTCAGCGTGTTCGAGGCAGGGTCGGCATCGATCAGCCGCTCGAAGAACCACTGCGCGCCCAGCTGCCACGGCAGGCCCAGCGTGAAGGTCCAGATCGAGGCGACCTGCATCCGCGCCCAGTTGTGCAGGTACCCGGTCTCGGCCAGCTCGCGCGCCCAGTGATCGAAAGCGTCGATCCCGGTGCGCCCCGCGATCGCCTCGGCAACTGCCGTGCCGGGCTGAAAGGCTTCCACATCGGCCAGATAGCCCGTCCAGACGCCGGGTCGCTGTTCCAGCCAGCCCTTCCAGTAAGTCCGCCAGAACACCTCGGCGAGGAACTTCTCGCACTTGTCGAAGCGGTGCGTTGCCAGAACGGCGCGCACCACCTCGTCCTCCCCGATCAACCTGCGGCGCAGCGCGGCGGACAGGCGCGAGACATTGCCGTGATCGCCGTCCGGATCGACGAGATTGCGCCGCGCGCCATAGGCGCTCCCGGCGCGCGGCACGAAGCGTTCCAGCCGCTCGAGCGCGGCGGCGCGGGTGAGGGGAAACCGGTTCATGCCCCCGGCCTAGACCTGCGCGGGCGGAGGCTCGACGTGGCAACAGGGCCGTGTTGCGATGGCCTTGGCGCGGGGCCAGAGCGGAACCAGCATCAAGGAGTCCGCCCGCGTGTCCCGATCTTCCCTTCCTCCTGCCGTCACCGTGCTTGGCCTTGCCGGGTGGCTGCCGCAGGCGCTGTGCATCTGGGCGGTGCTCGACAAGGGGCCATACCAGTGGACCGCCAAGGCAGCGGGCTGCTTCTATGCCGCGCTGATTCTCTCCTTCCTCGGCGGTCTGTGGTGGATGGCGGGGCTGATGGGCAATGTGCGCAAGTCCGGGCTCTACGTCGTGTCGGTCCTGCCCAGCCTTGCCGCCTGGGCCGCGCTGCTGCCGTGGAGTGAGGGCTGGCATTGGCCGGGGCCTTCGCTTGTCGCATTAGGACTGTTGCTGCTGGCCAGCCCGCTGGTGGACTACAAGCTGTCCGGCGACGTCACCCTGCCGCAGGGCTGGTTGCGGCTGCGCGTGTGGATGGCCAGCGGCCTTGGCGTCCTGACCTTGACCTTGGCGGCGGTCGGCTGACCCGCGCACGCGCGTTTCGCTTGGTGGAACGCGCAAGGTCAGCGTCGATAGCGGGCACGCCGCCTGCGCGATAACTCTCCGGTGAAGCGGACATCATCCGCACCGGAGGGGACATATGCCGGACAAGACCACCGCCCTTGCCATCGCAGGGGTCACGCTCATGGCGCTCGCCGCGCCTGCCATCGCCGGGCAGAAGCTGGGCGAGGCGCAAGCCATCCGTACGCCTGAAACCATCTACGCCAAGACCTGCGGCTACTGCCACGGCCGCAACGTCGGCCCGATCATCCTCGGGCGCGGCCTGCCTGCGGAATCGGTGAAGTACATCGTCCGCCACGGCCAGAACGGCATGCCCGCCTTCCGTCCGACAGAGGTGAAGCCGGAAGAACTCGAAGCCCTCGCCGCGTGGGTCGAGAAGAGCGAAGCACGCAAGGGGGAGCACGGGCAGTGACCGACATCAACATGGACCGCCGCGGCCTGCTCGGCGCAGGAATCCTCGGCGCAGCCAGCCTCGGCCTCGGCACCGGCGCCAGCGCGAAGAACCCGGCCCCGCTCGCCCCGCACATGAGCAAGGCCGACTTTGCCGGCGCGATGAAGGCCTTCCGCGCTGTCGTCGGCAACGAATGGGTGTTCGGTGACGAGGACTCGGTCGCCCCCTACACCAAGGTCTACGTGCCCGACCCGACGCACCGCCACGTCCCCGTCGGCGCGGTCTGTCCCGAGACGGTGGAGCAGGTGCAGGAAATCGTCCGCATCGCCAACACCTACAAGCAGCCGCTGTGGACGGTCTCGACCGGCAAGAACATGGGCTACGGCATGACCGCGCCCGCCACGCCGGGGCAGGTCGTGCTCGATCTCAAGCGGATGAACCGCATTCTCGAGGTGGACGCCGATCTCGGCACTTGCCTGCTCGAGCCGGGCGTCACCTACCAGCAACTCAAGGACTATCTGGTAGAGAACAACATCCCGCTGTGGATCGATGTGCCCACCGTTGGCCCGATCGCCTCGCCGGTCGGCAATACGCTCGATCGCGGGGTGGGCTATACGCCCTATGGCGAACACTTCATGTTCCAGTGCGGTATGGAAGTGGTGCTGGCTGATGGGCAGGTCATGCGCACCGGCATGGGCTCGGTCAAGGGCAGCACCGCGTGGCAGGCGTTCAAGTGGGGCTACGGGCCGTACATCGATGGCCTGTTCACCCAGTCGAACTTAGGCGTCGTCACCAAGATGGGCCTGTGGCTGATGCCCAAGCCGCCGGTCTACAAGCCGTTCATGGTCCGCCACGCCGAAATGGCCGACGTGCCGCGCATCATCGAGGCGATGCGCCCCTTACGCGTCTCGAACCTCGTCGCCAACTGCAACCTGATGATGAGCGCGTCCTACCAGCTCGCCATGTTCAAGCGCCGCAACGAGATCGTGCCCGATGGCATGCCGCTCGATGAAGCCTCGATCAAGAAGGCGGCCAAGGCCAACGGCCTCGGCATGTGGAACACCTACTTCGCACTCTACGGCACCGAACAGACCGTGGCGGGTGTCGAGCCGATCATCCGCGCGAGCCTGACCGCCAGCGGCGGCGAAGTGCTGACCGCCGCCGAGATGGGCGACAACCCGTGGTTCCACCATCACTCCACGCTGATGGAAGGCGGGCTCAACCTCGACGAGATCGGCCTGCTGCGCTGGCGCGGTGCGGGCGGCGGCCTTGCCTGGTTTGCGCCGGTCGCCGCAGCGCGCGGGGTCGAGGCCGAGCGCCAGACCGCTCTGGCCAAGGAGATCGTCGAGAAACACGGCTTCGACTACACCGCCGCCTACGCCATCGGCTGGCGCGACCTGCACCACATCATCGCGCTGCTCTTCGACAAGTCCGACGCCGAGCAGGAGAAGAAGGCTGACGCCTGCTACCGCGAACTGGTCACGCGCTTCGGCGCGCAAGGCTGGGCAAGCTACCGCACCGGGGTCAACTCGATGGACCTCGTGGCGCAGCAGTACGGCGCGGTGAACCGCGAGTTCAACGCCAAGATCAAGCACGCGCTCGACCCCAACGGCATTCTTGCCCCCGGCAAATCAGGGATCATCTGACATGATGCGCTTCGAAGGAAAAGCCGTCCTCGTGACCGGCGCCGCAACCGGCATCGGCCGGGCAACAGCCATCGCATTCGCCCGAGAAGGCGCCTCGGTGATGATCGGCGACATTGACGACCGCGCCGACGAAACCGTGGCGATGATCCTCGGCGAAGGGGGCCGCGCCGCCTTCCGCAAGACCGACGTGCGCAAGGCGGGTGACCTCGACGAACTGGTCGCGCAATGCCTTGATCGCTTCGGGCGGATGGACGCGGCGTTCAACAACGCGGGCGTACTGCCGCCGCAGCGCCCGATCCACGAAATCCCCGAGGACGAACTCGATCTTGCCATCGACGTAGATTTCAAAGGCGTGTTCTTCGCCATGCAGTCCGAAATCCGCCACTTCCTCAGCGTCGGCGGCGGGGCGATCGTCAACACCGCCAGCGTCGGCGCGCTGATCGCGGACCCCAACATGAGCGCCTATTGCGCGATGAAGCACGCGGTCTCCGGCCTCACCAAGGCGGCGGCGGTGGAATACGCGCAGATGGGCATCCGCGTGAACGCCATCGCCCCCGGCTTCGTCGTCACCCCGATGACCCAACATTGGGCCGACAGCAACGAATTCACCGACATGTTCTTCGCCCAGAACATCTCGGGCCGCGCGGCGCGCCCTGAGGAAATCGCGCCCACCGTCCTGCACCTGTGCTCTGACGGGGCGAGCTTCATCAACGGTGCCACCTTCACCATCGACGGCGGCCAGACCGCACACTGACGGGAGACGGACCATGCGCAAGGTTCTCGCACTGCTCACCGCGTCGGCGCTTTCCATCGGTGCCGCTCACGCAAAGCCGCTCGACTACAAGGTCATCACCACCAGCCCCGGCAGCCTCGTCGCCAATGTCACGCTGGTGACGGGCGAGAAGGACGCGGTGCTGGTCGACGTACCGTTCACCCGCGCCGATGCCATGCGCGTGGCGGCAGACGTGCTAGACAGCGGCAAGACGCTAAAGGCCATCGTCATCACCCACGACCACCCCGATCACTTCTTCGGACTGGACGTGCTGCAGGACGCCTTCCCGGATGCGAAGATTCTCGCCAATCCGGTGGCGGCGAAGGACATGGCCCGCTCGATCCCCATCAAGTTCAAGCGTTGGGCCGCGCAGCTTGGCACCAATGCGCCGCGCCGTGGCGTCCAGCCCGAGGCCATGACCGGCGACAGCATCGATCTCGAAGGCCACAAGCTGCAGGTCATCGGCCCGATGCAGGGAGATCACGTGCATTCCACCGTCGTCTGGGATGCCGAGACGCGTACCCTGATCGCCGGCGACATCCTCTACAACGGCGTCTACGTCTGGCTCGGCGAACATGGCCCCGCGCAGTACGACGCCTGGCTCAGGACGCTCGACCGGCTGGAAGCGATGAACCCGGCGCGGATCGTGGCCGGCCACCGCCAGCCCGGCCTGCCGGACGACAACATGTCCATCGCCTGGACCCGCGCCTACATAACCGCCTTTGCCGCCGAAGCGAAAGGCGCAAAGACCTCCGCCGAACTCGCCGCCCGCATGGCACAGCGTTATCCGAACGCCACCGAGGTGCTGGGCGGCTTCCTGCTCGGCATTTCCAGCAAGGTCGGCGCGGGCGAGATCCCGCCTTGGGACGAATGACCGCCCACGGTGCAGGCTCTGCAAAACGCTAGGCTTGTCCGCTTCCCGCGCATGTCCGATGAAGGTGCGGGAAGGGAGCCGGGATGACGGCAAAGCACAGTGCCGGGATTCGCCGGCCGCAACTTGGCTGGACGATGCTCGAAAGCCCCCGCTTCGTGGCAGAGGCAGGGATGCTGGCGATGGCCTGGCCGATGCTGTTGCGCGCGCCGCGGGGCGATGGGCACGCGGTCATGGTCCTGCCCGGCTTTGCTACGAACGACGCGATGACCGGCCTGTTGCGCTGTTATCTGGCGCGGCTTGGCTATGCAGTCTTCCCGTGGGAACTCGGGTGGAATCTCGATCAGCATTCGGCCGGCGAGAACGGCGAACACGTTGCCGCCCGGATCGAGGCCATCGCCGCCGAGACCGGGCACAAGGTCAGCCTTGTCGGCTGGAGCCTTGGCGGCGTCATCGCGCGCGAGGCGGCGCGGCGCGATCACGGTGCCCTGCGGCAGGTGATCACGCTCGGCAGCCCGTTCACCGGCAATCCGCGCGCGACCAGTTTATCGACGCTTTACGAACTGCTCACCGGCAACAAGGTCTCATCGGATTCGACCGCCGAACGTTACAGTCGTGGCCACCACCCGCTGCTGGTGCCATCCAGCGCGATCTTCTCGCGCTCGGACGGGATCACCGCGTGGGAGAATTGCGTCAGCGCAACCGATGCCCGGACCGAGAACATCGAAGTGCACTGCAGCCACTTCGGCTTCGTCTCGAATCCTGCCGTGTTCTGGGCCGTGGCCGACCGATTGGCCCAGCCCGAGGGGACGTGGTCACCGTTCGTGCCGCGCGGCCCCTTCGCCGGGTTCTTTCCCGAAACGGGCCATCATCCCATCCCGTAAGCGGCCTTGAGCCCGCCCTGGCGCTCGAGGTCGAGCGCCATGATCGCGATGTCGTGCAATTCCCCTGCCGTATCGCGCACGTGATCGCGCAGCAGCGCCTCGGGGCGGAAGCCGAGGTCTTCGAACACGGTCAGCGCCGCGCCCTGATCGGGCGTGAGCCGCGCGGTCAGCTTGGAGACGCCGTCGGCCATGGCCATGGCAACGCATTCCTGCGCCAGCACCCGCCCGAAACCGGTGCCGCGCATCCGGGGGGAGACGAGCATACGGATGTCGGCAACATGCGGCGACCAGCTCAGCTCGTCGCGGGCGAGGGCAGTGCAGCCGACGATCTCGCTGCCTTCCACCGCCACCAGGCTGCGGATCTGGCCACGCTGGACCTGCTCGATCCACGCCGCCACCACGCGCGGATTGCGGATGTCGCGCAGCAGGAACAGCAGGTCGTGCTGGGGCAGGCCTTGCGCAAAGGCGATCAGCGCATCGGCATCGCCGGGCTGGAGCAGGCGCAGCTCGATGGTGTGCGGTCCGGCGCTGACGGTGCGGGGATAGGAGAGCGTTTCGGGCATTCTATACGGACCTTTCGGCAAGCCAGCCATCGATGTGCGGCCACAACCGGCGCAGCGCGGCGGGCCCCGCCACAAGGCTGACATGGCCGCCCTTCGACACGATCTCGTGATAGTCGGTGCAGCCCGTCCGATCGCGCAAGGGGCGCGCGGCTTCGAGGCTGACGACGTGATCGTGCTGGGCGATGATGTTGAGAATGGGCACCTTGATGGCGGACAGCAGCGCCTTGCGGCCGCCGATCTCGAGCGTGCCTTCGTGCAGGGCATTGTCCCACATCAGGTAGCGGATCTGCTCGCGGAAATACTCCCCCGGCACCGGCAGGGTTTCGGCCGCCCAGCGGTCGAACATGCGGTAGGATCTGACGAACTCGTCGTTCCACATGTTGGTCCACAGGTGCATGCGGCCTGCGGTGCGGTTGGCCGGGCGCGCCAGGTCGAACGCGCCCATCATGATCTCGGGCGGGATGATCCCCAGCTTGTCGACCACCTCGTCGAGATCGAAATGCCGCCGGTCGGACCATTTCTGGAACAGGTGCATATGGGTGAAATCGACCGGGGTGGCGAACAGCACCAGATTGCGCACGCCGTTTCCGGCATGGAGCGCGGCGTGGATCGTCGCCAGCGTGCCGCCCATGCAATAGCCCGAAAGCGACACTTCGCTCTCGCCGGTGATCCGCGCGATCGTGGCAAGGCAATCGGGAATGAAGCGGTCGACGTAATCGCCAAGGCCAAGGTGGGCCTCGTCGCGGCGGGGTGGTGCCCAGTCGAGGTTGAACACGTCGTAGCCGCGCCCGAGCAGGTATTCGACCATGCTCTGCCCCGGCGCCAGATCGAAGATATAGCCCTTGTTGCTGGGGGGCGAGACGATCAGCAGCGGCACCCGGTAGATCTCGTCCATCACCGGGCGATAGCGATAGAGCATCGCCGTGCCTTCGCGGTGGACCAGCTCCTTGGCCATCGCACCCACGTCCTGCCGGGGCGCGGTAAGGAAATCGAGGCCCTTGATGTTGCGCTTCATCGCGCGATCAATCTCGCGGCGGACCCGCTCGGCAACGGCTTCCGGCGATAGCTGTTCGGCCTCGCTCATGCCCGCGATGCGTCACCTGCCGGCGGCTTGCGGGTGCGTTTGGGTTCAGGCGGCGCCTCAGTCGCGGCGGTCTTCGTCGCCAGCGCCTCGACGGCAAGGCGCACTCGCTCGATCGAATCCTCGATCGCATCAAGCCGCTCGGAAAGGGCATCGACCTGTGCCTTGCTCGGCAGGTTGAGATTGCGCAGCAGCGTTTCCATCTGCTCGGCAAAGGCGTTCTGGGCGACGATCTGGACCTTGGTCAGCTGCCCCATCATCGCGCCGAACTGCTCGTTCTCGGTAACCTTGCCTGACCAGTCGTTGATCTCGTGCTCCCACTTCTGGACCATTTCCTGCCATTTGGCGCCGGACCAGATCTCGAACGGATCAAACGACTTCTGCGTCATGCCTGTCCCCCAGTTCGGCCCCGCGAGGCCGTCATGCATTCACTCAGGTTGCCAGCGAGATGTAGCCCAGCTGCGCCGCCTTGAAGACGGTCTGGCTGCGGTTGACCGCGTTCAGCTTCATCGAGGCGTTGTGGATGTGGAAGCGTACCGTCGCGCGGCTGCGGCCCATGATCATGCTGATCTCGAGGTCGGTCTTGCCGATCGCGGCCCAGCGCAGGCACTCCACTTCGCGCTTCGACAGGCGCGAGGCGGGCGGCAGCGCCTGGACCGAACCCATCGCATGAACGTAGCTGGCGATGAAGGTGCGGCTGTAGATGCCGAAGGCGTCGCCGTTTTCGAGAAACACGTCGTCAAGCTCGGTCGCTTCGGGGTCGAGCGGGTTGAAGCTCACCGCGCCGATCTGGCCGAACGGCAGGTGAACCGGCACGACGATCGCCGCGCGCGTCATCGCCCGCGCCTCGAAGTTGGTGAGGTCGATCGCGGTCAGGTAATGGTTGGGCTGGCGGGTGTGAAAGCCGTTGGCGTTGACCCAGAACGGCTCGCTCTCGAAGCGGCAGGCCGATGTCAGCGGCGAATCGAGCGCGATCCGCGAATTGCGCCACCAAACCTTCTCGTCGTTCCAGCCGAACACGTCGCGGGCGAGGATGTTGCCATCGGCGTCGACCGGCGTACGCTTGTCGGCAATGTCGTGGGCGGGTGCCGCGCGCATTCCGGCCTCGCTGGCAATCCGGTGCAGGGCCTCGGCCGCGCGACGCACGTCTTGCGGGCTGCTGATCCTGACCGAATCGATGGACTCCACCGAAAGCTGCAACTGACCTCTCCTGCACTTATGGTCATGGTCATACCGGGCGAAGCCCTTGGAAACAACGACGGGTTTGTTGCCAGCGCCTAGTCATTTGCGCAGCGTGGCGATGTCTGCGACTTTGGTAGAGGTCTGTTCCTTGAGGAGAGGGACGTGAATTTCGACCTGAACGAAGACGAGGAAATGCTGAAGGCGCTAGCCGAGCGTTTCGTCGAAGACAACTACGACCTTGATCGCCGCCGGGTCTATCTGGGCGGACCGAACGGCTTTTCGCCGCAGATGTGGTCGTTGCTCGCCGAACTCGGGCTCGTCGCCGCGCCGCTCTCGTTCGAGAGCGGGGGGCTGGCGCTCGACGCCACGGCGATCGCCACGGTGTTCCAGGCGCTGGGCAAGGGCCTGGTGGTCGAACCGCTGATCGAGAACGTGATGGTCGGCGCGCGCCTGTTCGAACGCGTCGCACCGGCAGACCTTGCCGCAGAATGGCTGGAAGCCCTTGCCATGGGCGCGCGCCGCATCGCGCTGGCCCATGCCGAACACGGCGCACGCGGCGGCCGCAGCTATGTCGAGACGCGCGTGAACGCCGATGGCACGCTCTCGGGCGCAAAGTCATGCGTGCCGGCAGGGGCCGGGGTCGATGGCTATATCGTCACCGCGCGTGAAAGCGGCGCGGCGGGCGATGCCGAGGGCGTTGGCCTGTTCCTCGTCGCCGGCAATGCACCGGGCCTCACCGTCACGCCTTGGCGCACGGTCGATGGCTCGCTGGCCGTCACCCTCGATCTGGCAGGCGTCCCTGCCACCGGCCTCGGCGGATCGCTGGGCGATGTGGCCGAAGTCGGCGTGCTCGCCTCGCTGGCCCGCTCCGCCGAAGCGCTGGGCGTGATGCAAAGCCTGTTCGACGCCACGCTCGAATATCTGCGCACGCGCCAGCAGTTCGGCACGACGCTCGGTTCGTTCCAGGCAATCCAGCACCGCATGGCCGCGCAATATGCCGCGATCGAGCAGGGCCGGGCGCTGCTTGATCTCGCCATCGTCAGCCAGGGCTCTGATCGTTTCGCTGCCGCAGTCGATGGTCTGCGCGCTTTCGTCGCACCGGCCTCGGTGGAACTCGGCCACGAGATGATCCAGTTCCACGGCGGCATGGGCGTGACCGACGAACTGTTCATCGGCCACGGCCACAAGCGCCTGCTCATGCTGTCGCGCTGGCCGGATGACGGCATGGCCGCGCTCGACCGCTTCGCCGGAGTGGCCTGACAGGCGACAAGGCCCTGAATCCGCGAAGGATCAGGGCCTTTCCGTTCAGAACTCGGACCAGTCCTCGGCCACGGCGAGGTTGCCTCTTGTGACCGGCACCGCTGCGGGCCGGGTCGCGCTTGTGGGCGCCCGCCTTGCAATCCGGGGTGCTGCTTCGGGCAAAGGCGCCTGCGCGGCAAGCGCCCGCTCGCTGATCCGGAACGCAGCGACCCCGGCGGAGAGGGCATTGGCCTGCTCGGACAGCGAGCGCGCGGCGGCTGCGGATTCCTCGACCATCGCGGCATTCTGCTGGGTCATCTGGTCCATCTCGGTCACGTCGGCATTGACGCTGACGATGCTGCGGACCTGCTCCGACGTCTGGCTGGCGACTTCGGTGATGAAGCTGTTGATCTCGTCGATCAGGCCGCCAAGCTCTGCCAGCACCGTGCGCGTCCGCTCGACGGTGGTCACGCCCCGCGCAACCGTGGTGCTGCTGCTGTCGACCAGGCTCTTGATGTCGCGCGCCGCTTCGGCGCAGCGCTGGGCGAGGGCGCGCACTTCGGTGGCGACGACGGCAAAGCCCTTGCCGGCCTCGCCCGCCCGCGCCGCCTCGACCCCGGCGTTGAGCGCCAGCAGGTTGGTCTGGAAGGCGATCCCGTCGATCAGCCCGACGATGCGACCGATTTCCTGCGAGGATTTCTCGATCTCGTGCATCGATTCCATCGCCGATGCCGCAACCTCGTGGCCTTCCTCGGCCTTTGCCGCAACGCTGGAGACGGAGCGATGCGCCGCATCCGCGCGCTGCGCCGTCTGCCCGAGCGCCTGGGTGACCTGATTCATCGCACCGGCCGTCCGCTGCAGGTTGGCGGCCTGGCGCTCGTTGCGCTGGGCGAGGTCGGCCGAGGCGGCATCGATCTCCTCGGACCCGGTAAGGACGCTCCGTGCCAGTCCGTGGATGTTGGCCAGCGCCGCCGAGACACTGGCGATCCCGGCGTTGAAGTTGCGCCGCATCTCCTCGTACTCGCCGGGGAAAGTCTCGGTCACTTCGGCGGTCAGATCGTTGGCGGCGAGCCGTGCGAGCGAACTGTTCATGCGGTCGATGATCCGGCGCTGCGTTTCCAGATCGGTCGAGGCGCGGATGCTGAGGCGGAACTTGTCCATCGCCTTGGTCATGCGGCCAACGCAATCGGCGTGGTGGGTGTAGCGGATCGGGCTCTCCGTATCGCCATCGGCCAGTGCTTCCATGCGCACCACCGTGTCCACATAGGGCCTGCAGATGCGTTCCGAAGCCGTACGGATGATCGCATAGGTCAGCACGAGCGAAACCGCCGCTCCAATGCCGACAAACAGTAACGCATGCTCGGGCAACAGCAGCACCGCCGGAATGTCGAGCAGGTTCAGCGCCGAAGCGCCCACCAGTGCCAGCATCATCACCCGCAGTTTCTGGCGGATCGGCGCCTGCGTTTCAAACCAGTCCAGCATGTCGAAAGCTCCCTGCGATCGGCACGGGAAGCGCGCGCGCCGGACTTCTGCGGTTCCGGCACGAATCCCGTGGAATCTGTGACCGACAGATTAACCAGTGCCCGTAAATGGTGTCGGACAGCTAACTCGTTGATTCTACGTATGCACTTTGGTGCAGGTGGCGATGCTCCGCGCGTCCGCCGCCCCCGCGTCGGTCTCCCCCATCCTTCCAAGGTACAATTGGCCGAGGCGCGGCAAGGGCGCACACTTGCGTCAGATCTCGATAACGAATTTCTGGAGGACCGAGGATGTTGCAGCAGGCCCTGAGCCAGTTCACTGGCGTATCGCTCATTCGCGAAAAGTTCGACAACTTCATCGGCGGCAAGTGGGTTGCCCCGGTCAAGGGTGCGTACTTCGACAATATCTCGCCTGTCACCGGCCAGGTGGTGTGCCAGGTCGCGCGCGGCACCGCCGAGGACATCGAGCTGGCGCTGGACGCCGCCCATGCCGCCAAGGATGCTTGGGGGCGGATGTCGACCACCGAACGGTCGAACATCCTGCTCAAGGTCGCCGACAAGATGGAGGCCAACCTCGATCTGCTGGCGATGGCCGAGACGATCGACAACGGCAAGCCGATCCGCGAGACGACCGCCGCCGACATTCCGCTCGCCATCGATCACTTCCGCTACTTCGCCGCCTGCGTGCGCGCGCAGGAAGGCTCGATCGCCGAGATCGACCACGACACCGTCGCCTATCACTTCCACGAACCGCTGGGCGTGGTCGGCCAGATCATCCCGTGGAACTTCCCGATCCTGATGGCCGCATGGAAGCTCGCCCCGGCGCTGGCCGCAGGCAACTGCGTGGTTCTGAAGCCCGCCGAGCAGACCCCGATGTCGATCCTCGTCCTCGCCGAACTGATCGCCGACATCCTGCCCGCAGGCACGCTCAACATCGTCAACGGCTTCGGCATCGAAGCGGGCAAGCCGCTCGCCACCAACAAGCGCATCAGCAAGATCGCATTCACCGGCGAGACCACCACCGGCCGCCTGATCATGCAGTATGCGTCCGAGAACCTGATCCCCTGCACGCTCGAGCTGGGCGGCAAGAGCCCCAACATCTTCTTCGCCGACGTGATGGATCACGACGACGACTTCCTCGACAAGGCGCTCGAAGGCTTCACCATGTTCGCGCTCAACCAGGGCGAGGTCTGCACCTGCCCGAGCCGCGCCCTGGTGCATGAATCGATCTATGACCGCTTCATGGAAAAGGCGATTGCCCGCGTCGAGGCGATCAAGCTCGGCAGCCCGCTCGATGGCTCGACCATGATCGGCGCGCAGGCCTCGAACGACCAGATGGAGAAGATCCTCTCCTACATCCAGATCGGCCGCGACGAGGGCGCCAAGGTCCTGACCGGCGGCGAGCGCGCGATGCACGAGGGCGATCTGGCGCAGGGTTATTACGTCAAGCCGACTGTGCTCGAAGGCCACAACAAGATGCGCGTGTTCCAGGAAGAGATCTTCGGCCCGGTCCTCGCCGTGACCAAGTTCTCGACCGACGAGGAAGCGCTCGAGATCGCCAACGACACGCTCTACGGCCTCGGCGCCGGCGTCTGGACCCGCGACGGAACTCGCGCCTATCGCTTCGGTCGCGGCATCCAGGCCGGTCGCGTCTGGACCAACTGCTATCACGCCTACCCGGCCCACGCGGCCTTCGGCGGCTACAAGCAGTCGGGCATCGGGCGCGAGACGCACAAGATGATGCTCGACCACTACCAGCAGACCAAGAACCTGCTGGTCAGCTACAGCCCCAAGAAGCTCGGCTTCTTCTGAGGCTGACATGAAACCGGCCTGAAAGCTGGAGGGAGACGGCGCGGCAGGGGAGGAAGGTCCCCGTCGCGCCGTCACCGTTTGTGATCTGCCGATTGCCAAGGCGCCGCAAGAGCGCGAAGGTGAAGCGATAACAAAGAGAGGATGAACGGATGGCCCAGGTCGTCGTCAACGTATTCTACAACGCCCCCACCGACCCGGAGGCGTTCGAAACCTATTATCACGACACTCACATGCCGATCGCGGATCAAATCCCCGGGCTGGAAAAGGCCGTCCTGCTCAAGGGCCTGCCCGGTCCCGATGGCAGTGCGCCCGCCTACTACCGGCTGACCCAGCTGTGGTTTGCCGATGCCGATGCCATGGCCGCCGGAATGTCCTCGCCACAGGCCCAGGCCGCCAGCGCCGATATCGCCAACTTCGCCATCGGCGGCGCCAGCATCATGATCAGCCACGTCGGATGAGCAACCTGCCGCCCCGTGTGCTGAACACGCCCGAGGCCGGGGAATGGATTTCCCGGCTGAAGGCGCGCCACGGGGCGCTGATGTTTCACCAGTCGGGCGGCTGCTGCGATGGCTCCGCCCCGATGTGCTTCGTCGCCGGCGAATTCCGCGTCGGCGGGCAGGACGTGCTGCTCGGCCATGTCGCGGAAGACTCCCCGGTATGGATCGGCGCCGCGCAGTTCGAATACTGGCGGCACACGCAGGTGACGATCGACGTCGTGCCCGGACGCGGCGCGGGCATGAGCCTCGAAGCCCCCGAGGGTGTCCGCTTCATCGTGCGCAGCCGGGTGTTCACCGATGAGGAAAGCGCCGCACTCGAAGCAGCGGGCGAGCCTGTGCGGGGCGACGCTGCCCTGCTTGGCGAAGCGGCAGGATCGCCTTAAGCTGCGGCAACGGCAGGAGAACCCGCAAGAGGTCTGGCCATGGAGGATGCGGTGATGGATATGGCGACGGCAGTGGACGAAGCGCGCATGATCGCGTGCACTTCGCGCGCCGCCGATCCCAAGGCCGCTGTGGCCGAACTCGCCGAGTGCATCGACGGGCGCAAGCTGGCCGGCGCGCTGCTGTTCTGCTCCAACGTCTATTCCCGCGATGCCCTCCAGGCCGAACTGGCCGAGGCCATGCCCGACGTCCGCCTGTTCGGCTGCACCAGCGCGGGCGAGCTGAATGATCAGGGCTATGACACCCACTCGGTCGTGCTGATCGGCTTCCCCGAAGGCCCCTTCGCCATGGCCTCGCTGCGCTTCGACGATCTCGACCACTTCGACCCGCAGGTCGCCCAAGGCGCAATCCGCCAGCTCGTCGCGCAATCGCGCCGCGAACATGGCGAGGGACTGCATCAGGTCGCGCTGTTCTTCGTCGATGGCCTGTCCCACCGCGAGGAACTGCTGACGATGACGGCGCAGCACGCGCTGGGCGATATCCAGCTGATCGGCGGGTCGAGCGGCGACGGTCTCTCGTTCCGCGATACCGCGATCTTCCACGAAGGCGCGTTTCACAAGGACGCAGCGGTGATCGTGCTGCTCACCAGCCGCCGCCCATTGCACGTCTTCTGCAAGAGCTTCTACCGCCCCGGCCCTGCCAAGATGGTGATCACCGAGGCCGATGCCGAATCCCGTGTCGTCACCGAGATCAACGCCGCGCCCGCCGCCGAGGAATACCGCCGCCTTGCCGGAAGTCCGCTTTCGGAACTCAACGCCCAGTTCTTCGCCGCCTATCCGCCGATCGTGCGCACCGGCGGCCAGTTCCACGTCCGCTCGATCCAGACCGCCAACGACGATGGCTCGCTGACGTTCTACTGCGCGATCGATACCGGCGTGGTCCTCTCGATCGGCGAACCGGTCGACCGCCTTGCCGAAATGGATGCCCTGTTCGACGAGATCGGCGCGAAAGTGGGCGAGATCGACCATGTCGTCGGCTTCGATTGCGTGCTCAACCGGCTCGATGCCGAAGACCGCCAGCAGGCCGGCGTCGTCTCGCGCATGTACGTCGCCAACCGCGTGTTCGGCTTCAACACTTATGGCGAACAGTTCCGCGCCGCGCACATGAACCAGACCTTCACCGGTCTCGCAGTCGGGCGATGAGCGGCACCGGCCTCACCGGCATCCTCGCCCCTGCCATGGTCAACGGCGAGGACGAGGTCACCGCCCTGCGCGCCCGCGTGCGCCAGCTCGAGAAGATCAACGCCGCGCTGATGGACCGCGTCGAACGCTCGGGTGACATGGAGGGCGGCGCCTTCTCGATGTTCGAAACCGCCATTGCGCTCGAATCCGTGGTGCGCGACCGCACCAGCGCGCTCGAAGCGGCCATGGCAGAACTCGCCGCCGCCAACGAGGATGCGACCGCCGCCCGCGTCCTGCTGCGCGACGCCATCGAGTCCCTGAGCGACGGCTTTGCCCTGTTCGACGCCGACGACCGCCTGATCCTGTGCAACCGCGCATTCCTCAAGATCTTCCCCGCCGTCGAACCGATCTCGGGCGACAGTCCGGAATTCGCCGAAATGGCCAGCCGCGTTGCCCTCACTGGCTCCACCCTTGGCGCCGCCACCGGTCCCGACCGCTGGCTCAGCGACCGAGTCGACTGGCACCGCCGTGCCGAAGGCGCGCACGTGCAGGCACTGGGCGACGGGCGCTGGATCCAGATCAACGAATTGCGCACCAGCGACGGCGGCATCGTTGGCATTTATACCGACATCACCTCGGTGAAGGCCGAGGACGCCCGCCAGCGCGCCTTGGAACTGGCCGAACGCAACCTCGCGCTGCAGGCCACGCTCGACACCCTGTCCGAAGGCGTCTGCCTGTTCGATGCCCAGCGCCGGATGCAGGCATGGAACGAGGGCCTCGTCCGCGTGCTTGGCCTCTCCGGCAAGGACCTCATGCGCCATGTCGAAAGCCACGCCCAGCTGGTGCAGTGGTGCAGCTGGCGCCTCGGTCTCGAATGCGCCGACAGCCTCGCCTGGCGCGAGGGCGATACCCGCCAGCTTTCCGCCGACTGCCTGATGGACGGACGGCATTTCGTCATCCGCTCGGTCCCATTGGGCAACGGCGGCATGGTCTTCACCTTCGACGACGTGACCGACCATGTCAGCCTGCAACGCTCGCTGACCGAGACCGCCGAACTGCTCGAACGCCGCGTGGAGGAGCGCACCGCCGAACTGGTCGAGGTCAACCGCCAGCTGGTCGAGGCCAAGAACGAGGCCGAAACCGCCAACCGCTCGAAGACCAGCTTCCTCGCCGCCGCCAGCCACGATCTGCTTCAGCCGCTCAACGCCGCGCGCCTGTTCGTCTCGGCGATGGATGGCCTCAAGCTCGCCGAACGCCCGCGCGCGCTGGTCAGTCAGGCCTCCACCGCGCTGGATTCGGTCGAGGACCTGCTCGAAGCCCTGTTCGAGATTTCGCGCCTTGATGCAGGCGCGATCCAGCCCGAGGTGGCGGACCACTCGCTCGGCGCGATCCTCCATGCCCTGCGCGTGGAATTCGCTCCGCTCGCCACGGCCGGAAACCTGCAGTTCGATGTGGTGGAAACCGACGCCTGGGTCCGCTCCGACGCGCGCCTCTTGCGCCGCGTGCTGCAGAACTTCGTCTCGAACGCCATCCGCTATACTGAAGCCGGGCGCGTGGCCGTGGAAGTGACCGAAATCCAGGGCATGGTCCGTGTCACCGTGCGCGATACCGGCCCCGGCATCGCCGCGTCAGACCGCGAGGAAATCTTCGGCGAGTTCCGCCGCGTCGGCAAGACCCAGAAGATTCCCGGCAAGGGCCTCGGCCTCGCCATCGTCCGCCGCGTCTCCACCATGCTCGATCACCCGATCGGCCTCGATTCCGTTCCCGGCCTCGGTTCGGCCTTCTCGATCATGCTGCCCCGCGTCGAACCAGTCGCTGCGCCCAAGCCGGTCGAACAGCCCTCGGCGCTGCCGACCGGCAATGGCGGCCTCGTTCTGGTGATCGACAACGACCCGGCCATCCTCTCGGGCATGGAAGCCCTGCTCGAGAACTGGGGCCTCGAAGTCGTCACCGCGCGCGATCCGTCAGAGCCCTGCGTCGCCGCCGCGCTCGCCCGCCGCCCCGCCATGGCCATTGTCGACTACCAGCTCGACGACGGCCTGACCGGCGAGGAAGCCATCGCCGCGCTGCGCGCCCGCACAGACCATGACCTTCCCGCCATGGTCATCACCGCCGACCGCAGCGAGGAAACCAAGGCCCGCCTCGCCGCGCTCTCGCTCCCCATCCTCAACAAGCCGGTCAAGCCCGCGCAATTGCGCGCCCTGCTCAGGCAGCGGGACGTGCTCTAAAGCGCCCGCCGCGCTTTCAGCCACGCCTTCGCATGGTTCTGCACCTGCATGAGCGAGGCGAACACCGACTTGCGCGGATCAGGCTTCCCCGTCCGCCCGATCGCATCGATCTGCGCATAGTACCACATCTGCACGCCGAAGCCCGCGATGGTGCGCACCGTGTCGAACTTCTCCAGCCAGCGCAGGGCAGGGGGCAGCAGGCGCAAGCTCGTCTCGAAGCGCGGCAGGTCGGCGCGGTCGGCCAGCAGATCGAGGCAGGCATCCGGCGCACCGCACAACGGACGGCCAATCCCGATCAGGTCCGCCGCGCCCGTCTCCAGCGCATGCTGCATCGCCGCCCTGCTGCGGAAGCCGCCCGTCACCATCAGTGGCATCTTCGTCAGGCTCGCCTTCATCGCCTTGGCGAAATCGACGAAATAGGCCTCGCGCGCCGCCGTCGAAGCCGGAACGTCAGGTCGCTCGAAGGGATCGAGCCCCTCCATGTCCATCATCGCCGGCTGTTCGTAGGACCCGCCCGAAACCTCCAGCAGGTCGACGCCAGCCTCCTCCAGCCAGCGCGCAACCTGAAGGCTCTCCTCGAAGGCAAAGCCGCCCTTCTGGAAATCGGCCGAGTTGAGCTTTACCGAAATGCCGAAGCCCGGCCCCACGGCATTACGCACCGCGCGCACCGTCTCCATCAAAAACCGCGCCCGGTTTTCCAGCGATCCGCCCCATTTGTCCGTGCGCTGGTTGCTGCGCGGACTGAGGAATTGCGACAGCAGATAGCCATGCGCCGCATGGATCTGCACCCCGCCAAAGCCCGCCTCCTGCGCTGCCTTTGCGCAAGTGGCGAACCGCCCGATCAGCTCCAGGATCTCCGCTTCCTCCAGCGGCACCGGCTCGCCGAACTGCCCACCCGGAAGCCCGAGCTTGACGGCGGATGGCGCCTTGGGGTGGGGATTGACCGTCGCCTGCGTCTGCCGCCCGGCATGGCTGATCTGCATCCACAGCTGGTTGCCCGCCCGAGTGCCCGCCTTGGCCCATTGCGCCAGCGCCGCCTTCATGCTCGCATCCGGCGCGCGGTCCACGATCACATTGCCGGGCCGCTCCAGATGGTCGCCATCGATCTGGACGTTTCCGGTGATGAGCAGCCCCGCACCGCCATTGGCCCAAACGCCATAGAGCCGGTCCAGTTCGTCTGTCGGCTTGCCGGAAGGATCGGCCAGCCCCTCGGTCATTGCGCCCTTGGCAAGGCGGTTCGGTATCACGGTGCCGCACGGCAGCGTCAGTGGCGTCTCGATCAACATGGCATTCTCCCCCGCGCCAATCTGCCAGACGGGCGACGGAGCGCAATTGCCCATTCGTGACCGTTTACGATCCTGAGGGTTTATCCCTTGAACCCGATCTTGCCCGCCATGATCACCGCCTGCGTGCGCGAGAACACGTTCATCTTCTGCAGGATGGCGGAGACGTGGGCCTTCACCGTCGTCATCGAGACGTCGAGTTCATAGGCGATCTGCTTGTTCAGCCGCCCCGCCACCAGATGTCCCAGCACCACGCGCTGCTGCGGGGTCAGGCTGTCGATCCGGCTGCGGATCAGGTCTTCCTCGGCGGCGGCGGAATCATCGCCTTCCAGCTCGGGCATGTAGATCTCGCCCGAGAGCACCTGGTTCAGCGCATCGAGGATCGCCGCGCGCTTCAGGCTCTTGGGCACAAAGCCAGCCGCGCCCGCCGCCAGCGCATCGCGCACCACCTTGCGGTCGGTCACGCCCGAGACCATCACCACCGGCGTCGCCGGAAAGCGGTCGCGCAGGGCTTCGAGGCCTGAAAGGTGCGATACATCGGGAATATTGAGGTCGAGCAGGACAAGGTCGACATCGCCTTCCTGCGCCAGCGTGTTCAGCGCGGCTTCGAGGCTGTCGGCTTCGAGAATGGCGCAAGCCGGAAAGGCGTCGTCGAAGATCGAACGCAGCCCGTCGCGCACCAGCGAATGATCGTCAACGATCAGGACGCGGTCAGGAGACCCTGTTTCGGCCATGGCAGCGCTCCCCCCATTGGCTGCAAGCGTTATTGCTTCGACGGAATTGTGCATTTTCATCTACCCGGGGAGGGGGTGGAGCGCCAGACCTCAGGTGAGGCCCGGCGCTCCGGGGAAACATCATTTCGGCAGCTTGAACACCCAGAGCGAGCCGCCCTGGCTGATTTCCTTGAAGGTCTTGGCAACCTCGCCGCCCCACAGCGGCACCGCGCCGCCCCAGCCGGACATCACGGCGACGTACTGTTCGCCGTCCTGCTCCCAGGTGATCGGCGATCCGACCACGCCCGAGCCGGTCTGGAACTTCCAAAGTTCCGCACCCGTCTTGGCGTCGAAGGCCTTGAGGTAACCCTCAGGCGTGCCGGTGAACACCAGATTGCCGCGCGTGGCCAGAACGCCGCCCCACAGCGGGGCCTTGTTCTTGTATTCCCACACGATCTTGCCCGTGGTCGGGTCCATCGCGCGCAGGGCACCGATGTGGTCCTCGGCAATCGGCTTGATGGTGAAGCCGGCACCCAGATAGGCCGCGCCCTTCTTGTAGGCGATGGGTTCGTTCCAGATGTCCATGCCCCAGTCGTTCGAAGGCACGTAGAACAGGCCGGTGTCCTTGGAATAGGCCATCGGCATCCAGTTCTTGCCGCCGAGGAACGACGGGCTGGCGAACACGGTCGTGCCCTTTTCCGCCCCGTTCGGCGCGCCCGGACGGTTGGCGGGGATGAAGTTCGGGCGGCCCGTCTTCAGGTTGATCCCGTCGGCCCAGGTCGTCTGCATGACGAACTTGTTGGCGCTCACCAGCTTGCCGTTGGTGCGGTCGAGCACGTAGAAGTAGCCGTTGCGGTCGGCCTTGGCGCCGAGCTTCATCGGCACGTCCTTGCCCTTGACCTTCATCGTCGCGTCGAACGGAATGAACTCGTTCACGCCGTCGAAGTCCCAGCCGTCGTGCGGCGTGGTCTGGTAGTGCCACTTGATCTCGCCGGTATCGGGATCGATCGCCAGCGTCGATGCGGTGTAGAGGTTGTCGCCCGGGCGCAGGTTGCTGTTCCACGGGCCGGGGTTGCCGGTGCCGAAGAACAGGAGGTTGGTCTCGGGGTCATAGGTGCCGCCGAGCCAGGTCGCACCGCCGCCGGTCTTCCACAGGTCGCCGGTCCACGAAGCGTTGAGCTTGCCGGTCATGGTGCTGGGCTTGCCGTTCAGCGAGCCCATGTGGCCTTCGATGGTCGGACGCGTCCAGATCAGCTCGCCGGTGTCGACATTGCGGGCTGAAACCTCGCCGATGATGCCGAACTCGCCGCCAGAGTTGCCGGTGATGACCATGTCCTTGACGATCAGCGGCGCGGCCGTGGCCGAATAGCCTGCCTGGTAGTCGGCCAGCTTCTTGTTCCAGATCACCTTGCCGGTGTGGCGATCGAGCGCGATCAGGTGCGCGTCGAGCGTGGCGAAGATGATCTTGTCGCCATGGATCGCGGCACCGCGGTTGACCACGTCGCAGCAGGGCATGATGCCGTCGGGCAGGCGGGCGTTGTATTCCCACTTCTTCTCGCCGGTGCGCGCATCGAAAGCGAACAGGCGCGAATATGAGCCGGTCACATAGATCGTGCCGTCATAGACCAGCGGCTGCGATTCCTGCCCGCGCTGCTTTTCCCCCCCGAGCGAGGCTGCGAACACCGGCACCAGGCCCTTGACGTTGCTCGAGTTGAGCTTGTCCAGCGTGCTGAAACGCTGCTGCTGCGGGCCCATGCCATAGCTGATCACGTCACCGGGCGTGGCTGCATCATTGACGATGTCCGCACTGGTCGGGCCACCGGCAAGTACCGGGGCTGCCGTAAGGCTGGTTGCGGCTGCAAGGCCTGCCAGCACGATTGAAAAACGCCGCTTCATCCTGTCCCTCCTGTTATGGGGTCTTGTTTTGCGATGGAGCGCGGTCGTGCGGGAATCCCCCCGGTCCGCCACTGGTCCCCGATCGTCGATGTGAGCCTATCGGTTGCAGCATCACGCACAATTGAACCTTGGGATGAGAACCTGGTGGACATTCGTCATTGCGAGGAGACGCAGTCGACGAAGCAATCCAGAGCGTCATCGCAAATCGCTCTGGATTGCTTCGCTACTCTCGCAATGACGAAGCATAACGTTTGTATATGAGAGCGACCTGACCCCCCTCCCGCAGGCGGGAGGGGCTGGGGGTGGGCATCCCAAGCTCTCAATATTGCGCGCAGCACAAGTGCAGCAAGAACGGTTCGGGGAACACCGGTCGCAGTCGGTGTTCCCATCCCCCCCGTTTGCCCGCCGCCCGAGAGCGATGGGCTCAAGTCTGTCTCAGGATTGCGCGGAAAGCGCGGGCTTCCAGTTCACGCCGTGGCTCTTGAAGATCGCGGCCATGCGCCCGTCGGCGATCATCTGCTCGAGCACTTCCTCCAGCCGGAAGCCGAGGTTGCGCGAATTCTCCTTGACCGCGATGCCGATGTCCCAGCCCGGTGACATCATCATCGGCAGCGGCCCTTTGCGCACCTTGATCCCGGCATCGGCATGATCGGCCACCACCGCCTCGATCTGCGCAGTCGTCGCCACGGTGAAGTCGGCGCTGCCATCGGCCAGCGCTGCTGCGGCGTCATAGCCGGTCGGCACGTGGATCAGGTCCTTGGCCAGCGTGCCCCCGGCGTGGCCGAGCAGGTAGAAGTCCGGGATCGAGGCCAGCTCCACCGTGATCGGCCGTCCCTTGAACGCCGCCGGCACTGCCTCGCAATTGCCGCCATCGCGCGAACAGGCCGCGCCGAAGGTCTCGCGGTAGTAGGGCGCAAGGAACACGACGTTGTCCTCGGCCTGCATCAGCTGGCGCTCGAACGGCACGTGCAGCATCACGTCGCATGGCTGGAAGCCGAGCAGGCCGCCGCGCCAGACGACGTTGCGCAAGTCGTCGGAAATGTCCTCGCCCGCCAGGAACAGCTGCAGGTCGGCCCGCACGCCCAGCGCCTCGGCCAGCGCCCGCGCGATATCCGCGTCGATGCCCGCAACCTTGCCGCCCTGATCCCACGACCATGGCCGGTTGTCCGCATAGAGCCCGACCCGAAGGACTCCGAGGTCTTTGACCTTCTCCAGCGGCGCGGCAAAGGCCGTGGACGAGGCGGCCAGCGCGCTCAGCGCCAGCCCCCGCAGGAACGAACGCCTGTTGGCGCGCATCCGGCTCACTCGCCCAGTCACTCGTCGGTGTGCTTGGATTCGATCCAGGTGCGGATCGCCCATCCCGCCTTCTGGCCCAGCACTTCGCCCATCGGCGGCATGTAGACCTTGCCGTCGCGCGCCGAGCCGTGCTGGAAGCGCTGGATGAACCATTCGTCGCCGCTGTCGCCGGTCTCGAGATAGCGCAGGTCAGGGGCGATGCCGCCGGAGATCGCGTCGAGCCCGTGGCACCGTGCGCAGTTCTGGCCATAGGCCGACTGGCCGATTTCCAGCGCCTTCTGGTTGCCGCGATAGGGATTGACCGTCACCCAGGTGTCGTTGCCACCGGCAAGGTCGGGCAGGGCGGAGGTGTCGACGGCCTGCGGCGTCACGTTGCCATGGGCGGAAAGGCTCGATGCGATGGCGCCGGTGGCAAGCGCAGCCGCTGCCAGCAGGGCGGCACGGCCCTTGGAGATCTTGATCATCAGTCATCCTCTGCGACACGGGTGCGAACGAGCGTCCGCCCCGATGATTTGCGATGCTTATCGCGGCCCGGCCCGCCTTCAAATTGAACCATGGTACAAGACCAAGGTGTCATATGCTCGCGCATGGGCGTCGGATATTGTGCGCAACATGGAGAGACAACTGAAGGCATTCGCAGCAGCCCTGCTGCTCGGCACCACCCTCGCGCCCACCGCTCACGCGGCGCGCGCCTACGTCAGCAACGAACGGTCCTCGACCGTCACCGTAATCGACGTGGACAAGGGCACGGTCGAGGCCGAATGGCCGGTCGGCAAGCGCCCGCGCGGCATCGCCATGACCCGCGACGGCAAGGCCCTGCTGGTCGCCGCAAGTGCCGACAACGCGGTCGAAATGCGCGATCCCGCTACCGGCGCACTGATCGCAGCGTTGCCATCCGGCGCAGACCCCGAACAGTTCTTCCCCGCTTATTCAGGTGATCTCCTCTTCGCCGCGAACGAGGACAACGGCGCGGTCACCGCCATCGATCTCGCGGGCCGCAAGGTCGCGTGGCAGGTTCCCACCGGCAACGAGCCCGAAGGCGTCGCGCAAAGCCCGGATGGCAAGTGGCTCCTCGTCACCAGCGAGGAGGACAACACCGTCGCCTGGATCGACCTTTCCACCCGCACCGTGGTCGAGGAAATGGAAACCAACGCGCGCCCCCGCCACATCGAGTTCGAAGCCAATGGCTCCAAGGTGTGGATCGCCGCCGAAATGGCAGGCACCGTCCAGATCGCCGACGTCGGCTCGAAGGCTATCGAACAGACCCTGACCTTCGCCCCGCCCGGCGTCCCGGCCTACAAGGTCATGCCCTGCGGCATCCGCTTCACCCCCGATGGCAAGACCGCAATCGTCGCGCTGGGCCGGGCCGACTCCATCGCCGTCGTCGATGTCGCCACCCGCACGGTGCGCGGCTACGTCAAGGTCGGCGACCGCCCCTGGCACCTCGCGATCACGCCGGACGGCACCCGCGCCATCGTCGCCAACGGCGCGAGCGATTCCGTCTCGTTCGTCGACATCGCCGCAATGCAGGTCACCGCCACGATCAAGGCCGGCGGCGGCCCCTGGGGCGTCGCGCTGGGGCGCTGAAGCTCTTCCTATAAGTTCGTCATTCCCGCGAAGGCGGGAATCCATTTGCATGATTTGGGCGCTGGATTCCCGCCTTCGCGGGAATGACGAAGGAAGGGGGCGTATGACCTTCGTCATTATCCCAAAGTCCAACGCCCAAAGTCCAATATCGCAGCGCCGTGTTGCGCAGCATTGTCCCCTCTCAGTCGCAGAATAATCGACACGACCTTCAAGGAGGGGAACACCAATGAACATCAGGAAGGCGCTCTGCGCCTCGGTCGCGCTTGCCACGATGGCGATCGCGACAACGCCCGCCTACGCCGGTACCGCCGAGCTTCTCAAGCGCCTTCACGAGAAGGGCATCCTCTCCGATGAGGAATATGCCGAGCTGCTCGCCGAGGAAGCCAATCCCGCCGCCGCTCCTGCGCCCGCCGCTCCCGCCGCCGACACCATGACCCGCGCCACTGAATCCGTCGATTCCAGCCGCATGGTGCGCATGGCCCCCACCGGCATCGGCCTCGAAGTCGGCCCCGCCACGATCACTTTCGCAGGCTCGGTCAACGGCTTCTACGTCCACGACAACCCGGCCACCCCCACCGCGAACACTGCGGTCACCGGCGGCATCGCCAGCGTCGGCGCGAACAATTCGAGCGCGGTGCGCAACGGCCTGCTTCCCGGCTTCCTCAAGGTCTCGGTCGCGGCCAAGCAGTCGGGCTGGGACGTCGGCGCAACCTTCGGCATGTACCCCGGCATCAACTCGACCGCATGGGGCGTGCTCGGCGCCAACAACGGCGGCCAGCCGACCGCACTCGCCACCGCCGGCATCGATTTCCGCCAGACTTTCATGACCTTCGGTCGCCCCGAAGTCGGCACCTTCAAGATCGGCCGCGACATCGGCCTGTTCGGTTCCGAAGCGATCCTCAACGACATCACTTTGCTGTCGTCGGGCACGCCGGGGAACAACGTCGCGCCGGGCAACACGACGCTGGGCCGCATCGGCGTCGGCTACATCTACACCGACTTCCAGCCGCAGATCACCTACACCACGCCCAGCATCAAGGGCCTGCAGGCCTCGGTCGGCGTGTTCCAGCCGCTGTCCTCGCTCACCGGTCCGGCCGAAAGCAACTCGGCCCCCGGCTTCCAGGGCAAGGTCACCTATGACGGCAAGTTCGGCGACGTCGCCGCGCGCCTGTGGGTATCGGGCATCACGCAGAAGCACGATATCGTCGGCGGCGGCAGCTACACCGGCAGCGGCGTCGATTTCGGCGGCAAGGTCACCGTCGGCCCGGTCACCGCAACCGGCTACTACTACACCGCCAGCGGCCTCGGCACGACCGTCCTCGGCC
Organism: Novosphingobium jiangmenense; assembly: GCF_015694345.1. Taxonomy (GTDB): domain Bacteria; phylum Pseudomonadota; class Alphaproteobacteria; order Sphingomonadales; family Sphingomonadaceae; genus Novosphingobium; species Novosphingobium jiangmenense. Next base: position 145,567 of record NZ_JADQDC010000001.1, read on the forward strand.
TGTTCGACACTGGCGTTCCGCAGTCCGGCCCCGGCGTCGCCAAGCGCGATTCCAACGGCTTCTACGCCCAGGCCCTCGCCACCTTCGGCAAGATCTCGGTCGGCGGCAGCTATGGCGAAAGCCACCTCGATTACGCCAGCAACGCCGACCGCCTCGCCAACCCGAACCTGCTCGACGTCAACTCGAGCTACGTCGGCCAGGTGCGCTATGGCCTGACCTCGTGGGTCACGCTGATCGGCGAATACATCCACTCGAAGGCCGTCGCCCACTCGGGCAACGAGGCGCAGAGCGATGCCGTGGCGCTCGGCGGAATCCTGTTCTTCTGATCGGGATTTCAAAAACTTAACATTAGATACCAAAGTCCACCCTTGTCGGCGGCGGAATTCTCCTCTCTTACCGCCGCCGACATACCTGTTTTCACATCGTCATCCGGAAAGTCGCAGCAGATGGACGACACCAGCTTTTCCCGCGTCTGCGCCCTCGTGGCCGCAGCCGCCCTCGCATCGACCGCGCTTCCGGCCTTGGCCGATGAAGGCCCCAGCGGCGAGATCGTCGTGCGCGGCACCGGTCTCGAAAAGACCCCCGGCACGCCCGCCTATTCGACGGTCGAGATCGGCCGCGATGCCATCACCACCTCGGCCTCGGGCCGCATCGAGGACGTGCTGACCTCCGTCGCCGGATCCCAGCAGTTCCGCCGCTCTGACAGCCGCTCCTCCAACCCTTCGGCCCAAGGCGTCACCCTGCGCGCGCTTGGCGGCAACGCCACCAGCCGCGCACTGGTGCTGCTTGACGGCGTGCCGATGGCCGACCCGTTCTTCGGCTACGTGCCGCTGCCCGCGCTCACGCCCGACACGCTCGGCGCGATCCGCGTCACCCGGGGCGGCGGCTCCGGCCCTTTCGGCGCAGGCGCACTCTCTGGCACGATAGAGCTGGAAAGCGCAGGTCCGGACCAATTGGGCCTCGTCAACGCCCAGCTCCTCGCCAGCCAGCGCGGCGAGACCGAAGCGGCCTTGACCATCGCGCCGCGCCTCGGCTCGGGCTTCGCGGTCGTCTCGGGCCGCTGGGATCGCGGCAAGGGCTTCTTCACCACGCCAGAGGCACAGCGCGTCCCCGCCACCGTCCGCGCTCGCTACGAATCGTGGTCAACGCAAGTCCGCGCCGTCGCCCCGCTCAGCGAAACGGTCGAACTGCAAGCCCGCGCCCTCATCTACCGCGACGACCGCCTGCTGCGCTTCAAAGGCGCCACCACCTCAAGCGAAGGGCAGGACGCCAGCCTGCGCCTCGTCGGCCGGGGCGATTGGCAGTTCGACGCGCTTGCCTATGTCCAGGTCCGCAACTTCGACAACGTTGTGGTCGGCAGCTCGGCCCCGTTCAAGCCCACGCTCGACCAGTACGACACGCCCGCCCAGGGCCTCGGTGGCAAGTTCGAACTGCGCCCGCCGGTCGGCAGCAACAGCGTGCTGCGCCTCGGCGTCGACTGGCGCCGCGCCTCGGGCACGATGAAGGAAAACCAGCTGGTCGCGGCCACCGGGGCAATCCGTGAGCGGCGCCGGGCAGGGGGCGTCAACACCGACCTCGGCTTCTATGCCGAAAACGACCTGACGCTCGGGAAGCTGGTCCTCACCGGCGGCCTGCGCGCTGATCGCACCGTGATTGCCGATGGCTATTACGAAGCGCGCAACGCCGCAGGCACCGTCACCACGCGCAACGACTACGCCACGCAGAGCGACTGGACCGTGACCTGGCGCGGCGGCGCAGTGTTCCGCGCGAACGACGTGATCGCCCTGCGCGCCGCTGCCTACACGGGCCTGCGCCAGCCGACGCTGAACGAACTCTACCGCCCGTTCCTTGTCTTCCCGGTGCGTACCGACGCCAATGCCCAGCTGCGCAATGAAAAGCAGAAGGGCTTCGAAGCCGGGATCGACCTCACCCCGGCCAAGGGTCTGCGCCTCTCGGTAACCGGCTTCGACAACCGCATCGAGGACGCGATTGCCAACGTTACCATCGGCAACAACCTGCGCCAGCGCCGCAATGTTGACCAGATCCGCGCACGCGGGATCGAGGCGGCCGCCCACGCCGAACTCGGCATTGTCCGCTTCGATGGCTCGCTGGCATGGACCGATGCCGAAGTACGCAACGGTCCTGCCTCCAGCCTCACCGGCAAGCGCCCCGCGCAAACCCCGCGCCTCGCCGCCTCGGCAACGCTCGGCCTCGCCCCCGCGCCGGGCTGGGACGTGGCGGCAACGCTGCGCCATGTCGGGCAGCAGTACGAGGACGATCTCCAGCTCGACAGCCTCAAGGCCGCGACCACGCTCGATCTCTTCGCGCAAGTGCCGCTGCCCAAGGGCGTGAGCCTCGTCTTGCGCGCCGAAAACCTGTTCGATGCCGAGATCGTCACGCGCAATTCGGGTGGCTCGATAGATCTTGGTAACCCGCGCACCCTATGGGCAGGTCTTCGCGTGAAGATCTGAGCACCGATGCGCAAACTGATCCCGCTTCTCTTTGCCGCCGCGCCCGTTCCCGCCATGGCGCAGGACCTGAACCAGATCGTCGTCAACGCGCCGGGCGGCATGATCGATCTCGACGAGGCCCGCGCGCTCGATCTCGCCGCGATCGACGCCTCGGGCCGCCCCGATCTCGGCCGCGCACTGGAACGCGTCATCCCCGGCCTGACGCTGGGTGAGGCGGCGGGCAATCCGTGGCAGGCCTCGCTCAACTGGCGCGGCTTTTCCGCAGGCGCCTTGCAGGGCATGGAGCAGGGCCTCGCCGTCTATCTCGATGGCGTGCGCTTCAACCAGCCGTTCGGCGATGTCGTCCTGCTCGATCTCGTGCCGGACAGCGTTCTGGTGAGCGCGCAGGTCAACGATGCCAATCCGGTGCTCGGCCGCAATGCCCTTGCCGGGTCGCTGCTCGTCCAGACCGGCGACGGCGTAAACCTTGCCGGGCTGAAGGCGCAAAGCGATCTTGACAGCCACGGCATGGCGGGCGGCGCGGTCAGCTACGGCACCGGCACTGCGCAAAGCAACTTGGCTCTGGCCTTCGAGGCACGCCATGACAAGGGCTGGCGCGTTGCCAGTCCGTCCACGCTCTATCGCGGCTTTGCCAAGGGCGTGCATCAGGGCGAGGGCTGGGGCATCGAACTGTCCGCCCTCGGCGCCTCGACCGACCTCACCGGCAACGGCGTTTCGCCAGTCGAACTGCTCGATGCGAAGTACGATGCCGTGTTCACCCGCCCGGACACCACCCGCACCCGCTTCGCCCGCGTGGTCGCCGCACCATGGCTCGCCACCGGCGACACCTCGCGCGTGGAACTGCGCGCCCACTGGCAGTATCTCGATCGTGCCAACGCCAACGGCGACCTTGCCGATTTCGGCCCTTGCGAAGCCGATCCGGCACAACTTTGCGTCGAGGATGACGACGACAACTACAGCGATGCACTGTTTTCGCGCGGCAATCCCGTCGCCGCCGATGCCGCTGGCGACGAGGCGGCGGTGTTCAATCGCGGCAAGGAGCGCACCCGCGCCTGGGGCGCCACCCTGCAATGGCAGGACACCGTCGAGACCAGCATCGGCACCCGCCGCATCGCCTTGGGCGGTACGTGGGAGCATGCCCACACCCGCTTTGGCGCCCAGACCGATCTCGGCGAACTGGAAGAAGACCGTTCGGTCGAGGACCTTGGCCTGCCCCTGGTCTCGGCAGACGGGGCGATCCAGCCGGTTTCGCTGGTCTCGAAGCTCGATGACTTCGCGCTTTTCGCCAGTGTCGCCCTGCCGTTGACTTCGGCGCTGTCGGTGGAAGCGGGTGCGCGCTATTCGCACAACCGCGTGGTGATGGAGGACCAGCTCGGCACCGCGCTCAACGGTCGCCACCACTTCAATCGCTTCAATCCCAGCGTCGAATTCGATTACGCGCTGGCGCCCGGCATCCATGCCACCGCCGGATTCTCGCTCACCAGCCGCAACCCGACGCCCGCCGAACTCAGCTGCGCCGACCCTGAAGCGCCCTGCACACTGGCCAATTTCTTCATCGCTGACCCGCCCTTGAAGCAGGTCACCGCCACCAACTGGCACGCCGGCGTCAGCGCCACCGGCAAGGCGCTGGCATGGCGCGTCAACGCCTGGCGCTCCGAAACCAGCAACGATATCCGCATGATCGCCTCTTCGGTCCGCGGGCGGGCCTACTTCGCCAACCTCGGTCATACGCTGCGTCAAGGCGTCGAAGCGTCGGCAGAATGGCGGCGCAATGGCTGGCACGCTTCGGCCAACTATGCCTTCACCGACGCCCGCTTCCGCGATGGCTTCATCATGTCCAGCCCCTCGAACCCCGCTGCGGATGGCGATGGCACGGTGATGGTCCGGCGTGGCGATCGCCTGCCCGCCGTCCCCCGCCATGCCCTCAACCTGCGCCTTGCGCGCGAGGAGCACGACTGGTCGGCGGGCCTGACGATGCGCGCCCGCTCGGGCCAGTACCTCGCCGGCGATGAAGGCAACGACAACCCGCGCACGCCCGCCTATGCGGTGTTCGACCTCGACGGCTCGGTCAGCCTCGCACCCGGCCTGCGCGTGGTCGCGCAGCTGCGCAATGTCCTGAACAAGCGCTACGCCACGTTCGGCACCTTCTCGGAAGTGGACGAGGTTTTCCTCGCCGAAGCCCCTGGCGCCGAAGATCCCCGCGCCTACGCCCCCGGCGCCCCCCGCCGTCTGACCGTGTCCCTGCGCGCCGAATTCTAGAGCTTCGGCAGCAGCTCCGCCTCAAGCCTCGGGTAGAAGTGCGAGACGCTGCGCTGCAGTTCGTAGCGCGCGGCCTTGAGCGTTGAAAAGCGGGGAGGAATTGGCAGCTCCCCGGCCTCGCTCATGTCGAGGCCATGGGCCACCGCATCGTGCAAGGTCTGCTCCACCCAGCCGAGCCAGTCGCGTGTCTGGGCAATCGCGCTGCCATCGCGGTCAAGGGGCCCGTGCCCCGGCACCAGCAGCTTGTGCGGCATCGCGGCCAGCCGGTCGAGCGAGGCGCGCCAGTCCGGCAGCGAGGCGTGGGGCGTCGAAGGCGCGCGGTCATGGAACACGAGGTCGCCTGCCAGCAGCGTCCCCGTCGCCTCGTCGAGCAGCGCCAGATCGCCGCCCGAATGCCCCTTCAGCGCCATCAGCCGGAACTGCCGCCCGCCGAATTCCGCTTGTCCTTCAGTGACATCGCCCTGCGGCAGGACCACCGCCGTGCCCTTCATCCAGTCCGCCAGCAGGCGATACATCGCGTCCGAAAACCCCTCGCCATCACGCTCCAGATCGGCGCGGGTGGCGGGCAGGGCGTGGACGATGGCGGGGTCGAAGGCCGCTGCGCCCATCGCGTGATCGGGATGCAGGTGGCTGATGTAGACGCGCCCCACCGCCTTGCCGGTCAACTTCTGCGCCAGCGCGCCCAGCGCTCGTCCGTGTTCGCGCGAGACGCCGGGGTCGAACAGCACCGCGCCCGCGTCGGTGGCGATGATCGCGCTGTTGGCGATGGCGCCGCCGTTGGCAAAGCCGATGGCCTCGTCCGCGCCGCGCACCATCCACAGGCCGTCGGCCACCTGCTCGGCCAAGGGATTGTATTTGCCTGCGAATTGCTCGGCAATTGCGGCTGCGGGGGCAAGCAGTCCGGCCAGCAACAGCGCCCGCCGTTGAAGCTTCACGCGCCCACCTTGCCGGGGAAGCGCAGGCCCGCCGTGTCGCGCGCCTCGAAGCTGATTGCGCCGGTTGCCTTGACTACCAGGGTGAAGGCCGGGTCCTCCGCCACCGATCCGAAAATCTGCATCTCGCCCAACGACCTGCCACTGTCATCGCGGAGTGTCAGGCGCTCGATGTTGTAGGCCGGGATGTTCTCGACAAGGCCGGTGTCCATCGGATGCCGGAAGGTCATGCGCAGGCGGGTTTCTCCCGCCTTTTCAGGCCATTGTCCCGCCCGAACCTCACCCAGATGATCCGCCCAGTCCCCCTTCACGCGGGAAACCGGCGGTGCCGAGCAGCCGCCGCCTGCGGCGTCGATCCAGGAACCTCCGACGTGCCAGGTGCCGTCCTCGGTCTGCACCGCCGCGCGCACCGGGGTGCGCTGGTCGAGCTTGATGCGGGTGGCGAGGAAGGGTTCGGCTCCGGTGGGGGCGTAGTCCACCGCGACGGGGATGGGGTTGAGATCGGCGAAGAGGACGATGCGGCGCACATGCGGCAGGGCGCGCGCGTCCACCGTCACCGGAAAAATGCGTTGATTTTCAGCGATTTCGGGAATGCGCACGGCGACGCGTTGGTCGAACACCACGGCATCCTTGCCGAACAGGCGCGCGGCGTGATGCTCCCACATCGGCGAGTGCAGCGGATCGGCGGGCGCCGCCAGCGCGGGCGCCGACGCCGTCACGAGCAGGGCAGCAGTCATCAACTTTGCCATCATGCGCATTCTCCCAAAGCACACTATGCGCGCATTGGCCGAACGATCATATTGGACCTTGGAACAATGGGTGGGGAGCGGAAAAGGCCATGAAATCAAGGCACATCGCACTCTGCCTCGCGATTTTCGCCACTTTCCAACTCCCCGGCAACTCTCGCGGGCAAAGCCATGACTCTGCCGCAACTCCCCCCGAACTCTTCGACGCCAAGGGGTATCGCACGGCACGCTACCGCGCCCCGGTCGATCGCCCGCCGACTCCCGCCGCGCAGATCGCGCTGGAACAGGTCCTCCGACTCAAACCGGGGGTCGACGCGCTGTTCATCGACGTGCTTCCCGTCGAGGGCGGGGTGCGCGATCCGCTGACGGGAAAGTGGACCCTCGCGGTGCAGCATGAGACCATTCCGGGTGCAGCATGGCATCCCGAAGTGGGGCGCGGTCATCCCGATGCGGTGCTGTGGCAGGGGCTGCGCGATGCAGTTTTTGCGGTGCGCGTGAAGCATCCGGCGATACCGGTGGTGGTGTTCTGCCGTAGCGATTGCTGGATGAGCTGGAACGCCGCTCGCCGCCTTGCCGGCGAGGGCGTTGGCAAGGTCTACTGGTTTGCGGAAGGCATCGAGGGCTGGCACGACGCCGGGCGGGCGTTGGTGAAGGCAGAGCCGGTAGTCACCGCAACGCGCTGATCCTCCCTGTTTTTCCGCAGGACAAACGGGGAGGGGGACCGCCAGCGCAGCTGGGGGTGGAGGGGTTTGGACTCTTGCCCCTCCGTCAGTCCTTCGGACTGCCACCCCATTTGCACCTCCGGTGAAAATGGGGAGGATCAGGCGCTCACTTCAGCGTCTTGAGGTAGGCGATCAGTTCCGCGCGCTTGGCCGGGTCCTTGAGGCCGGGGAAGCTCATGCGGTTGCCGGGGACGAGTTTTGCGGGGTTTTCCAGCCACTTGTCGAGCGTGGCGTCATCGAGCTTGAGGCCCGACTTCTTCAGCGCATCGGAGAACTTGTAGGTGCCCTTGACGCCCATCTTGTGGCCGTAGACGCCGTAGAGGTTGGGGCCGATCTTGTCGGGCGCGCCCTTGGCGTTGCTGTGGCAGACTGCGCAGCGGGCCCAGGTGGATGGGGGCGCCGAGGGGGGGGCGGCGGGGCCGGCGCTTGCGGCAGTGGCGGTCAGCATGGCGCCGGCGATGAGCGCAAGGCGGAGGGTGGTCATGTCGTCTCTCCCGGATTCGTTTACCCGGAAAGGTGTGACACGACCCCCATTCCGCCAAAATTGGACTTAGGATCAAGCCCCGGCAGCATCGTCATTGCGAGGAGCGCAGCGACGAAGCAATCCAGAGCGGTTTGCGATGGCGCTCTGGATTGCTTCGTCGCTGCGCTCCTCGCAATGACGAGAAGGGGATTTCAAGCCTTGGCCGGACGATCCTTCAGCCAGCCGATGCCCCGGCGCAGCAGATCGTAGAACACTGGCAGGTCCCAGGCGCAGCGGTCCACGGTGGGCCACCAGTCGAGCATGGGTTGCAGGTCATAGTGTCCGCGGCAGTGGCCCAGCGTGTTGTAGAGCACGCCGCCTTTTCCGTGGTCCTTCAGATACATGACGGCATGCTTGCCGATCGCATCCGCCGCCTCGACGAAGCCGGTGCCTTCCACTGTGCAATCGGTTTCCAGCAGCACGTGCAGGTCACCGTGGTACTCCATGTGGTAGAGTTCGTCGGTGGTCTCGAACGGTTCCACGCCCTGCACCAGCGGGTGATCGGGATCGGCCACGGTCACCGTATAGGGCGCGATCGGCGGGTGGCTGATGAACTGGCTGCCGAGCAGGTCCATCATCAGCGGCGCCCAGCGCGGCGCGTCCCACAGGTCCTTGTTCGGGCCATCGGTGAGGAAGCGCAGGACCGAGTTGGTGCCGTGCAGCGCATACCAGCGCCCGCCCGACTGTAGCCAATCGCGCAAGGCTTCCTGCGCCTTTAGCGAGGGCGTGACATCGCAGGTGTAGGTGATCAGGATGTCGGCGGCGCGGATCGCCTCGATGTTCTCGTAATCCTCGAAAACGCGGGTGCGGATCGCCGGGTCCTCGGCCAGCAGCTTGAGGATTTCGAGGCGGGCGAAGTCCATGTCATGCCAGACGCCGCCGCAGACGAACACGCAATCGATGCGCGGGGGGTGTGCAACTTCGCTCATGCGTTCAGGTACTTGTCGAGCGTCTGGTGGAACTGGCGGATGCGGATTTCCTGGTAGTCGCCGAGGTTGACCTCGCCGGTCTTCGAGGCGTGGAGACCGTCCTGCACATAGGGCAGGTTGTCCATGTCCTGTTCGAAGACGTGGCCGAGCACGCCGAGCTCGGGCGCGTCGGTCCACTTCTGGTCGTTGGACAGCAGCTTCATCGGCACGCCGTGCGGCATCGGATCGCCCTTCTTGACGCGGGCGAGGATGCGCACTTCCATCAGGCAGGTGTCAGGCGTCTTTCCGGGGCGCCAGCGATAGACGATGTTCGGCATGAAGCCGCCCCACGGCGCGAAGTTGGGGAAGACGTTGTAGACGAGGCCATCGAGCAGTTCGGCGTCGGTGGCGTGATCGTGGTCGTAGCCGGTCTGCGCGGTGTAGCCGGCGCGCATCGCCGCACCCAGCGCCGCGCGTGCGGTCATGCCTTCGGGCACGCTGACCGCGAAGGGATCGCCCGATGCCTCGTAGTTGTCGGCCGAGCGGCCATTGTACTTGCAGAACTCGTCGACGATCCACTGCTGGGTCTTGCCCTCGGGATCGACGTGCGGGGACATGATGCCGAACGGAACGTGGTTGACGTTCACGTTGTCGCCATAGGTCCAGTAGGCGCTGTTGGCGTCACCCGTGAAGGGCAGGAGCTGCGGGTGGGTGACGACGGTGTGCCAGGCCTCCATGAAGGCTTCGGCAGTGACCTTCCAGTTGGCCGGGACTTCCTTGGCCACCCAGATCACCGTGGTGCATTCCTCATGCCGCCAGCGCTTGAAGAATTCGGGCAGCGGGGCGAGGTATTCCTCGAGCGTGGGGCCGCCCGGTTCCTCGCGCAGGAAGATGTAGCCGCCCCAACGGCCCACTTCGGCCTCGGGCAGGTGCATCTTCTCGGCCGACAGATGCTTGAAGTCCCACGAACAGGGCATGCCGGCAAAGCTGCCGTCCTTGTTCCAGGCAAAGCCGTGGAACGGGCAGGTGAAGGTGTCGGCGGTGCCGTCTTCGGTGCGCAGCTTGCGGCCGCGATGGAGGCAGACGTTGTGCATGGCCTTGACGCTGCCGTCTTCCTGGCGGGAGATCAGCCATGAGCGGCCCGCGTTTTCGAAAACGGTGTAGTCACCGGCTTCGGGGATGTCTTCCTCGCGCGCGGCGAACTGCCAGACGTGGGGCCACATCTTCTCGCGTTCGAGACGGGCGAAGTCTTCGGAGGTGTAGCGCTCTGCCGCCAGCGGTTCGGAGCCGCGATACTGGTAGCTCTCTTCGGTCAGCATCGCCGGAGCGGGGCGCGAATCCTGTGCCAGCAGTTCCTGCCAGCTGATTGCCTCGCACCTTGCCTTGCCGCCGCCCATATTCGGATCGCTGTCAGCCATTTTCTCGATTCCTCACCCAGAATTCAGTCATTGCTGCCGGTTTTGCCGCTCCCCCGCGCGCGCGTCACCTTGCTGAAAGCATAGGTTGCACGGACTGCCCGTGCGCGTAACCACTGACGCCATAAATTCACGCAGATTCTGTGCGGGAGAGAGCAATTGTCCAAGAGGCTTGAAGGGAAAGTCGCGCTTGTCACCGGCGGCACCACCGGCATCGGCGCGGCCACGGTGGCGCGCCTGGCCGAAGAAGGTGCGAAGGTCTGGTTCACCGGATCGAAGGAAGAGGCCGCCGCTGCGCTCTGCGCGGAAACGGGCGCCGTATTCCGCAAGCTGCGCGTGCAGGATGCGGCAGGCTGGCCGGGGCTGATCGACGAGATCATTGCCGCCGATGGCCGTCTCGACATCGTCTTCGCCAATGCCGGGATCGAGGCGGGCGACGGTTCGATCGAGACTGTCGGCCTCGAGGGCTGGAACAACATCATCGCCGTCAACCAGACCGGGGTGATGCTGACCGTGCAGAACGCCATCCTTGGCATGAAGCGCAATCCCGATGGGCCGAAGGGCTCGATCATCATCAATTCGTCGATGAACGCCACGCGTCCGCTCGGCAATTACGTCGCCTATTCGGTGACCAAGGCTTCGGTCTGCGCGCTGGCCAAGTCGGCGGCGGTGCATTGCGGGCAGCAGGGCTATGCCATCCGCGTCAACGCGATCCTGCCGGGCGTGGTCGAAACCCCGCTGATCCAGAACATCATGAACGCACAGCCCGACCCGGCTGCCGCGCGCGCGATGTACGAAGGCATGGCGCCGATGAAGCGCATGGCGCAGCTGAACGAGGTGGCGGGCCTGGTCGCCTATCTCGCCAGCGACGAGGCCGGGTTCATCTCCGGCGCGGAATACGCGATCGACGGCGCGACGACCGCCGGCATGATGGGGGTCTGAATACCATGGAATTGTCTGCACAGCGCCTGAAGGGGCGCGTTGCCTTCGTATCGGGGGGCCTTCGCGGCATTGGCCTTGCCTGTGCCGAGCGTTTTCTGGCCGAGGGCGCGGAAGTCGTGCTGTCGGACCTCGATGCCGAGGACAGCGCGACGGCGACCGAAGTGATGGCCCGTCTCGGTCAGGCCGCCAGCTACATCAGCGCCAACGTTGCCAAGGAAGAGGACTGGGAGCGTGCCGTCGCTCTGGTGAAAGAGCGCCACGGCAAGTGCCACGTGCTCGTCAACAATGCCGGGATCGACCTGACCGGGCCGGTCGAGAGCCTTTCGATGGAAGGCTGGCGGCGGATCATGTCGATCAACGTCGACGGCGTGTTCCTCGGCACCAAGCATTTCGTGCCGCTGATGGCGGAGAGCGGCAAGGACTTCCGCGGCGGTTCGTCGATCATCAACGTCAGCTCGATCATGGGCCTTGTCGGCATGAACGAAGTTTCGGCCTACAACGCCAGCAAGGGCGCGGTGCGGCTGTTCACCAAGGGCATCGCCATCGAGTTTGCGCAGAAGAAGACGCCGATCCGCGCCAATTCGCTGCACCCCGGCTTCGTCGAGACGCCGCTGCTCAAGGCCGGGTTCCAGCGCTGGGTCGATCAGGGCTTTGCCGAAAAGCCCGATGATCTGGTGGCGGGCGTGGTCGGCGCGACGCCGATCGGGCGTCTGGCGCAGCCGAGCGAGCTGGCTTCGGCCGCGTTCTTCCTCGCCAGCGAGGATTCTAGCTACATGACCGGCGCGGAGCTGGTGATCGACGGGGGATGGACTGCACAATGACGATTGCTCTCAACAATGTGGTCGCCGTCGTCACCGGTGCGGCGGGCGGGATCGGCCGTGAGCTGGTCAAGGCGCTGAAGGCGGCCAAGGCCACCGTGATCGCCACCGACCTTGCGCCCGACGCGCAGATCGAAGGCGCGGACCACTACCTCAAGCACGACGTGACCAGCGAGGCCGACTGGCAGGCGGTGGCGGCGCTGGTGCAGGACAAGTATGGCCGCCTCGATGCGCTGGTGAACAACGCCGGCTATTCGATCGTGACCAAGTTCGAGGACACGCCGCTCTCCGATTTCCACCGCGTCAACGCGATCAACGTGGATTCGATCATCATCGGCACGCAGGTCATGCTGCCGCTCCTGAAGGAAGGCGGCAAGGCACGTTCTGGCGGCGCTTCGGTGGTCAACTTCTCGAGCGTCGGCGGCCTTCGCGGTGCGGCGTTCAACGCGGCCTATTGCACCAGCAAGGCGGCGGTGAAGATGCTGAGCAAGTGCCTCGGTGCGGAGTTTGCCGCGCTCGGCCACAACATCCGCGTCAATTCGGTGCATCCGGGCGGGATCGACACCGGCATGCTCAATTCGATCATGGACCGCTATGTCGAACTGGGCGCGGTGCCATCGCGCGAGGTGGCGGTGCAGGGCATCGTCGCCAACCACCCGATCGGCCGCATGGGCCGGCCGGAGGAAATGGGCGGCGGCGTGGTCTACCTCTGCTCGGACGCGGCGAGCTTTGTGACTTGTGCCGAGTTCGTGATGGACGGCGGATTTAGCCAGGTTTGATTTCCAAGTATTCCGGTCCGTAATCAAACATTGCTGCGACGCCATTATTGTGGCGTCGCAGCATCACTTGCAATCGAATAGTATTGCTCGAATGTAACCGCACCTCGGGGCAATTGATTCCCCGATGCGACTTAGCAGATTGCCCCCGACCCGCGCTGGGCATGGCGCGGGAAACGGGGACTATCCATGAAAACCACAACAGCATTTCGTGTCGCCACGCTGGCAACCGCCAGCGCGCTCTCGCTCATCTCGCTGCCGTCGTTCGCGCAGGACACCGCTCCGGCGATCGATGCGCCCGCCGAGGCGGAGAGCGCCGAGGGCACCATCGTCGTCACCGGCAGCCGCCTGCAGCGCAGCGCCAACGAAACCGCGCCGTTGCCGATCAACACGATCACGTCCGAAGCGCTGCGCAACGCGGGCAACACCGATGCCACGGCCACGCTGCGCCAGATTCCGGCGCTGATCTCGTCGGGCACGGTGGCGGACTCGATCGAGCGCGGCGGCGGCGGCATCGGCCAGGCCACGCTCAACCTGCGCCAGCTCGGCTCGAACCGTACGCTGGTGGTGGTCGATGGCTATCGCCACGTCTCGGGCGTCGCCGGATCGCAGACGGTCGACGTCGCGACCATTCCCAACGCCCTGATCGAGCGCGTCGAAGTGCTGACCGGCGGCGCCTCGGCGGTCTATGGCGCGGACGCGGTGACCGGCGTGGTCAACTACGTGATGAAGAAGGACTTCGAGGGGCTGACGCTGAACGCGCAGGCCAACGTGCCCACCGCCGGATCGGGTTCGGGCTATCGCATCGAAGGCACCTGGGGCAAGAACTTCGCCGAAGGGCGCGGCAACATCACGCTTTCGGCGGGCTACACCAAGGACGACGAGGTCCTGTTCGGCCAGCGTGACTTCACCCGCAACAACGGCCGCGCCAACAACAGCACGACCTATCCGCACGTCAACCGCCGCTTCCAGACCGGCGACATCTCGGCCAGCGCCACGCCCAACTTCTTCCAGCGCTATTCGCTGGACAGCGGGCGCTATCCGATCGGCTTTGCCATCCCGACGGCGGCGCAGTTCGCCACCTTCTTCCCCGGCCAGACCCCGACCGCTGCGGAACAGGCGCTTATGGATCGCGCCGCCAATTCGCCGCTGTTCCAGATCGCCGGTGATCCGCGCTTTGCGATCAGCTCGGGCGCAGGCCTCGTGTTCCGCCGCGACTTCGGCTTCTTCAATGCCGACATCAACAACAACGGCGTGAACGACTGCGAGGAAAGCTACGTCGGCCTGACCGGCTTCGGCGGCGGCGGCTGCTACGTCACCACGCCGGGCGGCGGGGTGAAGATCTTCCAGGACGGGCTGATCTCCAACGGCACCAACCAGTTCGGCGGCGATGGCGCGGTGGAGCGCACCAACCAGTCCTCGCTGGTCCCGTCGAGCGAGCGCATCTACACCGAGCTGCGCGCAAGCTATGAGTTCTCGCCGGCGGCCGAGCTGTTCGTCGACGCCAAGTATGCGCGCAACACTTCGGTATCGCGCAACAATTACAACACCTTCTACGACAGCCTGCTGATCTTCGCCGACAACCCGTTCATCCCGGCGGTGCTCCAGGCCGATGCCGACGAGGCGCGCGGCCTGCGCATCAGCCGCGACTTCCTCGACCTCGGCCCCAACACCTCGACCGCGCGGCGCGAGACCTACCGCATCGTCGGCGGCCTGCGCGGCGAAATCTCGTCCTCGCTCAACTATGAGCTGGTCGGCAACTATGGCCGCACCGACAACGCGGTGACCCAGTCCAACGCAGTGCGCTATGACCGCCTGTTCGCCGCCATCGACGTGGTGCGCGGGCCGAACGGCAATCCGATCTGCCGTTCGGACATCAGCAACGTGCCGCACCCGGGCAGCCAGTTCTTCCCGGTGATCGCGCGCGGCTTCTTCACCTTCCGTCCGGGCGACGGGCAGTGCCGTCCGGCCAACCTGTTCGGCGGCACCAACTCGCTCTCGCAGGAAGCGGTGGACTTTATCACCACCCCGGTGACCAACCGCTCGCGGCTTGAGCAGCTGGTGATCACCGGCCTGATCAAGGGCGATACCGGTTCGTTCCTCAATCTGCCCGGCGGCCCGGTGCAGTTCGTCGGCGGCGCCGAATACCGCAAGGAAAAGTCGCGCACCCGCTTCAACGACCTGCTGCTCGGCCTCCTGCCGGAAGGCTCGCCCGCAGGCCCGGCTGGCACCTACATCGGTGACATCTCGCCCAACAAGTCGCTGCTGTTCGATGCGCAGACCCAGACCTTCAACACCGGCGGCCAGTTCGACGTGAAGGAAGTGTTCGGTGAAGTGTCGCTGCCGGTGCTGCGCGACAAGCCGTTCTTCCATGAACTGTCGTTCGGTGCAGCGGGCCGCTATGCCGATTATTCGACCATCGGCGGCGCGTTCACCTGGAACGTCAACGGCATCTGGGCACCGGTGCAGGACATCCGCTTCCGTGGCAGCTATTCGAAGGCCATCCGCGCGCCCAACATCGCCGAACTGTTCGATCCTCAGCAGGGCGCAACCTTCCGCCCGGCCGATCCCTGCGACACGATCAACCAGAACGCCACGCCCAACCGCAGGGCGAACTGCATCGCGGCGGCAACGGCTCTGGGCATCCCCAACGCGGCGCAGTTCATCGCCAACTACTCCGACCCGCTGACCGCGCGCTTCTCGGGCACCAGCGGCGGCAACCCCAACCTGTCGGAGGAAACGGCGACGACCTGGACCGTGGGCACGGTGATCCAGCCGCGCTTCATCCGGGGGCTGACGCTGTCGGTCGACTACTATTCGATCCGCATCGAGGACGCGATCGCGGCGGTTTCGGCGCAGGACATCGTCAACACCTGCTATGACAACGATACCTTCCCGAACCAGTTCTGCAGCCTGTTCTCGCGCAACGGGCCGAATTCGGGGCCGACGACGTTCGGCTTCAACTTCCTGCGCCAGACGCAGATCAACTTCGGCCGCATCGAGACTTCGGGCATCGACGCGACGATCGACTACCGCTTCGCCCTGGGCGCGAACAACTTCGCGATCAACGTGGTGGCCAACTGGACCGAGAAGCTCAACCGCTTCTTCGATCCGGTTAACCGCAACCTCGTCAATCCGGGCCTGAAGGAAACCGGTGCGCCGGAATGGTCGGGCGTCGGCTCGGTCACCTGGAACCGTGGTCCGATCACCCTGAACTACTCGCTGCAGTACATCGGGCGTCAGGCCGTCGCCTCGGCCATCCAGATCGAGCGCATCGCCACCGAGTTCGGCCCGGCGGGCATGGCTCCGGAATACTGGGTCCACAACCTGGCCGCCACGGTCGACGTGCAGAAGAACTTCTCGATCACGGCGGGCGTGAACAACCTGACCGACAAGGAACCGTTCATCGCCAGCTCGGCCTATCCGGTCAGCGGCATCGGCCGGACCGTGTTCGTGGGCGTGCGCGCCAACTTCTGATCGCGCCGGAGTTCCGATCTCGGAAGGGGCGGGGCGTTCCGGCGCTCCGCCCCTTTTTCTTGCGTGTTTCAGTCGGCGGCGTTCACCGCCAGCACTTCGATGGCCTCGGCCTTGCCATTGAAATCGACCAGTTCGCCCGCTTCTGCGCCCATCATTGCGCGGGCGAGCGGGGCGGACCAGGCGATCAGGCCACTTGCCGGATCGGCCTCGTCGTCCCCCACGATGGTGATGCTCCTGGCCTTGCCGTTCAGCGCGAAGCGCACAGTGCAGCCGAAGCCGACGGTTCCGTCGGCAGGCGGCGCGGTGAGTTCGGCGGTGGCCTGCCGGGTGCTCCAGTAGCGCAGGGTACGGCGCAGTTTCTTGAGTTCGGCCTCGTCGGTCACGCCCTCCAGCGCCGCTTCGGCTTCGGCCAGCTTCTGCGCGATCAGCGCGGCACCGCGCGTGGTGACGAGGTTCGGACCCGGCGGGATCGGGATCTCGAACGCGGGTTCGAGATGCTCGTCATCGCTCTCGCGGCGGAAGGCCACGCTCATTTCAATTCTCCACTGGCGCGCGTGCAAGCGCTCTGCAACAAGCCGGCCCCTATGGCACAAGTGACCCGCGCGACGAAAGCACTGGACGAGGCCGGCGTGGTCTACGAACTGCGCAGCTACGAATATGATCCGGCCGCCGCCAGCATTGGCCGCGCCGCCGCAGAGGCGCTGGGCGCGGACCCGGCGCAGGTTTTCAAGACGCTGATGCTGCTGGCAGACGGCAAGCCCGCCTGCGCCATCGCCCCGAGCGACGGCGAGGTTTCACTGAAGCGCGTGGCGGCGGCGCTGGGTGCAAAGTCCGCCGCGATGATGAAGCCCGCCGATGCCGAGCGGCTGACCGGCTACAAGGTCGGCGGGATCAGCCCGTTCGGCCAGATGCGCCGCGTGCCCGTGGTGATCGACGAGACCGCGCTGTTGTGGGACGCGGTGTTCATCAACGGCGGGCAACGCGGGCTGCAGGTGCGGCTTGCGGGCGAGGATGCCGCGCGCGTGCTGGGCGCGGTGGTGGCGGAGATCGGGGCCTAGCGCGTCAGGTAGCCGCCTTCGACCGCGAGGCTGTGGCCGGTGACGTAGCTCGAGGCATCCGAGCAGAGCCAGGCGCTGGCTTCTGCCACTTCCTCGGGCTTGCCGAAGCGGCCGAACAGGCTGAGCGCGGGGGCGAAATCGGCTTCGGTGAAGCCGTTGGCGTCGAGCGCGCCGCGCAGCATCGGCGTGTCGATCGCGCCGGGAAGCACGGCGTTCACGCGGATGTTGCGCCCGGCGTATTCGAGGCTGCCGGTCTTGGTCAGGCCGATCACGCCGTGCTTGGCCGCGACATAGGCGGCGTTGTTGGGCTGCGGGCGGAACGAGCTGACCGAGCCGATGTTGACGATCGAGCCGCCCGAGCCTTGCGCCAGAAGCTGGCGGATCTCGTACTTCATGCACAGCATGACCGAGCGCAGATCGACGTTCAGCACCTTGTCGAACACCGCCATGTCGGCCTCGTGGATCGGCAGGACGTCGGGCGTGATCGCGGCGTTGTTCACCGCGCAATCGAAGCGGCCGAAGGTGGCGACGGTCTCGGCGATCAGCGCCTCGACCTGGGCTTCGTCGGCGACATCGGTGCGCACGGCGTGGGCAGTGCCGCCCTCGGCGCGGATCGCGTCGACCGTGGCGGCAGCGGTGTCCGGGTTGATGTCGGAGACGACGACCTTGGCCCCGCGCGCGGCGAGCAGGCGGGCGGTGGCCGCGCCCATGCCGACGCCCGCGCCGGTGACCACGGCGACCTTGCCTTCAAGCGATACGAGATTTGCGTTCACGATTTTGCTCCCTGCGCGATCCACGCGCGAATCTTTGCGATGTCGCTTTCGTCCAACGGAAATCCGCCGAACGGCATCCGCGCGCCCGAGCCGCCATGGTCGAGGTGCGTACCCTCGAGCTTCATCACCAGATAGGACTTCTCCGGCGCGCCGGGTTCGACGCGCATTACGGCAGGTGCCTCCTGCGAGGGCTTGCCGACGAGGAAGCCGATTGCCGCATCGCCGACCAGTGACATGCCGCCCGCTTCCTCGCCGGTGAGGTGGCAAGTCGCACAGTTCTGTTCGAGGATCGGCACGATTTCCTTTTGATAGGAAACAGTTGGGGCCGGTTCCTCAGCTCGCACCGCAACTGCCGCCGCGACCAGCGCCGCGCCTAGAACGAGCCGCTTCATGCCGACACCGCGTGGCGACCGGCGATGTAGCCGAAGGTCACAGCCGGACCGATCGTGCCGCCGGCGCCGAGGTAGGCCTGTCCGGTCGGTGCGGCGATGCAGTTGCCTGCGGCGTAAAGGCCGGGGATCGGCTGTCCGTTGGCCGCCAGCACTTGCGCGTTGGCGTTGATCTGCGGGCCGCCCGCCGTATCGAGCGTGCCGGGGGCGAGGACGATGGCGTAGTAAGGTCCCTTGGCAGCAAACGGGTGCATCGTGTTGTTCGGATAAGGATTTTCCGGCTGCGTCGTGCCCGCGCGGCGGGCCGAGAACAGCAGATGCCATT
Organism: Novosphingobium jiangmenense; assembly: GCF_015694345.1. Lineage (GTDB taxonomy): Bacteria > Pseudomonadota > Alphaproteobacteria > Sphingomonadales > Sphingomonadaceae > Novosphingobium > Novosphingobium jiangmenense. The sequence continues at coordinate 164,101 of NZ_JADQDC010000001.1, forward strand.
CGCGGTCATAGAGGTACTTGCCGCGCCCGAATTCGGGATCGACGCCCTTCTTGGCATAGGCATTGAAGTTCGTGATCGACTGCTTTGCATTTGCAGCGAATTCCGGGGCAAGACGGGTGCCGCCGGTGCGGTCCTGCCAACCTGCGAGCTGCGCGTCGATCTTCGCGAAGACCTCGTCCCAGGTCTGCCCTTCGACCAGATGCGGCTGCTCGGCCTTGTTGACCGGGAAGGGGAAAGCCCCGCCGAAGGCATCGATGCTGCGCTGGTCGAACAGCATGAACATCAGGTGGTTGGGGTATTCCTCGTGCGCCGGATCGTACCAGAAGTGCGCCTGCGTGCGGTCGTTGTAATCGCGCTTCTCGTTGACCACGCGCTTGCCGTACTTGTTGACGAGGATCATCGAATCCCCTGGCAGCACGAAGGCGCCAAGCCCGATGCCGCGCGTCTTTAGCGCCTCGCCCAGCACGACCTGGCTGCGCCAGCCGAGGCCGAGGTTGCCCATCATCGCGCCTGCTTCCTGCGCGATCGGGATGAAATCGCCGGTCGATCCGGGCAGCGAGCACGAGCCATAGACGGCGGGCTGGTGGACGTCGCACAGCTGGACGTTGTGGCTGTAGCCGCCGCTGCCGAAGACCACGCCCTTGCTGGCCTTGATGCGGATCACCTTGTCGCCCTGCGTGGCCTCTGCGCCGATGACGCGGCCCGAGGCGTCCTTGACCAGACGGGTGACGCGGGTGCGGGTCAGGATCGGCACGCCCTTGGCCTTGAGCCATGCGTGCATCTGCGAGGCGAGGCTGCCGCCGCCCTGCGTCGAACCCGAACCCACCGCAGGCTCCAGCGCGCGTCCGGTCGGCACCTTGTTCTCGGGCAGGTGGTCGGCATAGTCGGGGGCGGGCTTGTCCACCTGGAACAGGCGGAACTGCTTGAACTGCACCGCGCCCAGTTCGCGCAAGTGATCGACCGCGACCGAGCCGTTGTCGTAGAACGCCTCGACCACGCGGTAGCGGTTCTCATCGAGGCCCAGCGTCGGGCTGTTGGGATTGTACTGGCGCGGATAGCCATAGCGCACGGTGTAGCGCAGCGCGTCGGCCTTGGGGTCCTCGATGCCCTGCTCGCGGAAGATGAAGTGGTTGAAGATCCATGTGACGCCGCCGGACTTGGCAGTGGTGCCGCCAAGTATCGGCATCTTCTCGACCATCATCACCTTTGCGCCTGCCGCCAGCGCGGTGACGGCCGCCGTGCCCGCCGCCGCGCCGCTGCCGACGCACAGGACGTCGCATTCATGGTCCCAGCCCGCTGCGGAGGCGTCTGCCGCCTGTGCTGCCGTGGCAATGCCGCCGGTTGCGGCGACCGCTGCGGTCAGGCCCGCGCCTGCCAGCATCTGGCGGCGGTCGATACCCTTGGTGGGCTGGGTCATTGGTCGTTTCTCCCGTCTCATCCGTGTGTCGAGCGAGCGCCTGGTGCCCACCCCGTCCGACTAAGGCCTGCTGCGCAGACCCAAGTCTCCCGGCCCTCCCGCTTGCGGGCGGGCAAAAGTCAGTCTTGTCCCCCCTCCCGCGAGCGGGAGGGGTCGGGGGTGGGCTTTCTCAGCGCCGCCCCTCGATGTAGTCGTTGATCACTTCATGGAACCTGCGCACCCGGTTCTCCTGCCGCGCCAGATAGGCGTCGTCGTGGCCGAGCGAGTGCAGGCCCTGCTGCTGGGTCACCGCCACGTCGAGGTCCTGGATCAGGAAGTCGCCCTGCGGAATCTCGGCGCTGTAGGCGGAGAAATCGCCGCTCTGGTGTTCGGCTTCCTTCCACGGGCGGTTGCCGTAGAGCGTCGGCACATCGGCGCCGCCTGCCACTTCCGGGGCGAGATACCAGTAGTCGAAGGTCGACCAGTTGGGGTCTTCCATGTCGGGTTCGGTGCGGAACACGTGGAGCCCTTCGGGCGTGCCGGTCAGCGTCAGGTTGGGGAAGCAGGTGTGGTGGAACTGGTCGGTCAGTTCGTCATCGGCCAGCTTCTCGAAGTGGGTATAGCCGCGCTCCGGCCCGAGCTTGCGCCGCGCCTGCTGCAGGGCGAGGCGGCCTTCCTGCGCGCGGCCTTCGAACGCGGCAGGATCGAGGTCCCACTCCTTCAGGACCTGCGCCCACAGCGGCTTCATCGCTTGCGCGTCCTGATAGCGGCTCGAGGGTTGCAGCTTCTCGATCATGCGGTTGTGGCCGGTCGGGTACATCTCGAACACGGTGGTCGAGTAGTGATCGTCGATCATGCCTTCGAACTGCGGGTGGACTGCCGGGATGTGGTAGGCCTCGTTGAAGTTGTCGGAGGCGAACTTCCAGTTGGTGTTGACCCGCAGCGTGCGCCACACCACGCGCTTCCAGCTGGCAAGGTCGCGGTTGCCGAGCAGCGTCGGGATGGGATCGAGGTATTCCATCAGCGGCACGGCATTGGGATCGAAGCTGTAGAAGATGAAGCCGCCCCAGGTTTCGCAAGGGACCTCCTTCATGCGCAGCTTGGTGCAGGGGGAGCCCTGCGGGAAATCCTCCTCGTCCTGCACCCAGTCCAGCGCGCCGTCGATGTTCCACTTCCAGCCGTGGTAGGGGCAGGTGAAGTGTTCGCCGACACCGCCCTCTTCCACGGTGACGAGGCGATTGCCGCGGTGGCGGCAGACGTTGTGAAAGGCGCGGATGCCGCCATCCTTCTGGCGCACCATGATGACCGACTGGCGCATGAAGTTGTGGGTGATGAAATCGCCCGCTTCCTCAAGCTGGCTTTCCCGCCCGCCGACATGCCACACGCGCTTCCACATGTGTTCCCATTCGAGCGCGGCGAAGTCCTTCGACCAGTAGCGGTCACCGGTGATCGCATCTCCCCGGGGTTCGGGGAACTGCGCGCTTTCGTGCGTGGGGTAGGGGGCATCGACTTCGGGGACCTGGATATAGGTGGCCATGATAGAGCGCTCCTGTAACCGGCGTTCTCCCCGAGCGCCGGATTGGGGGTTGGGAATGTCGTCTCTTGTTCTCGTTGACGTAGCGCCGATGCCCACCCCGTCCGACTAAGCCTTGCTGCGCAAGGCCAAGTCTCCCGGCCCTCCCGCCTGCGGGAGGGCACTTGCTCCCCCCTCCCGCAGGCGGGAGGGCTCGGGGGTGGGCAGCGGTTTAAACTTACTTCGCGTTGTCCAACGTGCCGCTCAGCGGCATCAGGAAGTCCATGGTGTAGCGCGTGGCCTTCCAGCCCTTTTCGGTGCGGCGGACTTCGAAATAGTAGCGGCCGTTGACGGTGACCGCGCGGCCGTCCTTGCCCACGCCCATGCCGATCACATAGGCGCGCATCGATGCGGTATCGCCTTCGTAGCCGGTGACCGCGAAGTTGGTCAGGTAATGGGCGTGATGCTCCATGTTGGCGAAGACGTTGGTGAAGAATTCGCGGATGCCGGCGTGGCCGAGCTGCGGCGTGAGGCCGATGCCGGAGAGATCGAACACTGCGTCCTCGGTGAAAACGTCAAGCACGGCGTCGATGTCGCTGACGGTATCGACCGCGTGGGCATAGGCGATCATCAGGTCCTGAATGGCCAGACGGTCTTCAATCGGGCACTGCATTATCGTTTCCTCTCAGATACTTATGAATTCTGGAAAATGTTTCCCCGGGGAAACACCCTTTAGAACATTATAGGAACATCTATTCGAACAGGGGCCGGATAGGGTCGGTCACGCCGTCCCAGCCAGCCGCGCCCTCGGCGATCTTGGTGAAGGCGGAGGTCTGGTTCTCGTCCTCTTCGACGATCTCGATCATGCAGCCGAGCGCGGGCGAGGTGTCGACGTAGCAGAAGCGCATCGCGCCGAACTTGCCGTCGATGGCCACGGCGAAGCCCTGGTCGACGTAGCGCTGACGGCAGGCGTCGTAGTCGGCGGTGTAGATGCAGAAGTGATGGAAGCCGGTCTGCCCCTTGGCGATGGTATCGCGATAGGCGCTGGGGCGATCACAGTGCTGCTGGATCAGTTCGATCTGGATGCCGCCGGACTGGGCAAGGGCGACGGAGAAGTCGATGCCGTCCGATGGTGCCCCGCGATAGGTCGCCTCGGCCAGTTCGATGTGTGGAACCATGTAGAACGGGCCAATGCCGGTGGCGGCGATCCATGCCTTGGCGGCGGCCTCGACGTCCTCGACGATGAATGCGGCCTGCATGACGTGCGGGCCGGGAGTCCCAGGGGTTATCGGGCCGGGGGTGATGGTGGTGCTGGTCATTCCTTGTCCCTCTCCGTGGGCGTGGCACAGGCCCACCCCGTCCGACCAAGCCTTGCTGCGCAAGGCCAAGTCTTCCGGCCCTCCCGCCTGCGGGAGGGCAAGTTGCTACCGTTTTTTCTTCCCCCCTCCCGCAAGCGGGAGGGGTTGGGGGTGGGCTTGGTGCCCTTATTCCCGCGCTGCCGTCGGATGCCCCAGAACCATGTCGTTCAGCTTCTCGTGGAAGCGCTGCACGCGCTTTTCCTGACCCGGCAGCAGGCAGCCCTTGAAGCCACGCGAATTGAGGCCCTGCTGCTGGGTGGTGCCGATCGACAGGTCCTGATCGGCCACGAAGCCGAGCGAGACGCCATCACCGTAGACCGAGTGGCGCGCAATCGCGTCGTGCTTGAGCGGTGCCATGCCGACGGGCGTGAAGACTTCCGTCATCTTCGCGTTCGGCGGATAGAGGCACCAGTGCTGGAACACGCACTTTTCGGGGTCGGTCGGGTGCGGTTCGGTGCGCAGGATCTGGCACTGTTCGGGCGACATGGTGATCGTCAGGTTGGGGAACAGCGTGCAGTGGAAGTAGTCCACCAGCTGCTGGTCGGTCATCGAGGAGTAGTCGTAACCCGCATCGGCGCCGCGCTCGCGCTTGGCCTTGATCACGGCCTCGCGGATGTCGGCGGTGCGGCCACGGTACTCCTTGGGATCGATGCCCCAGGCCTCGGCGGCTTCATACAAGCCCGGCGGCACGTCGCCGCTGACGTAGTCCTTGCGGCTGGTGGCCTGGTGGCCGATCATCCACATCGCGTTGTGGCCGTTCTCGTACATTTCGAACACGGTGGTCGGCAGGCCATCGTTGATGAAGGTGGCGAGTTCGGGGTGGATCGTGGGGAGGTGGTAGCTCTCGTTGAAGTTGTCGCGGATGATCTTCCAATTGAAGTCGCAATCCGCCGAGACATTGAGCACGCGCACCCAGTTGTCGAGCTTGTAGCCGGCAAGGCGCTCGGTATAGGGCCACAGCCATTCGTGCAGGGGGGCGACGTCATCGTCCATGCACCAGAACACGAACGGGCCCCAGGTATCGCAGCGCAGTTCCGAAAGCGTGACCTTGCCGCAGGGGTTGCCGCCGGCGAAATCGTCGGGGTCCTGCACGTGGACGAGCGTGCCATCGGGATCGAACTGCCAGCCGTGATAGCCGCAGGTCAGGCGCGGGGCCGAGCCGACATCGCCGAGGACGAGGCGGTTACCGCGATGGGGGCACGTATTGTAGAACGCCTTTACGGAACCGTCGGCTTGGCGGACCATGACGACCGATTCCTTGCCGAAGTTGTGGCGGATGAAATCGCCCTCTTCCTCGAGATCGGCCAGCACGCCGCCAAGGTGCCAGACCTTGGGCCAAAGGTGCTTGTTCTCCAGCTCCATCCACTCGCGCGTGATGTAGCGGTCAGCCGTGATCGTGTCGCCGCGCACGGCAACGTCGAACTCCGGGGAGTAGCGGGAAATCTTGTCCTGAGCGGTCATTTCGGCGTCCTCTGATACTGTCTCAGACCGGCCAGTCTCGGGTCTGGCTGAAGTCCGTTCCGCGTCGTCCCGGCCGGACCAGCGGATTGCCTGAAAGGAATCCGTCGGCTGCCGGGTCGGTACGCGCCCAGTCCACTATTTCGCGGCGGCGAGAGATACGCCACTCCCCATTCTTGCAGGTATACTCGTCGACATAACGCCCGGCGACGACGAGGTCCTTGGGTTCGCCGTCTTCAACGGTGCGGTGCCAGGCGTAGAAGTAGACCTCGCCGCTGGCCTCATTCCCGCGCACCTCGATCTGGGCCTGCCCGATGATGTGCTGGCTGCCGTCGAGATCGGCGAGGAAGCCTTGGGCGAAGCTGACGAACTCGTCTGCGCTGCCCTGCATCAGGCCGCAATCGACCCACGCGTCGTCGTGGAACGCGCTGCGGTGGAGTTCGGGGTCCAAGCGGTCCTGCCCGCGCATGTAGCGGCACAGGCAATCGTGGATGTCGCGGCGGGCGCAGAGATCGCGCAACTCGGCTTCCATGTCGAAGGCCATCAGGCTTCTCCCGCCAGGTACTTGTCGACGACCATCTGGAAGTGGCGGATGCGCGATTCCTGATAGTTGCCGAGCTGCTGCACGCCGGTGGCGCTGGCGCGGAAGCCGGCCTGCTGGGCGCGCAGGTTGTCGGTATCCTGATCGTAGACGTGGCCCATGGCGGGATCGAAGCCGGGGGCGGTGGCGTAGCTCTGGTTCTCGGCGACGTGGAAGGGCTCGGCCGGTTCGGGCGCACGGCCGGTGGCGGGATTGGGGCGCAGGAACAGGATCTCGAACAGGGTGCGGTTGGGGTCGGTGCCGATTGGGCGGAAGCGGTAGACCATCGGCAGCGACAGGCCGGGGAACAGCACCATGTTGGGGAAGACGTGGTATTCGATGGTGTCGATCATCTCGCTGTCCGAGACGTTCGAGAGGTCGCAACTGTAGGCCTCGCCCATGACCTTGCGCAGGTGGCGGGCCATGACGGTGCGCGCGGTTTCGCCGGGGCCGACGGTGAGGCCCTGCCCGCGCGAGTCCTTGTCGCCAAGGATCATCGTGGCGAGGAGCTCTTCCTCGCTGAGGGGGTTTGCGAGGTGGGGGGAGTTGACGCCGCTGGCGGCATAGAACCGCGTCACCGTGTCCGAATGGCAATCGTACTGCACGTTGGCATCGCCCACGCCCTTGAGGAGCTGGGGATGGGTTTCGAGCACGTGGTAGGATTCGAGGAAGGCTTCCTGCGCGGTCTTCCAGTTGCAGGGCAGCTCCTTGGCCACGTGGACCGCGACGTAGCGGTTCGCGATGTCCCAATCCTTGAAGTGATCGGGCAGGGGGGCGAGGAATTCCTCAAGCGTGGGCCCTTCTTGCGAAGGGTTGATGAAGACGAAGCCGCCCCAGTGGCCGACGCGGGCTTCGGGGAGGTTGGTCCTGGCCGGATCGATGTGCCTGAAGTCCCAGGCGCAGGGGACCGAGGCGAGCGTGCCGTCGTTGTTCCAGGTCCAGCCGTGGTAGGGGCAGCGCAGATTGTCGCCCGAGCCGACGCCCTCGCCGCGCTTGAACTTGGTCGAGCGGTGGAGGCAGGAATTGACGAAGGCGCGGACCGACATGTCGTCCTGCCGGACGACGACGTAGGAGAGGTGGGCAACTTCGTAGGTGTAGTAATCGCCGGGCTCGGGGATGTGATCCTCGCGGCAGACCCACTGCCAGGTGCGCTTCCAGATCTTCTCGATCTCGGCCTCGAAGATGTCCTGATCGAAATAGCGGTTCACGCTGACCGGTTCGCTGCCGAGGTAGAGGGGTTCCTCCATGGTGAGGACGGCGGGCGGCGGAAGCGCGTCGCCGGCGACGATCTGCTGGACGCTGAGGGCGTCCGGGCAGCGGATTGCGGCAAGCTCTTCCGCGTCGGCGGGCTCGGGCAGTCCGTGGGGGTTGATCGCGTCCAGCATCAGGCTCTCCGAGGCTACCGTGATTAAAACCGGCAGTAGTGCCTGTTTTATGGACTCGCGCGCGAGTCGGCTCAACCTAGCGGTTGCGCTAGGTGCCATCGGAACGGCGCATCCGGCTTTATTAAAAAATTGTAACCCTTTCAGCGACAGACGGACAGCGCCTCTCCCGGCTATGGCGCGGCCATGCTGGACAAGACTTTTCTTGCTGATGCGGCGTTGAGCCTTGCCCCCGCGCTGACCATCCTGCTGATTTTCGTGACGGTCGACTTCTTCTTCGGCGAGACGGCAATCGGCTCGCAGAACTTCCTCGTGCTGTTCTTTGCCTCGGTCGCCGTCCTGGTGACGATCTTCTACGGCTGGTTCGCCGGATACGTCGTTTCCAAGATCGCGACCTTCCTGATCGTAGGGCGTTACATGCTGGGCGTCAGGAGAACTTGAACGGGGCGGTGCGGGTTACCAGACCAGTTCAACCCGCCGCAATGCGCCGACGATGCCGGGGACGGGGGAGAGGTCGGAACCTTTGCCGAGCGCGAATTCGGGGATGCGGCGCAGCCACTCCTCGAGCGTGATCGCCACTTCCTTGCGTGCCAGTTCCTGCCCCGGGCACATGTGCGGGCCGGAACCGAAGGTGGAGTGACGGGGGCGCTTGCGGGCCGGGTCGATCGCCAGCGGATCGGGGTTCACGCGGGGATCGAGGCCGTGGACCTGCGTCGGGATGGCGATCATGTCGCCGGCCTTGAGGGCTACGCCGTGGAAATCGGCAATGTCGCCACGCACTTCGCGGGCGATGGAGACGAGCCCGAAGCGGCGGAACAGTTCGTGGACCACGGGCAGGATGTCGGCCCCGCGCTGGCGCAAGTCGGCACGCAAGGCGCGGTTTTCGGCGAGTTCGCGCATGATGAAGCCGAGCACGTTGACCACGGTATCGAGCCCGGCGATCAGCACCTGGGTGACGATGGACAGCGCCTCGTCGCGGGTCAGGCGGCGGCCATCTCCGAGATCGGCGTGGAGCATGGCGCTGATCATGTCCTCGCCGGGGGAAGTGCTGCGCGCATCGACCAGCGGGCCGACGTAATCGAAGAACACCGCCTTGGCCTCGTCGAAGGTCATGTCCATGCCGGGGCGTGTCATGCATTCGGCCCAGTGGCGGATCTTCGGCGCTTCGGCGGCGTCGATTCCGACCAGCGCCATGAACACCCGGATCGGGAACTGTTCGGCATAGTCGGCGGTGAAGTTGCAGTGGCCCTGGGCGGCAAAGCCCTCGATCAGCTCGATGGCGGTGGCGCGGATGCTCTCGGACAGGCCGCGGATGGCGCCGGGATTGAGATGGGCGTTGAGCAGCTGGCGGTAAGGACGGTGCGCGGGCGGATCGATCGTGGTGGGGATGAGGCCGTGCATCTCGCCGACCGACTTGGGCAGGACGATAATGCGCGAGGAGAAGCGTTCCGGATCGGACTGGACGTCCTGCAGGGCCTCACCGCCAAGGGCAATCCAGTGGCCTTCGTTGCGATCGGTCCAGACGACGGCGGGATTGTGGGCCGAAAGGTCGCTCCACGCCTTGTGGAAGCCATGCTCCTCGAGCCCCGGCGGCATGTAGATGTCGATATCGACGACGCGATCATCGGGCACGTGCGACGGGCGCTGCATGGGCTGGTCCTCTCCTGTTTGCAGAAGATGATGCGACAGAGCCGCCGTCGCTGCGCTTGGCGTTTTGGATAGGTGGCGTCAGGAAGCGGGCGGGGGAGCGTCGGATTCCCGGCGGACCAGTTCGTAGGCTTGGGTGATCAGGCGGGGGGTACAGTCCTCGCCGCTGCGCTCGGCGCGGATCTGCTGCGCGAGCAGGTCGGTGGCCATTGCCGCCATTTCGCGGATCGGCTGGCGGATGGTGGTGAGTTCGGGCCAGATCGTGGCGGCGATGGCGGTATCGTCAAAGCCGCAGACGGTGAGATCGCGCGGCACGTCGAACCCGGCGCGGTGTGCGGCGGCGACGCAGCCTGCCGCCATGTCATCGTTCGAGGCGAAGATCGCGGTGGGGCGCTGCGGCAGGGCCAGCATGTCCATCGCCGCATCGTGGCCCGAGCGATAGGTGAACTGGCCTTGCCGGACCAGCGCTTCATCGACGGCGACGCCCGCCTGCGCCGTGGCATCGCGAAAGCCGGCGAGGCGCAGGGCGCTGGCGGACTGTTGCGGATTGCCGATGACGAAGCCGATGCGGCTGTGGCCGAGCGCGAGGATATGCCGCGTCATGTCGTGCGCGGCCTGATAGTCATCGATCATCACCACGTCGTGATCCGGCTCGGCCTGCCCCGGACCGATCAGCACCGCGCGCGTGCCCGCGCGGCGCAGGCGGGCGAGCAGCGCGGTATCGTCGCAGAGCGGCGGCGGCAGGAGGAAGCCGTCGACCGAGCTTTCGATCAGGCGGGCGATCATCCTGTCCTGATCGCGTTCGGGATCGCACCGTTCGACCACGAGGTGGGCGTCGAGCCGGGTGGCGGCGTCCATGCAGCCGATCAGCAGCTCGCTGAGATAGGCGGCGGACGGGTTCGAATAGAGCAGGGCGACGCGCAGTTGCGAGGCGCCGGCAAGGCTGCGCGCGGCGCGGTTGGGGGCATAGTTGAGCTGGCGGATCGCCGCTTCGACCGCGCGGCGGGTATCCTCGCGCACGCCGACGCCACCATTGACCACGCGACTGACGGTCATCGGCGAGCACTGCGCGAGGCGGGCGACGTCGCTGACGGTGGGGCGTCCAGCGCTGCGGCGCGACTTGGGTTCGTTCATCTGGTGCAGGCTCCCGTCGGGAAAGTCCTGACGCTGCCGGAGCGGCTTGGCAAGCGCGTTTCTGAATACGTAGGCACAAGGCCGCCCGCGCTTGCGCCGCCCCTGCCTTGCAATACAACAGCGCACGCGCAACCGGGGCGGAAGATGCCCGGAAACAGCAATTGAGAACGTAAACATGGCCGTCGACGCCGTGCCCCGGGCATGGCACTGTGCGAGCCGGTTCAAGGACTTGGGGGAGAAGGCAATGGCTGCAGGGCAGCAAGACCGGGTCAACATGGCGCTGGTCGGCGCGATAGTTTCGGTCGCAACCATCGGCGGATTGCTGTTCGGGTACGACAGCGGCGCGGTGAACGGGACGCAGGCGGGGCTGAAGGCGGCTTTCGCGCTGGACGACAATGGCCTCGGCTTCACGGTCGGCTCGCTGCTGGTCGGCTGCGCGGCGGGTGCTTTCACCGCGGGGCGCATGGCCGACCGCTTCGGGCGCAAGCGCATCATGGTGCTGGCAGCGATCCTGTTCCTGGTCGGCGCGCTGGTACAGGGGACGACCGGCAATCACGCGCTGTTCGTGGTGTTCCGCTTCCTTGGCGGCATGGCCGTGGGCGCGGCGAGCGTGCTTTCGCCAGCCTATATCTCGGAAGTGGCCCCGGCGGCGATCCGCGGGCGGCTGACCAGCGTGCAGCAGATCATGATCATCATCGGGCTGACGGCGGCTTTCGTGGTCAACTACGTGCTGGCGCAGCAGGCCGGGGATTCGCTGGGGCAGCTGGCCGGAGTGCCGGCGTGGCGCTGGATGTACCTGGCGCAGGCGGTGCCGGCGGTGGTGTTCCTGGTGGCGCTGCAGTTCATTCCGGAAAGCCCGCGCTATCTGGTGAGCAGCGGCCGAGCGGACGAGGCGCAGGCGGTGCTGACGCGGATCTTCGGGCAGAGCGAGGCGGCGCGCAAGGTTGCCGAGATCCGCGCCTCGTTCGCCACCGACCATCGCCCGCGCCTGGCCGATGTCCTGGCGCCCGGCACGGTGCTGCGCCCGGTGGTCTGGGCGGGCCTGATCATCGCGGTGTTCCAGCAGTTCGTCGGGATCAACGTGATCTTCTACTATGGCGAGACGCTGTGGAAGCTGGCGGGTGTCTCGGAGAAGGCGGCGCTGGAGCGCAACATCATCTCTGGCGTGGTCTCGATCGCGGCGTGCTTCGTGACGATGGCGCTGGTCGACCGGATCGGGCGCAAGCCGCTGCTGCTGATCGGTTCGGCGGGCATGACGCTGGCGCTGGGCGCGATGAGCTGGGCGTTCTCGCAAGGGACGCTGGATTCAGGCGGCGCGCTGCAGATGGACCCGTCGCTGGGGATGATCGCGGTGATCGCGGCCAACGTCTACGTGATCTTCTTCAATGCCAGCTGGGGCCCGGTGATGTGGGTCATGCTGGGCGAGATGTTCCCCAACCAGCTGCGCGGATCGGCGCTGGCGGTTTGCGGGCTGGCGCAGTGGGGCGCGAACTATGCCGTGGTGCAGAGCTTCCCGGCGATGGCCAGCGGCCTCGGCCTGGCCGAGACCTATGTTCTCTACACCGTGAGCGCGGCGGTGAGCTTCTGGCTGGTCAAGGCGTTCCTGCCCGAGACCAAGGGCAAGGAACTGGAGCAGATGGAAGGCTGGGGCGGGCACTGATCACAGGCGCGCCCCGCCGCGCTATTCGGGCCTGACGCCGAGGCGCTGTTCGGTGAGGATCTGCCACGCCGTGAGGAACAGCGCCCCGGCCACCGGGCCGATGACGATGCCGCTGAGGCCGAGCAGTTCGATGCCGCCCAGGGTGGTGACGAGGACCAGCCAGTCGGGAATGCCGGTATCGCGTCCGACCAGCATCGGGCGAAGCACGTTGTCGGCAAGGCCGATGACCATGACGCCCGAGCCGATCACCACCGCGCCCTGCCAGATCGCGCCAGTGGCGAAGAGGTAGACCGCGACCGGGCCCCAGACGATGGCCGGGCCGATGGCGGGGAGCAGTGCGGCGATGGCCATGAGCGCGCCCCACAGCAGCGCGGCGGGCAGGCCGACGATGGCGAAAGTGATCGCGCCCAGCGCTCCCTGCGCCAATGCGACGAGGACCGAGCCCTTGATCGTGGCGCGGACCACGGTGACGAAGCGGTCGACGAGGCGTCCGGCGATCGAGGATTCCAGAGGCAGGGTGCGCACCAGTTGCGGGCCGAGGGCATAGCCATCGCGCAGCAGGAAGAACGTGACGTAGAGTCCGACCGCGAAGGCGAGCAGGAACGAGGCGGCGTTGGCGCCAATGGCCAGCGCGCGCTGGGTGATGGCGCTGGCGCTGTTGCCGAGCGCTTCGGATATGCGGCTCTGCGCGGTCTCGAAAGTGCCGAACCCGGCATTGCCGAGCAGGTCCTGCAGGCGCAGGGGCAGGGCATCGTGGATCTGCTGGAAATAGGCGGAAAAGTTGATCTGGCCGGTGCGCATCTGTTCGAACACGCCCGAGGCCTGTTCGATCACCATCATGCCGATCAGCATCGCCGGGATGATCACCGCGAAAGTGATGATCAGCAAGGTCATCGCGGCGGCGCGACCGCGCTTTTCCGGCCAGCGGGCCAGCAGCCGCTCGTTCAGCGAATGGAACATGATCGCGGCGAGCGCGGCCCACAGCATCGCACCGAGGAAGTGCGAGACGACCAGCAGCAGCCCGACGGTGACGACAGCCAGCACGAGGACGAAGCCGCCCTTCTCGATCCGGTTACGCTCCAGCATTGATCCCCCATGTCGTGCGAGCCGGATGGCTCGTGTCATCCCAAGTGCCAGTGCAACGCGCCGGGGGGCAAGGGGTTTCGTGCAGAGGGTGGGTGGGAGCGCGAAGGTTGCCCGCGATCCTTGCGGACTTCCTGATCACTTCGTCATTGCGAGCGGAGCGAAGCAATCCAGAGCGGGTATGCGCCGACTCTGGATTGCTTCGTCGCTGCGCTCCTCGCAACGACGAAGCTCTGGTTTCGATCAGAAGCGGTTGAGCATGTTCTCCAGCCATTCCTGACGGCCCGAGACCGGGGCCGGGCGGAGGTCCTGCGCGACGGCGAGATCGGCGATCTCGGCGAGGCTGGACTTGCGGATGGTCTGGCCGAGGTCGCCGTTCCAGCCGGCGTAGCGTTCGGCGCGGAAGGCGTCGATGCGGCCATCGGCGATGATCGCCTCGGCGCGCAGCAGGGCCTTGGCGATGACGTCGACGCCGCCGATGTGGCCGTGGAACAGATCGACCGCGTCAACCGACTGGCGGCGGACCTTGGCGTCGAAGTTGAAGCCGCCGTCGGTGAAGCCACCGGCGCGCTCGATCTCGATGCAGGCGAGCGTCAGCTCCTCGACCGAGTTGGGGAACTGGTCGGTGTCCCAGCCATTCTGCGGGTCGCCGCGGTTGGCGTCGATCGAGCCGAACACGCCGAGTGCACCGGCCATGGCGATTTCATGCTCGAAGGTATGGCCCGAGAGCGTGGCGTGGTTGGCCTCGATGTTGACCTTGACCTCGTTCTCGAGGCCGAAGCGCTTGAGGAAGCCGTAGACGGTCTGCGTATCGAAATCGTACTGGTGCTTGGTCGGCTCGTGCGGCTTGGGTTCGATCAGGATCGTGCCGGCAAAGCCGATCTTGTGCTTGTGTTCGACCACGAGGCCGAGGAAGCGGCCGAAGTTTTCCTGCTCGGTCTTGAGGTCGGTGTTGAGGATGGTGTCGTAGCCCTCGCGACCGCCCCACAGCACGTAGTTCGCGCCGCCGAGGCGATGGGTGGCTTCGAGCGCATCGCGGACCTGCGAAGCGCCCCAGGCGTAGACTTCGGGACGGGGGCTGGTGGCGGCTCCGGCAAGGTAGCGCGGGTGGCCGAACAGGTTGGCCGTGCCCCACAGCAGCTTGCGGCCATGCCTCGCCTGAAGTTCCTCAAGATGGTCGACAGCCTTGGCGAAGCTGGCGCGGAATTCGCCGATGGTTTCGGCAGGGGCCATCACGTCGACATCGTGGAAGCAGTAGAACGGCAGGTCGAGCTTTTCGACGAAGGCCAGCGCGGCCTCGCGCTTGGCGCGGGCAGCGGCTTCGTCCTGCGGGCCGTTGAGCCAGGGACGGTCGAACGTACCGGCGCCGAACACGTCGCTGCCGGGCCAGCAGAAGGTGTGCCACATGCACACCGCAAAGCGCAGGTAGTCTTCCATGCGCTTGCCGAAGACCACGCGGTCCTTGTCGTAGAAGCGATAGGCAAGGTCGCCGGTGCTGTCGGGTCCTTCGTAGCGGACGGTGGCGAATTCGTCGAAATAGGCTGCGGACATCGGGTTACTCCTTGATCTGGCTGAGCGCGGCATAGGCGGCGCGGAAACGGGCGCGCTTGGACGCGAGGGCGGCGGCGAGGGCTGGGTCAGGCTCGATTACCGCACGGACGGGTGGGCGCGTGCAGACTTGCGCGGCAGGGGCGCCGGTCACCCCGATCTGGGCGAGGCGCGCGCCGCCAAGGGCGGGGCCGACCTCGCCGCCGTGGAGATAGACAAGGCGGACGCCGAGCACGCTTGCGAGGATGCGGCCCCAATGCGCCGAGCGGGAGCCGCCGCCGATCACGCAGAGTTCCTCGACCTGCGTTCCGGCGTTGCGCAGCGCGTCGAGCCCGTCGGCATGGGCAAAGGCGACGCCTTCGAGCACGGCGGCGGCCATCTGCGCGGTCGAGCTTTCGTTGCCGAGGCCGAGGAAGGCGGCGCGGATGTGGGGATCGTTGTGCGGGGTGCGCTCGCCCGAGAGGTAGGGCAGGAACAGTTCGGGGCCGCAGGCTGGGCCAACCTGTTCGGCCAGCGCGAAGAATTCCGCGGGGCCTGCGACGTTGCAGGCCTTTGCCGCCCAGTCGATGCACGAGGCGGCGGAGAGGTGGACGCTCATCTGGTGCCAGACGCCGGGCAGGGCGTGGCAGAAGGCGTGGACGGCCTCGGCCGGGTTGGGGCGGAACGCGGCATTGGCGACGAAGATCACGCCCGAAGTGCCGAGCGAGAGCATCCCCTGCCCATCGGACAGGACGCCGACGCCCAGCGCGCCCGCGGCATTGTCGCCAGCGCCCGCAACCACGGCAACGCGGTCCATGCCCCAGCCCTGTGCGACATCCTGACGCAGCACGCCGGTTACCTCCGGGCCTTCGTGCAGGCGGGGCATGTGGCTTTCATCGAGGTCGGTGGCGGCGAGCATTTCCGGCGACCATGCCCGGCGGGCGACATCGAGCCACAGCGTCCCGGCGCTGTCGGACATGTCGCTGGCCTTGTCACCGGTCAGGGCAAGGCGGACGTAGTCCTTGGGCAGCAAAACGCTGCGGGTGGCGGCGAAGACTTCGGGTTCGTGATTGCGGACCCAGGCGAGCTTGGGAGCAGTGAAGCCCGGCATGGCGATGTTGCCGGTGATGGCGCGGCTGCGCGGCTCGGCGGCTTCGAGTTGTTCGCATTCGGCGAAGCTGCGGCCGTCGTTCCACAGGATGGCGGGGCGCAGCGGCCGATCGTCGGCGCCGAGCAGGGTGGCGCCGTGCATCTGCCCGGCAAGGCCGAGGCCGCGCACTTGCGCACGCAGGGCCGGGTCGAGCGAGAGCACGGCCTGATGCGTGGCGCGGATCCAGTCGTCGGGGGCCTGTTCGGACCACAGCGGATGCGGGCGCGAGACGGAAAGCTCCGCCGTCCCTTGGGCCACGACGTCGCCGGTTTCCCCGGTGATGACGGCCTTCACGCCGCTGGTGCCGATATCGATTCCGAGGAACATGGCTTGAGTCTTTCGTGCGGAGCGAGGTGCATTGATAGCGCTACCTTTCGCGCACCGCAACGAAAAGCGGCGCCGTGGCAGGGTGCCACGACGCCGGGTGATTTCGGGGGAGGATCGGGTGCTCAGCCCATGGTTTCGCCGTTGTCGATGACGATGTTGGTGCCGGTGATGTGGCGGCCATCGTCGCAGGCGAGGTAGAGGACCATGTTGGCGATATCGATGGGCTGGCCCATGCCGTGGTTGTTGGCCTGTTCGAGGCCTGCGTTGTCGGCGGGCAGTTCGGCGAGGGCCTGCGCGGTCATCGGCGTGACGATGCCGCCGGGTGCGATCGAGTTGCAGCGGATGCGATAGCCCTGTTCGCGACAGTGGACCGCAATCGAGCGGGTCATGCCGATGATCCCGGCCTTGGCGCCGGCATAGGCGGGAATGGCGCTGATGCCCTTGATGCCGCCGATCGAGGCCATGTTGATGATCGAGCCCGAACCGTCGCGGCTCATGTGCGGGATGGCCGCCTGGCAGCCGAGGAAAGTGCCGTTCAGCATGACTTCGGTCTGGAGGCGGAAATCGCCGTAGGGCAGGTCCTCGACCGTGCCGAAGCGGACGAGGCCGGCGTTGTTGACCAGCGTATCGAGCCGACCGAACAGGCGCAGCGTTTCGGCGACGACTTCGTGCCAGCGCGCCTCGTCGCGCACGTCCTGCTGCAGGAATACGCAGTTCGGGATCTCGGCTGCGGTCTTGCGGCCGAGGTCTTCCTGCATGTCGGTGATGACTACGCGCGCCCCTTCGCGGGCGAGCACGCGGGCATCTTCGGCGCCGAGGCCCGAAGCGCCGCCGGTGACGATTGCGACGCGGCCTTCCATCTTGCCCATCGATCATTCCTTTGTTCTTGAAGCAAAAAAAAGACCCCGGTCGTGCTGGTACAGCGACCGGGGCCAGGGAGGATTCCGTTTTGCGGAGTCTGCTCCGTCAGGTCGAAATCAGAAGTTGTAGCCGACCGTCACCCCGAACTGGCGGGGCGGAGCGTAACCGACCAGACCCATGTAGCCGGGGCTGTCGTAGACCGTGGAGATGTAGCGCTTGTCGAACAGGTTCTTGCCCCACAGGCCGATCGAGTAGCGCTTGTCCGGGCCGTAGTAGGTCAGCAGCGCGTCGACGTAGTAGGTCGGCTGGATGGTCGAACGCGGGGTGTTGACCACGGCGGTGTAGAACTTCTGCCCCGTGTACATCCAGCTGACATCGGCCATGATGCTGGAGCCACCCGCGAACTCGTGGGTGTAGTTGGCGCCGAGCGTGGAGGCCCACTTCGGTGCGTTCTGCAGGGCAAAGCCCTTGAGGTCGATGAAGGTCGCCGCCACCGGATCGAAGTAGAGGAAGCTCTTGTACTTCGTGTCGAGATAGGCGAGCGAGCCGCGCAGGGTGAGGCCTTCGACCGGGATCGCCTGGACTTCAAGCTCGAAGCCCTTGATCTCGGACTTGGCAGCATTGAGGATGCGGTTGCCCTGCACGTTGGTGGCCGGATCGAAGTAGATCTGGGCAACCTGCATGTCGCGGTAATTGGTGTAGAACGCCGCGAAGTTCGTGCGCAGGCGACGGTCGAGGAAGTCTGCCTTCAGGCCCACTTCGAAGGTATCGACCTTTTCCGGGTTGTAGGGCGTGTCACCGTCGGCCGCGACGCCGATGCGGCCGGTGTAGCCGCCCGACTTGAAGCCGCGCGCCCAGCTTGCATAGACCAGCTGGTTCTGGCCGACCTCGTAATCGAGGCCGAGCTTCCAGCCGACGTTGCTCCAGCTCTTTTTGCCGCCGACATCGAGGCTGCCGGGGAAGGTCACGTCGAACTTGTCCCAGTCCGGCGAAGTGAGCGCCTCGCTGCCGAGACCGGTGTCGAGCTGCGAGCGTGCATCGATGCTGTCATGCGTCCAGCGGATGCCGGCCGAGAATTTCAGGGCGTCAGTCAGCTGGGTGTAGGTCTGCAGGAAGGCGGAGAACGATTCCGTGCCCTGGTCCTGCTGGTTGTACTGGATCAGCCCCGGCAGGGCGAAGTCCAGGTGGTACATCTGGTAGTGGGTATAATTGGTCTTGAGGTAGAACAGGCCGGCGACGGCGTTGAAGCTGTCACCTGCCGAGAAGGCGCTGCGCAGTTCCTGGCTGAACTGCCAGCCCTTGGTGCGGCGGCGCGTGGCGTTGTTGGTCTTCGCGGTGCCGTCCTGGTCGGTATATTCGAACAGGGTGAAGTTCTTGTAGCCGGTGATCGAGGTGATGTCGCCCAGAGGGGTGTTGTCGTAGTTGATCGTGCCGATGAAGAACTTCGTCGTCATGTCCGACTGGTCGGGCACTTCGTTGTTGCCCGAGAAGTACTTGTCGGGCGCCTTGCACGGCTGGTTCGGCACGGCGCAGGGGCTGCGGTACATCGGCAGCTTGGCACCGTTCCAGAAAGTGCCTTCGGGGACGTAGTTGCCTTCGCCCGGCAGGCCGCCATTGACGACGATAGGCGCGCCGTTGCGGGCGGCGACATATTCGCCCTGGAGCGTGATCCGGAGGTCCGAATTCGGCGTGATGTAGAGCTGGCCGCGCACCGCATCGACGTTCTTGCGGCCCATGTCCTCGCCGTTCCAGACGTTCGTCACCCAGCCATCGCGCTGGGTGTGGATGCCCGAAACCTTGACGCTGACGAGATCCTTGGCGAGCGGGGCCTCGATCGAGGCGTTGACGTCAAACCGGTTCCAGTTGCCGTAGGTGCCGCGCACGTAGCCGCCGAATTCGCCGGTGGGCTGGTTGGTCACCACGTTGACGACGCCGCCGGTGGTGTTCGCGCCGAACAGCGTGCCCTGCGGGCCGCGCAGGATTTCGACGCGGTTGGTGTCATAGGTATCGAGCAGCGCGCCCATCGAGAAGAACTGCGGCACGCCATCGACGACGATCGACACGGTGTTGCCGGCATAGGGATCGGGTTCGATCACGCCGATGCCGCGGATGGTGAAGACGGCGTTGTTGGGGGTGTTGGCGAAGTTGTCGATCTGGACGTTGGGGACCGAGCCCTGCAGTGCCTGGAGCGTGGTGACGTTGTAGGCTGCGAGCGTCTCGCTACCGACCGCGGCGATCGAGATCGGCACCGACTGGATGCTCTCGGCCTTCTTCTGCGCGGTCACGACGATTTCGCCGAGGCCACCGGCGGGGGCTTCTTCGGCCTGCGCCTGCGCTTCCTGCGCGTATGCTGCTGCGGGCAGCGTGATGATGGCCAGCGCCGAAAGGCTGCTCATCAGGTGTGACATCGTATGCCTTTTCATCATTTCATCCCCTCCCGATGGCACCGGCATGCTGCGTCCGGGTTGCCATGTCCTTTGCGCGTTCCCGGCATAACCGGCGCGTCTGCCGGTTTTATGCTCCCAATCTGGCGGGGCGGGGAACTGGCCGTTTTGTCAGGCGGTCTTGCGCGGCGTTCGCAGGCATGACAGGACAATGACGATGGCCGGTTCAACCATGCAGAAGCGGATGCTTGCCGCGATGCGCCCCGCCGCCCTGGGCGAGGGCGAGCCGATCCGCTGGCAGCAGCGCAAGTCGGCGCAGACGCGGCTGAAGATGCTCGAAGCGGCGGTCGATTGCCTGGTCGAGGGTGGCTATCAGGGGCTGACCACGGCCCAGGTTGCCGAACGCGCCAAGGTCTCGCGCGGGGCGATGCACCACCACTTCGCCACGCGGATGGACCTCGTTGCCGCCGTGGTGGAGCACGTGTTCTATCAGCGCATGCGGCTGTTTCTGGACGATTACATCTCGGCCATGGCGCAAAGCCGTGGCGCGCTGCTGATCGACCTTGCCACCGAGGCGCACTGGCGCAGCGTGCAGAGCCGGGAATATGCCGCCTATCTCGAACTGGCCGTGGCGGCGCGCACCGACCCGGAACTGGATGCGGCCTTCGCCCCTGCGGCCAAGCGCTATGACGAGGTGTGGATCGCCGAGATGATTGAATCCTTCCCGCAGTGGAAGGACCAGTGGGAAGCGATGAAGCTGGGCAGCGACTTTGCCATTGCCGTCCATTCCGGGCTGCTGATGCAGGGGCCGGTGATGGGTGCGGAACGCATCGAGAAGGTGCTGCGGCTGACGATTGCGACCATCCGCGGGCTCTATGATCCGATGACATGATTCGCGGCGCAGCTGCCGGATTTCAAGACAGACAAGACCAGTGGGAGACGACAACATGACCACCGTGGCAATTACCGGCGCCGGGCGCGGGATCGGGCTTGAGCTGGCTCGCCAGCATGTCGAGGCGGGCGACCGCGTGATTGCGCTGGTGCGCAACCCCGAAAGCGCGACGAAGCTGGCCGATCTTGCCGTCGCCTCTGGCGGAAAGCTTACCGTGCACAAGATGGACGTGGCCGACGACGCCTCGGTCAAGGCTGGCGCTGCCGAGACGGCAGGCGAGGCCATCGACGTGCTCTACAACGTTGCCGGCGTGAGCGGTTCGGATCCGGCGGAGCTGGAAAGCTCGGACTGGGCGGAGTGGGACGAGGTCTTCCGCATCATGGTGCAGGGCCCCTTGCGCGTGCTGCAGGCGTTTCTGCCGCGCCTCGGCGAAGGCTCGAAGGTCATCAATATCTCGAGCCAGCTGGCAGCATCGACCTGGCCTTATGGCGGGTACTATGCCTATGCCTCGGCCAAGGCGGCGCTTAACCGCCTGATGCGCTCGGTGGCGACCGACCTCAAGGAGCGTGGCGTGATCGTCGGCCTGATGCATCCGGGTTGGGTGCAGACCGACATGGGTGGCGAGGCGGCAGACATCACGCCGACCGAAAGTGCCGAGGGTATCCGCAAGGTTGCCGCCGACTGGACGCTCGACCGCTCGGGCGATTTCCTCAAGTGGAACGGCGAAACCCACCCTTGGTAAGGAGCAAGCCGATGCCATTTACCGGACCGATCGAGGATCGCACCGCGATCCGCGAACTGATGGACACGCATGCCCACGGCGTGATGACGCTCGATGCCGAGCTGTGGGGTTCGATCTGGGCGGAGGACGCCTATTGGGAACTGCCCGAGTATCCCGATCTCGGCGGCTTTTCCGGCAAGGCGGCGATTGTCGCGGGCTGGACCGAATCGATGAAGCACTATGGCCTCGACAATTGCTCGAAGCCGATGGTCTACTTCATGCAGCCCGGCTCGATCGAGGTGGAGGGCGATACGGCCAAGGCCGTGGCCTATACCATCGAGATCTTCGACGATCCCGCCTCGGGCAAGCGCATCCACGCCACCGGGCGCTATGACGACGAGCTGGCGCGGATCGACGGGGCGTGGAAGTTCACGCGCCGTTCGTACCGCACGGTCTTTGCCGATTGAGCCACGCGGTCAGGAACCGCCCGGCCCTTGGGGGTTTGGGCGGGGATGGACACGAGACCCCTTGATTGCCTGATCATCGGCGCCGGGCCGGCGGGCCTGACCGCCGCGATCTACCTCGCGCGGTTCCACTTGCGCATCGCGCTGGTCGATGCCGGGCATAGCCGCGCGGCGCTGATCCCGCGCACGCACAACCATGCGGGATACCCCGGCGGGATCGCGGGCGAGGCGCTGCTGCGACTGATGCGCGAGCAGGCTGGGGAGTTCGGCGTGCGCGTCGAGCGTGGGCTGATCGAGCAGCTGGTGCGGCAGGGCGAGCACTTCCTGGCCGTGGCAGGGGACCGGCAGTGGCAGGCGCGCACGGTGCTGCTGGCGACGGGGGTGGTGAACAACCGCCCGCCGATGGCCCCGGAAGTCCATCACGAAGCGCTGCGGCGCGGGCTGCTGCGCTATTGCCCGGTCTGCGACGGCTACGAGGCGAGCGACCAGCGCATCGCGGTGATCGGCACGGGCGAGCATGGCCATAACGAAGCGCTGTTCCTGCGCGGATTTTCGGCCGAAGTGACGCTGATCGCGCCCGAGGGCCAGCATGGCATCGCGGACGGGCATCGCGAGGCCCTGACGCAGGCGGGTGTGGCATTGGTGGACGGGCCGTGCCAGCCTTTGCGTATTGCGGGCGACACGATCGTGGTGCCGACGCCAGCGGACGAGCTGGCTTTCGATACGGTCTATCCGGCGCTGGGATCGATCATTCGCTCCGACCTTGCGCTGAGCTTGGGAGTGAAGGCGAATGACGAGGGCTGCATCGAGATCGATCCGCACCAACGCACCAGCGTGGCTGGACTCTACGCTGCTGGCGACGTGACGCGGGGCCTTGACCAGATCAGCCACGCCATGGGGCAGGCCGGGGTTGCCGCTACCGCGATCCGCAACGATCTTGCGAAAAGTCAGCCCATCCTGCGCGAGCGATCGCTTCAGGGCGCCCAGGCGACGATGCGACCCGGCTGAACCTGTCGTATCGCGCCATCGATCCAGGCGCGGTAGAAACGCACGTCGGTGTAGACGCCCGGCGTATCCATCAGGCCGCACCCCGGCCCTGCCGAGACCAGACCGACCAGCACGGCCTTGCGTCCCGTACCCTTGACCAAAGGCCCGCCGCTGTCGCCCTGGCAGGTATCGACGCCGTTGTCCGAGCCCACGCAGAGCTGGCCGGGGCCGACGCTCATCTTCTGTGCCAGAAAGTTGCGGTTCTCGTTGCAGGCCTGCGGGAGGCGGACCTTGAGTGTACCGATCCGCAGGCTGCGGGCGAGCGATTGCGGCTCCTTGTCGTTGGCAAGGCGACTGCCGCCGACCGCGCGGCGGCCGAGCCAGCCCCAGCCGGTGACGGTCAGCGCCTGGCCCATGGCGAGGCGGCCGGGGGCGGCGCGGGGGATCGGTTGCGGCTGGAACTGGGGTAGGTCAACCCGGTAGGGCTGTTCGCCCAACTGGATCAGCGCGATGTCGTTGCGGATGCTGCCGCGCTGGTAATCGCGGTGATAGACGACGCCGGCGATCCGCCAGAACTCGCCGTCGCGCTCGATGCGGTTGGAGCCGAGACGGATGGTGCGGCCGGTGAAGAACTTCTCCTCCGGGCTGGGCGCAGGCCACACGCAATGCGCGGCGGTGAGCACGATGCGGGGGGCGATCAGGGCGGCGCCGCACAAGTGATCGCGCTGCCAATCCTCGCGCAGGCGCTGATATTGTTCGATTTCCTCGCGCAGCGAGGCGGGACTGCGTGCACCAGCCGCGCTCCAGCCACTGCGCGTCAACTGCGCCTGCCATGGCGCGACGCCGACCGGGGCAAGCGTCATGCGCGGGCCGCGCACGATCTTGCGGTTCCATGCCGTGTGGAAGGCAAGGACATCGTTTGGACAGGTCGCTGCGGCCTTGGCGGTCTGGTTGGCGGGGATGGGGTCCTGGCCGATGAGGGGACCGCCTTCGATGCAGGGCAGTTCCTCAAGCAGGTCGGCACGAATGGCCTCCGGCCCGATCAGCGGCGCGTATTCCGCCAGAATTCGCCAGCGGCCAGTTTCGACGAGGCTGATCCGCCTGGCGAGCCGAGCTGCCTTGCCGGGATCGCTTTCCGCGAAGATCCGCAGCACGGCGATGGCCGTTTCGGGAGGCAGGGTCAGCACATAACCGGCCAGTGCGCCGCGATAGCCGGAGCTCTGGGTGCCGACAAAGGCGAGGTAGGCCTCGCGCTCGACGGGGGACAGCCGGTCAAGCAGCGCGGCGAAAGGGCCGCGTTCGGCATCGCGCAGTTCGGCATTGAGTGGGGAGAGCGCATCGTCCTGCGCGTGGGCAGGCGTGACGAGGAAGGCGGCGAGCATGAGGGCGAGCATCAGCCAGCGCGAAACGATTACGCGACGTGCGGATGAAATGCCGGTCATGGCGCTGCCTTCCTCGTAAGGATGGTTACTTGGTGGTGTCGTTCTCCGAACGCGTGGTGTCGTTGCCAGCGCGCGTGGGTGCCGCGCTCGGTGCGGCAGCGGGATCGCTGGCCGATGCGGAAACGGTGTCCTCCATCATCGGCGCCTCGGTCGCCTCGGCGGTCGGGGTGGCTTCGGGCGCGGGCTTGGCGCAGCCACCGACCAGCGCGGCAAGCGCGGCGGTTGCGATCAGGATCGTGGTCTTCTTCATGGCAGTTCCCTCCTTGGTTGAACTTGAGATCGGCATCAGCCGGTTGAAAAGCCGACGCTGGACAGCACCGCGGCAAAGCGCGGCTCCTTGCGCAGCGGATTGAGCATGGGATCGTTGCGCGCCAGCATCAGGCCGGAATCGCGCAAGGCCAAGGCCTTTTCCATGGCATCGAGCGCCGGTGCCACGCGGCCCCACTGCGCGAGGATCTGCGCCTGCTGGTACAGGGCATTGTCGCCATACTCGCGCAGCAGTTCGGCCATGCGTGCATCGCCGGCGGCCTGACCCGAAACTGCGCGCTCGGCAATGGCGAGCCCGCGCAGGCGCGAGAGCTTGGCGGTTTCGAGCCGGAATTCGGCAAGGGCGGTGGCATTGTCGCCCTTCAGCAGGGCGATGTCGCCGAGCAGGCGGTGGGCATTGCCGGCCTTGGGGTTGAGCGAGAGCGTGTAGTGCGCAAGATCGGTGGCCTTGGCATAATTGCCGGCGGCGAATTCCATGATTGCGGCGCCGCGGAACACGCTGGGATTGACCGGGTCGAGCCGCTTGGAGCGCTCGGTCATGCGCCGCGCCGCTTCGAAGTCGCCCATGTTGGCGGCGAACTCGGCGGCGGCAGAGAGAATGCCGGCAAGACCGAAGCCCAGCTCCGCCGCGCGCTGGAACGGCTCGCGCGCATTGGCCATCTGCAGCTGCGCTGCCAGAACGAAGCCGAGCGCGGCGTGACCTTCGGGCATGGCCGGGGCAAGCTCGGTCGCGCGGCGGGCGGCGGCGATCGAGGCATTGCGGAAATCGGCGAGCGCGGGCCCCGACAGGTAGCTGTTGGCAATCACGATCAGCGTGCGCGCCTGTGCCGCCATGGCGAGGCCATAGGCCGGATCGAGCGCCAGCGCCCGCTCGAACGCGGCAAGGGCTGCCCGGTCGCTCTCCTCGCCCGAGGCCGACTGGTATAGCGACTGGCCCTTGAGGTAGCTGGAGAAGGCTTCGGCGTTGCGGGTGCCGCCGGGGCGCTCGGAATGCCAGTCCTCGTCGCGGCTGATCGCCGAAACCAGCGCGTCGGCCACGGTGGTGGCAATATCGCGCTGAACGCCGAGCAGGTCGGCCTGGGTGCGGTCGAACACCTGCGACCACTTCTCGAAGCCGGTCTTGCCGTCGACCAGCTGGGCGGTGACGCGAATCTGCTCGCCCGCGCGGCGGAAACTGCCCTGCAGGATCGAGGCGACATTGAGGCGGCTGGCGATTTCGACCGGATTTGCGCCCGGCGCGCTGCCGACGCTGCTAGAGGACGCCTGCGCCGAAACTTCGAGCTGGGGATTGAGGCCGAGCGTGGAGCGCAATTCCTCGGACAGACCTTCGGCAAAGACATCCTGTTCGGGATCGCCGCTGAGATTGCGGAACGGCAGGACTGCCACGCTGTTGGCGCCGGCGCCGCCGCCGATCAGCCCGCCGGCCCATGCGGCGAGACCTCCGCCGACAACCACGGCTGCCCCTGCACCCAGCGCGGTTCGGCGGCTGATCCCGGCCTTGCGCCGCGAAGGCCGGGCCACGGGCGTGCCGGCCTGCCCGGTGATCGCCGAAAGCGCGCGGAGCAGCGACTGGAAGCCGGGGGCATCGACCTTGCCCTTCCAGCGTGACAGGTCGATCAGCTGCAACTGGCGGAAGCCGAGCGGGGGTTCGGTGCCGTCGATCGTCAACGGGACCAGGCGCTTGCGATCGCGCCCGACGGTGGCCTCATCGCGCACCCAGTCCGATGCGATGGCCGATTGCGACCACAGGACGATGACGGCAGAGGCTTCTTCGAGGGCCTTGGCGATGGTGGGCAGATAGCTTTGCCCGCCTTCCAGCAGGCCGTCCCACCACACGCGATAGCCCTGGGCTTCGAGCGCCTCGATCAGCGCGCTCGCCGTGGTCTGGTCATTGCGGGCGTAGCTGACGAAGACCGTTGCAGTCTCTTCAACCCGATCGCCCACCCATGCCCCCACGGCGTTGCCAGCGCTGCCTGTGATAAGGCAACGAACGTGCCGATGTTATACGTATTTGTCCGACAGGGAAGAGGGGATCGTGCCTAAGGTCAGAGCGCGGAGGCGTGCCGCTCGACTTGGTAGGTGCGCATCCGGGCGCGGTCGAACAGGCGCTCCTCGTCCTCGATGATCTCGGCCATGGTGGCAGGATCGGCCATGGCGGCAAAGCATGCGTCGCAGGTCTGCTGATCGGGGAAGTCGATTTCCAGCACGACGTCGAAATCGTGAGGCTGGTCGGTCCCGTCCATGGGGTGGAGGTGGTTGCGCTGGTAGCGGGTGGCCCAGCCGGACAGGACCTTCTCGCCGATCAGGCGGTGGCGGCTTTCGTAATAGGCGATGAAATCGGCCTTGCTCATGCCTTCGCGGCGCTTGAGCAGGGTGAGGACCGTGACGGTCATGCGTAGGCATCCAGCCAGCGCCGCGTGGCTTGCGCGACGGCGGCAGCGCGCAGGGCGGGGTGCGGGAAGGCATTGCGCAAGGCTTCGGAGCGCAGTTCGATGGCGAGCGGGATGCCGGGGGGCAGCGCTTCATGCAGCGCGGCGAGGGGGAGCGCGCCTTCGCCGCACTGTTCGCGCAAGTCTATCGCATCGCGGATCACCGCGGCGAAGTCTGCCGGGTCGGGGCGTTCGGCCGGGGCATCGCAGAACTGGGCGTAGGGGAGCAGGGCGGGGTCGACCTTGGCGATGTCCGCGATCGACGTGCCCGAGCGGTCGACGTGGATCGGGTCGATCAGCAGGGCCTTGAGCGGGTGGTCGATCCTGTCCAGCACGGCCAGCGCGGCGGTGAGGTCCTTCACCTCGGTGAAGATGCCGAATTCGAGCGCGACGCGAAGCCCTGAGCCTTCGGCGTGGCGGCACAGGTCGTGCAGCTGGGCAGCGGTGCGGGCGTGGTCAGGATCGGACGAGACACACAGGACATTGGCGGCGCCAAGCTCGGCACCGACGTCGATCACCTTGCGGTGGTCATCGAGCGGGACGCCCGGCTTGAGCCAGATCACCTCGACATCGAGCAGCGGCAGGCCGGTGGCGGCGAGCGCGGCGCGGGCATCGCGGGTGTGCGCCGGGGTCCATTCCAGCGGATCGACCCACAGGCCGACCATGTCGAAGCCGCCTGCGCGGGCGGCCTCGATGGTGTCGACAGGACCGAATTCGGGCACGACGCCCGAAGCGAGGCTGATCGGGTTCACCGGCAGCCGCCGATCACATCTGCGGTTCGGGGAGGTCCGGATCGTCCTGCAGATACCAGTCCAGCCATTCGTGGAAGTACTGGTTGCCGCGCTCGTTGCGACCGAAGACCAACTCGTCATGCGCGCCGGTTTCGAGGCCCTTCTGGATCTCGAGGCCGATCAGGTAGTCCTCGGTATAGGTCACGTCGCGGAAGAAGTTCATCGCCGCTTCGACGTTGGCCCGGTCTTCCTCGTCGCGGATGGGTTCGCGGCGCAGGTAGTTGAGCACGGTGCGGTTCTCGCCCGGCGTCGGCCCGGGGAAAAGCTGGGCGACCTGGGTGATCTCGGGAGCGATGAAGGCCGAGACGTTGGGGAACATGATCCGCACGAAGTCGAACCCGTTGTTCTCCTGCGTGCCCCACTGGTCGCGCGGAATGTCCTTCAGCGCCTCGGCGATCTTGTGGTGCGGGAAGCCGATGCGCTGGTGCGGGCCGAAGCCTTCGTAGTGCATGCAGTTCGAAGGGGTGCGCGGGAAGATCGTCTCGGGATGGAGCGAGGCGAAGTGGTAGCCTTCGAGATAGCCGTCATAGGCGATTTTCCAGTTGGCGCCCTCGATCACGCGGCTGCCCATGTAGGTCCACTTGTCGAAGTCCAGCGCTTCGAAATCGTCGAGGAAGCCGCGGTAGAAGGCATCGACGTCGATCGGGGCGTTGGGCGTCAGGACGACGAAGATCATCCCCGCCTTCTCCTGGCACGGCAGTTCGCGCAGGCCCATTTCCGACTTGTGGACCTCGCCGAACTTGGAGGCTTCGGAAATCCCGATCAGCTTGCCGTCCTGGCCGAAGGTCCAGCCGTGGTACTTGCAGGTGAAGCGCGGGCAGTTGCCGTGGCCTTCATTGGCGACCGGCGCGCCGCGATGCGAGCAGACGTTGAGGAAGGCCCGGACCTTGCCGGCCTTGTCGCGGTTGATCAGCACCGGCATGCCGACGGCGTCCATCGCCTTGTAATCGCCGGGATTGGGCAGTTCGGCGGTGAAGGCGAGCATCAGCGGCACGCGCTTGAACACCAGCTCCATCTCCGCCTTCCACTGGTCGGGATCGGTATAGCTGCGGACCGAGACGCGCTTGGTCTTGTCGGTCAGGAAGGTCTGCTTGTTCGCGACATAGTCGTGCATGATTTCAGCGACTTGTCCGATACGCTCGATACGGTCCATGGGATCTGGTGCCTCTCCGTGGCCTTATGGCCGAATGTTGCCGGTGACCATGCCGTGCCCAAGTTGCAGGGGAAAGCTGTGACAGGGGCTAGGTTACTGCTCTTTTCGCCAATTGATGCAGGCGCGCGCGCCTTGGAACAAGCGGACCCATGAACGAGAACACTGCAAAACCATGGGACTGGCTGCCGTTTCCTGCTCCGCATCAGCGCGAATTCGCGCAAGGCGGGGTCTGGCAGCGCAAGACGTTGGCCGACCTCGCGCGCGAACGGGCCGCGACGACGCCCGATTTCGTGTGCTTCATCGATGGCGAGGGGCAATACACTTTCGCGCAAGTGCTGGCCGAGGCCCAAGCGCTGTCCGCCGCGCTCCACGTGCGTGGCCTGCGCAGCGGTGACGTGATCGCCTTCCAGGTGCCCAACTGGCGCGAGGCGGCAGTGATCAACCTGGCGGCGGCGCTTTCGGGCTTCGTGATCAACCCGATCGTGCCGATCTACCGCGATGCCGAAGTGACGATGATGTTGGGCGATTGCCGTGCCCGCGCGATCTTCGTGCCGGACGTTTGGCGCAAAGTGGAATATGCCGCCATGGCGCGGCGCTGCCAGCAGGCGCTGCCCGATCTGGAGCACGTGTTCACCGTGCGTGGCAGCGGCGCTGACGACTTTGCCGCGCTGGTCGAGACCGGGCGCGGGGTGGAATTCGCCGCCCCGGACGTCGATCCGCTGGGCGTCAAGATGGTGCTCTATACTTCGGGCACCACCGGGCGGCCCAAGGGCGTGCTGCACAGCCATTGCACGCTGGCGCACATCGTGGCGGAAAGCGGGCGGCACTGGGGGTTGGCCGAAGGCGAGGCGACGCTGATGCCTTCGCCGGTGACGCACGTTTCGGGCTATGCCAATGGTCTTGAAGCACCGTTCATCTGCGGCATCCGCTCGGTGCTGATGGAAGCGTGGAATGCCGCCGAGGCACTCGCGCTGATCGAGCAGCACAGCCTTGTCGGCACGGTGGCAGCAACGCCGTTCCTCGTCGAACTGGCAGCTGCCGCGCGGGCGGCGGGCACCGGACTGCCGAGCTTCCGCTTCTTCGCCTGCGGCGGCGCGGCGGTTCCCGCGGATTTGATCCCTGCCGCGAATGCGGCCTTTGATAACTGCAAGGCGTTCCGCGTGTTTGGTGCCTCCGAAGTGCCGCTGGTGACGTTTGGCTGGCCGCAGGACGAGCATCTGGCGGCCACGACCGACGGCGAGGTGGTCGATTACCAGGTCCGCATCGTCGATCACGAGGACAAGGATCTGCCGCGCGGCGCCGAGGGCGAAATTCTTGCGCGTGGCCCCGCCATGATGATGGGCTATGCCGACGCCGCGCAGACTGCCGAGGCGATCACCGCAGACGGCTTCTTCCGCACCGGCGACCTCGGCGTGCTGACCGCAGAGGGCGCGGTGACGATCACCGGGCGCAAGAAGGACCTGATCATCCGGGGCGGCGAGAACATCTCGGCGAAGGAGATCGAGGACGTGCTGCATTCACACGCAGCGGTGAAGGAAGCCGCCGTCGTCGCCATGCCGCACGAGAGGCTGGGCGAGGGCGTCTGTGCCTATGTGATCCTGTCGGGCGAGGCCGACGCGGCGGCGCTGGTCGCGCATGTCGGCGCATCGGGCATGGCCAAGCAGAAGATCCCCGAGCGCTTCGAGTTCGTCGAGGACTTCCCCCGCACCGCCAGCGGCAAGGTGCGCAAGGACCAGTTGCGGGCGATGATCAGGGAAGCGCTCGCAACCGGCTGAGTCTTCGCCCATCCCCAAGGAGTGCGGGCTGAATTATTGCAGTCTGACGATCTGTTGCGCATGGAAGCGGTGATGCGGATGGCCGCGCGCCGTTCGGCTTCCTCGAACAGAGAGTTTTACAGGCATGAGCGAAGTCCTGTCCGATTCCGGCCTCCCCCCGGTCCAGCGCGTGGTTACCGGCCACGACGCCGCAGGTCGCGCCGTGTTCAAGTCCGAGGATGTGACGCCGACCAGGATGATCCCTTCGGGCGATGCCGCCTTCCTGCTGATCTGGACCACGCCCACGGTCCCGGCCGACAACAATGACGAGACCGACGGCCGCCATCGCGAGGCGGGCCTCACGCTAGAAGGAGGCTCGGTCATCCGCGTGGTCGACATGCTGCCGGGCAAGGAAAGCCCGATGCACCGCACTAACTCCATCGACTATGGCATCGTGCTCGAAGGGGAGGTCGAACTGGAGCTGGACGATGGCGTGAAGCGCACCGTCCGCCAGGGCGGGATCATCGTGCAGCGCGGCACCAACCACCTGTGGCGCAACACCACCGACAAGCCTTGCCGCATCGCCTTCGTCCTGATCGAGGCACCGGCCTATCTTCACAACGGCGCGCCGCTGCCGGAAGACCGGCCGGAACTCAAGTAGGCCGCGAATCGACGTGGGCCGGTCGACTGCAACTTCTGATCGAGGAACGAAATCGTGAACGTTGTCGTGACCGGTGCGGGCGGTTTCGTCGGACGAGAGCTTGTGCGACTGCTGGCAGGTGTCGGTCATGCGGTGACCGGAATCGACACCGCAGCAGGCGGCATTCCCGACGTGGCTCGGGCGGTGGCCGGCGACCTTGGCGATCCTGCCGTACGGGCCGAAGCGTTGAATGGAGGGTGCGATGCCCTGATCCATCTCGCCACCGTTCCGGGCGGTGCGGCGGAAGCCGATCCTGCGGCCTCCCGCCGCATCAATGTCGATGCGATGTACGATCTGCTGCTTGAAGCGGCGGCGACGAGGCCCGGCCTGCGCGTGGTCTATGCCAGTTCCATTGCGGTGTTCGGCGATCCGCTGCCGCCGCTGGTCGACGATGCCACGCCGCTTTCGCCCAAGTTGATCTACGGCGGGCACAAGGCGATGATGGAGGACGCGGTCGCGATGTTCTCCAATCGCGGCCTTATCGACGGGGTGAGCGTGCGGCTGCCCGGCATCCTCGCGCGGCCCAAAGGGCCATCGGGCATGAAATCGGCGTTCATGTCGGACTTGTTCCACGCCCTGAAGGCGGGCGAGGAGTTCATCTGCCCGGTATCCGCATCTGGAACGATCTGGGCGAAATCGGTGCGATGCTGCGCGCGGAACTTCATGCATGCGCTAGTCGTGGATTCGGCGTTGCTGCCGCCGACGCGGGCGGTGACCCTGCCGGCGCAGCGCGTCGCAATGGGCGATCTGGCGGCCGAAATCGCGCGGCAGTGCGGCGTTTCGCCCGATCTGGTCCGCCACGCACCCGATGTGGCACTTGAGGCGGCCTTTGCGGCACAGCCCCCATTGGCGACGGCCGCAGCCGAACACGCCGGTTTTGCGCACGACGGAGACATTCCTACCCTCGTCGCCAGCGCCCTCGCAACGATCTGAAGGGCTGCACGGAAATGGCAACGCGATCCGCCGGTCTTGATCGCGGCTACGGCAATCCTGAGGCTGGTGTTCCAGTATCGCCGCATTCATTGATTCTGTAAATGCTTATTCAGAAAAACAATTCATCGTCCTGATTTGCGCTGGGTCAACAATCCCGGGCGCGATTCCCGCCATGGCTTCGTACACGCGAACGGAGACTTGGAATGGCGATCATCGGCATCAGGCGGCTGACATGGATGGTGGAGGACGTTGCCGCTTGCGTCCGCTTCTTCACCGATTTCGGGCTGTCGCTGATCGACAGTGACGCCACGTCCGCGCTGTTCGAGGCGGCGGACGGGTCGCAATCACTGTTTCTTGCCAAGGGGCACGATGGCTTGCCCACGGGCACCGCGCAGACCACCAGAGGCGTGCACGAATGCGTCTGGGCGGTCGACAGCGAGGACGGGTTGGCGCGGCTCATGGCGCGATTGGAGCCGGTGGTTGCGCTGTCGACCGACGGCGAAGGCGTGGTGCACTTCGTCACGCCGTTCGGGCAGGCGATCGGCTTGCAGGTGTGGCGCCCGCGCGCGGTGTTCGGCGCGCCGACGCCGCAGAACACGGTTGGCCGCATCGCCCGGCTCAACCAGCCGCGCAAGTGGATCGACCGCGCCGTGCCCAAGCGCACCCACCACTGCGTCTGGACCTTTCCCGACGTGCAGGAGGCGGTAGATTTCTACCGCGACATCCTCGGCTTCCGCATCACCGACATGCAGAAGGGCTTTGGCGTCTACATGCGTGCCGATGGCTGTTACGAGCATCACAACGTGTTCCTCGCCGATGCCCACGCGCCGATGCCGGGATTCAACGGCACCCTGAAGTTCCACCACGCCAACTGGGAAGTGGAGGACATCGACGAGTTGATGGTGGCCAAGAACCATCTCGACCGGCGCGGCTATACCTATGGCGACTGGAACTGGGGCTTCGGCCGCCACCGCCTGACTTCGGCGGCGTTCTTCTATGTGCCCTGTCCGGCGGGCGGCGAGGCGGAATATGGCGCGGACTGCGATTGCGTGGACGACAGCTGGCGCCCGCGCATCTGGGACGGCGCGTTCGGCACCGCGATCTACATGACCAACCTGCCCGACTTCATGAAGGGCGAACCGAACTGGGACGTGACCTACGCCCGGCCGGATCAGCTGCACTACCATCCGGCAGACCGCGCTCCGATGGCTGAGGCTGCCGAATAGGCGGGGCTCATGCCAGAGCCTTGCCGATCGCACGGTTGAAGAGGTTCCTGCGCCGTCCGTCATGCTTGCCTGCACGGGCTGGCGCAGGCAAGGGAAGGCGGTGCCGGGGCGCCATGCCGGGTACGCACCAGCCTGAGGACGTGCCTTGACCAGCCCCTTCGACCTATCCGGCAAGACAGCCATCGTGACCGGCTCTACCCGTGGCATCGGCCGCGCCATTGCCGAAGCCCTGATTGCCCAGGACGCGCGCGTCGTGATCTCAAGCGAGAGCGCCGATGACACTGCGCGGGCTGCGGGCGAACTGGGGATGCCGGGCTTGGCATGCGACGTCAGCGACGATTCCGCGCAAGCCGCGCTGGTCGGGTTCGCTGTAAAGGAGCTTGGCGGGCTCGACATTCTCGTCTGCAATGCCGGGATCACCGGCAAGGCGGGACCCTTCGCCGAAATCGACATGGACGATTACGCGCGCGTGATGGCCATCAACCTGCGCAGCCAGGTCGTGCTGTGCAACCTGGCCTTGCCCCGTATCGCCGAGCGTGGCGGCGGGGCGGCAGTGCTCGTCGCCAGCCTTTCGGGCTTGCGCGGCAACGGGCGGATCAATGCCTATGCGCTGGCCAAGGCGGGCGTGGCGCAGCTGGCGCGCAATCTCGCGGTGGAATGGGGACCGCAAGGGGTGCGCGTCAACGCGATCTCGCCCGGCTTCATCGCCACCGAACTTTCCCAGCCCCTGCTCGACGATGCGGCGTTCATGGCGCGGCGCATGGCGATGACCCCGCTGCGCCGTCCCGGAACGCCGGCAGAGGTTGCGGGCGTGGCGGCGTTTCTCGCCTCACCCGCCGGGGCCTTCGTCACCGGCCACAACCTCGTGGTCGACGGCGGAACGCTGATCACCGACGGGAGCTGACGGTCAGCGCCAGTTCGCTCCCGCGGCATGGCGTCCGGCGCGGCGGCCGAAGTAGGAGCCCGGCCCGAGGCTGAGGCCCGAAGCATAGGCCTTGCCGGTACGCGGAATGTGCGCGGCGCTGGCGCCCACCACGTAAAGGCCGGGAATGGTATTGGACTTGAGGTCCAATGCCCGTCCGGTTGCGTCGGTCTTGATCCCGCCCAGGGTGATGAACAGGTAGTGCGACTTGTCGAAGCTGATGTCGAAGGCGGCATAGGGGCCGACGTCGAGCGGCTTGAGCCAGTCGGCATGCTTGTGGAAGCGCGAGTCCACGCCCTGCGCTGCATCGGCGTTGTAGGCGCGCATCGTTTCGACCAGCGAACCGGGCGGCAGGGCAAGGCCCGCTTCCATCTCCTCGACCGTTTCCCAGCCGTCGACGAGGGTGTGCTTTGCCAGGGGGTTCTCGGGGTAGGCGAAGACTTCGCTGTCGACGATGAGGTAGGCGGTCTGTCCGGGCTGCTCCATCACGAAGTTGCCGAGCCTGCCGTGATAGACGTCTTCCGCCACGAAGCGTTCCCCGTTGCGGTTGACGACGATGCCCTTGATCAGCTGGCCCGGCGGATAGATCGAGGCGGTGGGGATTACCCCGTCCATCGCCACGGCATGTGCGCCCGCCGAAAGGCCGAGCCGCACGCCCGCGCCATCGTTGCTGGGGATGCCGAGCGGTTCGCTGGTTTCGGTGAGCAGCGGCAGGTGCTGCTTGATCAGCGGCTCGCACATGTTGTGGCTGCCACAGGCGACGATCACGCCGCGCCGCGCCTTGACGAAGAACTCGCGGCCGGTCTGGCGGACCTTGACGCCGACCACGCGCCCATCGGCCTCGTCCTGCACCAGCGCGATCACCGCGCTGTCATAGATCGCGGCAATGCCCTCTGCCTCGCAGCGTTCGAGCAGCGGCTTCATGCCCGCAGAGCCTGCGTTCTCGCCAACGCCGGCCACCTTGTGCCCGCGCGGGGCAGGGCGGGCGGCTTCGCGATAGGGCCAGGCCTTCTCGTTGCCGGTCCACATCAGGCAAGTGGTGTCTTCCAGCCACACCGCCTTGCCGGGAAAGTAGGTGCGTTCGAATGGCACGCCCTGCGCTTCGAGCCAGTCGAAGTGGTCCTTGCAGTCGTTGGCAAAGGCGATAGCCGCATTGGGATCGAGCGGGTCGCAACTGGCGAGGAGAAACGCGGCGAGCTGTTCGGCGTCGTCATCATAGCCTGCGGCTTGCTGCACGGCGGTGCCACCGCCGAGATACCAGATGCCCGAAGACAGCGCGCTGGCCCCGCCGCCGCCCGAGGCGCGTTCGACGATCAGGACTTGCGCGCCGGCGCGATGGGCCTCGAGCGCGGCGCAGGTGCCGGCAGCGCCTTGGCCTGCGACGACGACATCGACTTCCTGTTCCCACTCCGCCACGTCTGCGGGACGGATTACTTCCGGGATTTCAACGTTGTGCGTCATCCGATCAGTCCTGGCCCATGGCCTTGGCAACCGACGCGGCGATCTCTTCGCGTGTCGGATTGCGGCGCAGGGTGAGGCCGCCGTTCACCTGCAGGTTCTCGCCGGTCATGAAGCATTCGTCGCTGGCGAGGAACACCACGGCGGCGGCGACGTCCTCCGACGTGCCCCAGCGGCCGAGCGGGTAGGAATTGCGGAAGCTCTCGAACAGGCCGGGAACCTGCTTGGCATCGGCGTTCATCGGCGTGTCTGTAAGGCCGGGCGAGATCGAGTTGGCGCGGATGCCTTCGTGGCCGAACTCGTGGGCGATGCAGCGGACGATGTGGTCGGTCCCAGCCTTGGTGCCCATGTAGATCGCGTGGTCATTGAGCATGATCGTGGCCGTGGCCGAGCTGATCGTCATCAGCGATCCGCCGCGACCGCCCAGTGACTTCGCCATCTTGCGCACCATCGCCTGGAAGAACTGGTGCGGGCCGACCAGTTGCAGCGCGCTCATCGCGTCGAGTTCGGCGCGGGTCACTTCGAGAAAGGGCTTGAGCAGGCCCCAGCCGGTGGCGTTGATCGCGATGTCGATGCCGCCAAGCTGCTGCGCGGCGGTATCGGCAAGGGCGTTGACGCTGGCTTCTTCGGTGATGTCGCAGGCGGTCCAGAGGCAGCCGGTGCGCGTCGCAAAGTCCCCGAGCACGGCTTCCTTGCGGCCGGCGACGAGCACATGCACGCCTTCGTCCATCAGGCGCTGGGCGATGACCTGGCCCATGTTGCCTTCGCTGCTGGCACCGAGCACCACGGCGGTCTTGCCTTCGAGACGCATATTCCTCGCTCCCATTCGTTGTGGGGGCTGGCTATCACCAAGCGCGCTGCGGCGTTTCCTGTTCAAAAGGGGAGTGGCTTGGCATTGCCGCCCCCTTCAAGAACACTGCAACGGAATCTGCACGGGATAGAGGAGCGATTAGATGGATCTCGGACTCAAGGGCAAGAAGGTCATCCTGACCGGCGGCAGCCGCGGCATCGGCCGCGCGACGGCGGAACTGCTTGCCGCCGAAGGTGCGGACATCGCGTTCTGCTCGCGCAATCCCGAACAGGTCGCCGAAGCGGCGGAGAGCCTCGGCAAGCACGGCGGCAAGGTGTTCGGATCGGCCTTCGACATGGATCAGGGTCACGATGCCTATCGCGCATGGTTGACCGATGCGGCGGAAAAGCTTGGCGGCTGCGACATCTTCATCCCGATGATCTCGACTTCGGGTTCGGGCCAGACCGGTGATTGGCAGAAGGGCCTTGATCACGACATCATGGGTTCGGTGATCGGCATCGAGGTGCTGGAGCAGTACCTCGAGAAGTCGTCTTCGCCTTCGGTGGTGATCCTTGCATCGACCGCCGGGCTTGAAACCTTCATCATTCCGCAGGGCTACAACGCGCTGAAGGGCGCGCTGATCGTCTATGCCGGCCAGCTTTCGCAGGCGCTCGGCCCCAAGGGCATTCGCGTCAACACCGTGTCGCCCGGCCCGATCAAGTTCACCGGCGGCAGCTGGGACGTGATCGAAGGCGCTGCGCCTGAACTGTACAAGTCGGTCGAAGCCGGCTTCGCGCTCGGCCGCTTCGGCGGGCCGGAAGAAGTCGCCAAGGCTGTGGTGTTCCTCGCCAGCCCGGCTTCGTCCTACACCACGGGAACCAATCTGGTTGTCGATGGTGGCTTCACCAAGCGTATCCAGTTCTAAGGAACCTGCCATGAGCATCGGGGCCAAGGGGATCCAGCATATCGGGGTCTCGGTCCCCGATCTCGACAAGGCGCGTGAATTCTACCTCGACTTGCTTGGCGCGGTCGAGGTAGGTCCGCCATTGGAATGGCGGGACAATCCGTTCATCGACGAGGTTCTGGGCCTCAAGGGCAGCGCGGCGCGGCAATTCATGTGCCGCCTCGGCAACACGCATATCGAGGTGTTCGAATACGCCTCGCCCCCGCCCGAGCGGCAGGACCCCGATCGCGGGGTGAACCATCACGGTTACACGCACTTCGCGGTGCAGGTTGAAGATATCCAGGCCTGCTACCAGCGCCTGCTCGCCGCCGGAATCCGCGTCCACACCCCGCCTTCGATGGACGGCGTGACCGTGGACGAGGAGGGGCGCAAGAGCGGTTACGCGGCCACGTACTGCCGCGATTTCTTCGGCAACGTCTTCGAAATCATGGAAATTTACGACGATCCGCAGATCCGTCCGGTCTGGCGCGAGGGCGAGGGCGTGATTCTGCCGAATTGAAGGTATCTTCCTCCCCCTTCGTCATTCCCGCGCAGGCGGGAATCCAGCGACAGGAAGACTCGTCGCGCCGCGACTGAATTTCTCGCCCCCGTGGTTTTCCCGCCTGCGCGGGAACGACGAGGTGGATAAGTAAAAACCGGCAGATTGGACTGTTTCCCCGGGGAAACACCCGAAACTAGCCAAAAGCGCAGGGGTTCCGGGCCTGCTTTCTTGACCTCGGTCAAACGCATTTCGTGGCCACCATGACATCTTCCTCTCACCCCAAGGACGAGAGAGGAATGACATGGCAGACCGCGATCCCGGCGCGTTTGAACAGGCTCGCTGCCCCGGCACCAGCTGGGAAGATATTCTTGCCGCAGACGACGTGCCGCCGCCGGCCTTCATGGCCGAGGACCGTTCGCAGTACCTCGGCTCGGAGCCGATTGACGCCGCGCGCTACTACAGCCCCGAATTCTTCAAGGCCGAGTGCGAGAAGATGTGGCCCGCCGTGTGGCAGTTCGCCGCGCGCGAGGAGGACTTGCCCGAGCCCGGCGACTATGTGACCTACGACAATGCCGGTCGCTCCTACCTGATCGTGCGGCAGGAAGACGGCAGCGTGAAGGCGTTTCACAACGTCTGCCTCCATCGCGGTCGCAAGCTCAAGACCGACAGCGGCAGCGCCGAGCAGTTCCTCTGCCCGTTCCACGGCTTTTCGTGGAACCCGGACGGGTCCTTGCGCAACATCCCTTGCCGCTGGGACTTCGCGCACCTGACCGACAGCAAGATGCAATTGCCTGAAGCCAGCCTTGCGCGATGGGGCGGCTACATCTTCGTGCGCGACAATGCCGAAGGTCCGACCATCGAGGAATATCTCGACCCGCTGCCCGAGTTCTTCAAGCGCTGGCGCCACGAGGAATGCGTGACGGTGGCATGGGTGGCCAAGGTCATCCCCGCCAACTGGAAGATCGCGATGGAGGCTTTCATGGAAAGCTACCACGCTTATGTCACGCACCCGCAGCTTATGCCGTTCACCGGCGATGCCAACGCGGCCTACCACGTGCTCGGCCGACACGTGAACGTGAACTACACCCCGTTCGGCGTGATCAGCCCGCATATCGAGGCACAGGCCGAGGCCGAGCACTGGCCGCAGCAGCGGATCATCGATGAGTTCCGCAAGTACAACGGCCGCAGCGCCGACAACTACGACGAGGACAAGGACAACTACGCGATTCGTGTGCCCGAAGGCCGCAGTGCCCGCGCCGCGCTGGGCGAGAAGATGCGCGAGGTTTCGGAAAAGCAGTTCGGCGGCGACTATTCGGGCGTCTCGGAAAGCGAACTGCTCGATGCGCTGGTCTACAACGTGTTCCCGAACTTCGCGCCGTGGGGCGGGTTCATGCCGAACATCGTCTATCGCTGGCGGCCATGGCCCGATCAGGACAAGTGCCTGATGGAAGTGCGCGTGATCGCGCGGGTGCCGGAAGGCCAGCCCAGACCGGCGGGCGTGCCGATGCACATGCTGTCCGATGACCAGATCTGGGCCGATGCGCCCGAACTCGGCGTGCTGGGTGCGGTGCTCGATCAGGACAGCGAGAACATGGCGCTGTGCCACGAGGGCCTGAAGGTTTCGAAGAACCAGGCCGTCGAACTCGCCGATTACCAGGAAGTGCGCATCCGCCACATCCACCAGACGCTCGACTCCTATCTGAACGCTTGAGGTTAGCGAGATGACCGAACTTTACGACAAGTACGCCCGCGCCGCCGAGCGCATGCTCCATTTCGTCGAGACGAAGACGACCGACATGGCGAGCGAGACCATGCGCGTGCCCGTGGCCGACTACCTCAGCGAGGAGCGCTTCGAGGCCGAGATCGCGCGCATCTTCAAGCGCCTGCCGCTGATGCTGGCGCTGACCATCGAGCTGCCGCAGGTCAACGATTACAAGGCGATGGAGGTCATGGGCCTGCCGGTGCTGATCACGCGCGGCAAGGACGGCAAGGCACGCGCTTTCCTCAACGTGTGCAAGCACCGCGCGATGCATCTGGCCAAGGAAGGCAAGGGCAATTGCAAGGCCTTCGCCTGCCAGTACCACGGCTGGACCTACTCCAACGAAGGCAAGCTGATGGGCATTGCCGAGGCGAGCACTTTCGGCGATGTCGATCGCTCGACCCTGAACATGACCGAACTGCCCTGCGACGAGGCGGCGGGGCTGATCTTCGTGATCCTGACGCCCGACCTGCCGATCAACGCGGTCGAGTGGATGGGCGGAATGTACGAGGACTTCGCCGCGCTGAAGCTCGAGACGTGGTACTACCACAAGAGCAAGGCGATGAAGGGGGCGAACTGGAAGGTGGCCTATGACGGCTACCTTGAAGGCTACCACTTCCAGGCCGCGCACACCAACACGGTAGCGACGCGCAGCCCTTCGAACCGGGCGAACTACGAAGGTTTCGGCCCGCATATCCGGCTCGGCTTCCCGCAGAACTCGATCACGCGGCTCGCCGATCTCCCGCGCGAGGAATGGGGGCGGCAGGAGAACAAGGGCTATGACTTCATCCGTATGCTGTTCCCCAACATGAGCTTCTTCCTGGCGCCCGAGATGGGGCAGCTGGCGCAGCTGTTCCCGGGGCCGAAGGCGAACCAGAACACCACGGTGATGAACTACATCTTCCCGGTGAAGCCCGAGACCGAGGAAGGTCTCGCCGCGCTTGACCAGATGTGCGACTTCTTCTTCGACGTGGTCGAGGAGGAGGACTATTTCCTCGGGCTGAAAGTGCAGAACGGCCTCGAATCCGGGGCGATGACGCACCAGACTTTTGGCCGCAACGAGCCGGGCAACCAGTTCTTCCACAAGTGGGTCGCCTACTATCTCGACGAGAGCGGGAAGACCCCGATGCCGGTGATGAAGGAATAGCCAAGCCGCTGATTTGACTGGACCTTCCGGCTCTTGCAGGTAACCGTTCAGCGCGGCCAGTCCGCCCTG
Source organism: Novosphingobium jiangmenense (assembly GCF_015694345.1). GTDB lineage: Bacteria > Pseudomonadota > Alphaproteobacteria > Sphingomonadales > Sphingomonadaceae > Novosphingobium > Novosphingobium jiangmenense. Next base: position 204,910 of record NZ_JADQDC010000001.1, read on the forward strand.
AGTCGTTTCCCTTGCAACCGGAAGGTCCTTGCATGACGCATCGTTATCGCCCTGCCGCAGCGCTGCTGCTGGCCGCATCGGCATTTGTCCTGTCGGGTCAAGGCGTTGCGGCGCAGGACAGCTTTCCGCCGAGTGACATTCCGGCCAAGTTCACGCCGCCCGAAGACGCGCGCGACTATGTGAAGCGCGAAGTGATGATCCCGATGCGCGACGGGAAGAAGCTCTACACCGTGATCGTCTTTCCCAAGGGCACGACCAACGCGCCGATCGTGCTGACGCGCACGCCCTATGACGCCAAGTCACGCGCCAACCGGATGGACAGCCCGCATATCCTCTCCACCCTGCCGCTGGCGGACGAGGCCTTCGTCAAGGCGGGCTACATTCGCGTCTATCAGGACATCCGTGGCAAGTATGGCTCGGAAGGCGATTACATCGTCACGCGGCCAGTGCGCGGGGAACTCAACAAGACCGAGACCGACCACGTCACCGACGCCTATGACACGATCGACTGGCTGGTGAACAAGGCGAACCTCCCGGAATCGAACGGCAAGGTCGGCATGATCGGTTCGAGCTATGAGGGCTTCACCGTGGTCATGGCCCTGCTGAACCCGCATCCGGCGCTGAAGGTGGCCGCGCCGGAAAGCCCGATGATCGACGGCTGGATGGGCGACGACTGGTTCCACTACGGCGCGTTCCGCCTTGCCAACATCGGCTGGATCGGATCGCAGACCGGCTACAAGGGCAAGGGCGACGATCCGGCGACCGGGATCTACGACAATTACGAGGAATTCCGCCGCCTTGGCGGGGCCAACGAGTGGGCGAAGAATTCTGGCTTCGACCAGCTTCCGGCTTGGCAGAAGATGGTCAGGCACACCGCCTATGACGAGTTCTGGCAGGGTCAGGCGCTCGACAAGCTGCTGGCTGCAAACCCGTCCAACGTGCCGACGATCTGGGAACAGGGGCTGTGGGACCAGGAGGACATGTACGGTGCGATCACCGCGTGGGAAGCGCTCAAGGCCAAGGGCAAGACCGGCAACAACTTCCTCGTCATGGGGCCGTGGCGGCATAGCCAGGTCAACCGTGAAGGGCGCGAGTTGGGGCCGTTCAAGTGGAATGGGGACACCGCGCAGCAATTCCGCGAGGACATGGTGCTGCCGCTGTTCAACCAGTATCTGAAGGATGGTCCGGCGGCGAACCTGCCGCAGGCGGCGATCTACAACACCGGCGAGAACCACTGGGACAAGCTGACGCAGTGGCCGCTGGCGTGCGAAACTGGCTGCGCTTCGCCGCTGAAGCCGATCTACTTGCAGGCCGGCGGCGGGCTCGGCTTTGACAAGGGCGGTGCGGGCGAAGACTCTTATGTCTCCGATCCCGACAAGCCGGTGCCGCATCTGCCGCGCCCGGTGAACTTCAACGACGGTCGCTGGGGCGACTGGCTGGTGAGCGACCAGCGCCATGCCGACGGGCGACCTGACGTGATGACCTATACCTCGCCGGTGCTGACCAGCGCGGTGCGTGTTTCGGGCGCGCCGATTGCCGATCTTTACGCCAAGACCACCGGCACCGACGGTGACTTCGTGGTGAAGGTGATCGACGTGTTTCCGGACGAGGTAGCAGGGGCCGACCCGAAGATGGGCGGCTACCAGTTGCCGATCAGCCTCGACATCTTCCGTGGCCGCTATCGCGACAGCTTCGCCAAGCCCACCGCCATTCCGGCGGGGAAGGTGCAGCGCTACAAGTTCCGCCTGCCGACGGTGAACCACGTGTTCCAGCCCGGTCACCGGATCATGGTGCAGGTACAGTCCTCGCTGTTCCCCCTTTATGACCGCAACCCGCAGAAGTTCGTGCCCAACATCTTCCTCGCGAAGAAGGCGGACTACCAGAAGGCGACGGTGACGCTGGAGCGCGGTGGTGCCAATGCCAGCGCGGTGTGGCTGCCGGTCGTTCCCGAAGGGACCGCGCTGCCCAAGGCTCCCTAAGGCTTCGCGCTATCCGTCAGGGCCTGTGCCGGTGCGCCGAGAACGGCCTGGCGGAGGGCAAGCGACCGCGTGAACATCGGCCCGCAGGCTTCGAGGAACTGCGTCGGCTTCATGCCGAGGAACTCGTGCGCCTCGCGGATGAAGTGCGAGTAATCGGTGTAGCCGGCATCAATGGCGAGGGCGCGCCTGCCGGGGCCGCCCCGGATCAGGGCATGCAGCGAGCGCAGGAAGCGGGCGCGGCGGATCAGCAGCTTGGGCGGGAAGCCGAAGGCCTTGAGGCTGAGCCGTTCGAGCGTGCGCGGGACGTAGCCGAGTGCTTCGGACAGTTGCCTGACGGTGCGCAGGTTCGGGTCCAGCAAGGCGGCGAACAGGCGCGCGATCGCTTCTTCGTCGCGCTGCGGTGGCGTCATCCTCTCGAGGAACCATTCGTCGAAGATGGCGGGAATGGCGCGGGGATCGGAGCAGGTGCGCAGGCGATGCGCAAGCCTTTCGACCCCGGTGCCGAATACGTCACGCGCAGGGACGACACGGTTGGCGAGATCGGCAGCCGGCAATGCCGACAGGCGCGTCCAGCCCAGGGGCGTGATGCCGGCGCCGATGACGGTGCCGACGTTACTTTGCGACCAGCATGCCGCCGAGGATGGGCCGAACAACGACATATCGGGAACGCCAATCGCTTCGGGTGAGCCACAGCGGACCTGCCAGTGGGTCTGCGGATCGAGCAGGACGCGCAGGTTGAACCAGGCGGGCTGGAACACGTCGCTGTGAACCTCACCCGCAGACGGAGCCACGGCATAGAGGTGATAGCCGCTGACCAGCCCTTCGAGGCGGGGCGAGGGCTTCCAGTATTCCATGCGCATGGTTGCCGCAGGTGCGGCTGCCTTGGGATCGGGAACTGTCGCGACCGTCATCTTGCGAATTCTTGCCTCAGGGCCAATCGTTTACGACCACTGAGAAATGGAACGGTCGTTCCGGTGTTTAGTGCCTGACCATGGCGCCGCCGTCCACCCAGACGCCGTGTCCCGACATGAAACGGGCGTCGTCGCTGCAAAGGAAGGCGATGACGTCGGCGATGTCCTCGGGCTGGCCGAGGCGGCGCAGGGGTGCCTTGTTCTCCCAGAAGGTGCGGAATTCGGGCATCTGGGTGAAGGCGGGCGCGGTCATCGGCGTGGCGATGGCGCCGGGCTGGACGCAGTTGACGGTGACGCCGAACGGGCCGAGCTCTGCCGCTACCGACTTGGTGAAGCCGAGAACGGCGTGCTTCGACGCGGAATAGGCGGACAGGCCCTCGTCCCCATGGCTCGATGTGGTCGAGCCGATGGTGACGATGCGGCCATTGCCTGCGGCCTTGAGATGCGGCGTGGCATCGCGGACGAGGCGGAAGACGGCGATCAGGTTCACTTCCAGCACGCGCAGGAAGTAGGCATCGTCATGCCCTTCGAGCGGGTGGAAGGCGCTGATTCCGGCGCAGGGGACCACGGTATCCAGCCCGCCCATCGTAGCAACGGCCTGTTCGATGAGGCGGGAATTGGCATCAGGGGCAGTGAGGTCGGCAACGAAATCGACATCGCCCTGAACGTCTGCGGTGAACACCTGCGCTCCGTCTGCCCGCAAACGCGCGGCAGTTGCGGCTCCGATGCCCGAAGCCGCCCCTGTGACAATGGCCTTGCGGCCGGCAAGCCGGTCAGAGGCCATCGGCGATCTTCAGCACGAGCTTGCCGGTGTTCGCGCCCGAGAACAGGCGCATGAAGGCATCGTAGGCGTTCTCGAGGCCGTGCTGCACGTCTTCGTCGATGCGCAGGCGGCCTTCGGCCATCCACTGCGCCATGACCGCGCCGCCTTCGGGGAAGCGCGGCGCGTAGTCCATGATCAGGTAGCCATAGAGCGTGGCCTGGTTGGTGAGGACCGACCACAGGTTGCGCGCGCCGATCTTGGTGGGCGAGTTGTACTCGCTGATGAGGCCGCACAGCACGATGCGGGCATGCTTGGCGAGGTTGAGCAGTTCGGCATCGAACACGTCACCGCCCACGTTCTCGAACACCACGTCGGCACCGTTCGGCGCGGCGGCGCGGATTTCGGCAGCGAGCTGGTCGACCGACTTGCCCTTGTAGTCGATGGCGACATCGAAGCCGTAGTCCTCGATCAGGCGGCGGCACTTTTCCGCTCCCCCGGCAATGCCGATGACGCGGCAGCCGAGGATCTTGCCGATCTGGCCGACTGCCGAACCGACCGCGCCTGCGGCGCCCGAGACGAGCAGGGTTTCGCCGGGCTGTGGCTTGGCGACATCGATCAGCCCGAAGTATGCGGTCAGGCCTACCGCGCCCATTGCGGAGAGGAACCGTGATGGCGAATCGACCAGGCCCACATCAACCTTCATGGTGAATCCGCCGACGCCGTTGACCGAGTAATCCTCAAGCCCGTTCATGCCCAGGACCCAATCGCCCACCGCGAAATCGGGTGATTTCGATTCAGCGATCACGCCGATCGTGGTGGCGCGAACCGGGTCGCCAAGAGGAATCGGTGGCATATAGCTGGGCGCATCGTCCATCCACCCGCGCTGGGCGGGATCGAGCGAGGCGAAGCAGTTGCGGACGACGAAGCCACCTTCCGGAGCGGTGGGAACCGGTTCTTCGACAAGAGAAAAATCTTCGGGCACCGGCGTCCCGTGAGGACGGCGGGCCAGCAGGAAGCGGCGATTGACGGTCATTTCGATCTCTCCCGGATTCTTGTCCGAACGTTACGGCAAGCATGGAACATGCACCGGCCAAGGCACCTGTAACAAGTCGCAGTTGGTTCCCGGGGCGCGGCAGTGGATGAAAGAGAGGAACCATCGCCACCAAGTGGGCGAGGTTACCCTTGAGGGAGGATACTCATGAGAAGCACTGCCGCACGGCGTCTGATCGCTGCTGCCCTGACCACTACCGCAATCGGTTTCTCGTTGCCCGCGTTCGCTGCCGAGGCAGATGAGCCCCAGGCAGCGCAGGCTGACCAGAGCGCGCAAGCTGCCGATGAAGGTGACAACGGCGCGATCATCGTGACCGCGCGTCGCCGCTCGGAAACGCTGCAGAGCACGCCGGTCGCCATCACCGCCGTCAACACCGCCTTCCTCGAAAGCAAGGCTGCCGTGAACATCGGCGACCTGCAGGGCGCGGCTCCGGGCCTGCTCATCACCCAGCAGAACTCGGGTGCCCAGGCGGCCAACATCTCGATTCGTGGCCTGACCTACGCCGACATTGAGAAGTCGCAGACCCCGACCGTCGGCGTGCTCGTCGATGGCGTGGTGATCGGCACGAACACCGGCCAGCTGCAGGACGCATTCGACATCGCCCAGCTCGAAGTGCTGCGCGGGCCGCAGGGCACGCTGTTCGGTGCGAACACCATCGGCGGCGTGATCAACATCCAGCGCTCCAAGCCGACGATGAAGCCCGGCCTGAAGGCCGAGGTGACCTATGGCAAGTTCGCCACCTTCTCGACCAAGGTCCTTGCCAACTACGGCAACGAGGAAAGCTGGGGCGTCAAGGCGTGGTACTTCCACAACGAGACCGACGGCTTCTACAAGAACGTGCGCCGCAATGTCAGCGCAGGCTGGAGCAACGGCGAGAACTACGGCGCGAGCCTGCTGTGGAAGCCGGTCGGTTCGGGCTTCGATGCTCAGCTGACCGTCGCCCAGGTCGACCAGGTGTTTGACCCGGTCGTCAGCAACATCACCAACAGCAGCGAAGTGTTCTGCGGGTTCATTCCGGCGCAGGAATGCAACCGCAACACCACGACCGACCTCTATACCACGTTCGGCGATGCGGCTCAGAGCAACTACAAGGCTCCTGAAGCCACGCTCGAAATGAACTACGACGCTGGCGGCGTGAAGCTGACCTCGATCACCGGCTGGCGCAAGAGCACCGAAGCCCAGACGCAGGACTTCGACGGTTCTTCGACCGACCTCTACTACGTCGACCGTCGCCAGCACTACGAACAGTGGAGCCAGGAACTGCGTGCAGCGGGCAACCTGTTCGAAGGCTTCGACTACGTCGTCGGCGGCTTCTACTTCAAGTCGGACTACGACCTGACCCAGTGGTCGCGCGTGTTCGGCTTCAGCCCCAGCACTCCGCCGACGCTGTTTGACCGCAACGCCCAGCGCGTGGAAGGCAAGACCGAGAGCTACGCCGTGTTCGGCGACTTCAACTGGGCTTTCGCCGAAGGCTTCCGCCTCTCGTTCGGTGGTCGTTACAGCCACGACAAGAAGGAGCTGAGCAACGGCTTTGCCGCCAACACCCTGCTCGATCCGGACAACATCGATCTTTCGAAGATCGCGCTGGTCGGTAAGGGCAAGGCGAGCTTCAACAAGTTCACGCCCAAGGTCGGCATCGACTGGCGTCCGAATCAGGACGTGATGGTCTATGCCTCGTGGTCGCGCGGTTATCGTTCGGGCGGCTTCAGCCCGCGCGCTGCGACTGCCGCAACCGCCAGCACGCCGTTCCAGCCTGAAACGGTTGACGCCTACGAAGTGGGCGTGAAGCTGGCGGCGTTCGACCGCAAGCTCGAGATCAACCTTGCCGGCTTCGTGTCCGACTACAAGGACATGCAGCAGAACCTGACCGTTCCGGGCGGCCCCACGGGCAACCAGACGATCACCGGCAACGTGCCCGGCGGCGCGCTGATCAAGGGCATCGAGGCTGACGGCACGCTGCGCGTGACCGACAACCTCAAGTTCACCGGCTCGATCGCGATCATGGACTCGCACTTCCGCAACTTCTTGACCTGCGGTGCCTATGCCGGCGGTCCGGTTGCGACCAATGCCTGCGGTGCGGGCCTGGTGCCGTTCAACTACTCGGCCAACCGCCTGATCTATGCGCCGGACTTCACCGCATCGCTGGGTGCGGAATATGTCCAGCCGACCGGCTTCGGCGACATCACCACGAACGTGGGCTGGCGCCATATCTCGCCCTACGACGAACAGCTTTCGGCAGCTTCGCTGACGGTGGCGACCAACGGTGCGGGCGCAGCCACGGGGGTCACGGTGAACGGCAACGATCCGCGCGTGCGCACCACCACGCAGGATCTGGTCGATGCGTCGATGACCTTCAACTTCGACCTCAAGGACACCAAGGCCTACCTGCGCGTGTTCACCCGCAACCTGCTCAACGAGAAGACCACGACCCACGCGTTCACCGTGGCCGGGCTCTGGTCGTTCGGCATGGCGCTCGAACCGCGTACCTATGGCGTGACCGCCGGCTTCAAGTTCTGAAGCCAGCACACATAACCTGATCCACCTTGCCGGGGGGGCGGGGGAGGGTCGCTTCGGCGACGTTCCTTACCGCCCTTCCGGTTTTTTATGGGGAGAGTTTCGAATGGGCCGTCTTTCCGGGAAGATTGCACTGATCACGGGCGGGGCTTCGGTTCCGGGCCTTGGCAGCGCGACCGCACAGCGCTTTGCCGAGGAAGGTGCCAAGGTCTGGCTGACCGACCGTGATCTGGCCGGAGCCGAGAAGGTCGCCGAAGGCATCCGCGCCGCTGGCGGTCAGGCGAAGGCGCTGCTGCACGATGTGACCAACGAGGCGCAGTGGGACGAGGTCTTCGCCGGGATCGAGGCCGAGGACGGCAAGCTCGACGTCTGCGTCAACAATGCCGGCATCGCGGTGCTGCGCCCGATCGAGGAAATGACCTCGGCCGACTGGGCATTGCAGAACTCGGTCAACCTCGACAGCGTGTTCCAGGGCACCAAGCGCGCGGTGATCCTGATGCGCAAGACCGGCGTGAAGGGCTCGATCATCAACATCTCGTCGGTTGCCGGGCTGATCGGCGTGCCCGCATGCGGGGCCTATGCCGCAGCCAAGGGCGGTGTCCGCCTGTTCTCGAAAACCATCGCGGTGGAGACGGCCAAGGACGGCATCCGCGTCAACTCCGTCCACCCCGGCATGATCCTGACCAATATTCAGGGCGTGGCGCAGGAAGACAACGCGGCGAACTATGACGCGACGCTGGCGCTGGTGCCGATGGGCTACATGGGCGCGCCGCTCGACATCGCGAACATGAACCTGTTCCTGGCGTCGGACGAGAGCCGCTATGTCACCGGCACCGAACTGGTGGTCGACGGAGGCATGACGGCGCTTTGATTTTTGGGCGCGGGCGCTGATGCCCACCCCCGACCCCTCCCGCCTGCGGGAGGGGAGTTGCGACGTCAGCTCCGATTTCTGCGAAATGTCGCAACGCTTGTTGCCCCCCTCCCGCAAGCGGGAGGGGCCGGGGGTGGGCACGACTGCTACCCAGCCACCCAGCGGATCGCGTTCTCGACCAGACGGCGGTAGTGCGGATTGTCGTAAGCCGAGGGCCCATCGCCGGGCTGGAGATAGACGAGGCGGCTGTTCAGCGCCTGCCTTGCCCAGCCGACGAGGTTCGAGCCGGGCGGATGATTCCAGCCTTCGCGGCTGAACATTTCGCCTTTCACGGCAAGGTCTGCGGACCAGAAGTGGTCGCGATCATAGCTGGCGCTTGAGCGGAGCAGCGGGGTGCATCCCTCTTCCAGAACCTGACCGAGATAGACCTCGTCGGTTAGCGTGAAGCTTGTTGGCAGACCCGCCGTCACCGGGTGACCCTCAACTACGGTGACTTCATGGGTCACCTCGTGGCAATAGCCACTGTCGAGCACCGGTTCGCCCCGCCAGGTGCCGGGGTGGTAGAAGAACTGGCCGCCAAGCCAATCGTGATACTCGGCCCATGTCGGCCACCCTGCCAGTGCATGATGCAGCGCGACGACGCCCTTGCCCTGTTCGAGCAGAGCGCGGAAACCGGCCTGCAGTTCTGGTGATGGATCTCGATAGAGTGGGGCGTTCTCCGGCGCCTCGAAATCGAGGCCGGGCATATCATAGAGCACCAGTGCATCGAAGTGGCGCATGGCGTCCGGGTTCATCAATAGCGCGGCGGCGGGCTGATCGACCATCGTTGCGGAAATGCCGTCCATCGCCTGGAACATGGCATCGAAAGCGGTGCGGTCGAACGGATGGCCGCGCACCGCGACAAGGCACTGCAGCGGTGCGCGATGCTTGATGATCGGCATCAGGCGACCTTCACGATGACTTTGCCAATGGCCTTGCCCGAGAGCATCCGGCGATAAGCGACAAGCGTGTTCTCCAGCCCTTGCGTCTCGTCGAGATTGACGGTCAGCTTGCCGGCATCGACCCATTCGCGCAAGGTCGGCAGGAACTCTGCACCGCGATGGAGGAAGTCGGGGATAAAGAAGCCCTCGATCCTGAGGCGGCGCATCAGCACCTGATCGAAGCGGGCGGGACCGGGCAGGGGCGCATCGTTATCATAGGCCGCGACCATGCCGCAGACCGCGACCCGGCCATAATGCGCCATGTTGGGCAGGACGGCATCGAGCAATGGACCGCCGACGTTGTCGAAGTAGGCATGGACGCCGCCCTCGATCGCAGCGAGGCGCGCGGCGACGTCCTCGTTCTTGTAGTCGATCGCGATATCGACGCCGAGCTGTTCGGTCAGGTAGCGGCACTTCTCCGGCCCTCCGGCAATGCCGACGACTTTCGCGCCGAGGTTGCGCCCGACCTGACAGGCCATGGAGCCGGTGGCCCCGGCAGCGGCCGAGACGACCAGCCATTCGCCCGGCTTGATCGCCGCCACTTCCTTCACGCCGACATAGGCCGTCCATGCATTCATGCCGAGCGCGCCGAAGTGGTGGCGGATATCGCCGAGCGTTTCGTCGACGATCTCGAGGCCTGCCAGCGCGGGGACCATCGTGGCGTAATCGGCCCATTGCCCGAAGCCACGCACCAGCGCACCGACTGGGAAGGCTGGATCGCGTGTCTCGCTGACTTCGCCAAGCACAAGGCCGGACATCTTCGAGCCGAGCGGCAGCGGCGGCTGATAGCCGTCGGTGCGCGGGCTCATCCACATGCGCGTTCCGGCATCCATCGACAGCCAGCCGACCTTGACCCGAACCTCGCCTTCGGACAGCGGTGCAACATCCTCAATCTGCAGGCTCAGGGCACTCTCGAAGTCGGAGCCTTCGGGGTGGCGGTCCAGACGCCAGAAGCGGTTTTCGGTCATCGCAATTCCTCTCCCGTGCAGAGGTGCCGACGCTACGGCATTGCGGCACCTAGCCAAAGGGCGAGGCTAACGCATTGGCGAGGCGCTGTTTCACCGCAGCAGGCGTAGACGCGCGACCCTGTACAAGCAGAAAGGGAGGATACGACATGCGTACCCTGAAGGGACTACTTCTTGCGACCTGCGCACTCGGCGCGGCAGCTCCGGCCATTGCCCAGGACGCGGCTCAGGACGGCGCCAGCGCTGGCGGCCTCGAGGAAATCATCGTCACCGCGCGCAAGCGCGAAGAATCGGTGCAGACCGTTCCGGTTGCCGTGACCGCGATTTCCGAAAAGACCATCCAGCAGCGCGACATCACCTCGATCGAGAAGATCGCGGCAGCCACGCCGAACCTCAGCGTCGGCCGCGCTTCGAACGGCTCGGGCGCGCAGCTGACCATGCGCGGCATCGGTTCGTCGTCGACCTCGATCGGCATCGAGCAGTCGGTCGCCGTTGTCGTTGACGGTGCCTACTACGGTCAGGGCCGCATCATCCAGGAAGGGTTCTTCGACCTCAAGCGGGTTGAAGTGCTCAAGGGTCCGCAGGCCCTGTTCTTCGGCAAGAACGCCACGGCCGGCGTGATCAGCCTGACCACCAATGATCCCGGCCAGGACCGCGAATTCATCGCTCGCGCCGGCTACGAGTTCCGTTCGCGCCAGTACCAGGGCGAACTGATCGCCTCGATCCCGCTGACCGACACGCTGGGCGTGCGCTTTGCTGCGCGCGGCTCGATCATGGACGGCGGCTACTATCGAAACGTCTCGGTCGACCGCACTTACACTACCGTCGACATCCGCAACGTGCTGGCCGGTGGCAGCGGCAATCCGCTGGGCTCGGTGGCCAAGCCTGCTGCATCGCGCGCACCGGGTGAGGACGAGTTCCTTGGCCGCGTCACGCTGAAGTACACCCCGACCGACCGTCTGACCGTGACGCTCAAGGGTTCGTACAACTACAACCAGGTCAACAATTCCTCGTGGAACTACGTGGCCTACAACTGCGGCCTCGCCAGCGGCGTCAGCCAGCTGACCGGGTACCGATGCGGCACGGATTTCGTGACGCACCAGAACAACATGCCCGCCGACATCGCCAAGAACTTCCCCTTCGCGAAGGAAAACGGCGAGCTGTACAACCGCTATCGCTCGTGGGCGATCAACGGCGCGGTCAGCTATGAGCTGGACAACGTCACGATCAGCTCGGTCACCAACTACAACACCAACAACAACCGCTGGACCTGCGCCTGCGATTTCCAGAGCAGCAACAACGGCACCTGGGCGACCGAGAACAGCACGTGGAAGGCGTTCAGCCAGGAACTGCGCGCGCAGACCTCGTATGACGGCCCGATCAACCTGATGGTTGGCGGCCTTTACCAGAAGACCAAGCGCGACTTTGCCCAGTACGTGATGTTCGCAGGCCTGCGCGACGACACGGCTTCGGCGGCCAACCGCTTCGTCGCCTCGTCGAAGACCAGCTTCACCGATGGCGAGACCGCGGCGCTGTTTGGCCAGGTCAACTGGAAGCTGATCGACACGCTCGAACTGGCGGGCGGCGTCCGCTATACCCACGAGACCAAGGACAGCTTCTTCACGCAGCCGTACAACAACCTCGGCGTGCAGGGCATCTTCCGTGACCGGAACGATCCGGACGGCCTTGGCGAAGTGACCGCAAAGCAGGTCTTCGACGACTGGTCGCCGGAAGTGACGCTGACGTGGAAGCCGCAGCAGGGCATCCTCGTCTATGGCGCCTACAAGACGGCCTACAAGTCGGGCGGTTTCTCGAACGGCGGCATCAACTCGAAGTTCTCGAACGATCCGCTGGCCGACCTGACCTTCAATCCCGAGAAGGCGCGCGGCTTCGAAGCCGGGATCAAGACGACGCTGGCCGATAACCAGCTTCGCCTGAACCTGGTGGCGTTCACCTATGCCTACAACGATCTGCAAGTGGACTTCTTCAACTCGCCGATCTTCGCCTTCCAGACGCTGACGGCGGATGCGCGGACCAAGGGCGTCGAGTTCGAGTTCGAATACGCGCCGCGCAGCATCGATGGCCTGAACCTCCACGGTTCGGTCAACTACACCAAGGCTCGCTACACCAACTTCCCCTCGGCACCGTGCTATGCCGGCCAGACCCCGGCACAGGGCTGCACGCTGGTGGGCGGGCTGGACGCGCGCCAGAACCTGAATGGGGCTCCGCTTTCGGTTGCGCCGGAATGGACCGGTGCGTTCGGCGTGGGCTACGAGACGGCGGCAGGCGAAGGCATGAAGCTCGGCCTCAATGTCGATACGCGCTACTCGTCGAGCTACCTCGCTTCGGGCTTCGGCAATCCGTTCTCGCGCCAGGGCAAGTATGCCACGCTCGATGCGGGCATCCGCTTCGGGGCAGAGGACGACAACTGGCAGATCGCGGTGATCGGCAAGAACCTGACCAACCGCTTCTTCGTCAGCGGCGTGGTCGATGGTCCTTCGACCGGCGGCGGCACCGGAACGGCTGCAGGCGTTCGCGCCGACCAGCTCGGCTTCGGCAACCTGCCGCGCACCGTCCAGGTCTCGGTGATCAAGCGTTTCTGAGCTTGATGCAGGCATGAGCAATTGAAGGGCGGGGCCGAGGCTCCGCCCTTCTTGCATTGGGGCTTGCGGAATCATTCAATTCAACTATTCTTGAAATATCGAATCGTTGGAGGATGAACGTGCAGTCTGCATCGGTTGTTCGCGCACTCGGCGCGCTGGCGCAGGAGCACCGGCTCGCTGCGTTCCGGCTGCTCGTGCAGGCCGGGCCGGAGGGTCTGGCCGCTGGCGCCTTGGCTGAGGCGCTCGACATCGCGCCATCCTCGCTCAGCTTCCATATCGCCCAGCTGGCAAATGCCGGACTTGTCACCCAGCGCCGCAACGGCCGGTCGATCCTCTATGCGGCTGACTATGCCGCAATGGCGATGGTGATGGGCTTCCTGACCGAGAATTGCTGTGGCGGGGCGGCTTGCGTACCCACCATCGACTGCAAACCTGCCAGCACAACCGAAAGGGACGTCGCATGAAGCGTTTCCATGTCCACGTCGGCGTTGCCGATCTCGAAGCCTCGATCGCCTTCTATTCGGGGCTGTTCGCGGCCGAGCCGACCGTGGTGAAGGCCGACTATGCCAAATGGATGCTGGAAGATCCGCGCATCAACTTCGCGATTTCGCAGAAGGACGGCGCGACCAAGGGGATCGAGCACATCGGGCTGCAGGTGGAGGACGCCGACGAACTGGCCGAGGTCTATGGCAGGCTTGCCAATGCCCGTGGGCCGGTGCTCGAGGAAGGCGCAACGACCTGCTGCTACGCGAAGTCCGAAAAGAGCTGGATCGCCGATCCCGATGGCGTGGTGTGGGAGGCGTTCCTGACCCAGGGTGAAAGCACGGTCTACGGCGACAGCCCGGACCTTGCACCGCTCGCGTCAGCCAACGCGTCGGCCACGGCCTGTTGCACCCCGAAGGTTGCGGCGCCGGCAGCAAAATCGGGGTGCTGCTGATGGCGGAACGGCCATTCTCGGTGCTGATCCTGTGCACCGGCAATTCCGCCCGCTCGATTCTGGGTGAAGCCATTCTGGGGCTGAAGGGCGCAGGGCGGATTGTCTCCTACAGTGCAGGCAGCAAGCCCAAGGGCGTGCCGCATCCCGGTGCGCTCCGGCTGTTGGCGCGCAAGGGCATCGATACCGCGTCGTTCCGCTCGAAGAGCTGGAACGAGTTTACCGGCCCTGCTGCGCCGCCCATCGACCTGGCCATCACGGTTTGCGGCAACGCTGCGGGAGAAGCCTGCCCGGTTTTCATGGGCGCTCCGCTCAAGGCGCATTGGGGCCTGCCTGATCCGGCCGATGTCGCAGGCGACGACGCTGCGGTCGATGCCGCGTTCGAGCAGACCTGGGCCTGGCTGGAACTGCGCGTGGCCGCTTTTCTTGCCCTGCCGTTCGAAACGATGGACCGCGCCGCACTGGTCCGCGAACTGGCCCGCATCGGGCAGATGGAAGGAGCCGCCTGATGGCCACGATTGCTGCCGAAGCTTTCGAGAGGCCGCGCCTCTCGTTCCTCGACCGTTACCTGACGCTGTGGATCTTCGCGGCGATGGCGCTGGGCATTGCGCTCGGCAGCCTGGTGCCTGCCGTTCCGCAAGCGCTGGGTGCCATGTCGATCGGATCGACGAGCATTCCCATTGCCGTGGGCCTGATCCTGATGATGTTCCCGCCGCTCGCCAAGGTGCGCTACGAGGAACTGGGGCAGGTCTTCCGCGACCGCAAGGTGCTGGCCCTGTCGTTCGGCCTGTGCTGGATCGTCGCGCCCGCGTTCATGTTCGCGCTCGCCGCCCTGTTCCTGCCCGGCAATCCCGAATACATGACCGGCCTGATCCTGATCGGCATCGCACCATGCATCGCCATGGTGCTGGTGTGGAACCAGCTTGCCGGCGGCAGCCCGGAATACGTGACCGGCCTCGTTGCGTTCAACTCGCTGTTCCAGATCGTCTTCTACGTTCCCTTCGCGTGGTTCTACCTGACCTTCCTGCCGCCCTTGTTTGGCCTCGAAGGGCATGTGGTGGATATCGACTTCGCGATGATCGCGCAGGCGGTGCTGACGTATCTGGGCGTTCCGTTCCTTGCCGGCTTCCTCGTGCGCAAGGCGCTTGTCGGCGCGCGCGGGCGGGACTGGTACGAGACGCGGATCATCCCCGCGATAAGCCCGCTGACGCTGGCGGCGCTGCTGTTCACCATTGTCGCGATGTTCAGCCTCAAGGGAGGCGAGATCCTGGCCCTGCCGTTCGACGCGCTGAAGGTCGGCTTGCCGCTGGTGGTGTTCTTCGTGGTGATGTTCGTGATAGCCTTTGCGGCAGGGCGCGCGATCGGCGTGGGCTATGAACGCACGGCCTCGCTGGCCTTCACCGCGGCGTCAAACAACTTCGAACTGGCAATTGCGGTTGCCATCGCGGCATTCGGCCTTGCCTCGCCCGTGGCGTTTGCTGCCGTGATCGGTCCGCTGGTCGAAGTGCCGGTATTGATCGCGCTGGTCAATCTCGCGCTATGGTTCAGGAAGGCGTGGTTCCACGCCTCCTGAACCGCGCAGCCGGTCAGCAGCCCTTCGGGGCGTGCTGGCGGTGGATGTTGCGGAACGAGCGGCTCTTGAACAGCCACTTGCCGTCGATCTTCACGCAAGTGTCCTCGTAGACGCCGCGGTCGCGCATGGTGGTGCCGTTCTGGTCATAGACCTCGGCGGTGTAGCTGCGCATCGTCGCAGTATCGCCGGTCACTTCGATCGAGCCCGGCCAGGCTTCGAACATGATGCCGGGATAGTTCTTCATCGCCTCGATCCACATCGCCTTGATGGCGGCGCGGCCCTTGGTCGTGCCAAGCTCCGGATAGTCGGGCAGCGACCACTCGGCGTCCTCGGCCCAGGTTGCGGCCCAGTCGTCGGCATCGACGCGGGTCACGGCGTCGGCATAGGTTTCGAGCAGCTCGCGGATGGCGAGGCGGTCTTCGGCGGGGCCGGTGAAGGGCATTGTCGTTCTCTCCCGATGGTTCGTTGCGGGAGAGAAGCTAACGTAGGCCGGGATGCCGCGAACCTGCGCTTTCAGCGAGTTCAGATAACGACGGGCGTCTCGTCCATGCCCGGCGCTTCGTTGGGCACGCAGACCTCGATCTGGCCGCCTTCCACCCGGACCGGGAAAGTCCGCAGGTCCTTGTAGGCACCGCCGATGCAGCGACCGGTCGCCATTTCGAACCGCGCGCCGTGCAGTGGGCACATCACTGCGCCACGGCGGATGCGCCCGGTTGAAACGAGCGCTGCCTGATGGGTGCAGCGATCGTTGACCGCGAACAGCCCTTCGTCGGTTTTCGCCACGAGCACGTGCCAGCCGCCGACCTTCGTGGCGATCTTGCCTTCTGCAGGGAATTCGCTTTCGGCGATCAGGCTGTGCCAGGAGTCGGTCAACGTCTGCGTCCTCAAGTCAATCGAATGGTCTGGATCGGGTCGGAACCCCGATAGTCCTTCGCCGCCTGCGCGACCATGGCGTAGAAATCAACCAGCGTTTTTGTGGGGGCATAGAGTTCGGTGAACAGCCCGAGCGTCGCGGTGGTGTCGGCAAAGGCGAAGACGAAGCCGTCGGTCATTTCCGCACGCAGGGCGCATTCGGCGCCGCGAGAGGCGAACTTCGCCAGTTCTGCGTCCACGTCATCGACGAACACCGCCACATGATGCATGCCCCAGCGGCCCGATCCTTCCGGATAGAGATCGCGGAAGGGCGAGGGGCCGGGGTTGTTCTGCGCGACGAACTCGATCATCACCTCGCCCCACTGGCCATAGGCGGAAGTGTGGTCGAGTTCGCGCTCGACCCCGCGATGCACGGAGCGGGCGAGCGGGATGTTGTCGGCGACGAAGTAGGGGCCTGATCCGAAGGCTTCGTGATGGGCACGCGCGGCGGCCCGGACGTCTTCCACGAAGAACGCCACCTGCCGGATCGGAAGCCCGCCCGTCATATCGAGGCGCCGCCGTCCACGCGGAACTCCGCGCCGGTGGCAAAGGCGCTGGCGTCACTGGCGAGGAACACGGCCATCGCGGCGATTTCCTCCGGCTTGCCGAGGCGCTTGACCGGATGGACATCGACGAAGCTCTGGTACAGCGCTTCCGGGTTGTCGCTTTGCGCCAGCACCTTGTCGATGATCGGCGTGTGGATCGCGCCGGGGTGGATCGAATTGCAGCGGATGCCATAGCCCTTTTCGGCAAAGTGCAGCGCACAGGACTTGGTCATCAGCGTCACCGCCGCCTTGGCCGCGTTGTAGGCGACAAGGTTCGACGATGCCTTCACGCCCGAAAGCGAGGACATGTTGATGATCGAGCCGCCATGGGCCTTCATCTTCGGCAGCACCGCCTGCGTGCCCATGAAGACGCCAAGCACATCGATGTCGAGCTCGTGGCGGAACTGGTCGAGGGTGATCTCCTCGATCGAACCGAGCGTGGTGATCCCGGCGTTGTTGACCAGCACGTCGATCCGCTCGAACGGCGCGACGGCCTGCGCCCATGACGCTTCCTTCGTCACGTCGAGATAGACGAAGCGCGCGCCTATTTCCGAAGCAAGCGCTTCACCGCCGGTCGTGTCGATGTCGGCGATGATGACCGATGCACCCTCGGTTGCGTAGGCGCGGGCAATCGCCTCGCCAAGCCCCGACGCGCCGCCGGTCACGAACGCGACCTTTCCTGCGAGCGCGCCCATCAGATCAGGACCAGCGTCTTGCCGGTGGTCTTGCCGCTCATCAGTTCGATGAAGGCTTCGGGCAGTTTCTCGATCCCCGAGCGCACGTTCTCGAGCGGCTTGAGCTTGCCCTCGGCGAACAGCCGGTCGAGCATGGCCTGCGCCTCGCCCAGCACCTCAGGGTGATCGTATGTGATGAAGCCGCGCATGGTCAGGCGGTTGACCACCAGTTGCCATATGTTGCGATTGCCATGCGGGTTGTCGGCATCGTTGTACTGCGCGATCATGCCGCACACGGCGATGCGGCCGTGCAGGCGCATCAGCGGGAGAATGGCGTCGAGCGTCTCCCCGCCGACATTGTCGAAATAGACGTCGACGCCGTCAGGGGCTGCGGCCTTGATCGCTTCGCCCAGATCATCGACGGCGCGGTAGTCGATGGCGACGTCCGCGCCGAGATCCTTGACGATCTGCGCCTTGGCCGGACCGCCTGCAAGGCCGATGACCTTGCAGCCCGCCGCCTTGGCGAGTTGCACCACGGTGCTGCCGGTGGCGCCCGCAGCGGCGCTGACCACCACCGTCTCGCCCGCCTTGGCCTTGCCGATCTCGAAGAGGCCGACCCATGCGGTGAGGCCAACCGGGCCCAATGCGCCCATGTAATGCTGCAGCGGCACGCCGGGCGCCTGCTCGACCTTCTCTATGCCCAGCGCGTCGGCGCCGACGACGTAGTATTCCGACCAGACCGCGAACGTGCGCAGCAGCGTGCCGACCGGCCAATCCGGATTGTTCGATTCGACCACCTCGCCCAGCGACATGCCGTTGATCGGCGCGCCCAAGGCGACCGGGGGCAGGTAGCTCGGGCGGTCGTCAAGGAAGCCGCGAATGGCGGGATCGCATGAACCGACGCGCATCCTGACCAGGATCTCGCCGGGGCCGGGCTTGGGCCGTTCAACCTCGACGAGCGAAAAGTCCTCGGGGACCGGGATGCCGACGGGGCGGCGGGCGAGCGTGATCTGGCGTGTCCTCTCCATGGGCCGACCTTAGCTGCCTGAACGCAAAGGCATCGCTAGCCATATCGCTAGGTTTCGGGAAAGCGCCGCATGGTCGATCCTGAGGCCAAGAACGAGAGGACAATGCCATGACCATGACTGCACAGGAAATGATCCAGTTCGTCGACGATCTTTACGCCGCGACCGGCGTGGGCGACTGGGACAAGGCGGCTTCGATGCTGACCGACGATTTCTTCGTGAGCGAAGCGCCGGGCCTGCCGATGGAAGGCATCTATCGCGGCAAGAACGCGCTCAAGGAACTGTACATCAAGGTCATGGGGCTGGTCGATGTTGCTGGCCTTAACCGTGTCGAGACCACCGTAGGCAAGGATCATGCCGTCACGATCCTGTCGTTCCAGTTCGCCGATCCATCGCTGGCGCCCGCCGAGCTGTGCGAGATGTTCCGCTTCCGCGATGGAAAGTGCTGCGAGATCAAGCCGTTCTATTTCGATCACGCCGTGTTCCGCGCGGCGGCCGACCTTAAGGCGGCAGCGGCGGTCGCTGGCTGAGTGCATTTGACCCCTGCACTTTGGTGCATAGCTGCAATCCCTTAGGCTGCGATTTCCGACCAATTCAGTCCGGTTAACCTACTTTGTGCGCAACGCCGAAGAGGAGAAACCATGGTCGTCGCACGCGATCTGCAGGAGCGCATCGGATTTTACGAGCTGGACCGCAATCGGGGCAGCTTCGTCCGGCTTTCACGATTCGTCCGCCGGACGGTCGATGGGGGTCTCGAGAAGTTCTACGACAAGCTCGGCGCCACTCCGGCGCTGGGCAAGTTCTTCTCGTCGTCCGACCGCGTGCGCCATGCCCGCAACGCCCAGCGTGACCACTGGATCAAGGTTTTCGAGGACGGTCTTGACCAGGCCTACCACGAACGCGCGCTGACCATCGGCAATACCCATGCCCGCATCGGGCTTGAGCCCAAGTGGTACATCGGCGGCTATGCGCTGATCCTCGAGCACATGATCGAGGCATTGGTGCTTGGCGGCACCGGCCGTCTGTCGCCCGCGCGGCGGCGCATGGCGAGGGACCTCGTGGCGCTGGTCAAGGTTTCGATGATCGACATGGACATCGCCTTGTCGACCTATTTCGAGATGGCCGAGAAGAACACGCGCGACATCGTGCTGGGCAAGATGGGCGCATCGCTGCGGGCGCTTGCCGAAGGGGACCTGTCGACGCGAATGCGCGACCTGCCCGAGAGCTTCCGCCAGGTCGAGGACGATTTCAACATCGCGCTGGAAAAGCTGTCCTCGACGGTCGGCCTGGTAGCCGACAGCAGCGGCCATATTGCGACATCGACCGAGGAGATCCGCGCAGCGACCGAGAACCTGGCATCGCGTACCGAACGTCAGGCCAACAACGTGCAGGATTGTGCCCGCGCCATGGACGAACTGTCCGGCGGTCTGCGCCGGACATCGCAGGCCATGGCCGACCTCAGGATCTCGGCACGGGAGACCGAGGGCGAGGCTACCCAGGGGCGCGAAGCGGTCCGTCAGGCGATCGACGCCATGGACGATGCCCAGCAGAGCGCGCAGGAAGTGGTCCAGATCGCCGAAATCATCGACGGCATCGCCTTCCAGACCAATCTGCTCGCACTCAACGCCGGGGTCGAGGCGGCACGCGTGGGCGAGATGGGCCGTGGCTTTGCCGTCGTGGCCAACGAGGTGCGCGCGCTGGCGCAACGTTCCTCCGAAGCGGCCGACAACATCAAGAAGCTCCTTTCCGCCAGCCGCGAACAGGTTGATCGCGGGGCCGAACTGGTCAAGGGCGCAGGCGGCATGCTCCATGCGATCATCGGCAAGGTTACCGAGATCAGCACCGGCGTGGTCGAAGCGGCCCAGGCGACCGAGGAGCAGGCGGCTTATGCCTTGAAGGTCAACGAAGCGATTGCCGAGATCGATCTTGCCACGCAGCAGAACGCAGCGATGGTCGAGGAAAGCGCCGCTGCAACCCGCAGCATGGCCTCGACTTCCGGCAGGCTGGCGTCGGCAGTTTCGGTATTTTCAGGCCAGCGGGCCGCGAGCATTGCCGACTTGCGCCGGGCGGCGTGACCTGAGTTGGTCCGTCAGCGGAGGCGTTTGAGGGTCTCCAGCGTGGCGGCGTAGGCGTCCGCGCCGATCGAAGTCGTGATCATGTTCTCGCCTGCCGTCGATGCGGCGTGAATCGCCGGCATGATGCGCTGGCCGGACTCGGTCAGGAACATGCCGATGGTCTTGCCTTTGCCCGGTCGCCGCTCGAGCCAGCCGCGATCGACCAGCCGCGAGACCATCGGCGCGATATTGGACCTCTGGATGTTGAGCAGCCTGCCGATGCTGCTCTGGGTGATGCCCGGATTGGCATCGATGACAAGAAGCACGGCGCCGTCGGGATGACGGATGCCGAGATCGCCATAGGCGGCGTTGACAGCACGAAGCGCCAGATTGGCCGTTCTCACCAGGTGGAAGCCTAGCATCGGATCGAGTGGGTGCCGCATCGCGCGGCTCATAGCATCGCCGCTGGGAATTTTCATCAACAACCCGGCCGCACATTTCTATCTTTTTATGCTATTGACCATAACACAAAATCGGGCATACTCCCTGTAACGCTGGCATTCCGACCAAAGGCCGCGATCCGAAAAATCGGAGCGTGCCATCAGGTGAAAAGCCTTTCGGTCTCAACCGGATGCCACGTTGGGAGGAGAGGATGATGAAACTGCTTCGCGCGGGCGCGAGCCTGCTTGCCCTTTCGCTTTCCGGTACGGCCTTCGCGCAGGACGCCGCCGAGGAAAAGACGCCAACCACCGACGAAATCGTCGTGACCGCGCAGTTCCGCGCGCAGAACCTGCAGGATACGCCGCTGGCGATCACGGCGGTGAGCGGTGAGCTGCTGGAATCGCGCGGGCAGACCAACGTCTCGGAAATCGCGGCGCAGGCGCCGAACGTCACGCTCAAACCCCAGGGCCAGGAACTCGGGCCGGGCATCATCGCCTTCATCCGCGGCGTCGGCCAAACCGATCCGAACTTCGCGCTCGAACCGGGCGTGGGCATGTACATCGACGATGTCTACCTGCCGACGCTGACGGGCTCGCTGCTTGACCTGACCGACCTCGATCGCGTCGAAGTGCTGCGCGGGCCGCAGGGTACGCTTGCCGGACGCAACTCGCTGGGTGGTTCGATCAAGCTCTATTCGAAGAAGCCCGAAGGCAGCAACACCGGTTCGATCGAAGTGACCTATGGCCGCTTCAATCGCCTCGATGCACGCGGCCTGTTCGACGTGAAGCTGGGCAGCAACCTGTTCATGCGCGTGGCCGGCGTTACCAAGAACAGCGACGGTTTCGTCAAGCTCCTCGACTACAACCTGACGCATCCCGGCACCAACGTGCCGACCTTCGCCAAGGGCGCGGATCCGGTGCTGGGCACGCTTGGCGGGCAATCCTACGCTGCGGGCAAGGTCTCGCTGCGCTGGCAGCCGACCGACACCATCGATATCAACCTTTCGGGCGACTATACCCGTGAGCGCAACGAACCCGGCGCCAACGTCCTGCTCTATGCCAACACTTCGGCGGTGTTCGATGGCCCCAACGCCACCTTCACCGGCGGTCGCCCGTTCCTGGTCGGCACCAACGGCGCGGGCATCCCGCTCAACTGCGCCTTCGTGCCCAATGGCGTGAACAGCTGCGACACGATCACCGGCTACGACCGCCGCTACATCTCCTACGCGACCTACGCCGATCCGGCGCGGCCGGACAGCCAGATGCCCTACAAGCCGACGTTCAACGATCCGCACTCGGATCTCGACAACTACGGCGCGGCGCTGACCATCGATGTCGACCTGTCCGACCAGCTCAAGCTCAAGTCGATCACCTCGTGGCGCAAGTACACCGCCGACTGGTCCTATGACTCGGACGGCTCGCCGATTGCCAACAACAACCTCAACCAGACCCAGAAGAACCGCCAGTGGAGCCAGGAGCTGCGCCTGTCGGGCAAGGTGCTCGACGACAAGCTCGATTTTACCGTCGGCGGCTTCTACTTCGACACGCGCGGCACCTTCACCGGCCGCATCAACCTGAACTACGCCGGGATCGACTTCCTGCACGGTCCTGACCCCACGCCCGCCAAGAACAAGGCGCTCTTCGCCAACTTCACTTATGCGCTGAGCGATGCGGCGAACCTCACCGGCGGCATCCGCCAGTCCTGGGATGAGAAGGACTACGGCTATGTCCGCCGCAATCCCGATGGCACCGCCATCCAGGGACCGTGCAACTTCTTCCTCGGCGCGCCGACCGCTGGCCCGACCGGGCTTGGCAACCAGCCCAACTGCCTTCTCTTCGGCCTGAACGGTTTGAAGGCGAGCTTCCGCGACAGCCGCGTCGACTGGCGCGTTGCGGCGGACTATCGCTTCAGCCCCGAGTTCCTGTTCTACGCGCAAGTCTCGACCGGCTACCGCGCCGGCGGCGTCAACCCGCGTCCGTTCTTCCCGAGCCAGGCAACCGCCTTCAAGCCCGAGACGATCACGGCCTATGAAGCGGGCTTCAAGTCCGACCTGTTCGACCGCAAGCTGCGCCTGAACGTCTCGGCTTTCTTCAACGATTACAAGAACATCATCCTGTCGAGCGTGAACTGCCTCGATCTTGCCACGGCAGGCCCGGGCGGCAGCTCACAGGCCACGCCCTGTCTGCGTCCCTCGAACGTCGGTTCGGCGCACGTGAAGGGCTTCGAAGTCGAAACCCTGATCCGTCCGATCGACAACTTCACCATCGACGGTTCGCTCAGCTATCTCGACTTCCAGTACCAGAACGTCGACACGCTCTCGACCGGCGTGACGCTGAAGGACGTGACGCCCTATACGCCGAAGTGGAAGGCGGCGTTCGGCGTGCAGTACGACATTCCCGACGTCCTCAAGGGCGTGGTCACGCTGCGTCTCGACGGTGCCTACCAGTCGAAGATCTATACCGAGGCGGCCAACATCGACAGCCTGCCGGTCAGCAGCACGGTTGCGGCCAACAGCCCGGTCACGCCTTCGCCGTTCAGCAATGCCGGCGGCGGTGGCCCGATCACCACGCTGCGCCTGTCGAACCGCATCGACGGCTACTTCCTCGCCAACGCGCGGGTGGGCTGGCAGTCGGACGAGAAGACCTGGGGCGTCACGCTCGAGGTGCAGAACCTGACCAACAAGTACTACTTCAACACGCTGCTTCAGGAAGCGTTCGGCGCGGGTACCGCGTCTGGCGCTCCGGGCCGCCCGCGTACCTGGTCGGTCTCGGTCCGCCGCACGTTCTGATCCGGAGGGAGGCGCGGGCCGTACAGGTCCGCGCCCACCCACCTGTGCCGGTAGCCGGCGCGGTTTGATCATGAGTCTATAGCCTGAACCAGACTGAAACGACCGCGACAGGCGGGGCTTTGCCGGCTGCTGCGACCAATCTTCTTGAGGCTCGGGCAGTCTCGTTCCCCGTCCGCGGCCAACAGGCGGACCGATTTCGAGCACAGCGACAAGGCGGGTTGTGGTCCCGCGGGCCGTTTCGCGGTCAGCTTTGGCGATCGTAAATCGCCGCTGACTCGCCAGGGGCCGCCTCCCGCGTGCGATGATTCCCCAGCATTGGTAACTTCATTGCGGCTCGCGTGCAGGCCAGCCGCCCGCACGCCCTTGACCGGTCAAGTTAGCGTTGATAACAAACTGCTTGTTATCAGTGTTAACGGGCCGGTTGGAGGAGTAGAGCGTAATGGCAACTGCAGCGGTTGATCGCGTGGAGAGAGCGTCCCTTGTCGGTACGTACGCCGGGCTGACTGCCAGGGATCTCCTGGCGAAGGCGCAGGAACTCCGCCCACGGCTCCGGGCCATGGAGGAAGAGGCCGAGCGTCAAGGGCGCCTGCCGCAAGACCTGATGGAAGAACTCGATGCCGCCGGTTTCTTCCGCATCGTTCAGCCGCGTAACTTCGGTGGCCTCGAGTTCGACGTGCCGACCTTCTACAAGGTGATGATGGAGCTTGCGCGCGGCAGCACCGACGTGGGCTGGGTCATGGCGCTGGTCTCCGGTCAGCCGATGGTGCTCGCACGTTTTCCTGAGCAGGCGCAGTTCGAGGCCTATGGTGCAACCGGCGAATTTCGCGCGTCCGGCTCGTTTGCCCCTCCGGGCAAGGCCGTTCCCGTGCCGGGCGGCTATCGCGTTACCGCTGCATGGCAGAACGGATCGGGGTGCGACATTTCGACCCACTTCATGCCGCTGGTGATGATCGAGGCAAAGGAGGGCCCGCAACCCGCGCAGATCCTGATCGACCGCAAGGACTTCGAGATCGTCGACGACTGGAACGTGATCGGCATGCGCGGCACCGGGTCGAAGCGCGTCATCGTCAACGATCTGTTCGTGCCCGAGCACCGCGTGATGCGTTGCCACGGCATGATGCGCGGGGCCGAGCCGCTCGATCTGGCCTGCAAGACCAATGACAATCCGATGTATTCCAGCGCGCTCTCGCCGTTTCTGGTGAGCCAGACGGCCTGCGTTGCAGTCGGCACGGCCCGCGCCGCGCTCGACCACTACGAGGAAATTCTGCGCACGAAGAAATCGGCCTATCCTCCCTATCGTGAAAAGTGCACCGATCCGGTTCATCAACGCAACTACGGCACCGCCTTCCGTCTCGTGTCCACTGCCGAGGCGGCGCTGGTCCAGGCAGGGCACGAATTCATGGATTACGCCCGCGAGGTGCGTGATGGCGTGGAGTTCGATCCGATGCGCGCTCTTCGCCTGCGCTCGATCGCGGTCCATTCGGTCCAGCTGGGCTGGGAGGCCTTCCAGTTGATCTTCCACGCCGGCGGCACGTCAACCGCCGCGCGCGAAGGGCATCCGCTGACCCGTATCCTGCGCAACCTGAACGTGCTGCGCACCCATGCCGTCCTGCAACTCGAAGATGTTGCCCACGCCGTTGGCCGGACAGCCTTTGCGGAGGCAAACTGAGATGGCCGCAGTGCAGGAGAGCGATCTGGCCCTGGCGCGGGCGACGGACCTGGTGGCAATGCTGCGTCGTGGCGAGATCGGCGCCGAGGAACTGCTCGATCTCCATCTGGCGCGCGTCGCGCAGGTTAATCCTCCGATCAACGCGGTGGTTGCGCTTGACGTCGACCGGGCGCGGGCGGCAGCGCGCCGTTTCGATGCGAAGAGCGCGCAGGAGGCAAGCGGCCTGCTGGGTGGCCTGCTGGGCGGCCTGCCGATGACGGTCAAGGAAACCTGGGGCGCGCAGGGCATGCGCACCACGGTCGGCCTCCCGTTCCTTGCCGACAACGTCTCGGCCGAGGACTCGCAGCCCGTTGCCCGTCTGCGTGCGGAAGGTGCGGTCATCTTCGGGAAGACCAACGTGCCGATCGGTGGGGCCGACCATCAGACGGCCAATCCGATCTATGGCCTCACCCGCAATCCCTGGGATCTTTCGCGTACGGTCGGCGGGTCCTCCGGCGGCGCGGCTGCCGCGCTGGCCACCGGACTGACCTCGCTCGAGTTGGGCAGCGACATTGGCGGATCGATCCGCATTCCGGCGCATATGTGCGGACTGTTCGGCCACAAGGGAAGCTACGGGCTGATCCCCACGCTCGGGCACGTTCCACCCATGCCCGGAGTGCCGGTGGAGCCCGAACTGTCGGTGGCCGGCCCCATGGCGCGCAACGCGGCGGACCTCGAACTTGGGCTGGACGCCCTGACCCGCGCCGGTCCGCAGGTTCCGGCCAGCCGCCATGAACGACTGGCCGACTTCCGCGTCGCCATCTGGACCGGGGAGCTGCCCTATGCCGCCAGCGCCGAGACCAGGGCCGCGCTGGACAGCCTCGCCGATGCCCTGTCCGCCACGGGCGCAACGGTTTCAACAACGGCCCGGCCCGGCTTTGATCCGGCATCCTCGCTGGAAACCTATCTTCGCAGCCTGTTCTCGATTGTTCTGGGCGGCCAGGATTTCCGCGTCGGCGAGCCCGAACGCGCCACGCTCGGCCACGACGCACTCTGGTATGCCGATGTGCTGGAACAGTGTGCCAGCGGTGCCGGTCCGTCGATCCAAGCGCTGGCCCAGGCGCGGATGGCGCTCAAGGCGGCATGGCGCACCTTCTTCCAGTCATGGGACGTGATCGTCTGCCCGGTCTTCCCGACAACGGCTTTCGAGCATGATCTCTCTGGCGAGGGGATCGGAGCGCAGTTGCATCGGCGCCGCCGCTTTGATGGCGCGGACCATGTCTATCTGTCGCAATTGTCATGGCCGAGTCTGGCCACAGTTGCCGATCTGCCCTCGACAGTTGTGCCTGTGCCCCGCGGAGTTGGAGAACTTCCGCTCGGGCTGCAGCTGATTGGCCCGGCAATGGAGGATCGCACGCCGATCCGCCTTGCCGCGCTGCTCGAGGCAGAGCTCGGCTACCGCTTCCGCGCCCCTCCGGCTCTTGCCTGAGCGGCCCTGACACCATTTCACGAAGGATCCTCAAGATGGCTACCATCGCCTCCGAAGCTGCCGTGCTTCCGAAGTCCGTCCCGCAGCCCGAGCCGGGCCTCACCCCCCGGCGCATGCTCGAACGCGCGCGAGCCTTGCGCCCGCTGCTGCGCGCATCGCAAGCCGAATGCGAAAGTGGCGGCCGCGTGCCGCAGGCTGTTGCCGATGCCCTCGTCGAAGGCGGCTTTTTCCGGATGGTGCAGCCGCGCATGTTCGGGGGCTACGAGTTCGACCTTGCCACATTCTACCAGGTCGTCATGGAGATCGCCCGTGGTTGCAGCGAAACCGGCTGGGTCACGTCGCTGGTGGGTGGGCACCCTCTGCTCCTGTCACGTTATCCCGCTGAAACACAGATGGAAATTTACGGAACCCATGGGGAAGTGCGCTGCCCCGGCGCGTTGACCCCGCTCGGCACCGCAACCCGGGTCAGCGGCGGATACCGCATCACGCACAGCTGGGTTTCGGCGTCGGGCTGCGATCTTGGCACGCACTTCATGGGCCTTGCCCGGGTCGAAGGCGATGAAGGCGAAACGCTCGTCCAGTTGCTGGTCGACATGGCCGATTGCACGATCGAGGACGACTGGTTCGTGATGGGCATGCGCGGCACGGGTTCGAAGCGGGTGACCGTGACCGACCTTTTCGTGCCCGACCATCGCGCGCTGGCAGTGGGAGGCATGGCGCGGGGTGCCGAACCGCTCGACGTGAACGTACCGCTGCACGACAACCCGATGTACGCCGGCCTGATCGGTCCGTTCCTGATCGGAGAGACTGCCGCCGTGGCGGTGGGTGCGGCGCGGGGCGCGCTCGACATCTACGAAGATCTGCTCGTCACCAAGAAGTCGATGGTTCCGCCGTTCCGCGAGCGCTGCCACGACCCCGTCGCGCAGCAGTATTATGGCGAGGCGCTGTCGCTCGTGCTGACGGCCGAGGCAGCCATGGTGAAGTCGGGCGAGGACTACATGGCATTCGCGCAGGCCGCGCAGGACGAGGGCGTGCCGTTCGACACGGCCAAGGGCCTGCAACTGACGATGATTGCGCAGCGTTGCGTCGAGCTTTCGTGGCAGGCCATCGACCTGATCTACCGCACCGCAGGCACGACCGCCTCTGCCAAGCAGGGCATGCCGATCGGGCGGATTCTGCGCAATATTGCCGTCCTGCGCACCCACCCCGTGCTCCAGCGCGAGAACACGGGTATCCAGCTGGCGAAGCTGAAGCTGCTGGATCGTGCCGGCTGAAGGCCTGACCTTTGGGTTGCACGGTGCCGCAGGAATCCTTGCCCAGCACTACGGCCTTGTCGGTCGAATCGCGACTCTGACCGCAGAGCGCGACGAGAACTTCCGGGTCTCGGCCGCAGGTGGCGCATTCGTGCTCAAGGTGTTCGCGCCGGAGACGCCGCTCGACGAAGCAGAAATGCTGTCCGAAGTCCTGCGTCATCTTGAAGCGAATGCGCCTGATCTTCCGGTTCCCCGTCTTGCGCTGGCCTCGGGCGGGGAACCGGTCGTCCGCTTGCCGGACGGGCGAGGCGGGCAACGCTTCGCGGTGCTGTACAGCTTCATGCCAGGCAGGCCGATGATGGACAGCGTGCGAAGTGCCCGACAGGCGCACGGCTGCGGGGTGCTGGCGGCACGCCTGGCCCTTGCTCTGCGCGACTTCAGTCATCCGGCCATGCACCGGCGGCTGATCTGGGACCTTCGCCGCAGACCGGAACTTCGGGAAGTTGCGGCTTCGTTGCCCGAGGTTCCCTTCGCGCACTTTGTCATGCCATTCATCGAACGGTTCGCCGGTGAAACAGGTGCGCAGCTGGAAATGCTGCCGATGCAATTCGGCCATAACGATCTTAACGCGCGCAATGTTATCGTTGATAGCAACAACGACGACGTGCCGACGGGAATCATCGATTTCGGCGATGCGATTCACACGGCGCGAGCATGTGACATCGCCATCGCCCTGGTTGGCCAGATGCATCATCCCGACAGCGCCGAGCGCATGATGGAGGCGTTCACCGCCGGGTATGATGTCATCTCTCCGTTGTCGCCGGGCGAGCGCCGTTTGGTCCCGCCACTTGTTGCCGCGCGGATTGTCCAGAACGTCGTCATGACTGCGTTCTATCAGCGGAAAGCGCCGAAATCCCAACATTTTGCCGGATTCGACAACAGCTACTTCGGTTGGCGGATTGCGTTTGCCGAGAAGTTGGACGCGCGCTTCGCATAGCGATCCGGGACACGTCACCAGCGGTCCGGTTCCCGAAGCTGCAGGGGCAGATCAGGGCATCGAAAATTGTTCTTTTCGCGAAACAATGGCTATGATAGCAATGCTAACGCAAACCAGATCGCAACAATCAAAAATGGTG
This sequence comes from Novosphingobium jiangmenense, assembly GCF_015694345.1. Taxonomy (GTDB): domain Bacteria; phylum Pseudomonadota; class Alphaproteobacteria; order Sphingomonadales; family Sphingomonadaceae; genus Novosphingobium; species Novosphingobium jiangmenense. Next base: position 234,019 of record NZ_JADQDC010000001.1, read on the forward strand.
GATCGAAGGTCGCAGGAACGAGAACGGCTTCTTGAAAACCAAGGGGGGAAAGACATGACATTCCAGGATCGAGCGGTAGAATGCGGTTCTAAGGTTCTGCGCCTCGGCGCTTCGGCGATCGGCTTGGTCGCAGCCCTCGCATCGGCGCAGGCGCTGGCGCAGGAGGTCCGCGCCCAGGATGCCGCCGCACCGCCCGCGCAGGGCGGCAATCTCGCTCCGGAAATCGTCGTTACCGCGACGCTGCGCAGCGAGCGGTTGCAGGACACCCCGATCGCGATCACTGCGGTCACGGGAACGATGCTGGAAGCGCGCAACCAGACCAATGTCTACGAAGTCGCCCGCCAGGCCCCCAGCGTCACGCTCGCTCCTCAGGGCCAGGCCTTCGGCTCGACCATGCTGGCCTTCATCCGCGGCGTCGGCCAGTCCGACTTCATCCCGGCGCTGGAGCCCGGCGTCGGAATCTACGTCGATGACGTATACTACGCCACGATTACGGGTTCGCTGGTCGAACTGCTCGATCTCGATCGCGTCGAAGTGCTGCGCGGGCCGCAAGGGACGCTCGCGGGGCGCAACTCCATTGGTGGCGCGGTGAAGATGTTCTCCAAGGCGCCCAGTGGTGACGACGGGGGCATGGTTTCGGTTACCGGCGGCGCCTACAACCGCTTCGACGCGCGGGCCGTGGCCGATTTCACTATTGCGCCGGAAAAGCTGTTTGCCCGCGTTTCTGCGGTTTCGCGCAGCCGTGACGGCTTCATCAAGCGAATGGACTATGCCTGCACCCATCCGGGTTCGGGGGTTCCGGCATCGCCCAACCTCGGTGACGGTTGCCAACTCGGCACGCTTGGCGGACAATCCCTGGCGGCCGGTCGACTCTATCTGCGCTGGGTTCCGGCGAGCAATCTCGATGTCAGCCTGATCGGCGATCTGACGCGCGACCGTTCCGAAGCCGGCGGCGACGTCCTGCGTTTTGCCAACAATCCGCGACTGACGATCGACGATGGCAACCGTGCCACGCCGCCAGTGCCGTTCGACTGCCGTTTCGTGCCTTATGGCCCCAATTCATGCGATAGCGCGGGCCGTAACCGCTACTGGACCTATTCGACCTTCACCGATACGCGCCAGCCCACCGGGCAGGACCCGTTCACCCCGTTCAGCATCCCGATCATTTCGCACCTCGACAGCTATGGCCTGTCCGGCAATGTGAAGTGGGACGTTTCCGAGAACCTGGAGGTCCGCTCGGTCACCGCCTATCGCGACTATACAGCGACCTTCGCATCAGATGCCGATGGCAGTCCGGTGATGAACCAGCTTTCCCTGCAGAAGCTCCGGAACTGGCAGTTCAGCCAGGAACTGCGTGCCAATGCCAGGCTGATGGACGGCAAGCTTAACCTGACGGCGGGGGCTTTCCACTTCCGCAACACGGCGACCTTCTCCGCACGCCTTGCGCTGACCTATGTCGGCCTGAACTTCAACCAGGGGCCTGAGGACAGCGTCAGCAAGTCGACTGCGCTGTTCCTCAACGGCGACTACCAGTTGACCGATGCCCTGCGCATCTCGGGTGGCGTGCGCCACACCTGGGACCGCAAGACGCAGGAATACTTCCGCTCCAATCCCGATGGCACGATCCCGAGCACGCCCTGCCTGCCCGGTCGCGCCCCGTTCGATCCGGCCAACGCGCCCAATTGCGCGCTGCTCGGCCTGAACGGCCTGACGGATGGCTACGAAGGCAAGCGTCTGGATTGGCGCGTAGCGCTGGACTACCGGTTCTCGGACGAGGTGCTGGTCTATGGCCAGGTTTCGACCGGCTACCGCGCCGGCGGCGTCAACCCGCGTCCGTTCTTTGCGCCGGGCACGATCCTGCCGGTTGCCAACGGACAGATCGATCCGGTGAACGGCGTGCCGTTCGACGTGGGTCAGCTCAAGTCGTTCAGGCCCGAGACGATCACGTCGTACGAAATCGGTTTCAAGTCCGATCTGTTCGACCGTCGCGTCCGTTTCAACGTCGCCGGCTTCGTCAATGATTACAAAGACATCATCCTGAACGTGCTGGCCTGCCCGATTGCCCCGTGCTTCCAGCCGAACAACGCCGGCACGGCAAAGGTCAAAGGCCTGGAAGTCGAGCTCTCGGCCTATCCGACCGAGCGCCTGTCGCTCGATCTTTCCGGCAGCTACCTCGATTTCCAGTACAAGCGGACCGATCCTGCGACTTTCATCGCACTGAACATGGTCACTCCGTTCACGCCGAAGTGGAAGGGGGCTGCCGGCATCCAGTATGACATCCTGAATGGCGACGCCGGGCTGCTCACGCTCCGGGCCGATGGATCATACCAGAGCCACGTTTTCACCGAAGCGTTCAACGCACCGACCAACCGGATCGAGGGCTACTTCCTCGCTTCTGCACGGCTCGCCTGGAAGTCGAAGGACCGCAACTGGGGCGTGGCGCTCGAGGTGACCAACCTCGGCAACCGGTACTACGAGAACACCCGGTTCGATCAGTCGCAGCAGTCAGGGCAGACATCGGCCTCGCCGGGAGCACCGCGCCAGTGGGCGCTGACCCTGACGCGCAACTTCTGATCCGGGGCGGGGCCGGGCAAGCAGATGCATTCCGACACGAGCCAACTGCTTGCCCGGCGCGAGCGCGTGCTCTCGCCCAGTTACCGGCTGTTCTATGAGGAGCCGGTACACGTTGTGCGGGCGCAAGGCTGCTGGATCGAGGACGTTGCCGGGCGGCGCTATCTCGATGCCTACAACAATGTTCCGGTCGCGGGGCATTGCCATCCCCGCATCGTGGCTGCGATGGCGCGGCAGGCCAGCCTCCTGAACACGCATACCCGCTATCTCACCGAAGAGCCCGTCCTGCTGGCAGAGCGGCTCCTGGCAACTTTGCCCGATGCGCTGGGCAAGGTGATCCTGACCAATTCCGGCAGCGAGGCGAACGACCTGGCCATCCGCATCAGCCGCATGGCGACGGGTGCGCGCGGCGTGATCGTCACCGATGGCGCGTACCACGGCACGTCCGACCTGCTGCAGGGCATGTCGCCGGTGACCGGCCTGCCGCTTGGGCAGCATGTCTATCCGATCCGGATGCCCGAGGGACAATGCGGCCCGGAGCAGTTCGCGGCACTGGTCGGCGATGCCATCGCCAGGATGGAGAGCGAGGGCGTGCGTCCGGCTGCGCTGCTCGTCGATACGATCTTCGGCAGTGATGGTGCGATCGCAGACCCTCCGGGCTTTCTGGCCGGTGGCGTGGATGCGGTTCGCAAGGCCGGCGGGCTGTTCATTGCAGACGAGGTGCAACCCGGCTTCGGCCGGACCGGCGCCGGCATGTGGGGCTTTGCGCGGCACGGCGTGGTGCCCGACCTGATCAGCACCGGCAAGCCCATGGGCAACGGCCAGCCCGTTGCCGCGCTTGTCATGCGTGACGAGATCGCCCGCACCTTTGCGCGCAATCAGCGCTACTTCAACACCTTCGGCGGAAGCTCGGTCTCCTGCGCGGCGGCGCTTGCCACGCTTGACGTGATCGAGGACGAGGGCCTGATCGGGAACGCCCGGCGGATCGGACAGCGCCTGATGGCGGGACTTGGGCCGATGGTCGCCGCCTCGCCACTGCTGACGGACCTGCGCGGGGCCGGCCTGTTCATCGGCGTGCAGACCACCTCGGCCGATGTCGCCACGGCCATCGTCAACGCCCTGCGCGGTGCGGGCGTGCTCATCGGCACAGCCGGCCGGAGCAATGCCGCACTCAAGATCCGTCCGCCGCTCGTGATCCGCGCAGCCCAGGCCGACCTTCTGCTCGAAGCTTTCGCTCAGGCGCTCTTCGAAGTTCGCAATATCAACCAGTGAGGTAAGCAATGAAGATCCTGCATATCGACAGTTCAACGTCAGGCGAAGAGTCTGTCAGCCGCGAGCTGACTTCGGCCATTGTCGCCCAACTGGCGGCAAAGACACCCGGAGCGGTTGTCGAGCGGCTGGACCTCGCTGCAAGCCCGCTGGACCACCTCGATGCAGTGGCGGGAGGAGCCCTGCGGCTTCCGCCCGACGCGCAGAGCGATGCGATGAAGGCCGCGGCACCGGCCGAGCTTGCCCATCTCCGGCAGTTCATGTCAGCGGATGTGGCGGTGATCGGTGCGCCGATGTACAACTTCTCCGTCCCCTCGCAGCTCAAGGCCTGGCTCGACCGGCTGGCCGTGCCGGGCGTGGCCTTCACTTATTCCGAAGCCGGTCCCAAGGGACTGGCCGGCAGCACCCGCGTTATCATCGCTTCCTCGCAAGGCGGGATGTATGGCGAAAGTGATCCGGCAGAGCATCAGGAAAGCCTGCTCCGCGTGTTCTTCGGCTTGCTCGGCGTGACCGACCTGACGATCGTGCGCGCGGACAAGATCGGGTTCGGCCCCGAGGCCCGCGCTGCTTCGATCGCCGCAGCGAAGGCAGAGATCGCGGCGTTGTGACCGTGCAAGGGAAGGGGTGAAATTCGCCCCTTCCCGCCCTGCCCGATAAAGCGGGTGGAATACCGGGTTACTTGCCAGGTTTCTGGTGCTAACGCGCGGACCGCTGAAGGCTGATGCAGGTGCAGCCGAGGCCGAGCGAGGCGTCAATGAACCGGAAGACCAGTGAACCCGAGAAGAAGGCAACGCTGACGCGCGATGCCATAGTCGATGCGGGTCTGGCCTTGCTCGACCAGATTGGCCTCGACAAGTTCACGACCCGGCGTCTCGGTGATTACCTCGGCGTCGAAGGGCCGGCGCTCTATCGGCACTTCCCCAGCAAGGCCGTTCTGCTTGACCATATGGCCGCGGCGATCCTCCTGCCGGTTCTGCGTCAGCCGCACCCGGGCGAACCCTGGGACGAATGGCTCAAGGCGATAGCCCAGTGCAGCTATGAAGCGGTCCTGAAGTATCGCGACGGGGCGCGTCTGGTGGCCGCCTCGCTTCCGACCGAACCTCGCGATCTGCTGTCAAAGCCGCTGCGCGAAGCGGGCTTTTCCGAGGAGCACGCGGTTTACGGGGCGAAGCTGATCACCCGTTTCATGGTTGGCTGGCAGTTGCATGAGGACAGCGAGCGGCATCGGTCTGATCGGCCATCGGAGACCTATGACCACGAGGAAGCGTTCCATTTCGCCCTTGATGCGTTGATCAACGGCCTGAGACTCGTCCTCGCCCGGACGATGACCCAGCGCATCGAAAGCCTTGGGGCCCGCTGAGGCGAGACCGGCCTCGCATTCTTCCGCCGGTCTGCGCAATCCCTGGCCTGAACGCGTAACGTTCTGCCCCGTCGGTGGGCACCTGCATGGACACCCATGCCAGCCGCGCTAGTCCATTTTGCAGGTATGCATGGGAGGACGATTTTGGACGAGCTGGCAAACCTGCAGCGACGCGTGGCCCTGCTGGAAGCCGAAGCAGCCGTTCGCCGGTTGCTGGCCCGGTATCTGTTTCTCTGCGACGTGCCCTTGCCCGAGCCCGGGATGGATGCCGATCAGCGTGCCGAGGCAATCGGCAGGCTGTTTGCCGATGATGGCGTATGGCAGGGCGTAGGCGGCGCACATGGTGCGCAGTTCGGGGAACATCGCGGTCCGGCGAAGATCGCAGCGCACATGCGGCGCTTTTTCGCGGCTGCGACGCCTCGCCAGATATTCAACACCCACTACCTCACCTCGGAACAGATCTACGACCTTCGCGAGGACCATGCGGAGGGAACCTGGGTGCAATTCCAGCCGTGGGTGCATGACGATGGTTCGGCGCTGATCCGGTCGAGCCGCCTGCGGGTTACGTTCCGGCGCACCGATGGCGGGTGGAAGATTGCGCGCTATCGTACCGAGAACCTGTTCATCGGCGCCTTGCCCGATGGCTGGGCGCACACCCTGATCGGCAATTCGGTGCTCATGGCCGTGGAATGACCGAAAGGGGAGCGGCGGCGAACGCCGCTCCCCTCGTCATCTCGCGACCTGTGTCTCAGCCTTGTGCGCGGGTGCGCAGGGAGAAGGTCTGGTCCGCGTCGGTACGGGCGCGCTGCAGCCGGAAATCGAACGCGATGTGAGCCGTGTCGCCCTGGCGGCTGGGCACCGGCAGCAATCCCTCGCGCGTACCGAAGGCAAAGTCGTCGGCCGCAAAGGGATCGTCGCCGAAGTTGATCTGCGTCGTCAGCGTGCGATAGCCGGGAGCCTCGACAAAGAAGTGGACATGGGCCGGGCGGTTGCCATGGCGGCCCAGCGCCTGCATCAGCACGTCGGTTGCCCCGCCCGGCGGCACGGAATAGCCGTGCGGCATCTTCGAGCGGAAAGCATAACGGCCATCGGCTGGCAACTTGATGCGGCGGCGGTTGTTGAACGGGGTCTGCTCGCGCGTGGGATCGAAGTGCGAATACCAGCCCTGGCTGTTGGCATGCCACACGTGGAGGATGACATCCTGCACCGGCTCGCCATCGGGTCCGGTGACCGTGCCGGTCATGTGCAGGGTGTCGGTGTCGTCGGGGTCGGAAGTGAGGTCAACCTCCGTGGTGCCATCGACCAGCGGGGCACCGGCAACGTAGAGCGGGCCTTCGATGGTGCGGGGCGTACCGCCGGTCAGGCCGGCTTCTGCATCCTTGGCATCCATGTAGAGATCAAGGAAGTGCTCGAGGCCGATACCCGGGATGATCAGGCCGATCTCGCCCGCACCGTCGGCGAGGTACCTGGCCGCCTGCCAGAATTCGCTCTCGCTGATGTCGTGCTTGACGATGATGTCCGCTGTCGCCTGTAGCAGATCGCGCATGATCGCCTTGAGGCGCGGGTTGCCGCCCTCGACATCAAGGCCGCTGGCGCGATCGAGCAGCTTCTGGACGGTTTCGGTGCTGGCAAAGTTCGCAGGCATCTCGTGGCTCCCGTTATCTTGTGGTTTCAGCGATCGTCGTCGCGAATGGAAGAGGGGTGGCGGCACAGCGGCGTCACCTTGATGGCCATGAAGGGATAGAGCGGCAGGCCGATCAGGATCTCGTGCAGCCGCTCGTTGCTGGCGACATCGAAGATCGAGACGTTGGCGTAGAGTCCGGCCACGCGCCAGATGTGCCGCCATTCGCCGCTGGCCTGCAGTTCCTGGCTGTAGGCTTTCTCCACCGCCTTGATCCGCTCGGCCTCGGCCTTGTCGAAGTCGAGAGGGATGTTCACGGTCATCTCAACCTGGAACAGCATCGGTCAGACTCCTTGCAGGGCGAATTGAGTGGTGGAGCGATCACGCCGGAAGCGTGCGACGCGATCCTCGTCCAGCGCAATGCCAAGGCCGGGGCCAGTCGGCACCCCCAGCGCGAAGTCGCGATAAACGAGCGGCTCTTCGAGGATTTCCTCGGTAAGTAACAGCGGTCCGAACAATTCGGTGCCCCATTCAAGCGCGGGGAACGTGGCAAAGGCATGGGCCGAGGCGATCGTGCCGATCGCGCCTTCCAGCATCGTGCCGCCATAGAGCGCGATCCCGGCGGCATGGCCGATCTGTGCAACCGCCCGCGCTGCATCGAGTCCGCCCGACTGCTCGATCTTGACCGCAAAGACATCGGCAGCTGCAGCGCGGGCGAAATCCATCGCGCTGGCCGGGCCGCTCAGGCTTTCGTCCGCCATCACCGGAACCAGGCCGAGCGCGACCAGCCGCGCCATGCCGTCGCGGTTGTGGCGCACGATCGGCTGCTCCACCAGATCGCAGCCCACATCGGCCAGCATGGCCAGGCCGCGCCGCGCCGTCGGCTCGTCCCATGCCATGTTGACATCGACACGCACCGAAGCGCGGCTGCCGAGCGCCGCCTTTATCGCGCCGACATGGGCCACGTCTTCGGCCAGAGGACGCTTTCCGATCTTCAGCTTGAACGCGTTGTGGCGGGCGATGCCCAGCATATGCTCCGCCTCGGCTATATCGCGCGCGGTATCGCCGCTCGCCAGGGTCCAGAGCACGGGCAGGGCATCGACCCGCCGCCCGCCGACGAGTTCGCTCACGGGCAAGCCTAGCCGCTTGCCCTGCGCGTCCAGCAGGGCCGTCTCGATCGCACACTTGGCGAAGTTGTTGCCGACGACGTGCCGCGCCAGCGTTGCCATGGCTGCCGCCGGTCGGGTGGCATCGCTTCCTTCGAGCAGCGGGGCGAAGTAGGTGTCGATCGCCAGCTTGATCGTCTCGGGGCTTTCGGGGCCATAGGCCAGCCCGCCGATCGTCGTCGCCTCGCCGATCCCGACGATACCGTCAGAGCAGGTTATCCGCACCAGGCAGATCACCTGCGAATGCATCGTCGCCATCGCCAGCACGTGGGGGCGAATGGTCGGGAGATCGAGGATGATCGTCTCGATCGCACGAATAGTCGGATATTTGGGCAGATCCATGCGTGGGATGACTAGGCTTTGCGCGCGGTTCGGGGAAAGACTACTTCCGTGAGGGATCATACCTTGGAGGTATCATGGAGATTCGGCACTTGCGTTACTTCCTCGCCGTGGTCGAACAGCGCGGCTTCACCCGCGCAGCCGACCATCTCGGCGTCTCGCAACCGCCATTGAGCCGCCAGATCCGCGATCTCGAGATCGAGCTCGGCGTCGATCTGTTCGAACGCGGCACACGCCCCGTGCAGCTTACCGAAGCGGGGCGCCTGCTGTTTGAACAGGCGGCCCCGGTCGTCGCCGCGCTCGATCAGATCAAGCCGATGATGAAGCGCTGGAAACAGGCGCGCCGCCCGCGTTTCGCGGTGGGCGTGGTCGGTTCGATCCTGCATGGCGACATGCCCAGAATGATCAGGCGCTTTCGCGCGATGATGCCCGAAGTCGAAGTCGAACTGGTCGAGATGATCACGCTTGAACAGGTCGCAGCGCTCAAGACCGGGCGGATCGATGCCGGCCTGGGCCGTGTTGCGATCGATGATCCTGCCATTGCGCGCGAAGTGCTGCTGGAAGAGCCGCTCCTGGTGGCAATCCCTGCCGATTCCCCGCTCGCGCTTGGCGGCGAAGCCGTCCCGATTGCCGCGCTGGAGGCAGAGCGTCTGATTCTCTATCCGAGCCAGCCGAGGCCGAGCTATGCCGATCAGGTGCTGGCGATACTCGCACGCAATGCGATCGTGCCCTCGTCCACCCGCGAGGTCCGCGAAGTGCAGACGGCGCTGGGGCTGGTGGCCATTGGCGAAGGCGTGGCGATCGTGCCCGAGGCCCTGAGCCAGACCCGCCACGGGAGCATTGTCTATCGGCCGCTTGCAGGGATCGGCGCGATTTCACCGGTGATCCTCAGCCAGCGCGCAACCGACAGCAGCCGCGCTGCGCGTGCCTTTCTTGCGGCCGGGCGCGAAACGTGGCCTAACCCAGGTGGTCGATAACGGCCTGCGTGAACTGCTGCGGGCACTCCACGTTCGAAAGGTGCGCCGCCGGCAGGGTAACCAGGCGGGCATCACCTGCGGCATCGACGAGGAACTGCGCATCGGCCACCGAAGTTGCCGGGTCCGCCTGGCCCGCGATCACCAGCGTCGGCACGGTGTTCAGCGCGGCAGTCCGCCGCTGGTCCATATCGCGAATCGCGGCGCAGCAGGCGGCATAGCCTTGCGGATCGTTGGCAAGCAGCATCTGCCGGATCCATTCGGCCTGTTCAGGCTCGGCAGCAAGGAAGGCCGGGGTGAACCAGCGTTCCAGCGAGGCCTGCGCCAGAGGCCCCATGCCGTGGGACAGTACGCCCTCAAGCCGGGCCTGCCATGCCGCAGCCGGAGCCATGCAGGCTGAAGTGTTGGCCAGCACCAGCCGCAGCAGCCGTTCCGGGGCATGCGTGGCAAGCCACTGGCCGACCATCCCCCCCATCGAGAGACCGCAGAAATGCGCGCGCGCGGCGCCCAGCGCATCAAGCACGGTCAGCGCATCGCGGCCCAGCCGATCCATCGAAGCGGCGCCCGGCGGGCAGGTGGACTGCCCCTGACCGCGCCCGTCGTGGCGAACCACGCGATAACGGGCCGAAAGGTCTGCCAGCTGCGGGTCCCACATCGCCATCGTCGTGCCCAGCGAATTTGACAGGAGCAGCACGGGCGCGCTTTCCGGGCCGTACACCTCGACCGCCAGGCGAACTCCATCGTCGGTGACGATCGTCAGCGTCTGCACCGTCATACCCGCTCCAGAATCATGGCAATGCCCTGGCCCACGCCCACGCACATCATGGCAAGGGCAAGCCGACCGCCAGTGACTTGCAATTCCTCGACCGCCGTCTGCACCAGTCTTGCACCCGACATGCCCAGCGGATGGCCAAGCGCAATCGCGCCGCCGTTCGGGTTCACGCGCGGGTCGAAAGGATCGGCGCCGAGTTCGCGCAGGACCGGTATGGCCTGTGCCGCGAACGCCTCGTTGAGTTCGATCACGTCCATCTGGGCCATGGTCAGGCCGGTGCGCGCGAACAGGCGGCGCGCGGCATCGACCGGACCGATGCCCATCACACGCGGCGCAACCCCTGCCGAGGCCATGCCGACGATCCGCGCGCGGGGGGTGAGACCGTTGCCGGCAGCCGCGCGTTCGCTCGCCACGATCATCGCGGCGGCACCATCGTTCAGGCCCGAAGCATTGCCTGCCGTCACCGTGCCTTGGGCGTGGACCACCGGGCGCAGCGTGGCAAGCGCTTCGAGCGTGGTGGCGCGGGGGTGTTCGTCCTGCGCAAACAGGCGCGTGTCGCCCTTGCCCGCCGGTACGCAGACCGGAACGATCTCTCGCTCGAGACGCCCTCCGAGCTGCGCTGCAGCCGTCTTCTGCTGGCTGGCGAGGGCAAAGCGGTCCTGCTCCTCGCGGCTGACCTGCCATTCTACCGCGACGTTCTCCGCTGTCTGCGGCATGGTGTCGACGCCATGGGTCTGCTTCATCGCCGGGTTGACAAAGCGCCAGCCCAGCGTGGTGTCCTCGATCTTCTGGTCACGCCCGAAGGCGCTGCCCGCCTTGCCCAGCACATAGGGCGCACGGGTCATGCTTTCCGCGCCGCCGGCGATGAGCAGGTCGGCATCGCCGCCGCGGACGGCCTGCGCGGCAAGGCCCACTGCATTCATGCCCGATCCGCACAGGCGGTTGATCGTGGCACCCGGCACCGTCTCGGGCAGGCCTGCCAACAGCACCGCCATGCGCGCGAGGTTGCGATTGTCCTCGCCCGCCTGATTGGCGCAACCCAGCAGCACGTCGTCGAGCGCAGCCCAGTCCACCTGGCCATTGCGCTCCATCAGCGCACGCAGCGGCAGGGCGGCAAGGTCATCGGCACGGATGGCGGAAAGGCTGCCGTTAAGCCGTCCGATCGGCGTACGCACCGCATCGCAGACGAATGCCTCGGTGGTCATGCCGCCACCTGCAGCGGTGCGCCGGTCCGTGCGACGATCTCATCCACGCTTACACCGGGGGCGCATTCCACGAGCCTCAGCCCGGCACCCTTGTCCACGGCAATGACGCCAAGATCGGTCACGATCAGATCGACAACGCCGCGTCCGGTAAGGGGCAGGGTGCAGGCAGGCAGGATCTTTGGCGAGCCATCCTTGGCGCAATGATCCATCACCACGACGATGCGCTTGACCCCGGCGACAAGGTCCATTGCTCCGCCCATGCCTTTCACCATCTTGCCGGGGATCGTCCAGTTGGCGAGATCGCCGTTGGCGGCCACTTCCATCGCGCCGAGCACAGCCATGTCGATGTGCCCGCCACGGATCATGGCGAAGCTTTCGGCGCTGGAGAAGAAGCTGCTGTCGGGCAGGGCCGTAACCGTCTGCTTGCCGGCATTGATCAGGTCGGGGTCAGCCTCGCCTTCATAGGGGAAGGGGCCGATGCCGAGCATCCCGTTCTCGGATTGCAGGGTAACGTTGATGCCGGCAGGCACGTGGTTGGCGACCAGCGTCGGGATGCCGATGCCAAGGTTCACGTAATAGCCGTCGCGCAGCTCCTGCGCTGCGCGGGCGGCCATTTCATCGCGGCTCCAGCTCATAGTGCGGCCTCCGTGCGCGGTCGGGTGGTCAGCTTTTCGATGCGCTTCTCGTTGATCGTCGAAAGCACGATGCGATCGACATATATCCCCGGGGTATGGATGCAGTCGGGGTCAAAGGTGCCGACCGGCACGATTTCCTCGACTTCCACAACCGTGACTTTCGCGGCCGTTGCCATGACCGGGTTGAAGTTGCGCGCGGTGCGACGGAACATCAGGTTGCCCGATGGATCGGCGCGCCAGGCCTTGATGATCGCAAGGTCTGCGCGCAACCAGGTCTCACGCACATATTCCTCACCATCGAACACTTCGGTCGGCTTGCCCTCGGCCACCACCGTGCCAACGCCCGTTCGGGTGTAGAATGCCGGGATCCCTGCGCCGCCTGCGCGGATGCGTTCGGCAAGCGTACCTTGCGGGTTTAGCTCGAGATCGAGTTCGCCCGAAAGATACTGTTCCTCGAACAGCTTGTTGTCGCCGACGTAGGACGCAATCATCCGCTTGATCTGGCGCGTCCTGAGCAGCATCCACAGGCCGAACCCGTCCGCCCCGGCGTTGTTGGAGATCACCGTAAGGCCGCTCACCCCGGAATCGCGGATCTCCGGAATAAGGCTCTCCGGATTGCCCGACAGGCCAAAGCCACCTGACATGATCGTCATGCCATCGAACAGCACGCCTTCCAGAGCTGCGCGAGGATCGGGATAGATTTTTGCGGCCATGGTCGGGGCATCGTTCCTTTGAGGTACGGCAAAGGCACCTAGCCCGGATGGCACCGGCCTAGAATGGCGGAAGTTCGCATGATCGATACCTTTGGGGTATCGTCAGTGCGCGTTCAGGCCGGGCAATCAGGCAGCTTCGCACCCTTCGCCATGTTCGGCTGTGCAGCGATCTGTCGCATCAGCCCATCGCGCAGAGGCCGCGCCTTGCGCAGCCACGTCCGCCGCAGTCGAGCCACTTCGGCCGTGGTGAATGGTGCAGCGCGGCAGGTGCGAGGCGGTCCTACCCTGGCGATCAGCCAGTTCAGCAGGCGGGCGGTGCCGTCGTCGTCCAGCCGCGAGGTGGCAACGCCGGGCACCTGCACCAGGTAAGCGCGACCGCCGGGAACCTCGAGGAAACGACCAAGGGAATCGCGAAAGTCCGGCACCTTGCCAGCCATGCCCCGGCCATCGGCGAGGTGGCACCCCTGGCAGTGCAGGGCATAGTCGATCTCGACCCTTGGTTTGGCGGCCATGTCCGCAGGCCTGATCGCCTGCCCGGCGCTCGCCGCACCCGCCAGCACCACAGCCGAAAGGACCAGTGCGCGCATCGCTGCTGTCAGTCCGCCAGCCCGGTGACGACCGAGAGCGAGCAGTGGTAGGCAACGCCCACTTGCGTGCCGAGGCACCAGTCGAGATCATTGGCTGTGCTCGGCTGATAGACCGGCGTTGCGCCTTCGTCCCGGCTGCAGTTGCAGCGTCCGCACGCCGCCTTGCCGCAGCAATCGTTGTAGCTGATCACGTAGTTGCGTCCGTCAGCCGGATTGCGACAAGTGCCGAGCCAGGTGATCGGCGATGGCTCCGTGCCCGGCGGGCAGGACGATGCCGACCCTCCGCAGCAGGAACAGAGAAACCCGTCGACCGCACAATACCGCCAGTAGTCGCACGAATTGGGGTCACCCTCTTCGTGAACCTGAATGGGCACGGCTGCCTTTTCCGCGCGGACGCGTGATACCGGCAGGAGCGTCGCCGCCCCGGTTGCCGTCACGAACGCGCCCAGTCGGCCGATGAATCCGCGGCGCGACGTGCTGCGCGCGGCAGTGCGGGCAAGGTATTCGGCCGCACGATCAAATCTGCGCATGTTCGATATCCCCGTGAAATGTCGATCCGGCGGCGCTCACTCGGCCGCCTCCTGAAGTCCGCGCGCTGCAAGGTCCTGCAGCGAGCCCACCCCCATGCGGTGCGCTTCGAACAGGCTTTCGAGATGTTCGCGGTTGTTGATGAGACCCTTGGCGACGATCGTGCCGGCGTTATCGATCAACACCGCATGCGGCAGCTTTGACACCTGGTAGGCAAGGCCAAGCGGGGTGGAGAGCACCAGCGGATAAGCCTCCAGCCGTTCGCGCTTGATCATGGCCAGCTGTGCGGGCAAATCGCCATCGCTTGCCAGCACCACCCGCAAGGCACCGCGCTGCTCGCGCTCGATCGAGCGGATCAACGGCAACATCGCCTTGCACACCGGGCAGGTTGGCGAAAGGAAGAACAGCAGCGTCAAGGGCTGGGTGCTGGGGCCGCCCAGTCGAACCGGGCGTCCGTCAACGGCGGCGAGTTCGAACGTGGGGGCTGCATCGCCCACCGACGGCCCGCCCGGCATGACCAGCGCGCCGACCGGGCCAAGTCGTTCGTGCAGCATGCCCACCTGCCGCAACAGAGCGAACACGATGAGGCACAGCCCGATTACCAGAACCCAAAGCGCTATCAGCGCTGCAACAACGGCATTTGTCATGCTGTGAGCTCCCTCGTCGGAAGATTGAGCGCGGTCTCGCCCGCAGTGTGGATCAGCGCCAGCACGGCCAGTCCACCGATGAGAGTCAAGCCATCGAGCCACACGAGATCGCGCGCAGGTGTCGGCCACAATGCCGGCAGGGCCAGCGCGGCGAGCGCGAGATTGCGCACCACCATCCCGCGTCGCAAACCCGGTCCGCGCGCACCAAAGCCGAAGCAGCCGCAATCGATCGCGGTATTGCCCCGGGCAATGTTCAAGCCGATCGCGCCGGCATAGCCCAGCAGGATCGTCGCACAGGCGAGGGTGCCGAAACGGCCCGGCACCTGCGCAAGCGGGGTAGCAAGCGATGCAAGACCGGCCGCCAGTTCGGCAAAAGCCAGGACCGGGGCCACGGCAGGCGCCAGACCACGAGGCACGAGATCATATCCGGCGATCGAGCCGGCAAAGTGCCGCAGGTCCCGCAGCTTGTGTACCGCAGACATCACGAACAGCGCGCCAAGCCCGATGGCGCCGAGCCACAGGATGACCGGATCGCTCACTTCGCCGCTCCTGCAGCGGGCGCAGCGACGGGCGGAGCCTGCAGGACGGAAATGTCGTTGCCCAGTCCTTCGATCTTGCGCAGGACCGATGCATCCGCAGGCTTGCGCACGACGACCGTGCCGGAACCGAACAGCGCGGTGTAGAGCAGCGGATCGGCATCCTTGCTGATCTCTATCGCTGTGGCCGGCGTCTCGATCGGCAGGCGTGCAATGCGCTGCTGCCTGGCCACGTCGAACACCCAGATCTCGGTCCCGGGATGCTTGTGCGTGCCCGGACCGCCTTCATGCATCAGCACATAGAGCAGGCCGCTGGGAGCATGGAAGGCGTAGGGCTGCAGGCCGCCGGGGCGCCAGCCTTGTTCACCGGGGCCGGTCAGCCTCCACCGCGCGCCGGCAACCGGCGTGCCACTGGCGTTGTCAACTTCGGTCACCGCGCCCGCAAAGGTGATGAACAGCCAGCGAGAATTCCCCACGCGCACCGGCTTGTCGGTGGCGGGGTCATCGCGATCGAACAGGGGATCGGTGGTGGCACCAAGCGTGATCACCCCGCTTTCGTCCAGCGTGGCCGATTGCAGGCTGCCATCGGCGCACTGCATCATGAAGCTACGTGCCCCGGTCATGTGCGCCAGCGCGCATCCCGGCGTTTCGAATTCGCCAACCAGCTTCTTCGCCTGCGCATCGACCACGGTCATGGACTGCTCGGGCGTGAAATTGAAGATCAGCATGAACCGCCCGTCGTCGGTCAGCGGGATCGACGAAAGCAGCGGCAAGGCTTGCATCCGCTTGGGCGGTATCACCACCTCGGGTCCCGGCATGAGATCCTTCAGTGCAAACCAGGTGATCACGTCCGTCCGCTCGCCCCGGCTCCCTCGGGCAAAGAACGTGCCGGGCATGAGCAGGTTGGCGCCGTCAGGCGAAAACTGCACGCCCGCGTGCGAGTGGCCACCCGGCACCATGCCGAGATAGGTGCCCTTGTCGGCATCGACGATATACGCCCGACCATCGAGCAGGTGCGTGAAGACCACGTCGTTCACCACCAGCCAGTGTGCGGGCATGCGGTCTTTCAGTTCGACAACGGTCACGTCTTCGGCCGCCAGTTCGGGCACTTTCGGTGCGGCCGGCGCTTTCCTGGGGGCGGCGCAGACGGATGAGGTCATCACGAATGCCGCTCCAAGGCCCGCAGCCAGCATCCCGTTTCGTAGTGAACGCATCTTACCCTCGTGCTCCCCCGCAGCCTGAGCATTTCGCAACGGCAGCAAACTTGAGGAAATCGCTGTCCAATTCAATGCCATTGGCTTGCCGAAACCGGACAGTCGCTGCGTTGACGGAATAGCGCGAAACGCGATTGCCGGAATTGCGCGGGTTTTGGTGCCGTGCCCTTTGGTTCAGGATGATTGCGGCCTTTTCCGGCCCGGTGATTCCGGCGCGAAACGTATAGCACCCTGCGCGTAACGGATAGCGGCAAAGCGCGCGATGCTGTCCCAGAAGGGCAGGTCGCAGCGACGGCGGCCAGGAGATGCAGGAACCGCCATGGAACAGCAGCACGTCCTGTCGCAGGATCGTTACGGTGCGTTGAGCGAGGCGTGCGACATTGGCGCGGGCGCGCTGCGCGTGGCCATCAAGGACTGCCTCGACATCGCCGGCATGCCGACCGTTCAGGGCAGTGCCGTACTCCGCAATGCCGCGCCTGCGGCGCGCCATGCCGCCGTGGTGGCGCGCATTCTCGATGATCCGCGCTGGCGCATTGTCGGCAAGGCGCGGATGCACGAGTTCGCCTTCGGCGTGACCGGCGTGAACCCTGCCTGCGGCACCCCGGTGAATCCCGCGTGGCCGGACCGAATTCCCGGCGGCTCGTCAAGCGGCAGTGCCGTCGCGGTAGCCAGCGGGCTGGTCGATGTCGCCATCGGCACGGATACCGGCGGGTCGGTAAGAATGCCTGCCGCCTGTTGCGGCGTGATCGGCTTCAAGCCGACCTATGGCTTGGTTGACCGCACCGGCGCTTCCCCTGCCGCATCCTCGCTCGATTGCATCGGCGTCTTCGCGCGCGACATTGATACTGTCGAATTGATGATGGCCACGATCGCGCCCGGATTTGCGACCATGCCGCAGGCTATGCCAAGCCTTGGTGCTGTGCAGGCCGAAGCAGACCCCGCCGTCGCTGGCTCGGTTGGTGCAGCAATCGCAGCAATCGGCGGTGCTGCCACGGTCGCGCTGCCCTCGCTGCAGGACGCCTTCGTTGCCGGAATGACGATCATCGGTCGCGAAAGCTGGAATGCTCTGCACCCCTATGTCGATGACCCCGCGATGGGCGAGGACGTGCGTCAGCGGGTACGTGCGGGAGGTGCCGTCACCGACGCGCAACTGGCCGATGCCGAGGCTATACGCGCGCGCTTTGGCGCAGAGGTCGACGCCGCACTGGACCGGCACGAAGTGCTGGCTCTCCCCACGCTGCCGGTTGTGCCGCCGCTGCTTGCCGAGGCGAGCGATGCGCCCGCGCTGGTGCCACTGACCAGACTGGTGCGTCCGTTCAACCTGTCCGGCCACCCGGCCATCAGCCTGCCGCTGCGCGCCGGACATGGCCAGCCGGCGTCGCTGCAACTCGTCGGGCGGCGTGGTGAAGATGCAAGGCTCTGCGCGATTGCGCGCACTGTGGTTCAACGCCTTGAGGCCGCCGGCTTGTTCGCCGTGGCCTCCGGGCTCGATCGGGAGAATTGAGATGCACAGCGAGGATGCCGTGGCAGAGCGGCCCTGGGGCGCGCTGTTCGAAGGAGACCGTGCCGACGGCGCGATCTACCGTGACCCCGCCCTGTTCGATGCGGAGATGGACCGCATTTTCAAGAACACCTGGGTCTGGGTCGCCCATGACAGCGAACTGCCCGGCCCCAACACCTTCAAGACCGGCCACGTCGGTACCAGCCCGGTGCTGATAACCCGCGACAAGAAGGGCCAGGTCCACGTCCTGCTCAACCGCTGCCGCCATCGCGCCGCCAGCGTGTGCGAGAAGAAGAAGGGCAAGCAGTCGGTCTTCGTCTGCCCCTATCATGGCTGGTCCTATGACCCCGACGGGTCGCTGCGCAAGGTCCCCCATCGCTGGGGCTATGACGAGAATTTCGATCCGGCCGACTACCCGCTGTTCTCGCTGCGGGTAGAGCAGTACGCGGGCATGATCTTCGCCACGTTCAACGCCGACGCCCCGCCGCTGGAGGAGCATCTCGGCGCTGCGCGCAAGTGGATGGACCTGTTCATGAAGCAGGGTGGCGGCTTTGGCGTCAAGGTCCTTGGCCAGCACAGCTTCCGCTTCCCCGGCAACTGGAAGATCCAGCTCGAGAACACCACCGACGCCTATCACTTTCCCATCGTCCACAAGACCTTCCTCGACAGTCTCGACGAGGAAACCGAAAACGTCTTCGACGTGCTGGGGCAGGGCGGCTGGGTGGAAGACCTCGGCAACGGCCACTCGGTCATGGTGATGATTCCGTCGCTGATCGATCTCGAAGCCGATCTCGAAGCGCCGATCCCGGATCGTTTCGCCGATCTGGCAGCGGAACTGGCCGCCGAAGGGCACGATGACCTGACCGTGCGCCGCCTCGTCCGCGCCGTCGGAGGCACCGGCTTCAACCTCAACCTGTTCCCCAATGTCGCCTGCTCGATGGCCTTCTTCCGGGTGCTGCGCCCGGTCGACGTTGCGACCACCGAAATCACCCATGTCGCCATCGGCATGGACGGTGGCGAGAGCGTTGGCCCGGCCAACCGCGCCCGCATCCGCCTGCACGAGCATTTCCAGGGTCCGATGGGCTTCGGCACGCCGGATGATGCCGAAGGCTGGGAGCGCGTCCAGCGTGGCGTGCGTGCGGGCGAGGGTATGCCGATCCTCGTCAACCGTGGCGTTTCCGCGCCCGAAGGAACCGCCGAGCCCGGCCACGAGGCCGGCGATGTCAGCAGCGAGGTCGGCATGCGTGCCGCTTATCGCATGTGGAAGAGGATGATGGACGAATGAGCGCTGTGACTCTGGACCGCCCTGCGGTGACCCTTGCCGATCTCACCGCCTTCATCTGGGCCGAGGCCGATCTGCTTGACCGGCTCGCCTACAAGGACTGGCTCAAGCTGTGGTCGACCGATGGACTCTACATCGTCCCGGTCGAGCGCGGCGTGGCCGACCATGCCAATGCCGTCAACGTGCTCTATGACGATGCGGAGATGCGCGAGATGCGCGTCAAGCGGCTGCTCAGCGGCTTCTCGATGAGCAGCGCGCCGCCCGCACGCACCGTCCGTACGGTATCGCGCTTCGTCGAAACGGCGCGCAACGAAACCTCGGTCGATCTGCGCGCTGCACAGGTGATCGTCGAATACAAGTACGAGCGCCATCGCCTGCTCGCCGCCGATGTCGATTACCGCATCGAGCTTTCCGCCGAAGGCCTGAAGCTTGCGCGCAAGGTGGTGACGCTGATCAACTGCGACGATCCGCTGCACGGGATCGGCTATCTGCTGTAAGGTATCGAGGCCGGGAGCCACGCTCCCGGCCTTCGCGATGGGCCTCCTAGACCCGCCGACGCAGCGTTTCCGACGGCAGGCAGCCATATTGCTGGCGGTAATACTGGGCATAACGACCGAAGTTGACGATGCCGCATTCCAGCATCAGCTCGGTCACGCTGGTGTCACCGCAGGCATTCATCAACGCCGAATGGAGCCGTTCCAGCCGGTGTCGGCGCACGTACTCCAGCGGCGTCAGACCGAGGAAATCGCGGAAGCCGTTCTGCAGCGAGCGCACCGACACGCCCACTTGCGCCGCCAGCGCATTGATCGAGATGTTGTCGTCGAGCGACTGGTGGATGATCTCCCGCGCGCGGCGCACGTGGCGGGGCGAGATGTCGTTGCCGTGGAGCGCGATCTGTTCGGAATAGCTGTTGCAGTAATTGCCCAGCAGCACTTCGGCCAGGACCATCTCGTACTGCCGCTTCAGGCGGCGGCTGGCCATGATGCTGGGCCCGAGCCGCAATTGTTCGCTCAGGTGCTGGACCATGCCGCGCCACACCAGCGGCAGCTCGCGCGTGCCTGATTGCCCGGTGTAGAATTCCAGCGGGCGGTTGACCGGGATGTGCAGTTCGCGCGCAAGGTATTCGGTGCAGGTCGCCACGGGCAGCCGCACGGCGAGGTGCCGGCACTGCGGTGTCATCTGCACGCGCAGCGGCGTGCCGGGGGAGGACACCAGCATCTCGTCCCGCCGCAGCACGACCTTGCCGTGATTGGCCCACATCGTGGTCTCGCCATCGAGAGCAAGGTGGACAAGCACATGGCTGTCCCCCAGTTCGGCCGATACCGAAACGTCCGCGCCATATTGCAGGTCGACGATCTGGATGGAGCCGATCTCGGCGCTGTAGACCTTCGCGTCGAGCCGAGCGCTGGGGCTGCAATCAAAGCTGTGGCGCGAAAGCTGGCGGGTCAGCGCGTTGTGCACCACCTCGGCGTCATTCGAGCAAAGGCTCGACACGCCGGGCACATTGGCTTGGGCAAGGGATGCAAGCACGGCCATGCTCCGATCTTCTCGGCCTGCGGCGCCATGTCATCTCGCAGGCTCGCAGGTTCCGGTTTTCCGCAGATAGGACACACCTGATGCCCGGGGGAGTCAAGCGCCTTGCGGGTGTTCCTGCAGGCGATCGGCACCGCCATTCCGTTTCGGCACACCCTTTGCGCATATCGGATAGCGCCGCGGCCGCCTTGGCCCCTAGCCCGAAATGGTGGGCCTCGACGGGCCGGAATGCGGGAGTTCGGACAATGGCCAGTGAAGTTCTTGAAGCGACGGACGCGAATTCCGCGGCGCGGGCTTTCCTCGCTTCTGCCCCCGGCCTGTGGATCGCCGGGCTGGATGTGCCCGCAGCGACGGGTGCACGCCGCGATGTGGTCGATCCGTCAACCGCCCAGGTCGTATGCTCGGTGGCCGAAGGATCTGCCGATGATGTCGATCGCGCCGTCCGGGCAGCGCGCGCCGCTTTCGAGGCGCCCGAATGGCGCCGCATGAAGCCGCTCGCGCGCGAGCGGCTGCTCCATCGCCTTGCCGATCTGATCGAGCGGGATGCCGATATCCTGGCGCTGATCGAAGCCACCGACACCGGCAAGATCTTCCCGGCCGCCCGCCATGGCGACGTGGTCATCGCGCTGGATTCGCTGCGCTATACCGCAGGCTGGACCACCAGGATCGAGGGCACCACGATCAGCCCCTCGTTCTCCTACATTCCCGACGTCACCTTCTCGTCACGCACCGTCCGCGAGCCGGTCGGCGTCGTCGGGCAGATCATCCCGTGGAATTTCCCGCTGGTCATGGCGATCTGGAAGATTGCCCCGGCACTGGCAGCAGGCTGCACCGTGGTGCTCAAGCCTGCCGAGGACACGCCGCTCACTGCGCTCTACCTTGCGCGGCTCGCGGCTGAAGCAGGCATTCCGGCAGGCGTGCTCAACGTCGTTACCGGCGGGCGCGAAGTGGGCATGGCATTGGTCGAGCATCCCGATGTCGACAAGATCGCGTTTACCGGATCGACCGCCGCAGGACAGGACATCCAGCGCCGCGCCGCCGCCACGATGAAGCGCCTCAGCCTCGAACTCGGCGGCAAGAGCCCGGTCGTCGTCCTGCCCGATTGCCCGGTGCCGATGGCGGTAGAGGGCGCGGCGGGCGCGATCTTCTTCAACCATGGGCAAGTCTGCACCGCCGGTTCGCGTCTGCTGGTCCACCGCAGCATCTATGCCGAAGTCGTGGAAGGCCTGGCTGCTGCGGCAAATGCCATGACGCTCGGCGCTCCCGCAGATCCGCTGGCGCAGATGGGGCCGCTGATTTCCGCCCGGCAGCGTGACCGGGTCAATCGCTATGTCGAAGGTGCGCTCGCCCAGGGCGCCCGCCTCGCCGCGGGCGGTTTCGCGCCCGAGGGTGAAGGCTTCTTCTATCGTCCCACGGTGCTGGCCGATGCCACGCCGGAAATGACGATCTTCCGCGAGGAAGTCTTCGGTCCCGTCGTGATCGCGCTGCCTTTCGACACCGAGGAGGAGGCGCTGCGCCTTGCCAACGACACCTGCTTCGGCCTTGGCGCCAGCGTCTGGACCGGCGATCTTCACGCCGCCAACCGCTTTGCCGCCGGCCTGAAAGCGGGCAACGTCTGGGTCAACGCGCACAACATCCTCGATCCGGCCGTACCCTTCGGCGGCTGGAAGATGTCGGGCTATGGCCACGAACTCGGCAACAGCGCGATTACGCTCTACACCGAGGTCAAGGCCATCACCATGCCGCTGCTTTAGGTCTGGTTGCTGCGCGATCTGCATAGCGCCTGCGCAGGCTCCGGGGCCAGATGGGTCAGATGATGAGGGAGGACCCGATGGCTACTGCACCGCTTGAGCAGACTCGCCCGGACGATCAGTTCGCAGACCCGATGGAGCAGCTGCTCGCCGCCTGCCGCGCCCGTCGCGCCGAATTCGGCGAACGCCAGCAGATCAGCGCCGATGTGGTCGAGCTGATGAAGCGTGCCGGCGTCTATCGCGCTTGCGTGGCGAAATCGCTCGGCGGCGACGAAGTTTCTCCCGCCACCTTCCTGCGCATGATCGAACGCATTGCCCAGGCCGATGGTTCGGCAGGCTGGGTGGCCAGTTTCGGCGTCTCGGCAACCTATCTCGGCTCCCTGCCACTGGCCTCCTTGCAGGAAATGTATGCCAACGGCCCCGATGTGGTGTTCTCGGGCATGATCTTCCCGCCGCAACCGGCAACTCCGGTCGGTAATGCCCTTGAAGTCAGCGGGCGCTGGTCCTGGGGCAGCGGCAGCACCGGAGCGGACTACATCGGTGTCGGCATCAAGGTGGAGGGCGATCCGTCAACCGGCGGTCTGCCGCTCGTCGCGGTGATGCCTGCGCACAAGGCGCAGATCGTGCGCAACTGGAACGTCATCGGCCTGAAGGGCACCGGCAGTCATGATGTCGTGGCCGACAAGGTTCTCGTGCCCCGCGAATGGACCTTCGTGCGCGGCAGCAAGTCGAACCTCGATGGCGCCCTCTTCCGCTATCCCGCGATGGCGCTGGCGGCGCAGGTCCTTGCCGTGGTCGCACTCGGCGTCGGCCGCGCTGCGATCGAGGAGCTCATGGACTACGCGCTGGGCCGTACCTCGATCACCGGGGCACCGACGCTGGCCAATCGCCCCAACGTGCAGACCGATCTCGCCCGTGCCGAAGCCACGCTCCGCTCGGCCCGCGCCTTCTTCTATGAAACGACCGAGGAAGCCTTCGCCGCGCTCGAACGCGGGGACGAACTTACGCCGAAGCAGGTCGCGCTGCTCCGCCTCGGCGCGAGCCACGCCGCCCGCGCCGGGTCGGACGTGGCCAGCGCAGTCTATCGCATGAGCGGGACGACCGGGATTTTCGAGGGACATCCGGTTGCGCACTACATGCACGATGCGATGATCGTGCCGCAGCACGCCTTCCTTGCCGATGGGACGTTCGAAAGCGCGGGCAAGGTATTCTTCGGGCTGACCCCGCCCCCCGGCTTCCCCTGATCTGCAAGAAAGAGCTGCCATGACCGATACCACCCGACGCCCCTTGCGCGTGCTCCTGTGCGGGGCAGTGCTGCAGAACTTCTTCGACCTGCCCTCCACCGAGATCGGCAAGGTCTGGCAGGCGACCGGCCAGCTGTTGCGCGGCATTCGCGATCTTCCCGGCGTGACCATCCTCGGCACGATCGATGACGACGAGACGATGGTCGGCACCTCGCCGACAGGCTGGCCCTGGACGTTCTACATCCTCGCCGACATGCCCGATCGCGATACCGTCGTTGCCGCCTGCAACCTGCTGCGCACGATCGAGATCGATGGCTATCGCCTGTGGCGCTACATGCGTTTCGAAGCGCGCATCGGCCGCGAACTCGTCATCCCGGAGCTTTGAGGGATGGCCGCTGACAGCGTCCTGATCACCGGTGGTGCCCGCGGCCTTGGCGAAGCGCTGGTACGCGCCTTTCACGCCGCAGGCTGGCGCGTGGGAGTGTCAGACGTCGATGGCGATGCCGCACGGGCCCTGGCGCAAAGCCTTGACCCATCGGGCGAAACCGCCTTCGGTCTGGGACTTGACGTGCGCCACGCTGCCCAGTTCGAGGCCGCGCGCGATGCGCTGCTGGAGCGGTGGGGCAGCGTCGAGGCGCTCGTCAACAACGCCGTCGTCACCAGGGCGCGCCCGGTGCTTGAGATAGATCCGGACGAATTCTCTGCCGTGGTCGAAGTCAATCTGCGCGGCACCTTCGTCGGTTGCCAGGTGTTCGGACGCCTGTTCAAGGCAGCCGGCTATGGCCGCATCGTCAACATCGCCTCGCTCGCGGGGCAGAATGGCGGCACCGCCACCGGCGCCCATTATGCTGCGTCGAAGGGCGGGATCATCACCTTGACCAAGGTCTTTGCCCGCGATCTCGGGCCATCTGGCGTGGCGGTGACGGCGATTGCGCCGGGGCCGCTCGATTCCCCTGCCGTACACGAGCTCGTGCCGCCTGCGCAGCTTGCCGCGTTGGTCGATACCATCCCGGTGCGCCAGCTCGGGGATACCGCATTCATCGCCCGTACCGCCGTGCATCTCGCCGGCCGGGACGCGGCCTTTGCCAATGGAGCTGTCTGGGATGCAAACGGTGGCCTCTTCATGCGCTGACCCGACGCCACCGTCGCCAAGCTTCCGCGATGCCATGGCATCGCTGGGGGCGGCGGTCAGCGTCATAACCACCGATGGGCCGGCCGGTCGTCACGGGATGACTGCTACGGCGGTCTGCTCGTTGTCTGACAGCCCTCCGTCACTGCTCGTCTGCGTCAACCGCAATTCGCGCATGCACGATGTGCTGGCGCAGAACGGCGTCTTTGCGGTCAACGTGCTGGCGGCGGGCCAGGAGGATCTCTCGCGTCTGTTCTCGAACGCCGATCTGCCGATGGCGCAGCGCTTCGCCTCGGCCGGCGATCTCGTGCGCACCGCGCTCGACGTTCCCGGCCTTGGCGCTGCGCAACTGACGCTCGCCTGCGCCGTCACCATGACGATCGAGGCCTCTACCCACAGCGTCGTGATGGGCGAGGTGCGCGAGATCCTGAAGGGCAGGGGCGAGGGCGGGCTGGTCTATTTCGATCGCCGCTATCACGCGCTGGTCTGAGCCTTCTCCAGCTAAAACAGAAAGAGGCGCCGGGTTTGCCACCCGGCGCCTCTTTCTTTGCATTGAAACTGATCAGGTCATTGCGCGGAATAGACTTCCTTCCCGCCTACGATGGTGCGCAGGACCCGGGTCTGGTGGATCTGTGCCGGCGGCACGGCAAAGATGTCGCGGTCGATCACGATGAAGTCAGCCTCCTTGCCAGCCTCGATCGAGCCGGTACGATGCCAGATGCCGAGCTGCTTTGCCGCGCTCGACGTCAGCATCGTCACGGCATCGCCCACCGAAACCCGCTGGCCGGGCGAAAGCACGTCGGCCGAACCGCCCGGCGCCTGCCGCGTTACCAGCGTCTCGATCGCCACCCACGGCGACATCGAGGGAATCACCGGCCAGTCCGATCCCATCACCACCCGCGCCCCGGCGCTCAGCGCATCGCGCACCGGCGTGAAACGCTCCATGCGCTTCGCGCCGACACTCCTGATCACGTCGCGGACCGGAGGGCTGGGGAACCACAGGTAGGGTGAAAACTCGTAAGTCGCCCCCAGCTGCGCGGCACGGGCGACATCTTCGGCGGCGATGAAGTTGGCGTGGGCAATCTCGTGATGCGGACCATCGGGGCCGTTGCTCCGGCGCGCGGCGGCAATGCCATCGAGCGCTGCCCGCACCGATGCATCGCCTGCCGCATGGAGCTTCACGGTCAAGCCCGCCGCGTCATAGCGGGTGATCTTCGTAATGATCGAAGGTGCATCGATGATCAGCGAGCCCTTCTGGCGGTCCGGCCCAAGGGTGTGGTCGGCATCGGCATACGGCTCGAGCATTGCCGCCGTATGGGCATCAGTCGGCACGCCATCGAGGATCATCTTCACGCAGCCAAGGTCGAGCCGGGGCCGCGCATAGACCTGTCGCCGCGCGATCAGGTCCTGGTCGTTGTCCCACATGCAGGTCCGCACGTACTGCACCAGCCTGCCTTGGTCGGCCAGCGCGGCATAAACCCTGGCATTGGCCGAAGCCATCAGCGCTTCTTCATAGGCGGTGATGCCCTGCGCCAGCATGTCGTGGGTCGCACGGTCGAGCGCGGCAATCCGCTCTTCCTCGCTCGGCGCGGGAACCTTGTTGAGGAGGGCTATCGCCGCCGTTTCGCGCAGGACGCCGGTCGGATTCCCCTTGGCATCGCGTTCGATAACGCCGCCTGCCGGGTTGGGTGTATCGCGCGTGATTCCAGCCGCCTTGAGCGCTGCGGAATTCACCCACACGCTGTGCAGGCTGATATCGTGCAGCACCACCGGGTTCGCCGGTGCCACCGCATCGAGCAGCTTCGCGGTCGGCTTTGCCTTGCCCAGCGACGATCCATCCCACTGTCCGCCCTCGATCCAGGCTCCGGGCTTTGCTTTGGCCGCGCAAGCCTTCACCGTGGCGATGGCCGTTGCCATGGGGGCGCCTTGCGGGAAGCGGCAATTTGCCGCCTGCAAGCCGGCATCGACGGCATGAACATGCATGTCGATCAGGCCCGGAAGAACCGTGCGCCCCTCCAGATCGATCACTTTCGTCTGCGCCGTGCGGTGCTTCGCCACGTCCGCATCGCTGCCGGTGCCGACGATCGCATTGCCGGCCACGGCAATGGCCTGCTGCCATCCGCCCGGCGTGGAAACATGGCCATTCACATAGATCACGTCGGCCGGCACCGGCGGCTGACTTCCCACTGCATCCATGAACTGTGCCGACGAGGGTACGGCCATCGCCAGCAGCGCGCTGGCCAGGAGGGTGAAGCGAAGCGATCTGTTCATGGAAAGGTATCTCATCTTGCCGGAAAGGGTGCGGCCACCCCCGGTTCCGGGAGTGGCCGCAGTCAATCAGAAGCGGGTGCTGATTTCCACGCCATAAGTGCGGGGCACGGCCCAACGGTCCATGCGCTGGTCGAACGGCGCAAGGTAGAACGAGAAGTCGCGATAGCGCTTGTCGAACAGGTTGCGGCCGAACACCGCAACGGTCACCTTGTCCTCGGCGAAGGTATAGCCGACCCGGCCATTGACCAGAACATAGCCAGGCAGGCGTCCGTCCGGGACGTTGCTCGCCTCGTAGAACACGCTGCTGCGGTATGACAGGTCCGACCGCAGCGCGAGCGAACCGTCGCCCACGGGCAGGGTCAGCTGGCCACCTGCACTCAGCGAAAGCTTGGGCACGAAGGGCAGGCGCTTGCCGGCGCAGTTCAGGCCCGGACCGCAGCCGGGAAAATTGTCATATGTCGCATCGGTATAGCCTGCGCCGAAGTTGAGCTCCAGTTCGCGCACCGGCTTGGCGGTCACTTCCAGTTCGAAGCCCTTGATCTTTGCCGCAGCGGCATTGCGGATCTGGAAGGCGGCACCGATCAGCGCCGAGACCTGCAGGTCCTTGTAATCGGTGTAGAACGCGGCAGCATTGACGCGCAGCTTGCGATCCAGCAGATCGGCCTTGAACCCGGCTTCGTAGCTCCACGCGTTTTCCGGACCGAAGCTGATCTGCGTGTCACCAACGATGTCGGGGTTGTAGCCACCGCTCTTGAAGCCGCGCGCGACGCTGGCATAGACGCGGGCAGTGTCGGCGAACTGCCAGGTGACGCTGAGGTTGCCCGAAAGGTCCCTGTCTTCGCGATCCAGCTTTGCCGTCAGGTTCGGCAGCGGCACGAACGAGGTGTTGGTCTGCACGAAATCGAGATCACGCGTCTCGATATTGTAGCGCAGGCCGCCGCTGATCGTCACGCTCTCGGTCGGGCGCCAGTTGGCGTTGACGAACGCGGCATAGGCGTTGGTCTTCAGCGTCGAGATGCTGGAAATCGAGCCGAAGAACGCACCCGGTCCCGGAGGGCCGAGCGCGACGGTCGAGCGGTCGGCATCGGCATCCTGATAGAGGTAGTAGAGCCCGACGAGGTAATCGAACGTGCCCCCGGCAGGCGAAGCAAGGCGCAGTTCCTGGGTGAATTGGCGTGCACCGTCCCTGAAGTCCGAAGTCGAAAGCGGAATCGGCCGCCCGTCGTTGTCGACGATCAGGCGCGAGGTGTTGTCGCCATAGGCGGTGATCGACGTGACGGTGTAGTCGCCGACGCGCCAGTCGATGTTGAGGTTGGCCGTCCAGATTTCGCGATCCTGCTGGTTCCGGCCGTCCTGGGCCACGGTATAGGGATCGGCAAAGAAGCCCGGCAGCCCGGCCAGCCCGCCAACCGTGTTGTCGGCAATCTGGCCCAGCAGCAGGCGGTCGGATTGCTTGAGCCAGCTGCCGCCCAGGGCCACGTCGAGGTCGGCGGTCGGCTTCCACAACAGACCGCCGCGAAGCGACTTGCGATCCAGGTTGTTGAGCTTCTCGTCGGACAGCACGTTGCGGATGTAGCCGTCGCGCGTGGCGATCGACCCGGCGATCTTGAACGCCAGCTTGCCCGGCGCCAGCGGTCCGGTCAGGTATACGCTTCCCTCGGCCTGATCGAGATTGCCATAGGCAGCGCGGCCTTCCACATGGAAAGCCTCAAGGTCGGGCTTGCGCGTGGTGATGTTGATGGCCCCTGCCGTCGTGTTGCGGCCGAACAGGGTGCCCTGCGGCCCGCGCAGCACCTCCAGCGTGGCGATGTCGGGCAGCTCCTGGTCGAACGAGTTGGGGCGCACGCCAAGCACGCCGTCAACGTAGACCCCAAGCCCGCTGTCAAAACCGATGTTGCGGGTCTGCGAAACGATGCCGCGAATGCCCAGCGCGCCCAGCACTGCACCGCCACCGTCCTGCGACAGGTTCGGCACGGCGTTGACCAGGTCGCTGACGCGGGCGATGCCGCGATCCTGCAGGCCCTCGCCGGTCAGTGCCGTGATCGAGATCGGCACGGTCTGGACGTTCTCGGCTCGCTTGCGGGCGACGACCGTGATCGTCTCGATGACCGTGTCGTCCTGAGCTTCCTGCGCCAGGGCAGGCACAGCCGTGACGGCGGCGATGCAGGTCGCACTCATCAATGCGCGTTGAAAACAGGATTTCCTCATCTGATTGCCCCCGGATTCTTTTGACCGGCGAACAATGCGAAGGCTCCCGCAATCGGGCATCCCCCATTTGCGGGATGCGGGGGCCACGCACTTGTACAGAATTCGCGCGGATCTATCCGGAATCGGCAGAAAACCGGATGGAAAACCGGATCGCGCATTTGAGGCCGCAACGATAACCCGGCAGTCTGACGACATTCGCAAGAATGCCCGCGAGTCAGATTCGAGGAAAGTCGCCATGATCGAAGCCGAACTGCTGGCCAACTTCTACGGGGCTGCGATCGATCGCGCGCGGCTGACCGCCGCGCTGGACGGAGTCCGGCAGCGCGCAAATGCAGTGTCGGCAACGTTCCACATTTTCGAGCGCACCCCCGACCGGCTGCGCCACCGTGGGCAGTCGTCCTGCTCGAACACGCCGATCGGTGCCGACGAGATGGCGTTGCTGGATGAACTCAACCCGCGCACCGTGGCGCTCTGCAACCCCGCATGCTCCGCCCCCAGCGTGCTCGAGGACCACTTCCTGCCGGACAGTTTCCAGCCCGAGGTGCGTCGCTGGCAGGAGCAGCTCCGGGCGTTCGGCATGGGGCGCTTCCTCGCCGCCCGGATCACGCTTGACAGTGCGCACGAGGTCGGCGTGGCGGTCCATGGCCACGTTGCGGGCGACCCGCTTGATCCCGGCACCAGCGAGTTTCTCGTCAACCTCATGCCGCATGTGCGCGAAGCAGTCGGTCATGCGGTGCTGGTCGAGGCGCAGCGGCAGAGCCAGTTGCATATGTCCCATGCCCTGGATCACTTGTGTCATGCCGTACTGACTTGCGATGCGACCGGACGGATCACCTCGATCAACGCCAGCGCCGCCCGGCTGCTCGGCCAGGCGTGCGGCACGCCGTCGATGGCAGGCTTGCGCGTGGGCGATCATGTGCCGCGATCCCTGCTGGCGCGGGTGAAAGGCGGGGAGCGTGTCCTGCGCTGGCAGGGCAGCAGTCAGCTCCTGCAGGTCTGCGCCATGCCTCTTGGTCCCGGGGCAAGTGCAGATGCCCTCTCGGCGGCGATTGATCGGTCGCACGTGCAACTGCGCAGCGTGTCCGGTACTGCCTGGGTCATTGCGCTTGCCGATGTCGAGGAGGCTCCGTCAGTCGAAGCTGGAGACCTCGCGCGCAGTTTCGATATCACGCATGCAGAGGCCCTGCTGCTCCGCCATCTGGCCTGTGGCGGCGACATCGGCGATTTCGCCGCCACGCGCGGCGTGTCGATCCACACGGCGCGCTCCCAGTTGAAGGCGCTGATGGCCAAGACGGGGGCGTCGCGGCAGGCCGACCTTGTCCGGATGGCGCTGGCTACGCCGGCGGCGAGATTCTCCGAGGGCTTGGCGTAATGTCCGCATGGAACCGCAGGTTTTGACCGCGGAAGGTCATCGAACCGGCGTGCGATGCACAAGTATCTGTAATATATAGGAAATATTGTCAGGCCGGATCCTGCATCCTGTGGGCCGGGATCTGATGTCCTGCATTTCGATGCTCCCATTTGGCGTGTTTCCCCGGGGAAACACGCCAAATGGGTTGCAGAACAACTTATCGACGCGCGCCGAAGGGAATGCGCAAGGTAGCCCCGTAGGTTGCAGGCGGAGCGTAGATCGATGTCACGCCCAGGATGCCGAGGTTCAGCGCATAGGCGCGATAGGCCTTGTTGAACACGTTGCGGCCCCAGGCAGTCAACGCGATCCCGGTGTCATCGTGCCGATAGGTCAGCGATGCATTCGTCACATTGTAGGCCTTCTGCAGCGAACCCAGTCCGTTGGTGACTTCGAGGAACTGGTCGTCGTACCAGACGCCATCGACCTGAACCGCAACGTTGCCTCCGGCCACGTCGCGATTGTAGCGCAGCAGGTAGTTGAAGCTGAAGCGCGGGGCGTTGGGCAGTTCCGCCTTGGTGATGTTCGCCTGCGGGAACTCGCAACGGAAAACGCCGCCAAGGTTCGTGCAATATTGCGTATCGGGGGCGCCAGGGAACAGTTCCGGACCGAACTGCACCCCGGTGCCGGGGATGCTGTCGACCGACGAAGTCTCGTAAGTGGCGCCGAACACTGCATCGAAATTGCGCGAGGGCGAGACAAACGCTTCCAGCTCGGCCCCGGTGGCGCGGGCATCGCTGTTGTAGACCTTGGGCACCCCGCCGGCGAGCGAGAAGGCCTGATAGTCGTCGTAGATATAGTGGTAGACGGTGCCGTTGAGGCGCATCTTGCCGCCCATCAGCGTGGTCTTGAAGCCGCCTTCAAAGCTGTTCAGCGTTTCGGGGCGATGGCGGAAATCCTGTGGCGCGATGTTTGAAGACAGCGACCAGTTACCGCCCTTGATGCCACGGTTCCACGAAACGAACAGCAGCGTATCCGGGTTCGCCTGATAGTTCAGCGAAACGCGGGCCGCCCAGTCACCGTAGTGGTCCTCGTCCACGCCAGGGACGACGGCGGCCAGATCCTTGCCGGTGAACAGCAGCTTCGGGTTGGGCTGCGGGGCATAGGTCGGATCGATCAGGATGTTCTTGTAATCGATCTTCTTGTCGTCCCTCGAGTAACGGCCGCCGACGGTCAGCGTCATCTGGTCGGTGAAGCGCAGGTCGCCCTGGGCGAAGATCGACCAGTTCTTCGAATCCAGCACATACTGCTGATCGACCTTGGGCAGCGAAAAGCCGCCATTCCCGGCAATGGCCAGATCGAGGATCGGCGCGCCGGTGACCGCGTGCGAGCCATCGTAGGTCATGTCGAGATAATAGCCGCCGAGCTGCCACTTGATCAGGCCGGTCTCGCCCGAGAGGCGCAGTTCCTGCGAAAACTGGTCGAAGTTCACCCGCGAATCAACGTTCACGATGGTGAAGGGCAGGGCGTCACCGTCCTCGGCGTACGTCTTGTCCATCTTGAGGTAATTGGTGATCGAAGTAAGCTCGACGCCGCCCAGGTCCCAGTCGAGCTGCGCCTGATAGCTGTTCATCACGCGGTCGAGGCGGCCGGGGCGTTCGCCGAAGTGCTCCCACGGACTGGCCTTCTCGGAGGTCACGCCGTTGATCACGCCGTTCTGGCTGTCGCTGAGACCGGCAGCATTGGTGTCGCAATAGCCGTTGGCGAGGTATTCGCAGTTCTCGAAGACATAGCCGCCAGTGGCGACGTTGTTATCCTCGGAATGCTTGTACCACAGGCTGAGCGTTGCCGCAGGGGCGAGGTCGAACTGCAGGTTGGCGCGCGCCGCCCAGCCGTTCTTGCCGCCAAGGTCCTGGCCGCTGCCCGGGATCACCCCGAGGCCGAGGGCGGTCGCATCGGTATCGCGGGACTTGATGTAGCCGTCGGCCTTTTCGACACGGCCGGCAACGCGCAGACGCACGCCGCTGGCAAGGGAGCCGCCGGCCGCCGCTTCGAGCGACCACGCGTTGAAGCGGCCATATTCGCCCTGGGCATAGCCGTCGAAATCGTCCTTGCTGGCGTCCTCGCTGAGATAATGGATCAGGCCGCCAGTGGCGTTGCGCCCGAACAGCGTGCCTTGCGGTCCCCGCAGCACCTCGACGCGCTTGATGTCGAACAGCTGGCCGGCAACCGCGTTCATCGAGGCGATGTAGGCGTTGTCCTGATAGACAGCGACCGGCGCTTCGAGGTTGTCGGTGAAATTGTTCTGCGAAATGCCGCGCAGACTGAAGATCGTCAGGTTGGGCGACCATGCGTTTACGCGCAGCGACGGAATCTGCTGGGTGATCTGGGTCGTTTCGGTGATGCCGAGGCGGTTGATCTGTTCGCCTGAAAAGGCGCTGACCGAGATCGCCACCTTCTGCAGGCTCTCGTTCCGCTTGTTGGCGGTGACCACAATGGCATCGGCCATACCGCCGGTTTCGCCGGCCTCGGTCTGGGCTGGTGGATCCTGTGGCGGGGCTTCCTGCGCGGATGCACCGGCTGCTGCGGCAAGAGCCGCGGTAGAAAGCATGAGCGCCGCAATGCGGGCCGATTTCTGGTCACGCGTCATAGTGTCTTTCTCCCCGAATGCACGACCGCGTGTCCCTCTCACGCGCTGGGTGTCGTGCCCGAATGTTCATGTTGCTGAACGGATCGCGTTATTACATGGTTTACAGTAGCTGGCAATCAGGCATTATTGTTACGTAAGTGCAACGCTCCAAGAATTGATTCGAACCACCGGAAACCCATGAAAACCGGCGGTCTGGATAGGACGATCTGCAAGCAACCGTGTCAAACGAGGCAGACCACGGAGTTGCGCGAAACGGACAGGCGGAGGCTGGTCTGCGGTTTTGGCTTCGCAAACCGTACAGCCGCTGCCGAAGCCGGATTCGGGCGTGCCCCGGGTCATTGGAAAGAGATTGGAAAAGTGATGCAAAGTGCAGCCATCGCCACCGCTTCGTCGAGGAACGGCAACGCATCGCCAGCGCCCTCGGGCAGCGAGCTGATCGCCCGCGCCCGCGCCATGATCCCGGTGCTGCGCGAGCGCGAAGGGGCAGCAATCGCCGCGCGACAGGTTCCGGCCGAGACGATCCGCGACTTCATCGACGCAGGGTTCTTCAAGGTGCTGCAGCCCAGGACGTATGGCGGTTACGAAATGTCGCCCGCCATCTACTGCGAGATCGCGCGCACGCTGGCTGAAGGCTGCATGAGCAGCGCCTGGGTCTATGGCGTAGTGGCCGTCCACAACTGGCAGCTCGCGCTGTTCGATCCGCAGGCCGCCGCGGATGTCTGGGCCGAGGATGGCGACGTGCTGATCAGTTCATCCTACATGCCGATGGGCAAGGTGACCAAGGTCGAGGGCGGCTATCGCATCAGCGGACGGTGGGCCTTCTCCAGCGGGTCGGCGCATTGCGACTGGGTGCTGCTGGGGGCCAACATGGCAGCAGAAGAAGGCGGGGCGCCCGAGCCGTTCAACTTCCTGATTCCGCGTGCGGACTACCAGATCATCGATACCTGGCACACGATGGGCCTGTGCGCGACGGGCAGCAATGACATTCTCGTCGTGGACGCTTTCGTGCCCGCACATCGGGTGATGCGGGAGAAGGACATGTTCGACCTCGATGTACCGGGCAAGCATGCCAATCCGGGAGCGCTCTATCGCATCCCGTTTGCGCAGCTGTTCAATCGCACCGTTTCAACCACCTCGCTGGGTGCCTTGCGGCGCGCGCTGGAAACGTTTGTCCAGACGACGCGCGAGAAGCGGGCCACCTATACCGGGGCGCGGCTCGCAGCGGACACGACCATCCAGGAGGCGGTCGCCGAAGTGAAGGTGATCCTCAACGACATGGAACTGCGTCTGAAAAGCGACCTTGCCGAACTTGATGCCCGGGCCGAGGCGAACGACTGGCCGATCGAGCGCCGGGCCGAGCTTGGCCACCACACCACCTCGATGGTCAACAACTGCATCAGGGCGATCGACCTGCTCATGCTGTTCTCGGGCGGCAAGGCGATCTACCTCGGCAACCAGATCCAGCGGACGTTCCTCGACATCCACTGTGCCCGCGCGCACGTGGCCAACAATCCCTATCCCTACGCCCGCAATGTCGGGGCCATGGCGTTCGGCTACGACAATGACTGCATGGACCTGTAAGGCTAGATTGCCGATGCCAGGGCGAGGACGTTGCCCGATGCAGGCGCGTCCTCGTCACGCATTTCCTCGCGCACGAAATCGACGAAAGCCCTTACCTTGGACAGGGCATAGTTGCCGCGCGGGAAGATGATGTGCAGCGGAATGCGCTCCGTAACCAGTTCGGGCAGCAGCGGTTCCAGGCGGCCTGCGGCAATGTCGTCTTCCACCAGGAAGCGGGGCAGGTAGCTGATGCCGAGACCTTCGAGCGTAGCCTCGCGCGCCATGCGCACCGAGTTGCTGGTGAGAGGGCCCCGGTTGATCGGCACCGTGATGTCTTCCGAGAGCCGCCATTCGCCGACCTTCGAGATGTGCGTCTCGACGATGCAGGTATGATCCTTCAGATCATTCGGCACGTTCAGACGACCCGCGCTGTCGAGGTATCCGCGCGAGGCCACCAGCACCATGGGATAGTGGCGCAGACGCACGGAATCCAGAGAACTGTCAAAGGTATCGCCCATCCAGAAGGCGACGTCGAAGCGTCCCTTGATCAGATCGACCTTGCTGTCCGACAGGTTCACGAACAGCCGCACGTCCGGGTAGGTCTGGAGGAAGCGCGGCATGATGGAAGTCAGGTCGAACAGCGAGGCAACGACCGGTGCATTGACCTTCAGTTCGCCGCGCGGCTTCGACACCATGCCGCTGATGATCTGGTTCGCTTCGCTGACCTCTTCGACAATGCGCGCGCAACGGGCGTACATCTCGCGCCCTGCCGGGGTCAGCGTGACCGAGCGCGTGGTGCGATCGAGCAGGCGCACGCCGATGCTCTGTTCCAGCTTGGCAATCTGACGACTGACCGCCGCCTTCGAATAGCCGAGCATCTCCGCCGCACTGGAGAACCCGCCGGTGCTGACGACTGCGGCGAACGACATCATCGCCATGACATTACCAAGATCGGGCTTTTCGTCCATGCTTCCTGATCATTCAGGCATGGCTTCAAGTCAATGGTGAGCACGCTTTGCCAAGACATTGTTGCGCCAGATGAGACAATGCGCACCGGCCATGATTGTTCAGAAAACGGGAAAAACAGACGTCTATAACTATGACTGTTGCATAAAAGGACTAAATGGGTAATGGAAGGAGCGTTATTGATGTGCTGCCCCTGATTCGACAGGCGAGCCGGGCGGCGAGGGAGAAATCACATGGCCACCCAGCCTTCCGAGGCCGCGCGTTCCGAAGCTGCCCTGCGTGACCAGCGCAGCCAGTTCCATCCGTTCACCGCGATCACCGACCTCATGGCTGATGGTCCTACCGTCATGTCCAGCGGCTCCGGCGTCCGCGTTACCGACGTCGACGGCAAGGAATACCTCGACGGGATGGCGGGGCTGTGGTGCGTGAATCTGGGCTATGGCCGCAAGGAGATCACCGAGGCCATTGCCCGGCAGAGCGAGCGCCTTTCGTTCTTCCACACCTTCAACGGCATGTCGACCGACGTGGTTGCGGAGTGCGCCGAGGAATTGCTGAAGCGCGCACCGGTGCCGATGTCTCGGGTGTTCTTCGGCGCCTCGGGAAGCGATGCGAACGAGACCCAGCTCAAGCTGATCTGGTACTACAACAACCTTCGCGGCAAGGCGGAGAAGAAGAAGATCATTGCGCGCTGGAATGCCTATCACGGCTCGGGCGTGGCAACGGCGAGCCTGACCGGCCTGCCCGGCATGCACACTCTGTTCGACCTGCCCAAGGGGCCGATCATCCACGTCAGCGCGCCCTATCACTACCGCAACGCGCCCGAGGGGATGAGCGAGCGCGACTATTCCAGACACCTGGCCAAGGAGCTGGAAGACACCATCGAGCGTGAGGGCGCCGACACGATCGCGGCGTTCTTTGCCGAAGCGGTGATGGGGGCCGGCGGGCTGATCCCGCCACCCGAAGGCTACTTCGATGAGATCGGGCCGATCCTGAAGAAGCACGATATTCTGCTGGTGGCAGACGAAGTCGTCTCGGGCTTCGGCCGTCTCGGGACGTACTGGGGCAGCCAGGCATACGGCTATGAGCCGGACCTGATCACTTCGGCCAAGGGCGTGACTTCCGGCTATTTCCCGATGTCTGTCTGCTTCATCTCGCCAAAGGTGTGGGACGTCATCGAGGGGGAGGCGGCGAAGGCGGGCCTGTTCGGCCATGGCTACACTTATTCGGCGCACCCGGTCGGGGCCGCAGCGGCGCTTGCTGCATTGAAGCTGATCGACGACCTGAAGGTGGTCGACAACGTCGCAGATGTCGGCCCCTACATGCTCCGGCAGCTCAGGGACCGTCTTGGCCAGCATGCCCACGTCGGCGATATTCGTGGCAAGGGCCTGATGATCGGCATCGAACTGATGAAGGATCGCGGCACCAAGGAAACCTTCCCGATGGCCAACCGCACCGGACGCCAGATCCTCAAGGCTTCAGCCGCGCGCGGTCTGATCACGCGCGCTCTGGGCGATACGCTGGTGTTCGCGCCGCCTCTGGTGATCAACCGTGCGGAAGTGGACGAACTGGTCGACAAGTTCGCGCTGGCCGTTCAGGACGTCCTGCCTGCCTGACAACCATGACAAGACGCGGGGAGCGGGGCGGGCGATGGATCAGGCAGTGACGATGGAAACGGCCACCCCGCCCGACATGCCGGCAGCGCGGTTGACACCTGCAGGACTGGCAAGCGCAGTGGCGGTGGGCATCATCGGTGCGCTGGTGATCTTCGTGACGCCTGGCTTCCTGGCGCTCGTCGCGCAGCAGACCGGCTTCGACAACGACCAGCTGGGCTATCTCGTTGCGTGGGACATCAACGCGATGGGCGTGACCATTGGCCTCAGCACTTTCGCGCTTTCGCGGGTATCGTGGCGGTTCGCTGTTGCGGCGGGGCTGGCACTGATTGCGGCAGGCAACCTGATGACCGGCGTGACGACCAGCTTTGCCGCAATGGCAGCGGCGCGGGTCGTGTCCGGAGCAGGCGCTGGCATTGCGATTGGCTTTGCCTTTGCCGCGCTGGGCCGCGCCCGCAACCCGGACCGGGCCTTCTCGATCTACCTCGTGGCCGGAGCGTTGTTCAGCACGGTGTTCCTCTATGCCTTGCCCGCGATCCAGGCGACCTTCCGGCCGAGTACCGTGTTTGCTGCCATTGCCGTGGCGAGCCTGCTGGTGATCCTGTCGCTTGAAGCCCTGCCGGATGGCTCGGCCGACGAAGCGGACATGTTCGCCGGTGGCGGCGCGCTGGACTGGCGGATCGCGTCCGGTTCGCTTGTCGGCGTGTTCCTGCTGTTCTTCGCGATGGGCGCGGGGTGGAGCTATTCCGAGCGCATCGGCATCGAAAGCGCCCTTAGTGCGGGGACGATCGCCAGCGGCCTTTCGATCGGCACGATGGCCGGAGTTGTTGCAGCGGCGCTGGCGGGATTTCTGCCGCAGCGCTGGGGCCGGGCGGGGCCTTTGGTCGTCAGCGCCGTTGCCGGGGTCGTCGGCTTCCTGCTGTTCCGCGGTCATGTCAGCGACCATGCCTTCATCCTGGCCTGCGTGCTGATGATGTTCAGCTGGAACTTCGCGCAGCCGCTGCTTTCGGGGATCTGTTCCGATGCCTGCGAGCGCGGCCGTGTGGTCTGTGCGATGGGGTCAATCCAGACGTTCGGCACCGGGCTTGGACCCGCAGCAGCTGCGGCAACGCTGGTAACGGGCAGCTTCAACCTTATGCTTTATTCCTGCTGCGTGGTGCTGGTGCTCAGCGTCGTCGCGACGATCTGGGCCACTTCAGGCACGAAAAAGGCGGCCTGAACCGCCAATTGCAGCATCGCTTCGGGGGGATGGGGCGCCGGTCTTGCGACGGGCGCCCCATTGGCTTTACAGGAACACGGCGCGCGACAGGCCACCGTCGACGGCGATCGATTCACCGGTGACGCCGCTGCCCAGCTTCGAGCAGAGGAATACGATCGGATCGGCCACTTCCTCGACTTCGAGCATGCGCTTGAGTGCCGCCGGATCGCCCGCCTCGCGCTTGACGATGGCATCGACGGTGGTGCCTTCCTCGGCCGCCATCTCGGCGAACCATTCCTCGATGTGTTCCGTCCGTGTCACGCCGGGGTGAATGATGTTCACGGTAATGCCGTCCTTGCCGACTTCATCCGACAGCGTCTTGGTGAAGTGGACCAGCGCGGTGTTGCGCATGCCTGACAGCGCCTCGGTGCAGCGCGCGGTGAGGCCGCCGACGTTGACGATGCGGCCCCAGCCAGCCTTGCGCATGTGCGGCACGCAGGCCTTGGCGGTGCGGAAGTATCCGAACAGCTTGGTGTTGAGATCGAGCATCAGCGCGTCCTCGTCAGCCAGTTCGATGGCGTTGCGGACGAGGCCGCCGGGGGCTGCGGCGCAGTTGACGAGGATGTGAACCGTACCGAAGCGCTCGACCGCTGCGGCAACAAGGGCTTCGACAGATTCCTTCGAGGTGGTGTCGGTCGGAACGGCGATGATCTCGCCTCCGGTGCTGGCGCGCAGCTCGGCCGCTGCCGCCTCAAGCTTTGAAGCGGTTCGCGCGGCGATGACGACCTTGGCGCCGGCCAGGGCAAGCTTGCGTGCGGTCTCCTTGCCGATGCCCACACCGCCGCCGGTGATGACGGCAACCTTGCCGTCCAGTCCCAATTCAAGGCTCATTGAAGATCTCCGATGCAATACCAGTGTTCAGTCGACGATGGTTATTCGCGCGCCTTGCTTATCGCCAAAGTCTGCCGTCACCACGTCTCCGGCCTTTACCGGCGTAGCGCCAGTGCAACTCCCCGAGGAGACCAGCTGGTCGCGTCGCAGTCCGCCTTCGCCGTTTTCGCAAAGCCAGTTTGCCAGCCAGACCAGCGCATCGAGTGGATTGCCCATCACGCGGCTGGATGAACCCGTCTCGATCAACTCCCCGTTGACCTGGATGGAAACCGGCAAGGCGCCGAAACGAGGCTCCCAACCGGCGGCAAGATGGCTACCGGCGACGATGGCGTGGGCCATCGCATTGTCGGCAACGAACAGTTTGAGCGGCGCCGAACTGCCAAGATAGCGGGATGCGGCGAGTTCGATGCCGCCGTGGACGGCCCTGATCGCCGGAAGCACGGTTTCGCGGGTGTAGGGCGTTCCTGTGGGTGGCAGATCCTGGCCGATCTGAAACACGATCTCCGCTTCGGCATAGAGCTCCGGCCAGGTCTGTCTGGCTTCCGTCCCCGGATTGAGTATCGCGCTGGCCGACAATCGGCCCACCGCCGGCTCGGCGGCACCGAACTGCTCCCGGACAGGATCGGAGGTGAGGGCGAGCTTCCACACCGTCACCGGCAAGCCCGACGTCCCGAACACGGCCCGCTGGATATCATAAGCCTCGGCAAGTGAGGGTGCGATGTCGGGCACCTTGATAGGCGCGCGCTTCATGCTTGCCGAAGTCAGCCATGAGGCAAGATTACCGTGATCATCAATCGTCTGCATCGACAGCCCTCCCTCAGGCCCTTCGGCTCTGCCACATTGTCAAACATATGAAACAACCAAACATATAAATCTAGTATTGTTTACATTCAAATGGTGAGTTATCAGCTGATTCGAGATTTTGACCGGCCCGTATGCCGCGCTGTCCCGCTTGGCGGACCACCAGTGGCTGACGCCAGGATTCCAGAGAGGGACCATGACAAACCTTGCACATGTCGGCGGTTCGGACGCCTTTGCCATTGCCGCACGACTGGAACGGGCTCTCGCCGACAAGCCGCGCGGCCTGATCATCGATGGCAGGATGGTCCCCTCGGTTTCGGGCAAGACCTTTGCCACCTGCAATCCCGCTACCGGCAAGGAGATCTGCCGCGTTGCGCAAGGTGATGCGGCGGACGTCGACCTGGCGGTGCAGGCCGCCCGCCGCGCGCTGAGCAATCCCGCGTGGCGTGACATGAGCGCAGTGGACCGCTCGCTCCTGCTCAACCGCCTGGCCGACCTGATCGAGCGTGAGGCGCAGGAGCTGGCTGTGCTGGAGTGCATCGACAACGGCAAGCCGGCCACGCTGACCAAGGCCGTGGAGATCGAGGGCTCCATCAAGACATTCCGCTACTTTGCGGGCTGGCCGACCAAGTTCGGTGGCGAGACGCTGCCGGTTTCGCCGCGCAGCGGGGCCAGGATCCTGAACTATACGGTGCGAGAGCCGGTAGGCGTGTGCGGGCTGATCGTGCCATGGAACTATCCGATGTCGATGGCGGCGTGGAAGGTCGCTCCGGCGCTCGCGGCGGGCTGCACGGTGGTGCTCAAGCCGGCCGAGCAAACCCCGCTGACCGCGCTGCGCCTTGCCGAGCTGGCGCTCGAGGCAGGGATTCCGGCGGGTGTGTTCAATGTGGTTACCGGCTTTGGTGATGCAGGCGCGGCGCTGGTCGATCACCCCGGCGTGGACAAGGTGGCCTTCACCGGATCGACCGAGGTAGGCAAGGCGATCGTGCGTGGCAGCACCGGCAATCTCAAGAAGGTCAGCCTCGAGCTGGGCGGCAAGTCGCCGCAGATCGTCCTGCCGGATGCCGACCTCGATGCGGCGGCGGCATCGATCGCGTCGGGCATCTTCTTCAACCAGGGCCAGACCTGCACGGCCGGATCGCGGCTTTACGCGCATGCCGACATTCACGACGACCTGCTTGCCCGCATCGCCGAACATGCCGCGAAGCTGACCATCGGCAACGGGCTTGATCCTGCGGTGAACTTCGGCCCGCTGGTGTCGGAGGAGCAATGGGACCGGGTCAGCTCCTATGTCGAGATCGGGCAGCGCGAAGGCGCGGAACTGGTCATCGGCGGCGCGCGTCCGCAGGGCCTGGATGAGGGGTTCTTCTTCCAGCCGACGATCATGGCCAATGCGGCAAGCAGCATGCGCATCGTGCGGGAGGAGATCTTCGGCCCGGTGCTGAGCGCGCTGCGCTGGTCGGACCCAGAGGACCTGGTCGCTCAGGCGAACGATTCCGACTTCGGGCTTTCGGCAGGGATCTGGACCAACGACCTCAAGCAGGCGCATCGCATGGCCGCCGCCGTGAAGGCGGGGACGGTGTGGGTCAACTGCTTCAACCTGGTTGACAATGCGACGCCGTTCGGCGGCTTCAAGCAATCGGGCTGGGGCCGCGAACATGGCCGCCAGGCGATGGAGCTCTACAGCGAAGTCAAGAGCGTCTGGATCAATCTGAGCTGATCAGCAGCGAGCGCCGGAAATGAGCAGGAACGCAGGCAGCATGAGCAGGACACTCCCATGAGCAGGACTTTGATTGTCGCGACTGACGGACAGGCCGTCATGCGCAGCCATGACGATGGCAAGAGCTGGTATCGTATCAACATCCGCCAGGATCTGGAGTACGATGACCGTGTGCGCTGCCTGCTGGTCGATCCCGCCAATCCCGAAGCCGTGTTTGCAGGTGCCGAAAAGGGCCTGTTCCACAGCGAGGACTGTGGGGTTCACTGGCGCCGCATCGACTGCGCGCTGAACGGCTACGCGGTGTGGAAGCTGGCAGTGAGCGAGAGCGACCCCCGGATCATCTATGCCGGTAGCGGTGCGCCATCGCGTGCCGCGCTGTTCCGTTCGGTTGACGGCGGCTACACGTGGGAGAAGACGCCGCTGGAGATGCCGGAGTTCTGCGAAGGCGTGAACCGTCCGCGCATGCTCGCGGTCGCCGTCGATCCGCATGACCCGAAGGACGTGTGGGCAGGCGTCGAGGAAGGTGGCCTGTGGCGCAGCCGCGATGGTGGAGACACCTGGGATCGCATCGACACCACCTGGTCCGAATTCGGCGGCAATTCCGATCTGCACGACATCATGATCCTGCCGCAGGACGATGGCAGCACGGTCCATCTGGCCCTTACCGTGATCGCGCTCTATCGTTCGACCGACGATGGCAAGACGTGGGAGCGCACGCCGGCCAAGGACACCTGGGGCCTTCGGTATTCCCGCGTTCTCCTCAGGAAGCCCGGCAGTTCGACCGACATTGCGGTCGGCATCGGTGACGGAACCCCGGGCACCACTGCCGCGATCCTGACTTCTGCCGATGCAGG
Source organism: Novosphingobium jiangmenense (assembly GCF_015694345.1). Taxonomy (GTDB): domain Bacteria; phylum Pseudomonadota; class Alphaproteobacteria; order Sphingomonadales; family Sphingomonadaceae; genus Novosphingobium; species Novosphingobium jiangmenense. The sequence goes on from NZ_JADQDC010000001.1 coordinate 276,673, forward strand.
GCTGACATGGCACCATGCCGTCCTGGACACGCCGTCCAACTCCTGCATCTGGGCCTTCGGCTCAAACCCTTCCGATCCTGACTTCCTGCTTTCGGCGAGCAAGTTCGGCTACCTCTATCGCAGTACCGATGGAGGCCGGACATGGGCCAAGGAATGGAGGGAATTCAATGAGATCACTGATCTGGCCTGGATCCCTGGGGTTCCAGCTGACCTGGGGTTGCCGCATGTCACCAATTAGGATCGAGCGCATCGCGCACGTTGTTCTCTATGTGCGCGATCCGGAAGCGTCTGCGCGGTGGTACTGCGAGGTGCTCAACATGAAGATCACCGCCCGGGCGGGGGATGGCCCCTACAAGGGGGGCGTCTTCCTGAGCTTTGGCGAGAGTGACCACGACGTCGCGCTGTTCAAGGCCGAGGAAGGCGCATCCAAGGGCAAGGAATTCGAGCATATCGGTTTTCAGCTTGCCAGTACCAGCATGGAAGACCTGCGCCGGAACCATGAATTCTTCCAGCAGCGCGGCGTGAAGATCGCCGAGATCCTCGATCATGGCGTGTCGGTCGGCATCTACTTCTACGACCCTGATGGCCATATGCTCGAAGTCTTCTGCCAGCGGGTGCCGCTGGCAGGCGGGGCTTCGCAGGCAGAACTGAACCGCAACCAGGGCCAAGCCGATCCGACCACGCTGTAGGATCGGGGCTGTAGGCGGGGTCGTGTCCGAAAGCGTGCCGCAAAGGCAGCCGCGCATTGCATAGATTGGGGAGTTATGATGACGACTTATGCCGCCAACTTCGGCGCCTTTCACGTTCGCCGCTGGTACTCGCAGATCCAGGAAATCTGGGCGGGCGAGACCGGTGCTGCCGCCGATGGCGCGCCGCTGTTCAAGTACATGGTCGGTGCCTGCATCAAGAACCCCTATGCGGGGCAGTTCGTCGAGGATCTGTCGGCCTGGATCGACGCTTCACCTGTGCTGGGCGAGGAGTTCGGTCGCCGCCTCAACGCGCTGTCGGGGGGAGCCGCGATCGAGAGCTACGGCAAGGCGATCATGGTCGGCATCGACGGCGAGTATGAACATGGCAATGCCTTGCTGACCAACCCGGCGGCCAACCCGGTCCGCGATGCGGTGGGCGGCGGCGCATCGTGGGTGCCTTCGACCGGCAAGCGTGGCGTGCCGGGTACGATCCTCGACATCCCGCTGGGCCACAAGGACGCGCTCTATGTGCGTTCGCACTACGACACCATGAGTGTCTCGTTCGACGATGGTCCGAACCGCGACGAAGTGATCGTTTGCTGGGCCTTTGCCACGCGCGGCCGCCTCAACGCGCGCCTCGGGGGCCTGCGTGCCGAGGACGCCGAAGGCAATGGCCTGACCTGAGGGCATGGCGATGACGGCACAAGTTCCCGATCTGGCACCGCAGCCGGTTGCCCTGCTCGAGGGGGAGCGGACCCGCGCGGTGGCGAGCGGTGCGGTGAAGATCCACGTCCGCGAGTGGGGCGATCCGGCAAACCCGACGCTGGTCCTGCTGCACGGGCTGCGCGGCTACTCGGGAACATGGCGCAATCTGGCGCGTGCGCTTTCGGACCGGTTCCACATGATCGCCTTCGATGCGCGCGGGCGGGGCGAAAGCGATTGGGACCCGGACCGGAACTACTACACCGATGCCTATGTCTGCGATCTTGAGGCCGTGGTTGCGGCGTTCGGGCTGACACGTTTCACGCTGATCGGGCATTCGATGGGCGGGACGACGTCCTACGTCTATGCCAGCCAGAACCCTGAGCGGCTTGAAGCGCTGGTGGTGGAAGACATCACTGCCGGCTCGTCGGTTTCGGGTGCCGGCTTCGAACGGATCGTTGCCGAGATGAAGGCGCTGCCGACGCGCTTTGCCGACTGGGTCGAGGCGCGGGCCTATTGGCGCAAGCTGCGGCCCAACGTGAGCGATGCGGCGATTGAGGAGCGGCTGTGGGAAAGCATGAGGGCCGACGCCGATGGGGCGGTGATCTGGCGGTATGATGCCGAGGGGATCGCCAGAACCCGGGTGTCGCCGGACCCGGCCCGGGTGGTCGACCTGTGGCCGGTGATCGCGGGAATCGCTGTGCCGACGCTGGTGATCCGTGGTGGCAGATCGGACTTCTGCAGTCTCGATGCGGTTCGCGAACTGGAAAGCCGTAACGCGATGCTTCGGCACGCGACGGTGGAGAGCGCAACGCACTACGTGCATGACGACGCACCGCAGGATTTCCTGCGTCTGGTCGAGGGTTTTCTCGCCGGCGCAAGCGCGGCATCTGTTTCGGGTGAAAAGGCATGAGCAAGCGTACCGGCGCCGACGTGATGTTCGACGCGCTCCATCGCGGCGGCGTGGAGATCTGCTTCGCCAATCCCGGCACGACCGAGATGACCATGGTCAGCGCGCTGGCGCGCAATGGCAGGATCCGCTCGGTACTGAGCCTGTTCGAAGGCGTCTGTACCGGCGCGGCCGACGGCTACAACCGGGTTTCGGGCAAGGTTCCGATGACCCTGCTGCACCTTGGTCCCGGCTTTGCCAACGGCATCGCCAACCTCCACAATGCCCGCCGCGCCGGATCGCGCATCATCAACGTTATTGGTGATCATGCGACCTGGCATCTCGCCTACGATGCGCCGCTGACGTCGGACATTGAGTCGCTGGCCTCGCCCGTATCGCGGCAGGTGATCCGGATGGCCGCAACCGATGCGATCGTGCAGGATGTCGACCGTGCATTTGCCGCGACAGGCGAGGCGGAAGGCGGCGCGGCAACGTTGATCGTGCCGACCGACGTGATCGATGCCGAGGCCGCGGGTGACGCGCAGGCGCTTGTCGCGCGTGCCTGGCGAGGGGCCCCGGTGGCGCCTCAGCACATCGCGCAGGCCAAGGCGGCGCTCGAAGGTGCAGAAGATGTCATCGTGCTGCTGGGCGGCAATGCCCTGACCGAAGCCGGCGTGCGTGCCGGTGCCGCACTGGCCGCGCATCTGGGCGGGCGGCTGCTGATGGAGCCCTATCCCGCCATGGTGACGCTGGGTGGCGATCTGCCCGCAGTGGAACGGCAGGCCTATTTCCCGGACGATGTGATTGCGCAAATGGGCGATGCCACAGTGGTGCTGGCCGGATCGCGGATGCCGATCAGCTACTTCGGCTATGAGGGGTGGCCAAGCCAGCTCGTCGCCGAGGAGCGGCTGGTGCGGTTGGCAGGTCCCGAGCACGATGCCGTGGCGGCCTTGCTCGATCTGGGCGAGGCGCTGGGCGCGAGATCGCTTGCCATGACGGCGGGGGTCGAACCCGCCGTGCCCGCCACGGATCGCGGGGCTGCGCTGAACCCGGCGCTTGTGGTCGAGGAACTGCTCGCGCAGTTGCCGCATGATGCGGTGATCTCGCTGGAAGGATCAACACTGGGCGGGCCATGGCTGCGCAATGCCCATCGTGCGCGGCAGCACCGGGTCATGACCAATACCGGCGGGGCGATCGGGCAGGGCTTGCCCTGTGCGGTCGGCGCGGCGCTGGCTGAGCCTGGGGCCCGGGTTGTCTCGCTCCAGTCCGATGGCAGCGCGCAGTATACCCTGCAGGCGCTGTGGACGATGGCCCGGGAGAACCTCGACGTCACGGTGATCATCGCGGCGAACCATCGCTATGCCATCCTCCAGACCGAATTGACCCGCGCCGAAGCGCCCTTGGACGACACGGTCATCGCGGGGCTGACCCGGCTCGACAATCCATGCGTGGACTGGACCGCGCTGGCTGAGGGCTATGGCGTGAAGGCCGTACGGGTGAGTACGACAGGCGAGTTTGAGGCGGCGCTGCGCGAAGGCCTTTCCCGCCAAGGTCCGATGCTGATCCAGGCTGAGCTGCCATGACCGCCAGTCCGGTTGCCCTTGTCACTGGCGGCAGCGGTGGCATCGCACCGGGGATCGTGCGTGCGCTTTGCAAGGCGGGCTTTGCCGTGGTGATCACGGCGAGAGGGCTCGAGCGGTTGACTGCTGCGGCCGAAGACCTCGGCAAGCATGGCACCGTGGTGGCGCTCGCGTCGGATGCGACCGACAAGCGCAGCATGCGGCTGCTGGTCGATGGCGTGCTGGCACGGTTCGGGCGGATCGATGTGCTGGTCAATGCCGCGGCCAGTTCCAATCCGATCGGCGGGGTGATCGAGCAGGTCGATATCGACCTGCTGATGTCCGATGTCGACATCAAGGTCGGGGGATACCTTCGCTACATCCAAGCCGTTGCGCCCGCAATGAAGGCGCGAGGAGCGGGACATGTCATCAACATCGGCGGCCTTACCGGCCGGTCGAGCGATACGCTGAGCGGATTGCGCAACGTCGCCGTAACGCATCTGACCAAGGTCCTGTCCGACCAGCTCGGTCCGTTCGGCATCAGCGTCAACGCGGTGCATCCCGGCATCGTGCGCACTCCGCATCTGGCCGAACTGTTCAGCGAGATTGCGCATGACCGGAGGATCGACCCGGCGCAGGTCGAGGCCGAGTTCACCGCCGACATCCCTGCCGGTGCCATTCTGGAAACCGACGATGTCGGGCGGGTGGTGGCTTTCCTGGCCGCTGCGCCCGATGCATCGATCACTGGCCAATCGTTGACGGTGGACGGCGGATACTCGCGCGGCATCTATCTTTGAGGAGCAGGTCATGACCGCTGAGGCCGCAATTCCGACCAGGTATCCGCTTTCCATGCGCGCGCTTCACTGGCTGCGCGCGGTGCTGGTATGCGGCCTCATTCTGATCGGCTGGTACATGACCGGCCTGCCGGACGACTCCATTGCCAAGTTCGCCTTCTTCTACCCCAACCACAAGCAGTTCGGGCTGCTTGCATGGATCGTGGCGCTGGCGCATTTGCTGATCCGCTGGAGCAACCGCCGGCGGTTGCCGGAAGAGCCCGATGCTTTGCAACCTTGGGAAAAGTTGCTCTCGCACATGGTGCATCGGCTGCTCATCGCGCTGACCGTGCTCATTCCGCTGCTCGGGTACAGTATGTCGGCGAGCTTTACGCAGAGCGACGGGGTGCCGTTCTTCTTTACGGAACTGCCCGAATTGCTGCCGAAGAACGACACTGCCTTTGTGCTGTTTCAGGCGCTGCACAAGTATGGTGCGTACGCCCTGCTCATTCTCGTCATGCTGCACGTGGCAGGTGCGATGAAACACCGCATCACCGACCGGAACGGCGCAACCGACGTCCTCCCCCGGATGCTCTGACCTGCAACCGCTTTCCCCGGAACTCGCACCCTTCGGCGGTGTAAAGGACCCCGGTTTCGACCGGGAATGGTCGAGCCACGGGCTGGTGGCCTCACTGTGAAGTGCTGCCTGTGAGGGGGCCGTGATCGGGCATATCAGTCCTAAAGCACGTTATCTCGGACAGTGGGAAGACTCTTGGAAGGAGGCTCATGGATCAAGATCAATTCCGCCGCGGGCTTGCACGGCGCAAGGAGGTTCTGGGCGATGCCTACGTCGACAAGGCGCTGGCTGCTGCCGACGATTTCACCCGGCCGATGCAGGAACTCACGACGGGCTGGTGCTGGGGGGAGGTATGGTCTCGGCCAGGCCTTGCTGCGCGCGACCGCAGCCTGCTCAACCTTGGCATGATCAGTGCGCTCAACCGGCCGAACGAGTTGCGCCTGCATGTCAAGGCGGCCTTTCGCAACGGTCTGACCTGCGAGGAGATCCGCGAGGCACTGTTGCAGGTGGCTGTCTATTGCGGAGTTCCTGCCGGCATGGATTCGACGCGGATCGCCGCGGAAGCAATCAGGGAGTTCGCTTTGGAGAACCATGGTGCGCGTGCAGGGGCTGAAGACGATGGAGCGGGTTCGCGATAGCAGGGCTTCAAATGCTTTCATCCACGGCGCGAGCTGCGCCTTCGCGTTGCAAAGGCTAGTCTGTGACACTTTACCCTCGGGCAGAGTGTCACAGGGGACAAATGTTGGATTTGGTGAAGGATGCCGAACTTGAGGGATTCACAGGAATCACCTTTTGTGCTTTCTTGAATCCTGTAATGTTCCAGTCAGCCATCCTGCCCGGCCCTTCTGCACATGGCGCAATGTCGTCCTTGCTCGATTGCCTTTCGCAGGCGAGCTCCAGGCCGCGCTACGCCTTCATGGTGCTCAGCCTCATTGCCGAGGTGGCCGATGCCGATGGCGAAGCGGGGCCTTTCGTGCAGCGCGGGCGCCAGCAGTTCACCTTGCGCGATTGGCTGTGCGACAGTCTTGCGCCGATGGGCGGGCGTGACCCGCGCCGCGCCGCGCTTGCCGAACGGGTCCGGTCGGACCTGATCCTTGAAGATCGCATGCCCGCCGATCCCGCAGCTGCCGCTGCGGCGATCGAGGAAGAGGTGCGCTGCCGGGTTCGTGCCTCGGGCAAGACCAACCTCAGCCGAGCGGTGTCGGAACTGGTCGGGGCGGGTCTCCTGCGCCGTTACTACAAGGGCTATGCGATCGATCACGAGAACCGCGGCGGGCAGCGCCATGCCGTCTATGTACTGCAGGGCAGGGCACGCTGCCTCCTCCCGCAGGCGCGCACGGTGCCCGCACCACGGCGCAAGCCGCCGGTGCAGGGTGAGCTGCGCTTCTAGGGCGCGCTGAACGCCGGGCCGGGGAACCCGCGTCCGGTTCGATCATTCAGGGTTGCAATGACGCAGCCCCAATGGCTTTCGCTGGCCACCCTCGGCGGGATGATGGCCCTGTTTCTGTGGGGGCGCTTCCGGTATGACGTGACGGCCGTGATCGCGCTGCTGTTCGCGGTGGCAATCGGCGTGGTTTCGCCCAAGCAGGCGTTCACCGGCTTTTCCGATGACATCGTGGTGATCGTGGGATCGGCGCTGGTCCTGTCCGCTGCCGTCCAGCGATCCGGCATGATCGAGCGCGCCCTGCAGTCCCTCGCCCAGCGCATCCGGCGGCCGCAGGGCCAGATGCTGGCGCTTTCGGCGGCTGTCGGGCTGTCATCGGGCTTCATCAAGAACGTCGGCGCTCTGGCCATGCTGATGCCCGGAGCCGTGCAGATGGCGCGGCGCAATAAGGCCTCGCCCTCGCTCTACCTCATGCCGATGGCCTTTGCCTCGCTGCTCGGGGGCCTGACCACGCTGATCGGCACTTCGCCCAACATCATCGTCTCGCGGGTGCGTGAGGAGATGACTGGCGAGCCTTTCCGCATGTTCGACTATCTGCCCACAGGCCTCGCCCTGCTGGCCATGGGATTGGCCTTCCTGTCCGTGGGTTGGCGCCTGCTGCCGACCGACAGGCAGGCCGCACAGGGCATGGACGAGGCGATCAATATCGGCGCCTATGTCATCGAAGCCACGGTTACCGAAGGTTCGCCGATCGCCGGCCTTACCGTGTCGGAATTCGTCGCCCGGCACGATGACGAGATCGAGGTTGCCGGATTGCTGCGCGGCGACATGCGTGGCGAGGTCGATCCCCATACGCATATCGGCGAGGGGGACGTGCTGATCCTGAGCGGCGAACCCAACACGCTCGAGCGCGTTGTCGGCGCGGAACGCCTCGCCCTGGCAGGAGGCCACGATCAGGAGAGCGGCCGACAGCCCGACGGCATCGGCGTTATCGAGGCGGTGGTTCATGCCGACTCTGCCCTGATTGGCAGGACCGCGGGGCGGTTGCAGATGCGCGAAAGGCTCGGGCTGAACCTGCTCGCCATCTCGCGCGAGGGGGAGACCATCGCCAACAAGCCCGGCAACACCGTGCTGCAGGCCGGCGACGTGATCGTGCTGCAGGGGCCGCTCCAGACCATGCCCGCCCGTCTTGCCGAAATGGGCGCGTTGCCGCTGGCCGAGCGCAAGATCGGCCTGGGCTCGCGCCGCACGCGCTGGCTTCCGCTGGCCATTCTGGCCGCGGCCATGGTGGCGGCAGGCAGCGGCTTCATGCCCGCAGCACTCGCCTTCTTCGCCGCCGCGGGGCTGACGGTCATCACCGGCGCACTACCGGCGGACGAGGCCTACAAGGCGATCGAATGGCCGATCCTGATCATGCTGGCGGCGCTTATTCCGGTCAGCGAATCCCTGCAGACGACGGGCGCCTCGGACGTTATCGCCAAGCTCCTTGCCGATCTGGCCGTCCAGCTGCCGCCCTGGGGAGCCGTGGCGCTGATCCTGATCGCGGCGATGGCCGTCACCCCGTTCCTCAACAACGCGGCGACGGTTCTGGTCATGGCGCCGATCGCCGGGGTCTTTGCCGAGCAGTTGCACTACCGGCCCGAAGCCTTCCTGATCGCAACGGCAGTGGGTGCAGGGTGCGATTTCCTCACCCCGATCGGACACCAGTGCAACACGCTGGTGCTGGGTCCGGGAGGCTACCGGTTCGGCGATTACGCGCGGCTTGGCGCACCGCTATCGGTGCTGGTGGTGCTTGTCGGCACTCCGCTGATACTCTGGTTCTGGCCGCTGTGAAGGGAACGGGTTCAGGCAGTCTCTCCCGATGCTATCGCGCCATCGGACAAGGTTTGACACCGCTTCCCGGAGCATCGATTCGCTCTTGCAGTGGCAGAGCCGCACGATGTGCCTCGGCATGTCGGCGCCTTCCCACAGAGCGGAAAGCGGGATCGAGGCAACGCCCGCCTCGCGAACGGCGCGCTCGCTGAAGGTCCGGTCGTTGAGTGCGATGCCAGATGCTTCAAGATCAATGCAGGCAAACCACGTGGCGACATTTGGCAGCACTGCAAATCCCGCCTCGGCGAGAGCAGCTAGGAGGACCGAGCGCGATGAGGCCCATTGCGCCACGCAATCGGCGGCGATGCGGGCATCGTCGAGCGCCTCGGCGACTGCGCTCTGCAGCATCGGCGGCGTGGTGAAGGTAAGGAATTGATGGGCCCGGCCGACCACGGCGGCCACTTGCGGATCGGCCACGATCCAGCCAACCTTCCACCCCGTCGCGCCGAAGATCTTGCCCGCCGAACCGATCTTGATCGCACGCTGTGCCATCCCCGGCTGCGCGAGCAGCGAGGCATGGGGCCTGCCATCGAAGCGCACGTTCTCCCACACCTCGTCGCAGATGGCGAAGAGGTCATGTTCGATGCACACGGCCGCGAGCATGGCGAGATCTTCCGGCGAGGCGACCGTGCCGGTGGGGTTGAGCGGATCGTTGAGGATCACGGCGCGCGTTCGTGGCGAAATGGCCGCTTCGATCGCAGCCCGGTCAAACGACCACGCGGGTGGCTTGAGGGCGATGAACTTCGGCACGCCGCCAGCCCGCCGCACCAGCGGGGCGTAGGCGTCATATGCCGGGGCGAACAGCAGTACCTCGTCGCCCGGGGCGGCTACGGCGAGAATCGCGGCGGCAACCGCTTCTGTCGCCCCGGAGGTGACGATCACCCCGTCGCGCGCCTGTTCCAGCCCCTGCGTGCGCCTGTAGAAATCGGCCACGGCCTGCCGCAGTTCGGGCAGGCCGGCCATGGGCGGGTACTGGTGCGATCCCTTGGCCGATGACCTACCCAGCGCTTCCAGCAAAGGAGCCGGTGGCGGACCGTCGGGAAACCCTTGCCCGAGATTGAGCGCGCCCAGTTCGCGCGCCAGTCCCGACATGTGCTCGAAGATCGTGACCGGCATGTCGGCGTAGACCGGGTGCAGGCGCGGCGGGGAAGAGGTGGTCATCGCCCCGGACCCTAGCCAGCAGTTGCACCACCTTGCAATGGCAACCGCTGTGGCTACGCTGAGAGCCATGGAAAAAGATGTCGACCACGCAGGAACTGCCCCTCTCGTGTTGCATGGCTACTGGCGTTCCACCGCGTCTTGGCGGGTGCGGATCGCTCTTGGCCTGAAGGGCCTTGGCTGGGAGACACGGCCACACGATCTGCGCAGCGGGGAACAACGCCATGCCGATTACGTCTCGCTCAACCCGCAAGGCTATGTGCCTGCGCTCGAAGTTGCCGGAGCAGTGCTGACGCAGAGCATGGCGATCATCGAATATCTTGACGAGGTCTATCCCGAACCCGCTCTCCTGCCGCAAGACGCTGTCAGCAGGGCGCAGGTCCGCGCCTTCGCGCAGGTGGTCGCCTGCGATATTCACCCGATCCAGAACCTCAAGGTCCTCAAGATGCTCAAGGCGCGCGGCTTTGACCAGCAGGCGACCGACGCCTGGGCCGCGGAAGTGATCGAGACCGGGCTTGCGGCCTGTGCGGAGCTGGTCCGCGACTGTGACGGGCCATACTGCTTCGGTGACCGGGTTACCCTGGCCGACGTGCTGCTGGTGCCGCAGTTGGGCAATGCCCGACGCTTTGGCGCGCGCTTCGATTTCGGCCGGATTCCGGCGATCGAGCAAGCCTGCAATGCCTTGCCGGCATTCGCTGCGGCCCGGCCCGAGATGCAGGCGGATGCCGATGGCTGAGGGATGCGGCAAATTGGGCGGTTGAACTGAACTGATTTCATGTGCAATCACCCGCCGCAAAGGAGAGCTTCAAGATGGCAGGCATGGTTCCGTTCAGTTGGGAAGACGCACTCGGGCTGGAAGGCCTGCTGAGCGATGACGAGCGGATGATCCGTGATGCCGCCCGCGCCTTTGCGCAGGACCGCCTGGCGCCGCGCGTGATCGACGCCTTTGCCAACGAGCATACCGATCCCGATATCTTCCGCGAAATGGGCGAGCAGGGCCTGCTCGGCGTGACGCTGCCCGAGGACTATGGCTGTGCGGGCGCGGGTTATGTGTCCTATGGCCTCGTCGCGCGCGAGGTGGAGCGTGTCGATTCGGGCTACCGCTCGATGATGAGCGTGCAGTCGAGCCTCGTGATGTTCCCGATCTACGAGTATGGTTCCGAGGAACAGCGCCGCAAGTACCTGCCCAAGCTCGCCACCGGTGAATGGATCGGCTGCTTCGGCCTGACCGAGCCCGATGCCGGGTCCGACCCCGGCGGGATGCGCACCGTCGCGAAGAAGGTTGACGGCGGATACGTCATCAACGGCGCCAAGACCTGGATTTCCAACGCGCCGATCGCCGATGTCTTCGTGGTCTGGGCAAAGAGCGAGGCTCATGGTGGCGGCATTCGCGGCTTCGTGCTGGAAAAGGGCATGAAGGGCCTGTCGGCGCCCAAGATCGAGAACAAGGTCTCGCTGCGTGCCTCGATCACCGGCATGATCGTGATGGACGATGTGTTCGTGCCCGAAGACGCGCTTCTGCCCAACGTGCAGGGCCTCAAAGGGCCGTTCGGCTGCCTCAACCGCGCCCGTTATGGCATTTCGTGGGGTGCGCTGGGCGCGGCGGAGTTCTGCTATCACGCCGCGCGCCAGTACGGCCTTGATCGCCACCAGTTTGGCCGCCCGCTGGCGGGAACGCAGCTCTACCAGAAGAAGCTGGCCGACATGCTGACCGAGATCACGCTGGGCCTCCATGCCTCGCTGCAGGTCGGCCGCCTGATGGACGCGGGGAAGTTCGCGCCCGAGATGATCTCGATCGTCAAGCGCAACAACGTCGGCAAGGCGCTCGATATCGCGCGGATGGCCCGGGACATGCACGGCGGCAACGGCATTTCCGGCGAATACCAGGTGATCCGCCATATGGTGAATCTGGAAACGGTGAACACCTACGAAGGCACGCACGATGTTCACGCGCTGATCCTCGGTCGGGCGATTACCGGCATCGCGGCGTTCTGACGGTAGCGATCCTGGCGCGTCTGGACTAAGGGCGCGCCATGGACTCGCCCATTACCGTCGCTGCGCTCTATCGCTTCACCCCCGTTGCCGATCCGGCCGCGCTGCGCGATGCGCTTGAAAGCCAGTGCAAGGCACAAGGCATCAAGGGCACGTTGCTCGTAGCAGGTGAGGGAATCAACGGAACCATCGCGGGCAGCGCCGAAGGCATCGCGCACGTCGTCGATTTCATCCGCGCCCAGCCCGATTGCGCGGAAGCCGAGGTCAAGTACTCGCACGCGGCGGAAATGCCGTTTTACCGCATGAAAGTGCGGATCAAGCGCGAGATCGTGACGATGGGGGTCGAGGGGATCGATCCGCGCGCCAGCGTCGGAACCTACGTCGCGCCGCAGGACTGGAACGCACTGATTGCCGATCCCGACACCATCGTCATCGACACCCGCAATGATTACGAAGTGGCCGCCGGCACCTTCGAACGCGCGATCGACCCCAAGACCGCGACCTTCCGTGACTTTCCCGACTGGTTCCGGCGTGAGCGTGAGCGCCTGCTGGGCGAGGGGAGGGCGCCCAAGGTTGCCATGTTCTGCACCGGCGGCATCCGCTGCGAAAAGTCGACCGCCTTCCTCAAGGCCGAGGGCGTCGAGGACGTCTACCATCTCCAGGGCGGCATCCTGAAGTATCTCGAGGAAGTGCCAGAGGAGGAGAGCCTGTGGCACGGTGAGTGCTTCGTGTTCGACGAGCGCGTGACGGTGGGCCATGGCCTCGCGCTCGGCACCCATGTGCTGTGCCGCGCCTGCCGCCGCCCGATCAACGACGAGGGCCGCGCCTCGCCGCTGTACGAGGAGGGCGTGTCCTGCGCGGATTGCTACCACGAACGCACCGACGAACAGCGAGCCTCCGCGCGCGAGCGTGACCGTCAGGAAAAGCTCGCCCGCGCGCGCGGCACGAGCCACATCGGCGCTACAAGGCCCTGATAAAGCTGATGATTTCGTCGGTCAGGCGGCGGTCCGCCGTGCCGATATGCATAGCCATCGAATAATGGTTGTGGCCTGACAGGGTAACGGCGCGGGGCATGGTGCCGTGGCGCTGCAACCTCTCGTGCATCAGGCCGAGGAACTCGGCCTGGAAGCGCGGCGGATCGAACTGGGCGCAGGCCAGGAGAAGCGGGATGGTAGTTGCCGCCACCGCCTCGCGCGGCATCCGGTCGGCGTAGTCGTCGTTCGAACCGCAATACGGCTCGTCCTTCACATTGAGCGGGGTGTAGCCGTAGAGCCCTGAGAGGAGCACGGCTCCAGCGATCGGCAGGTCAGGCTTCAACTTCAGCGCCGTGGCGATGTGCACCGCGCCTGCCGAAGTCCCGATCACGAAGATCCGAGCCGGGTCCCCGCCATGGTCGGCGACATGCGCCTGCAGCCACGCGACCGCTGCCACCACGTCCTCGCCACCCTCGGGCCAGCGCGCCTCGGGCAGGAGGCGGTAATTCATCACCGCGCCAAGGAATCCGGCCTCGGCCATGGTGCGGGCAAATGCGGCGTTCTGCCAGGAACCGTTGTCGCCCTTGTCGCCAAGGCGGAAGCCGCCGCCGTGGACGAACAGCACTACCGGGAGGTTGCGCTCCTCGCCAGTGCGATAGAGGTCGAGCCGGTGGCGTTCGTGCGGGCCATAGGCACAATCGGCAATCAGCACCGGCACGCGGGCGGCAAGCGCACGCTGCTCGGCATCGAACAGGGCGCGGACCTGCTCGAGCACTTGTGGGCCGAGCGCGGTACCCATCGAGGCAATGGCGGGAAGATGGTGCATCTCAGGCGGTCTCCACGCGATAGAGTCGGCGCAGCGATCGGTCGGTGACAAGGCTCCCAAGCAGACCGCCGAACACGACCTTCATCGCAAAGGCACTAGTCCAGCCCATGCCGTCGCCGGGCCCGTAGAAGCAGGCAAGCATCAGCAACGCGGAGACCGCAAGGCCGCCCGCGATGGAAATGACTGCCTGACCAAGGATCTGCCGGGTCGTTGGTACGCTCCGCCCGGAGCCGCCCAGCGACCTCCGCACCAGTAAGGCAGGCACCAGCGTCGCCATCAGGGCAATCACGCCACCCTGCGGTAGGAAGTCCCGGGCGAGATTGTCGGGGGCGGCGAAGGCAAGGGGGCGGACCTCGGTCCCGAACACGCCGAGGAAGAAGGCTGCACTCAGCACGGCATTGATGCCCATGCTGGCCAGCCTCTCGCGCCGGATCAGGCGTTCGAGGTCCATGCTGCCCTCAGGCCTCGTCGATGACGGGATTGGTGAGGGTGCCGACCTTGCCGATCGAGATCTCGGCCACGTCTCCGGCCTTCATGTAGAGCGGCGGATTGCGCTTGTCGCCGACGCCGCCCGGCGTGCCGGTGGCAATGACATCGCCGGGTTCGAGCGTGGTGAAGGTCGAGCAGTATTCGATCACGAAGGCCACGTCCCAGATCATGTCGGAGACGGGCTGGTCCTGCACGAGCTGGCCGTTGATGCGGGTCTGCACGCGCTGTTCGGCGATGTCGGGCAATTCGTCAGGCGTCACGAGGGCAGGGCCGAAGCCGCCAGTGCCGGGGAAGTTCTTGCCCGGCGTGAACTGGATGTTGTGGCGCTGCCAGTCGCGCACCGAACCGTCGTTGAACACCGAGTACCCGGCGACGTGCTCCAGCGCCTTCTCGCGCGGTATGCGACGACCGCCCTTGCCGATCACGACGGCGAGTTCGCCTTCGTAGTCGAAGCGGGTGGTCTCGGGCGGGCGCACCAGCGGCTCGCCATCGGCGATCAGGCTGTCGGCCCAGCGGGTGAAGATCGCCGGATATTCCTTCTGGTCACGCCCGGTCTCGGCGACATGGGTGGCGTAGTTGAGGCCGACGCAGAGGATCTTGTTCGGATTTGGGATCAGCGGCAACAGGCGGACCTCGGTGCAGCCATAGGTCGCGGTCGTGGCCAGCGCGGAAAGATCACCGGCGACGGCGTCCTTCAACCACGCCGCAGCGCCTTGCGCTCCGAGGTCATGCACGGTCTCGCCGTCGAGGCGACCGAAGCTTGGAGTGCCGTCGGGACGGCGGAAGCTGATGTAACGGGCCATGGTCTTGTCTCCCCTGAGGACGCCTTGTGCCTGCACCGCCGATCCTGCCAGCGCAAGGGCGGCCGCGCCGCCGACGAAACCTCGTCTGTCGATGTTCAAAGTGGTGCCGGTTCCCAGTCCCGGCGGCAACGGAAGCGTTCCTCGGCAACGCGCAGTCCTGCGAAGTCCTTGTCCGAGATGCCCCACTGGTCGATGCGCTGCTCGGGCCAGGTCCAGTCGTCGGGCTCACCGGTGCGGTAGTCTTCTGGCACCTTTTCGACCGCCGTCGAATACTCGATAACCGGGCCAAACGGGGCGATGTAATAGGCATAGACGTTGTCGCCCGGACCGTGGCGACCGGGACCCCAGGCCGGCGCAAAGCCGTTGTCGCGCATCCAGCCAATGCCGCGCATCACCGCGTCGAGATCGTCCATCTCGAAAGCAACGTGGTTGAGGCTGGCAAAACCGGCGCGGGCAAAGGCGGTCGAATGGTGACTGTCGTTGCAGCGCACGAAGACCATGCCCTTGGTCCGGTCCGACACGCGGAAGTCCAGCACGTCCTCCACCGCATGGCCCAGCAGTTCGGCATCGGCGGAGTTGAACACCACGTGGGTCAGCTTGACTGGCGACACCCGCTTGCTGGCCTTCGAGAAGCCTTCGATGGTCTCGACCTCGGTCGACCCGGCCAGAAAGCGCAGGAGTGTGCCTTCGGGCAGTTCGACCAGCAGGCCTGCGCCCTCGCCCGGATCGGTCGAGGTCACTGGCTTTGCCGCCCAGCCCTTGTCGGCCACGCGCGCCTTGATCGCGGCGAGTTCGGCATCGGAGCAGGTGAAGGTGGTCGAGCGGACGAACTCGGCATCCGATTGCTCGAACGCGACGAGGTAGGGCATCGTCCCCGTACCACGCAGGTAGTGCGTCTGCCCCCGAACCTCGGCGGGATAGAGACCCCAAACGTCGACCATCCACGCCGCAGCCCCAGCGGGATCGGGCAGGGCCAGTTCGATGCTTCTCAACTTCACTTGCTGTTCTCCGGATCCAAGCCTGCAGCCTTCAGACCGGCAAAGGCGCAAAGCTCGTCGCACTCGCCGGTATCGCCACTGATGCCCACGGCACCGATAATCGTGCCAGCCTCGCGGATCAGCACGCCGCCGGGCGAAAAGGCGATGTTACCGCCCACGACCACGCTCACGCTCTGGAAGAAGGCGGCGTTACCCTTGGCGCGTTCTGCCAGCACGCGGGTATCGTCGCCCATGCCAAGCGCACCCATCGCCTTGGCGCGGGCGATATCGTGGCGGAACAGGCTTGCGCCGTCCTCACGCGCGAAAGCGACGGGGTGTCCACCGGCGTCGAGCACGATCACCGCGAGCGGCTTGGCTTTGCGCGCCCGGGCCTCGGCCAGTGCGGCGGTGGTGATGGTCTGGGCTGCTGCAAGGGACAGGCTCATGCCGCAATCTCCAGCTTCTGACGCAACATCGCATCGCGCAGGGCGAGCAGTTCGGCCGCAGATCCAGTGCCGAACACGTAGTGGTCCGGACGGACCAGCACGGCCTCAACCTCGCGCGCGTCGAGCCATTGCTGGACCGCCCCATTGTCGGGAAGCTCGCTCGCGGTAATCGCGCCCTCAGGCCCATTGTCCCGCACGAACAGCCGCCATCCTTGCCCGACGAGGTCATCGAGCTTGCGGCCATCGGTAAGGATGGGTTGGATGAAGCGCTGGCCCGCTGCAGGCGTGCCCTGCGCCACGAAACCGGTCGCGATAGCCGGGATCAGGTCCGCTGCCGTCTCGCCCTGCTTCTGCGCCGATTGCGCGCGGATCGATGCGTCACGCTCTGCGGCCTTGGCCGGATCGAGCTCGCAAATGTACCGCCCCGCTGCCACCGCTGCGCCAATCACGCCGCGCACGTGCGGATCGCGCTCGGGCTGGTACGTCGTCAGGATGGCTTCGTCTGCACCGTCGTTGACGATGGCCGCCATCTTCCAGGCAAGGTTCGCCACATCGCGCAGGCCATGGCACATACCCTGGCCGAAGAACGGAGGGGTCTGGTGCGCGGCATCGCCTGCCAGGAACACCCGACCGACCTGCCACTGCTCCGCCACCAGTCCATGGAAGCGGTAGGTTGCAGCGCGCACGATCTTGTGCGGGACGTCTTTCATCCACGCGCCGACCAGTGCCGCGACGTTCTCCTCGCGCATCATCTCGGCATCGTCTTCATGTGGCAGCAGCATGAATTCCCAGCGGCGATGGTTGCGACGGCCGGGCACCACCGTGGCGGGGCGGGCAGGATCGCACATCATCACCGACAAGCGCTGCAGATCGGCACCTTCGGGTACGCCGGTCAGGTCGGGGAAGGTCACCGGCCCTTCGACTTCGGCATCGACCACGAGCCACGGCTCCTCGAAATCGAGATCGTCGAGCTTGACGCCCAGCGCCTTGCGCACCGGGCTGCGCGAGCCATCGGCGGCAATCACCCAGCGCGCGGTCAGGCTGCGCTGCGCGCCGTCCTGCGCGTAAGTCACCGTCACTCCGTCATCATCTTGCGAAAGCGAGGAGAAGTCGGCCCCCAGCACCAGACCAATGCGGCCATTGTCGGCAAAGGCCGCACGCAGATGCGCCTCGAACTCGGGCTGGTAGAAGAAGTAGTCGTTGGCCCACCCGAACGGACGCGGCTTGCCGACCGTGCCCATGTAGCGGATCACGCCATGGTCAGCGCCCACGTGCAGGTGCCCGTCGGTCGCCACCATGTCCGGCTCGACCCGGTCGATCACCCCGGTGCTCTGGAACAGGCGCATCATCTCGTGGTCGAGATGGACCGCGCGGGGCAGGGGGTAGTGCTCGGTTTCCTTCTCGAGCACGATCACCGAAAGACCCTGCCTTCCCAAGAGGTTGGCAGCCATTGCTCCCACCGGGCCGCAACCAATCACGGCGACGTCGAACATCGTCGACATCAGGCGGCAACCTCGGCAGGCGCCTTGTAGAGAGCGCCGTCCTTCATGATCATGGCGAGCCTGTCCTTGTCCTGCAGGATCGAGACGTCCTGCGTCGGATCGCCGTCGACGAGCAGCAGGTCGGCCAGCCAGCCCTCCTTCACCCGTCCGACTTTCAGGTCCATCAGTTCGCCGCCAAGCGCGGTCGCGGCGTTCAGCGCCTCGCTCGGCGTGTAGCCGAAGTGATCGACGAAGATCTGCAGGTCGCGCGCGTTGCGGCCGTTGGGATTGAACGGGAAGCCATAGTCGCCGCCGATCAGGATGCGCATGCCGCGCGCCTTCAATGCCGGAACCAGCTTGCTTTCCAGTTCCATCCGCTCGGCCGCACTCTTCTTCATGTGGCTCATGTCGATGTGCGGGGGCGGCGTGGCTTCCAGCGCGGCGATCGAGACGCCGGGCGAGGGGGCGTAGAACGTCGTATCCTTGGCCGCGATCATCGCGTCGGCCGCCGCTTCGTCGGCATAGGAGGCGTGGTAGATGATCCGCGCTCCAGCCTTGAGCGCCAGTTCGATGGCCTTGGGGTAATAGGCATGGGTGGCAATCCACAGGCCAGCCTCGCGCGCGGCCTTGCCTGCCGCTTCCATCTCCTCGTCGGTATAGAGCACGTCCTGCGCACTGCCGGGCTTCAAGGCATCCTCGCCCGAAACCACCAGTTTGAGCGAGCCGATGCCCTGTTCCTTGCAATAGGCGACGAACTTGCGGATGGCCTCGGGGCCGCGCCCGTTGAACACGTCGCCCGTTTCGACGCCTTCGGCACCCTCAGGGCTGCGTTCCAGTGTCGAAGGCACCAGACGCGGCCCCGGCGTCTCGCCGGCGTCGATAGCCCGCGCCAGTTCCACCTCGATGCCGTCACCGAGTGCTCCGGCCGAATAGGCGCTGGTAAAGCCATGGTCGAGCAAGACCCGCGCGTTGCGCCATGCGGCAATCTTCAATTCGTCGGGCGGAAGGATGAACTGGTGGTAGATCTTCTCGACCGAGGAGCCCCAGGTAAGGTGGGCATGAGCTTCGACCATGCCGGGCATCAGCGTGCGCCCGGCACCTTCGATCACCACGTCCGCGTCCGTAGCATCCGGGGCAGCCGCCGATTCGACGACAGCGGCGATGCGACCATCCTCGACAAGCACCGAGAAAAAGCCCGCAAGGCTCTGTTCTCCATCGAATATCCGTACATTCCGGATGAGCGTCGTCACGGTAGTTCTCCCACGTTCCAAAAGTGGGAGTAGCGACCACATACTCTCAGGAAAAGTATTGATCCACAATATAAGCATAAGCCAGGGCTATGGCTCGGCTTTCATCCGGTGCTTCTGGACGCCTGCATGCCCGGGTGTGAGAGTTCCGAAATTGCAAGCCGATAAAAATCCCGTTTTTCCGGCAGCCGCATTGACACGAGGTGCTGTTGTCTTCAAAAAAGGAATAATTATCCGAAAAAGCCGGTCTGAGGAGTCGTGGCGTGGCCTATCCCGAATTTCTCGAGACCAGCCAGTGGATCGAGCGGCCCGCCGACACGCAGCCCGCTCTGCAAGGGGCGGTGAAAGCCGACGTGGTGATCATCGGCGGCGGCTTCACCGGGCTCAGCACCGCCTTGTGCCTGCGCGAGGCAGGAGTCGATGTCGCGCTGGTCGAGAAGGACTTCTGCGGGATGGGCGCGAGTGGTCGCAACGCCGGACACCTCACTCCGACCATTGGCAAGGATTTCCCGACATTGGTCAAGTACGTGGGAAAGGACCGCGCGGTGGAGTATGCACGCTTTGCCGACCGGGCGGTCCACTACACCGAGGGCATGATCGAAAAACTTGGCGTGGACTGCGAGTACCGGCCGACCGGGAACATCATCACCGGGCTCCATCCGCGCCATCGCAAGCCGCTGGCCGAAGGTGCGGACCTGGCCTCGCGACTGGGCGTGGGCGTTGCCTTCCTTGACGAGGCCGAAGTGCGGCGGCGCAACCTGCCCTCGCACGTGCGCTTCGGGGTGATCGAGCAGGCGGGCGGGCACCTCCACCCCGGCAAGTACGTGATGGCGATGCGTCAGGCGGCGATCACGGCAGGCGTGCGCATCTTCGAGGACAGCGCGGTCACACGGATCGAGGATACCGGATCGCCGGTCACGGTGCACACCGCCAGCGGATCGGTGACTGCCGAGAAGCTGGTGCTGGCGACCAATGCCTATACCCCGGCCACGCTCGGTCGGATGCGCAGCAAGGTCTTCCCGGTGCGCGTCACCCTGTTCCGCACGCAAGTCCTGACCGATGAGCAGTGGCGGCGTATCGGCTGGGAAGGGGGTGAGGCGCTCTACACCGCGCACGAGGCGATGGAGAACTATCGCCCGCAGGCCGACGGGCGCATCTCGGGCGGGTCAAAGTTCGTCCAGTACGGCTATGGTAGCAAGCTGACGACCGGTTACCTGCCGGAAGTCTTTGCGCAATGGCGTGAGGTTTTCGCGCGGCGCTTCCCGGAGATTCCGGACGTGAAGATAGAATCCTTCTGGGGCGGGTGGATCGGCCTGACGCTCGATTTCCTGCCGCTTCACGGCAGAAACGCGCGCGGCACGGTGTTTCACGCAATGGGTTACAACGGCCATGGAATTGCGCAGGCGACCTATGCCGGAACAATGCTGTCCGATCAGGTGCTGGGCAGGGCGAATGCCGAGGTGGAACTGTTCCGCCGCCGCCTGATCCCCTTGCCGCCGGAGCCGTTGCGCTGGCTGGTGGTCAAGGGCATCACCCATTTTCTCGACCGGATCGACAACAAGGTCGACGCCGAACTGGCGGCAGGGCGGTTCTGAAAGGGGAAGCGATGAGCGGTGCGACTGCGGGGAACCGCTCCATCCTCCCGGCGCTGGTCGTGGGGGCGGCGGGACTGCTTGTCCTCGGCGTACAGCCGCTGCTTTACGGCGGCTATGTCCATGAAGGGCTGATCCCGGAAGGGCGGCTCGGCACTTTGGCGGCGGTGGAGATCAGTTCCATCGCGTCGGGCAGCGTGGCCGGGATCAACCTGCTCGGGCGGTATCGTGCGCAATTCGTCGGGCTGGGCGGTCTGGCGCTGCTGCTGCTCGGCAACCTGCTGCCGGTGGGACTGGCACTGTTCGCATGGCGAGCGCTGGCCGGGTTTGGGGGCGGCATGATCGTGGCTATAGCGGCGGCGCAGATCGCGCGGCAGGCCAACGTCAATGCCGCCAGCGGACTGTTCCTCTTCTTCCAGGCGACGAGTCAGTACGCGATCCTGCAGGGGGTCACCCTGCTGGCACCCACCGCATCGACGCAGGCGGTGCAGGCCGCCCTGGCCGGAGTTTCGCTGCTGGTGCTGCCGTTGCTTTTCATGGTCCCGGCGAGGCTCGATGTCACGGCCGGGGAGGAGCGACCGGGACCACCGCCGCCGGCCGGATGGGCCGCGCTGATTGCCTCGGCCCTATTCCTCGGTGGAGCGATCGGGATCTGGGCTTACCTTGGCGTGTGGCTGGAGGTGGCGGGCCTGCCTGCGCAGGATGTGTCAGCGCGGCTGACCGCAGCGCTTGTCGGGCAGATCGCGGGGGCGCTTTGTGCGGTGGCGCTGGGCACGCACCGGCGCAGCAGCGTGCAGGTCATGGTCAGCGGTGTGGCCATTTGCGCAGCCATTGGCGCGTTGCTGATGACGGGTCCTCAAGGACCTGCCGGGTGGACGCTGATGATCGGATTCGGGCTGGCCTGGATGATCGGCACGCCGGCGCTATCGGGCCTGCTGCTGGAGGTCGACCCGGCGCGGCGAAGCTTGCCCTATGGCGCTTCGGCGCAGTTGGCGGGTGCTGCGATCCTGCCGACGGCGGTTGGCGAGGTCATGGCTGCGCGCGGGCTTGACGTAGTGCTGGCGACCAGTTGCGTGCTGGTCGCCATGGCACTGCTGGCAGTCGGCGTCGCGCTGGGCTTGCGCGAGAGGCGTTAGCTCGCGACGATGCCTTCGAACCGCGCCTTGAGTTGAAGGCCGAGCAGGCGGCAGTAGAAGCGCACCTGAGCAAGGTTTCCGCCCATGAACCACAAGCCGCGCTGCGCGGTGGGCTTCCACATGTTGCGCAGCTCACCCTCCCACGGACCCGGATCGCCCTTGAAGCCCGAGCCATAGCCCCAGCAGCGGCCGACGCGTGTCGCAACGTCCTCCCCGATCAGGCGCGAGACCCATTCCTCCATCGCGCCGAAGCCGGTGGCATAGACGATCACATCGGCGGGCAGGTGCTCGCCATCCTCGAGCACCACGCCATCGGGCACGATCCGCGCGATCTCCTTGCCCGAACGCAGGGCGATGCGGCCATCGGCGATCATTTCCGATGCGCCGACGTCGATGTAGTAGCCCGAGGCCGAGCGCAGGTACTTGCCAGCGATCCCGGCTCCGTCCTCGGCGAAATCGAGCTTGAAGCCGGCTTGTTCGAGGCGTTCGTAGAACGGGGCCTCAAGCTTGCGGATCGCGTCCCAGGCCTGGCGGCTGCCAATTTCCTGAAGGCGGATGGGCACCGACTGGGCGATCAGGTCGGCCCGCTCGGTAGTGATGCCTGCCTCCAATGCTTCCTGCGAATAGACGGGCTTGAGCATCATGTCCGTCATCGTCGACTGGCGCACGATGTGGGTGGAGGAGCGCTGAATCATCACCGGGTGCGCGCCGTGGGCGACGAGATCGGCGCAGATGTCGTGCGCGCTGTTGTTGGCGCCGACCACCACCACGCGCTTGCCCGCAAGGCCCTCGCCGCCGGGATGCTCGCTTGAATGGTACTGCTGGCCGGTGAAGCTGTCCTGCCCTTCGAACATGGGCACGCGCGCGAAGCCGGCATTGCCGAGCGCCATGACGAGATGGGCAGGTGCAAGCTCGATTTCGCGGCCATCGCGGCGGACGCGAGCGGTCCACTTACCGGTGGCCTCGTCATGGCGGGCCGAAAGCAGTTCGGTCCGGGTCCAGACGTTGAGTTCCATGGCCTGGGCATAGAGCTCCAGCCAGTCGCCCATCTTGTCCTTGGGGGTGTAGATCGGCCAGTGCTCGGGGAACGGCAGGAACGGCATGTGATCGTACCACACCGGATCGTGCAAGGTCAGTGACTTGTAGCGCGAGCGCCATTGGTCGCCGACGCGAGGGTGCTTGTCGATCAGCAGGTGGGGCACGCCGAGCAGGCGCAGCGCGGCGCCGATGGCAAGGCCCGCCTGGCCTGCGCCGACGACAAGGACGTATGGCTGTTCGGCGGTGCCCATCGCAGCGCGCTCGTCGGCGAGCAGGTCCTGCCAGTTGCGACCGTCGGGATCTTCGACCACGCCGCTGGTCCGCCGCTTGCCGACCGGGAATTCGTGGCCTGCGATGTCGGCCAGCATGGTGAAGAGCGACACGGCCTTGCCGTCTGCTAGGCGGACATAGCCCTTGCACGGCCCGGTTGCGGTCTCGAAGGCGATGAAGCCTTCGCTGGCACCGGAGGCCGCTTCTGTCGTCCAGTTGCGTGGCATAACGGCAGCGGCACGAGCTGCGACGAAGGCGGCGATGTCGGCGCTGCCTTCGTACGTTGCCAGCGTCCAGTCGAAAGCCAGGAAATCGCGCCACAGGCCCGCGGGGTTGAACAGGTTGGCGACGGCATCGCCATCGCCGGCAAGCAATGCTGCATCAAGGCTGGCGAGCCAACCGGTAACGTCAGTCAAGGCGATCCTCCAATGCGGGTGGGCTTATCCGGTCAGGCACTCAGAAATGGGCGCTGAGCTGGATGCCGTAAGTACGCGGTTCGTTGTAGTTTATCTGGTCCTGCGTGATAACTGGCGCGATGGCAGTGACATAGGCCTTGTTCGTCAGGTTCTTGCCCCACAGTGCAATCTCGTAGCGATTGTTCGGCGCGGCCCATGCGAGGCGGCCATTGAGCAGGCCATAGCCAGCGACCTTGTTGCTTGGCGCATTGTCCGGGAACAGGAAGATCGAGGACGTGTAGGTGCCATCGACATTCGCCCGCACTTCGCTTCCGTTGGCGAGCGGCACGGTCAGGCGAATGCCGGCGGAGCCCGCGAAGTTGGGGGCATTGACCAGTCGGTTGCCAGAATAATTCGTCCCGCCTAGCGCCGCGAAGTTCTTGTATTCGCTGTCCATCACCGTGATCGCGGTGAACAGTTCGAGGTTGCGCACCGGCCGCGCGGTCACTTCCGCTTCCAGCCCGTAGATCCGCGCGTTGCCGGCGTTAAGCTTGCGCTGGACCGGAACGGGGCCGGACAGGTCGAAGATGAACACCTGCAGGTCGCGGTAGTCGTAATAGAAGGCCGAGGCATTGAAGCGCAGGTGGCGGTCGAGCAGGTCGGTCTTGATCCCGGCCTCCCAGGCGTAGAGCTTCTCGGAGCGGAACGGGGCAAGCTGGAGTGGATCGGTGGACGCGCCGCCAGCAAAGCCGCCGCTGTTGTAGCCCTTCGAGAACGAGGCGAAGAGCAGGGTGTCGCCGGTCTTGTAGTTGAGCGCGGCGCGCCAGCTGAGATCGTTGAAGCTCTGCCGCCGGTCAAAATCGAGCAGGGGCACGACCACGTCGGAATAGGCCTTGCGCGGAACGACGGTGCCGAGCGCATCGAACAGACTGGCGAACTTCATGCCGATGCGATCGTGCGAATAGCGCAGGCCGAGCGTCGCGGTAAGCTCGTCGGTCAGCTTGTAGTCCGCCTGGCCGAAGAGGGCGTAGCTGTCGGTCTTCTGGGTATAGGGATAGCGCAGCAGGCCGAGCGAGTTGACAGGATCGAACCCGCCCAGCGGCGCCGAGGGATCGCGCAGGGCCCGCAGCAGGTCGAAGCTGCTGTCGGTCTTGAGCGTATCGTGGAAGTAGAACCCGCCGACGATCCAGTTCAGAGCGTTCTCACCGACCGACTGCAGGCGCAACTCCTGGCTGAACTGGCGCGGGCGATCTTCGTAGTAGGCGGTGATCACCTGGTTGGGGCTGGCGTCGGTGTCCTCCAGCGTGGCGCGGTTGACCTGCTCGTAGGCGGTTATCGACGTCAACTGCACGCCGCCAAAGGTGAACTGCCCGGTGAGCGAGGCGCCGAACACGTCGATCCGCTCCTTGCCCTCAACGTCGTAGTCGCCCGCCCAGGGATCACCATCGGTATCGGCATAGCCGAGGCCATCGGTCGGCGTGCCATTGGGAAGGAATGCGGGGTCGCCAAAGAAATCGATGCCCTGGCCGCGGTGCTGGAACTGGCGCGCACCTCCGCTGTTGCGCCCGCCGTGCACGGAGAGGCGGACCAGCGTGTCCGGTCCCGGCGTAAAGTCGACGATGGCGCGGGCGGCCCACAGGTCGATGTTGTTGACGCGGTTCCCGGTCACGCGGTTGAAGGTCGTGCCATCGTTGCGGTGGTAGAGCCCCGAGACGCGGGCCTTGAGCACGTCGCCGGCAATAGGTCCACCGATGCCGCCTTCGAGACGTACTTCGTCGAACCGGCCATAGAGCGCCGAAACATCGCCGCTGAGCGTGTCGGAAGGCTTGCGCGAGGAGAAGCGGATCGCGCCTGCGGTGGTGTTGCGACCATAGAGCGTGCCCTGCGGGCCCTTGAGCACTTCGATGCCGTCACTGTCGAAGACGTTGAACAGCTTGCCCGCATTGGCCCCCAGGAAAACGTCGTCAACATAGACGCCGACCGCGCCGGTGGTGTTAGAGTTGAAATCGCCGATGCCGACGCCGCGGATGAACAGAGAGGTGGTGGAAGCGGCGGTGCCAGCCTGCATCGACAGGCTGGGGACAAGCAGGGTCAGGTCGCGCGGATCGCGCACCCCGCTTTCGCGCAGCTGGTCGCCCGAAACGGCGGTAATTGCAATGGGTACGTCCTGCACGTTCTGCTGGCGACGCTGAGCGGTGACGACGATCTGGCCGATGCCTTCGTCAGCGGGCTTTTCAGAGGACTGGGCCCGCGCAACCTGGGGCAAGGCAGCAAGACAGGTGGATGCCGCAAGCGCGGCAATGACGGACCGATGAAGCGCAGAGCTGACCATTACCCGATTCTCCCTGATGCAAGGGCAAGCGGCTTCTCTGGCCGGTTCCTGCCCGTCCGGGACGTTGTTCCTTCTTCGTCGGTTATGGTCAAGGCCAAAAATGGATAAAAATCCGAATATCCGTCAAAACAGGTTGCGCGGCTGCGGTCATGCGATATGATTGCGACATGGCTCGAACACCCTCTTCCGCCCCTCCCGCCGGTCGCAAGCAACTCATTCGTCGGCCGCGCCAAAAGCGCAGCGAACAGCGGTTCGAAGCGATTCTCGATGCGGCAGAGGTTCTGCTCGAACGGCTCGAGCCTGCAGAGATCAGCATCTACACCCTGGCCGAAGAGGCCGGCATAACGCCGCCCTCGATCTATCATTTCTTTTCGGATTCCGGTCAGGTCTTCATTGCCTTGTCCGAACGCATCCATCTGCGTTTTGTCGCTGCCTTCGACAGTCCTCCACCCGGCGAGTTCCGCAGCTGGCAGGAGCTGATGTCGCTGCGATTCAGCGAAGGGCGCGATTACTACAATCGCCACGCCGCCGCGCGGCGGTTGCTGCTGGGCTCGGGCCTGTCCGCGGCGATCCGCGCCCGCGATCTGGAGATCGACCGGCAAGTGGCGTTGCGCAGCCTTGCCGAACTGCAGCACCACTTCGTCTTTCCCGACCTGCCTGAACTGGTCGAGCGATTCACCGAACTGCTGGTGATCAACGATGCGCTCTGGGCCCTCTCCGTCCACCGCCACGATACGATCACGGACGCCTACGAGGAGCAGGCGAGGCGGGCTCGAGAGGCCTACACGCGCACCTTCCTGCCCGAATACCTGGCACGGAGGCACGACAACAAGGCGGCCTGAAGCACAATTCCACCCTGTCTCCCATTCGAGGAAACCAGACGATGAGCGCCAAGCCCAACGACCTTGCCCTGCGTGAACGGGCCGTGAAAGTCATTCCCAACGGCATGTTCGGCCACGAGGCGACGCACCTCCTGCCGGCTTCGTTCCCGCAGTTCTTCAGCAAGGCCAAGGGTGCCTATATCTGGGACGTCGACGGCAACCGTTATCTCGACATGATGTGCGCGTATGGTCCGAACCTGCTGGGCTATGGCGACGAGCGGGTTGACGCTGCTGCAACGCGGCAGCTGGCGCTGGGCGACACGATGACCGGTCCGGGGGCAGTGCTGGTCGAACTGAGCGAGACGCTGGTGAGCATGGTCAGCCACGCCGACTGGGCCATGGTCTGCAAGAACGGCACCGATGCCACGACAATGGCGATGACAGTCGCCCGCGCGCAGACCGGCAAGCGCCGCATCCTCGTGGCCGACGGGGCCTATCATGGTGCCGCTCCATGGTGCACACCGATGCCCGGCGGCATCGTGCCCGAGGAGCGTGCATTCATCTCTAAGTATGCGTGGAACGACATTTCCAGCCTTGAAGCGGCGGTGGCCGAGGCGGGAGATGATCTGGCGGCAATCTTTGCCTCGCCGTTCAAGCACGATGCCTTCCAGGACCAGACCCTGCCCGACCCCGCTTATGCCCGTCTGGCACGTGAACTTTGCGACGCGACCGGGGCGAAGTTGATCGTCGACGACGTGCGCGCCGGCTTCCGGCTGGTGCGCGATTGCAGCTGGGAACTGGTCGGCGTGCGCCCAGACCTCTCCAGCTGGGGCAAGTCCTTCGCCAATGGCCACCCGATCTCGGCGCTTCTGGGATCGGACAGTTGCCGCGTCGGCGCTGAGGCGATCTATGCGACCGGCAGCTTCTGGTTCTCGGCGGTGCCCATGGCCGCCGCAATCGAGACGCTGCGCATCCTGCGCGAGAGCGATTACCTCGAGCACATGGTCGCGCTTGGCACGAAGTTGCGTGAGGGTCTGGAGCCGGTCGCCGCAAGGCATGGCTTCAGTCTGCGACAGACGGGGCCGGTGCAGATGCCGCAGATCCTGTTCGATGAAGACCCCGATTTCCGCATCGGTTTCGCCTGGGCCGAAGCCATGCTTGAACGCGGGGTTTACGTCCACCCCTGGCACAACATGTTCCTCAACGCGGCGATGACCGAAGCCGACATCGACCTGCTGCTTGAAGCGGCAGATGGAGCGCTGGCGCACGTGCGCAAATCCGTCGCCGCGCTTCAGCCCCATCCGCTGCTGATGCTGATGCTCGGCGCTCATTGACTGCACACAGGGCTGGATCTCCACAGGAACAAGGGGCGGTCGCGAGAGGTGGAGTCCGCCCAATCCACGACGCCTATTTCAATAATATACATTATGTTAAATTAAGGGAATGCCGGATGGCTCTGGATGCAAGACGAGCTCATCGTCTGTCACAAATGATGCGCGCGCAGCCCGTGGGCCGCGCCGCCGCTTCCGGACTTCGGCAGGCCGCCGAACTCCAAGTCAGAACCCGACCGAGTCACCGCCGGGAAATCCGAAAATCCAAGTCTGGTAAGGAACGTAGCATTGTTCGAAATGCCACGAAACCTGTGACCAGACTACAAACACGAGGAACAAGCCCAGATATGGAAAGGCAGAATGCAGCCCAGCATTCTTGCGGATGGCCAGATAGGGAATGCGGGCGAAGATCATGGCCTGGACTGGAATGAGATAGTAGCCGAACCTGTCTCCGATCACGGTCGAGACCGGAACCAGCAGGCAGGCAAGCGCCATCCCGATCGCGCCAATGCTTGCCAGGCTGTAGTCTTTTGGCCAGGCCAGCGGCCATTCCTTGCGCGCAAAGAGAAGGAAGTAGAGCGCGGAAAGACCCAGGATCGATACCCGGAAAGCCGCTCCCACCGCATCGATGCCGGTGTCGATGTAACGGCTGGTCGCTACATCGAAGGCCTCGCTCGCCATTTGGAAATAGACACCGGGAAGTGCCAGGAGCGCTGCGAGGATCAATCTTCCGCGCGTGTAGCGCCCTGTCGCGAGGGGCAACAGCAACATGAAGACGAGAGCGCTGGTATGAAAGCCGGCGGCAAGCACAACCCAGAGTGCAAAACGCAGCGGTCGTCGGTCGGTGAATGCCGTGAATGCGATGCAGATCAGTCCGATGGCCGCACCTTGGCGAATTCCGGACATCGGCATGTTGATGATCAGGATCGGGAAGAGCAGCACGAGAAAGCCCAGCGGGTCAGGCTGTCTACGGGCCAGAATGTGAATGCCGACAAAGAATACCGCGCTCGAGGCGATGTTGGCGACCGGGTAGGGAAAACCGGATTCGTTAATCCAGGCAAGGATCGCCCACCATATCGGTTCCTGGATTCGGGTCAGGCTGGACCAGTCGAAGTTGGCGGCTCCCACGTACTGGTAGTAGTATCCAGACCAGTCGCAACCAACCTGATATCGAAAGGCCGAGAACAGGAACAGGCCTAAGAGTACCGGATAGTAGATCTGCACCCGGGCCATGCCGCGCCCTGCGAGCGCATATCGCAGCATGAACAGGACAGTTATCAGGGCAACGTAGAGCATCAGTCACCCCTTCCTTGACTGGCCACTTCGCGCAACATCCGTGCGACCTGTGGCCCCCAGACGCGGAGGGAATAGTGCCGTTCGACTTTGCGCCGCCCCTCATCCCCCATCCGGGCTCGCAAGGAAGGATCACTCAGCAGCGTCCGCAGCGCTGCTGTCCACTCCTCTTCGGTAGACGCGAGAAACCCGTTGACCCCGTGTTCGACGATCTCCGCATTTACGCCAACGGGTGAAGCGACGACCGGCAAGCCACAAGCCATGTACTGGATCAACTTGTAACCACACTTCCCCCGCGCCCAAGGCGTATCGGTCAACGGCATGATGCCTATATCCATCGCCTGAATGCGCGCCACCTCCGAGTCTTCGGTCCAGGGCAGATTGTCCAGCAGCGGGTGCGCGACCGCCGCCCGCCCAGCGCCGACTGCGGCGATCCTCGCCCCATGAGCCTCGGCAACCTCGCTCAGTAGCGGCATTATCGGTGCAATGTATTCGGTCCATGTACTCGGTGTGCCGATCCAGCCTACTGACAACGTCCGCGGCAGGATATGCGCTGGCCGTGGCGCGTAGGCATCAAGATCGACCACGGTCGGAACAATCTCGATCCGGCGCGCTCCGGCGGCTTTGGCCCGCTCGGCCAGATAACGGTTCCCGACGGTTATCAGTTCGGCCGAACCGATCAGCCGGTCAAGCTTTGCCCCAAGAAGCCGTCGGACCGTCGAGGAACGATGCTGGTCATAGTTATGGAACACAGCATCATCGTAATCGATGACGAGTGGTACACTCTTCGAAAGCAGCGCTCGTTCAACGGCCCAGGTCAGCCAGGGCAGAGCTTCCTTTTCAAGCCACATAACGTCGTACTTGCAAGCGCTTCGCAGCTGTGAAACGCGCCGCGCATACGCGCCGATGGTCGGGCGCAGAATCGATCGACCGGCGTACCGACGTTCAAGGTAGGTCTGATCGAAGAACGGCGCGAGCGAATGTTCGATGCCCTGCGATCGCAATGCATCGCCATATTGAATCATGCGAAGTCTGCTCGAGGCACCCATCCGGTCGTAGCGGGTCATCATGAGGGTCCTCATGCGACGCGCTCACGCCATGCCATCAGCATCAGGATGATCCAGAGTCGGTGGGTCCAGTCGCGGTGGCCGGACAGATGCTCCGCCCAGGCCTTTCGGACGGGCGCCGGATCGATCAACCCGTCGTGCCGCAGGTTTTCTTCAGACAGGAGATCTTCTGCCCAGCCGCGCAGCGGGCCACGCAGCCAGTCCCCCACCGGGATGCCGAAGCCGGTCTTGGGACGTTCGATCAGGTCGCGTGGAACGTGCTGGTAGAGGATCTGCCGCAGCGCCCATTTCCCCTTGCCGTCGCGGATCTTCATCTGGTTGGGCAGTCTTGCCGAGGCCGCCAGCACCTCTGGATCAAGAAACGGAACACGTGTCTCGAGGCTGATTGCCATCGCCGCGCGGTCCACCTTGCACAGGATGTCATCGGGCAGATAGGTGCGCATGTCCTGCGCCATCATCCGGGCCGAAGCATCGTGCGCCAGAACCTCGGGCAGAGGATCGTCGAGCAGTGTCTTGCCGGCCTTCTCGAGGCCGGGCACCATCTGCTCTCCGGGCCATTCGGACACGAGGCTGCGATAAAGGTCGTCCATCGTCCGAACGTCGCGCAACCGTGCCGCCAGACGGTGCGCCTTGTCGCCCGGTCGTGTCACTCTGCCTCCGGAGATTGCACCGAGGCGATCCCATGCCTTCACAGGAACTGCGGCGATCGCACGGCCCAGCCCGCCGCGCACTGAATGAGGCATCCAGTCCAATCGCCGCCAGATGCGTGGCCCCCAGAAATAGCGGTTGTAACCGCCGAACAACTCATCGCCCGCATCGCCAGACAAGGCCACGGTGACGGTCCCGCGGGCAGCCCTGCACACGAGATGCGTCGGGATCTGCGAGGAATCCGCGAAGGGTTCGTCGTAGATGTCCGGGAGAAGCGGGATGACTTCGCGCGCATCGTTCTCGGTTACGGTCAGTTCGGTGTGGTCGGTGCCAAGATGCCGGGCCACTGCCGCGGCAAATGGGGCCTCGTTGAAGGCGGGGTTCTCGAAGCCTACTGTAAAGGTCTGGACAGGCCGCGACGATTGCGCTTGCATCAGGGCCACGATGAGCGAACTGTCGATCCCGCCCGAGAGAAACGCCCCCAGCGGCACATCGGCGAGCATTTGCCGGTCGACTGCTTTGCGCAGTGCCGTGTCGACGTTGCTGAGCGCCTCATTCTCTGACGTGAACTGCGCCCCTGCACCACTCTCGATCATCTCGTTGAGAGACCAGTAACGGCGGATTGTCAGCGATCCGTAGCTCTCGCCCGGTCGCAGTGGGGTGTGCGGGGGCACCACCGGCGCTGTGCCGTCGATTGTCAGGATGCAGCCCGGTTCCAGCTTGTAGACGCCGGGGTGGATGCTGCGCGGGGCAGGGACATAGGCGAAGCGCAGATATTGCGCCAAAGCCTCACGGCACACATCGCGCGGAAAATCGGGGTGCTGGCGCAGCGCCTTGAGTTCGGATCCGAAGACCAGCGCCTTGCCGGCCCAGCCCCAGTAAAGCGGCTTTTCGCCCACGCGGTCGCGGGCGAGCGACAGCCGCCTCTCGCGCTTGTCCCAGAGCGCAATGGCAAACATGCCCGCAGCGCGGCGCAGCGTCTCATCCAACCCCCAATGCGCGATCGCGGCGAGCAGCGTTTCGGTGTCCGAATGTCCCCGCCATTCCGGCCCTGCCCCACCCGCCCCGAGATCGCGGCGCAGATCGAGGTGATTGTAGATCTCGCCGTTGAAGGCGATCACGTATCTCCCGCAGGCGGAGTGCATTGGCTGCGCGCCGGCGGGGGAAAGGTCGAGGATCGAAAGACGCCTGTGACCCAGGGCAATGCCTTCGCCGACCCAGACTTCGCCGGCATCGGGGCCGCGTTGAACGAGTGGCTCGGTCATCGCGCTGATGAGATGGCCCAAATCTCCCGTGGCCTGATGTTGCGGGGCAAGAATCCCGGTCAGGCCGCACATGCGCGCTTGTCCTCCAGCACCTGTTCGTAAACTCTGGCATAGGCGGCAGTGCCGCTATCAAGTGAAAAGACCTCCTCCGCCGCCTTTCGACAGCGAGCGGAAAGTCCGGGATCTTGCAGCAAGGCTGTCAGCTCTGACCACGCTGCCGCCATCGCTTCCGGCTCTGCTCCGGCGGCAAGGACACCCACACGATGCGCGCGGATAATGCGGGCGACGTCACCGACGCCCTCATTGGCGACTACCGGCAATCCGCAGCCGAGGATCTCGGCCATCCGCGTGGGAGAGCGACCAAGTTCTGAAATCTCTCCACCCGCGTAGAACATCACTGACGCGGTCTGCCCCTGTAGCACCTTCTGCACATCCTCGGGGGCCGATGGGGCAATCTGCAGCCGGTCACCCAACTGTCCGTCAGGGTCCAGCGCGGCGCGAACCGGCGCAGGATCGTCCCGCGTGGTCAGTTCAAACACAGCGTCTTCGTCGCACGTCGCCGCCGCTGACAGGAACGAGGCGAGCCAGTCCAGCCGGAACCAACCGCTCAATACCGTCCCGAGGCACCCGATCACCCGACGTGGCGGGGCCTCACCCGCTGACACGAAACGATCGAGGTCGGCGCAGGTTGGGATGACCGTGATCTTTTGCCAGACCACGTGCTCCGGATATACCCTTGCGAGGTGATCGACCGCCGCATGGGTCAGCGAGACGACCGCCCTCGCCCGCTGCAGACAGGCCCGCTCGGTCGCAGCGATCGCGCGGTGCAGCAGCGATCCGCGCCGTAGCCGCCTTGCGGTGATCAGTTCCTCGGGCCAGAGCGCTCGCATGTCGAAGATGAAGGGCACCCCCGTCAATCGCGACACGATCATCGCCACGGCGGCCGGAATGTAGGACCGCGCATGGATCAGCCGCGCGCCCTGGGCTCGCACCTCGCGCCGGACCAGCCAGACCATCCGGAGCATCGACAGCGCGGGCGCGATCACCTTGGGGCGGGGCCGGAACCGTTGCGGCAGCCAGCAGATGCCCAGCCGATTGCATTCCTCGTGCTGGCGGAGCACGCGTTGCCGGTCGGCCCAGTCTTCATCCTTCTCATAGGTTATGAGCGTAATCCGGTAGTCCCGCGACAGGCCCCGCAGATAGGCCAGGACCTGACTTTGCCCGAGCGGTTCGAGAAGGCCGTTGCGCGTCAGGTAGAGCGTGGAGGTCATGCAAGCCCCAGAAGGTCGAGATACTTCCGGGCTGCGATTCCGGGCACGAAATCGGCCGCGCGCGCCTTCTGCGCCGCAGCATCCACCGGTGTGGACAGGGCAAGATCGATGGCGACCGTCAGCGCCCCCGCATCGCCAACCGGCACCAGTCGGCCGTAGCGGCCATTCTCGAGGATCTCTGCAGGACCTGACGGACAATCGGTTGAAACGACCGGCAGGCCATGGCCGAGGGCCTCGACGATCACGTTGCCGAACCCTTCGTGGTCCGACGACAGCACGAACAGATCGGCCGTCGCATAGAATGGTGACGGGTCGACGTGGAAACCTGCGAAGATCACCCGGTCCGTGATACCCAGGGTCTCCGCCAGGCTTCTCAAGGCGGCCTCATTCGCACCTTGACCCAGCAACATCAGCCGCGCCTCGGGCCGCTCCAACGCCGCGAACGCGCGCAGGAGGAGGCGGTGGTTCTTCATGTCCTTCAAGCTGCCGACGTTCAGAATGCGCTGGCCCGGATTGCAATTCCATAGCCGATCGGCGGATGTGCGCTGCTCTTCGGAAGGTATCAGTCTTTGCGGGATCGGGTTGTACAGCACCCCCACGCGGGACTTCGGCAACTTCGCCAAGTCCGCAGTTTCGGCGGCCGCGCCCTCGGATACCGCCGCGACCTTGTCGGCGAAGCGGTAGGTCGCCGCCATACTGAGCGCCAGCGCAAAGGCATGAATCTTTCCCCAAGACGCATATTGCCGGGCCAGCGTGATGTGTTCGACCAGAAGCAGCCTGCAACGCCAGCGCGCCAGCGCGCGGCCGACGACGCTGGCCGACGTGAGCGGCCACATGTTCGCGATCACGGCGTCAGGCTTCCGGTCTCGCAGATAGCGCGCCAAGAGAAGCGGCACCTGTCGGATTCGTGGCGCGCCAAGATCGACCACGCTGAAATCACTTCCAACCTCAGGCAGAAACTCTCCCACTGCCTGCATCAGGACGAATTCGACCTCATGGCCAACCTGCGCAAACTCCCGCGCAAGGTCGAGCATTACCCGCTCGGCCCCCCCACCACGAAGGTCGGGGAGAATAATCGAGATGATCATCCCGCCATCACGGGCGGGACTGGACAGGCTGCCCAGAGGGCGTCCAGGTCGATCGCTACACGGTAATCATGAAAGCGGTCCTCCAACGCGGAACGTTCGGTGCCTGCATCCACGATTATGGGGTCCCGGTCCGGCCGTCCGACCGAGGAGAAGTAGTCGCGAAACTTGAAGCCATCGCCCACGGGCTTGTCAGATGCGTGCAGCCATATCGCCGGTACGCCATAGGCGTCTGCGCAGATGATACCGTGCAGCGAGGAAGAGATTATGCGGTCACATGCGACGATCTGTTCGATAACTTCTTCAATTCCGCCGCAGATGTCGATCACGCGCGCATCTTCCCAATCGCGTGTCTTGCGATAGAACTCTTCGTCCCACTCGAAGCAATGCGGGATGACGCCCAGAGCCTTGCGTTCGAGCTCCCGTTTCGGCTTGTAGAGCCGTGGCAGGAGAAGCGCTGCATCACCAACCACATCCGGCGCGGGCAAACCTGCTTTTTTGAGGCGCTCGTTGGACAACCATCCACGAACGGCACAGATTTCTCGCGGCCGGCCCGCAAGCGGAACCGTCTCGGAAATGCAGCCCGCACCCCAGACGATGGCGTTCGGATCAGCACATGCCGTAGCCAGGTGGCTGCCGATCCAGTAATGTATCGGCCTGGGTGGATAGGGATAGATCTCTTCCCGGTGAATGACTTCGAGCCCGGAGATCTTTTCTCCCATCCACTCGTTCAGCTTGTCCCCCCAGTTGTGCTTTATGACGCCTTGGGTTGCCCAGGACATCAACAACGCCTCCCTGCCGGCAAGCAGGCTTCCAGTCACCTTTACCTTGTGTGGAATTGCTCTGATGCGTTGGGGGATCATTTGGTCTTCCTTACAGTGCGGGTAATTGACGCCATCGACGTTAGAATTGCTTCGTCATGGGCGCGTTTGGAGAATGCCTCGCGTGCTAGTTGGCCAGCCGCGGCAATCTCGGTTTCCGGCAAATCCAGAATTTGTCGTATTCTGGAGAGCCATGCCTCCGGGTCATACCCATCGATGAGGAATCGATGATCGAAGATTGTTTCGGGTAGTCCGCCGCAGTTTGCGACCAGTACAGCTCTGTCCGCTGCCTGCGCTTCGATCGAAACCCGGCCAAAGGGTTCGGCCCAGAGAGACGGCACCAACCACACCGCAGCCGAAGCGAACATTGCGCTTCGGTCCGATTGCCATCCCATGATTGACACATTTGCAGGCCGACCATCCGGAATCTCAGCCGAATGTCCATAAACCAGAAAGGTCAGATCCGGAGATCTTCGCGCTATTTCCAGAACAAGCGCGATGTTCTTGTCCTTGCCTCGATGTACAAAGCCGATAGTCTTTTGCGGCGGCCTCCGTGTCGCAGGTTCGCAGTCGACCTGTTGCTTGAGGACGTGAATCCTGCCCGGTTCAATTCGGAAACGCCGGGCAATTGCCGCGCGCATGAAGTTGCTGTTCGTCAGCACCCCGTCGGCGTGCCTCATCAGCCGCCCGTCCTGAAAACGGCGCAGAACGGCACCCTTGAAAAGATCAACCCTCGAGCGTGGCGGAACCCAGCGACAGTTGAGGCCGAAATTCTCGAAGGCTTGTACAACAGCCAGGCATCTGGCTTGTGGTGGAGCCACATCGAAGGCGGCGAGTGTAGACGTGGTGGCGATCAGGAAATCCGGTTCATTCGCACCGCCAGCAAGGTCCTTCGTGCATTTCCGAACGAAGTCTTGCCAGAACAGAAACAGGCCGGCCGCGCGCCATGCCGGGCGAACTTTCTGTATGACTTTATACGGTTCACTACAAAATAGATGCGGTTTCGAGGTGGGATCAAATGTCAGGACATTAACATCGTATTCCTGGGCCAGAAACCTGATCAGATTGCGGTTACTGATTGTGCCCCCCGTCTGATTGCGTTCTCCTTCGGGAGGAAAGAACTCGCTCACGAAAAGGATTTTGCGTCGGCTCATTCCTGCTCCCGAGGCTTTCCAGGATGGATCAGCAATCGCTTCGCACGAAGGTGTCGTGCAATGTTCAGGATGGAGGCGAAGAAACTGGGATCAATGCCAGTCAGGTTACGTGCCGCTATTGTTTGCGAACCAACTCTGATAAATGAACCAATAAGAACTGATGTTGCCGCACCGTATGCTCCATATCTTCGAATAAGAACAAGGCTTACCAACACAACTGCGATTAATGCCACGAATGACGTCGTAGTCACGGTTTTTTCATTGTTGGAGACATGGAGCAACGTTGTTCCCATCCCTCCCAAGCCGACAATCAGAGATGAAAAGAGGACAATAAGCAGTGGTCCCGTGGCAGGAGAGAACTCCTTTCCAAACAGAAGCGTCAGAATAGCTTCACCATCTATCCAGAGAACCGGAATAAGCAGGGCTGACGGTATTACCATTATGAAACAATACATGGCTACCAGCGACCTCAGCTTCTCCATTTCTCCGGTGGCATAAAGTCGCACGGCGCTTTGCGGAGCAATCGCGGAGATAATGTTCACGCCGAACATGGAGAAAACGGCCACCGCGGTGGCCACGCGGAAGATACCCGCTTCCTCCATGGTCGAGATCGCCCCGAGTATGATCAGCGGCAGTGCTGCCTCGGTCGCTCGGATAATTGTCGTCAGGCCCATCGTTGCACTTGCGCGCCGCCATGCACGTTGTTCTTCACTGGCGATACGGATTGGCGACTTCGTCCAGACGCGCGAAATCGCTGGCCATCCGAATGGCAACGCGAAGATGATTGCCAGGCATGACAA
This sequence comes from Novosphingobium jiangmenense, assembly GCF_015694345.1. Taxonomy (GTDB): domain Bacteria; phylum Pseudomonadota; class Alphaproteobacteria; order Sphingomonadales; family Sphingomonadaceae; genus Novosphingobium; species Novosphingobium jiangmenense. The sequence continues at coordinate 313,830 of NZ_JADQDC010000001.1, forward strand.
TGCCAGTGCCAAACCCGGATCGATGGTTCCAGACCCGAGAATTGCGATCAGAAGAAGACCGGACTGGGCCGCCGGACGGATTGCGACGTCCATCGCTTGGCCGATTACGACAGCCTCCGTTCCCCGCACGATTGCTCCGGCGAGCGCAATCAGCGACATCAAGAGAGTCAGGAACATTGCCCAAAGGCCGAGCCCCGTCTCCGCGCCCTGCCCGGACAGCACATATCCGCCGACCGAGATAGATGCCGCTGCCCCCAGGACAAGGACATTGCGCAGCGACCAGCCTATCAGGCGCGCTGCGGTTTCAGGCTCTTTCCTGGCGAGACTCGCTGCAACTTCGCGGGTTGCATGCAATTGCAGACCGCCCGAAGCCACCGTTGCGCCAAGGTTGGCAGCGGCCATTGCCGAACCGTAAAGGCCGTAACCGGCGACACCCAGCCCGCGGGCGAGCTGGATCCCCACGAGGAAGCCCATGGCGGTGCCGAACAGGTAAACCCCGGTGCTGCCGGCAAGCGTGCGCAGGAGCTCGCTCCGAAGTGACAAGCCTTTCACCGCCTGTTACAGCCTGAGATCGCTGTGGTCGGGCCTGAACACGCTTTTCAGATCGCAGAATACGCTGCCCTTGCGGCCGTAGCTGCGTAACGCCTCAGCTCCAGTCGCGATGAAGGCATCATGCGCCACCGCCAGCACGATCCCATCGTAGGCACCTGGTTCAGGCGTGCCGATCAGGTCCAGCCCATACTCCGCCCGCGCCTCTTCAGGACCAGCCCAAGGGTCGTGTACATCGACCTGCATTCCGTAATCCCGCAACTCCTCCACCACGTCCACAACGCGAGTGTTGCGCAAGTCAGGGCAGTTTTCCTTGAATGTCAGGCCCAGCACCAGCACCCGCGCGCCGTCCACATGAATGCGGCGTTTCAGCATCGCCTTCACCATCTGGCCCGCAACGTAGGCGCCCATGCCGTCGTTGATCCGCCGGCCGGCAAGAATGACCTGCGGGTGGTAGCCGAGGGACTCGGCCTTGTGGGTCAGGTAATAGGGGTCCACGCCGATGCAGTGGCCACCGACGAGACCGGGGCGGAAGGGCAGGAAGTTCCACTTGGTTCCCGCCGCGCGCAACACGGCATCGGTATCGATGTCCATGCGGTTGAAGATGATCGCGAGTTCGTTGACGAGGGCGATATTGAGGTCGCGCTGGGTGTTCTCGATCACTTTCGCCGCTTCGGCCACGCGGATCGATTCCGCCTTGTAAGTTCCGGCGGTGATGATCGAGGCGTATAGTGCGTCGACCTTCTCCGCGACCTCGGGCGTGGATCCCGAAGTGACCTTGCGGATCGTCGTCAGCCGGTGCGCCTTGTCGCCGGGATTGATCCGCTCCGGGCTGTAGCCGCAGAAGAAGTCGACATTGAAGCGCAAGCCCGAGGCCCGCTCGAGCACCGGCACGCAGTCCTCCTCAGTGGCCCCCGGGTAGACAGTGCTCTCGTAGATGACGATGTCGCCCTTCTTCAGTGCGCGTCCGACGGTCTCCGATGCCTTGATCAGCGGGGTCAGGTCGGGGCGCTTGTGCGCATCGATCGGCGTTGGCACGGTGACGATGAAGATCGTTGCTGCAGCCAGGTCCGCCGGGTCGCTGGTCAGGTCTAGATGCCGCGCGGCGGCAAGCTCGTCGGCAGACACTTCACGCGTGTGGTCGTTCCCGGCACGCAGCGCGGCGATCCGCTCTGCGTTGACGTCGAAGCCGATCACCGGGCGATGGCGCGCAAACTCGGTAGCGAGCGGCAGGCCGACATAGCCGAGGCCGATCACCGCGATCGGGAGGTTCTGCTCAGCCATTGCTCACTTCCCGTAGTATTCGCGGAACCAAGCCACGAAGCGCGCGATGCCGTCGCGGAAGTCGGTCTGCGGGCGATAGCCGGTCAGGTTCTGAAGCAGGCTCGCATCGGCCCAGGTCGCCGGCACGTCGCCCATCTGCATCGGCATGTAGTTGCGGATGGCCTTCTTCCCGAGGCAGTCCTCGATCGCGTCGACGAAGTCGAGCAGGCGGACCTTGTCGGAGTTACCGATGTTGACCACGCGGAACGGGCCGACAGGCGAGAGGCTGTCTCCCGCTGGCACCACACCACCTTCCGGCCGCTCCGGCACCGCATCGATCAGCAACCTGATGCCGCGCACCAGGTCATCAATGTAGGTGAAGTCACGGTACATCTCGCCGTTGTTGTAGATGTCGATCGGCCGGTCCTCGAGGATCGCATCGACGAACTTGTACAAGGCAAGGTCGGGGCGTCCCCACGGGCCATAGACCGTGAAGAACCGGAACATCGTGGTCGGCAGGTTCCACAGGTGGGCATAGGCGTGGCCCATGCTCTCCGTGGCCTTCTTGGTCGCGGCGTAGATCGTCAGCTGCGTATCGGCCTTGTCAGTCTCGCTGAACGGCATGTCCTCGTTCGCGCCATAGACCGACGACGTCGAAGCCATGAGCAGGTGCCCCGCCCCTACCCGTCTTGCCGCTTCCATCACGTTCATCGTGCCGACGACGTTGGCGCTTACGTAAGCATGCGGATTCTCGAGCGAGTACCGGACACCGGCCTGTGCCGCGAGATGCACGATGGCTTCCGGCCGGAACTGGTCGATTGCTGCATCGAGTACTTCGCGATCCTCGAGCATTGCCTCGTCGGCCGAAAAGTTCGGGTTCGACAGCAGGATCGCGTGCCGCCGCTTCTTCAGCTCCACGTCATAGTAGTCGGTCATCCCGTCATAACCGTGGACGCGGAAGCCCTCCGCGAGCAGCACACGGGCGAGATAGAAGCCGATGAATCCGGCGGTACCGGTAATGAAGACGCGACGCACTGAATGGTAGCTCCCGTTCATTCTTTTCCTGGCGGATGCCGACTGGCAGCCGCAGTCAGGCGAGCGGCCTGCTCGTGATGCTGGCCATCGCCTCGCGATAGGCGCGCGCGACCAGCGCCTGGTCGAACTTGCTCTCCATCAGAGCCCGCCCCGCCAGCCCCATCGCCGTCCGCCTGTGATCCGGCATGAAGGCAAATGCAGTCATGGCATCGACCAGCGTCGCGACATCGCGCGGGGCACACATCAGCCCGGTGACACCCTTCTCCACCACCGCCCGGCAGCCGGGCACATCGGTGGCAATGACCGGGCGAGCCATGGCTGCTGCCTCGATCAGCGTCCGAGGCGCGCCTTCACGATAGGACGGCAGGACGACGCAATCGGCAGCGGCGATCTGGGCGCGTACGTCCGGCGCCGTGCCAAGGTATTCGACGCCGTGTGTTTTCTCCCACCCGCGCACGGTCGTTTCCGCGAAAGCCGAGCGATTGGCGGAGTCGGCAGGACCAAGCAGCTGGAAGCGCGCTGTCGGCAAGGTCCGGCGGACGATCTTTGCCGCCTCGACGAACTCCAGCACGCCCTTGTCGCGCAGCATTCGTGCGATCAGCAGGTAGACCGGCGCGTCGCCTCCCGGCAGTGGCACGGGCGCGAAGCGCTCGAGATCAATGCCGGAGCCGGGGAGAACCTGCGCCTGATTCTCGCGGACAAGGCCGCGGTCGAGGAAGAGCCCGCAATCGTCGCTGTTCTGGAAGAAGACGACCGGAAGCCCACGAAACGCCGCCCGGTAGAGGGCCTCGACAAGCCCGCGCAGGACCGGGCCGGAAAGAAATGCGGTGCCAAGGCCCGAAACATTGGGCACGAACGGTATGCCGACGGACTTCGCCGCCAGCGCACCGAAGATGTTGTTCTTGATGGTGTAGCTCAGCACCACATCCGGCCTGACTACGGCAAAGATCGTGCGGAGCTGCCGCATAAGTGCCAGATCCGTCAGGGGGTTGAGGCCCTTGACGTTCATTTCCAGCGGCACCGTATCGCAGCCCATGGCCCGCAATTCACCGATCGCCTCATCAGGCGGGGCGACAACGGTAACCCGCCCGCCTCTGGCCAGAACGTCTTCGACAACCGGCCTGCGGAAGTTGAAGATGTTCCAGGCCGCGTTTGCGGTCAGAAGCACATGCATGGGAAAGGTAATTGGCAGTCCAGGAAGCGGGCTGGTTCAGGCGACGGCCCCGTCGGTGACAGGAGGCCGGACGATATGAATTTCGAAACAATCCGTCTCGCCCCTCATCGGATGCGGGGGTCTGCAAAACGCCGGGCGGGATAGGACTAGTCAGCGAGGCGAAGCTCCATAGCTACCGCACGGCGGGTGAAAACACCCTGCCGCCAACTGTCTGGTGGGGACCGTTAGAGGAAACGCAGCGCCTCGGAAAGCTCTATTGTCGCAATGAAAACACTATTTTTGTGACGAAATATTGCTGTTCGAACAGCCTGCGGTGAGGGAGGAGTCCGCCGACAGCAGGGCAATTGCGTCCGCTCGCCATGCCTGCCCGGATCGTAGGTCAATCGCGATATGCAGTAGCCCATCCCGATGATTTCTGTGTCAGCAACGCAGGCCTACCGCATCGTTACCTTCAACTGCGTCCTGTGTCTTTTGAACGCGGGGCCAAAAACACGGGGTAACCATGCAACTCGATCGAACGCGCTTTGCTGCGCGCAGGCTACGGCAGATACTTCTGCTGCTATTCGCCGCGTTCGTCGCCATGACCACCACCGCATCGCCGGCGCTTGCGGGAAGCGCGACCAGTGGTGGCATGACGATCGACGACCTTTCCCTTCCCGCTGCCCAGCGCGGCGTTGCCTATAACTTCGACATCACGACCCGTCTGAGCGGTGGAACGCCTGGTTATACCTTCGCGCTGACCAGCGGCCCCCTGCCCACCAGCCTGTCGCTGTCGACGGCAGGCGTCGTCAGCGGCCTGAGCTGCGACAACACGAACGGCTCATTCCCCTTCACGGTGACGATCACGGATGGCAACGGCAGCATCGGCACGTTCGACCTGTCGATCAACATGACTGCGGGACCCGGCGGGGCTTGCAGCCTCTCGGTCAATCCCGCCTCGATCAATGATACGACGACGGTGGGAACGAGCTACTCCTCGACAACCATCACCCCGTCAGGCACCGGGCCGTACACCTACAGCCTGACCAGCGGTGCCCTGCCCGCAGGCGTGACGCTCTCCAATGGCGGCGCCACGGCCCAGTTCACCGGCACGCCGACCGCCGTGGGCACATTCGACTTCACTTACGACGTGACCGACACTGCAACCGGCCTCGTCACCACGCTGACCGGCACGATCAAGGTTGATCCGGCCACCATCGCCATCGGCCCTGCCTCCCTGCCCAACGGCACCAATGGCGCGGCCTACTCGCAAGGCCTGGTTCCGAGCGGCGGCACCGGCCCTTACACCTGCTCGGTCACCTCAGGCACACTGCCGGACGGCCTCTCGCTGACCGACAACACGATCAGCGGCACGCCCACGGCGGCCGGAAGCTATGACTTCACCGTAACCTGCACCGATCGCTACGGCAGCTCGGCGCAGAAGCGCTATACGCTGGTCATCGATCCCGGTCAGGTCCTGACCCTCAATCCGGCTTCCTTGCCCAACGGCACCAACGGTTCGGCCTACAGCCAGACCCTGTCCGCCTCGGGCGGCACCGGCAGCGGCTATACCTTCAGCCTGACCACCGGCTCGCTTCCTCCCGGTCTTGTCCTCACGCCCGGAACCGGTGTCGTCAGCGGCACGCCGACTACGCCCGGAAGCTACAGCTTCACCGCACGCGTGGTGGATTCTGCCGGCAACTACCAGACCCGCAACTATACCATCGTGATCGCGCCCGGCGCGCTCCTCAACCTCGGTCCGCAGTCGCTTGAATCACCGATGCAGGGCATCAACTATGCCTCTACCGTCGTTGCCACGGGTGGTTCTGGCACCGGTTACGTCTACTCGCTGGATTCCGGCTCGCTGCCTTCGGGCCTCACGCTGAACCCGTCGACCGGCGTCATCAGCGGCAAGACCCTGGCCAGCGGTACCTACACGTTCACCGTTCGCGCCGTTGACTCGCAGGGCAACTACGGCACCCGCACTTATGTCTTCACCATTCGCGAGCGGCCCGATCCGACTCTCGACCCTGAAGTGCGCGGTATCGTCGCCAGCCAGTTGAGCACCACCTCGCGCTTTGCGCAGGGCCAGCTGAACAACACCATGCGTCACATGGAAAGCCTGCACAGCGGCCTGCGCTGCGGTGCCAACAACGACCTCCGCGTGACCGATACCACGGGTGCCAACGTCGGCAACCAGACCGCGCCCGTATCGGCGAACGACAAGGCATCGGCCAAGGCCAAGCCCGTCGCTGTCGTCTGCGACGACGAAGCTCCGAAGATCGCCGCTTGGTCTGCAGGTTCGATCGATCGTGCAACCGACGATATCCATCACTTCAATGCTGATGCGGTAACGTTCGGTTTCGACGTGCAGGTCGGCCCCAAGGTCATCGCCGGCGCAGCGTTCGGCTATGGCTGGAACAAGAGCAACATCGGCACGCACGGTTCGCGCACGTCGGACAGCGCAAAGTCGGCGCTGGGCTATGCCAGCATCACCCCGGCCAAGTCCGTGTTCCTCGACCTCGCAGTCGGCGGGACCTGGGTTGATCTCGGTGGCAGGCGCTACGTCACCTCGGACTCCAGCTTCGCCGGGTTTACCCGCAAGGGCAACGTGACGTTTGGATCTGCCGCCCTTTCGGTCGAAAAGCCGATGGGTGCGATCCTGGTAGCCGGAAGCGTTCGCTACGACTACATGAAGGCCAGTCTCGACGGGTTCGGCGAAGTATCGGCAAGCCCCTATGCGCTGACCTACAACGCAGCAAAGCAGACGACGCAGAACCTCACGGCAGGCCTGCGGATGGAGACCAACCTGTCTTATGACTGGGGCCGTCTCAAGCCGATGCTGCGCGCTGACCTGCGCCATCACGTCAGCGGGAACTACGATCAGGTCATGGCCTACAGCGACCTGCTCACCCGCACCTACACGCTTCGCCATGCCACTTCGAAGCAGAACAACCTGTCGCTGGTCGGCGGTATCACCGCCAACATCGACGGGACGGAACTGACTGCGGAGTACGGCACCTCCTCGACGGCCGAAGACGGCCTGACCGGTGGTGAAGTGCGGATCATGGTGCGTCTGCCGTTCTGACGGCTGACTCAAGCTGACCAAAAGGAATGCCGGGGGCGTGAAAGCGCCTCCGGCATTTTCTTATTCTCGAGAGGTTTTCAGCAGTCTCTCACCAGTACGACCATTGCCCCAGCGCGATTGCCTGCACCGAAAGCAGGAAGTTCGTGATGCCATGCGCATAGAATGCCGGTGCCACCGAACGGCTTCTTAGAGCGAGCGCGCCGTAAACCAGACCCGCGAACACAGCTGCCCAGAAGTCCCCGTGCATTGCGGCGAATGCGAGAGTGGACGCGCTTATCGCGATCAGGGCCGACACCTGCGAGTAACCCCGCACGCTCACGAACTTGCCGGCCATCCGCTGAAGCCCTCCCCGGAATGCCAGTTCTTCGAACAGCGGGGTCAGCAGCGTAGCGCCAAGCAGGCGCATGGCGATCCATCCCGCTGCAAGGAGTGGCGGCGCAGCGTCCAGCGCCTGCTCCATCGCCAGGCTGCGCTCAGCATCGTGGGGTACAAGCGCCAGCCACAAAACATAGACCAGCACCCCGCCAAGAATATCGGCGGGCTTGATCCGCATTGCGATTTCGGCGCGAATGACCGCACGGAACTGCCAGACGATCAGCAGTCCGATGCAAGCCTGCAAGGGATAGAGCCAGTTGAACTCCGACGATGCCAGGCCGAGCACCATGCCTGCCAAAAGGAACCCTGCGAGGGGAAGGAGCAGGATCACATCGAGCGGATTCAGGGTGAAATCCGGACGCGAAGCTGTGCTGCGATCTACCAGCACTGCGTCCGAGGCTGGCTTTTCGGCGCGGTCAGCGATCGGAGCGCGGGAGAACCACGACAACTGCATCAGCCAGAGGAAGATGAAGGTCACCGCCAGCGACGCCAGCAGCCCGAAGTGCGAATGGAATCCGCCCACGGCAATCTCCGGCGAGTAGCTCTTGCCTATCAGGATAAGCAAGGCGATGCGCAACGCGTTCGACAGGAACACGGTTATGCAGGCCAGCACCAGCAGCACGGATGCCCGCGCCAAGCGCAGGCGGGCGCGGTCGGAAACCATGTAAAGCGTCAGCAGCCCGCAGCACAACGCAATGCCTTGCGCCCCTGCGCAGGAAGGCGCGATCCGGACCGAAAAGTCTCCCAGATGCATGATCGGGTAGGAATCCGCTGACGCCTGGGAAATCCAGGGCCTCGTCCCCGACAGCGCCTCGATGATCGCGCTGCTGATCGAAATCGTCAGCGACAGGATCTTGAAGTATACCCGGTCACTCAGCAGGTCGTAGACATTCTGCTGTGCCGCGATGATCAGCCAGAGGAATCCCGCATAGCCATAGACGATGCGCGGTGCCCGGAAGTAGGTCGCAGGGGTCGCCAGCGAGAACGCCGCTGTCCAAGCCATGATCAGAACAAGCAGCAACGGCACGGCAAGGTAGGCTTCAGTGCCCTCGATGGAGTTCTTGCACGTGCCCGCTGCGCAAAGCAGGCTTGGCGAAACGCAGAAGGCCACGACCGCTACGGCAAACAGCGCCATCCATTGGCCCCGGGTCGGCGCGCCATAGGACTTCCCGCTCCCGCCTGCTGTAAAGCGCGTCAGGAAATACAGCGCCGCCAGCACCACCACATTGCTCTTCACCGCGTATTTCAGCAGCAGCACCGGGTGCAGACCGTCAGTGGGCGTTATGCGGTTCTCGAAGTTGGCGTGCCAGACCAGATAGGCAGGCACAATGCACGAAAGGACCAGCAGGGGCGGCAGCAGTCCGCGCCAATTCATGCCTGCGAGGCGCGATCTCTCGCTCGCTGCCATTCCGCTCCTGTCCGTCATGTTACCCGATCTCCGCTCGCCGCATCTCAGCACTCGCCGTATTCGGCGGCGCGACAGGCGGCCGATGCGTTGCGCCCCTTGGCGATCTGCTTTTCCGACATCGTCGGGATGATCCGGTCGAGATTGCTGCGGCCGTCGGCCGATCCCAGTCCGGCCGCGAGGTCAAACCACATGAACGCAACCGAAAGGTCCTTGCGGACTCCCAGGCCCCGCTCGTGGATCAGGCCAAGGTTGACCATCGCCTCGCTGCTTTTCTGCTGCGCGGCCAAGCGGCTCCAGCGCAGCGCAGCGGCAAAGTCGAGCGCCACCACCTTCCCCTCGAGGTGCAGGAACCCCAGCGCGGCCGCAGCTTCGGGCACCCCGCGGTCGGCCGCGGCATGGAGCAGGTCGATCACCTCACCCTGCTGCTGCTCCGGCAGCTTCGCGCTCCTCAGCAGCACCGCCAGATTATACGTCGCCATGGCATTGCCCGCCACCGACGCAGCCTTGTACCACCGCAGCGCAGCGGCGATGTCCGGCTCGCCTGCGCCCGGATCTGCCAGCAGGTCACCGAGGTAGGCCTGGGCCGTGGTGTTCCCGCGCTCGGCATAGAACGTCAGCAGGCAACGCGCGCCCGCAATGTCGCGCGCTGTGCCCAGTCCGAACTTCAGGCTGATCGCCAGATTGACCCCTGCCCGTTCCACCCCCGCCTGGGCCGCACGTGCCCACAGCTTCACGGCCTCGGAACGATAGGGCGGCACGCCCAGACCTTCGGCGAACAGATCGGCAAGTGCAGCTTCTGCAAATGGCAGGCCCTGGGCCGCAGCCTCGCGATACCATCGCGCCGCCTCGCCATAGTCCTGCTCGACGTCCAGCCCGCGCTCATGGAGCAGACCCAGGGCTGCCTGCGCGCGCGGGTCTCCGTTCCGGGCGGCCTCCGCCAGCTTCTCCGCCCTTTTCGCATCGCCGTCGGCCCCAGCGCTTGCCGCAATTTCGCTCAGATCGGGTCCCCGAACGATCGCGGGGTCGACGTGCGTATAGCCGGTTCGCCCAATCTTCAGCACCTCGGTCTGACAGGCCGGCACAGCTTGCGCGAACGCGGAACCCGCCCAGAGGGTCGAAGCCATGATCGCAGGGAGCGACAGACGCCGCATCAGCATCAGTTACGTCCGCCGCCAATCGAAGCAAAAGGGACCGTCAGAGGAACCATGCAGCCGCGAACATGATCGGCAGGAGCAGCGGTATGGGCCAGAGCGCGCGAACCCGATCGTCATGGGTGTCGAACGATACCGAGCTCCACGCGTAGGCCAGAGCGCCACCGACCAGCAACGACCCCCCGCTGATCGTCGCAAAGGTGCGGAAAGTCAGGACATTGTAGATCTCGGGAATGGCGTAACCGAGCATCCACAGCACCGACGCGCCTCCGCAGCCCGCTGCCAGGGCAACCACATAACGCCGCGAAGTCCAGGTGCTCGGCACAGAACGCGACCTCCTCCGCTGGTTCCGGCGCGCGACGAATACGTACCAGTGCGTGCATACCCACAGCAGAAACGGAGCCGCCACCAGCAGGATGCCCAGGTGCGCCGAAGCGCGCTGAATGCGGACGTTGGCCGTCAGGCCCTTGCCGGTGATGATGCTGGCCTGGGTTCCATAGCTGCGGAACAGGTTCAGCACCGAACCGTCGTCAGGTCCCTGCGCCGCACGGGCGGCAACGTCCTTGTCGACATCGCCGATCACGTTGACGTACTGGCCATCGTCCTTGCGCTTGGTGCGCAGTTCACGCAGGGCCGTTGTCGCCAGCTCGTCGATCAGCCGCTGCCGGTCGGCCTGCAACTGGGCGTTCGCCAGACCCTGCGCGACCTGCGTCCTCATTTCGTCGGGGTCGACAGGGTCGGCAAACCGGTCGAGCAGCACGATCATCCGGAAAGCGGCCTGCCCCTGCTGGATGCGGATGTAATCGCGCGACCGCGCCATGTCTTCGAGCGTCCCCAGCATCTCGCGCGGCATCGCCTCGCTGCTGCGGAAGACCTGCTGGCCGGCCATCGGAATGGCAAGCTGGCGCAGTCTGGACTTGAAGGCGTTGATGCGTTCGATCGTCGGAGCCCCCGGCACGCGTCGCAAAGCATCGATCTCACGCTTTGCCGCGGCTACCTGAAACGGCTCTTTCGTGACGACGATGAACTGGAAGAACCTGAAGGTCGCGCGACCGGCAAACAGTTGCGGCTGACTGCTGATCGCCTGGTTGACCGCCTCCTCCGGCGGCTGCGGCTTCTCCAGCTGCATCCCCAGATAGTAGTCAAGGAGGATCTGGCGCCGCGCCTCGCTGATCTGGCGCTCGACGACCGATGGCGGACGCCGCCCTCCGCTGGTTACGCGGTCTTCCACCGCATAGGCCGCGATCAGCGAATTCTTGACCTGTTCGCGTAGCTTCGCCGGCGATTGCCCGCCCGTGTTGCCAATCCGCACCAGCGCAGTGTCCACGTCGGCAGTGGTGACCTCGCCGTTCGGAAAGGTCGCGATGACGGTGGACTTCTGCTCCTTGTCCTCGGCCATTGCCGCAGGCCCCGCAGCAAGCAGGACCAAGGACGCAAGAATTGCCTTCAGCAGTAAACGCAAACCGGTTCTCACAGGAACTCTGCCATTGACTTGGCAACAGGCGGAAAAGGAGGAGCCGCAGAAACGGCAAAATCGCCCGACCGAACACAGCGTCCGGTGGGCGACTTCACTGGTCCGCGAGAAGCGTCAGGCCGCGAGGGCAGCGCCCTTGCGGAACCCGCCGCGCAGCGATCCGAAACGCTGGCGCAGCTGGAATGCGGCCATCATCACGAACGCGATGTAGGCGAGCAGGCCAAGCTTGCTGCCGTCGATCTCCGGCACCGAAGCGGTGGGCGCTGCTGCCGGCGTCGAGCCGGAGTTCTCCTGAGTGGCAAGGTTGCCATTGGGATCTGTCGGGGTGCCAGAGCTATTGAAGAACTGCGTGGCATAAATAAGGTTATTAATCTTGTAGTTGTTGCCGATGTTGCTCGATTCCTTGCTAGTGAAGGAAGAATCGGGCGAAAATCCGAAATCGAAGCCACCAGCGTTGACCGTATTGGAGCCACCGGAAAGCTGATACCAGTTCGTGTCCTGGAACTTGCCCGCTGCCGAGTTCAGGAAGTACACGCCAGCGATACCGCTTTCCTTGTAGGTTGCCGTCCCCGTATCGCTCAGCTGCTGAGCAGAGCCAAGCGTCACCCACGAACCCGCCGAATTGCGATACCCGGTCACCCAAAGGCCATCAAAGCTGCCGCTGGCGCCCGAAAGCGTGCTGCTTTTGGTGGCATAGCCCGAAAAGACGACATTGTTGCCATTCGAGGAGAGCACGCTGAAGTCGTACTTCACGGCCTGCGCCCATGCAGCAGCCGGTGCAATTGCCGTGGCCAGCACGGTAGCGAGAGCGATCTTGCCGAGGATTTTCATCTGACGCCTTCTTGCATGAATTATCGAGCTTCCGAGATCACCTCGGACGACGAACCGAAGTTTGGTGACTCGGAGAATTAACAGCCTTGTCAGTGTTCAATAGTTTCCTGCAGCACGGCGCGACATAATCCTCTTGACTATACCTTTCGGTAGGTCAGCACCCGGCTTGCTGCGTTACTGGAATACTGCGGCCTTCCTGCTCAGAAATGGCAGCGGATTCACAGGGCGACCTGACAACCTGACCTCGTAGTGAAGATGCGGGCCAGTCGAACGTCCAGTCGATCCGACAAGTCCGATGATGTCGCCAGCCCGAACGCTCTGCCCGGCCGACACCAGCAGTCGCGACATGTGGCCATATCGCGTTTCCATGCTTGGGCCACTGCGCAACGCCACAAACAGGCCATATCCGCCAAACCACGAGGCCTTCTCGACAACGCCGTCAGACGTGGCCCGGACCGGAGTGCCAAAGGCGGCGGCAATATCGATGCCATCGTGATTGCGCAGTTCGCCACTGAGCGGGTGAACCCGCAATCCGAAGCCGCTGGTAAGCGCCACCTTCGGCACGGGCAACGCTCCTACATATGCCAGAGCAGGGCGGGCAACTGCCTTGGTTTGCGCCGGCGAGACGGGTTCCTTCAGCGCTTGGGCCGCCGCCCTCTGCCAGGCCCGACCGCTCGCAGCGAGCTGCCTGAATTGCTCGTCGGGGCCACTGGCAAGCGCAGTGACAACCGTGGGCGCCTGCAATGCCAGGGCAGGCATGGCGAACCCATGCGCAGGCGGTGCTTCAGCGGCGGGAACATCCTGCGCGCTTGCCTTTGCGGCCAACAGACAGACGCTCGCCTGCAGCACGATCATGGCAAGGCTGCGTACGCTGATCATTCAGCCGTTCCCGAACGATGGCTCCACGCCTGGGCGCAACCGACCCCGAGCAAGGCCGCATAGATCACCGCAATACCCGGCATCTGCACGCTGAAATCCGCGAGGCTGTGCAAGCCGACGAGAACGCTGGCAGACACCGCAAGAACCGGGAATATCCGCTCACGCTTCCGCCGGAACGCGCCAAAGACGCAGAAGCAGACCAGCCAGGCAACCGCACCGACAGCGAGGATCGTGGCGGGAATGCCTAGTTCGAATGCCAGCTCGAGGTAAACGTTGTGCGCCTCCGTAACGTTCGTCCCGATGGCAAAATCGCCGGTGCGATAGGCTTCGAATGTGTGTGCGAACGTTCCGTAGCCGTGCCCCGTCCATGGCAGTCGTGCTATCGCGTCCAGGCAGATCTGGAAGAGCGGCCAGCGTTCGGTGTCTTCCGAACCGCTGAAGCGATCCAGCGTCGTCAGCCCGCTGACATAGAGATAGAAGAACAGCAGGCCGATCACCACCGCCGCCAGTCGACGGTCCGCCCGGAAGTACCCCACAGCTGCCATAAGGCTCACGGCCACGAGCAGTGCGATGACGAACGACACCATCCCCATGCGCGAATGGCTCTGGAACAGACCCATCACGCAAATGCTGGAAGCCAGGAAATAGGCCGCGGGATTTCCGGCGAAGGCCGAAAGTGCCCGCACGAAGGAGGATGGCAGGTATGCCACGTCGCCCCAGCGCTTGCGAAAGCCGATGAAGGCCAAAGCCGCATTGGCAAGAGCGCACAGGCCTGCATAGGTGGCAAAGTGGTTGCGGTTGACGAAGGTCCCGGTCACGTCGCCAAAACCGCCGTACCGTGCCTGAAACAGCAGGTCACGGTTGCCCAGCGAGAAGTTGACGATGCCGTAGAGCGAGAGCGCCGCGCCGGACAATCCGATCCAGCGCAACAGCACCAGCGCGCGATCCGCCTGTCGCGAGAAATGCAAGGCTAGCCAGTATACGCCAAGATAGCTTGCCAATCGCACCAGCGCTTCCAGCGTGCCTGCCGGATAGAGGCTTATCGTACCGTACAGCGGGGTGCCAAGGCTGGCACTGGCCTTGGCCCACAGTGCATTGCCGCCCGGCATGCCCGGTATGATCGTCGCGATGATCCAGCCTGTAACGATGATCCCCCCGAAAAGCGCCGGCTGCAGTTGCCACGCGTAATCGATGTGGCGGACCTCCCTGCGCGAAATCTTGCGAAACATTGCAAGGCAAAGCATCGCGGTCATCAGCGCGATTGCATGCCAGAAGAATGGTCTGTTGCCGCCGAAGAACATCGGCGCCAGCAGCATCAGCCAGCCCAAGGCTCTGAACTCGGCAAGGTCAGGGGTCTGGCGCTGGGCAGAACGGCTCATACGGTGTTTCTCCGCGCCGCCTGCAGGGCCTTGATGAAGTTCAGATGTTCGGGCGTGCGCCCGACGAGGACGCGATGACAAAAGGTCACGAAGCCCGCATCGCGATTGAACTGTGCAAGATCGCGCGCGCGATACCGGGCTGCGAAAACTACCTGATCCCGAGCGACGTCACCCAGACCACGCTCTCCCGCTGCCATCAGTTCATAAGCAAGACGGGCGCGCCAGGCTGCAATGTTCACTACGTGCGGTCCGGTCTGCATCGACAGTTCAAGTGCTGCGACGGCGCCCTTCGCATCGCCCCGCTGGTTGCGTGCCCACGCCACGCGCGACCAGTTATAGGGATTGGACGGATCTTCCGCGAGCGCCCGCCTGCCAATCGCAATCAGCTCCTCGCCCTGTACCTGCTGCGCGGGCCGCCCGCCCTGAGGCAAGGCCGCCATGGCAGTGACCGCGTTGGTAAGGTTCCTCGCCGGATCGGTCAGCCGCGCCGCAGTGAGGCTGGTGTCCGACGCCATGCGCAGGCGGTCGGCATCGACAAGCTTGCCGCTGCGCAGCTCTTCGACCACGTCGCCGGCTTCGATGGCCCAGACATTGCCGATCACACCAGCCAGCGCGATGATCGCCACCGCAACTGCCGCAGCCATGGGCAGGACAAGTGCGGCCGACCGGTCAGCTGCCATAAGTGTAGGCTTTGTAGCGGTAGTAGTAGTAGTTGTAACCGAGGTTGTCGTAGGACGCGTACTTGCGCAGGTCGACAAGGCTCATGATCGTTCCAGCAAGCGGCACCTCTAGGCGCTTCATGATGCCGACGACGTTCTTTACCACCGAGACAGGCGCCTTTGCCCACGCCACCGAGAGCAGCACCATGTCGACATGCTTGGAGATCACCTGGCTGTCGCTGATCGGTGCGAACGGCGCCGTGTCGATGATGATGGTGTCGTAGAGCTTCCGCAGCTCGTCCAGCAACGCCGGGAACTCGGGTCGCAGCAGAAGCTCGTTGGGCGAACGCTGCCGCGCCCCTGCCAGCAGCACGTCCATGTCCGACAGGCTGTCCCTGACGAGCACGTTGCCAACGCTTTGCTCACCGAGAATGACTTCGGCAAAGCCGGGGCCGGATTCAAGGCCGAGGGCAGAGCCGACGCGTGGGCGCCGCAGGTCGAGCTCCATCAGCAGCACCCGCTGCCCGCGCATCGCCAGCGAGCGGGCATAGGTTACCGAGGTGAACGTCTTGCCCTCGCCCGCGATCGACGAGGTGATCATGATGATCTGACGCGGCCAGTCGGACAGTTGGGTCTCGATCGCCGCACGCAGCGTCGTCAGGGATTCTGACGTGGCCGAGTGCGGATTGGACAGCACCGCGTCCTCCGGGCTGTCACCGCCCGGATTGGTCAGCGATACCATCGTCAAAGTGGGGCGGCCCGTGATCTCCTCGACTTCTTCGGCCAGGCGGACGAACGGATCGAGGTATTCCAGTGCGAATGCCAGCGCGCCACCCAGCACCAGCCCCGCCACGAGCGCCGCGATAAGCGTCGGCACCTTCTGCGGATAGCTCGGATAGAACGCCGGACGGGCCAGCGTGATGATCCGCGCATCGGGCGACTGGATGCCCTGCTGCTCGCTGGTCTCCTTGTAGCGGTTCAGGAAGTTCTCGTAGAGTGACTTGGCCGACTGCGCATTGGTCTCCAGCTCGCGCAGCTTCACTGCCGCCATCTTCTCGCTGCCGGTCCGTCCCGTCGCAGCAGCAAGGCTGGCCGAGAGGGACTTCTCGCGCGCCTGAGCTAGCGACAGGTCGTTCGCGGTCGCTGCGGCGATCTTGCGGATCTCGATCTTGATCTTCTCGCGCAGGTCGCGCAGCTCGGCATTGGCATTGACGACGCGCGGATGCCGCTCACCAAGGTTCGTGCGCATTTCCGAAAGCTTGCGCTGGATATCGATCTCCTGCTGGCGCAGACCGGAGATGAAGCCCGATTGCAGGATCGCGCTCGAACTTTCGAGACCTGCACCGCCATTGGCGAGAAGCTGGTTGATCTGGTTGAGCTGGGTCTGCTTTTCCGCACGCGCCGCGCGGGCCATCATCAGCTGGGAGTTGACGTCGGTCAGCTGCTGGTCGCCGATC
Organism: Novosphingobium jiangmenense; assembly: GCF_015694345.1. Taxonomy (GTDB): domain Bacteria; phylum Pseudomonadota; class Alphaproteobacteria; order Sphingomonadales; family Sphingomonadaceae; genus Novosphingobium; species Novosphingobium jiangmenense. The sequence continues at coordinate 330,531 of NZ_JADQDC010000001.1, forward strand.
GTGACGTTCTCCGCCCCGCCCACGATGCCGTTGGCCACGCGATAGGTCTCGACCGCCTTGTCCGCTGCCACCGACTGCAGCCGCAGCTCCTCGACCCGCTTCTCGAGCCAGTTCGTCGCCCGCCGCGTCGCCTCGAACTTGGTGCCGATCTGCTGGGCGATGTACTCGCTTGCCAGCGCGTTGGCGAGGCGCGCCGCCTTGTCCGAATCTCGCGACGTGATCTTGATCAGCAACACATAGGAATTCTTGACCTGGTCGACCCGCAGACGCGCGCCGAGGTTGGCGATCGCGATCTCCTTGCGGTGCGCCAGATCGTCCGGTCCGTTGGCATCACCGGCCTTTTCGTCATCCTTTGATCTGGACGAGCCGAACCACGTGCTCGGCGACCACCACTTGAAGCCGCCTTTGGCCTGCTGGCCGAGGAACTCCGGATCGTCATAAAGCCGCTGCAGGTCGACAATGCGGGTAAGGATATCGGGCGAGCGGATCGTCTCCGCCTCGGTCGCCAGCGTGGCCATGTCCGGCTGCACCGAGGACACCACCTGCTCGACATCGACGACCTGGGTCTTGCGCGTCTCGATCGCTACCGACGCCGCGCTTTCGTAAAGCGGGGTGATCTGCATGACGACGATCGTTGCCAGCACGCCGACAATGGCCGCCGTGCCGACAATGATCGCCCAGCGCCGCCGGGCGATTTCCAGCAGCCGCTTGAGATCCAGTTCGTTCCCGTTTTCCTTGGCGGGACCGTCATTTACCTGCAGAGTATTCAAGACCAGGACTTTCGGTAACTCACATCCGCCAGCTGAGCGACAGGTTCAGCTTGTTGCGGTTGAAATCGAGAGATGATTGCGCGGAATTCCGGCGCATCAATGCATAGGAGAGGCCGACCGCCATGTTGCGGGGCAGCTTGTAGCGCACGGTCGCATCGAGCGAGTAAAGCGTGTCCTTGCGCGCGATATCGGAAAGCGACTCCGTGGCGAGCCCGAGAAAATCGTTGCGTCCGATGCGACCGCCGAGGCTGGCCGAAAGCCGTTTGCCGAATTCGCGATCCGCCGCCACCTCCAGCGTGGTAATCACGTAGTTCTTGGCAGCGTTGAGCGCCGTCTCCTCGATGCGGCGGTCCGCCGCGATCCGCACCTTGGTGCCTGGAGCTGCCGACCACACCAGAGCGGCGCCGAACACCGGAGAGCTGAAACGACGCAGAGCACCCGAGCGGTAACTGCGCGTCTGATAGCCGGCAAAGACTTCGCCCGTCACCAAGTTGGTGATGGCGACATAGAGTCCGGCAGTTCCGCGCCAGGTCGTGGAATCACGCTGGATGCCGAAATCGTCCTGATCCGTGACGTAGTCGATCTTGGTCCATTCGCCGCGCAGGACAACGGAATAGCCCGGCGAGAACTGGTACTGCAAGCGGGACCGCAGCGCCTTGGTCGTACGATCACGGTCTCCGTTGTTGATCGACCCCCCGTCATTTCGGGCAGTATCACGATAATTGTACTTCTGGAGCGAACCATCGAGGTTCATCTTCAGTCGCCCGAGTTCACGGCTCAGACTGAGCTCGGAGTTCCATAGGCCATAAGGCGTCGGCGAAACCGAACTGGCATCGTTGTTCGGGTCACCGCGATCTTCGTGCGAGAACGAATAACTCGTGCGCCCCCTGACGAAGGTGTCGTGGATCGGCTCGAGTTCAAGGCCGGCGTTGAGATTCCTGTCCCACCGGTTCTCCCGCGTTCTCTCGGCATAGTCGAAGCGGGTGACTGCACCACCAAGATTGAACTTGTAGCGGGACGTGTCCTTCTTGACGTTAAGCTTTGGCGACGTCCTCACATAGACGTCAGTCACCCCGCCGTCACGCTGGGCATAGACGTTGTCGTCGAGATAGGCATCGACGTCGAGAGCGAGGCTCACGCGAAAACCACCGACGTCCGCCCCGGAGGAATCCTGCCCGAATGCGACGCCAGGAGCGGAGAGTGCCAACGGCCCGAAGACCATCGCAATGCTGTACTTGGCGCGCGGAGGAGCCATCTTGCTAACCTTTGCCTTGGTTCAGGATTTGCGGGACGCGTTCCGTTCAGGACGGACTGATGTTGTCCCGGTTCGGGTTCTCGACGAAATCGGGCGGACCGTTCGTCCCCGGCCCCGGATCGTCGAACGGCGAATTACCGCCGTTATTGCCGCCGTTCCCGTTGTTGCCATTGTTGCCGTTGTTGTTGCCACCGTTGCCATTCCCCGACTGATTGCCAGTCACGGCCTCGACGGCCTCGGCCGAAGCGGGCACGGCCGCCACGATCTGCGGCGCCAGATCGGGAATGAGCTGCGCAAGTGAGGCGGCGGCAGCAGGGTCGGTCAGGACGATCTGCAGGATGCCGTTGACGACGCGATAGATGATGCGCCCGTTACCGCGCACGCCCTGGTTGGCAATTTCCTCTTGCGAGACAACGAGGATCTGGACCTTCAGGTTCGGGTTCTGCTTGCGCAGCTGCTCGACCGATGGCGGCTCGACTGCGGTCCAGGCCTGCGTCTTTCCATCACCCTGCGCCGGTTGCGAACCGCTGTCTTGCGATTGTTCGACACCCGCCGATTGTTCGCCCTTGTCATCGGAGGACTGCCCGGCGGCAGCTCCGCCGAACGCAAGGAACGCCAAGGACAGGCTGGCCATGCCCACGACACGGGTTCCCTGCAGCTTCTGCCGAACCGCCAATGCATGCATCATTATGCTGTTCACTGCACCATCCCTTCAGCAGGAAGCCGGACCCTCAATTGCAGTCCGGACATCAGAAGAACCTCTCGTTGACCTTGATGATGTCGCCGGGAAGAACAGTTGCATTCACGTCGACGGAGACCTTTTTATTGTCAGGCCCCCGGATCAGTTCGAACTTTGACTGCTTCGCGCGGTAGGTATAGCCCCCAGCAAGGGCGATGGCATTGAGGACGGTCATGCCGGCCACGTATGGATAGCTTCCGGGCTTGCCCACTTCCCCAAGCACATAGAACGGACGATAGTTCAGGACGTCGATCGCCACCTTGGGAGCGATCATGTAACCTTCCTCGCGGAGGCGCCGCTCGATCAGTGCCGACAGTTCCGTCAAGGTAAGCCCGACCGCTTTCACCTGCCCGAGCAACTGGAGCGACAGGTTGCCCGTGCTGTCCACCTCATAATCACCCGAGATGGTGTCTTCGTTGTAGACCCGGATCCGGAGCTTGTCGCCGGATCCGAAGCGGTAGGCGACCTCGACGCCGGAATCGCCCACCCCCTGCGCCACCCCGGCTTCCGCGCCGGCGAGCACCGTATCCGCAGACGCAGCGGTCTGCGCCGCAGCCTGCTGGAGCGGCAGGCTGAGGCAGGTCAGAAATGACAAGATTACGACGACGATTCTCATTCAATGCTCTTTGACCAACACCACAGTACAGCGGATGCATTCAGTAAATTACGCGCCGAATTCTGATCAGAAACTCCATCCGCATTTGCAGCGCAAAGTCACATCCCACAATTGGTCTCGTTAAGTCCTGCTTTATTCTTGCCCCTCATCGCTGTTTATTTTGAGGAATCCGATCGTCACTATATCTAAATGCAACATCGGATACTTACCATGCGTCCGAAAAAATCCCATGCCGCCATTGGCTTACCGAAATAAACCTTCCGGCTATGCGCTGGTTACTTTGGCGGAGCATCCTCGATTGCTGGAGCATCCGTGAGGGTGCGGTCGAGATAAGCGTCGATGTCATCGCCGGCGGGTTCACGGTCACCGCTCGAAGGTTCCGCAAGAGTCGGTCCGACAACGGCAAGCGCGGGAGCGCGACCCACTCCGGCGTCCCGGGGGGTCCGGTCGGACCTGCTGCCAAGCGGTAGACGGTCGACCGCCCGCACCAGCGGCGAGAGCAGCGGCACACCATTCATGCCACGTGATACTTCACGCGGCCTGTCAGAATCGGCGCCGACAAGGCCAGGTGCGAAGGTGCTCCAATCGAGGAGACCCGCTGCAGCAAGCAACCGAGTTCGCGCAGTGCGTGCCGTCGCCAGCGTGGCATTGTAGTTGATCTGCGCCGCGAGAAGATCTCTGGCAAGATCGAGCACGTCCAGCGTGGTACGCATCCCCAGCTGTTCCTGCTTGACCGCGCCTTCATGCGCCTGGCGCGCCAGTTCCATGGCAGTACCCAGATTGGTCAGCGAAGCTTCGGCGCTGACCCACTCGTTCCACGCATCGGCCAGTTCGGCGCGCGATTCGCGCAGGGCCTGGTCGATCAGCCGCCAGTCCGCATCGTTGGCGGCTTCGGCTTCGTGTATTCTCGCTGTCAGCTGGCCGCTCTGGAACACCGACCCCGACAGCACCACCTGCCCGCTCATCTGCGAGCGCTGCCGCCACTGCAAGCCGACGAGGCTGGTTTCGAACCCCGCCCGCCCCCTCAGATCGACCCGGATGCGCCCTTCGGCCTTCACCCCTTCGACCTCGGCCCGCGACAGCTGTTCGCGGGCATAGGCAGCCTTCATGACCGGCAACCGATCCTCGGCGAGCACCAATCCGTCTTCGATCGAGCCGAAGGGTATGGTGGCGACGGGTGGTACGGCAAGGTCTCCCGCTCTCGCACCGACCAGTCGCTGGAACAGGGCTTCCGAAGCGGCTGCCGAGCGCTGCGCCTGCAGCAATTGCGCCCGACCGATTTCGACGCGCGTTGCCACCTGCTGGACATCGGTGCGAGTGGTGTCGCGCGCCTTGTACCGGGAGGCATTGTTGCGCAGTTCGCGTTCAAGCAGCTGCAGATTCTCCCGCGCGATGTTCTGTGCGGCGCGATCTCTCAGGACATTGACATAAGCTGCATAGGTCTGCGCCACCAGCTGCTGTTCGGTCGCCTGCAGGGCGGCGCGTTGGTAGGCAATCTGCGCCTTCGCCTCGCGTTCGCCCGCCGCATTGCGCCCGAAGGTGAAAAGCGGTTGGGTCAGGATGGCCGAGGCTGCAGGGGACCAGCCAGACCGGGCAACAAAATTGCCGAACAGCTGTTCGACGTTCTCGCGCTGATAGCCATAGGTGGCTTCGAACGAAAGCTGCGGCCCGGACCTGGCCCGGGCCTGCGGCAAGCGATAGTTCGTGCTGTCCAGCTTCGCCTGCTGGGCCAGCAGTTGCGGGTTGCTTTCATAGGCCCGCTCCAGCGCCTCATCCAGACTGCTTACGGTCACGTCTCCCCGTTCGGGAGCGGCCTGCGGTGACGCAGGGCTCACACTGTCTGCCGAAGTCGCGGTCGTACTGGCCTGCGCTGGGACCGGCGCAGCGATTATCAGTCCGGAAGACAAGGCGAGTAGCCAGACCGACCTCGCCCTCGCCGTGCCACGGCCGTGTTCGACGCACATTCGCGAAATCTCCAGATGGTTCAGTCGCGGAAAGCGCGCTCGAGCTGGTCGAAGAAGGGCTTGGTCAGGTAGGACAGCAGCGAACGGTCGCCGGTCGAGATGAAAACTTCGGCGGGCATGCCCACGGTCAGTTTCAGCCCGGTCTGCTTCTCGAACCGGCTGCGGTCGAAGCTCAGCTTGACGTGGTAGAAGCTGGCGCCGGTCTTGTCGTCGGCGGCGCGCTCCGGCGCGATGAACGTCAGGACGGCGTCGGCTTCCGGGGTCGTCTGGGCGTTGAACGCCGGGAAACGCAGGCGGGCCTTCTGGTTCAGCTGCAGCTGGTCGATGTCGGACGGGCTAACCCGCGCGTCGACGATGAACCTGTCGCCATCCGGCACGATCTGCAGGATCTGCTGCCCCGGCGGGACCGCGCTGCCCGGCGTGGTGTAGGCAAGCCCATAGACCACGCCATCCTGCGGTGCGCGAATGACACTGCGTTCGTACATGTCGCGGGCATCGGCGCTGCGCACCTCGCCCTGGTTCAGCGCCTCGATGACCTGTGCGAGCTCGGTCCCCGCGTCCGCACGGCTGCCCTGCTTCAGGCTCAGCATCTGTTCGCGGATCTCGGAGATGCGCGCCGTGATCTGGGCCACGCGGGCTTCGAGCGATGCCGCCTCACCCGAAAGGCTGACGGCGGTGCGCTCGATCTCGTTCAGGCGATTGATGGTGACGAGCTTTTCGCCATAGAGCTGGCGCAGGCTGCCCAGTTCGGGCGAGATGAGCTTCTCCTGTTCTCGGATCGCCCAGATCTGCTTGCGCGTGCTGTCGATCTCCGAACGGGCCTGCGTCACCCGCTCCTCGAGAAGCGCAATCTGGCTCGCGCGTTCGGACTGGCGGATGTCGAAGAGCCGCCGCTCGCGCTCAAGGGCCGTCGCGACCGACGCATCGCGCGAGGCCAGCATGTCCTGCGGAAACGCGATCGTGCTCTGATTGCCAATCTCCGCCTCGAGCCGTGCCCGCCGCGCCCGTAGCTCGGCAACGCTGGCACCCGTCAGGTCTGCATTGACCGAGGTGACCGCATTGTCGAGCCGAAGCAGGACGTCCCCTGCCCTCACCCGCGAACCGTCGTGGACCAGCACCTCGGACAGGACACCACCGCGCAAGTGCGAAACGGATTTGACCTGCGATTCCACCGTCAGGGCGCCACCTGCGACAACGGCCCCGGTCACCTGCACCACTTGCGCCATCAGGGTGATCACGACGACGAACACCCCGACGGCACGGTAGGCCTTGCGGGTGCGCGACTGCAGCCGCTCGCCGGGCGTGAACTGCGAGGCTTCGGCCTTATCCGGCATTGGCGGGCGCCATGGTTGCAACTCCGGGATTGTTCGCCAGCGACATGCGGACGATCACCTCGTCCCGCCCCCCAAACTCGCGCACCCGCCCCCCTTCGAGGACGAGGAGGTGGCTGACGCTGTCGAGGATCTGCTTGCGGTGCGCCACGACGATGACAATCGCGCCGCGTGCTCGTGCAACGCCGATCGCCTGAACCAGCGCCGCCTCGCCGGCAGCGTCAAGGTTGGAATTGGGCTCGTCGAGAACGATCAGGAACGGGTTTCCGTACATCGCCCGGGCGAGAGCGATGCGCTGGCGTTGGCCGGCGGAGAGGTTGGTGCCGCCTTCGCCGACTTCGAACTGGTAGCCGCCGGGGAGAGCAAGGATCATCTCGTGGACGCCGGCGGCCTGGGCGGCGCCGATGATGCTCTCGGGCGAGGCCGAGGCGTCGCAGCGGGCGATGTTCCAGGCGATGGAGCCGTCAAAGAGTTCGACCGACTGCGGCAGGTAGCCGAGCGCCTGGCCGATATCGTCGGGGTCCCACTGATCAAGCGCGGCCTGATCGAGGCGGACGCGGCCGCTGACCGGAGCCCACACGCCGACGACCGTGCGCACCAGCGACGACTTGCCGGCGGCACTCGGCCCGATCACGGCAAGGACATCGCCTGCGGAGAGCGTGAAGGCGATCTGGGCGATCGACGGGCGCTGGGTACCGGGTGGACAGACGGTGACGTTCTCGACGACGAGCTGGCGGGTCGGCAGCGGCAATTGCAGGCGCTCGGGCTGCTCCGGCGTGACGGACAAGAGGTGATCGAGCTTCTGCCATGCCGAGCGCGCCGCGATCAGGTTGCGCCACTGCGCGATGGCCTGATCGACCGGCGCGAGCGCACGCCCGGCAAGTACCGAGCTGGCGAAAATCACCCCGCCCGTCGCCTCGCCGGAGAGCACGAGCAAGGCGCCGACGGTGAGGATCAACGATTGCAGCACCATGCGCGAACTGCGTCCGACGACCGCCAGCAGCACGTTCTTCTCGTTGAGCTCCTGCTGGGTCGAGACGAGTTCGGCACCAGCCTCCTGCGCAATTGCAATGGTCCGGTCGCGCATGCCGAGCGCCCGGATCAGTTCGGCATGGACGCGCTGGCTTTCCTGCATCCTGAACCGGCGGAGGCCGAGCGAGGACACCTGCTGGACCGCATCGCGATTGATGCGGTCGGTGAGGCGGGTCAGGCCGACAAGCAGCAAGGCACCGACAAGAGCCGTAACCCCCAACCAGATGTGGAGGAGCGACAGCACGATCAGGAAGAAGACGATCCACGGCAGATCGAGCAGGGCAGCAGGACCCGTTCCCGCGATGAAATTCTGCAGCTGATCGAGATCCCGCAGCGGGCTTTGCGTGGCCGACTGGACAGGATGTTCAATCGCATGCTGATGGGCGGCCCGCGCCACGCGAGGGCGCAGTCTGTTCCCGATCTCGGCCGCAACCTCGCCAAGGATGTTGGAGCGCAAGACTTCGAAGCCAGCTTGAGCGCTGTAGGCGACCAGGACCAGCACCAGAAGGCCGACGAGCGTGGGATAACTGTGCGAGGGCAGAACGCGATCGTAGACCAGCATCATGTAGATCGAACCGCCAAGCACCAGCACGTTGATCACTGCGCTGAGCGCGGCAATGCCCAGCAGCGGCCCACGCGCACCTGCCACCATCGCCTTCAGGGGACTGGCCGAGCCATCGGCCAAGAACGTGCTCATCTTGCGCAATTCCAAAAGTGCAGACCGGGCAAGGCGTCTGGCGTTCAGCGCTCCGGTAGAAAGAGCACGCCGAAACCGGCACCAGTGCTCCGGCACCCCGGATGCCTTGATCTGCGCACGTACTACGTTGGCAGGGCAGGCGAACTAGCCAGATCGGTTACCCCGTGTATCGGATCGGACGATCACAAAAAACCGGGAGGGTCCTGCGACCGCCCCCGGCTTATCAATACCGACTTGGTCAGAGAGACCAGATCAGGCGGCAGCGCCGACCAGATCGAGTTCCCCGTCCGTACGCGCAGCGGCACGACGCCGCTGCATCCACAGCGCAAAGGCAAGAACGATGAACAGAGCCACCGGCAGCTTGGCACCGTCAATCTCGGGAATCGCCACAGAGGACGCCGTGGCGAAGTTCAGGATCGTCTGCGAAGGATCGACGCCAACCAGGAAATAGGAGTTCTGGTAGGTGCTGTCGCCCGAAAAGAACGCGCCGTCGATGTCGATCAGGCCGCCACCATTCTGGTTAAGCGATTGCAGGGCGTAGAACACTGGGCCGGTGCTGACGCTGCCGCCCTCGCCGGGGTGCGGGAATATGCCGAGGTCATTGCCAAGCGCCGCAGCGAACTGGGCCGCGATGCTGCCGTCTTCGCTCCACGGCTGACCGATGAGCGCAGTCTGGACCGACGCGTCGTTCAGGGCGCCCTGGACGACGTTGAAATCGAAGGTTGCGGTCTGCGATACGCCGCTACCATCGGTCCAGGTAACCGTCCGCACGACGGCGTGCGCCGGAGACATCGCCAGCAACAGTCCTCCGACAAGGGTCACCGCGCTTTTCGCCGCAATGCTAAGCTTCTTGTTCACAGGATTCCCCATGTCTGCCTATTCACCTCTATGCCCTCATGATCTGGCAGCTGCCATAACCGAAAGGGCTACATATGTTTCGCCCGGGAACCACCCCGGAGAGCTGCCCCGGACCGACCCCCATGCCGGCCCGGAGCAAACCGGTCATGCCACGATCAGGAAGTCCGATGCGGCAAGAGTGGGTCGCGCGCCACCGAGGGTGGCGGCGGAGAGCACAGCGATCTGGACCGCAGCGCCGGCTCCGTTGCCATCCGCATCGTAAAGCAGAGCGCCCGTGCTGGAGTTGTAGATCAAGCGGTCATCCGCATCATGCGCTGCGGCACCGATGTGGAAGGCAGCCGAATCCAGGACCGTATCGGCAAGCCCGGTGAGACCGGTGAAGACCGCCTTGCTGAGCCAGATCTGGTCCGTGCCCGATACGAAATCGACGATCGTGTCGAGATTGTTCGTGGCATTGGGCGCCGCGTCGAACACGAAGGCATCCGCACCGGCTCCACCACGAAGGGTGTCGTTCCCGGCACTGCCGATGAGGATATCGTTCCCGGCATTGCCGGTGAGCGTATCGTTGCCGCCATTACCGACCAGCTTGTCGTTACCGGCGCCGCCGATCAACGAGTTGGTGCCGTTGTTGCCAACGAGTTCCAGCGCGCCGGCTGCAGCGGAGGCATTGACGTTGAGCGTTACCGTGCCCGTTGTCACGGCGTTGGCAGCCGTACCGGTGCCGACCACGACGCGCTCGATGCCTGAATCGCCACCGAAGATGGTCAGCGTGCCTGTAGCGGTAGCGGTGAAGCGCACTTCGTCAATTCCGCTGGTACCTGTATCGCTGATCTCGGCCTTGCCATGCTCGGTAGCAGCATTGATCAGATAGATGTCTGAACCCTGACCGCCGTCCATGGTGTCATCTCCGGCGCCGCCATAGATCACGTCGTTTCCGGCCGTGCCCTTGATCACGTTGTTGCCGGCCATGCCAGTGGTCTGGACCAGCCCATCGACGTTGAACGTCTTGGTGTCCGTAACCGTCGTGGCATTGCCTGCCGCATCGACCGAGCGGATCGCCACCGAGAGCGAACCTGCAGCCTGAAGGTCAGCACCGCTGACCGCGACGCTGTAAGCACCGTTGGCAACGGTTCCGGTGTAATCGGTTCCGTTCACGCGGACAGTGACCGCGTCACCATTCTGGACGTCGTCGCCGACGGTGCCGGTGATGTTGACGTTGGCACCAGCCTCACTCAGCGACAGGCGGTTGTCATCCGTGACGTTCGCAATCGAGAAGCTCACGGTCGGGGCAACGGTATCGACAGCCAACGTTCCGGTGGGATTGACGTTGTTGAAGCCGCCCGAGACCACGGCGTTGCCCGGTGCGTCCTTGATCGTGCCGGTCAGAGCCGAGGTGAGCGCCGTGGCCAGATCCGTCGTGTCCTGACCGGCCGAGGCGGTGTAGGTGAACACGAGGGTGCTGGTGCCCGAGCCGCTGGCGTAGGTCGCGGTGCCGCCATTGGCGAGCGCGATGGTCGGCGTGCCAGTGACGACGACGTTCTCGCTGAAGGTGACGTTCAGGTTGACGCTGTCACCTGCCTTGAGCGTGCCGTCGTTAGTACCGTAGGCGATCGAGCTGACCGTCGGTGCCGCACCGTCGACCGGGAGAATACCGGTGGGATTGACGCCGTTGAAGCCGCTTGCGGTGACCGCGTTGCCGACCGAGTCCTTGATCGTGCCGGTCAGGGCGTTGCTTGCCGCGGTCGCAAGATCAGCGGTGCTTTCACCTGCGCCTGCAGTGTAGCTGAACACCAAAGTGCTGGTGCCCGAACCGCTGACGTAAGAGGCGGTGCCGCCATTGGCGAGCGTGATGGTCGGGGTGCCGGTGACAACGACATTCTCGCTGAAGGCGACGTTCAGGTTGACCGATTCACCGATGATCAGGTGACCATCGTTGGTGCCGTAAGTGATCGACGATACGGTCGGCGCAGTGGCATCGACTGCCAGGGTGCCCGAAGGATCGACAGAGTTGAACGACGCGGCGTTGACCGTGTTGCCCTCAACGTCGGTGATTGTACCGGTCAGCGCGTTCGACGACGCGGTGACGAGGTCGCTCGTATCCTGGCCGGCGCCAACGGTGTAGCTGAAGGTCAGCGTGCTGGTGCCCGAACCGCTGACGTAGGTGGCGGTGCCGCCGTTCGCCAGCGTGATCGTCGGGGTGCCAGTGACGGTCACCGCCTCGCTCATGCCGACCGTCAGCGTGACGGTGCTGCCGAGCTTCACCCCACCATCGCTAGGCACGTAGACCAGCGAGGTCAGCGACGGAACAGTGGTGTCGACAGCCAGCGTGCCAGTGGGATTGACGTTGTTGAAGCCGCCGGTGCTGACGGCGTTGCCAGCCGCATCCTTGATCGTGCCGCTGAGTGCGCCGGTGAGCGCGGTGGAAAGGTCGGCAGTGTCCTGACCGGCTGCCGCGGTGTAAGTGAACACCAGCGTGTTGGTGCCCGAACCGCTGGCGTAAGTGGCGGTGCCACCGTTGGCGAGCGCAATGGTCGGCGTGCCGGTGACAGTGACCACTTCGCTGAAGACGACCGAGAGATCGACCGATTCACCGATGATCAGGTGGCCATCGTTGGTGCCATAGCTGATCGACGAGACGGTCGGTGCGGTTGCATCGACGGCAAGCGAAGTCGTGGTCGTGACGCCGTTGAAGCTGCTGGCGACGACGGCGTTGCCGGGGATGTCCTTGATCGTTCCGGTCAGGGCACCCGAGGCAGCGGTTGCCAGCGATGTGGCGTCCTGCCCGGCGGCGACGGTGTAGGTAAAGGTCAGCGCGCTGGTGCCGGTGCCGCCCGAGTAGGTGGCGGTGCCGCCGTTGGCGAGCGTGATGGCGGGCGTGCCGGTGACTGCCACCGCCTCGCTCATGTTCACGGTGAAGGTGACGAGATCGCCGACCTTCACGGTCGAGCCCGGTGCGTCGTAGCTGATCGACAGGACGGTGGGCGCGGTGCCATCGACCGGGAGAGTGCCGGTCGGGTTGACGCCGTTGAAGCCGCCCGACGTAACCGTGTTGCCGGCAAGGTCGGTGATCGTGCCGGTCAGCGCGTTGCTGGCGGCGGTGGCGAGGTCGGACGTATCCTGCCCGGCGGCGGCGGTGTAGCTGAACACCAGCGTGCTGCTGCCCGAACCGCTCACGTAAGAGGCGGTGCCACCATTGGCGAGCGCGATGGTCGGCGTGCCGGTGACATAGACCGCTTCGCTGAAGGCCACCGAGAGGTTGACCGATTCACCGATGATCAGATGGCCGTCGTTGGTGCCGTAGCTGACCGAGGAAACGGTCGGGGCCGTCTGGTCGATCGTGTAGGTCTTGCCCGTCGACGAGGTGCCGTTGTTGCCCGCGGCATCCTGGACGCGGAGCAGGATCGTGCCGGAGCCGGACAGAGTGGTCGCCCAGGAGACGTTGGTGCCGGTTACCGAGGTGGTGATGTCGGTCCAGTTCGTGCCGTTGTCGGTCGACGCCCAGAGCGATTCCGCCGAGGCGGCGCCCGATGCCGTGGTCGCCAGCGCGGTCGAGAGCGTGGCGGTTACGGTCTGGGTGCCGGTGTTGGTGACGCCATCGGTGCCGCTGTTGCCGTTGTCGGCGCTCAGCGCGACATTGCTGACGGTCTTGGTCGGGGCGACGAGGTCGACGATCAGGGTGCCGGTCGGGTTGACGGCGTTGAAGCCCGTGGCCGTGACGGCGTTGCCGGCAGTGTCCGCGATCGTGCCGGTGAGTGCGCCGGTGGTGGCAGTGGCAAGGTCAGCCGTGTCCTGACCGGCGCCGACGGTGTAGCTGAACACCAGGGTGCTGGTGCCCGAACCGCTGACGTACGTGGCGGTGCCGCCGTTCGCGAGCGCAATCGTCGGCGTGCCGGTGACGGTGACGGCCTCGCTCATGGCGACCGAGAGCTGGACGGTGTCGCCGAGCTTGAGCGTGCCGTCGTTGGTGCCGTAGCTGATCGACGAGACGGTCGGGGCGACGGTATCGACGAGCAGCGTGCCGGTGGGGTTGACGGCGTTGAAGCCCGAAGCCGTGACGGCATTGCCGGCGGCGTCGTTGATCGTGCCGGTGAGCGCGCCGGAAGCGGCGGTGGACAGGTCGGACGTGTCCTGACCGGCGCCTACGGTGTAGCTGAACACCAGGGTGCTGGTGCCCGAACCGCTGAGGTAGTTGGCGGTGCCGCCGTTGGCGAGCGCGATGCTCGGCGTGCCGGTGACGGTGACGGCTTCGCTGAAGGCGACCGAAAGGTTTATCGCCTCGCCAATGGCGAGATTGCCGTCGTTCGTACCGTAGCTGATCGAGGAAACCGTAGGGGCGGTCGTGTCGACGACCAGCGTACCGGTCGGGTTGACGGCGTTGAAGCCGGAAGCGGTGATCGCATTGCCGGCAGCGTCAGTGATCGTGCCGGTCAGGGCGCCGGTCGCTGCGGTGGCAAGGTCAGCCGTATTCTGGCCCGCCGCAACGGTATAGGTAAAGACGAGAGCGTTGGTGCCCGAACCGCTGGTGTAGCTGGCCGAACCGCCGCCCGTCAGGGCGATGGTCGGGGTACCCGTGACCACCACTGCTTCGCTGGTGTTGACCGTGAAGGTGACAGTCTCGCCCGCCCGCAGCGAACCATCGTTGGTGCCATAGACGATCGAAGTTACAGTAGGAGCAACAACGTCCACCGCCACAGTGCCGGTCGGGTTGACGTTGTTGAAACCGGCAGCTGTCACAGCTGTACCGCTGGTCACCGACGTGATCGTGCCAGTACCGGCAAGCGCCGCTGTGGCCGCCGTTGCAAGGTCGGCAACGCTCGTATTGCCAGCGGCAACCGTATAGCTGAAAACAAGCGCCGTCGTGCCAGAGCCGCTCACATAAGTGGCAGATCCACCGTTGTTGAGCGTAATGGCAGGCGTACCACCGGCGACAGTGACGGCTTCGGAGAAGGTCACCGTAAAGTTGATGACTTCGCCGACACTAAGCGCTCCGTCGTTCGTGCCATAGGCGATGGACGAAACAGTGGGCGTAGTAGCTGCGGCAATCGTCAGTGTCTGCGTGGTGTTGGGCAAAGCAGTTGCGCCAGCCACGGAAGCGGACGTTGACGCAAAGATTGTGTAGGTGCCAGCGGCCAGCGTGAAAATGTTTGAGGTCCACGCCGCATTGGTCTGCGCCGTGTTGAAGGTGATGGAGTCGACCTGCGTAGTAGTGCCCGCGCCGTTAGTGGCGTAGATGTAAAGCTTGTCGTTCTTGGCGTTTGTAGCCAGACCGCTGACCTGAATGCTGGTCGACGTCGTACGCCAGTCTCCGAGCGTACCGGTATCATAAGTCGAGACGAGTGTAGTCAACGTGACGCTGGACAGGACGGTTTCTACCGCAATCTGCTGCCCGTTGACCGTTACGGTGCCCGTGCCCTCGGTGCCGTAAAAACTGGTCAGTGAGCTGGTCGACGACAATTCGCCGAGGGCAAGTGCGGCGAAGATTCCGCCTTCTTCGCCCAGCGCGTCACGGCCGCCGTTGAGCAGCGTGTCGAAGGCGTGGCCGACTTCGTGCAGGAGCAGATCGACGATGGCGTCAGTCGACGTGGCCTGCGCAAGGACATCTGCGTTCAGGTAGATGACCGGCGTACCGTTAGGCCCGGCGGCGGCATAGGCGGCCAGCGCGCCGTTCATGTCGGCGCCGGACAGCACGTCGACGGTGAAGCCGAGATTGCCGCCGAGGATGAGTTCGCGCAGCGTCAGGATGTTCTGTTCGAAGGTGGCAGCGTCGGTGCCGGCGGTCGCATAGGCGGCGCGCAGCATGTCATCGAAGCTGTCCGACGAAGCGAGGCTGACCAGAAGGTCGGTTACCTGCGCGGCTGCACCATCGAGAATGGTCTGCTGCCCGGTCGCAAAAACATCTGAGTCAAACGAAAACATGCCCACCACCTACCTCATGAACTTGAACACCGGCGGTTTGCCCGCCTCGATTGGACCAATCATCATCAGGCAAGGAGCGACCTTGCCCTCTTCACTCATTGCGCGACCCGGCATGTGCAGCATGCACTGCCGGTCCAGATCATCGGGAAAATCATCACATCCCGAAAGCACATCATCACTTTTGTCATGCACAGGACGGAAATCGATCGCTGAAGGAATCACCTGAAACCAGTTTCGGGCTGTTTCTGTCCATCCCGATGCGGTTAGCTCCGGACTTCAGGCTTGCGTTTCAGCACTCGCTGCCCCGAGCAAGCGACTGAAAACCAGCAATCTTCGGTGATCTTTCGCCCCCCGCACTCCTCTTATCACTTTAGTTAATCACGTTTTTTCAGTGATATGCTTGACTTCCCATTTACTCTTCGACGGAAGGGCCAGACATAACCATATGGTTTATGGGTAGAGCAGATGATAAAAAAATGATGTCTTTTCCGTCTCGACGAAGGGGCCTCGCAGAACTCCGCGCAGTGCCCCGCGTGGGCAGAAAATGACCTTAACTGTCACAAAACGTGGAAAGATGGGGCTTTCGAACATCGCCACCGGCTCGTGCGACTTCGGCCGGCGCCGTCTCCTCGCCGCCCACCTGTTCACCCTTTTTTAATCAAAGGAGCGGGCACACTACCGGTCTGCGAGTTGATCTGGTGATGTATTCGGCCGTTGCGAAACAAATCAAAGCGAAGCCGGTTTAGGCCGGACCGCCCGAGCAGCCGAATCAGCATCGAAAAGAAGGTCGCATTGTCGGGCACGAGCCCGTTGGCTTTGTCCGCCCGTAGCAGTGATCAGGCTCCGGCGCCCTTGTGCCGCCTGGGCCCGGCCTGCGGCTTTTCAGCCCTCAGGACCGCTTTGCCTCGCTGCGACGACCAGTCCACGTTCTGTTGGCCAACTCGCGACGTTCTTTCGAGTACTTGGCAGCAACCATCGGATAGTTGTCGGGCAGACCGAACTTCTGGCGGTATTCGGCAGGTGTCAGGCCGTGGCGCGAGAGGTGGCGGCGCAATGCCTTGTAGGGCTTGCCGTCAATAAGCGAGATGATGAAGTCTTCGGATGCGAGCGATTGCTCGATCGAGACGGGCAACTGCTGGTCCGCCGCCGGATCTTCACCAACCGGGCCTGAAGGCTGGGCTGCCAGCTTTTCGACGATGCCGAACATCGCTGTAAGGAACGCAGCCGCATCATCCTGCCCGGCCTTGGTATTGGGATTGGACAGCCATGCGACCGTCAACTCGCTGGCAAATTGCAGCGATCGCGCCGCGTTGACACTGTCCACCTGACCACCTGCGGGAAGCTACCTGTCCGTTAACCCGCGCATAGCCGCAACGGCTAATGAAGTAAACGAACGCGGCGGGCAACTGCGTGATCTGGAGCGCAAAAGCGGGACAGCGGCGGTAACCTCGCCGGAAACAATAGCCATTTGCACAGAAGGAATGGCCCAACCGGCTATTTCACACTCTGGGCCGGACATGCACTATCGCTGCACAGGCTTCCGGTGCCCTAGTGGCTCTGTCCACCCCGCAGCACGGAAGCTGCGCCCCTCGCAGCTCTGCCACGATCACGGCGAGGGGCGCACTCTTTCCACTGAGATCACGCAACTCGCCGGTTCACCGGTAGGCTGCGTTCGCAGCTGCAATCAGGTAAGGCTGGTCAGTTCACGATCCGGTTGTGCGACCGCTGGGCTTGCCGGATGCATCGGCAGACGCACTTCGAACAGCGCCCCTCCGGCAAGGTTGCGCACTTCAAGGTGCCCGCCGAAGCCACTGACCAGTCCGAACACGATCGACAAGCCCAGTCCGGTCCCTTCGAGTGGCGGCTTGGTGGTGAAGAACGGTTCGAAGACCCGGTCGCGGATCTGGTCCGGCACGCCGCCGCCATCATCCTGCACGGCAATCGTGACCCAGGTACCATCGGAGTGGCAGAGCACTTCGACCTGCCCCGAGGAAGCGCCCTTGCGCCGGGATTCGATCACCGCGTCATGCGCGTTGACCAGCAGGTTCATCAGGACCTGCTCCAGCGCCAGCGATGTTGCCCGGACCGACTGCTGCAGTTCCAGCCCGGTCGCCTTCAGTTCAATGCGCGACGCTTCGAACTGGGGCGTGACCATTGCGATGACCGACCTGACGGCAGAAGCCACATCCACTTCGACGATATCGTCGACCGGCATCCTGCCATAGAGCTTCATCTGCCGGATGATTGCGGCGGCGCGTTCGATCTGCCCGACGACGACATCGAGCTTGCCCTGCAGGGTTTCGATCGGAAGCTGGCTGGTGCGGATGCGCTGGCGGATGTTGGTGACGGCCGCATTCATGATCTGCAGGGGCTGGTTGAGCTCATGCGCCACGCCGACAGCCATGCGGCCGAGGCTCGCCATCTTGTCGGCGTGGAGAAGTTCGGCTTCGGCGGCCTTGCGGTCGGAAACGTCGATCAGGAGGCCGACGACCTCGAGTTGTGCATGTTCGCCGCGTTCGACCGAGAGGCTGTCGAGGATCCAGACGAAGTGACCATCGCGATGGCGCAGGCGATACTCGAACGAGCCCTGCATGCCTTCCTTGAGCGCCCGCCTGCGCCGGGCGACCTTTTCGAGATCATCGGGATGATAAAGCTCTTCCAGCCCGTTCATCCGGGTAATCTCGACCGGCGTGTAGCCGAGCAGGCGTTCGACGCCGCCGCTTACGAACACGACCTCGAATCCGCCAAGCCCGTCGAGATCGACGGCGTAGATCGCGACAGGGGCATTGCGGGCGATGCTGCGCAAGCGCCGCTGGGCAGACTGAAGGCGCTCGCGCTCGTCGGCGGCGACTTCGCCGGCGCGGGCAATGTCGCGGGCAAGCTCGTCCAGCTCGGTGAAGTATTCGTCCTCGGCACCGGAAGAGGGATCGTCTTCGCGGGCCACCGACATGCCCACTGCAGTCTGGAGCAGGCGCCGCACCGAGACCTTGATCTCGCGGGCGAAGACCGTGGTGAGCGCAATGATCGCGACGATGATGATGGCCAGCAGGCCGAACAGCTGGAGCTGATAGACCCGCATAGCGTCGATCTGGCGGGAGACCGGAACCAGCACGGAAATATGCCCGTGGCCACCGGGCGCGGGCGCGGACTTGAGATAGACCGATGCAGACAGGCTGGTCATGCGTGATGTGCCGAACGCCGTCGGGGTCAGGAAGCCCTTGTCTTTCGGGTCGAGCATGGCCTGGCGCATGGAGGCTGCGGGAACGGCGGCGCCAGTAAGAGGCTGGATCCGGCGATCGGGATGGACGAGATAGACCTGGCCGAAATCGCGGAGCGGTGCCGCACCGACCGGATCTCCGTGCTGGCCGACTGACAGCCTCTGCGCGGCAATGGCCAGGGCGGCATCGGCCCTTGCCGTTGCCAGCTGGCGCACATCGGCCTCCTTCTCGGGAGCGGCTAGCCGGGTGAAGGCAAGGACCGGAAGGATGCTGGCGATGGCAAAGCTGGTCAGCACGAAAGTCTCGAGCGAGAGCTTCGGCAGTTCCTGCGCGTGGCGGCGGCGCGTGGCGTAAAACGCGTGATAGAGCAGTTCGCCGATCGCGACATTGAGCAGGCCGTTGACCGCCTGTTTTACCACGACCAGCGGGAGTGCCACGCCGCCTGTACCCAGCATCCAGCCGTAGCTGGCGAGGGTCAACGGGGCGCCAAGCACCAGCCAGAACAGCGCGTCGGCGGCAATCGGTGGGAGGCGTCGCTGCAGAATGGCCACCGTCGCCACTTCGGCGGTCCAGGTGACCATTGCCGCGGGGTGGTGCCAGAGCAGCAGCGTCGGAAGGCTCGCCAATGCCCCGGCGATGATCAGCAGGCGGCGGTCGAGCAACCTTGTCGCGGCCATGACCACGGCCAGCCCGAACAGCAGATCGAGCCCCCAGCCCAGCGAGAACGGCAGCAGGTTCAGGCCCGCGCCAGCCGCAGCCACGATCGCAAACGTCGCGAACTGGGACACCGGTGGTGCCATGCCCGATGCTGGCGCGGGGGCTACGTCCATCAGGGGTCCAGCCGCTCCCGGATCATCCGCACCAGGAGTTCGAAATCCACGGGCTTGGCGAGAGCGGGCACGTCTTCGAGCCGCTGATCGGGGGCGAGGTCGATCATGCCGGTGAGCATGATGAAGCGGACGGTGCGATCGGGCGGAAGCGCCTCGCGCAGGGTGCGGATCAGGGTGACGCCATCAAGGCGGGCCATGCGCAGATCCGTCACCACGACGCGGATCGCAGCGTCGGCAAGAACCCGTTCACGGGCGGCCATCGGGCAGCTCTCGGTCGTAACAGGCAGGCCCATCAGTTCGAGAAGTTCGGCATACTCCTCGAGCGCGGCCTGCTCGTCATCGATGATGAGAACCGGGCTGGCCGTGGGGGCGCCGGTCATTCGCGATACCGGTCGACCACGTCCTGCGCGCGGGCGATCTGCTCTTCGATGCGATCGAGCTTGCGCTGGAGGTAGTCGTTCAGATCGTCAGGCAGCTTTCCGGCCAGGGCATTGCGCAAGTTGGCGGTGGCAACGCTGATGACGTTGAGGGGCTGGCTCAATTCGTGGACGAATTTCCTGTCGATGCCGCCGCTTGCCATGACCCGACCTTCTGCTTGGCGCAGCGGGGCTGCGCTGTGTGTTTCCGAAGAGCCGGGCCATAGATCGGTCGCGCGGTCCTCGCAATCAGTCCGTCTGTGCCCGGGCGGACTTGGCCATCTCGACGATCTTGACCAGCTGGGCCGACGAGGTGACGCCGAGCTTGTTGAAGATGCGGAAGCGGTGGATCTTGGTGGTGTTCTCGCTGCGATCGAGCAGGTTGGCGATCTGCTTGGTGACGTATCCCTGGGCGATCAGCTCGGCCACGCGCCATTCGGCGGGGGTGAGCGCCTGGACCATGCGGCCGACTTCCTCGACCGATTCGCGGCGGCAGGTCTTCATCCGGCCCGCGCCGATCGCAGCGGTAAGCGCGCGGCGCAGGTCACCCTGCTTGATCGGCTTGACCAGGAACTCGACCGCCCCTGCCCGCATGCAGCTGACCGCTGTCTCGATGCTGGAGACGCCGGAGAGGAAGATGACCGGAAGGTTGGGTGCGACCGAGCGCAGCCAGGCGTGCATCTCGATACCGTCGACGCCGGGCAGCTCGACGTCGAGCATGACGCACCCTTGGAGGCTGGCGACGGATTCGCGCTGGAATTCGAGCGGGCTGCTGAAACACTTGACGGTGTAGCCACACCATTCGACCAGCTCGCGCAGCTCTTCGAGGATTACCGGGTCGTCGTCGAGAATGTAGACGGTCTCGCCCGCGATGCGGCAAATCTCGTTCTGCGGGCACGGCAGGCCGACCAGGGTAGCGTCACCGATCGCCTGACACGGACGGTTGAACGCCTCGATCCCGCAGCGGGTCTCGAGCGTATAGCCCCAACGCGCATTTTCCTTCGGCCGCAACAACCACTTTCCCCCGATCCACCGCTGTCTGGCCACCCCCCGAGGTCAACCAAACAACGTGCCACGCCCCATACTCTGGCGCCCCATGCCACACAGCCCTGCTACTCGCAAACGATTGAGGATTATAGCGATAGTCTAATTGGTTAGGCGGCCGACAAAAACAAGCGTTCCAATCCTGCTGCGGCCTTCGGGAAGCGTCATCCGGCAGGCGGCAGAGCGTCCTGCTCGCCGGTTTCAATGCGGCGGAACAAGTACTGGTACATCTGCGGATCGGCGACGATCACCTCGGTCTTCGATCCCGTCACCCCGGGAATCCCGCGCGAGATGATCTGGACGACCTTGATGCTGAGAACGCTGTTCCCGCCCTCGCCCGGCAGCACCATGGCATAGAACTTGAGGCCCTTGTCGCTGCGCGTCTCGTTGCCGGTCTGCCCGCGGGTGCCGCTCATCTGCCCGGTCGCGCGATCGACGACGTCCAGCTTGTACCCGCCCTTGCGGAACACCGCCTCGGCGCGGTCGAAGGTTTCCTCGATCGAGAAGGGGTAGGCGAAACGCTGGTAGTTGCCGTCGAGCGAGAATAGCGCCCGATCCGGCTGGAGCGTCCCGTTCAGCGCGCACCCGGCAAGAGTGGATGCAGCCAGGACGGCGCAGAGAGTGCGAAGATGCGAAGCCACGTGACGCCTCATCGGATACGGGAGGGATGCGTGCAGGTGCGGCTCAACCCGCCAGGGCGTGAACCAACCGCGGCGCTTCTTCAGCTTCGGCCTGAGCAGGTGTGGCCGACAGACGCTCGACCGCAGCTTCGAGAGCATTGCTGTCGATCTGATAGCCTTCCTCGCGCACATTGCGAATCTTGAGCAGGCCCTGAAGCTTTGCATTCAGGCGGCAGATCATGACCTGGATCGACTTGCGCGGATCGCGCGTCTTGGTTCGCCGCGTCAGCTGGGCGAGGCTGGAATAGCTAACCGGACGCCCGGCGCTCTGTTCAAGCTGGTGAATGAACTCGGCCTCGGCGCGCGTGAAGTTCTGCGAACCAAGCAACGCCACCAGACGCGACTGGACCGTGCCGGCGGCAGGTTCGGTCGTCAGGCCTTCCTGCCGCTTGATCGCATTCATGAGCCAGGCATTGGCAACGCCGCCCTCGCTGAACAGGTCGAACACTGCATCGGCCCCGGCCCGGTACAGCAAGGCGCGCTCTGCCGCGCGGGCGTGCGACAGCACCGCGATCATCAGCTTCGAAGGATAGACCTCGCGGAATTCGCGCAGCAGGTGGGCAACCCGGCGATCCTCGTCGCCATGAACCAGAACGACATCGAAGCGCGTGCCGGCCTGGGCAAGAAGCCGGGTGTTCCAGGGGCTGTAGGTCATTTCCTGTTCGATGGTTGCCCAAGCCCCGACCCAGTGAACGCGCTCGTCATAGGTACGGCCGGGCAGGCCGATCACCCGCAGGAGCGGCGCCCCTTCCGTTATAGAGCGCGCTGCATTGACCGGTGCCGGTGCATCTTGTTCCGCGTGGCCGGGTTGCGGGCCAGATTCGTGTCGCGCCGGGCCGAGCGAGCCACGCTCGCCCTCAAAATGGCGCTCGAGAGTGGCACGGAGCTGAGCTGCTTCGCCGGGCTCGAGAGCGTGCACGCCGCCTGCGGGAAAAGCTGTCCGCCCGGCATGTTCGGTTCGCGGATCCGGCTGGAAGTCGAAGCCCTGGGTAATCGCGATACGGACGGCGTCTGCCACGTTTCTTGCGCCAATGCGGGCCAGTGCCTGCGCACGGTGCAGTTCGACCGTGCGCGGGCTGATCGACAGCCACTGGGCGATGTCATCCGCGCTCATGCCCCAGACGACCGCGCGCAGAATTTCGGCCTGGCGGCCGGTAAGGCCACCGAAGCGGCTCCGCGTCCACGTATTCAGTCTTGGCGTATCATTATGATTCAAAGCGATTTCCACGGCGACCACCCTTCCCGCTCACGGGGATTTGAAGTGATGCGCAATTCCTTCGCCAACGATCTGCTGCAGCGATTGGCGCCCCGTTCGGAACCCCTGCCGACAGCTTCGTTCCGGACCCGGAAAAGCTAAGAATTTTTAATCTTGGTCTCGCTTTTTTCGATATATTGCAATTTGGCTATGGGGATCGCCCATTTGCCTATGTGCTTAAAATGAAGATGAAACTTGCGGTGCGATCGCAAATGCTTGCAGAATGTTTGCGCTATCCGCCAAGGGTCGCCGACAGGAGCTCAACTCTTCATTGGCGTAATGGCAAAGCAGGTCAATGTTCGGCAAGGGCTGCCGAACACGAACGCGAGAGTTAGAAGTTCGTTCATGGTAACGCGGAAATCCGGAGTTGATGGAGTGTCATCGCGACCGGCCTTTCAAAGGCTCGAGGACAGCACGCTGGACGTGCTGCGCCGGCTGGCGACGCCGATGCACATCTACTGCTTCGACAAACAGGTCATCTGCTGGGCAAACGCGCCGGCCGAAGCACTGTGGAGCGCGAGTGGTCCTGACGACCTGAGTTCGCGCGAAGTATCACCCCAGAGCACCGCCGTCCGGCTCCGGCTCGAGGAGTATCGCGAGGCGTTCGCGCGCGGCGAGGAACGTACCGAGAGCTGGACTCTCTATCCCAAGGGCAAGGCCACGACCGTGCTGTGCCATTGCCGTGGGGTGAGCATTGCCGGGCACCCCGAAGCGATGCTGGTGGAAGTCGTGCCGCAGGCGGGCGCTGCTTTTCCGGACGCCGAAGTGCGTGCGATCGAGGCCTTGCGCCATACGCCGCTGATGATTTCCCTGTTCGACAGCAGCGGCAATGTCCTGATGCGCAACCCCGCCGCGACTGCCGCCTTCGGCTCCGTCGATACGGCAAGACCGGGCGAAGACCACTTTGCCGGAATGTTCGTGGATCAGGGCGCCCCTGCGCGGCTGCTGGCCGCGGTGCGCGCCACTGGCCATGTCATGGAGATCTGCCGGACCACCGCAGCCGGCCGGCCATCGCACAGCCTGCAGATCAACCGCCTGGCCGACCCGGCAACGGGCGAGGAAGTCATTCTCGTATCGCAACAGGATGTGACCGAGACGCTCCTCGCGCGGCAGCAGCAGGCCGAAAGCGAGGACGCGCTGGACCTTGTGCTGTCGCTCGACGTGGCGCCCCTGCTGATCCTGTCGGAGACGACCGAGACCCTGTTGCGCTGCAATCGCTCTGCCCGGGAATTGCTGGGGATCGAAGAATCTTCCGGCCTTGTGAGTGGGGGCCGCTACTGGAACCGCGAAGCGATGGCAGCACTCGCCAGCCGACTGGAGAAGGAAGACCTTGCCAGCGGCGAAGTGGAATTGCGCAAGGCGGATGGCGAGACGCTGTGGGTTTTCCTTGCCGGTGCGCGCATCCAATATCGTGGCGAGGCCGCGCTGATCTTCACCGTGACGGACATCGACAAGCTCCACCGGGCCAATCGCGAGCTTGAGGCCGCGCTGGGCGTGGAACGGCGGGTCGGCGACCTGAACCGGCAGGTTCTCGCCATAGCAGCGCACGAATTGCGCACCCCGCTGGCGATCATCGACAGTGCGGCGCAACGCATCGAGAGCAATGCCGAACGCAATGCCAATGCCTTCAGCGTGAACGCGGCGCAGCGCATCAGGAAATCGGTGCAGGCGCTCCTCAGGGTCATGGACAGCACGCTGTCCCGGGTCGAGCGGGCCCTGCCACAGGAACAGGAACCACAGCAACAGGAAGCACTGGTCGAAACGGACCTTGCCACGCTGATCGAATACTGTGCCCAGTCCGTGCGCGACATCAATCCGGAGGCGCGGATTTCGGTGTCACTGCCAGCACTGCCCAAGGTGCAACTGGACGGCTCGCTGATCGAGGGGATGTTCTTCAACCTGCTGGTCAACTCGATCAAGTACAGCAACGGTCCGGCCAATATCGAGATCACTGGCTCCATCGCGGAGGACACGGTATCCGTGGTCGTGCGGGACGAAGGGATCGGCATTCCCGAAGCCGACCGGCCCGCCGTGTTCACCAAGTTCGCCAGGGCAAGCAATGTCGGCGAAAGGCCCGGCAGCGGTCTCGGCCTGGCGCTGGTGAAGGAAGCGATGGAGCGTCATGCCGGAACGGTCAGCCTGTTGCCCGATGACGGCACCGGCCTTGCCCTGTGCCTGCGGTTCCAGGTTGTCAGCGAATCGGCCTGACGAGGCAGGCGGGATGCGTCGGGTCCGCTTTCAGACGTAACTTTAATGCAAATGCCACCTTGGGTATCTCCATTAGCACTACTAACCGTTGTAACAGGTAGCCAAGCTGGTTAGAGAACCCGGCAAGGGGCAGTATCGGCGACAGCAATTTCAGCCTGAATGTGCGCGGGCGCACATATCGTGCAAAGCGGTGCTGTAACGTCGGATCACTAACTAAGGCGAGCGGTGGGAAGATGGAGGCCGAAAGCGAAGCGGGAAATCCATCGCACACGCCCATCCGGCGCTGGCTGTGGCTTTCCTACCTCCGCGCGGCGATCGTGCCGCTGCTGTTCATCGAGATCACCTTTCTGGCGATCTTCCTCCTTTCGAACTCGATCGTCCACGACGCCAATATCGAGGCGCTCGAGGACGTCTCGGGATCCTACCTCGACAGCGTCGCCCGGCTCGAGGCGCAAGGGATTGCCACCACGCTGGAAGGCATTTCCAGCAGCACCGCCGTCTTCGCCTCGCAGACCCGGGTGGCGCTCGATGGGAACTACCGCCCCTCGGCGGAGGAAATGGCGCGCTATGCCCGGACGTCGGATGGTGGCTTCTACACGCGCTACGGCATAGGGACGACGGCGAGCTACTATACCGGCGCGACGCCTGTGGGCCCGGCCGAGATCGAAAAGGTCTGGAAGCTTGCTGCGCTCGATCCGCTGATGGCCGACCTTGACCATGCCAATCCGCTGGTCGCCTCGGTCTATGTCAACACTTTCGACAGCTACAACCGGATCTACCCCTACTTCGACGTGCTGGAGCAGTATCCGCACAAGATGCGGATCCCCGACTTCAATTTCTATTACCTGGCCGATGCGAAGCACAATCCGGCGCGCAAGCCGGTGTGGACCGAGGCCTATCTCGACCCGGCTGGCCATGGCTGGATGATCTCGTCGATCGCGCCGGTCTATCGGAACGGCAAGCTGGAAGCCGTGGTCGGGCAGGACCTGACGCTGGGCAACATCATCTCGCACCTGCTCAACCTGAAGATGCCGTGGAATGCCTATGCGATGCTGGTGGATCGCGACGGGCGCATCATCGCCATGCCGAAACAGGGCGAAACCGACCTTGGCCTGCGCGAGCTGACATCGTTCAAGTACTCGGACTCGGTCAGGGCCGACATGCGCAAGCCCGAGGCATTCGACCTCAACAAGCTGCCCGCGACCAAGGCGCTGGCGGCGGCGATGAAGACGTCGGACCATGGCCGCATGCGCCTGCCGATCAATGGGAGCAGCGTTGCCAGCTATGCCCAGATCGCCGGTCCGCAATGGCGGCTGGTGGTGATCGCCCCCCAGGCCAACATCATCGCCGAGGCCGACGCGCTGCGCGACCAGCTCCGCACCATCGGCTGGAGCATGGCGGGCGCCCTGGTGGTGTTCTACCTCGGCTTCTTCATCTTCCTCTACCGTCGCGCCAAGGTGATGAGCACCGGCCTGTCCGGCCCGATCGGCAAGCTGGTCGCCGTGCTCGACCGGATTGCCGGCGGGCACTACCACCATGAGGTGCCCTCGACGAAGATCGCCGAGCTGGACGAGCTGGGGCAGCGACTGGTGCTGACCGGCGAGAAGCTGGGCGAGGCCCATCGCCGGCTGGCCGACCAGCAGCGGCTGACCGAGCAGGCGCTGCGGCGCCAGCAGCAGGCGAGCGTCGAGCAGATGCGGTTCATCCGGATCCTGTCGCACGAAATCCGCACTCCGCTTTCGGTGATCGACAGCGGCGCGCAGATTCTCGAAATGAAGGCAGGCGGCATCGGCGAGGCCGATCTGCGCAAGCGGGCGACGCGGTTCCGCAGCGCAGTCGAGCGGATCACCGGACTGCTCTCGAAGCTGGGGCGCAGTCTCGATGCCGGGAGCGAGGGGCCGGAGCTGGTGATGGCCAGCGCCGCGCCGCTCGACGACATCGTCAGCGCGCTGACGGCGGAGATCGTGCCGGCCGACCGCCTGCGGCTCGAAGCCGATGTGGAGAATGCCATCGTGAGAGACAGCGGTGCCATCTCGCTGGCGCTGCGCAGCGTGCTGGACAACGCGGTGCGCTATTGCCCGGAGGGCGCCATTACGGTTCGGGCGGTCGCGACGCAGGACACCGGCACCATCACCGTCAGCGACGAGGGCGGCGGCGTGAGCCCGGTGGAGCTTGGCCTGATTGGCACGAAGTTCTTCCGTGGCAACAATGCCGCGAACCAGCCCGGCGCGGGGGTCGGACTGTTCCTGGCGCGGCGCGTGCTGGAATCGGGCGGGGGATCGCTCATCCTCGAATCGGGTGCGGGCGGGACGACGGTGACCCTCACCTTCCAGGTCACCACCCAGGCGGACGAAAGTCCCGAGGTCAGTGCTCATGCCTGAAGGCGCGATCCGCATCCTGTGCGTCGAGGACGAGCCCGATCTGCGCGAGGATCTGGTCGATGTCCTGCGCGAGTGCGGGTACTACGTCGATGCTGCGGCGGACGGGCCGACCGGCTTTGCGATGGCGCAGGCGCAGCGCTATGACGTGATCCTGTGCGACGTGCTGCTGCCCGGCATGAACGGCCATCAGCTGGTCTCGGACCTGCGGCAGGGTTCGGGCGCCAGCAGCGGTACGCCGGTGATCTTCCTTACCGCCTATGCCGACCGCAAGATCCACGATGACTGCACCAGCCTCGCGAACACGCAGGTGATCATGAAGCCCGTGGACTATCGCAACCTCGAGAGCCTGGTATCGAGCATCGCCATCGGCGCGCGGTGACCTTCTAGCGGGAGCCGAAGCCGGTGAGGATCGTCCTGACCGTGAGCAGGATGACGAGGATGTCGAGCCACACCGAGCAGTGCTTGATGTAATAGAAATCGTACTCGAGCTTGCGCCGGGCCTCGTCGGCAAGGGCGACGTTGCCCTGGTTGACGGCGGCCCAACCGGTGATCCCCGGCCTGACCGAATGGCGATAGGCGTAGTAGGGAATCTCGCTCTGGTACATCGTGGCGAGTGACACGGCCTCGGGGCGCGGCCCGATGAAGCTCATGTCGCCGCGCAGGACGTTGAACAGCTGCGGCAGTTCATCGATCCGCCACTTGCGGATGAAGCGGCCGACGCGGGTGATGCGGGGATCCTCGGCCTCGGTAAAGGCAGGGCCAGCCACGTCCGAGCGCATCGAGCGCAGCTTGTAGCAGACGAAGACCTCGCCCTTGTAGCCCATGCGCGGCTGGCGGAACAGCGCGGCGCCGGGGCTTTCGAGGCGGATCAGCAGCGAGGCCAGCGCGATCACGGGCAGGGCCAGCACGATGGCAGGAATCACGACGACGAGATCGGCAAGCCGCTTGACCCGGAGCAAGGGGCGCGACGGCATCAGCAGGCCGAAGTACTCGATCGGGTGGGTGGCAAGGCTGACCCGGCCGGTCAGCATTTCGGAAAAGTCGCTGGATTCGTAGACCGGAAGTCCAGTGAGAACGGCCTTGCCCAGCAGCTTTTCGGCATGGGGCGACATCGGCTGGCTCCTGTCGAACACCACGCCCGAGATGTTCCCCGTGAGGTCGCTCGTCGAAAGGACGGTCCAGTCGATCTGGGCGCCGGCGAGGAGAGGATCGCGCGGCATGCCGCCGACGAAGGCGAGGCGCGGCCGACCCGAACGGCTGCGCAGCATGACCACGGCGAAGTACCAGACGATGGCGCAGACGAAGCTGCCAAGGGCAACATAGCGCAGGAACGGCAGCCGCAGCAGCGAGGCGGCGGAGAAGCACACGAAGAAGTTGCCGAGGAATGCCGGGAGAACCAGCGCCTTGTCCGCCGCGAAGGCGAGCATGCTGACCTGACGCAGCGCCACGTGGGCGCCGGTCAGGGCCAGTCCGCAGACCACCAGCGTCAGGATCTCGACCAGCGACATCGGCGGATGCTGCACGAAGCCGTAGCGGGTGAGGACGTGGCCCACCCACGGCAGGCCCAGACCGGCAAGATAGAGCCCGCCCAAGGTGAACCGGTTCGAGCGGATCAGCGCATTCCAGCGTCCGTCGGCGTAGCCGGATTCGCCGGTAAAGCCGTGCATCCGGTCGGGGAAGTGCATCTTCATTGCTGGAATCCAGTGCAGATCGGGGCAGGCCGGCGGAAGCGGAAGAGGGCGGGAGGCATCACAGCACCGGTTCCGGCGAGATGTTGCGGGTGCTCACCCGCAGCCTTGTCGCGCGGCCAAGTATGTCGAGAAGCACGCTGACGCGGCCCTTCTCATCAAGGTGTTCGACGGTGGCGAGATGATCGGCAAAGGCGTGCGAGACCAGGCGGACGGGCATGCCGGGGGACAGGGACGCTTGCGACGGACCGACAATGCCATCGACGCACCTGTCGAACAGTGCCTGCATGGCCGCGCGCGGGACGGCTTGCGGCTTGGCGCTGTCGGGCCCGACGATGCGCCTTACGCCGCGCGTGCCGTTGATCGAGCGCCAGGCCTGCAGCTCGGGATTGAACTGGACGAAGGCATAGCCGGGAAAGAGCGGCACGAGCACTTCATCGACGCGGCGAGCGTGCTTGCGAAGCTTGCGCATCTTCGGGAGAAAGCAGGTGAAACCCTGACGGAGGAGATTATCCTGGGCGCAGTGTTCGAGCCGGGGGAGAGTCTCGACGACATACCACGATGCGGGTGAGGAAACTGCAGAACCACTGTTGCCTGCCGGACCTTCCCGGAAGGGGCTTGCCTTGGTATCACGGACGCAGAAATCCGGGGCGCGACCTTCGGGCCCCGCTGTAGTGCTTGCAGGAACAAGCATTTTCTATCGAAATCCCCTTGCAGCGAACAAGTTGTTCGCTTTCGGGATGGTTATAATTCACCGGACCATACGGAAGTTATCGCCGGTTCGGTTACGCAGGTCATGCTTTCGCCAACGGAATCATCCGAAGGACTAGTCAGCTAGTCCGGGGAAGGGCCATCGTGCCCGCCAGCGAATTGCGGCAGTCTCCAGTCGGCTTACGCTCGGCCTACATCTCGAGCATCGAATCCGATCGTACGAGGCTGACCAGGCGCAGGCCATGCGCTCTTGCCTGCTCGCAGGCCAGCGACGATGCGGCGGAAATCGTGGCGAGCAAGGGCACGCCCGCGATGACCGCCTTCTGGACCAGTTCGAAACTGCACCGCGCAGTCAGCAGGACGAAATGGTCCGCCATGGCCATGTTCTGCCGTGCCGCCGCGCCGATCAGCTTGTCGAAGGCATTGTGCCGTCCGACATCCTCGCGCACCAGCATGATCGTCCCGTCTACCGAGCATAGCGCCGCAGCGTGGGCCGCACCGGTCTGCCGCCCCAAGGCCTGCCATTCCCGCAAGCCCGCCGCCGCCCGGAAGATGGCCTCTGGCCCAAGCTCGATCCGCGCCGTAACCGGCGACAGCGGTCGCAGGACCTGCTCAAGGCTTTCGATCCCGCACAGCCCGCAACTGCCCTCGGACAGGCGCAGCCGCGCGCGTTCGAGCAACGGGGCGGCCTCATCTGCGCCCAGTTGCACGCGCAGCATCCAGCCTCCCGCTTCGACCGGCGTAGCCTGTGCGGAGACGAACTCGGCTGGCGAGGCGATCAACTGCTCGGAAAGGCAGAAGCCGAGCGCATAATCCTCAAGATCGGTGGGCGTCGCCATCATCACCGCATAACCGATGCCGTTGATCTCGACAGCGACCGGCGCTTCCTCGATCAGCGGTCGCTCAAGCGGGCGCGATGCCGCGCCGCTTGCGAAATGCTCGGTCAGCGCGAAAGTGCGTGAACCTTCAACCGGCATCTGAGCCGTGGACGTGCGGATCGGTGGCGCGCGTTTGCGGTGCCGGGATGCGGCCGTCCGCTACCCGCGCCATGGCTTCTGCCGCTACCGGGTCGAGACCGGCGGAGCCTTGCGCGATCAGCGTGTCGATCATGCGCGGCGTCCAGAACGCGGTGATGTGATCGGCGACTGCGGCCACCGGCTTGTCGTCATGCACCAGATTGCGGGCGATCTGGTTGGCCATGTAGGCGAGCTTTTCCCCCGTGTGCCCGCTCATTCCGCTGGCTCCATCGCGCCTTCACGCCCTGCGATGCGGCGCGAGCGCGTGGCCTGTGCCTCGTAATCTTCCTGCCAGTCGGTCGGGCCGTTGGACGGGGTGATCTGCACGGCTGTGACCTTGTATTCCGGGCAGTTCGTGGCCCAGTCCGAATAGTCGGTGGTGACCACGTTGGCCTGCGTGGCGGGGTGGTGGAAGGTGGTGTAGACCACGCCCGGAGCAACGCGATCGGTCACCAGCGCGCGCAGTGTGGTTTCGCCGGAGCGGCTGGCGAGCTTGACCCAATCACCCGACTTGAGGCCCCGGTTCTCGGCATCGGTCGGGTGGATTTCGAGCAGGTCTTCCTCGTGCCACACCACGTTCGCAGTGCGCCGGGTCTGCGCGCCGACGTTGTACTGGCTGAGGATGCGCCCCGTCGTCAGCAGCAGCGGGAAGCGCGGGCCGGTGCGCTCGTCGGTCGGCACGTAGTCCGTCACCACGAACTTGCCCTTGCCCCGGACGAAGCCATCGATGTGCATGATCGGCGAGCCATCGGGCGCCTTGTCGTTGACCGGCCACTGCAGCGAGCCTTCGGCATCGAGACGCTTGTAGTTCACGCCGGTGAAGGTCGGCGTGAGGCGGGCGATCTCGTCCATGATCTCGGACGGGTGCGTGTAGTTCCAATCCAGCCCGATGGCGCGGGCCAGTTCCTGCGTGACCTGCCAGTCCTCGTAGCCGTTAAGCGGCTCCATCACCTTGCGCACCGGCTGGATGCGGCGCTCGGCGTTGGTGAAAGTGCCGTTTTTCTCGAGGAAGGTGGAGCCGGGCAGGAAGACGTGCGCGTAGTTCGCGGTCTCGTTGAGGAACAGGTCGTGGACGATCACGCATTCCATCGCGGCAAGGCCTGCCGCCACGTGCTTGGTATCCGGGTCGGACTGGAGAATGTCCTCGCCCTGGATGTAGATCGCCTTGAACTGACCGTCAGTCGCGGCATCGAGCATGTTGGGAATGCGCAGGCCCGGTTCGGGATCGATAGCCACGCCCCATTCGGCTTCGAACAGATCGCGCGTCGCCTTGTCCGAGACGTGGCGATAGCCGGAAAGCTCGTGCGGGAAGGAACCCATGTCGCACGCGCCCTGCACGTTGTTCTGCCCGCGCAAGGGGTTCACGCCGACGCCGCGACGGCCGATGTTGCCGGTTGCCATGGCGAGGTTGGCGATGGCCATGACGGTGGACGAGCCTTGGCTGTGTTCGGTCACTCCGAGGCCGTAGTAGATCGCACCGTTTCCGCCGGTGGCGTAGAGCCGCGCCGCGCCACGGATTGCTTCTGGATCAACGCCGATGACGGGCGACAGGAATTCGGGGCTGTTGCGCTCTGCCGAGACGAATTCGGCCCAGTGCTGGTACTCGTCCCAGTCGCAGCGTTCGCGGATGAACGCTTCGTTGGCGAGGCCTTCGGTGACAATGACGTGGGCGATCGCAGTGAGGATCGCGACGTTGGTGCCGGGGCGCAGCGGCAGGTGGAAGTCTGCGGCGATATGGGGGCTGCGCACCAGATCGGTGCGGCGCGGGTCGATCACGATGAGCTTTGCGCCTTGGCGCAAGCGGCGCTTCATGCGGCTGGCGAAGACGGGGTGGCCATCGGTCGGATTTGCGCCGATGACGAGGATGACGTCGCTGTCCTCGACGCTGTCGAAGTCCTGCGTGCCTGCGGATGTGCCGAACGTGGTCTTGAGGCCATAGCCGGTCGGCGAATGGCAGACGCGGGCGCAGGTATCGACGTTGTTGGTGCCGAAGCCGGCACGGATCAGCTTCTGGACGAGGAACGTCTCCTCGTTGGTGCAGCGGCTGGAGGTGATGCCACCCAGCGCGTTGCGGCCATGGGTCTCGCGGATGCGGTTGATCTGGCTGGCGGCGTAGGTCAGCGCCTCTTCCCACGAAACCTCGCGCCAGGGCTGGTCGATGGATTCGCGGATCATCGGCGAGAGGATGCGCTCCTGATGCTGGGCATAGCCCCAGGCGAAGCGGCCCTTGACGCAGGAATGGCCGCGATTGGCCTTGCCGTCCTTCCACGGCACCATGCGCACCAGTTGTTCGCCCCGCATCTCCGCGCGGAAGGTGCAGCCGACGCCGCAATAGGCGCAGGTGGTGACGACGGCGCGCTCGGGCTTGCCGATCTCCTTGACCGCCTTTTCCTGCAGGGTCGCGGTCGGGCAGGCCTGGACGCAGGCGCCGCAGGACACGCATTCTGAGGAGAGGAAGCTGTCCGAAGTGAGCCCTGCCGAGACCTTGCTGTCGAACCCGCGTCCGTCGATGGTGAGCGCCAGCGTCCCCTGCACTTCGTCGCAGGCGCGCACGCAGCGCGAGCAGACGATGCACTTGCTCGGGTCGAAATCAAAGTAGGGGTTCGAGATGTCCCGCATCGCGCCGAGATGGTTTTCGCCCTCGTAGCCATAGCGCACATCGCGCAGGCCCACGGCGGCGGCCTGGTCCTGCAGCTCGCAATCGTTGTTGGCGCTGCAGGTCAGGCAGTCGAGCGGGTGGTCGGAGATATAGAGTTCCATCACCCCCTTGCGCAGCTTCTGCAGGCGCGGGGTCTGGGTGTGGACCTTCATGCCCTCGGCGACCGGCGTTGTGCAGGAGGCCGGCGTGCCGCGCATGCCGTCGATCTCGACAAGGCACAAGCGGCAGGAGCCGAACTGCTTGAGGTTGTCGGTGGCGCAGAGCTTGGGGATCGAACCGCCGGTCAGCGCTGCGGCGCGCATGACCGTGGTGCCTGCGGGAACGGTGACTTCACGACCGTCGATGAAGCAGGTGACCTGCGTGTCCGAACGGACTTCCGGGGTGCCGAAATCGGCCTGGCGTTCATAGCCCATGGGTTCGCCTCTCCGCAGACTCGAGGTCCGCCGGTGTATTGATATTGTCAGGAATCCGGTCGAGCGTCACGGCCCGTGCGCCGACCAGTTCGGCAAATGCGCGCATCGAATGGCGGGCGTTGCTGATGAGCAGGGCGTCGAGCGTGGCCGAGGCTGTCGCGGGCCACAGGCCGATCACCGGCTGGCTTGCGCAATAGGCGGGCGACGGGCGCAGTTGCGCGGCGAGATTGTCGCCAAGGCCCACGCTGTCGACCGAGCAGGTCAGGACATGCGTATAGCCTGCATCGCGCGCATGGTGGAGCGCGGCGGCGATGCCGCCCAATGGCCCCATGTCGGGGTGCGGCCAATCCGGAAGGGTCGGCGCCGGGGCCTCGTCCCGGCCCACCACGACCACCGCTTCGCACTGCGCCGCCAAGGCATCCACCGCCCGCGCCAGCAGGGTGCGCCCGCCGAGTTCGGCGAGCGCCTTGTCGCTGCCGAAGCGGGTGGAGCGGCCACCGGCGAGGACGGCGCCTAAAATCACTCCGCGACTTCCTTTGCCGGAGCGGCGCCGAAGTCCTCGGGGAAATTGCGCAGCGCCGAGAGCACCGGATAGGGGGTGAAGCCGCCGAGCGCGCAGAGCGAGCCGAACTTCATTGTCTCGCACAGGTCTTCGAGTAGGACGATCTCGTCGGCGAGCGAGCGCTCTGACTTGCGGGCGTTGTGCATCTGGGGGAGCGCCTCGACCTTGTCCGGCGCACGGCCGGAGCGGGCGCGGATGCGGTCGATCAGCTCGACACCGCGCGTGGAGCCGATGCGGCAAGGGGTGCACTTGCCGCAGGATTCGGCGGCGCAGAATTCCATGGCGAAGCGAGCCTGGCGGCTCATGTCGGCGGTATCGTCGAACACGGTGATCCCGGCGTGGCCGATCAGCCCATCTGCGGCGGCGAAGGCCTCGTAATCGAAGGGCAGGTGGAAATCGGATGGCGCGTGATAGGCGCCCAGCGGCCCGCCCACCTGCACCGCGCGCACCGGACGGCCCGATGCGGTGCCGCCGCCGATGTCGTTCACAAGTTCGCCCAGGGTGATGCCGAAGCCGACTTCGAACAGGCCGCCGTGCTTGACATTACCGGCGATCTGGATCGGCATGGTGCCCTTGGACCGGCCGAAGCCGACCGCCGCATAGGCCTCGGCACCATGGGCCATTATCCACGGCACTGCGGCCAGCGTCAGAACGTTGTTGACGACGGTGGGCTTGCCGAACAGGCCTTCCAGTGCAGGCAGCGGCGGCTTGGCGCGCACTTCGCCGCGCTTGCCTTCGAGGCTGTTGAGCAGCGAAGTCTCCTCGCCGCAGACATAAGCGCCTGCGCCGACGCGCACTTCCAGTTCGAACGGCGCGACAAGGTGGGCCGAGGCGCGCACGGCCGCTTCCATCTTGGCAATCGCGTGCGGATATTCGCTGCGGATATAGACGTAGCCCTTCTGCGCACCGACGGCATGGGCGGCAATCGCCATGCCCTCGACCAGCATGAACGGGTCGCCCTCCATTACCATGCGGTCGGCAAAGGTCGCGCTGTCGCCCTCGTCGGCGTTGCAGACGATGTATTTGCGGTCAGCCGAGGCCTTGGCCACGGTCGTCCACTTGATCCCCGCCGGGAAGCCCGCGCCGCCGCGACCGCGCAGGCCGGATTCGGTAACTTGGGCAATAGTGGCCCCAGGCCCGATCTCGCGCGCCCTGGCGAGACCCTGCCAGCCACCATGCGCGGCGTAGTCCTCGAGGCTCAAGGGCCGGGTCTTGCCCGCACGGGCGAAAGTGAAGCGCTGCTGGCGGGCAATGAAGGGATGCGCTTCGACAGGGCCGATGGCCTTCGCGGAAGTACCGGCCAGCACCGCGGCAACATCCTCGGGCAAGAGCGGGCCGAAGCCCTGCCCGTCAATCTCGGCCAGCGGTTCGAGCCAATGCATGCCCCACGAGGAAACCCGCTCAACGATGCAGCCCGCCGCCGCGAACGCCGCCGCCACTTCGTCGGCACCGCAGGCCAGCGCCAGCGCATCGTCGCTGATCCGGACAAGTTTCATGCCCCCGGTCATGCGAGCGCCTCCACCAGCGCGCCCAGCTTGGCCGCATCGAGCCGTGCGTGGACCTTGCTGCCAACCATTGCGTTGGGACCGACCGAACAGAGGCCGAGGCAATAGACGGTCTCGACCTTCACGCGCCCGTTCTCCGGCAAGGCCGCCGCCAGAGCCTCGACGCCGCGCGCCTGGCAGGCCTCGGCCCGGCACAGCTTGAGCACGGGGCGCGGATCGACTTCGGCCTGGAAATCATGGTAGAAGCTGGCGACGCCCTGCACTTCGGCGCGGCTGAGGTTCAGCGCCTGCGCGATCATGCGGATCGCCTCTTCCGAGACGTGGCCATATTCGGCCTGCACATCATGCAGGATCGGCAGCAGCGGGCCTTCGCGCCCCGCGTGTGCGGCGATGATCTGGGGCAATCGTTCCATGGTGCGGCGATCTTGTCGGAAAGACACATCGGGTCAAATCGAAAAAATCGAAGCCTGATAGGACTTCTCTATGAAACTCCGGCAAGTCTGCGCGCCACGGCCAGCGCCGTGCTGGCCATCGGGCTCAATGGCACGCGATTGACCACGACCAGACCGATGCGGCGCGGCGTGTCGCCATCGTCGAGCACGGCACAGCGCGCCCAGGCAAGGCCTGCGAGCAGGCTGGCGTACGTATCGGGCACGATCGTGCAGAAACCGCCCGAGCGGACGAGATCGAGCAAGGTGACGTAGCTGTCGGCCACGGCGCGCGGGGTGATGGCAAGGCCGCGTTCCAGCATCCGCGCATCGAGGATGCGGCGGAACTGCATGCCCTGATGCAAGAGGCACAGCGGTTGCGCCGAGGCTGCTTCCCAGCCGATCTCGGTCAGTCCGCCCAAGGGGCCATCCGCCCGGGTAACAAACAGGTAGCGTTCGGCATGGAGCGGCACCGACAGGACGTTCGCCGGCGTTTCGTGATCGAGATAGGTCAGGCCGGCATCGCACTCGAAGTTGTTGAGCGCCCGCTCGATCTCGCGCGAAGTGGCCGAGCGGACGGCGAGGCCCAGACCGGGATGGCGCGCCAGCAAGGCATCACCGAACTGCCCGGCAAGCGGCAGCGCCGCCGGAATGGCCGCCAGCGCAAACTGGCCGGTGATCGAGGCCGAGCTGGCCGCGACCGAGCTGGTCATGCCGGCCACCGCGCCGAGGATCTGCTCGGCCCAAGGCAGCATCGCCTCGCCATGCGCGGTCAGGCCGACGAAGCGCCGGTCACGCTCGATCAGGCGGTGGCCCACCTCGCGTTCCAGCGCCGACAGTCCGGCGGACAGCGTCGGCTGCGAAACGCCGCACTCCTGCGCGGCATTGGCGAAATGCCGCAGCCGGGCGATGGTGACGAAATAGCGAAGCTGACGCGGGTGCATGGCGGGACGGTAGTTTGATAGGAGCGGCCTATCAAGCATCCTGCTTCCCCAAATGGCAGGTCTCGTGAAGGCTGCGACAGGCCCATAGGGACGGGATGGACGATGCCACGCAGCCACGGCGGAACCTGACGGTATGGTACGATGGTGCCTGCCCGCTGTGTTCGCGCGAGATTGCGACGATGCGGCAGCTGGATCGCGGCAAGGCCATTGCCTTTGTCGACATTGCCGATCCCGCCACCCCGTGCCCGATTGACCGCGATGCGGCACTGGCGCGGTTTCACGTTGAGGAGGACGGGCGGATCCTGTCTGGGGCGGCAGCGTTCGCAGCGATGTGGCGCGCGATCCCGGCCTTGCGCTGGCTTGGCCTGCTGGCGCGCGTGCGCCCGGTCGAGCTGGTGCTGGAACGCGGTTATCGCGCGTTTCTGCTGATCCGTCCCCGATTGCAAAGGCTGATGAAATGAGCGGATCGCGTTATCGCAAGGTACCTTCGGCGCGGCTTTCGCGCCTTGCCGCGTTCGGCCAGCTGGCCGGCGGGGTTGCCGGGGGCGTGCTGGCCGAGGGCGCGCGCAGGCTGGCGCGGGGCGAAGCGCCGAAGCTGTCCGACCTGCTGCTGACCCCCGGCAATGCCATGCGCGTGGCCGACCAGCTTTCGCGCCTGCGCGGCGCGGCGATGAAGCTCGGGCAGATGATCTCTCTCGATGCGGGTGACGTGCTGCCGCGCGAATTGACCGAGATTCTCGCGCGCCTGCGGGATTCGGCACATTACATGCCTCCTGCCCAGCTCGAGCGTGTGCTGGCGGCAGAGTGGGGCGCAGGCTGGCGCTCGAAATTCCGCCACTTCGGCGCGCAGCCGATTGCCGCAGCCTCGATCGGGCAGGTCCACAAGGCGGTCCTGCCCGATGGGCGCGTGCTGGCGATCAAGGTGCAATACCCCGGCATCGCCGCCAGCATCGATGCCGATGTCGACAATGTGGCGACGTTGCTGCGCGTCTCGGGGCTGCTGCCGCAGGGCCTCGACATCTCGCTCCTGCTGGCCGAGGCGAAACGGCAGCTTCACGAGGAGTCGGACTATCTGCGCGAGGCGGAGATGATGCAGCGCTATGGCGAGATGCTGGCGGGCGAGGAGGCCTTTCTGGTCCCCCGGCATCATGCCCCGCTTTCGGGCAGGCACGTGCTGGCGATGGACTTCATCGAAGCACGCCCGATCGAGACCCTGCTGACTTCGCACATCGAAGTGCGAAACAAGGCGATGCAGGCGCTGCTCGGGCTGGTGCTGCGCGAGCTGTTCGCGTTCGGGTTCATGCAGACCGATCCCAACTTCGCCAATTTCCGCTGGCAGCCGGAGACGGGCAAGCTGGTGCTGCTCGATTTCGGTGCCGCGCGCGAGGTTCCGGCAGAAACCACCGCGGCCTACCGGCGGATGATGCAGGCGGGCCTTGCCGAGGATAGCGATGCCTTGCGGGCGGCGCTGGTCGAGGTGGGTTTCGTGTCCGAGCAGCAGCTTGCCCGCCACGGCGCAGCGTTTGACCGGATGCTCGACATTCTGATCGGCCACCTTGGCAAGCCCGGCCTGTTCGATTTTTCCGACC
This sequence comes from Novosphingobium jiangmenense, assembly GCF_015694345.1. GTDB lineage: Bacteria > Pseudomonadota > Alphaproteobacteria > Sphingomonadales > Sphingomonadaceae > Novosphingobium > Novosphingobium jiangmenense. Next base: position 369,256 of record NZ_JADQDC010000001.1, read on the forward strand.
GCTCGTTCGTCGATCGCGTCCGGGCCGAGGCGGAGAAGGTGGCGGCGGACCGGGCTTCGTGGCACATCCCGCCGGTCGATACGCTGTTCGTGCAGCGCAAGGTCAGCGGCACGGCGCTGCTCGCGATCCGGATGAAGGCGCAGTTGCCGCTGCGCGAGATGGTCGCCAAGGCGATTGGCGAGAACGAACCGGTGCAGCCAACGCTTCATCGCGCATTGGCTTAGGCACGGAACAGGCTGGCGTAAATTCCGTTGGCCTTTCATGCAGATAGATATCGAACAGCGAAGCACCGCCGCGCCCCAGTTCCGGAACGACACACTCCAGCAATCGCTGGCGCACTGGAACCGCGAGCGGCTCAGCCCCCAGTTTCCGGCCGATGACTGGCCGCAGCACTTCGAACACGAAGCGCAGATGCGCTACCTCGAGACATCGTTTCTCGAGGAGCTTCGCGCAGAAGTGATAGACCGTGCGCGCGAGGCGCCGGCCGACGTCGATGGCTTCGTCGCATGGTTCGAGGACCTGAAGGAGACCGGCCCCGGCCAGGGCGACCCGCTGTTTCCGTGGCTCGCCGAAAGCGCCAACGAGGTGCAGCTGCGCTGGTTCTTCGAGCAGGAAGCCGCCGGCGAAGCGGGGTTCGACGATCTCGTCGCCTATACGCAGGTCAAGCTGCCGGTCAGTGCCAAGCTGGAACTCGCCCGCAACTACTGGGACGAGATGGGGCGCGGCAATGTGCGGGGCATGCACGGCCCGATGCTGAACGATCTGGCGCAGACGCTGGGCGTGGAGCCGACCATCGAGCACACCGTGTGGGAAAGTCTGGCGCTGGCCAATGCCATGACCGGCATGGCGACCAATCGCGGTTTCGCGTGGCATTCGGTGGGCGCGCTGGGTGTGATCGAGCTGACCGCGCCGGGGCGTTCGGCGATGGTGGCCAAGGGGCTGCGGCGGATCGGCCTTTCGGATCGCGAGCGGCGCTATTTCGATCTTCACGCCGTGCTTGACGTGAAGCATAGCGAAGACTGGAACCGCGAGGCGCTGCGCCCGCTGGTGGCGGAAGACCCGCGTCGCGCGACGGCGATGGCCGAAGGAGCACTGATGCGATTGATGTGCGGCGAACGGTGTTTTGCACGTTACCGTGCGATCCTTTGGGGATAAACGCACATCGCGATGTGATTCTGGTTGACCTTCGTCATCATGATGTGACACACGCGACTCATGGCACAGGACATTGTGGCGCGTGCGCGCAAGCTCATCGAGGACCGGGTCATTTCGCGGGCGGCGCTTGCCCGCGCGGCCGGTCTGCATCCGAACACTCTGCGCGATGCGCTCTCGCCGGACTGGAACCCCACCGCCGACACGCTGACCAAACTGGAACGCGCGATGGACGACAGCGACGACGAGGAGTTCGCGCTGGCCTCGGTCGAGGAAATCATTGCCGACGTGCGCAATGGCCGCATGGTCATCCTTGTCGACGACGAGGACCGCGAGAACGAGGGCGATCTGGTGATCCCCGCGCAGATGGCGACGCCTGAATCGATCAACTTCATGGCGACCCACGGACGCGGGCTGATCTGCCTGTGCCTGACTTCGGAACGGGCCAACAAGCTCGGTCTCGAACTGATGAGCCGCCACAACGGCACGCGTCACGGTACCGCGTTCACCGTCTCGATCGAGGCGCGCGAAGGTGTGGACACCGGGATTTCGGCGGCTGACCGTGCGCGCACCGTGGCCGTGGCGGTCGATGCCACGAAGACCAAGGACGACATCGTCACGCCGGGCCACGTCTTCCCGCTGATCGCCCGCGATGGCGGCGTGCTGGTGCGCGCCGGGCACACCGAGGCGGCGGTTGACCTGCCGCGCCTGGCCGGGCTCAACCCTTCGGGCGTGATCTGCGAGATCATGAACGACGACGGGACGATGGCCCGCCTCAACGACCTGATCCCCTTCGCGCGCAAGCATGGCCTGAAGATCGGCACGATCCGCGACCTCATCGCCTATCGCCGCCGCCACGACCACCTTGTCGAGTGCCTCAACCAGGCGCCGTTCCATACCGACTACGGCGGCGAGTTCACGATCAAGACCTATCGCAACAAGGTCGACGGATCGGTGCATCTCGTGCTGCAGAAGGGCCAGATCCAGGCCGACAAGCCGACGCTGGTGCGCATGCACTCCATCTCGGTCCTGTCCGACGTGCTGGGCCAGCCCGGTCCGCGCAAGCGCATCCTGCAGCGCGCCATGACCGAGATCGGCGAGGCGGGATCAGGCGTGATCGTACTGCTGATGCCGACCGATCCCGAGCAGCTGATCCGTGAAGTGGGCGGCACCGCCGGACACGACATGGAACTGCGCAGCTATGGCATCGGCGCACAGATCCTGGCCGACCTCGGCATCCATGACATGGTGCTGCTGACCAATTCGCACCACAACCTCGTGGCGCTCGAAGGCTATGGCCTGAACATCGTCGGCGAGCGGGCGATTCCGGCCTGAAGCGAAGCTCAGGTCGTGGCGCTGGCCGCCATGACCTGACGCCCGTCTGCAGCGAAGGCGGCGAGTTCCAGCGCCTGCCCTTCCCCGCGCAGGACGAGGTGCAGCGGCTCTGCGCAGATCGCGGGCGAGAGACCTCGGAAGGCAAAGCTTTTCAGCGCGTTGTCGCCGAGTTCTGTCTGCGCCAGATCGAGCAGGAGCGTCGCCGTGAGCGGGCCGTGGACGACGAGGCCGCGATAGCCCTCGGTTCCAGTGGCATAGGGCAGGTCGTAGTGAATGCGGTGGCTGTTGAAGGTCAGCGCGGAATAGCGGAACAGCAGGGGTTCATCCGGCACGATAACGCGGTGCGCGGTCCACGGGGCGGGGTCGAACACGCCTTCCCCCGCTGGCGGTGGCACCGGAGGGGAGCCTGACGGCGCGGCGTCGCGATAGACCACGCTTTGCACTTCGCGGACGGCCAGCGCGCCATCGCACAGCGTTTCATGGGCGATGTCGACGAAGACCAGCGTGCCGGTACTGCCGTGCTTCTCGGTGATCGCCGCGACGGACGAGCGCCGTTCGACGGCTGTGCCGATGGTGATGGGCGCAAGGAACTCAACCTTGCTGGAAGCCCACATCCGACGCGGCAAGGGAACCGGCGGCAGGAAGCTGTCAGGGCTATCATCGCGCAAAGGGTGGCCGTCCGGCCCGAGCGCGGCGGTCGGCGCGTCGGGGGTGCACAGGCACCAGTGGAAGCCTTGTGGCATGGTTCCGTCAGCGGGGGCGGCGCGATCAAGCGTTGCCAGCCAGCGCGCGGCGTGGGCGGCATCGGCGCGGTCGGTGCGATGCTCGGTCCGGCCGATCCATGGGGTCCAGTCCGGCATCAGTTGCGCCCTTCCAGCAGCCCTCGCGCGATGACCTGCGCCTGAATCTCCGCCGCACCTTCGAAGATGTTGAGAATGCGCGCGTCGCACAGCACGCGGCTGATTTCGTATTCGAGGGCATAGCCGTTGCCGCCGTGGATCTGCAACGCAGCATCGGCATTGGACCAGGCAGCGCGCGCGGCGAGAAGCTTGGCCATGCCGGCTTCGATATCGCAGCGCTTGCCCGAATCCTTGGCGCGGGCGGCGGCGTAGGTCAGTTCGCGGGCCATGACCATGTCGACGAGGCTCATCGCCATCTTGTCGGCCACGCGGGGGAAGTGGACGATCGCCTTGCCGAACTGCTTGCGGTTCAGGGCGTAGTCGAGACCCAGTTCGAGCGCACGACGGGCGACGCCGACCGCGCGGGCAGCGGTCTGGATGCGAGCGCCTTCGAAGGTGCGCATGAGCTGCTTGAAGCCCTGCCCCTCCTCGCCCCCGAGCAGGGCATCGGCAGGCGCAATCATCCCATCGAACTGCAGCGCATATTCGCGCATGCCGCGATAGCCGAGCACTTCGATCTCGCTGCCGGTCATGCCCTGCGCCGGGAAGGGATCGGCCTCAGTGCCGCGCGGCTTTGGCACGAGCAGCATCGACAAACCGCCGTAGCCCTTTGCATCGGGAATGGTCCGGGCGAGCAGGGTCATCAGGTCAGACCGGGCAGCGTGGGTAATCCATGTTTTCGCGCCATCGATCTGCCATTGGCCGGTGTCGTCACGGCGAGCGCGAGTCTGGAGCGAGCCGAGGTCGGACCCGGTATCGGGTTCGGTGAAGACGGCGGTGGGCAGCACTTCCCCGCTGGCAATGGCCGGAAGCCACTGCGCCTTCTGCTGAGCCGTTCCGCCCAGAACGATCAGTTCTCCGGCGATCTCCGACCGCGTGCCGAGCGAACCCGCACCAATCCATCCGCGCGAGAGTTCCTCGGTGACCACACACATCACCAGCTTGCCGAGGCCAAGACCGCCGAATTCTTCGGGAATGCAGACGCCGAAGGTGCCGAGATCGGCCATGGCGCGCACGGTTTCGTCCGGGATCAGGGCGTTGGCGAGATGCCACTTGTGGGCGTGGGGCAGGATTTCGGCATCGGTGAAGCGGCGGAACTGGTCGCGGATGGTGTCGAGATCGGCGTCTCCGAGGCTTTCGGAGGGCCATTGCCCGGCGGCGAGCGCGGAGGCGACTTCGGCGCGGGCGCCTGCATGGTCCGCGTCGATCAGGCCGGCGCAGGAAGAGGCCAACGCTCGTGCCTGCTCGCCGAGGCCGAGGTCCGCAGGGCGGAGAATCTCGTTCTGCCCCATCGGCAGGCCACCGACGAGCTGGCCGATGGTTTCGGCAAAGGCGAGCCTTGCGATCAAGTGGTCGAGCGCGCAGCCGCCCCGCCCTGCCCAATCGGCAACGGCTTCAAGCGCGGCGACGCTGGTGGCGATCCAGGCGAAGCCATGGGCGGCGCGCTGGTGGTCGTCGATCCGCAAACCATCGAGCCGACTGGCCAGTGCGACCTTAGCCACTGACCGATACGCGCGCGCGGCTTCGAGTTCCTGATCAAACATCCTGTTCTTTTTCCGGATTGTAGAATGTAAGCATTGCTATTATCGCCAAGGCATGAAAGTCAACGTGGCCTTCTTGTCATCTGACGTCGGACGCCTGTTCCGCAAGCGCTTTGCCGCCAGTGCCCAGCACTTTGGCGTGACCGGGCCGCAGTGGCGCATGCTCGCCGCGATCCAGCGCGAGCCGGGAACGAACCAAGGCGCGCTGGCCGGATGGCTCGAGGTCGAGCCGATCACGGCGGGCCGCATGGTCGACAGGCTCGAGAAGATGGGGCTGGTCGAACGGCGCGACGATCCTGCCGATCGCCGCTGCTGGTGCCTCTATCTGACCGCGAAGGGCGAGGACCTTGTCCGCCGCATGGCGCCGCTGGCGCAGCAGGCAATCAGCGACGCGGTTTCGAGCCTGAGCGATGACGAACACGCGCAATTGCTCTCGTTGCTGGAGCGGGTGCGCATGAACCTTTCCGATGATTCCCCTTCTGAAGCGAACCTGATCCATGGCCGAGGCTGACCCCTTCCCTCCCCAGAACTCTCCTGCTGCGCAGGCCGCTGCCGAGCATGGCGGCAAGACGCGTGCGAGGCGGATGCGTACCGTGCTGATGTTCCTCGGCCCGATTGCGGCGGTGGCCGGCGGCCTGTGGTACTGGTTCGGCAACCAGGGCACGGTCGAGACCGACAATGCCTATATCAAGCAGGACATCGTTGCCGTGGCGGGCGAGGTCAGCGGGCTGATCGTCAAGGTCAACGTGCGCGAGAACCAGCACGTGAAGGCTGGCGACGTGCTTTTCACGATCGATCCGGCGACCTTTGACGCCACCATCAGGCAGGCAGACGCGCAGATCGCCACGGCGCAGGCCAAGGTCACCGCGCTCAATGCCGACGTGGCCGCCAAGGCTGCGGATCTGGCCGCTGCCAATGACGACCTCGCCCTCGCCCAAGCCAACCTTGCGCGCGAGAAGGCGCTGATGGACAAGGGTTTCAACACCCGCGCGCGGATGGATACGGCAGAGCACGCCGTGGCCGTGGCGCGTGACCGGATCGTCTCGATCCGCGCCGATGTCGAAAAGGCGCGGGCCGAGCTTGCCACCGGCTCGCAGGTTCCCGGCGTCAATCCCGCCATCGCCGCCGCACAGGCCAACCGCGCCAAGGCAAGCCTCGACATCGAACGCACCGTGGTGCGCGCGCCCGCCGATGGCGTGGTGACGCAAGTTTCGCGCCTGCAGATCGGCCAGATGGTGTTCCCCGGCGTGCCGATGGTCTCGATCGTGCGCGATGGCAGCGCGCGGGTGGAAGCGAACTTCAAGGAAACCGACCTCAACCACATGCGCCCCGGACAGCCAGCGGAGATCGAGATCGACGCCTATCCTGGGCTGAAGCTGAAGGGCCACGTCGAATCGATCGGCGCGGGCACGGGGTCCGAATTCTCGGTGCTTCCCGCACAAAACGCCACCGGCAACTGGGTGAAGGTGATCCAGCGCGTGCCGGTGCGCATCGCCATCGACAGCAAGTCGGAACGGCCGCTGATCGCAGGGCTCAGCTCCGACGTCACGGTCCATGTCGGCAAGTAGCGCCGAAAGCCCACCGCTCGTCTCGCGCAACCGGCCGCTGATGCTGGTCGGCGCGATGGCGGCGATGGTGATGTATACGCTCGACACGACGATCGCCAACGTCGCGCTGCCGCACATGACGGCATCGCTGAGCGCGACGCAGGACACGATCACCTGGGTACTGACGAGCTATGTGCTGGCATCGGCGGTCGCGCTGCCGCTGGCGGGATGGCTGGTGGACACGTTCGGCATCCGCCGGATGATGCTCGCTTCGGTGCTGCTGTTCACCGCCGCCTCGATGCTGTGCGGCGTGGCGCAGAGCCTTGAGCAGATGGTGCTGTTCCGCGTGCTTCAAGGCATTGGCGGGGCGTTCCTGTCACCGCTGGCGCAGACGATCACCCTGGATTCGAGCACGGCGGCAGAGCGGCCCAAGATGATGGGGCTCTATACGCAGGGCGTCATGCTCGGGCCGATCACCGGGCCGATCATCGGCGGGTTCCTGACCGACAACTACAACTGGCGCTGGGTGTTCTACGTGAACCTGCCGGTCGGCCTTCTGTGTTTCGTGCTGCTGCTGCTCTACCTGCCCAAGACGCCGGCCAAGCACCGCCGCGTGGACATCACCGGCTGGGTTCTGGTGGCGCTGACGGTTTCGGCGATCCAGCTGATCCTCGACCGGGGCCTGACGCTCGACTGGTTCGCCTCGGCAGAAATCGTGACATACGCCGTGGTTGCCGTCGCGGCGGGCTGGCTGGCGATCTTCCATCTTTCGGGAACCTCGCAGCCGCTGTTTCCGGCAGGGCTGTTCCACGACCGCAACTTCTCGGTCGGCCTTGCCTTCATGTTCCTGATCGGCCTCGTGATGATGTCGGTCATGGCGCTGCTGCCGGGCCTGCTGCAGCAGATCTACGGCTACACGCCGATGCAATCGGGCATGCTGCTGGCACCGCGCGGGATCGGCATGCTGGCCTCGATCACGCTGTTCGGGCGCTTCATGGCCAGGATCGATGCGCGCGCGCTGCTGACCGTGGGCCTGCTGATGATGGGCGGTTCGATGTGGCTGATGACCGGATGGTCGCTGGAGATGCCGCGTGGGCCGATCATTGCGGCGGGCCTGCTGCAGGGGCTGGGCCTGTCGTTCACGTTCATGCCGATGAACCTGATCTCGTTTGCCACGCTGCCGCCGCAGTATCGCACCGATGCCTCGAGCCTGGGCAACCTGATGCGCAACCTCGGCTCGTCGATCGGGATTTCGGCGGCTTCGGTGGAGCTGGCGCGAAACATCCAGGTCAACCACGCCGAACTCGGCGCGCACGTTACGCGCACGCTGGTGCCGTTCGACCTTGACCGCATCACCGCCTATGGCGGCACTGCCGAGACCATGCTGCGGGTGGTTGACGGGCTGGTCAACCAGCAGGCGGCGATGATTTCCTACATCAACGACTTCTACGCGATGGCGATTGCCTGCGTGGTGGCGATCCCGCTGCTGTTGCTGGTCAAGCCACCCAAGTCCGCGCCACCGCGCTGAGGCGCTCCCGCTTCCCCGGAATCAGGCCAAAAAAATGGGGCCGACTTGCGTCAGCCCCTTGGAAAGTTTGGGAGAGGATGCCTGAAAGGCCTGTCCCATATCGATTCTGTTAGCGTTATCGGCAAGTGCGAAGGGCGCTTTCTCATTTGCGTTCTATGCAACCGCGGCTCGCTTGGCCGCGGTCACCGTGTTGCTCAACAGGCAGGCAATCGTCATCGGCCCCACCCCGCCCGGCACCGGCGTGACCGCCTTGGCATGTTCAAGTTCGTGCGTGGCGCAATCGCCCACGATCTTGGTGTTGCCATCGTGATCAACCACGCGGGTGATGCCGACATCGATGACCACGGCACCGGGCTTCACCCAGTATCCGCGTACAAGATGCGGGGCACCGGCGGCGGCGACGATGACATCGGCCTTGCGGGCGACGTCGGGCAGGTCCTTCGTCTCGATATGGGTGACGGTAACCGTCGCCTCGCGCTCGAGCAGGAGCATCGAGACCGGCTTGCCGACGATGTTGGACTTGCCGATCACCACGACGTTGAGCCCGCGATAGTCCTCGATCACGCTGTCGAGCAGCATCATGACGCCCAGCGGCGTGCACGGGACGAGGCCGCCGGTGCCGGTGGAGAGGCGTCCGACATTTACGGGGTGGAAGCCGTCGACGTCCTTGCCGGGATCGATCCGGTCAAGCACCAGCGCGGCGTCGATGTGCCGGGGCAGCGGAAGCTGGACGAGGATGCCGTGGATTTTCGGGTCGGCGTTGAGCTTGTCGATCAGGCCGAGCACGACCTCCTGCGGAGTATCGGCAGCGAGGCGATGTTCGATCGAGCGGATGCCCGCCTTGCGGCACTGCGCGATCTTGCGGCCGACATAGACTTCGCTGGCGGGATCGTTGCCGACGAGAATCACGGCGAGGCCTGGTGCATCGCCGCCCGCTGCGACGATCTCGGCGACGTCCGCCGCAGTACGCGCCAGCACTTGCGCGGCCAGCGCCTTGCCATCGATGATCTGGGCCATTGTCTGTTCCTCAACCGCCATTTTGTATGTGTTGCATACAATATTAGCGATGAGCTGCGCGGAACGCAACTGCTTCGGGCACGACATCGGCAAGCACGTGCGCCAGCGCCCGCGCATTGAGGTCGCGCGCCTTCGCCTCGGTCTCCGCCTCGCTGTAGCAGCGCAGTTCGGGAGCGTTGCCTGAGGGGCGGAAATGGAGGATCGCGCCGTCGGCGAAGGTCATGCGGTAGCCGTCGGTGGTGTCGATGCCAGTGGGGAAGCCGGCGATCTCACCGAAGAGGCGGGCGATGCGGGCGAGCTGTTCATCTTCCGGACCGTGGCTCAGGAAGGCTATCAGCGCCGCGCTGTGGTCTTGCGGAAAATCGGCGACGCGGTCGGAGAAAGTGAAACGCGGCGGGAGTTCGGCGACGACTTCGGCGAGCGGACGGTGCTTCGCGTTCATCAGCACGGCAATGATCGGCAGCAGGGCATCGCGGGTGGGCAGCGGCGCCATATCATCGACGGCGCTGCCCAGCAGGAAGCCGCCATTGGCTTCATAGCCGCAGACGCGCGCGGCGGGGTCGGCTTCCGCAGCGTCCATCATCGCCCGGATCACGTAGGGCGAGCCGATGCGCGTGCGGACAACCTTGGGCACGGCGCCGCTGAGTTCCAGCACGGTGTTCGAACTGACCGGCGTCACCGCCACGTCTGCCCCGACCGCCCGCGCACAGAGCAGGCCGACGATGTCGCCGCGTAGCCAGGTGCCCGAGGCATCCGCAACCAGCGGACGGTCGGAATCGCCATCGGTCGAGATGATCGCGTCGACCTTGTTCTCGGCGGCCCAATGCGCGGCAAGGGCGATGTCCTCCTCGCGAATCGCCTCGGTATCGACCGGCACGAACACCGTCTCGCGCCCGAACGGCACGGCCGTGGCGCCGAGGGCCTCGATCGCGCGCACCAGCACGTCACGGCCCACGGCGGTGTGCTGGTAGACGCCGATGGTCAGGCCAGCGAGCGCATCGGCGCCGAAATGGCGGACATAGCGGGCGATGTACTCGTCCTCGACCGGGGTTACCTCCGGCAGGGCCACCGGCGCCAGCAGGCTGTCATCATTGCCGAAGCGCGCCGGGTCTATCACGACGCGCTGGCCGACGATGCCCGCCTCGTCGCTCTTGAGCACTTCGCCATGGGGGCGGTAGAACTTGATGCCGTTGCGGTCTGCCGGGATGTGGCTGCCGGTGACCATGATCGATGGGATGCCGCTGCCCATGGCGTGAAACGCCAATGCGGGCGTCGGCGTAAGACCGCAGAACACGATCTGCCCCCCGCAATCGCGCACCGCCGTGGTGCAGGCGGCGAGGATACGCGGGGTGCTTGTCCGCAGGTCCCCGGCGAGCGCGACGCGGTCACCGGTGGAAAATTCTCCGATCTGGCGCAAATACTGAAGAAAGGCAGTGGCATAGGCATGACACAGCTTGTCGGTCATCGCCGCGGCCAGCCCGCGCACGCCGCTGGTGCCGAAGGGCACCCCGCTCGACGCCATCAGTTCTGCGACAGAGACGCCCGCAGCTGAGCCCAAGTCATTCATACAAAGCCACTTTCCAAACGTTCTTGCCGGTCGGGACAGTCGTTCGCACTCGATTGAGCACGTGCGGCACGCATCCTGCCGATCGGAATTCTGCCACGCTGTCCGAACCGGAAGGCCGATGTTCCGTTCCCGACCGCTGGTCCAAAACCGGCCCCTTATCCGCAATTGCGCGGTTCGTCTGCCCCCGAGCACACCTTGCAGGCCAGCAAAAAAAGTTCACACAAGGTTGGCACAAAGATACCAAAGCATCCCCAACTGTGCTGCAACTGCGAAGAAGTGGATTCTAAAGACAAATGGCAGCCGGCCCTGACCATGCGACCGCCCCCGCGGCGCACCACCACGTACCGACGTTCCGCGATTTCTTTCGCTGGGCGCGGCAGGTGCTGGGCCCCGATGCCGCCTTCGTGCGGCTGGCGCTGCTGTTCGGCGCGGCGATCTCGCTGCTGTCGCTCGCCACGCCGATCTCGGTGCAGTTGCTCATCAACTCGGTGGCCAACACCGCCCTGCCCGCCCCGCTGCTGACGCTGGCGGCGATCCTGTTCGTGCTGCTGCTGGTCTGGGGCGTGCTCAGCGCGTTCCGGGTCCACCTCCTCGCCAAGTTCGAGCGGCGCTTCTTTGCCCGGCTGGTGGCGGAGATCACCCTGCGGGCGGTCCACGCCCAGAACCCGTTCTTCGTCGACGCCCGGCGCGGGGACCTGTTCAACCGCTTCTTCGACATGGGCATCGTCCAGAAATCGCTGACCAGCCTGCTGATCGGCGGCTTCACCATCGTCCTGCAAAGCTTTGTCGGACTGGTGGTGACGAGCTTCTACCACCCCTTCTTCCTCGCCTTCAACCTGGTGCTGGTGCTGGTCGTCGTGGTGATCTGGCGGATCTGGGCCAATGCCTCGATCGCCAGCGCCGTGGCCAAGAGCCATGCCAAGCACGCCACGGCGCACTGGCTCGGCACGGTCGGCGGCTCGAACGGCGTCTACAAGTCCAGCCGCCACATGGCCTATGCGATCCAGCGGTCCGAGGAGATGACGGCCAACTACGTCGCCGCGCACCGCCGCCATTTTGGCTATACCTTTGGCCAGACCCTTGCCCTGCTGCTGCTCTATGCGCTGGCCAGCGCCGGGCTGCTGGCGATGGGCGGCTGGCTGATCCTGCAGGGCGAGCTTTCGATCGGCCAGCTGGTGGCGGCCGAGCTGATCCTTTCGGGCGTGTTCTACGGCGTTGCCCAGCTCGGCACCTACCTCGAAGTCTTCTACGAGCTTTCGGCGAGCCTCGAGGAACTGCACCTGTTCTGGGAAGTCCCGCAGGAATCCGCGCCCAAGGCCGATGCCGCCTGCCCGCCCGACGGTTCGATCCGGCTGCGCCAGGTCTATCACGGCGACCACCACCTCGACTTTTCGGTCCCCAGCGGCGCACAAGTCGGCGTGCTGGCCGCGCCCGGCGTGGAGCGCACGCTGGCGACACTGCTCAAGCGGCTCGACGTGCCGCGTTCGGGCTTCGTCTCGGTGGGCGGCGCGGACCTTGCCTCGCTCGACATGTATCGCCTGCGTTCGGACGTGATCGTGCTGGACAGGCCGACCATCGTTGAGATGTCGGTGCGCGATTACCTCGGCCTCGGCGATCCGGACCATCCCGAAGCGCAGATCGATGCGCTCGAGCTCGTCGGGCTGGCGGGGCGCGTCGGCGTCCTGCCCGGAGGGCTCGATGCGCTGCTGTCCAGTTCCGGCTATCCGCTGACCGTGGGCGAGACCATGGCGCTCAAGCTGGCAGGGGCAGTGGTGGCGCGGCCGCGCGTGCTGATGCTCTCGCCGATCTATGACATGCTGCCGCCCGAACGGCTTGACCGGGTCTTCGCCGCGCTGCGCCCGCACGGCACCACGATCATGCAGTTCACCAACCGCCCGGAAGGCCTCAAGCGCGATTCCTGGCTGTGGATCGGGCCCGACGTCCAGGCCGAGGGGCTGACCGTGGACGATGTCATGCACTACGCCTACGTCGGCAAGGAGGGCTGAGCCATGGCCGCCAGAACCGCCCCCCACGCACACGATCTTTCGGCGTTTTCCACCTTCGCCAGCCTGAAGGTGCCGCGCACCACGCGCACGCTTGGCCGCATGATCGCGGTGACGATCCCGCTTCTGCTGATCCTGCTCTTCGCGGTGAAGTGGGTGCAGACCGCTCCCGGCCGCGGCGATGTCATCGCGCTGAACCCGGAGGACCGCGTTCAGCAGGTGACCGCGCTGGTCCCCGGCCGGGTCGAACGCTGGTTCGTGGTCGATGGGCAGCAGGTGAAGAAGGGCGATCCGATCGCCCGGATCATCGACAATGACCCGGACCTGCTGATCCGCCTCGCCGCAGAGCGCGAGCAGGTGCTGGCCCAGATCACCGCTGCCGAACAGGCCATGGCCACGGCGCGGCTCGACGTGAACCGCTCCTCGCAGCTCTATTCCGAAGGGCTTGCCGCCCGGCGCGACTATGAAGCGACGCAGATCAAGGTGGCCGAACTCAATGCGAAGCTCGCCGAGGCCCGCGCCAAGCTGAGCAAGGTCGACATCGCGCTTGGTCGCCAGTCGGCCCAGCTGGTGCGCGCGCCGCATGACGGGCGCATCCAGTCGCTGAACACCGCCGCCGGGGCAACCCTGGTCAGCGCCGGGGACTGGTTGGCAACGCTGGTACCCGAAAAGCGCACGCGCGTGGTCGAGCTGCTGGTCGATGGCCGCGACGCCGCATTGGTACGCAAGGGACAGGCCGTGCGCCTGAACTTCGAAGGCTGGCCCGCGATCCAGTTCAGCGGCTGGCCTTCGGTGGCGCAGGGCATGTTCGACGGCCGCGTGCTGACGATCGACCCTTCGGCGCAGCCCAACGGCCTGTTCCGCGTGCTGGTGGAACCCATGCCCGGCAAGCCTGAGTGGCCCGACGACAACTACGTCCGCCTCGGCTCCAAGGTGCGCGGATGGATCCAGATGGAAACCGTGACGATCGCCTACGAACTGTGGCGCCAGCTCAACGATTTCCCGCTTGAGTTCCCCACCCCGGTCAACGCCGGCCCGCGCAAGGGCAATGGCCTCAAGGCGCTGTCCGACAAGGACGCTGCCAAGGGCAAGAGCGAGGGCAAGGCCGGCTACGACAGCTATGGCAAGGACGAGGACGAGGACGCGAAATGATCGCACGGCTGATCGCCGCGATCCTGGCGCTCCTCGCGCTTGGCGGCGCAGCGCGCGCGCAGGAGCTGACCCTGCGCGAGGTGCTGCAGTCCTCGGCCACGCACGCGCCGCAGATCCTCGAGGCGATGGCGCGCCAGCGCCAGGCCGATGCCCGCGCGCTCAGCGCCGAAGGGCAGTTCGATCTGGTCTTCAATGCGGAGGCGTCGGTGCGCCCGCTGGGCTACTACAACGGTTCGACCGCCGAGGTTTCCGCCTACCGTCCGCTCCAGAACAACGGCGGGCAGGTCTATGGCGGCTATCGCAAGTCGTTCGGCGATTTTGCCAGCTACGAAGGCAAATCGATCACCAACGAGTTCGGCGAGATCAAGGCGGGGATGCTGTTCTCGCTGCTGCGTGACCGGGTGATCGACGAGCGGCGCGGGCGGCGCGAACTGGCGGGCTTCGATATCGAGCTGGCCGAGCTTGACCGCGATCTCGTCGCCATCGGCGTGCAGCGCCGCGCGATCGAGGCATACCAGCTGTGGGTGGCGGCGGGCCTGCGCGTGAAGATCTATCGCGAAATCTTCGATCTGGCGCGTGAGCGGCAGGATTCGATCGAGCGCCAGATCGCGCTCGGCGCACGGCCGGCGATCCTCGGCACCGAGAACCAGCAGAACATCGTGCGGCGACAGGCACTGCTGGTGCGCGCCGAGCAGGACCTGCAACTGCAGGCCAATGCGCTCTCGCTGTTCCTGCGCGATGGCCTTGGCCAGCCGGTCGTCCCCGCCGCCGATCGCCTGCCGCCACGCCTGGTGGACGGGGTGACCCCGCGCCTGGTCGACCAGACCGCCGCCATCGCCGCGCGGCCCGACCTGCAGGCGCTGCTGACGCGGATCGAACAAACCGGGATTCGCGCGCGGCTTGCCGAGAACGACCTGAAGCCCCGGCTGGACGTGCGGGTGGAGGCTTCGAAGGACATCGGCGCAGGTTCGCCGGTGCGCACCCCGACCGAGGGCATGGTCGGCCTGCGTTTCTCGGTGCCGCTCGAACAGCGTGCCGCCAAGGGACGGATTGCCGAAGTGGCCGCCGAACAGGACGCGCTCTCGCTCCGCCTGCGGCTGCTGGAAGACCAGATCGGCGTGGAGATCGCCAACTTGCGCACGCAGGTCACCGGCGCTGAGAAGCTGGCTGGCCTCGCCACCGCCGAAGCCGCGCTCGCCCGCAAGATGGCCGAGGCCGAACGCCGCCGTTTCTCGTTGGGCGCAAGCGATTTTCTCGTCGTCAACCTGCGCGAGGAAGCGCTGGCTGACGCCACCATCCGCGAGATCGACGCCAACTATCGCCACGCCGCCTCGCAGGCCGAACTCGTTGCCGCTCTTGCAGACCGGGAGCAACTTGGGCTTTAGGGGCAGATGTGGCGGAAATCGCCACGCCCGGCTCGATCCGCAACAACCGCCCTCTCCGGAGCCTCGATGTCCATTCTCGCCGCCGGCCTTGCTGCCGCGCTTTCCGTTCCCGAAGCCGATCTGCCGCCTCGCGAGGAACCGCAGGACGAGATCGTCGTCACCGCGCAGAAGCGGTCCGAGAAGGCGGGAGACGTGCCGATCTCGCTGTCGGTGCTGGGCGGAGACAGCCTTGAAGCGGCGCGGCTGACGCGGGCCGACGATCTGGCGGCGCGCATCCCCAACCTGCGCTTCAGCGCCACGGTGGGCGAAAACACGCCGATCTTCGCGCTGCGCGGCGTTTCGATGTCGGACTTCAGCCTCAATCAGGCGGGGCCGGTGGCGGCCTATTACGACGAGGTCTACAAGGGCAACTTCGCCTTCCTCGGCCTTGCGCTCTATGATCTGTCGCGGGTGGAAGTGCTGCGCGGGCCGCAGGGCACGCTCTATGGCAAGAACACCACCGGCGGCGCGATCAACTATGTCTCGGCCCGGCCGGTCTTCGCCAGCGAGGGCTATCTCAGAGTGGGCGCGGGCAATTACAACCGGCTGGAGACGCAAGGGGCGCTGAACCTCGCACTTGGGCCCACCGTGGCGGCGCGCATGGCATTTACCGCGGCGCGGGCCGACGGCTGGTTCCGCAATCGCCTGCCCGGCCAGCCCGACCTCTCTTCCACCCGCGAATACGGCATTCGTGGCTCTCTGCTGTGGCAACCGTCGGACAGTGCGGAGCTGATCTTGCGCCTGTCGACCAGCCTGCAGCGCCCGCAGAACTACGGAAACTATTCCAGGCCCCGCCCCGATGGCGTGGGCAATGGCGTCTATGAAGCCTTTGGCCAAGGCAGCAGTTACTTCCGCGAAGGGCTGGGCCTGCGCGAGCTGGAGGCGAACTTCACCCCTCGCCGCCTTGCCCGGACATGGTCCGCCGCGCTGACCGGCACGTTCAAGCTGTCCGACACGCTGACGCTGATCTCGGTCACCGGCTGGGACCGGGGCAGCCTCTATGTGCCCGAGGACACCGATGGCAGCCCGCGCAAGGTGCTGGAAATCCCCTATACCGATCGTGGCACCCAGTTCGGGCAGGAATTGCGGCTGGCGTGGGACGGCGATGGGCCATTGAGCCTGATCCTCGGCGCGCATCATCACCGCGAAGACCTGTTCAATGCGACCGACCTGAACTTCTGGACCGATCTCGACGTTGACGGCAATGGCCGCGTCGACGTCGACGATTGCACCGCCAACGCCAGCCTGCTCGCCTGCGTGATCTCCAACCGCTTCGATCAGGACAAGCGCAGCTGGGCGCTGTTCGGCGATGCGCGGCTGAAGCTGGGCAGGGGCACCACGCTGCGCGGTGGCTTGCGCTATACCCACGATACCGGCCTGCAGGCGGGGCTGACCTCCGAGATCCGTGGCGTCGGTGGCGTGCTCGTGGCAACGCCGATCGCGCCGCTCGACCGGCGGTTTTCAGGGGACAACCTTTCGGGCAAGCTCGCACTGGATCACAGGCTCGGCGATGGCACGTTGCTCTTTGCCAGCTACAGCCGCGGCTATCGCGCCAGCGGGTTCAACGCGCAGGCCTTCTTCGATCCGTCCGAGGCGGGGGTTGCCAAGCCCGAAATCCTCGACGCCCTCGAAGCCGGAGCCAAGACGCGGATCGGCGGCGTGGCCTCGCTCTCGCTCACCGGCTTCTGGTACGATTACCGCAACCAGCAGTTCCTTTCGGTCAACCCGGCAGACGCCACGCAGACGCTGGTCAACCTTGACCGTTCGCGCATCTACGGCGCGGAGCTGGAGCTGGACGCGCGGCCCCTGCCCTCGCTTTCGCTCAACGCCGGATTGGGCCTGCTCCATGCCCGGGCGACGCGCGGGGTAATCAGCGGCCTCGACGTGCGCGGCCACCACCTGTCCAACGCCCCTGCCCTCACCGCCAATGCCGCGATTGACTGGACGGCTTGGGAGAGCGACAGCGCGCGCCTGTCGTTG
Organism: Novosphingobium jiangmenense; assembly: GCF_015694345.1. Classification (GTDB taxonomy): domain Bacteria; phylum Pseudomonadota; class Alphaproteobacteria; order Sphingomonadales; family Sphingomonadaceae; genus Novosphingobium; species Novosphingobium jiangmenense. The sequence goes on from NZ_JADQDC010000001.1 coordinate 386,401, forward strand.
CGGGCCGATGGCTCCTACGTCTCCTCGCAATACTTCGAGATCGTCAACGTCCCGCGCCTGCGCCAGGGCGGCTATGCCCTGCTGGGCGCGGGAGTCGATTACGTGCGCGGCGACTGGACGGTATCGCTGTGGGGCCGCAACCTGACCGACCAGACCTACTTCACTTCGCGCATCGATCTTTCGGGCTTCGGCTTCGACTACAACCACGTCGGCACCCCGCGCACCTGGGGAGCGAGCGTGAAGCGGGTGATCTGAGCCGAATGCGCCGGGTCCTGCGTAAACTGGGTTAAGCTCCGTCTGCCGAAGGAAACCTGTGCATCCCTCGCGCGGTTTGGCAGCGAAGGCCCGGCATTTTCGCCCAGCGCCCTCGATGCGGAGTATCCCATGGCGAGCCAGACCGCGCTTGATCTTTCCGACGCTCATACCCTGCAACCCGGCCTTGACGGCAAGCGCATCGTCGTCACCGGAGGGACCACCGGCATCGGCCGGGCCATCGCGATCCTGCTGGCGAGCGAAGGCGCGCAAGTGTTCATCTGCGGGCGCGACGAGCAGCATCTTGCCGACGCGCTCGACCGCATCAACCAGGTCGGCAAGGGCGATGGCGTTGCGGTCGATCTCGCCCGCCCCGAAGGGATGCGCCGCTTCTGGAGCGCGGCCGACGCTTCGCTGGGTGGTGCGCTGGACGTGGCGGTGATCAATGCGGCGGTGCCGGCCGAAACGCCGATGGACGTGAACGAGGAGGAGCTGCGCTACCAGCTCGAGACCGACCTCGTCGCCTATGTCATCGCCTCGCGCGAGGCGGCGCGGCGGATGACGAAGGGCGGAGACATCGTGCTGATCGGGTCGATGTCGGCGGTGTCGCGCAACAAGGGCAGCTCGGTCTATGTCGCCGCCAAGTCGGGCGTGCAGGGATTTGCCGCCTCGTTCCGCGAGGAGATGGCGCCCCGCAACATCAAGGTCGGCCTGATCGAACCCGGGCTGACCGGGGCGGACTTCCAGTATCCGGAATACTCGGACGAGGAACAGCGTGCGGCGATCCATGCAGAGAAGATGCTGCGCGCCGAGGACATCGCCGCCGCCACCCACTTCATGCTGACCCAGCCGCGCCGCACGGCGGTTTCGCTGATGCAGGTCGAGCCGAGGCTGGAGAGCTAGCCATGGCGCAGGGCGGCGGGCATGACGGCACCGAGAGCAAGGCGGCCAGGCTCGGCGTGTTCGGCAAGTATGCCTACGGCTTGATCACGCTGGCCTTCTTCCTCGGCTCGCTGGTGCTGCATTGGTGGTTCGGCTGGCGCGCCTTCGTCAACGATGCGCAGACGCATGGGCAGGCTGCGCAGTTCGCCGAATACCTCGACGAGATGCTGCGCGACACTTTCGAGAACTGGCAGTCCGAATTCCTGCAATTGATGTGGCAGGTGATCGGCCTTGCCTATTTCCTCTACGTCGGCTCGCCCACATCGAAGGAGAACGACGATCGGCTGGAGGCGAAGATCGACGAGCTGATCCGCCTCCAGGCGGGCGACCGCGCCGATGGCCTGCTGCGCGATATCGACGAGCGCTACTTGCGCAGCGGCGGCCACGCCGATCCGTTCGGGCATCACCACGAACGGGGCGATGGGCAGGGGAAGCGCTGAGCTTCCCCCCTCGCCCTCAACCGGTCTTCAGGACGACCTTGGTCCAGCTGTCCTGCTGTTCCTTGAAATTGCGGTAACCATCGGCTGCCTGTTCCAGCGGCAGGCGGTGGCTGATCAGGAAAGTGGTGTCGAGCGTGCCGTCCTCGATCTTGCCGAGCAGGTCCTTCATGTAGCGCGGCACGTGCGTCTGCCCGGTGCGCAGTTCGAGGCCCTTTTCCATGACGGCGCCAAGCGGGAACTTGTCGCTGAAACCGCCATAGACGCCGGGAACCGAAACGCGCCCGCCCTTGCGCACGGCCAGCAGCGCCTGCTTGAGCGCGCTCGCCCGGTCGAAGCCCATGCCGAGCTTCTGCTTGACCACATCGATCATGTTGTCGGCGGCAAAGCCGTGCGATTCCATGCCGACCGCATCGATCACCGCATCGACCCCGATCCCGCCGGACATCTCCATCAGCGCCTCGCGCACATCGCTCTGGCGGAAGTTGATCACCTCGGCGCCAAGGCTGCGCGCCAGTTCGAGGCGGTGCGGGTAGTGATCGATGGCGATGACCCGCGCCGCGCCCATGACCAGTGCCGACTGGATCGCGAACAGGCCGACCGGGCCGCAGCCCCAGACGGCGATGGTATCGTCGGGCTGGATCTGCGCGTTCTCCGCCGCCATCCATCCGGTGGGGAGGATATCGGACAGGAACAGCACCTGATCGTCATCGAGATGATCGGGCACGACCAGCGGGCCGACATCGGAGAACGGCACGCGGACATATTCCGCCTGCCCGCCCGAATAGCCCCCGGTCATGTGCGAATAGCCGAACAATCCCGCCATCGGATGGCCGTACATCATCTCGGAAGCGTCCTGCTTCTCGGCCGGATTGGAATTGTCGCAGGCGGAATATTGCTGGACGCTGCAATGGAAGCACGATCCGCAGCTGATCGTGAAGGGCACGACGACGCGCTGGCCTTTCTGCAAGGTGCTGCCGGGCCCCACTTCGACGACTTCGCCCATGAATTCGTGGCCGAGCACGTCTCCCGGCATCACGCCGGGGATGACGCCATCGTAGAGATGAAGGTCAGACCCGCAGATCGCGGTGGAGGTGACGCGGATGATCGCATCGCGCGGGTTGATGATCTCGGGATCGTCGACGGTATCCACCCTTACATCGTGGGTGCCGTGGAATGTCAGGGCGCGCATCAGGCGGTCTCCTCTTCGCGGTGCTTTTCGGCTTGCCGTGCGGCGCGGGTCTGGTCCTTGCGGCGGGCCGAGGTGGCGATCTCGCCGGTTTCCATCAGCATGCGGAAGCGGCGCAGATCGTGGCGCGCCTGCACTTCGGGTTCGCGCCCCATGATCTTTGCCAGCACGCGCCCCAGCTCACCGGCAGGGGGCCTGTAGGCAATGCGCACGCTGACGCGGGTGCCGCGATTGCCGGGGGCGTCCTCGAAGGTCACCCGGCCCTCGGTATCGATGTCCGAGCCCTCGACCGAGCGCCACGCGATCAGGTGCCCCGGCTCCTCGCTCACGATGCGGGTCTCGACGTCGACCGTCTCGCCCATCGGCGCGCGCAGGGTCCAAACGCAGTGGCCGTCGCTGCCCACCGGCTGCACCTTCTCGACGTTTTCCATGAAAGTGGCGAGATTGGCGAAGTCGCGCCAGAAGGCGAACAGTTCCTCGCGCGGGCGGCCGATCGTCACGCTGCGGCCGACCACGTCGTACTTGCCGAAGGAGCGTTGTCCGAACAGGCCGCGCGCGGTGAAGCCGGGGGCATCGTCGGAAGCGTCCTTGTGCCCGCGCTTGCGCGATGCGGCGTAGAGGCCTGTGCCGGCCGCGATCGTGCCAAGGACGATAAGCCCGGCAAGACCGGCGGCGCTGGCCGAGCCGGATCTGAGGTTCTGGGATTTCATGGGAGGTCTCCACCTGGCCGATCTATCGGCGCAATAGTGCGACAACCGCCGGGGAGCGGCGGGGTTGCAGCTGGCAGCGGCATGCACCCCGTAAAGCCCACCGTCTGCCTCAAATCCAACAAGGGCTCATTGGAATCAATAACTTACGTGGCGTTTCCCCGGGGAAACATCCGGCGCTTGCGGCATTGCCACCCCAAGATGCTTAGCTCGTCCTTCCATCCCGGTACCGTATCGCCCAAGCGGAGCGATGCCGCCATTCTACGACTGCGTTCGCTGGCGGCGCTCTCGCCCGAAGGCTGCGGCCTGTTGCGTGCCGTGCTGGGGCAGCGGATGCGCCAGATACCATCGCGCGCAGACATCGTCCGCGAAGGCGATCCGCCGCGCGTGGTGCGCGTGTTCCACGAAGGCTGGGCCTGCCGCTACAAGCAGTTGCCCGATGGACGGCGGCAGATCGTCGCCTTCTTCATACCAGGCGACCTGTGCGATTCCGGGGTGTTCCTGCTCGACCGGATGGACCATTCGATCGCCGCAATCACGCCGGTGAAGCTGGGCGAGATCCTGCCCGCCGACTTCGTTCACCTGGCGCGCGAGGCACCGGACCTGGCCGAGGCCTTGACGATCAGCGAACTTGTGACCGTGGCCATCCAGCGCGAATGGACGCTGGGCCTTGGCCAGCGATCCGCGCTGGAGCGAGTGGCCCACCTGATGTGCGAGCTCTACGTGCGGATGGATGCGGTCGGACTGGTGGAAGGCGGGGCCTTTTCGTTCCCGCTGACGCAGGTGGACATCGGATCGGCCACCGGCCTGACCCCGGTTCACGTCAACCGCACGCTTCAGGAACTGCGGCGATGCGGGCTGATCGAACTCGGCCGCCGCCGCCTGAAACTGCTTGATCCGCTGGCCCTGATGGCCGCAGCCATGTTCGATCCGGGCTACCTGCACCTCAGGGATCGCCCGCCCGGACCATCAGCGTCCGCCCCCTGAGCTCGACCAGTCCGCGCTGGCGCAAGCCTTGCAGCACGCGGTTGACGTGGACCGGGGTCAGGCCGACCACATCGGCGATGTCGCGCTGGGTGAGCTGGATCGGACGGAACTCATCGCTGGAGCGCTCGTTCTCCCGCAGGCGCTCGAACAGTTCGCCGAGCAACTCGCTGACGCGTTCGACGGCAGTCTTGCGGCCCAGGCTGACGATCCACTTGCTCTGCCGTTCAAGGGTCTGCACCATCGCGCCGAGCAGCCGCTTGACGCCGTCGCCAGGCCGGGTGTGGATCGATGCCAGGGGCACTTCCCGCACGCGCAGGCCAGTCATCGCCATGACCGGCAGGTCGGCCCGGCCTGAGAGCAGCCAGTGCGGCTCGCAATAATCACCCGGAAGGTAAAGCGCGGCGATCTGGCGGCGTCCGTCGGGCAGGAGGCAATAGCGGCAGGCCCAGCCCTCCTCGACGCGGTAGATCGAATCCCGGGTTTCGCCCGGCCTTGCAAGATGTTGCTGGCGACGAAAATGCCTGACGCTGGAAGGCGCTTCCATGTGCTTGTCCCTGCTCGTGACTCGCCCGTCCGACCTCACCCGTTTGCTGCACCAAAGTTTGCGGTAGAATATTGATATAGATTGCTTTTTCGCGACATTGCCGATGAATGGTGGACAGGGTGCGGTGGCCTGTTGGCCTGCGTGGAAAGGCGGCCTGCCGCGCCTTGGCAACATGGATCAATCCACCGGATCGGACCCCTGCCCGAGGCCATTGCCCCCCTGCAAGCCGGACACGGAAAGCCGGCAGCTACAGCCACAGGAGGCAATCCAAAATGTCACCACCCAACGGGTCCAAACCCGGCGGCGAGACCTCGGGCGGGACGGCCGGACAGGCCGGCGCCACCGCTCAGGAGGGGCAAGGCGCCAAGGAGACAGAAGGCAGCACGGCCACCCAGACCGCAACCGGCGCTGCAACCGCGCAACCGGCCCAGCCCGACAAGCCGGCTGCGGCAAAGACGGCGAAGGCTGGCGGGCAGAAGAAGGCTTCTAGCACGTCAACGGCCGGCAAGACTTCTGCCACGCAGCCCCGCAAGGGCGGCGCGATCGAGGCGCTCAAGGCCGACCACCGCAAGGCCGAGGAGCTGTTCGCCCGCTACGAGAAGGCGGACGACAACGAGAAGCGCCAGCTGGTCCAGCAGATCTGCAAGGCGCTGACGCTGCACACGATGCTGGAGGAGGAAATCTTCTATCCGGCCTGCCGCGAGGCGGTGGACGAGGAAGATCCGCTCGACGAAGCGCAGGTCGAGCATGACAGCGCCAAGCTGCTCATCGCCGATCTGATGGCATCGGGTGGCCGGGGCGATCGCTATCGCGATGCCAAGGTCAAGGTGCTGGCCGAGCAGGTGAAGCACCATGTCGCCGAAGAAGAAGAGCCGAAGAACGGCATCTTCGCCAAGGCCATGGCCGAGGGGATCGATACCCCTGACCTGGCCGAAGAGCTGATGGAGCTGCGCTCCGAGCTCGAAAGGGAGGACCGGCTGCCGGCCGGGCGGCCACGTGCCATCCACGTCGACGCCGGCAGGACATCAGGGGAGCAGACGCGGGAATCCTCCCGCGATCGCAACAACAATCAGTCCAATCGAGAGGAGTACCAGAACATGGCAAGCTATCAGCAGCGAGGTCAGGAACGCGACGACCAGGGCCGCTTTACCGGCGGCGGACGCAACGGCGGTGGTCGTGACTATGACGATGACCGTGGGCGTTCGTCGCGAGGGTCCGATCGTGAGCGCGACGACGACGGGCGCTTCATGAGCTCGCGCGGCGGCGGACGCGGCCGCGATGATGATGACGACCGCGGCGGGCGCAGCAGCAGCAGCCGGGGCGGTGGTCGCGATAGCGACGACGGGCGTGGCTGGTATGGCGACAGCCGTGGCCATTCCGAAGCGGCCCGCCGAGGCTGGGACGATCGCGACGATCGCGGCAGCAGTTCGCGTTCCTCGCGCGATGATGATGACCGTGGCGGACGCGGCGGCTCGCGTTCGGGTTCGTCGGGCCGTGGCGGTCGTGATGACGACGATCGCGGTCGGGGCGACGGTCGCGGCTGGTACGGCGACAGCCGGGGCCACTCGGAAGCGGCCCGCCGGGGCTGGGACAACCCTGACCATGGCGACAGCGGCTGGTTCGGGGATTCGCGCGGCCATTCCGAAGCATCGCGCCGGGGCTGGGACAATCCCGACCATGGCCGCAGCGGCTGGTTCGGCGACAGCGAGGGCCATTCGGAAGCCGCCCGCCGCGGCTGGGACGATCGCGATGACCGTGGCGGCAGCTCACGTTCCTCGCGCGGCCGGGACGATGACGACGATCGCGGCGGTCGCAGTTCCTCGCGCTCTTCGCGCGGCCGGGACGACGATGACGACCGTGGTGGTCGCAGCAGCTCGCGCTCCTCGTCTTCCTCGCGCGGCCGAGATGACGACGATGATCGCGGCCGGGGTGGCTGGTTCGGCGACAGCCGTGGCCATTCCGAAGCGGCCCGCAAGGGCTGGGAAAGCCGCCACTGAGCTGCGGTGATGACCCTCTGACGTTCGTTACCTGATCGTCGCGCTGGCGGCCGGTCCACCTCCATGGGCCGGCCGCATTCGCGCTATACACAAACGCGAACGGGCGGGGCCGCAAAGCCCCGCCCGCCGTTTGCCGACCTGCCCCCTGCCGGTCGGCGAGGGAGCCGGTATCAGAACTTCATGCCGGCACGAACGCCGTAGGTGCGCGGATCGGCCAGCTGGACCGTGCCGTTGGCGCCGGGGGCGATGGACGAGACGGTCACGTTGTCTTCGAGGTTCTTCACGAAGAGCTGGAAGTAGTAGTTCTTGTCAGGCGAGTTGTAGGTGAGGTTGGCGTCGGTCTTCGAGAAGCCCGGCTGCTTGAGCTGCTGGACGTTGGCCAGCCCCGCCAGTTCGTAGCTGGTGCTGATGCGGGTGCGGACCTGCGCATCGAGCGAGCCCACGCTGCCAAGATCGAACGTGTGGATGTAGTTGAGGTTGATCGTCCAGCGCGGCGAACGATCGAGATCGAAGCCCTTCCAGTCGCGCTCGACAGTGGCACCGCTGATGATCAGGTTCGGCTTGAAGTTGCCGTAGCGGGCATTGAGCCAGGCGACGGCGAGGTCGATCTTGTCATTGTCGCCGGCCTGGATGTTGCTTTCGAGTTCGATACCGTCAACCTTGGCGGTGGCGGCGTTGGTCGTCACCTGGCACTGACCGCCGGCCGGGGTGCAGGTGGCAACCTGGCTGACCTGCAGGTTCTTGTAATCGTAGTGGAAGCCCGAGAGGTTGACGCGGACGCCGTCGCCGAGGCGGGTCTTCACGCCCACTTCGTAGGCGGTCAGGGTTTCCGGCTCATAATAGAGCGCGCCGAGCGTGCGGTTCTGGTTGCAGCTGGCAACTTCGGCGCTGTTGCAGCCATCGTTGAAGCCGCCGGCCTTGTAGCCGGTCGAGACGGTGCCGTAGAACAGCGTCGTCGGATTCACGTCGTAGTCGAAGCCGAGGCGCCAGGTCGTCTTGCTGAACGAGCGGGCGGCATTGTTGTTCGACTTGGTATCGCCGGGAGCGTTGCAGGCCACGGTCGAGCAGGTGACGGTGTTGCCGATGCGCGACTTGTCGTCATGCGAATAGCGGATGCCGGCGGTGAAGCGCAGCGCATCAGTGGCGCTGTAGGTCGTCTGCGCGAAACCGGCATAGGACTTGGCCTTGGTCGGGTTCTGCGGGAAGCCGAAGACATAGCCGGTCGTGTTCGGCGTCGGGCTGAGGAGGCCGAACAGGTAGAAGCCGATGGCCGAGCGCTCCTCGAAGTAGTAACCGCCGACCTGGGCCTTGAGCGGGCCGTCACCGTTGGTGGCAAGGCGCAGTTCGTGGCTCTGCTGCCAGTAGGTGCCGTCGAAGCGGGTGGGGATGACGCGGGCGCCGAGGCCGCGGATGTTGATGCCGTCCTCGTGGCGTTCGAATTCGCGATAGGAACCGAGGTAGTTCACCGTGACCGGGCCGAGGTCATAGCTGAAGTCGGCCATGACGCCCCAGGTCTTGTTGTTGCGGTCGGTACCGAAGTTCGAGGGCACGTTGAGAGTGCGCAACTCGGTCGACGAGCGGTCACCGCCGATGTAGACCGGATCGACGAAGTTGGTGGTCACGCCCGAGTAGACGTTGGTCAGCGGCAGCGCGTTGACGGTCTGGCCGCCGATGTCCGAATAGTCGGCACGGACGACGAGTTCGCCGCCACCGAGGTCGAACAGCGCCGAGCCACGGACCGACAGGTTTTCCTTGAACGGGCTGAGCTTCGAGGTGAAGCCGGTGCCGGCCTTGAGGTAGCTGTCGCGGCGGTCATAGTTCACCGCGCCGCGCAAGGCGATGCTCTCGCTTACGGGCACGTTGATCACGCCGGTAGCCTGGAAGGTGCTGTAGTTGCCGTAGTTGAGGTCGACCGAACCTTCGAACTTGTCGAGCTTGGGCTTGGCCGAGATCAGGTTGACCACGCCGGCGGTGGTGTTGCGGCCATAGAGCGTGCCCTGGGGCCCACGCAGCACTTCGATGCGGCCGATGTCGAAGAACGACACTTCCTGCACCTGCGGACGGGCGATGTAGATGCCGTCCTGCATGAAGGCGGCCGAAGGATCGCCCTTCTCGGTGCCGTCGGTGCTGGTCACGCCGCGAATGGTGATCTGCAGGCCGTTGGCGCGGTCAATCGACAGGTTGGGCACGGTTTCGGCCAGCGCGGTGGGGTTGGTGATGCCCTGGCTGACCAGCGCGGCGCCCGACACTGCGGTCAGCGCGACCGGGGTCTTTGAAGCGAGCGATTCGGTGCGGTTGGCGGTGACGATGATGTCGCCATTGTCGACCGGCTTGTCTGCGGCTTCCTGAGCCATGGCCGGTACCGAAACCAGCGCAAGCGCCGGGATCAAGCAGGCGAAGTGGAACTTTTACATGACATTGTCCTCCCTGGAAATACGTCTGGCCGGGACAACGCTGTCAGACACACAGGGAGGCGACGGGCACTAGCCCGACTGCCACTTTCCGCACCTCCCCGTACGCCGCACTACGTTGCGACCTTGTGTCCGAGAAGTTGCATAGACCGACTGACAGCGCAACTCAGAAAATGCACAGTGGCAGTTTATCGGCAATCGTGTATGCAAATCTTCCTTTTGATATGGGAACTCCATGCAAGAGGCAGGAGTGGCGTCAATCCGCCCCCGGAAGCAGCCGGGCAAAGCTTTCGAGAGCGCCCGAGGCATTGAACATGTGGGCGCGCATCAGCTTGGCCGCCTGCTCACCATCACCGCGCATGACCGCTTCGACCAGTTCGCCATGTTCGTGGCGCGACCGTTCGGGACGCCCGCCCTGCCGCAACTGGGCGCGGCGGAACGCGGCCATGCGCTCGCGCAGTGCCTTGGCCTGCTCGACGATGTAGGCGTTGTGGGTGCCCTCGTAGATCGCATCGTGGAAGCGCCAGTTGAGGCGATCGTATTCGTCGACATCGCCGCGCATCACGGCATAGGCCGATTCCTCGTGAATCCGGCGCAACGCGCTGCGCTCGACCGGGGTCATCCGCCACGCGGCAAGGCGTACGCACAGCGCCTCGATCTCGGCTGAAAGCTCGAACATCTCGAACACGCGCTCGGTCGTCAGCACCGCGACAACGGCGCCGCGGCGCGGCCGCATTTCGACCAGACCCTCGGCGGCGAGCTGGCGCAGAGCCTCGCGCACCGGCGTGCGCGAGGCACCGAAGCGGTCACCCAGCTGCTGCTCGTCGAGCTGCGTGCCCGGTGCGAGGGCGCCGGTGGTGATGTCGTCGGCGAGCGCCAGACGGATGCGTTCGGAAAGCAGCATGCCCGCTGCCGCGCCTTGGTCGGAATTCATGTTGATGCATGCCCAAGAGTGTGATTATTGGAATCTTGCATACACAAGGGCCGGAGACAACCATTTCCGGCGGAGCTTTCGAGGACTCACTTTTGGCTGACACCGTTGCGCAGGATATTCTCTCGCTGTTCCTTCGGCAGTGCAGCCAGAACCCGCAAGCCCCCTTCCTGATCGCGCCCGACGGCGCAGTGTTGAGCTATGGCGCCGCACACGCCCGCGCCGCGCAACTTGCCCATGCTTTCCGCGCGAGTGGCGTGAAGCCGGGAGACCGCATTGCCGTACAGGTGGAGAAGTCGCAGACGGCGCTACTGACCTGGTTGGCGTCGCTGCTGGCAGGCGCGGTCTATCTGCCGCTGAATACCGCCTATACCATTGGCGAAGTGCGCTATTTCCTGAGCGATGCGCAGCCCGCGCTGCTGCTGTGCCGCAGCGAGGACGAAGCCGCGATGGCGGTCTTGTGCGCGGAAATCGGCGTGCCTTCGCTGCTGACGCTGGATGCTGCGGGAACCGGCGGTTCGCTGGTTGCGGCCGCAGACGGCCAGCCCGACAGCATCGAGCGGACCGCAGTTTCGCCGCAGGACCTTGCCGCGATCCTCTATACCTCGGGCACCACCGGGCGCAGCAAGGGCGCGATGCTGAGCCATCGCAACCTGGCTTCGAATGCGCTGACCCTGCTCGATTACTGGCGCTTCACCAGCGCCGACCGGCTGCTCCATGCCCTGCCGATCTTCCATACGCACGGGCTGTTCGTGGCCACCAACGTGACGATCGCGGCAGGATCGGCGATGATCTTCCTGCCGAAGTTCGATGCCGACGAACTGGTGCGGCTGATGCCGCAGGCCAGCGTGCTGATGGGAGTGCCGACGTTCTATTCGCGGCTGCTGGCCCATCCCGGCTTCACCCGGGAGCTTGCCGCCCGCATGCGCCTGTTCGTTTCCGGATCGGCCCCGCTTTCCGCCGAAGTCCACAAGGATTTCAGCGCCCTGACCGGCCAGGCCATCCTCGAACGCTATGGCATGACCGAGACCAACATGAATACCTCGAACCCCTATGACGGCTTGCGCAAGCCGGGCAGCGTGGGGTTCCCGCTGCCGGGGGTGGACTTGCGCATTGCCGATCCGGAAAGCGGGACGGTGCTGCCGCAGGGCGAGATCGGGGGGATCGAGGTCAAGGGCCCCAATGTGTTCGGCGGCTACTGGAAGATGCCGGAGAAGACCGCCGAGGAATTCCGCGCCGACGGCTTCTTCATCACCGGCGATCTGGGGTTCATCGATGCCGAAGGCTATGTCCACATCGTCGGGCGGGCCAAGGACCTGATCATTGCCGGCGGGTTCAACATCTACCCCGCCGAGGTCGAGGCGGTGCTTGACGAGATTTCGGGCATTGCCGAAAGCGCGGTGATCGGCGTGCCGCATGCGGACATGGGCGAGGCCGTGGTGGCGGTGGTCAAGGCGACCGATCCGTCGCTCGATGCCGATGGCGTGATTGCCGCGCTGGCCGACCGCCTCGCCCGCTTCAAGCAGCCGCGCGCGGTGGTGTTCGTGGAGGAATTGCCGCGCAACACCATGGGCAAGGTGCAGAAAGCGCTGTTAAGACAGGAACATGCCGGACTGTTCGCCAGGTAGAGCGGACCTTCGGGAGGGGAATGGAATGATCATCGTTTCGATCGCGATTCTCGTCGCGATCTTCGTGGCGGCAGTGTGGCTGCCGGTGAACATGGGGCTGATCGGCTTTGCCGCCGCGCTCGCGCTCGGTGTGTTCGGGGCGGGCCTGCCGGTGAAGGAAGTGCTGACCGGCTTTCCCGCCGACCTGTTCCTGACCCTGCTCGGCATCACCTACCTGTTCGGCATTGCCAGCCGCAACGGCGCGATCGACTGGCTGGTGGCGCGCGCCGCCGGGCTGCTCGGCAGCCACACCGCGTTCCTGCCGCTGCTGGTGTTCATGGTCGCCGCGGTGCTGACCGCGCTTGGCGCAGTGGGGCCGGCGGCAGTGGCCATCGTCGCACCGATCGCCATGCGCTTTTCGCGCAGCCACGGCTTCTCGCCGCTGATGATGGGCCTGCTCGTGGTCCACGGAGCGCAGGCGGGGAGCTTCTCGCCCATCTCGATCTATGGCGGGATCACCGCCAAGGTCCTTTCGGGCAGCGGCATCGCGCCCGATGCGCAATACCTGTTCCTGGCGAGCGCCGCCTTCAACGCGGCCATCGCCGTGCTGGTCTGGGCCTTCTACGCCCGCCGCGAGGCCGCGACCGGCGCCGGGCACGAAGGCCGGGTCGAAGTGCCTGTACTAGGCCGCGAAGGCGCCTGCACCCTCGTAGGGCTGGTTGCGCTGGCCGCAGGTGCGCTGCTGTTCAAGGTCGACATCGGGTTCATGGCGCTGATGGTGATCCTTGCGCTGGCCATCGTTGCCCCGCGCACGCAGGACGGCGCGCTCAAGCAGGTGGACTGGTCGACGATCCTGCTGATCTCGGGCATCGTCATCTACGTGACCCTGCTCGACAAGATCGGCACGCTCGATGCGATCAGCGCGATGATCGGACAGGTCGGCTCGGCCACGCTGGCGGTGCTGCTGCTGTGCTATCTCGCAGGCGTGGTTTCGGCCTTTGCCTCGTCGACCGCGCTGCTGGGCGTGATCATTCCGCTGAGCCTGCCGATCCTTGCCGGCGGGCACCTTGCCGTCATGCCGGTGGTTTCTGCGATCTGCATCGCCAACACCATCGTCGATACCTCGCCGTTCTCGACCAACGGCGCGTTGATCGTCGGCAACGTGGCCGAGGACGAGCGGCCTGCCATGCTACGCAAGCTGCTGGTCTATGCGGCTATCGTCGTCGGCATCGGGCCACTGGTGGCGTGGGCGGCGTTCGTGGGGCTGCCGAACCTCTAGCCGAAGCGGAAGCTGGTGACGGCAAGACCGCCGAAGAAATCGTCCTGATGGAACTGGATGCTGCACGGGTCCTGCCCGGCAGCGCCCGCGATGACCATCAGCGGCAGGAGGTGTTCGGGCCGGGGATGGGCCTGCAGCGCTGCCGGGGCGGTGGTCCACCGTTCGAGCGCGGCGAGGCGCGGAGCAGCTTCGACCCCGGCAAGGTTATCGCGCAGCCATTGGTCGAAAGCGTGCGAGGCGGTGTGCCCTTGTGCCCCGAAGGCGCGGAGATTGTGGTACGAAAGCCCGGAGCCCAGCACGAGCACGCCTTCATCGCGCAAGGGTTTCAGCAGGCTCCCCATGGCGATGTGCGCGGCGGCATCGAAGCTGGTGAGCACCGACAGCTGCACGATCGGGATGTCTGCCTCGGGCCGGATCGGCTGCATCATCGAGAAGGTGCCGTGGTCGAAGCCGCGCTGCGTGTCCTCGCGGCAATCCATGCCGCCCGCGCGGAGCAGGTCGCGCACCCGCAGGCCGAGGTCAGGGCTGCCCGGTGCGGCATAGCGGATATGGTAGGTGTGCTCGGGAAAGCCGTAGTAATCGTAGAGCATCGGCGGGGCCAGATGCGTCGACACATGCGGCACGGCTTCTTCCCAGTGCGCCGACACGACGAGAATGGCCTTGGGAGGCTGCTCCAGCGAGGGGATGACCGCCTGAAGCGAGGCTTCGAGCTGGTCATAGCCCCGGCGCATCGGGCCATCCATCCACGGCCAGGGCCCGCCGCCATGGTTGAGGAAGAAAGTCGGCAGGCGGCTGGCGGTGGTGGTCAAGTGGCGTTCCCGGCGTGTTGTCCGGGAACCGAGATGGGACCTGCCCTCCCCCGCGGCAAGAGCGTCAGAGCTTTACCACCCGCATGTTCGGCACGACGTTCTCGGCCGCGTTGAACCAGCGCCACAGGCCGGTGCCCGAGCGGTGTCCGGCAAGGTCGACCCAGTTGCCGAAGCCGGGATCGCGATCGGCGCAGACAACGACGACGCTGCCATCGGCCTCCAGCTTGGCCATGGAATTGTTCAGCCAGACCTTCTGGTGGACGTGATCGAGCGATTCCATCCACCAGTTGTCGATCTGCAGGTTCCACATGCGGCAATCGGGCACCGGGCTCTCGATCACCAGCGCTTCGCCGGGCTGCAGATCGAAGTAGAAGTGGCCGTACCAGATGTTGGGATCGCCGCCCGCCTTCCAGAAGATCTCCTGCGGGGCGTCATAGAACTGGTTGGGGTGGGCCTTGAACCATTCCGACCAGTTGGCGAAGGTGTTGGCGGTGCCCTTTGCCCAGGCGGCGGAAGCCATGAGCTGCTGTTCGATCAGTTCGGGCGTGAGCAGAGCCGGGGCGGCAGGGCCATCGCTGATCCGTTCGACCTTGATGTCGGCGGGGACTTGCGTGTGCTTGTCGTCAAAGGTCTGGCGGACGATCAGCAGGGTGGTGTCATCGGCCATCGGCAGCCAGTTGCCGGGCTGCTGCTCCTTGCTCACGATGATTTCGAAGGTGCCGTCGGGGCCGAATTCCATCTGGGCGAATTCGATCTCTCCGGTCGAGGCCATGGTGCCGTCGATGGCGTAGCGGTTGGCCTTGCTGCCGATCGAGAAATAGGGGACCGAATTGCGCTTGCCGGTGATGCGATAGGTGCGGTCGCCGCGCACGACGCACTGCTGGTAAAGGTTGTCGGGATTGTCCGCGCCGATCTTGATCTTGTCGTCGCAGAGCAGGAACAGGCGGGGGAAATCGGGGTCGGCACTGTCGACCAGCATGTTGAGCGCGGTGCGCGCAAGGCGGCTGAGGTAGCGCAGGCCCTCGGCCTGGTCGAGCGCGGTGGTGGGCGATGAAGGGCGGGCCAGCACATCGCCTGCTTCGGCCAGTTGCGCGCAGAACTTGCGCCACACGTGATCGAGTGTACCGACGTGGGCTTGGGGATCGGTCATCTGGTCTGGCCTTTCGCGTGGGGAGACTTGGTTTGGAGCACGATATCGCAACGCTCGCCGCGCGGCTTCAGGCGCTGGAGGACCGCGAGGCGATCCGCGAGCTGGTGGCGCAATATGGCCCGCTGGCGGACTGCGGGGATGCGCAGGCGCTGGCCGCGCTGTGGTGCGAGGATGGCGCTTATGAAGTGGTGGGCTTCGCTACGGCCAGAGGCCATGCCGAGATTGCCGCGCTGATCGACGGGCCGGTACATCGGCAGCTGATGGCCGATGGCTGCGCGCACGTACTTGGCCCGCTGACGGTAGCGGTCGACGGGGACCGGGCGAGCGCGCGGGGGCATTCGGTGGTGTTCCGCAATAGCGGCAACGGCTTTGAAGCGTTCAGGGTTGCAGCCAACCGCTGGTCGCTGGTGCGGACCGGACAGGGCTGGCGGGTGGCTCACCGCGCCAATGCCCTGCTGAACGGGGATGAGGCTGCACGCATCCTGCTCTCCCCCGGCGACGGTCAGCCCGCGAGCTGACCGCCATCGACGGTAAACAGCGACCCGGTGATCTTGCGCGCCTTGTCGCTGGCGAGGAAGGCGAACATCTCGGCAATGTCCTCGGGCTCGCACGAACCGTCGAGCAGCTTTGGCGCGTTGCGCATCATCAGCGCCCAGTCGACGCCTTCGGGCGGCGCGGTGTTGACCGTCATCGGAGTAACGACGTGGCCGGGACAGATCGCATTGATGCGTACGCCAGCAGCGGCGTATTCAATGGCGAGGCCCTTGGTGATTGCCGCCACCGCGTGCTTCGAAGCCGAATAGGCGGCGTTGTAGGGCTGGCCCTGCAGCGCGGCGGTCGACGCGGTGTTGACGATGTTGCCCTTGGACTTGAGCAGGTGCGGGATCGCCGCCTGGCAGATGACGAAGACGCTTGTCGCGTTGACGTGCATCAGCAGGTCGAAGTCTTCGGCGGAGAAGGTCTCCGACCGGCCCCACTTGAGCAGGCCGGCGATGTTGCAGACGATGTCGAGCCCGTCGCGCGCGGCGGTATCGACCAGCGCGCGGCACGAGGCATAGTCGGTGGCGTCATAGGCCTGCACCACCGGCGCGGTGCCGCCAGCGGCGGCGATCATCGCCGCCGTTTCCTCGAGCCCTGCAAGGTTGCGGTCACCGATGGTGAGCGTTGCCCCTTCGGCAGCGAAGCGGATGGCGGTGGCGCGGCCGATACCCGAGGCCGCGCCGGTCACCAGCGCCTTCTTTCCCGCGAACAGCATCAGAACTTCACGCCCAGCGTCAGGCCGTAGGTGCGCGGATCGGGGAAGTACCCGACCGTGAGGCCACCGAAGCCCGGGCCGAAGTCGATGAAGTTCGAAGGATCGCGTTCCTTGGTCAGGTTCTTGACCCACAGCGCGACCTCGGCCTTCGCCCCGCCCAGCGGCACTTCCGAAACCGCCGCGCGCAGGTTCACGATGGTGCGACCCTTCGACTTGGTGTTGTTGGCGTTCTGGTCAGAGGGGTTGGCCGTCACCAGCGCATAGGGGAAAGTGTAGTAGCTGGAGACGTAGTTGATATCGCCGTTGATGTTCAGGCGACCCCAGTCACCCTGCGCGACACGAAGATCGACGCCAGCGGCTGCCGTGGTCTTGGGCGTGTGCGGGAAGGCGCGGTTGTTGGCGACGTTGGTATCGACGCCGTTCACCGCCTCGATGTAGCTCTTGTACTTCGGGTCGAGGAAGGCGAGCGAGCCGTTGATCGTCAGCACGTCGACCGGACGGATCACCGTTTCGATTTCAAGACCGCGGATGCGGGCGGCTGCGGCGTTCTTGACGATCGAGGACGCGGCGCCGTTGGCGGTGAACACCGAGAGCTGGATGTCCTTGTGCTCGTCCCAGAAGCCGGCGACGTTGAAGATCACCTTGCCGTCGGCCAGCCTGGTCTTGATGCCGACTTCGTAGCTGTCGACCGTTTCCGGGCGATAGGGGTTGCACAGTTCGAACGCGCCGGTCGGGCACGATGCGGTCGGCGCGCGGAAGTCGTTGGTCTCGCCGTTGAAGCCGCCCGACTTGAAGCCTTGCGCGAAGCGGGCGTAGAGATTGATGTTCTCGTTCGCCTGATAGGCCAGGGTGATCGCCGGGTTGAAGCGGTTGTACTTGGCATCGGGGACGCCGCCATAGGGGATGTTGGCGACAACGAGCGGCGAGGTGATGCCGTTCGCAGAGTCGAAGTTGATCCGCAGGAAGCGGCGCACGTCCTTCTTCTCGTGCGTGTAGCGGCCGCCGAGCGTCAGCTTCAGCGCATCGGTGATATCGTAATCGACCTGCGCGAACACGGCGAAGGCTTCGGTGTTCGAGCCATAGTCCGACTGGTAGGACGCGCCGCCGCCGAAGAAGCTTTGCGGCCCGAGGGTTTCGGCCTTTTCCTTGTAGTAGAACACGCCCGCGACGTACTTGAGCTTGTCGCTCATCGTCTGGCCCGAAACCTGCAGTTCCTGGCTCCAGCTGTGGAAGCTGGTGTCGCGCCCGGTGAAGGCGACCGGCAGCGGCGAGCCGTCAAGGTCGAGCGAGTCCGCCCACTTCAGGTTGCGGTAGGCGGTGATCGACTTGACCGTGGCGCCGCCGAGGTCGAGCGCGAGGGTCAGCGCGTGACCATAAGTGCGCGAACGTTCGTAGAGCGGGTTGGCATCGAGCGATGCGGTCGACTGGCGGTCAGCCCGGTCATAGAGGTTGAGCGGGAAGAACGCCCCGGCGAAGGGATAGCTGACCGAGTTCGGATCGAAGATGTCTTCCGGACGACCATTGCGGTTGATGCGGACGAGCTGGGCATAGTCCGGGCGCTGATCGAACTTCGAATAGTCGAACATGTAGTCTGCAGTGAAGTTGCTGCCTTCGGGCTTGAAGCGCAGCTGGACCATGCCGCTCTTGCCGTCGAGATCGTTGGTGCGGCCGGTGCGTGCGGGGCCCGCGAGGAACGCCTGCGGATAGGGGTTCGGCGTCAGCTTGATGAAGCCGTCGCGCTTCTGGATCTGGCCGGAGAGCTTGAGCGAGAACGGCCCCATCGCCGGAAGATCGACCACGGCGCGGCCCTTCCAGTAGTTGAAGTTGCCGTAGGTCAGCTCACCCTTGACGCCAAGTTCGCCGCTCGGCGCCTTGGGCACCAGGTTGACGGCACCGGCCAGTGCGTTGCGGCCATAGAGCGTGCCTTGCGGGCCGCGCAGAATTTCCACGCGCTCGAGGTCGGCCACGTCGAAGATCGAGCCCTGCGCCTTGGCGATGTAGACGCCGCCGAGGTAGAGGCCGACGGCAGGCTCCCAGGTCACGGCCGGGTTGATGGTGACCGAGCCGCGGATGGCGATCTGCGAGATGGTCTTGTTCGACGGTGCGCGTTCGAACTTCACGTTCGGCGCGATCGAGCCGAGGCTGTCGATCGAGGTGATGCCGCGCGTTTCGAGGAACTGGCTGCTGACTGCCGAGATGGCGATCGGCACGTTCTGGATGTTTTCCGCACGCTTCTGCGCGGTGACGACGATCTCGCCGATGCCGGAGTCGTTGGGCGCGTCGTTCTGGACGGCCGAATCCTGCGCCGAATCCTGAGGCGCGGCCTGGGCGAAGGCTGGTGCTGCGATAAAGGCAAGCGAACTCAATGCCGTAGCGGCAAGCAGATTCCTCACGATGTCCTCTCCCTGAATGGAAACGTCGGGAACGCGTTAGCGCGTTCAATTCGGTCCAAATTGTATGTTTCCGAAACGAGATTGGCAAGCATTTCTTGCATTTCATAGGAGAATGCGTTGTTTGATGCTTAATGAACTGCGCATGATGGCTATGGGAGAGAGCTGAGGTGAAACAGGCAAAGGCTGAGGCATGGCCGCTGCAACCGGGCAGCGTCTGGCAGGAAAACCGGCAATCGGCCGTCCCGCAGCCCGGCACCCGGATCGACGCATGGGGCCTCGCCATCGATGCGCCCCTGACACTGGACGACGCCGACGCGCACGACTGGGCAGGCGAGGCCGATGTCGTTGTGGTCGGGCTTGGTGGCGCAGGCGTGTCAGCCGCGCTCGAGGGACTGGAGCGCGGCCTCTCGGTGATCGCACTCGACCATTATGACGGCGGCGGTTCGTCGGCGGCGAATGGCGGTGTCTACTATGCCGGCGGCGGCACCTCGATCCAGCGCGAGGCGGGGGTCCACGATGACCCGGCGATGATGGAGGCCTATCTCCGCACCGAAGTCGGCGATGTGGTGCCGGACCATGCCTTGCGGGACTTCTGCGAGGGCAGCGCCGAGACCTTCGAGTGGCTGCGCCGCCACGGGGCGCCGTTCAGCGCCACGCTGCACGCGAAGAAGACGTCCTATCCCCCGCTCGACCGCTTTCTTTATCACCCTGACAGCAGTCTGGCCGAGCCGTTCCGCAGCCACACCCCGCCTGCCGCGCGCGGGCATCGCACGGTGCGGCGCAACGGCAAGAAGCCGTGGGGCCTTGGTGCCGGCATCTGGGAGCCGCTGCGCGATGCGGCGCTGAAGCGCGGCCTGCAATTGCACACCCAGGCCGAGGCGCGGCAACTGGGAGTGGATGCGACAGGCCGGGTGATCGGCGTGCGGGTGGAGATGTTCGCAGATCCTGCCGTGCAGAAGCGCTATTCCCGCCTGATCGCGAAGGCGGGCGCATGGATGGCGATGCTCTCGCCCACCTTCCCCGGTGCGCGCTTCACCTTTGCCCGGGGGTATCACTACCTCGCCAAGGCGCGCGAGCTGGAGCGGCAGAACCGGAAGAGCGCGTGGTTCCGCGCGCGCCGTGGCGTGGTGCTGAGCGCGGGCGGGTTCATCTGCAACCCCGAAATGGTTCGCCACTTCGCCGCGCCCTATGCCGCCGGCCTGCCCAACGGCACTTTGGGCGACAACGGCAGCGGCATCATGCTGGGCGTGACGGTCGGCGGCGCCACCGGACTGATGGAGCGCGTCTCGGCGTGGCGCTTCCTGTCGCCACCGGCATCATGGGGTCGGGGCATGCTGGTGGACGGCACCGGCGCGCGCTACGTCAACGAGACGTGGTATGGGGCGCGGATCGGCGATGCGATGGTCGAGCGCCACGGTGGACGGGGCTGGATCGTGCTGGATGCCAAGTTGTTCCGCCAATCGCTGCGCGATGCCTTCGCGCCCGACACTTTGGGCTTCCAGCGCGACATCACGCTGGTCAACGCCATGTTCGCCAGCGTGAAGGCGGCAACGCCCGAAGCGCTGGCCCGCAAGATGGGCTTCGATCCCGCAGTCTTTGCGACCACGCTCGAAACCTACAACCGCGCCGCACGCAGGGAAGCGCCCGATCCGCTGTTCAAGGACGGGGCCGACCTTGCCGTGCTGGATCAGGGACCGTTCTACGCGATCGACGCCTCGGTCGATGCCCGCATGTTCCCGATCGCCTGCATGACCGTTGGCGGGTTGCTGGTGGACGAGGCCACCGGCGCGGTGAAGTCGCTCGATGGCGGCAGGGTTGCAGGCCTTTACGCCGCCGGGCGCAACGCCGTGGGGATTTGCTCCAACCTCTATGTCAGCGGACTGTCCTACGCCGATTGCGTGTGGTCAGGCCGGCGGGCGGCGCGGGCCATTGCTGGCGCAGGGCCTGAGCCGACAGACCCCTAATCGGTCACTCCTCGCCGAAGTCCGGCACCCAGGGCACGCCGTTGATGTGGCCGCCGCCGTCGACGAACAGGGTGTTGCCGGTAAGGTAGCGGGCGTCCTCGCTGGCGAGGAAAAGGGCGACGCCGCCGATGTCCGCTTCCGGATCGCCCATGCGACCCATCGGGTTGGCGGCAGCGGTCGCTGCAGCAACGGCGGGTGCCATATCGGCAAAGCGGCGGTAGGCGGCCGAAACTGCTGCCGGGCAGATCACGTTGACGCAGATGCCGTACGGTGCCCATTCGCGCGCCGCCGTGCGCGAGTAGGCGCGCACCGCTTCCTTGGCGGCGTTGTAGTCGGCACTGCCCATGTGGGCGTTGACGCCGTTGAGCGAGGCCATGTTGACCACCCTGCCCCAGCCCCGCGCCTTCATATGCGGCAGCGCGCGCTCCATCGCCCACTTGGTGGCATAGAGGCACATCTTGAGGGCATCGTCGAAGCGCTCGTCGGTCTTGCGCTCGATGCGGATCGGGCCTTCGCCGCGATAGGCATTGTTGACGAGGATATCGACCGAGCCGAAGCGTTCGGCGCACAGGTCCACCGCTGCGAAGACGTCGTCGCGGGAGGAGACGTCGCAGCGGATGAATTCCGCCCGTGCGCCCAGCCCGCGCAGTTCCTCGGCCACGGCAGGGCCGTGCTCGGCGTCGTAGTCGGCGACGATCACGCTGGCGCCTTCGCCGGCAAAGCGCCGGGCGATGCCATAGCCGATCCCGTCGGCTGCCCCGGTGATCACCGCCGCGCGTCCCTCAAGCCTTGTGCCCATTCCCGATCTCTCCACTTGAAACGAAAAGGGGCCGGGCAATCGCGTACCCGGCCCCCTTGTCTGCTGCAGTTCCGGTCAGTTGCCGAAGCTGTAGCGCAGGCGAACGCCGAACATGCGCGGTTCGCCATAGATCACCGTCTGCG
Source organism: Novosphingobium jiangmenense (assembly GCF_015694345.1). Lineage (GTDB taxonomy): Bacteria > Pseudomonadota > Alphaproteobacteria > Sphingomonadales > Sphingomonadaceae > Novosphingobium > Novosphingobium jiangmenense. The sequence continues at coordinate 408,197 of NZ_JADQDC010000001.1, forward strand.
CACCGATCGTCTGGAAGATGCCGGTGTTCGAGATGATGTAGTTCTTCTTGGTCAGGTTGGTCGCAAACAGGCTCAGATCGAGCGGCGCGCCCATCACGCCCTTCCAGTCGATCGTGGCGTTGAGCAGGCCGTAGCTCGGCAGGAGCACGCCCGGCTCGTTGATCGTGCCATCGGGGAAGCGTTCGGTGGAGAACGGCGCGGTTGGCTGCTTGTCGGTCCAGTTGTAGCTGAGGAACAGGCTGAGGTTGCCGACATCTTCGGAAACCGGCAGCGTGAACCGGCCATAGACCGAGACGATGTTGGGCGAGAGGTACTGCAGCGGACGGCAGGTCATGTCGGCCCCGGCAAAGACCTTGGGCGAAGTGATCGACTGCGCAGTACAGTCCCACACGCCCGAGCTCGAGTCGAACTTGAACGACTTGTACTTGGCGTTCAGGTGGCTGTAGTTGCCGCCCAGTTCGATGTTCTGCGTGGGCTGGATCATCGCCTCGACTTCGACGCCCTTGATCTCGGCCGAAGCGTTGTTCAGCGTGATCGCGCCGTTGCCGCCGGTTGCGCGGTTGAAGTCACCGGCTGCGCGCTGGATGTTCTTGTAGTCCAGCCAGAAGCCGTTGACGTTGAACCGGCCGCGCATGCCACCGGCGTTGAAGTCGGTCTTGAAGCCGGCTTCGTAGTCGGTGACGGTTTCCGGACCGAAGGTGCGGGTGTTCTCGAACACGGCGTAGCTGTTGAAGCCCCCCGCCTTGTAGCCGCGCGTGACCTTGCCGTAGACCATGATGTTGTCGTTCGGGCGATAGTCGAGGCCGAGCGTCCAGTTGGGCGACGAGCTCTTCAGTGTGGCGCCGAACAGGCAGGTGTTGAGCGGATCGGCGATCGGCTGGGTCGGGTTGGGATTGGATTTCCACGAGCACGCCGTGACGTACTTCCCGCCGCCCGGCAGCGGGACATAGCTGAACGAGGTGGTGGAGCCGCCGACAGTATCCCAGGTGTAGCGGTAACCTGCCGTGAGCCGGAGCCGGTCAAGCGCGGGCGTGAATGCGCCGAAGTCCAGCGACCCTTGCGCATAGAGCGCCTTGGATTCGTTGGTCACGCGGATGCGGCTTTCACCGATCGAGCAGCCGGTAACCGACTGCAGGCCGCAGACGTTGATCGCATAGGATTCCATCGTCCCGCGCGGGCTCTGCTTGTAGTAGAAGCCGCCGACGGTGTAGGTCAGCTTGTCGCCGAGAGCGGTGCCCTGCAGCTGCAGTTCCTCGGTGACCTGCTTGTACCAGTCACGCGGCGCGGTGCGGCTTTCTGCGGTGACGCCGGTGTCGTAGACCGGGGCGATCGTGCCGTCCTGGTCGTTGGCGTAGTACGACTTCAGCTCGGCATAGCTGACGATGTTGCGCAGCTTGAGATTGCTGGAGAGCTCGATGTCGGTGGTGTTGTTGATGCTCCAGGATTCGAGCTTGGCAAAGCTGTCCATGCCGTGCGCGGTCTGGCGAATGCCGCGCGCGTTCTGCTGGTTCAGCAGGTTGGTGTAGAAGCTGCAGTTGGCAGGGCCAGTACCCGCGCCGCAGAAGTTGAACGTGGGCGCGATGGCGCCGAGCGGGAGCGAGACGCCGGGTGCAACCGTGATGGGTCGCGTTGCCAGACCAACGAAGTAGTTGGTGTTGAAGTTCTTCGCGATCGAGCCGGTGCCGTTGCTGTGCGACTTGCCGTAATAGGCCAGCGTGTAGTTGGTAACGCCCTCGAACGGCTCGAGCCAAAGGCCGATGCGGCCCATGCGCCAGTGCTGGTCGTCACGGTCCTTGTTCCAGTTCACATCGTGGGTGAAGCCGTCACGATCGCGCGATGCGCCGACGAGGCGCAGGCGCACCTTGTCCGAGATCGGCAGGTTCACGACCGCTTCGGTCTCGACCATGCTGTAGTTGCCGAAGCCGGCCTGGACATAGCCTTCGAGCTTGTCGGTCGGCTTGGCCGGAGTCAGCAGGATGGCGCCGCCGGTGGTGTTGCGACCGAACAGGGTGCCCTGCGCACCGGCGAGGACCTGCACGTTCTGCAGGTCGACGAAAGTGCCGGGGCCGCCCTGACCCGAAAGCGTGATCGCCGAGACCAGCGGAACTTCGTTCATGTAGACGACGACGGCCGGCGAACCCTGGAACGAGGCGCTCTGCCCGCGGATGGAAGGCGACATCACATCGCGCGAGGCCTGCCCGTTGGGGCCGACGACCAGCGAGGGCACCGAGGCCTGGAGATCCTGCAGCTGGGTCAGGCCGCGTTCGCGGATGCTGTCGGCACTGATCGCGGTGATCGAAATCGGCACGTCCTGCGCGCGTTCCTCGCGGCGGTTGGCAGTGACGATGATTTCGGTGTTGCTCGGCTGGGCGCCTTCGCTGGCCTGTTCCTCTGCAGCATTTTCCGCAGCATTGGCCAGCTGCGGCATCGCCACGCAAGCAAGCGCGACGCCGGCCATCAGCCCTGCGCCGCAACGGCGCATGATCACCGACTTAAGGTACTTTTCCTCGGACATGTTCCTCTCCCTCCAAAAGCTGGACGCCCCGACCGGCAATGGTCGGCAGCTGCGGAATGAGAGAAGTGCACCAGGCTGTGATCGCCAGATCGCCCCAAGCCGACCTGCCTTTGGCAGGTGCTCACCCCTCATTCCGGATTCTGTTCTGTTGTTGAGTCGAAACTAACAACTACGCAAACTTCGCGCAATACCCAATTTCAAGCCGCGCTTTGCGTAACAGGATGGTGATTGTCCTACCGAAATCACCGGGAGACCATTTGTGAGGGCGACGCCTTAGCGATCTTGCCAAGGCTTTCGCATGGCCCTAGATATTGTAAGCGAATACCCACTTTAAGAGTCGTTCCCCGTCGAGGGTCCTGACCAAGGGAGTAACCCATGACAAATGCTTCGATCTTCCGCCCGGTTGCGCCACCCCGCGTCATCGAGGATGCCTATTCGGCGGACCAGCACGCGCGCATGCTCGATCTGGTGCGCCGCAACGGTCCGTGGTCGCTGATTCTCGCGCAGCATTTCAAGTCGCCGGAAGAAGTGATCGCGACGACGTCCGGCTCCATCCCGCCAGGCTTCACGCCGACATGGGACATGTTCCTCTCGCCGGTCTTCCGCGGCTACTTCGGAACCGGGGCGACGCCGTTCTACCCCGAGATCGAGGACTGCTTCTACAACAGCAAGTTCCTCGCCCTCGTACGCGACTACTGGGGCGCGAAGTATGCCACGGCCGAGAACATGCTGTTCAACATCCAGGGACCGTGCTCCGGCGGTGGCAGTCCCCATGTCGACGCCACCCGCTTCCGCGGCGCATCGATGGGCAACACGCCGATCTGGCTGATGAACACCATGGTCAAGACCGGCCTGTTCGAGCGCTGGCGGGCCAAGAAGGCACAGGTCATCGCCTGGTACTACAAGGGCCGGACCGGCGGCGGCTTTACCTACTGGCCCGAAGGCCCGCGCGAGGCGCCACAGGTGATCGAAGCACCGATGTGGGGCCGGGCCGTGGTGGTCGAGAACGAGAAGATGTTCCACACCGCGCAGACCAACGGCCCTGCCGCGATGCGCCGGCCCGAGGGGCTTGCGATCAACTCGCTGATGGAAGCCGATCCCGAAGACCCCACCGGCTGGCAGATCACCACCGACGGCAAGGTCATCCAGAAGATCCCGGAAGAGGAATTCCGCTTCCTCATCCACTGGGGTGCCGACATCTACATGGACATGGCCGAGCTCAAGCGCGCGCTCGACCATACCGACGACCTGACGCACGAGATGATCTTCGACATCATCATCTCGGACCTGCGCAAGCGCGGCGAGGCGTTCCAGGTCCCCAACGATCCCCTGACGGATCCCGCGTTCATCGGCCTGCTGACGCGGGTCTATGACCCCGGCCAGCCGACGATCTTCCCGCCCGAACCCGAGGAACGGCAGGCGGCCTGACCGCGCTGCCCGAACGCCTGCTCAGCCGCCAAGCCCATGGAGAAACAGCTTGGCGGCACGGAGCGCGTGGGCGGAAAGGGCATCGCCTTGCGGCCCGCCACCTGCGGAAATCGCGCGGTTGCCCTGCATCGCCAGCACCACGCCCTGTCGTGCCAGCCAATCGGCGTCGGGGTGGCCGGCAAGGCGCGTGATCCATTCCGCCAGCGGGCCAACCCACGGCGCGCGGACCGTGTCATGCACGGTGCGGGCCAGCGCCGGTTCTCGCCGCGACGCCGAGATCGCCACGCGGTGCAGCGCGACCGATGCCGGGCCGGTCAGGTGCAAGGTAGCCTGTGCCAGATAGTCGGCCATGCTCCGAACATCGGCGCTCGCAGGCAGTTCGGGCGGACGGGCGGTCTCTGCCACTTGTGCGGCAAGGTGGCGCAGGACGGCATCGAACAGGCCGGCCTTGCTGGCGAAGTGGCGATAGAGCGTGCCGCGCCCGACTTTCGCCTCCGCCCCGATTTCGCCAAGGCTGGCAGCTTCGAAGCCCTCGCGCAGAAAGTGTTCGGCGGCAACTTCGAGCAGTCGGCGCAAGTGCGTTGGATGCTCGCGTCCGGGCGGGGCCTTTGCGGCTGCCTCGCTCGCGCGTTCGGGCACAGGGGTGCCGGGTGGCAGCGCCAGCACGCCATGCTCGAACAGCGCGGCAACCCTTGCCACGAGGACCTTGCGCCTCTCCGCTGGCGGCGGGGCAAAGCCCATCAGCAGCGCTGACCCTTCCACCGAGAGCGAGCCGAAATCGAGCGCATCGTCGATCGAGATGGCCCGCGCCAATCCCTTGGACCGGGCAATATCGGCCAGCGCCTCGCGCACAGGTTCCATCCGCGCCGCCTGTGCCGCCTGCAGTTCGGCGGCAAATGCCGGCAACCGCGTGCCCAATCCGGCCGCGAGCCATGAAGGGCTGAGCAGACCGCCGCCGCAAGCAGCATCGAGAATCGCCTCGGCCAGACCGGCGAGTTCCTCGGCAGCGGGCATGGCCGACGCGTGGCCCGAGCGCACAATCGCCTCGGCTCGGGCGGTGAAATGGTTGGCCATCTCCTCGAGCGAGGCGGTGAAGAGCGCCTGCTTGTCGGGGAAGTGGCGGTAGATCGTTTCCTTGCTGACCCCGCCCTTGCGGGCGATCGCATCGATGCTGACGCCGTCGAAGCCCTCCGCAACGAATTCGGCCCGCGCTACCTCGAGCAGATGCGCCACACGCGGCGGCATGCTTTGATCGGTCCGGTTGTGCAGGGCGGCGTCCATCGCCCGCCTATAGCACCTTGCCGCCCGCATGCATGCTCCCGGCCAGCTTGCATACACAGCTTGCCACATGCCGAACGGTCCGATACCGTTCGGAGCAGAATCGTTGATGGGAAGGATCGAACCGATGGCCGACATGCCTTATCTTGCGCGCGGCGTGATGCCGGTCGAAACGCCGTCGAGCGTGCTCGTCTCGTCTTCGAAGTACCTCAACAATCCGCGCCTGCGCGAATGGCTGGCGATGATCCTGCTGCGCCGCAACGGGCCGGACCTGCCGCCCCCGGCCGAGATGTACGAGTTCCTGCCGATCCTCGAGGAACTGCGCGATCATGCCGCGATCGAGGAGATGTTCACCGCCGAGCGCCGCATCAATCCCGAACTCGATGCCTGGCTGTCCGAGGGGTTCTACTCCACTTACACCATCGAGGACTTCGCGCAGTACGCCCCCGGATCGCTTGGCGGAATCTTCTATCGGTGGATCACCGAAGGAAACTACGAGATCCAGATCACGCCATGGCGCGAACCCAAGAGCCAGCTGGAGTTCTACAACCTGCGTTCCGGCCAGACGCACGATTTCGAACACATCCTGTGCGGCGGCGGGTTCAACTTCATGGGCGAGCTGGTGCCCTACTGGTACCGCCTGACCAACGTGTTCAAGCACATCCGCAACCCGGAACTGGCAGCCGAACTCAGCGTGATCCAGATCTTCGGCTCATTGCGCTACACCGTTCGCACCATGCTCCATTACCCGCAGGTCTGGGATACCTGCACCGACGCCATCCAGCGCGGGATGACGGTGGGCAAGGCGAGCGACGCGCTGTTCATGAAGAAGCTGGAGCCGTACTTCCACTTGCCGCTCGACGAAGCGCGCGCGGCGCTGGGCGTGCGCGGGGCGGTGGACGTGGATACCGATCTTGAAGGGGCGTTCTGGGCCGAGCGCGTGCCGCTTTCCGCACTGGAGCAACGGATCGCGGCGGAGTAACGCCTGGCGATGCCTGACCATCCCACGCAAGACGCGATGAAGCGCACGCTGCAGGCCTATGTCGACCTGATCAACGCGGGCGATGCCGCGGGCGTCACCGCGCTGTTCGCGCCCGATGCGGTGATCGAGGACCCCATCGGCTCGCCCCCGCGCAGCGGCGAGGCGATTGCCGCATGGTTCGCCGATACGGTCGCCTATCAGACCCGCATCACGCCGGTTGCGCCGCATCGCGGATCGCATGGCAACGAGGCACTGCTGGTCTTCGACGTGGAATTCGCCCCGCCGGGCGGGGAGAGGCTGCGGATTCGCTCGGCCGATGCCTGCCGGTTCGATGCAGCAGGGCGGATCACCAGCCTCAGGGCCTATTGGGGGCCTGACGACCTGGGACCTGCCGGGTGACGGCGCGCGGCGGTCATCCCGGCCCGTTCAGCTTCAACCACTTCTGCCGCTCGCTCTGGTACAGCCTGACCCCCGATCTGCCGGGAGCGATCAAGGCCTGTGCAAGGGCCGGGTTTGACCAGTTCGCGCCCGACTGCCTGTCGCTTGCGGCGTGGCAGGAGCAGGGCGGAACGCTGGCCGAACTCGCCCGCCTTCTGCGCGATGCCGGTTTGGCAACGGGACCGCTCGCCGCTTGCGCGATGATCGATGGCAGCGCCGCTGCGCTCGATCAGCTTGCGGGTGCGGCACGCATGGCCGAGGTGCTGGGCACGTCGATCCTGCAGATCAACGTGACCGGGCCGGATGCCGACCTGCGCGCGGCGGCGGTAGAGGCGGCGTGTGACATGCTTGGGGCATACGGCGAGTTCCGGCTGGCGCTCGAATACATGCCGATCAGCGGCCTCGCGACCTTGGCCGAGACGCTTGAGATCGTGGCACGGGTGGGCGAAGCGCGGGCTGGCGTGCTGGTAGACATCTGGCACCATGCGCACGATCCGGACGGATGGCAGACACTGGCCGGTGCGCCGTTGGGCGCCATCGCCTATGTCGAGATCGACGATGCTCTGCCCCCCGAGGGAGAGGATCTTCTGGCTGAGATGATGGACCGGAGAACCTTCCCCGGCGAAGGCGTGCTGGAGACGGCGCGGTTTGCCAAACTGCTGCGCGAGCGCGGCTACGACGGGCCGGTAAGCGTCGAAGTGCTCAACCGCAAGCTGGCGGCAGAGCCGATCGGCTGGTTCGCCACCCGCGCCATCGAGACATCGCGCAGCCTGTTTGCAGGCTGATCCGGTCAGTCGTCGTCGGAGACGACCGACGGCTTGGTGATCTTGGCCATGCGCGCGTTGTACTTGACCGTCTTCACCGCGATCGAGGTTTCGACGTGGTGGACGCCGTCGACGGCGAGGATGCGATCCGAGGCGAGTTCGACCAGAGCATCCAGATCGTCGATCAGGCACATCGCGGTGATGTTGAACTGGCCCATGGTGATCAGCACGGCATTGACGCTGGGAATATCGGAAATGACCTGGGCGATATCGCGCACGCGGTCCACTTCGGCCTGGACGTTGATGAAGGCAAGGCGGGCGCGCTGTTCGAGCTGGAAGCCGGTGATCGCCGTGAACGCGATCAAGCCTTCCTGCTGCAGGCGCTTGATGCGGCCGCGCACGGTGCCCTCGGTCACGCCGAGTTCGGCGGCGATACGGCGGTTGGAAACGCGGGCGTCACGCGCCAGCATGTCGACAAGCTGGGTGTCGAGGGCGTCAAGCTGCAGGTCTGCCACGGCGATCAGGCCCTCCCTTCGATCGGAGCGACGTCGAACTGGTACTTGATGATGTCGACGACGATGGCCGGGGTGAGCGTGCGGATACCATGGACGCCCGAGAGCTTGTCGAGCAGGAACTCGGACAGATCATCAAAATCGTGCAGCGCGACGAGCATGTCGATGTCATAGCCGCCGGTGACCATATGCGCGGCGACGACTTCGGGCAGCGCGGCCAATTCGTGGGCGACATCGGAAGCGGGACGGCCATCGACCGAAACCGAGATGCGCAGCAGCACGTTGAAGCCGTGGGCCGAAAAGTCCGACACCGCGACAACGCGCAGCTGGTTGGCGTCCTCCATGCGGCGGATGCGCGTGGAAACCGTGGTCGCCGTCAAACCGAGCTTCTCGGCAATCTGCTGATTGTTGGCCCGGCCATTCGCACGCAACTCGCGAATGATCGCGTGATCCGTCGCGTCGAAGTTGAAAACCTGGCTCATTCTACCTCGTACCATCTGGGCGTGGTTTACCGAACCTTGCCGATGTGCGCAGCGAAACCCCGGCAGTCAACCGCATTTCCGGCCTTATCCGCACCAAAGACGAGAGCATTGATGCCGAGTCACTGCGATTCCTGGCCCTTTCACGCCTGCCTTAATGAGAGACTCGTTGCTTTGCGCAGGCATATTCCATCATACCTACGAGGACAAAGACCTAGCACGCGTCGTTTTACGATGAATGCGCAGAACGGGAGAGTTTGAACCATGTTGGACAGGTTGGCGGGCCGTGCCGTGATCGTCGTCGGCGCAGGGACCGGAATTGGCGCTGCCACGGTGGCGCGGCTCTGTGCCGAAGGCGCGCGGGTCTGCGTCGCGGACGTGAATTTTTCCGCCGCCGAGGCCGTTGTCCGGCAGATGACCGAGGTCGGCCATGAGGCCCACGCGCTTGAGGTCGACATTACCAGCGAGGATGCGGTGAACGCCTGCTTTGCCGATGCGATCGCCCGGCTCGGCCACCTTGACGGCGCGCACATCAACGCAGCCGACCTGCGCACCATCTTTGCAGACAGCGATGCGCTGTCGCTCGATCTCGCCACGTTCGACCGGACGCTCGCCGTCAACCTGCGCGGTCACCTGCTCTGCACCCGCGCCGCCCTGCCGCACCTGCTGCAAAGCGAACACGGCGCGATCGTCTACACCAGTTCCGGTGCTTCCGTGGCGGGCGAGCCCGAGAGGCCGTCCTATGCGGCGTCGAAGAGCGGACTGAATGCGCTGATGCGCCATGTTGCCAGCAAGTGGGGCAAGCAGGGGCTGACTGCCAACTGCGTGGCGCCGGGCTTCGTGATGACGCCGGAAATGATCGCAGGGGGCGCGGTGCCGCCGGAGTGGATCGACTATTCCATCGCTCAAACCCGCAGCACCCGCCTCGGCAAGGTGGAGGACATCGCGGCGATGGTGGCCATGCTCCTGTCCGAGGACGGGCGCTGGATCAACGGGCAGGTCATCCACGTCAACGGCGGTGCGCTGCTGACCTGACTTGCCTTGTGGCTTTGGGCGCGGGGCTTATTCCAGTCCGGCAAAGTACTCCGCGATCTTGGCATCGGGCATGCCGATGCCGCGCAGGCAGAACCACGTGGCTTGGCGCACCAGCTCGTCGCCCTCGATGCCATAGGGGCGGGCCGCCGGGGGCAGTCCGCCGATGGCCGCGATCATCGTGCCGACGTGTTCGATGAACATCGCGGCTGCAGGAACGTCGAGCGCTTCGCCGGTCAGCCCGCCCTCGGCGCGGGCGGAGGCATAGGCCGCATCCATGCTGGCGGCATTGCGGCGCTGCGAGCGGCGGTAGATCAGGCTGGCATAGGAGCCATCGCCCGCAAGGCTGGCAAGGGTCATCCGGTGCGTGTCGTAGCGCTCGGGATCGCCCGCGTCGGCAACGCTGGCGGCGACGAACGTGTGGATCGCCTCGGCCAGGCCCAGCGTTCCCTCGGCATGGATGCCCTGCTCGCGCCAGCGCTCATCCTGTTCGAGGAACACCTGCCGCAGGACTGCTCGATAGAGCGCCAGCTTGCTGGGGAAATGGCGATAGACCAGTGCCTCGGAGATCTTCGCCTCGCGCGCGATCTGCAGCGTCTTGGCGCCATCGTAGCCGTGCTGGGAGAAGACCCGTCGCGCGGCAGAGACGATCTGGCTGCGACGCTCGGCGCCGGGAATGCGTGTTCTGGCCATGAACACTCACTTACTTTGGGCGAGCGTCGTGTCAACCGCGCCAATGGCCGAGAAGGCGCAGCGCCGACAGCACTGCACCCACTTACCAACGGTCGTCGGGTTCAGGGGCCGACTGGCAGCATCACCGGGGCGAAGGTGGAGAGCAGCGCCGCGTCGAGCACTTGCGCCTGCCCGGTTATGAACCCGGCGGCGGGGCTCGAAAGCCACAGCGCCACTTCGGCCACGTGCTGGGCACTGCCCATGCCGCGCAAGGGCACGCGAGGCAGGGACTGCGGATCGACCATGGCGACATCCGCCGCGCCGATCAGCGGGGTTTCGACGCCACCGGGGCAGATCGCGTTGATCCGCGCCCCGCGCGCGGCAAAGGCATCGACGCAGGACTTCACCAGTCCGACGATGCCATGCTTGGCCGCGCTGTAGGCAGGGTTGGCGGGATGGCCGATGACGCCCGCAGCCGACGCCGTGACGACCACCGCGCCGCCTTGCGCGATCACCGGCTGCACTGCCTTGATCCCGCCGAAGGTACCCTTGAGATTGATCGCCACGATCCTGTCGAAGAACGCCTCGTCCACGGTGTCGAGCCCTTCGGCGGCACCATAGAAACCGGCGTTGAGGAAGGCGACGTCAAGCCTTCCGGCCTGCGCCATTACCGCGTCGACCATGGCCTGGTTGCTGGCATAGCTGGCGACATCGACCTGCACCGCGCTGGCATTGCCGCCGATCTCGGCCGCAACCGCCTCGGCTCCGGCAAGGTTGAGGTCCGCGCAGAACACGCGCGCGCCTTCCTGCGCATAGCGGATCGCCGCTGCGCGCCCGATGCCCGATGCCGCACCGGTTACCAGCGCGACCTTGCCTGCGAATGTTCCGGCCATCCTCGTCTTCTCCTTATTGGCTGCGCAGTTCGGTCTTGAGCACCTTGCCGGCAGCATTGCGCGGCAGGTCTTCGACCATCACGAAACCGCGCGGCACCTTGTAATTGGCCATGTTATCGCGCGACCAGGCGATCAGCTCGGCCTCGGTGGCATTCGCGCCGGGGCGCAGCACGACATAGGCGCGGCCGACTTCGCCGAGCCGCTCGTCAGGCACGCCGACGACCGCCGCCATGCCTATCGCGGGGTGTTCAGCGAGCAGCTTCTCGACCTCGGCCGGATAGACGTTGAACCCGCCCGAGATGTAGAGGTCCTTCATCCGGTCGGTGATGCGGACATAGCCGCGCTCGTCCATCGTGCCGACATCGCCGGTGTGGAGCCAGCCATCGGCGTCGATGGTCTCGGCGGTCGCTTGCGGATTGTCGAGATAGCCGAGCATCACGCCCTGCCCGCGCACCTGCACTTCGCCGGTTTCGCCACGCGGCACTTCGTTGCCCTGCTCGTCGGCAATGCGCACCTCGTTGCCGGGGAAGGCCTTGCCGCAAGTGCGGGCGATAGTCTCCGCATCGTCACCCGGCACGCAAGTGGTGATGTTGACGCACTCGGTCATGCCGTATGCGGTGATCAGATCCACCATGCCGAGGTCGTTTCGGATGCGGTCGACCAGTGCGGGCGGCACGCTCGCCGCCCCGGTGGTGCCGCCGCGCAGCGACGAGCAGTCCCACTGGCGCTTGTCCAGTTCGGCCAGCAGCATCTGGAAGATCGTCGGCGGGCCGGGCATGAAGGTGATCCGCTCGCGCTCGATCAGGTCGATCGCCTGTGCCACGTCGAACTGCGGCATCGGCACGGCGACCGCGCCCGACAGGATGCAGGCGACCCAGCCGACCTTCATGCCGAAGGAATGGAAGAACGGGTTAGCGATCAGGTAGCGGTCGCCCTCGCGCAGGCCGGTGTTCTGGCACCAGATCGCCGCTTGCGGCAGGACGCGACCATAGGTCATCAGCACGCCCTTGGGGCTGCCGGTAGTGCCGCTGGTGAAGAGGATGTCCGAGACGGTATCGGCGTCGATCCCCGCCAGCGCGGCGTCAACCGCCGGATCCTCCGCGCCCTTGCCGCCTTGCGCCAGATCGCCTTCGAGCAGCAGCGCCGCTTCGAGCGCGGGCAGGTCCTCGTCCGCGATCAGGGCGCGGTAGTCGATGCCGAGGAAGCCCTCGACCGTGAACAGCAGCTTGGCGTTCGTGCGCCGCAGGATGTCCCCCGCCTCGCGCCCCTTCAACCGCGTGTTGAGCGTGACCACTGCCGCGCCGCAGGTCATCACGGCAATCGCGGCGACGATCCATTCGCGGGAGTTGGGCGCCCAGATCGCCACGCGGTCCCCCGCGCCCACGCCCCGCGCCAACAGGGCCGAGGCCGCGGCGCGGCTGCGCTGCCACAGCTCGGCGAAGGACCAGACCTCGCCGTTCTCCAGCACCGCCGGAGCATCGGGCCAGGTCCTTGCCGCAGCTTGCGCAGCGTGGGGAATAGTGGGCGGAAGCGGATCGAGCATCGTGCCTCAGGCCACTTCGAACAGACCGGCAGCACCCATGCCGCCCGCCACGCACATCGAGACAACAACGTACTTCACGCCGCGCCGCTTGCCCTCGATCAGGGCATGGCCGACCAGACGCGATCCGGTCATGCCGAAGGGATGCCCGATGGCGATGCCGCCGCCGTTGACGTTGAGCTTCTCGGGATCGATCTCCAGCTTCTTCTGGCAATAGACGGCCTGCGAAGCGAACGCCTCGTTGATTTCGAACAGGCCGATGTCCTCGATCTTGAGGCCCGCCCGGTCGAGCAGCTTGGGGATGGCGAAGACCGGGCCGATGCCCATCTCTTCAGCCCCGCAGCCTGCCACCTGGAAGCCGCGATAGATGCCCAGCACCGGGCGGCCTTCGGCCCTGGCGGTAGCGAGGTCCATCAGCACTTGCGCCGATGCGCCGTCGGAAAGCTGGCTGGCGTTGCCTGCCGTCACATGCTTGCCCTCGGCAATCACCTGCCCGTTCTTGAACACCGGCTTGAGGCCCGCCAGCGCCTCGTATGTCGTGCCAGCGCGCACGCCTTCGTCCTTGGCGAGGGTGACTTCTTCCTTGCCGGTCTCGTTGCCTTCCTTGTCGAACAGCGCCTTGGTGACGGTGATCGGCACGATCTCGTCGTCGAACTTGCCCGCTTCCTGCGCTGCTGACGCGCGCTGCTGCGACAGGGCGGCAAAGCGGTCCTGCTCCTCGCGGCTCACGCCATAGCGTTCGGCGACGATTTCGGCGGTTTCGATCATCACCATGTAGGCGTGCGGGTCCGCCGCCTTGATGAATTCCGAACGGTTGCGGAAGGCCGGGGCGTGCTTGTTGATGGTCAGCGAGATGCTTTCCATGCCGCCCGCCACGGCAACGTCGATCTCGTTGCACATGATCCCGCGCGCGGCGAGCGCGATGGCGTTGAGGCCGGACGAGCACTTGCGGTCGAGCGTGAAGCCGCCGGTCGTATCGGGCAGGACCGAACCGTGCACGGTCAGGCGCCCCAGGTTGTAGCTCTGCGTGTTCCAGTGGTTGCCAACGCCGAGGTAGACGTCGTCCACCCGCGCCGGATCGATGCCAGCGCGCGCGATGGCGGCATTGACCACGTGGCTGGAGAGCACCGGAGCCTCGGTGTCGTTGAAGGCTCCGCGATAGGCTTTGCCCACGCCGGTGCGGGCGGTCGAAACGATGGCGGCTTCACGCATGTATATGTCCCCTTCAGCCGAAACCGTGCATGTTGGAAGGCCCGAAATAGGCCCGCATCTCGACGACCTTGCCGTCGTCGTTGAACTTGAAGGTGTCGATCACCTCGACCCGATGGTCCTTGCCTTCCCAGTGGAGGTGGACCGTGAAGGCGAACGCCGCATAAGGACCGCACAGTCGGATCGCGCCATCGAGTGCGAGCTTCGCGCCGGTCTGCATCGAGGCGGTGTAGAATTCGAGGATCGCGGCCTGCCCGACCTTCGGCTCCGTGCCCACCGGGTCCTCGACCGTAGCATCCGCCGCGAACAGCGCGGCGACCCGCTCGGGCGCACCGGCGTCGAATGCGGCGACATATTCGTGGACGGCAGCTTCCATCACCTTGGGATCGGGCATCGCATTCACTCCGGAAAATAGCGGCTGATGGTATCGAGCACGCAGGCGGGCTTCTCCTGTCCCTCGATCTCGACGGTGACGCGCACGACCGACTGGATCGCGCCCTTCACTTCCTCGACCGAAACCACCTCGCCCACGCCACGAATGCGGCTGCCGACCTTGACCGGCGACAGAAAGCGCAGGCGATCGGCGCCGACGTTGACCGCATGGGCAAAGCCGCGCACCTCGATCAGCTGGGGCAGGAAGTAATTCACGAGGCTCATCGTCAGGTAGCCGTGGACGATGGTGCCGCCGAACGGCCCGTCCTTGGCGCGCTCGACGTCGACATGGATCCACTGGTGATCGCCGGTCACGTCGGCAAAGCCGTTGACGCGGTCCTGATCGACCAGCAGCCACTCGGTCGGCGGCAATTGCGTGCCTTCCTTGCCGAGCAGGTCGGCGGGCTTTTCGAACACCACCGCCACGATCAGGCCCTCTGGCTGGAGACCGGGACGATCTCGCCGGTCATGTAGGAGGACAGGTCCGAGGCGAGGAACAGCATGACGTTGGCCACTTCCCACACTTCGGCGGGGCGGCCATAGGCCTCGGTCTTGACCAGTTCGGCAAGGCGCTCCTCGGTCGTCACCTTGGCGAGGAAGGGGTGCATGGCAAGGCTCGGCGCGACGGCATTGATGCGCACGCCATGGTCCGCCGCTTCGAGCGCGGAACAGCGGGTGAAGGCCATGACGCCTGCCTTGGCCGCGGCATAGTGCGCCTGGCCCTTCTGCGCGCGCCAGCCCAGCACCGAGGCATTGTTCACCATCACGCCCGACTTGTTGGCATACATCGAGGGCAGGAACGCCCGCGTCATGCGAAACAGGCTGGTCAGCGTCACATCGAGCACGCGACTCCACTGCTCGTCGGTCATGTCGACGACATCGACCTCGCCGCCAAGGCCGGCGTTGTTGATCAGCACGTCGACCTTGCCGAGCTTCTCAAGCGCCGCATCGCGCAAGTCCTGCACTTGCGCCTCGCTGGTCACATCGCAGACCTGCGTGACCGGACGCTCGCAGCCGACTTCCGCCGCGATGCGATCCGCCGCCTCGCCTAGGCGCCGTTCGTGGAAGTCGCTGATCAGCAGACGCGCGCCCTCTTCGGCGGCGCGCTTGGCCACGGCAAAGCCGATGCCGGTGCCGGCAGCTGCAGTGACCACGACGGTCTTGCCCTTGAGCATGCCCAGCGGCGTGGGATAGGGAGGAACGGGAACGCTCATGCTTGGCCTCTCGGTTCGCGCGGCAATCCCAGACCGCGCTCGGCGATCAGGTTGCGCTGGATCTGGTTGGTGCCGCCGTAGATCGTGTCCGAGCGGCTGAAGAGAAACAGGTTGGGCAGGGTCGGCCAGGAGTAGTGGTCACCGGGCGCGACTTCCGCCGCCTGCCCCAGCACCTCCATGCCCAGTTCGCCAAGGTTGCGCCGCCAGGTTGCCCACTGGATCTTGTAGGTCAGCGCCGCGCCGTCGATGGCGGCAAGATCGGTGCCCGAAAGCATCCGCAGCGCGCCGTAGCGCATCAGCCTGAGGCCGATCTCGGCCCGCGCGATCTTCTGGCGCACGACCGGATCGGCGGCCTTGCCATTGGCCTTGGCGGCATCGATTACCGCGTCGAGCTCGTTGCGGAACTGCATCTGCTGGCCGAGCGTGGAAACCCCGCGCTCGAACGCCAGCAGCGCCATGGCCACCTTCCAGCCCTCGCCCGCCGCGCCGAGCATGGCATCGGCGGCACAACGCGCGTCGGTGAGGAAGGTCTCGTTGAATTCGGCCTCGCCGTTGATCTGGCGGATCGGGCGGACCTCGATGCCGGGCTGGTCCATGTCCATCAGCAGGAACGACAGGCCCTTCGGCCCCGCCGAACCTTCCTCGCTGCGCGCGACGACGAAGATCATGTCGGAATAGTGGGCAAGGCTGGTCCAGACCTTCTGGCCATTGACCACCCACTGCCCATCTTCCAGACGCGCCTTGGTCTTGACGTTGGCAAGGTCGGACCCGGCATTGGGTTCGGAATAGCCCTGGCACCAGATCTGCCGCCCTGCGGCGATTTCGGGCAGATAGCGCGCCTTCTGCTCCTCGGACCCGAAGGCGAGGATCGTCGGTCCGGCCAGTTCGACGCCGATGTGGTTGATGCGGTTGGGAGCGCCCGCCCGCGCATATTCCTCGGCGAAGATCACCTGCTGGGCGATGGTCGCATCGCGCCCGCCCCATTCGCGCGGCCACCCGATGCAGCTCCAGCCCGCTTGCCCGAGGCGCTGCTCCCACTCCTTGCGGCGCGGGATTGCGTCACACAGGTTGGGGATGCCGCGAATGTCGGCGAAGTCCCCGGTCATTTCCGCCTGCAGCCACGCCGCGCACTCGGCGCGGAAGGCTTCGTCGGCGGGGGAAAAGCCCAGCTTCATGCAGCCGCCCCGAGAACTGCCGAGGCGACCTGTTCGCGATGCCACTGGCCATCGCCGAGCAACGTCTGGATCGAACGCGCGCGCTTGAAGAACAGGTGCGCGTCATGCTCCCACGTAAAGCCGATGCCGCCGTGCAGCTGGATCATGTTGCCCGCGCACATGAAATAGGTGTCGGCGCAAAACGCCTTGGCCGAATGCAGCGCGACTTGCGCCTCGTCCGAACCCTCGTCCACCGCGCAGGCCGCCCAATAGACCGCCGAGCGCGCCTGCTCGATCTCGATCATCATGTCGGCAAGGCGGTGCTTGTAGGCCTGGAACGAGCCGATCTGCCGCCCGAACTGCACGCGCTCCTTGGAGTAGGCGACGGTGCGATCAAGCGTCGCCTGAGCCCCGCCCAGCGCCTCGGCGGCAAGGCAGATCCACCCGGCGGCCAGAGCCCCGGCAATCGCCGCGTCGCCATCGGCCAGCTGCTCGCCCTGCGCGCCATCGAGCGTCGCGGTGGCGAAGGGCCGGGTCTGGTCCATCGTCACGTGCGCCTCAACGCTCACGCCCGCGCCCTTGAGGTCGACGATCCACGCATCGCTGCCCGAATGGACCAGCAGCAGGTCCGCCGAAGCACCGTGCGGCAGGAACGGGAATGTGCCGGAAATCCGGCCATCGGCAACGCTCAGCTTGGGCGCCCATGCCGCCGTCGCGATCAGTTCGCCCGCGGCGAGACGCGGCAGCCATTCGGCCTTCTGCGCCTCGGACCCGCCGCGCGCGATCGCCTGGCCGATCATCACATGGCCCAGCAGCGGCAGCGCCGCAACTTGCGCCCCAGCGGCTTCGGCGACCAGCGCCATCTCGACCATGCCGAGCCCTGCGCCGCCATGCTCTTCGGGCAAGCCGATCCCGGCGAGGCCCAGTTCATTCGCGAACGAGGACCACAGCTCGCGGTCGATCCCGTCAGCCGCCATGGCCTTGCGCGTGCGCTCGCTCGTCGCGTTCTCGGCAAAGAAGCCGCGCACGGTCTCGGCGATCATCGCCTGTTCGTCGGTGAAGGCAAATTCCATTGTCTCTAACTCCGTACAGGCCTTCAGGCCGTGCCCCACACCTTGCGCGGCGGCACGCGCGCTTCGATCAGCTTGTCGACCACTTCGCCTACTTGCGCCGGCTCCCAGCGTGCCTGCTGGTCGACGAACGGGCCTTCGCGCCAGCCGTCTTCCAGCATGATCTTGCCGCCTTCGAGTTCGAAGACGCAGCCGGTCACGTGCGCGCTCTGCGCACTACCCAGCCACACGACCGTCGGCGCGACATTGGCCGGGTCCATCACATCGAACCCTTCCTCCACCGCCTTCATCTTCTCGGCAAAGGCACCTTCGGTCATGCGGGTGCGGGCCGAAGGAGCGAGCGCGTTGGCGGTGATGCCATAGCGGCCAAGCTCGGCCGCCTGGACCAGCGTGAGCGAGGCAATGCCGCCCTTGGCGGTCGAATAGGCGGCCTGTGCGATCGAGCCCTGAAGGCCTGCGCCGCTCGAGGTGTTGATGATCCGCGCATCAGGATCGCGCCCGTCCTTCTGCTTGGCGCGCCAGTAGTTCACCGCATGGCGCGCGATGCAGAAGTGGCCACGCAGATGGACGTGCATCGTGGCATCCCATTCCTCGACCGTGGCCGAGACGAACATGCGATCACGCACGATACCGGCGTTGTTCACCACCACATGCAGGTCACCAAAAGCCTCGATCGCGGCATCGACGATGCGCTTGGCCGCGTCCCAGTCGGTGATGTCCTCGTAGTTGGCGATGGCCTTGCCGCCCGCCGCCTTGATCTCGGCGACGACCGCGTCAGCCGCGCTGGTATCGCGCCCTTCGCCACCCAGCGAGGTGCCGATGTCGTTGACCACCACGTTTGCGCCTTCCGCGCCGAAGGCCAGCGCATAGGCGCGGCCGAGGCCACCGGCGGCTCCGGTGATGATGACAGTGCGATTTTCGCAGATGCCCACTTGTATCTCCTGTGAAGTTCTTCAGCCGACCGGCAGCAGCAGGTGCTGCGAAAGGTCGCCGATGTAATCGAGCATGGAATAGTCGCGCGTGGCGAAGCGCCAGATGCCGGCAACGCGCTCAAACGTGTCGTGATAGCGCCCCGAAGCGATGGCCTGCAGCGGCAGCTCCGGCGTCTGCTGGAACACGGTATAGACCGAGCGGCAGCTTGCCGTACCCGCCGTCTCGTCGATCTCGACAATCGGGTTGGTGATGACGTGCCGCGTGCGCGGCGTGCCGCAAGGGTGGATGCGCACGAAGGCGCGCCACTGTTCGAGCATGGGTGCCGCGCCCTCGACCACCTTGCCACCGCCGAGGGTCACGCGCGCATGTTCGAACAGCGCGGCGACCTCCTCGAGATGGCCTGCATCCATCAGTTCCGCGTAACGGTAGAGCAGGTTGGTGATGGCAGTGGCGGACCCCATGATGGTCAGAGCCGCTCGATGATCGTGACGTTGGCCTGCCCGCCGCCTTCGCACATCGTCTGCAGGCCATAGCGGCCACCGGTGCGCTCCAGCGAATTGAGCAGCGTCGTCATCAGCTTGGCCCCGGTCGATCCGATCGGATGGCCGAGCGCGATGGCACCACCCTGAACGTTGACCTTCTCGTGCGGGATATCCAGCTCCTTCATCCACGCCATCGGCACGGAGGCGAAGGCCTCGTTGCATTCGAACAGGTCGATGTCGGAGAGCTTCATGCCCGACTTCTGCATGGCATAGCGCGTGGCGTTGATCGGCCCGGTCAGCATCCACACCGGATTGTCGGCGCGGACCGACATATGGTGGATGCGCGCGCGCGGCTTGAGGTTGTGCTCCTTGAGCGCCCGCTCGCTGACAATCAGCAGCGCGGCGGCGCAATCGGAGTTCTGGCTGGCGTTGCCTGCCGTGATCCGCCCGCCTTCGCGCACGGGGTTGAGCGAGGCGAGGCCTTCGAGCGTCGTACCCGGACGGATCGTCTCGTCGCGGTCGAGCCCTTCGAGCGGCACGATCTCGTTCTTGAACCAGCCCTGCTCGGTGGCATGCTGCGCGCGGCGGTGGCTTTCATAGGCGAATGCGTCCATTTCCTCGCGGGTGATGGCCCACTTTTCGGCAATCATCTCGGCCGAGCGGATCTGGTTGACTTCCTCGTCGCCATAACGCGCGTCCCAGCCCTTGGCGCCAAGGAACGGGCTTTCGAAGCCATAGGCCGCGCCTGCCGTCATTGCCGCCATGATCGGAATGCGGTTCATCGCCTGACTGCCACCGGCAACGACGATGTCCTGCGTGCCGCTCATCACGCCCTGCGCGGCGAAGTGGACCGCCTGCTGGGCCGAACCACACTGGCGGTCGATGGTCACGCCGGGCACGTCCTCGGCGAGGCCCGCGACCAGCCATGCGGTGCGGCCGATGTCGCCCGCCTGCCCGCCGATGGTCTCGGTGCAGCCCCAGACCACGTCCTCGACCAGCGCCGGGTCGAAGTCGTGCCGCGCCATCAGCTCGCGGATCGGGTGCGCGGCAAGGTCTGCCGGATGGATGTGAGCCAGACTGCCCTTCTTGCGCCCGACAGGCGCGCGCACGGCATCGACGATATAGGCTTCAGGCATGTTCGTTCTCGCGGGCAAAAGTCTGATCGGCGCCAAGTGGCTGGGTGAAGATGCGCGTGGCGATGCGGCTGCGGTGGAACGCGGGCGTGCCCCACGCCGCCTTCAGCGCCAGCGCGCGCTTGAGGAACAGGTGGACGTCCACTTCCCACGAATAACCCATCGCGCCATGGACCTGGATCGAAGCCCGTGCCGCCTTCTCGGCAGCTTCCAGCGCGACGATCTTGGCCTCGGACACGCGGGCGCGGGAATGCACGTCGGCATGGCCGATCTCGGCAGCAGCGGCGAGCACCACAGGCCGGGCGAACTCAATCGCGGTCTGCGCGCTGGCAAGGTGGTGCTTGACCGCCTGATAGGAGCCGATCGGCTTGCCGAACTGCATGCGGTCCTTGGCATAGGCGACGGCAAGGTCCACAGCCCGCTGTGCGAGGCCCAGCCCTTGCGCCGCCGCGAACAGCGATGCACGGTCCAGCGCCAGCGTCCAGTCGGCAGGGCCGAGGTCTTCGGCCTTGCTTGCGTCCCATTCGATGCGGAACAGGCGGCGGAACGGGTCGATGGTTTCGGCAGGCGTCAGCGTCACCTGATCCGGCGTCACCAGATAGGCCCGCCCATCCTTCTCGATGAGGATAGCCGCCGCAACGTCGGCATTGGCGACGACCGGATTGATTGCCGGAGCCACCGCGATGATCGCGGCAGGATCGGCGAGCACCGGATGATCAGGTGCAAGGCTGGCCAGCAACGGCGCGCCAACGCCCGCGCTCTCGGCCAGCGGCTCGGGAAGTGCGACATAGCCAGCCTCAATCGCGATAAGCGCCAGGTCCAGCTCGGTCAGCCCCATGCCGCCCGCCGCTTCGGGCAGGAGCAGCAGGGTGAAGCCGTTCTCGACGATCTGCGCCCAGCGCGCAGCGTCGAAGCCCGCGCCCTGTTCCATCATCTTGTGCCAGTGATCCGGCGTGCAGGTATCGCCCAGCAGCGTCCGCGCCGTCTCGGCAAACATCAGCTGTTCGTCGTTGAGGGTGAAGTCCATGTGCCCGTCCCTCCTCAGCGCGGCAGGCCGAGCATGCGCTCGGCAATGATGTTGCGCTGGATCTCGTTCGACCCGGCGTAGATTGGCCCGGCCAGCGAGAAGATGTAATCGTCCAGCCACTCGTGCTCGCCGGTCGGCGGCAACAGTTCGGCCTCGGCCCCGAGGATCGCCAGCGCGGTCTCGTGCAGATGAATGTCCATCTCCGACCAGAAGATCTTGTTGGTCGAAGCCTCCGGCCCGATCTTGGCACCCGCCATCAGCCGCGATGCGGTCTGGTAGATGTTGAGCGCATAGGCCTCGGCATTCATGTGCGCGCGCACCACGTCGGCCTCAAGCGCCGGATCGCATGTGCCCTTGCGGCTCTGCCACAGCGCCGCGAGAGCAGCAGCGGCTTCCTGAAAGCGCGCCGGGCTGCGCAGCATCAGGCCGCGCTCGAACCCGGCGGTCGCCATGCAGATGTGCCAGCCCTGTCCCTCGTCGCCGAGGCGGTTGAAAGCAGGCACGCGCACGTTGTCGAGGAAGATCTCGGCAAAGCCCACGTGTCCGTTGATCTTGCGGATCGGGTTGCGGGTTACGCCTTCCTGATCGAGCCGGAAGAAGATCAGGCTCATGCCCTTGTGCCGTTCGCTGCCCGGTTCGCGGAACAGGCCGAAAGCCCAGTCGGCAAAGGCGGCGCGGCTCGACCAGATCTTGTGGCCATTGAGCACGTATTCGTCGCCCTCGCGGAGGGCAGTCGCGCGCACCCCGGCAAGGTCGGACCCTGCCTGCGGTTCGGACCATGCCTGCGCCCAGATTTCCTCGCCGCTCGCCATCGGCGGCAGGAAGCGCTGCTTCTGTTCGTGCGTGCCGAACTCCATCAGCGTGGGGCCGAGCAGGAAGATGCCGTTCTGGTTGACGCGGCCCGGAGCCCCGGCGCGGTAATACTCTTCCTCGAAGATCAGCCACTGGATCAGGTCGAGCCCGCGCCCACCATATTCCTTGGGCCAGGTCACCATGCCCCAGTCGCCGCTCTTCAGCGTCGCTTCCCACTGGCGGTGCGCCTCGAAACCCTCGCGCGTCGCGTCATAGTGCTCGAGCGGCGCCTTGGGCACGTGCGCTTCCAGCCACGTGCGGACTTCGGCGCGGAATGCCTGCTGTTCGGGAGTGTACGTCAGATTCATCGGTTCAAATGTCCTTCGTCACCCCCGCGCAGGCGGGGGTCCAGTCGAGGTTGCGCGCTGGATTCCCGCCTTCGCGGGAATGACGATGTGGGTGGTGGGAAGACATCAGAACTTCGCTGCCTTGCCGGTCTCCACGAAAGCATCGCGCGCGCGCTGGCTGTCTTCGTGCATGTACATTTCCAGCGTGAAGCCCTGCTCCCAGCGGTAGCCACGATCGACGTCGCGCGCCTCGAGGCCGTTCAGAGCCTCCTTGGCGATGACCAGCGCCTTGCGGCTCTTGGATGCGATCACGCTGCAGAAGGCGTGGGCTTCGGCCACCAGATCGGCGCGCGGCACCACCTTTTCGACAGCGCCCAGACGATAGGCTTCCTGCGCCGGGATATTGCCGCCGGTGAAGAAGGCCGCGCGGACCTTGTGCAGCGGCAGCATGCGCGACATGTGGCTCGCCCCGCCCATCGCGCCGCGATCGACCTCGGGCAGCGAGAAGAACGCATCATCGGCCGCGATGATCACATCGCTCGCCCCGCAGATGCCGATGCCGCCGCCGATCACGAACTTGTGCGCGGCGACGACCACCGGAATTTCCGCCTCGTGGATCGCCTTGAAGGTAAGGAAATTGCCACGGTTGAGCAAGGTGATGCGTTCGGGATGCGCCTGCATCTCCTTGATGTCCACCCCGCCGCAGAACCCGCGCGACTCTTCCGCCGCGCGGATCAGCACCACGTTCGCCTCGGGGTCAGCAGCCGCCTTCTTGACGATGGCGGGTAGCGACATCCACGTCTCGCTGTCGAACGCGTTGACCGGCGGCACGTCGAACACGATCTCGGCGATGCGGTCCTTGACGGTAAGCGTGATCGGCATGGGGTGTCCCTCGTCCTCGAATGTCAGCTTGCGCAGAGCGCGGAAAGGCGGGCGTTCGCCTCGGCCATGATGCGGTCGACCAGCTCCTGGCAGGTCGGAATCTCGGAAATCCGGCCACCGACGACGCCGGTCGCCATCACGCCGTTCTCGATGTCGCCATCGACCACGGCCTTCTGGATCAGCATCGGCATCGTCGCGGCCATCATCGCCTGCTTCAGCGGCACGTCGCCGTGACCGGTCATGCCCTTGGCCGCCTTGATGAAGTGCAGCCACGACGCGCCAGTCTGGCGCTTCATCGCCGCGCCTGCCTCGAACGCTCGCAGCCACATGGCAAGCGAGCCCGATCTCTCGATGCGGTCCATCAGCCGCGTGCGCACCATGCGCTGCGGGATGCCGTCGAGCTTGGTCGTGACGATGATCTGGTCCGTCCCCGCCTTGAGGTAGGCCGCCTTGGCGCTGTCCGGCACCGGGCTTTCCTGCGTCAGCAGGAAGCGCGTGCCCATGGCAATGCCGACCGCGCCATAGGCCAGCGCCGCCACCAGCCCGCGCCCGTCGGCAAAGCCGCCGCTGGCGATGACCGGCACCTTCACCGTATCGAGCACTTGCGGCAGCAGGATCGTCGTCGGCACCGAGCCGGTATGCCCACCGCCCTCGCCGCCCTGGACGCTGATCATGTCGACGCCCAGTTCTTCCATCTTCTTGGCGTGCTTCACCGCGCCCACGGTCGGGATACACAGGATGCCGGCGTCCTTGAACCGCCCGATCATCTTGGCATTCGGCCCGCGCCCGAAGCTGACCGCGCGCACCTGCTCGGCATTGGCGAGGATCAGATCGACGATCTGCTCTGCCCCGGGCTGGAACGAATGGAAGTTCACCCCGAACGGCTTGTCAGTGCCCTTCCGCACGGCAAGGATTTTCTCGCGGCATTCATCCGGCGTCATCACCGCCGCACCGAGGAAGCCGAAGGCGCCGGCATTGCAGCTGCCGATGACAAGGCTCGGCTCGGCCACCCAGCCCATCGCGGTCTGGATGATCGGAGCCGTGCAGCCAAGGCGCTCGGTCAGGACGGTGTGAAGCGCGCTTGCCATCAGCCTTCGCCCGCGTCCTTCTTATTTGCGGCAGCGGCGGAAGTCCCGCTCACGCCCGCAATCGAATTGCCGGTTACGATGTCGTTCTGCGCGTGGGCGAAGTGGTGCATGTGATAGACCGCGTCCATCGCCGCACGCTTGCCGCGCAGTTCCTCGACATGGTTGACGGACTGCTTGGTCAGCCAGTTGCCAAGGCGACCCTGCTTGGCGAGCTTGTTCGCCCATGCTGCGGTCGCCTCGCGCAGTTCGGCGCGCGGGACCACCTTGTTGACCATGCCAAAGCTGTAGGCCCGTGCGGCGGGCATGCGTTCGCCCAGCAGCAGGAATTCCTTGGCCACGCGCGGCGGCAGTTCATAGGCATGGGCGAAGTATTCGACGCCGGGAATGCCCATCAGCGGATTCACCGGGTCCTGGAAGAACGCATCTTCCGAAGCGACGATCAGATCGCACACCCAGGCCAGCATCAGCCCGCCAGCTACGCAAGCGCCCTGCACCATTGCGATGGTCGGCTTGGAGATGTCGCGCCAGCGGCGGCACATACCCAGGTACTGCTCCTGCTCGCGGGTATAGAGCAGTTCGGCGCCGGGCTTGTTGGTGTGCGGCGGGAACATCAGCCGCTTGTCGAACTCGTGGTGCAGGTCGCGCCCCGGCGTGCCGATGTCGTGGCCTGCCGAGAAGTGCTTGCCCTCGCCTGCCAGCACGATGGCGCGGACGTTGTCGTCCTGCACCGCGCGGTTGAAGGCATCGTCGAGCGCGTAGGTCATCTGCCCGTTCTGGGCATTGTTGAACTGCGGCCGGTTCATCGTGATCCAGGCCACGCTGTCGATCACTTCGTAACGGACGGGCTCTTCCGTCTCGTAGACGATGTCGACTTTCTTCGGCTCGACGAGGTCGGTCATGCTGTCATCTCCCTCAGGCAGCGGCGCGAACGGCGGGCGGGTTGTCCTTGAGCACGCTGGCGCGGACGTTGTGCGGATCGAGGCTGGCGATCACCGCCAGTTCCTCGGCCGTCGGCAGACGCGTCGTTTCCACGTTCTCGGCCTTGCACAGCTCGAACCCGGTTGCCGCCTGCACTTCCTCGAAGGTCACGCCGGGATGCAGCGAGATCACGCGGATCGCGTTGTCAGGCCCGCCGAAGTCCATCACGCACAGGTTGGTGACGATGCGGCGCAGGTTCACGCCCGAGAAGTTGCCACCCGCCACGCGCTTGGCCGGATTGTACCCCACGCCCGAGATCATATCGACCTGGGGCACGAACACGCGCGGGCCGTGCGCGGGGAAGAAGAACGAGTTGGGGTGGTAGATCGTGTTCCCCGGAAAGCCGCGCACGCCCAGCATCTGGGTCTTGGGCTTGTCATAGGTCCCGCCCATGTAGGACAGGTTGATCTGGCCGAAACGGTCAAGCTGCGTCGGCGTGACCATGGCATGACGACGGCCCGACCACACCGCGCTGTCGAAGAAGCGCGAGAACGGCAGGTAGCCTGCGGGCTTGCGGTCATCGTACTTGCGCGGGCCCAGCGGCACCGGCTGCTCGACGAGATAGGCCTCGCCATCGGTCATCATCAGTTCAGGCGTATGGGTCAGCTTGGCGAGGCCAGCGGCCACGCGCGGCACCGGGCCGACGCCGGTCGCCACGATTTCGCCATTGCCCCGGAACGCTTCCGAACAGGCGACGATGCACAGGTCTACAAGAGTGATGTCGCTCATCAGAAAATCGGCAGCGAGAGAGCCGCTACCGCCTCCTTTCCGCCAATGGATTCAAGATATTCGGCTTCCGATGCGCCGACGAAGCGGTCTGCCACGGCCGACCAGTCGCCCGGATCACGGGCAGCATCGGCGTAGGCCTTGAACGCCTTCATGTCCCAGCCATAGTGCGGGGGCATCGAGCTGGGATGCGCGCCGCAGGGCATCTCGACCACGCCCGAAACGAAGCAGCGCTCGAACAGGTTGTCCTGCGCGCCTTCGGGGTAATGGTCCTCCATGCGGTCGACCAGTTCCTCGCAGCTGACGTAGGTCTTTGCCGCAGCCTTGGCGAACCACTCGTCGTAATAGACGTCCGCGCCGAACACCTGCACGTTGCCGCGCCAGTCGCTGCGGTTGACGTGGATCAGCGCGGCATCGAGCTTGAGCGCAGGCATCGCGATCAGCGTCTCGCCGTCATCGTAAGGCGACTGCACGGTCTTCAATCCGCCAAGTTCGGCCAGATCGGTACCGAGGCCGACACGGGTCGGCAGGAACGGCAGGCCGAACGCGGCGGCCTTGAGGCCCCACTGGAACATGCCTTCGTCCAGTTCCAGCACCTGCAGCGCACCGCTTTCACGGCTCTTGCGGAACCACGGTTCGAGCGGAATGGCATCGAGGCTGACGAACGCGAAGACCAGCTTCTTCACCTTCCCCGCGGCACACAGCATGCCGACATCGGCGCCGCCATAGGCGACCACGGTCAGGTCCTTGAGGTCGGAGCGCATGATCTCGCGGACCAGCGCCATCGGCTTGCGCCGCGGGCCCCAGCCGCCGATGCCGATGGTCATGCCATCGGAAAGCTGCGCGACGATCTCCGCCGCAGTCATCCGTTTATCTAGGCTCACGCCTGTTCTCCTGCCTGTTCTTCAAGCGCCTTCTGCCATGCCCAGACATGGCCCCATTCGCTGGGAATCAGGTGCGCGGTCGGTGTCCAGTTGGTCGGGTCGATCACCAGCGGATCGGCCCCGATCTCGATATCGAAGCCCGATGGCGTCTGCATGTAGAAGCCGAAGGTCTGATCGTTGACGTGGCGCCCGATCGAAGCGCTCTCGGGCACCTTGTTGAGGCGCATCCGGTCGTAGCACTTGCCGACGTCGCTCTGCGTCTTCATCTCCAGCATCAGGTGAATGCAGGCCGAAGGCGGCACCGGCATCTCGGCAATGGCGACCGAGTGATGGCGGCCGTTGTCGGCATGCATGAAGGCAAAGCCCATGCCCGGATCGTTGGGATCGTCCGAGAAGCGGAAGCGCGGGATGTCGGTATCGTGGAAACCGATGGCCTTGTAGAAGGCATGGGCCTCGTCGAAGTTGGGCGTGGCGAACACGGCATGTCCCATGCCCATGTCCCCGGTCACGAAACCGCTGACGCCTGCCGGCGAAACGAATGCCACCTGATCGCGCGTGTCGCCGTGGAAGAATTCGAGGCCGTTGCCCGAAGGATCGCTGGTGGCAAAGAACGCCGTCACGCCACGCGCCCTGGCCCCTTCCGCATCGCCGTCGACGATCTCGCGGCCGAGCCCGGCAATCGTCTCGCGCAGCGCGGCCAGCTCCGCCGCATCGCCCACTTCATAGGCCGCAGCGACCAGCTGGTCGCCCTCGCCGCGCTCCACCCAGAAGCGGAACGGGCGGTCGTCGATACGGTATGCCGCCACGCCTTCGCGCGGCGCATCGGCCCGCATCGTTCCGACCACCTGCGTCATGAAGTGGTCCCAGGCCTCAGCCTTGGCGGTTTCGATCCTGACATAGCCTAAAGCCTTGATGCCCATGGCCGGTTATCCTTTCACGAGGTCGAGGAAGTAGGGCCTCTCGCCCCCTCCATCGACGTTGATGCGTGCGCCGCTCACCCATGAGGCGAGGCTCGAGCTCAGCCACAGCACGGCGCCCGCGATGTCCATTCCAGTGCCCATGCGCTGCAACGGCAGCGACCGGGCGACAGCGGCCTGCGCCTCGACATCGCCATAGGTTTCTTCCGAAGTCTCGGTCTGCATCAGCCCGACGATGATCGCGTTGACGCGCACGCCGTCCGGGCCCCACTCCTGCGCCAGGCTCTGCGTCAGGCTGAGCAGCCCCGCCTTCGCCGCGCCGTATGCTGCAGTCATCGGCGAGGGACGGATGCCCGATACGCTGGCGATGTTGACGATGCTGCCCGCGCCCGCCTTCGCCATGTGGGCATAGGCATATTGCGACATGTACATCGCCGAATGCAGGTTCAGCTTCACGATTGCGTCAAAGAAGCGCGGGCTGGCCGTGGCGGGAGCCTGCGGCGAGCCGCCCGCGTTGTTGACGAGGATGTCGATGCGGCCATGCTGCGCCGCCACCGCCTCGACCAGCGCCTCGGCCTGTTCGGGATCGCGGATGTCGGCGGCGCGGAAGGCAATGCCTGCAGGCGGGTCGGCAGGTTCGCTGCGCCCGCACACCGTCACAGCGGCACCGGCCTTCGCCAGCGCCTCGGCAATGTGCCGGCCGAGCCCGCGCGTACCGCCGGTGACGATCGCGACCTTGCCCGACAGATCGATGTGATCAGTGCCCTGCACGGGGCCGCTCTCCCTTTGCCTTTTCGATGCCCGCCAAGCTTGCATCAACAGATTCGAAATCGCCAATATCGAAAGGCGATTGGGTTTTCAATTGACGATTTGCGTATCCAATGCAATTGGAAATTACGAATGCAGTGCAGAAATGCGAAAAATGAGTCGGGCCGGCCCATTCTCGGGCCAGCCTCTGAACGGCGGGCAAAACGATCCGCCACGGCTTGGGAGCGGAAGACCGGAATGACAGCCTATTCACAGCATCGACCCCTGCCCATCGAGCAGGTCCCGCAGTGGGATTTCGATACTGACGTCGCCATCATCGGCTTTGGCGCGACCGGCGCCTGTGCCGCGATAGAAGCGCGCGTCGCGGGCGCGCGCGTGATGCTGTTCGAACGCAGCTCGGGCAGCGGCGGCGCATCGGCGCTATCGGGTGGCGAGATCTACATCGGCGGCGGCACCGATGCGCAGAAGGCCGCAGGGTTCGAAGACACGGTCGAGGACTTCACCGCATACCTCAAGCTTGCTGGAGGTCCGTGCGCCGATGATGCCAAGTGCGAACGCTATGGCCGCGAGGCCCTTGCCCACTACCAGTGGCTCAAGGACCAAGGCGTGCCCTATCGCGGCAATTACCTGCCCGGCAAGGTGATCGAGCCGACGGACGATTCCACACTGATCTGGTCGGGCAGCGAAGCCGCCGCTCCTTTCTACAAGAGCGCCAAGCCCGCGCCGCGTGGCCACGTCATCCAGCACATGGGCTGGGGCGGCGGGCGTCCGCTGGTCGACATCCTCGAAGCCCGCGCCCGCGATCTCGGCACCGAGATCCACGTCGATGCCCGCGCCGTCGCGCTGATCACCGACGGCACCCGCGTGGCCGGTGCCGTCGTGCGCATCGACAACAAGGACCGCTTCGTCCGCGCGCACAAGGGCGTGGTGCTGGCCACCGGCGGCTTCGTGTTCAACGACGCGATGCGCCGCAAGTACTGCCCCGACAGCTTCCGCGTGAACAGCCCGATCGGCGACAAGGACGATGGCATCGGCATCGAACTCGGCGCATCGGTCGGCGGCGATCCGATCCACATGGACCAGTTCTTCACCACCTGCCCGTGGACGATCCCGGCGGACCAGGCCCATGGCGTGTTCGTCAACGTGGCTGGCCAGCGCTTCATCAACGAGGATTGCTACCACGGTCGCGTCAGCCGCTGCGCCGTCGACCAGCCCGGCGGCAAGGTCTACCTCCTGCTCGACAGCGCCCACTTCGAACAACCGCTCGATCTTGCCGGCATCACCATCGCCGGCACAGGTGAGACCTGGGAAGAGGTCGAGGCCGAACTCGAAATGCCGGCAGGCACGCTTTCGGCGACGATGGCCTTCTACAACGAACACGCCCGCAACGGCAGCGACCCGCTGTTCGACAAGCAGGCCCCGATCCTGAAACCCTTGGACCAGTCGCCCTTCGTCGCGCTCGAATGCAATTTCGAGACGAGCTACTTCAGCTTCTTCACCTTGGGCGGTCTCAAGACCACGGCCGATGCCGAAGTGCTGGACCGCGCCGGACAGCCGATCCCCGGCCTTTTCGCGGCGGGCCGCTGCACTTCGGGCCTGCCTGCCTGGGGCCACGGCTATTCCTCGGGGATGAGCCTTGCCGACTGCACCTTCTTCGGCCGCTACGCCGGTCGCAACGCGGCTTCCGCCTGAGAACTGCAAGCACCTCGCGTACCGATCGCGGGGTGCTTGCAAGCGCGGGCATTTTCGATAAGTCAGCACTTACATGTCTAGAAGGATTCCCGGAATGCTCCAGAAGGTCACGCTGAACAACACCGACCTCACCGTCAGCCGCCTGTGCTATGGCACCAACATGCTCGGCTGGATGCTCGACCAGGGCAAGTCCAACGCCATCCTCGACACCTTCGCGGGGCTTGGCGGCAACTTCATCGACACCGCCCGCTCCTATGGCGACTGGATGCCCGACGCCCCCATCGGCGCGAGCGAGCGCGCCGTCGGCGCGTGGCTCAAGGGGCAGAAGCGCGAGGACTTCGTCATCGCCACCAAGGGCGGCTTCTTCGACATGCGCGTGGGCGACTATCGCAACCGCGTGACGCCCGATGACGTCGCCACCGACCTTGCGCAGAGCCTCGACCACCTCGGCATCGACAGCATCGACCTCTACTTCCTCCACATGGACAACCCGGAAAGCCCGGTCGAACCGATCATCGACGCGCTGATCGCCCATCGCGAGGCCGGCCGCATCCGCCACTTCGCGGCGTCCAACTGGGCCGCTGACCGCATCGCCGCCGCCAACGCCTACGCCGCTTCGCTCGGCAAGCCAGGCTTCGTCGCCTCGGAGACCTTCTGGGGCCTTGCCGTCCCCGATGTCGCTGCCGCCGCGCAGCAAGGTTACCAGCACTACTACGAGGGCGAGTACGAAGGCCTCCACGCCGCCGGCCTGCCGATCGTCGCCTATGCCGCGCAATCAGGCGGTTACTTCACCAAGCTCGCCGCCGGTTCAGTCGGCGAGCAGCTTGCCGCACGCTATGCCAATCCGGTGAACGATCGTCGCTTCGCCGTGGTCCAGGCGCTGGCAGCAAAGCACGGCGTCTCGATCAACGAGATCGCGCTGGCCTACCTGCTCAGCCAGCCCAACCAGACCATCGCCATCTTCGGCGGCTCCTCGCCCGAGCAGGTGACCGACAGCGCCAAGGCCGACGCCCTGACGCTGCGCCCGGACGAACTCGCCGCCCTGCGCGACGCCTGACCCTACCGCCCAGACCCTAACGCAACGCCGCGCGCGCGCTGTCCACGGCGCGTCGCGCGCGCATTGCGGTGGCTTCGCTGCCGACTGCGTGATTGCGCGGGATCTCCACGCTCACCGGGCAACCCGCAGGCAGCGCACGAACGAAGCCTGCAACGTCGAAATCCCCCTCGCCGCACAGCAAGCGCTCGCAGGATGCTTCCAGCTCGGCGTTCTCTGGTGCCTGCGCGGGGCCATCGGCAATCTGCCCGTAGAGCACACAGCCCTCCGGCACCGCCGCCAGTTCGGCAATCGACCCGCCCGAGCGCATCAGGTGCAGCAGGTCGACATTGATCCCGACCTGCCCCGGCCGCGCCACTTGGCCGACCAGCTCCAGCGCCGCCGCCAATGACGGCACCTGGCTCGGCGGATAGAACTCCACGCCGACCCTCAACCCGAAGCCCTCGGCCATGTCGCAGAAGCGCCCGAAGGTATCGAGCCGCCGCGCCGGATCGCGATCATAGAGCAGTGCATTGATCAGCCCTGCGCCAAGTTCGCCTGCGCACTCCATCGCCGTGGCAAAGGCAGACACGTCAGTCCGGCCCGTGAGCGTGAACGGATAGGCAAGGTCGAGCGACACGCCGAGATCGTCCATCACGCGCCGGGTTTCGGCCCGCGCTCCCCGGTCGCCGTAGATGTCGAACTTCGGCATCAGCGGCAGGACGTCCATCGGCTCCATGAACAGGCACATGCCATCGCACCCCGCGTCCCGCGCGGCTTGTGCCAGCTGGACCGGCGTGGTGTCGATGGCGGTGATATGGTCGAGTGCGAAACGCTGCATACCGGTGTGCCTATCCCCTCATGACTAGCCACGCCACCGTTTTGCGATACGCAAATGGTGGATCGTGACGCATATCGGCCCTCAACCTTCGGAACAGAGCATAATACGTCATACGCGAATTATCATTAGTGCTTACTTACAAATGTTGCGAGACGCGCTCCTCGCTGTTAGGCTGGTGCTGAAAACAGCTTTGAGAGGACAGCCCACCCATGGCCACGACCGCACCCGATACTGCAAGCACCGCCATCACCGATGGCGGGTTGTCGATGGGCCACCTCGCACTGCACTACGGCAAGCCCGAAGACGGCCCGCTCGCCTCGCGCCTGCTGCAGATCGCAGGCCTTAAGGAAACGCAGGTCCTGCCCCTGCCCCATGGCAATTTCTATCGCTTTGTCGTTTCGGGCAATCACTTCGCGCGGGGCGATGGCATCGTCTACCTCTCCTGCCTGCCTGAACCGCAACAGCAACTGATCGCCGCGATCCATCAGGCGTTGCGCGTTGGCAGCGATGATGAGCATGAGGCGGTCACGGCCTACCGCGCCATGATGGCGCAGGATTTCGAAGCCAGTTTCCACTTCGGCTTCCTTGTCGAATCGCTTGAAGAACTGGAAAGTATGGTCCTGACATTATCGGATCTTGCCGAGAACGACCCCGCCTTCAAGGGCCGCCTCAACATCGGGATGAACCGCGCTCGCCGTGGTGATGACGCGATAGACGCCCGGCTCGATTCATCGCCCGTTTTTGGCAAGGCCACCCGCTATGCCTATGGCGCGGGCGGCGTGCAGATTTTTGTCGAAACCGATCTGCTGCGCGCAGGCCAGCTTGGTGAAACCATGGTGCTCGAATTCGACTACGTCTTCCCCGACAAGCAGAGCCACATCCTCTCGGTGGTCGAGCTCTGATCCTGCTAGGCGGGAGGTCAGGCGGCGGCACGTTTCGCCGCCACCTCCCACTGCAGGCGCAGCGCGGTAAAGCCCATCACCGATCCGCCGAACACCGATCCCGCCGGTTGCTCGTCGGCCAGCTTGAACTCTGGAATCCGCCGCAGCCATTGTTGCAGCGAAACCATCACCTCGCGCTTGGCCAGCACCGAACCGATGCAGCGATGCGGGCCGACGCCGAAGGTCAGGTGCACGTTCACCTCACGGTCGAGATCGATCACCTGCGGCGCCTTGAACACGCGCGGATCGCGGTTGGCGACGGTGTTGGGCAGGACAACGCGGTCATTGCGCCTGAACTGCACGCCGCGATATTCGCAATCGTGCGTCACCCGGCGGAACAGGTTCGACACCGCGTTGATCCGCATCAGCTCCTCGATCCCGCGCAGGAAGCCGTCGGGATCGTCGAGCCGGTCGCGGAAGTGCTTTTGCGCAGCCGGGGTCGTGGCGAGGTAGCGCCAGATATAGGCCATCGTGTTGGTCACGGTGTCGAGGCCCGCCACGAACAGCAGGAACCCGCAGTTGAGGATGTCCTCCCACGGATGCTGCGCGCCATTCTCATCGCGCGCCATCACGATTTGCGTGGCGATGTCGTTGCCGGGATTGCGCTTCTTCTCGCGGAACAGCTGGTCGAGCACGGCATAGATCTCGCCGATGTTCTGCGCCCGCGCTGCGGGGTCGGTGCTGCGGAAGAATGTGTTGGCCAGCGCGAGGAATGCGTCCAGCCGCTCCTCGGGCAGCCCGAAGAGATAGAGGAAGGTTCCGGTCGGGTAACGCTCGGCGAAGTCGGTGATGAAGTCGCAGGCACCCCGCTCGGCAAAGCCGTCGATCAGCACCGCCGCGCGCCGCTCCAGCTCGCCCATCATGCCGCGCACAGCCGTCGGCGTGAACATCGGCGCGAGCAGGCGGCGGAACACGTTGTGCGCCGGCGGGTCGACGCCCTGCGGCTGGACCACCGGGAACGGTTCGATCGGCGGCACCGGCGTCTGGTAGGTCGAAAACACCGAATGGTCGCGATAGGCCTCGACAATGTCCTCGTAGCGCAGGAACACCCAGTGCCCGCCATTGTGCGGGGTATAGAAGATGTCGGGCACGCCCCGGCGCACCAGATCGTGCCAGATCTCGGCAGGGTCGGAAACGCCCTCGGGGATGTGGAACATGTCGAAGTCGACCATGCGCTCGGGCGGCACGTGATCGGGCGGCGATGGCTGGAACAGCAAGGTCATGCCGCACCCTCCGCCGGGCCGGACTTCGCCACGCGCAGCGCGCCTTCGGGGCAGTTGCGCACGGCAAGTCGCACCTTGTCCTCCAATGCCGCAGGCACTTCCTCCTGCACGATCACGACCTTGCCCTCCACGGCATCGGTCGCGAACACTTCGGGGCACAGATCCTCGCACCGGGCATGGCCCTGGCACAGCGCATGGTTGGCAATGACTCGCATCGCGGTCTCCTCTCCCCTTCTGGCTAGACCGCCGATGCGGGAGACCCCAAGCGCCTCGACCAAGCCATGCGTGCCAAAACAAACATTATGCGCCATCATCGCCTCACACCGATGCTGCGCATGTTGCGGCCATGCTGCGTGACCGGCAGGTTGCAGCACAACAGACAAGCAGGTGATCGGGAGAGCATGGACCGCCTCGAATTCGACTATGTGATCGTCGGCGGCGGGGTGGCCGGGTGCATCCTCGCCAATCGTCTTTCCGCCGATCCGAAGTGCCGGGTCCTGCTGCTCGAAGCGGGCGGCAAGGACACGAGTCCGCTGATCGCCGCGCCGGGCGGGTTGCTGCCGATCATGATGTCCGGCGCCCATGCCTGGCGCTACATGTCCGCGCCGCAAGCGCATCTCGATGGCCGCATGCTCTACCTGCCCCGCGGCAAGGTGCTGGGCGGCGGCTCCTCGATCAACGGCATGACCTACGATCGCGGCTTTCATTCGGACTATGACCGCTGGGCGCAGGCCGGCAATCGCGGCTGGTCCTTCGCCGATGTCCTGCCCTATTTCCGCAAGCTCGAAAGCTTCGGCCCGGTGCAGGACGAATGGCACGGGATCGACGGCCCGATTCAGGTCACCCGCGCCGGGCAAGACCACCCCTTCGCCCGTGCTTTCCTTCAGGCCGGAACGCAGGCCGGCTACCCGCTGACCGACGACCTCAACGGCGCGACGCGCGACGGCTTCGGCGCGGTCGACCTCACCGTCGGCAAGGGCCGCCGCTCCAGCGCCTCCTCGGCCTACCTGCGCCCGGTGCGCAGGCGCACGAACCTCACCGTGCTGACCAATGCCCAGACCCGCCGCGTCACGTTCGACGGCACCCGCGCCACAGGTGTCGTGTACCGCCGCGATGGCAAAGACACGCTCGCCACCGCCGCGCGCGAAGTGATCCTCTCGGCAGGCGCGATCAACACGCCGCAATTGCTGATGCTGTCCGGCGTCGGCCCCGCCGCGCACCTTGCCGAACATGGCATCGCGCTCGTCCGTGACCTTCCCGGCGTCGGCCAGGGCCTGCAGGACCACCTTGCGGCGCACGTAAAGTTCCGCTCGACCAAGCCTTGGTCGATGCTGCGCTTCCTCAACCCGTTGCGCGGCGCACTGGCCATGGCGCAGTACCTCGCCTTCCGCACCGGGCCGCTGGCTGACCCCGGCATGTCGGTCGCCTGCATGGTCCGCTCCGACCCGGCGCTGGACGAGCCCGACATCAAGATGCTGCTGGTCTCCGCGCTGTTCGGCCACAACGGCCGCCAGATGGTGCCGATGCATGGCTTCTATGCCCACATCAATGTCGCGCGGCCGGAATCGCGCGGCAGCGTCACCCTTGCCAGTGCCGATCCCGATGCGCCCCCGGTGATCGACCAGAACTACAACGCCACCGAGAACGACCGCCGCGTCATGCGCGAAGGCGTGCGCATCGCCCGCCGCCTGTTCAACCAGCGCGCCTTCGATGAAATGCGCGGCGAGGAATTGGCCCCCGGCGCACAGGTGGAGAGCGACGAGCAGATCGACGCTTACATCCGCGCCCATGCCGAGGCCGATTACCACTCGACCAGCACCGCGCGCATGGGTTTCGATCCGATGGCGGTGGTGGACGATCGTCTGCGCGTCCACGGCCTCAAATCGCTGCGCGTGGTCGATGCCTCGATCATGCCGCACCTGCCCGGCGGCAACACCGCCATCCCCGTCGCGATGATTGCCGAAAAGGCCGCCGACGTGATCCTGCAAGAGGCATTGCCGAGATGAAAACCAGAGCAATGGTCTGCCACGCCCCCGGCGCTCCACTGGTCGAGGAACTGCTCGATCTCGCCCCGCCCGGTCCCGGCGACGTGCTGATCGAGATCATGGCGAGCGGGCTGTGCCACACCGACCTCAGCCAGATCGAAGGCAAGGCAGCGCCCTATCCCTTCCCGGTCGTCGTCGGCCATGAAGGCGCCGGGATCGTCCGTGAGGTCGGCGCCGAGGTCACCTCGGTCAAGGTCGGCGACCACGTGATCCCGGTCGGCATCGGCGAGTGCGGCACTTGCGGGAATTGCCGGTCAGGCAAGACCAACCTGTGCGAGGCCTTCCTCGGCGACATCGCGCTTCAGCCCAGCCCGTTCTCGCTCAACGGCCAGCCGGTCTCGGCCTACTCCGGCGTCGGCAGCCTCGCCCAGTTCATCGTCACGGCAGAGCGCAACGTGGCGGTGATCCGCGATGACGTGCCCTTCCACCTCGCCTGCACTGCCGGCTGCTGCGTGGCGACCGGCGTCGGCGCGGTGATGAACACCGCCCATGTCGAGAGCGGCGCGACCGTTGCCGTGTTCGGCCTCGGCGGCATCGGCCTCAACGTCGTGCAGGGCGCGCGTCTTGCCGGAGCTTCGCGGATCATCGGCGTCGACATCAACCCGCTGCGGCATGAACAGGGCCAGCGCTTCGGCCTGACCGACTTCATCGACGCGCGCGAGGGTGATTCCGTCGCCGCGATCCAGGCGCTGACCGGCGGCGGCGTCGACTACGCCTTCGAGTGCGCGGGCAACGTCAAGCTGATGGGGCAAGCCTTTGAATCCACGCGCATCGGCTGGGGCTGCACCGTCGTCCTCGGCGTGCCCCCCGATGGCCAGACGATGGACCTGATCCCCTTCCAGCTGCAACTCGGGCGGCGGGTGCAAGGCTCGTTCATGGGCAACGTCAAGGGCCGCAGCGAGCTGCCCGGCCTGCTCGATCACTTCGCCGCCGGTCGCCTCAATCTCGCCGATCTCGTCACCCATCGCTTGCCGATGAGCGAGGTCAACCAAGGCTTCGACCTGATGCGGCGCGGGGAGTCTCTGCGAACGGTGGTTTCGTTCTGATTTGTGTTTGCATTATCAGGTGCATGGTGACAAAACACGGCCAATTGCGAACCAAACAGCGTCAATAATTACGCATGGCGCAAATTGGTCCTAGTGAGAGGCAAGTCTGTCATGGCAACCACCGCCACCCGCTCCGCCCCGGTCTTCGACCGCGAAAGCCTGCTCGCCGCCGCGCGGACACGCACCGGCCTGTCGGACTTCGGCGATACCTGGTTCTTCGAACCGATGGACCAGTACATCGCCGCCGCCAATGCCGAGGGCAAGCTGACCGAGGCGGGCTTTGCCGGGCAGACCGAATCGATCCTCAGGGGCCTCGCCAGCCGGTTGCGCATGGTCGAGGACATCAAGCGCCACCCCGAGATCATGGACGAGGAGGTCGAGGTCGCCGCGATCATCCTCGGCCTGCCGCGCACCGGCAGCACGATCTTCCACCGCCTGCTCGCCAGCGCCCCGGGCATGACCGCGATCCGCTGGTACGAGGCCCAGAACTACGCCCCGCTTCCCGGCGACGAACCCGGCAATCCCAAAGCTCGCCGCGCCTATGCCGAGGCGATGATCGAGGGCTGGCTCAACCTCTCGCCCGAACTCGCCTCGATCCACCCGCTCGATCCAGATGCGCCGGACGAGGAGATCATCATCCTCGGCCAGCTGTTCATCACCACCATGGTCGAGGCGATGACCTTCATCCCTTCGTTCGCCAAGTGGCTCAACGGTTACGATCAGGCCAAGGGCTACGAGGATCTCAAGACGATCCTCAAGTACCTGCAGTGGCAGGACCCGACGCGGCGCGGCAAGAAGTGGATCCTGAAAAGCCCGCAGAACCTGCCCTATACCGATGTCATCGCCAATGCCTTCCCCAAGGCGGTGCTGGTGATGACCCACCGCGATCCGCTGGAAGTCGTACCAAGCTACGTCAGCATGGAAGCCGCGCTCTACAAGCTGAACTCGGTGCATTCGGACGAGGAAGTGGGCGCATTCTGGTTCCCGCGCCTGGCCGAATGGATGCACCGCTTCGAGGAGGCCCGCGCCCGCATCGGCGAGGACCGCTTCATCGACATCGACTATCGCGAGGTGGCCAGGGAGCCGCTCAAGCAGGCGCAGCGCGTGCTTGCCCACATTGGCGTTCCGCTCGATGACAAGATCGAGGCCGCACTGACCGAGTTCATGGCGGGCAACAAGCGCGAACAGCGCCCGATGCACGATTACTCGCTCGAACGCTTCGGCCTGAACGAGGCCGAAGTGCGCGAGGCCTTCGCCTCCTATCGCGCCCGCTATATCGCCAGGGACTGATCGCGATGGCCGGCCCCATGCCGCTGAGCGATGGCGCGGCGGGCAGTTCGCGCTGGCTCGACGATGCGCGCATCCGCGATTGGGTGGCGTTCCACACCCTGCGCCGGAACACCGGCCCGCAAAGCCTGATCGAGGGGCTGCCCGAGATGGTCGGCGCGGTGGACGAGCTGCGCGATCGCGACCGGGTGGAAGCGATGATCAAGGACGAGCGCCGCCGCAACAAGGCGCTCGACCGCTGGTTCGATGAGCGTTTCGTTTCGACCTATACGCTGGAGGACCTTGGGCAGAACCCCGAAGGCTCGATCGGTCGCCTGCTGCACGATCACATGGTGTCGCTTGGCCTTACGCTCGAACTGCTGCCGCAGCGGCAGGCCGATCCTTCGTGGGCGCCGGAAAGCGACCTTGATTACTACACCCTGCGCAGCGGCCAGACCCACGATTTCGATCACCTGATCGGCGAATGCGGCTTCGATGCCATCGGCGAGGTTTTCCCGGCGGGCCTGCGCACCGGCAACCTCTTCGCCCACCTCTCGCCTGACCTTGCGGGCGAACTGCTGACGACGACGATGTTCGTGACCTTCCCTTGGGCGATGC
The DNA here is from genome assembly GCF_015694345.1 of Novosphingobium jiangmenense. Classification (GTDB taxonomy): domain Bacteria; phylum Pseudomonadota; class Alphaproteobacteria; order Sphingomonadales; family Sphingomonadaceae; genus Novosphingobium; species Novosphingobium jiangmenense. Next base: position 447,471 of record NZ_JADQDC010000001.1, read on the forward strand.
GGACGATGCTGCACTATCCGCAGATCTGGCCGGTAGTGTGGGACAACTTCTCCCACGGCCACGACGTGGGGACGAAATCCGCCAATCTGTTCATCGTGCGCTGGGAGGAACTGCTCCACCTGACGCCGGCGCAAGTGCGCAGCGAGCTTGGCGTCAAGGGCTTCACCGGCCCGCGCGACAACCGCGCCGCCAGCCTGATCTTCGGCGAAGGCCGGGAAATCTTCTGAGGGGCAGCACCGTGGAAACAGGCTTGCCGAACTCTGTTCACGGAATGTTTCCCCGGGGAAACATTTTTTGAACGACTATTCCCCCACCGTCATCGCCCTTGTGGAGACGCCGCTCGGGCGTGCCGAGATCGTCGAGTGGCACTGGCCATCGATGCTCGACTTCACCCGTCGCGAGAGCGAGATGATGGTGGAAATGTCGCTCCCGCCGACATCGGCGGACGCCTCGGCCTGTTTCCCCGAGATCGACGCCGACCGCCGCTGCTTCATGGGCACCCTGTTCACGCGCTGGCCCGGCGTGCTGGTCGCCGGACGCTCCGAAGGCGGCCACATCCGCGTGGTGCGTTGCGTCTTCGGAGCGGAGCGGACCGCGCACCTGATGGCGCAGGTCGCCAGCCCCGACCTCGCCTTCCTGCAAGGCCTGCTCGCCCTGACCGGCGAGACTCTGCGCAGCCTGATGGGGCTGGTCAGGCGCGAGCTGGAGAACCTGACCGACTGCAACCCCGCTGCCATCGCCGCGCTGATGGAACTTGTCTTCATCGAGCTGGAGCGGGTCATGCGCGAGGAGGCGGCGCCTTCGGTCTCGGGCCGCCTCGCACCATGGCAGTTCCGCCGCATCCGCGAGCGGCTCGACCGGACAGGTCCCCCGCCGGGTGTCGCCGAACTGGCCGCGCTGTGCGGGATCAGCATGCGCCATCTCCAGCGCCAGTTCCTTGCCCTGACCGGGATGACCGTGGCGGACTATGTGGAGACGACGCGGATCGAGCAGGCCAAGGCGCTGCTGCAGGACGGATCCCGCCCGATCAAGGCGGTGGCGCAGGCCTGCGGATTTTCGCACCCCAACAGCTTCACCCGCGCCTTCCGCCGCAGCACCGGGCAGACGCCGCTGGCCTGGCGGCAATCGTCAGGCCAGCGGGTCCCCAACTAGGCGACCTGCATCACCTCGCCCTTGCCGCGCAGCGTTATGTGCGAGCCATTGACGCGGTTCTGGAATTCGGCGGCGCGTTCGCGAGGGTGGAAGAACTGGCGATACCAGATGCGGCCCTTGTGGAATGGGCCGTCGTCGGGGATCTGCAGCACGCTGAGCGCCGGTTCCTTGTGCTGCCAAAGTTCGAAGTCCTGCGCGAAGGCGGCAAGGCCGGATTCGTGATAGGCGCGGGCTATCGCGGCTTCCTCGCGCGTCGGCTGGTGATTGTCGGCCGTCTTGGCCATGACCGCGAACCACACCCGCACTTCGCCGTCTTTCACCGGCGTGTTGCAGATCATCATCAGCGAGGGGTGCTTGCCCTCCATCCGGCACAGCAGGATGCCGGGGCCGGTGTACCAGGTGTCGGTCTCGAGCAGCGTGTCGCTGTCGACCAGCGTGCGATGGCCCGAGCCGAAGCGCTGGCGCATGATCGGACCGTCATAGACGTTCTCGAAATAGACCGTGCCGGTGCTGCCGTGGACCGGCGCGAAGTGGGCAATGTCCGACATGTTGTCGAGGATTTCCTGCGGGTGGATCGGCAGGGTGCCGAGGTGATCGGGCGTCCAGCGCACCCAGCCCTCGCCCGTGCGGTCCCATTCGGACAACGCGGGCAGATCGAAGTCCGGCGCGCCGCCTTCCATGTCGTGCCACATGAAGATGCAGCCGGCGCGCTCCTCCACGGTGTATGACTTGAGGCAGGCGGACTTGGGGATGCCGTGCGTCGAATAGGGGATATCGTCGCACTGCCCCTTGGAATTGTAGCGCCAGCCATGCGCCGGACAGCGGATCGAATCCCCTTCCACCTGCATGCCATCACGCACGATGTAGGAGGTGGTGTTCTTCGCGATATGGACGCGCATGTGCGGGCAATAGGCGTCAAGCAGGATCGGCCTGCCACTGCCCTTGCCGCGATAGAGCACCATCTCCTTGCCGAAGAAGTGCACCGCCTGCGGAGTGGGGGTGACGTCCGCCGCGACGGCGATCATGAACCAGCCGCGGGGGTATGCGTTCGGGCCGAGCCCGTAGTCTGCCGTGGTTGCCATGGGATCGGTCCTTCTCAGATGAAGCTGTCGGCGTTGGGGGCGCCAAGCAGGACGTTGCCGAAATTGCGGCCGACCTTGGCCGGATTGTTCGCCACATGGGTGCGTCCGGCGTGGATGTCGCAGAAGATCCGGGCGATGGGCCGGCCCCGGAAAATTCCTTCCGCGCCCGATGCGTGGAAGATGCGGCTGATCAGTTCGGCACAGCGGCCCGAGACTTGCGCCGACTGGTAACGGTAGGTCAGCCGCGTCTCGACATCGGCGGCCTGTCCGGCGCGGGCGCAGGCGTTGAGGTGGTCGAAGTTGCGGTTCAGCGTTGCCTTCATCTCGTCGATGGCGGCGGCGGTCTCGGCGATCAGTTCCTGCGTCGCCGGGTCCTGCGCCGCGCTCGAGGCATCGTTGTGCGAAACGCGCTTGGCGCCTGCCTCGCGATAGACATCGAGTGCGCCCTGCAGCGCACCGATCGACGAGGAGGAAACGGCGCGGACGAAGACCTGGCCGAACGGCAGCTTGAACAGCGGCGCATCGTTGACCTTGAGGCCGGGGCTGGTCACCGCGAAGCCGTCTTTCGAGCGGTGGACGCGGTAGGCGGGGACATAGACGTCCTCCACGGTAACGTCATGGCTGCCGGTCGCGCCGAGGCCGATGGTGTCCCACACCGGCAGGACGGTGAAGTCCTTGCGCGGGATCAGGAAGGTGACGAAATCGGGCTTGCCGGTTTCGGGATCGAGCAGCTGGCCGCCGAGGAAGGCCCATTCGCAATGGTCGACGCCGCTGGAAAAGCCCCAGTGCCCGGTGACGCGATAGCCGCCCTCGACCGGGGTCGCCTTGCCCTTGGGCATGTAGGACGAGGAGATCAGCGTGGTCGGGTCCGAACCCCAGACGTCTTCCTGTGCGCGGGCGTCGAACAGCGCGAGCTGCCAGTTGTGGACGGCGACGACGCCCAGCACCCAGGCCGAGGACATGCAGCCTTCGGCCACCTTCATCTGCACCGCGTAGAAGGTTTGCGGGTCCATCTCGTAACCGCCGTAGCGGCGCGGCTGGAGGATCTTGAAGAAACCGGCGTCCTGAAAATCGCGGATGGTCTCGTCGGGCAGGCGGCAGAGGCGGTCGGCCTCGTCGGCGCGGGCGCGCAGGGCCGGGATCATCGCCTCCGCGCGGGCGACAAGCTCGGCTTCGGTCGGCTGGGCCAACACAGGTTGGGCAAGGGTCATGGTCCGTCTCCTCGTTCTGTTTCTCAGGCCGCTGCTGCCAGCTGCGCCTGCTCGTCCGCGCCGAAGCCGACGCTGAAATCGTGGCCCCACAGGCTCACCTGGGTGAATTCGAACTCGCTGTGGCGGTCCCAATCGAGCTGCAGCCCGCCGAACCCGTATTCGAGCGCGAAGCCGCCGGGAGTCGCCACGTAGAAGCTGGTCATGCGGTCATTGGTGTGCTTGCCCAGCGTCGCCATCAGGCGCGCCCCGGAGGCGAGCATGCGGTCATGGGCGCGGCCCACTTCGTCGAGGTCGGGCACTTCGACCATCATGTGCACGCAGCCTGTCGGCACCTCTCCTTCGAACAGGGCGAGGCTGTGATGGCGGGCGTTGGCGCAGTGCATGAAGTCTATGCGCATGGCCGGGCCATCGGGCCCCATCGGGCGGTGGACCATGAAGTCCGACACGCCGAAGCCGAGCACGTCGATCATGAAGTCGCGCACCGCGTCGATCTGCGGCGCGGGCAGGACGACGTGGCCATAGCCGAGCTCGCCGGTGACGAAACCGCGCACGGCCTGCGGGGAGACGAAGCGGGTGAAGTCGGAGATCGGGCCGTAGCACAGCTCGTGGCGGTTTCCGGCGGGATCGCGGAACCAGACCATCTCGGCAACATGGCGCAGCGCGCGCTCGGCGGGTGTGGAGGCTGTGAAGGCGATGCCCCTGGCGGCAAGCTCGGCCAGCGCGGCATCGAACTGGCGGCGGGTGCGCAGTTCCCAGCCGCTGGCAGCGTAGCGGTCAGCCGCCGCCGCTTCGACAAAGACGCGACCCGCGCGCTCATCCATGCGCAGGGCAAGGCCGCCGGGGACGTAGTGTGCGGAGAAACCGGCGAAATCTTCGCCGAATCTGGCCCATGCACCGAGGTCCGTCGCGCTCACCACGCTGTAGGCAAGGCCTGCGATTTCCATGGGTCCCCTCTCCTCTGCACCGGGCTTTCGATGGGTGCAGAGTGACTGCTGGTGACGCGGATGAAATTGACGGATGTCAATAATGCGTAATCGATGGATTCATTTTCTACGCATTTTTGGTCATCAAGAAGGAGCCTGGTTCAGATGCGCGTGAAGTCTGCGCAGTCGCTCACGCACAGGGGGCTTGCCACTTGCCGAACGGTCGAGTACCGTTTGCGAAAGACCATGGGAGAACGAGGATGACCACCAAGGCCGATCTGCTGATTCGCGGCGGACTGATCGTCGATGGCACCGGCGCGGAGCCGAATGTCGGCGACGTGGCGCTGCTGGGTGACCGGATCGTGCAGGTGGGCGGCAGCTTCACCGGCACGGCGGCGGAGACCATCGACGCCAGCGGGCTGGTGGTAACTCCCGGTTTCGTGGACATCCACACCCATTATGACGGGCAGGCGATCTGGTCCGATACGCTCTCGCCCAGCTCCTCGCATGGCGTGACCACGGTGGTGCTCGGCAATTGCGGCGTTGGGTTCGCGCCGTGCCGCAAGCAGGACCATGAGGCGCTGATCCGGCTGATGGAAGGCGTGGAAGACATTCCCGGCGTGGTCATGGCCGAGGGCCTGCCGTGGGACTGGGAGACCTTCCCGCAGTATCTCGACGCGCTCGCGGCACGGCAGCGCGACATCGACGTTGCCTGCCTGCTGCCGCACAGCCCCTTGCGGGTGTGGGTCATGGGCGAACGCGCCATCGCGCGCGAGGAAGCGACCGACGCGGACCTTGCCGCGATGCGCGACATTGCCCGCGAGGCGCTGGAAGCAGGGGCCATCGGCTTTGCCACCTCGCGGCTCAACATCCACCGCACCAAGGCGGGCGAGCTGATCCCGACTTTCGGCGCCGACACGCACGAACTGGTGGTGATCACCGAGGCGTTGAAGGACGCCGGGACCGGGGTGTTCCAGGCGGTGCTCGACGCGCCGTTCCAGAGCTGGGACGAGGAAATGGCGCGGCTGGTCGAGGTGACCCGCGCTTCGGGCCGCCCGTCCACCTTCACCGTCGGGCTGGTCAACAGCGGGCCGCGCAACTGGGAAGAGGCGCTTGCCAGGGTGGATGAAGCGCGCGCCGAGGGCATGGAAATCTGGCCGCAGATCCTGCCGCGCCCGATCGGGCTGATCTCGGGCTGGGCGCTTTCGACCCATCCGTTCTGCCTGTGCCCATCATACCAGCCGATTGCGGGCCTGCCGCTGGAGGAACAGCTGCCGCATCTGGCGGACCCCGCGTTCCGCGCCAGGCTCCTGTCCGAAATGCCGCAACCCGGCCACCCGCTCGCCATGCTGACGCGGATCTGGGACTGGATGTTCCCGTTCGGCGATCCGCCGCAGTACGAACCCTCGTCCGACCAGAGCATTGCCGCGCTGGCGCGCGCGCAGGGCCGCACTTGCGAGGAGGTCGCCTATGACGTGCTGATGGAGCGCGGCGGCAACGGCATGATCCTCAACACGCTCGGCAATTTCCATGAGGGCAAGCTCGATGCGCTGCTCGAACTGGTGCGCCGCCCGGATACGGTGATCGGCCTTGGCGATGGCGGCGCGCATTATGCGGCGATCTGCGATGCCAGCTATCCGACCTTCATGCTGACCTACTGGGTGCGCGACCGCGCGGGCGAGCGCATGTCTCTCGCCGAGACGGTGGAGATGCTGGCCGCCCGTCCGGCGAAGGTCATGGGGCTGGAAGATCGCGGCGTGCTGCGCGCCGGGATGAAGGCCGACGTCAACGTGATCGACATGGCCGCGCTCGAACTCCATGCGCCGGTGGTGCGCCACGACCTGCCCGGCGGCGGGCGCAGGCTTGACCAGACGGCGAAGGGCTATGTCGCCACGGTGGTCAGCGGCAAGGTGATCCGGCGTGACGACCAGCCGACCGGCACGCTGCCGGGCAAGGTGGTGCGCGGTGCGCGCAAGGTTCACGCCGTGCCGGAAAAGGTGGCGGCGACCACCTAGGGCACTTTCCCGGCGGGCTCGGCCATTCCGGGCAGCGCGGCAATGAAGGTCTGCAGCAAGGTCTTCTGCAGCGCCATCGCGCGCTCGTCGGTGGCGGGCTTGCCGGTGAGGCTTTCGAGCAGGGGCGAGGCCCAGAAGAACCCGAACAGCATGTTGAAGATGGCGACGATCTGCACCGCCAGCAGATCGCCCGCCGGGTCCTCGCCCGCCTTCTCGCTGAGCCTGCGGCCATAGCCGACGACGCGATTGAGCCAGTCGAGCGCAACCAGATCGGGCTGGCTGTCGGACGAGACGACCGCGCGCACCAGCAGGCGGGCGATGGTGGGATGCTGGGCGAGGAGATCGGTCATGCGGTTGGCCAGTTGATCGAAACCGTCGTCGGAGCCGGTGAGGAGCTGGTCCATCAGGTCGGTCACCGGGCGCAGCGCGCGTTCGTAGACCTGACGGTAGAGATCCTCCTTGCTGGCGAAGTGCTTGTAGAGGCCCGGCTGCTGGATGCCGGCCTCGGCCGCAATGTCGCGCAACGAGGTGGCTTCGTATCCGTTGCGCGCAAACAGCGCTTCCGCCGCATCGAGTATGCGGTTCGCCGTCCTGCGGCCCTTGTTGATGGCCGCGCCTGAACCCTTCGGTAGCTGGTTGGATGCCCCTTCCATGATCGGGCCATAGACGGATTTGCGGAAAACCGCTTGCAGAAAAAGTTATCGACCTATAACTTTTCTCATTGAGAGCCGATCGGACCGAGTCACGGTGACGTAGCGGCCAGAGGAGACAGCGATGCTCGACGAATCCCGCAGGCAGTACCTTTCCGACATTCTCAAGCCGGTCTCCCCGCCGCGCGAGATCAGCAATCCCTTCACCGAGGCGCAGAAGCGGGTGATGCTCGACGTGGTGCACGACAAGGGTCCGTGGAAGCTGATCCTGGCGCAGCACTTTCCATCGGCGGAATCGCTGCTGGCGACCTTTGCCGGCGGTTTTCCGGAAGGCTTCAAGCCGACGCTCGACATGTTCATGACGCCGACGTTCCGTGGCTACTTCGGCAACTATTCGACCGCGCTCTACCCCGAGCTGCACGAGGTGTTCTACAATCAGGCGTTCCTCGACCACGCCAAGTCATACTGGGGCGCGCAGTACGCCAAGCCGCAGATGATGCTGTTCAACGTCAACGGTCCTTGCGCCAACACCGATCCGGGGCACCTCGATTCCCCCAGCTTCCGCGGCATCCGCCACGAGAATTCGCCGACGTGGCTCTGTTCGATCATGGGACGTTCGGGGCTGTTCCAGGACTACCTGATCAAGATGGCGCAGGTGATCACCTGGTTCAGCCATGATCCGGAAAGCGGCTTCACCTACTGGCCCGAAGGCCCGCTGAAGAAGCCGGCCCGCGTCCAGTCACCAATCTACAACCGCGCGGTGGTGGTGCAGAACGAAATGCTGGTGCATCGCGGCGAAGCCAACGGCGCCCATGACCGTCGCCGCCCGGCAGGCCTTGCCTTCGACAGCGTGTTCACCGGTGATCCCGACGATCGCGACGGCTGGCTGGTCAAGACCGGCGACGAGGTGATCGAACGCTACCACACCGACGACCTGCGCTTCCTCGTCCACTGGTCGGCAGAAGTGTTCATGGACTTCGACGAACTGAAGAAGAACATGGACGGCACCGACAACCTGACCCACGAACAGGCGATCGACACGCTGATCAAGGACGTGCGTTCGCGCGGGATTCACATCGAGACGCCGAGCGATCCTCTGAACGATCCTGCGTTCATCAGCACGCTGAACGCTGCCTACAACTTCGGTGGTCCGGCAGAGTATCCGGCGGAGGCGCCGGTCGACGCGCCCTTCGGCATGGCGGCCTGAACCGACGGGGTTCGGTCAAGCAACCCGCTGCATCGTTTAGCCGCCCGCCCACCCCCAACCCCTCCCGCCTGCGGGAGGGGAGCAAAACCAGCCCTCCCGCAGGCGGGAGGGCCGCGAGACTTGCCGAGCCGCAGGCGAGGTTAGTCGCAGCGGGGTGGGCTTCGGACCAGCGGTGCTGGAAAACGTCATCGGCCACAAAGAAAAGGGGCGGCAACCGCAGTGGTTGCCGCCCCTTTTGTCAGTCCGCGCAACGTGCGGGCGCCGATCACTTCAGACTGGCGAACTCGGCGTCGATCTTGGCGAGGCGTTCGTCGGTCACGTCGTCCGGCGCATAGGCCTGCACCGCCTTGAGCGTCATCGAGCGGGCCATTTCGATCTGCTCGTTGCTGGTCATGCCGGGGATGTACTTGTCGATGATGGCCTTGGCGGCGGGATCATCGAGCAGGGTGCCGATGTCGGTATCGGCGGTGGTGTATTTGGCCTTGGCGGCAGGGGCGGTTGCCACGGGCTTGGCCGGTTCTGCGGCGATTGCCGAGGCGGGGAGCGCGGTGGCGGCCAGCGCGATGACAAGGGCAGTGCGGATCATGGGCGTCCTCTCGAATTACGACATGGCGAGTCGTTCGCCCGGATATTAATGCACACTGGTGTTCGAATATCAAGGGCTACCAGGCGCTCGTGCCCCAAAGGATCAGATCGACCGTCCTTTGCGCAAAGCCTTGCAAATCCTCGTCATTTGTTCCCGCAAGCCCGCTCTGCAATTGTGCCCCGGTGATCCCGGCAACCAGCAGTCGGGCAACCGCCAGCGGATCGCGCAAATTACGCCGGTCACGCGCCGCCGCTTCGGCAATGTCCTTGGCGATCAGGCCGATGATGTAATCGCTGCCGCGCCGCTGCATGACTTCGCTGAGCTCGGGAAAGCGTTCCTGCACCGAGAGCAGCAGGCGCTGCAGGGCGAGCACGTCGGGCCGGCCCAGCCAGGTGGCGATGATCCGGGCGTGATGGCGCAGGCGCTGTTCGATGTTGTCGGTAAGCGCGGCGTCCTGCAGCGAGGCTTCGGCCGACCAGTCCTCGATCGACCGCTCGATCACCGCCTTGAACAGCGCTTCCTTCGAGGAATAGCGGGCATAGAGCGTGCCCTTGGAGACGCGTGCGGTTTCGGCCACCTGCTTCATGCCGACCGCATCGAAGCCGTCTGCCAGGAACATCGTGCGCGCGGTGTCGACGATGGCGCGGTCGATCGAGGTGACCTGCTCTGCCGTCGGTCGGCCGCGCACGGGCTGGTGCGGAGCGGGCGCGCCCTTCCTAGCGGCGGAACTGCGGGATTTCTTGGGGCTGGCGTCCATCGTGGTGCCTTGTTCCACAGCGGGAAAGACCACGCAAGCGACCTCGTATAATCGAACCCTTGTGATCTATTACTTGACTCGAGGGGGCGGTTCGTGGAGCTTGCCAGCAGGAAAAGACTGTCGAGCCCACACCTGAGGACCCTGAAATGACGCCTGCCGCGCGCCTATCCTGCTCTGCCGCCATGATCGCGCTCGGTTGCGCCGGGGCGGAGGCCAAACCGGCGCGGACACCGCTGGATGCCGCGGAAGCGCGTGCCGAACAGACCGTCGCGCAGATGACGCAGGAAGAGAAGATCCAGCTGTTGCACGGCACGATGGCGGTGTTCATCCCGTCGGCAAAGCGGGCGCCGGGGATGCCGGTGGGCGCTGGCGTCATTGCCGGGATCGAACGCCTCGGCATTCCGCCGCAGTATGCGACCGACGCCAGCCTTGGCGTTTCCAACATCATGGACATGCGCAAGGGCGACGTGGCCACCGCGCTGCCTTCAGGCCTGTCGCTGGCCGCCACCTGGAACCCGGCGCTGCTGCGCGAGGGCGGACGCATGATCGGGTCGGAGGCGGTGGCCAAGGGGTTCAACGTGATGCTGGCGGGCGGGGTCAATCTTGTCCGCGATCCGCGAGCGGGTCGCAATTTCGAATACCTCGGCGAAGATCCGCTGCTTGGTGGCGTGCTGGTCGGCGCACAGATCGAGGGGGTGCAGTCCAACGGCATCATCGCCACGATCAAGCACTTCGCGCTCAACAACCAGGAGATCGGGCGCTCATCCGCCTCGGTGGAAATGGACGAGGCGGCGATGCGGGAGAGCGACCTGCTCGCCTTCCAGATCGGCATCGAGCGCGGCAAGCCCGGTTCGGTGATGTGTTCCTACAACAAGGTTGGCGGCACATATGCCTGCGAAAACAGGTTCCTGCTGACCGACGTCCTGCGCCGCGACTGGGGCTTCAAGGGCTATGTAATGTCGGACTGGGGCGCGGTCCATTCGACCGAGGCGCTGCTCGCCGGGCTGGACCAGCAATCGGGCGAGATGATCGACCGGAAACGCTGGTTCTCGACCGAACTGAAGCCGAAGCTGGCCGATGGCAGCATCCCGCTTTCGGCGGTCGACACGGCGGCCAAACGCATCCTCTGGGCGATCTATGCCAATGGCTTGGACCGGACAGCGATCACGCCCAAGCCGATCGACTATGCGGCCAATGGCGAAGTGGCGTTGCAGGCGGCGCGCGAGGGGACGGTGCTGCTGCGCAACGAAGGCAATCTCCTGCCGCTTTCCGGCTCGGTGCGCTCCATCGTGCTGATCGGCGGCAAGGCCGACCTCGGGGTGCTTTCGGGCGGCGGGTCGAGTCAGGTCGTGCCGGTTGGCGGTTTCCGGGCGGTCGAGAAGCTCGAGAGCGGCCCTGCCGCCGTCTTCGCCCGGCGAGCGTGGGGCGGCACGCCGCCGCTCGATGCGCTGCGCAGCACCTTCGGCAATGCGCAAATCACCTTCGTCGACGGCAGCGATGCGCAGGCAGCAGCGGAAGCGGCGAAGGGAGCGGATGTCGCCATTGTCTTTGCCACGAAGTTCGCGACCGAAGCCGAAGACCAGCGCGACCTTTCGCTCGACGGGCAGCAGGATGCGCTGATCGATGCGGTGGCCGGTGCCAACCCTCGCACGGTGGTGGTGCTGGAGACCGGCAATGCGGTGGCGATGCCGTGGCTGGACAAGGTGCCGGCGGTGCTTGCCGCGTGGTATCCGGGCCAGCGCGGCGGCGATGCGATTGCGCAGATCATCGCCGGCACGACCAATCCTTCAGGTCGTCTGCCGGTGACCTTCCCGGCAAGCGTTCGGCAATTGCCCAACCCGGTCCTGCCGGGATCGGACCTGCCGCCGCCCTCGAAGGAAGACAAGATCACCTACGGCGTGAACACCAACAGCCCGCCGTTCACGATCACCTATCCCGAAGGGTCGGACGCCGGCTATCGCTGGTTCGACCGCAAGGCCGAGAAGCCGCTGTTCGCGTTCGGGCATGGCCTGTCCTACACCTCGTTCCGCTACTCGGCGCTGAAGGCCAAGGGCGGTCGCACCGTCAGCGCCAGCTTCACCGTGACCAACACCGGCACGCGCGAGGGGGCCGATGTGCCGCAGGTCTATGTGACGCTGCCGGGCAAGGCACGGCGCCTGATCGGATGGGACAAGCCGGTGCTGAAGCCGGGGGAAAGCCGGACAGTGACGATCGAGGCCGACCCGCGCCTGCTCGCCAGCTTCGATGCGGCACTTGGGCGCTGGGTGGTGAAGCCGGGGAAGGTGAAGATCGAGGTGGCCCGGTCCGCCAGCGATCCAGTGCTGACCGGGCAAGTGCAGCTGGCCGCGCAGACGATCAGGCCCTGACCTCCGAACAACCACTGCGGGAGAGAGAAACGATGAAGCTCAACCGGCGCGAAGCCATCGCTTTGGGCATTGCCGGAACCGGCGCGACGGCCGTGCCGCTGCGGGTGCTTGCTGCGTCCCAACCGGCGCAGGTCGAGTCCTTGCGCGTGTGCGGGCTGGAGAATCCGCTGGCGCTGGGCGATGCCACGCCGCGCTTCTCGTGGAAGCTGGACGGTGCGGAGCGCGCCGGACAAGTGGCCTATCGCGTCAGCGTTGCCCGCAGCCTTGAAGACCTCGCCACTGGCCGCAACCTGATCTGGGACAGCGGGCGCATCGACGGCGGCTCCACTGTCGACGTCGGCTATGCCGGGCCGCCCCTGCCCTCGCGCAGCCGTGTATGGTGGCAGGTGGAAAGCTGGACAAAAGGCAGCCGCACGCCGCTGCGCAGCAAGCCGGCGATGTGGGAAACCGGCCTTGCCCCGGCCGACTGGCAGGCCGAATGGATCGCCAGCGAAACGCTCGTCGCCAAGGCCGACCGCGAGGCCGGGCTGCACTGGATTTCCGGGCCGGACCGGCAGAACGTCGGCCAGACCCGCGCCTTCCGCTGGACCTTCGACCACCCCGGCGGCGCGGCGGAATTCTGCGGCACACTGCACGAGCTGACCGGCGTATGGATCAACGGCGAGCCCGCGCCGACCCCGCGCGATGGCCCGGCGCGTCATACCGAGATGGCAGTCTGGCCGATCACGCTGAAGAAAGGCCGCAATGTCATCGCCATCGAAGGGCGCCGCGTCGGCAGCTTTGGCCAGCCGCCATGCGTGGCCGCCGCGCTGCTGCGCCACGGCGAAGGGATGACGCAGCGGATGACCTCGGCCAGCCCCGGCTGGAAGACCATGGTCGCAGCCCCGGAAGGTTGGCACGCGGTGGCCTTCGACGATGCCGCATGGCCTCCCGCCGAACCGGCCAAGGGCGCGTTGCCGATTGGCGAGCCTTGGCCGCTCACGCCTGCCAGCCGGTTGCGCCATGGCTTCAGCATCGACAAGCCGATCCGCGCGGCGCGGCTGCATGCCACGGCACTGGGCATCTATCAGCCATGGATCAACGGCGCGCCGCTGGCAGACCGCAAGCTCGCGCCCGAGTTCACCGATCCTTCGAAGCGCGTGCTTTATCAGACCTATGACGTGACCGCGCTGCTCAAGCCCGGCGCCAACGTGCTGGGCATGGTCGTCGGCGACGGTTGGTACGGTTCGCGCTTCAGCACTTCGGCGCGCTTTGCCTTTGGCCCTGCGCCGTGCCGCATGCTGTGCCAGCTCGAGATCGAGCATGACGACGGTTCGCGGACCGTGGTCGGCAGCGGCGAGGGCTGGGAGATTGCGGACTCTGCCGTGCTGGAGCATTCGCTCTATGACGGCGAGATCCACGATGCGCGGGCCGAACAGTCCGGCTGGGCGAGCGTTGGCGGCACAACGGCAGGCTGGCGCCCGGCCAGCGTAGTCGCCGCGCCTGCGATCCCGGTCGAACCGCAGCGCTGCCCGCCGATCCGCGTGCGGCAGACGCTGCAGCCGAAGTCCGTCACGCGTCTGGGCGCCGGTCATTTCGTGCTCGATTATGGCCAGAACTTTGCCGGCTTCCCCCGCCTCACCGTCACGGCACCGGCCGGCACGAGGATCGAGATGCGCTTTGCCGAGCTACTCAAGGCCGATGGCACGGTCGATCAGGCCAACCTGCGCACCGCCAAGGCGCGCGACATCTACATCGCCGCCGGGCGCGGGCGCGAGGTCTATGAGCCGCGCTTTACCTATCACGGCTATCGCTATGTCGAAGTCACCGGCGTGCCGGACGATACGGGCGCGTGGAGCCTTGAGGGACTTGTAGCGCATCAGGATCTTGCCGAGACGGCGGAGCTGCGGGTCGGCGATCCGGTGATCGAGAAGTTCTGGCGCAATTCGGTGTGGAGCCAGCGGGCGAACTTCTATGGGCTGCCCACCGATTGCCCGCAGCGCGACGAGCGGCTTGGCTGGATGGGCGATGCTGCGGTTTTCTGGCCTGCCGCGGCGTGGAACATGGACGTGACCGCCTTCACCGCCCGCGTGATGGAGGACGCCCGCGTTTCGCAAAGCGCCAAGGGGGCCTTCCCCGATTGCATCCCGCCGTTCGTGCCGACGATGAAGCTGTCCTCACCTGGGTGGGCCGACGCCGGGGTGATCTTGCCCCATACCTCGTGGATGCAGAACGGCGATACCGGGGTGATCCGGGCGAACTGGCAGTCGATGGAAGCCTATATGGCGTGGATCGAAGCGGCCAACCCCGACCACATCTGGCGCAAGCAACGCGGCGCGGACTATGCCGACTGGCTCTCGGTCGATGCGCCGACCGCCAATCCCGGCGCGGCGACGACGCCCAAGGACCTGCTCTCCACCGCCTATTGGGCGCAGGACGCCACGATGATGGCCGCAATGGCCGAGGCGATCGGCGATGCCGCAGCCGCTGCCAAGTATCGCAACCTGTTCGAGGCGATCCGCAGCGCGTTCAACACGGCTTTTGTCGTCGATGGCAAGGTCGGCAACGGCAGCCAGACCGGCAATGTCGTGGCGATCCGCTTCGGCCTGCTCTCGCCGGATGCCACGCGGGTGGCGGGCGCGGCGCTGGCGGCGGACATCGCGCGGCGCGGCAATCACCTCTCCACCGGCTTCCTCGGCACGCCGCACATCCTCGATGCGCTGGTCATGGCCGGGCAGGAGGCCACCGCGATCTCCCTGCTGACGCAGCGCAGCTACCCGTCGTGGGGATACATGGTCGAAAAGGGCGCGACGAGCATGTGGGAGCGCTGGAACAGCGACCAGGGCGATGTCGGCATGAACAGCCGCAACCACTATGCCTTCGGCGCTATCGGCGATTTCCTGTTCCGCCGCATCGCCGGTATCGCGCCTGCCACGCCGGGCTTCGGACGGGTGCGCATCGCGCCGATCATGAGCCCGGTGCTGGGCAGCGGCGGTGCGACCTATCAGAGCGTGCGCGGCACGATCCGCACCGACTGGACGGCCAGGGACGGCAGGTTCCGGCTCGACGTGGAACTGCCTGCCGGGGTGGAGGGCGAGGTGATCCTGCCGGGTGGGCGTCAGGCGCGCGCGGGGTCGGGGCCCAACCGCTACTCCGGCAGGCTCTGACCCGGATCAGGCGAACACGGTTTCGCGGATCCAGTCGACCGTGGGCTGAGGCGAGGCCAGTCGTGCCGCGCCCAGCACCTGCGACCAGTACCCTTCCGAGCCGTCTGCCAGGCGCCATTCGTGGAGGCGGCGGGTGAGGAGTTGCAGGTCGTATTCCTCGCTGATGCCGATGGCGCCATGGACGGCGTGAGCGGAGGCAGCGATGCGCGGGGCGGCGGCCGACGTGGTGATCTTGGCTGTTGCGGCGGTGGCGAGGGACGGGCCAATCCCCTGCGAGGCACCGAGCTGCGCGGCGATGCGGCAGGCGATCATGTCCTCGGCCATCAGCGCCAGCATCTGCTGCAGCGACTGCTGGCGGCCGATCGGCTTGCCGAACTGCACACGTTCGGAGGCATAGGCAGTGGTCACGTCGCACAGGCGCGCGGCGGCCCCGGCGATCAGAGCGGCGCGCAGCACGGCAGCGATGGCGCGCAGGCCGGAAGCGGGACGCGGCAGGCGGATGCCATCGGGTGTGCCGGAAATGCGCGCGGCCAGCCCGTTCGTCACGCCGGTCGGTGCGGGCGAGAGCTGCGCCATGTCGCACAGGACAAGCTCATCGCCGCAATCGACCAGCGCGGCTTTTGCGACCAGTCCGCAGGGCACCGGCTGGGTCATCGAGGTGACCAGCACGATCGGCCCCTCGGGCGCGGTAATGCCTTCCTGCGCCAGAACGGCGCGCGCGAGCATGGTCTCGGCCACCGGCAGCGGCACGGCGCGGGCGCCCAGCGCCTCGATCAGCGGTTCGATGCCGGCGAGGCTCAGGCCTGCGCCGCCATGCTCCTCGGCCACGAGTGCATCGAGGAAGCCGGACTCGGCAATCTCGCTCCACAGCGCGTCGGGGGAACCGCCGTGCTCGATGGCGCGCACGGTCGCCGGGGCCGCTGCCGCATCGAGCATGCGGACGAAGGGTTCGAGCAGTTCGTTGATGTCCATGATGTCCTCTCCCCCTCAGCGCAGGCCCATGCCGCGCGCGATGATTCCGCGCAGGATCTCGCGCGTGCCGCCGCGCAGGCTGAAGCTGGGCGCGATGTGCGTGACATAGAGCAGCGTGCGGTAAAGCTCCTCGCTCACCGCCTCGTCGGGGTGCGCGGCAAGATCGTCACCGATCACCAATGGGAGTTCCTGTTCGAAGCCGGTGCCGCGATCCTTGACGATGCTCGCTTCGACCACCGGGCTTTCCCCCGCCACCAGTCGCGCGGTGCAGGCAATCGACATGGCGCGCAGCGTGGCGAGTTCGGCGGTGAGGCGTCCGACCAGCGCGGCGCAATCGCTGCGGCCCACGGCCTGCAGGTGCCGGATCCAGGCATCGAGCAACACGGCGCTGGAATAGATCCGCTCCGGCCCCGAACGTTCGAAGGCGAGTTCGGCGACGACCTGCTTCCAGCCCTCGCCCTCTGCGCCGACCAGCGCATCCTCGCCCAGTTCCACGTTCTCGAAGAACACTTCGGCAAAATGCGCATCACCCGTCAGGTCGACGATGGGCCGCACGGTTACGCCGGGTGCCTTGAGGTCGATGATCAGCTGCGACAGGCCTGCTTGCCGATCAGCCGAGGTGCCGGATGTGCGGATCAGCGCGATCATGTAGTCCGAATGCATCGCGTTGGTGGTCCAGATCTTCTGGCCATTGACCACCCAGCCCTTCTCGGTGCGCTCGGCGCGGGTGCGCACGCTGGCAAGGTCCGATCCCGAACCCGGCTCGCTCATGCCGATGCAGAACAGCTGCTCGCCCCGGCAGATTGCCGGGATGTGCTTCTGGCGCTGCGCCTCGGTGCCGAAGTTCAGGAGCAGCGGCGCGCTCTGCCGGTCGGCGATCCAGTGCGCGGCCACCGGGGCACCTGCCGTCAGCAGTTCCTCGACCACCACGAAGCGGGCGAAGGGGCCCTTGCCGTGCCCGCCATATGCCTTGGGCAGCGTCAGGCCGAGAAAGCCCGCTTCGCCAAGCGCGCGGCTGAATTCGGCGCTGAAGCCCTGCCACGAGCGCGCGCGGCGATCGAGCGGGATTGCGGCGATGTGGCGCTCGATAAAGGCGCGGACGGCGGGGCGCAGCGCCTCGTCCTCGGGCGGAAGTTGGGCAAGCGTCAGTGTATCGAACACGAAAGGGCGGCTCCTGTCCCGGGTGGCACGCTTCGTCGCCACGTCTCGGTGCCATGGATGCGCCCACACGCCTTCTGCTTCAAATATTTAATTTTCTGATTTTGATATGGTTTGCATATCAGTCCGGGCCGGTAGCGAGCGCCGCCTGGACGAAGTTATGCGCCAGCACCGATGCATCCTGCGCCCGCGCGATGCCCATGGCGATGGGCACCGGCTCGGCGAGAGTCACGATGCGCACCCCGGCCCCGGCGAAGCGCGCGCTGCGGGCGGGCACCAGCGCAACGCCAAGTCCGGCCTCGACAAGGCTCAGAATGGTCTGCACCTGCACCGCCTCCTGCGCCACCCTTGGCGCAAAGCCGGCGCGATGACAGGCGAGGCGGATCGTGGCGTGGAGCACGCTGACCGGGCTGTAGATGATGAACGCGCGGTCGGCGAGCGCGCCCAGGTCGAGCGTCTTGCGCCGCGCCAGCACGTCGCTGGCAGGCAGCACGGCCACGAGTTCGTCCTCCTCGATCACGTCGATGGCGACGGGCGCGGAGTCCATGACCGGCAGGCGCACCAGCCCGATATCCAGCCGCCGCGCGGCAATTGCGCGCACGATTTCGACGCTGTTCAGCTCCTCCAGCGCCAGTTCGACCTCGGGATAGGCCTTGCGGAAGGGCGGGACGATGCGCGGCAACAGATCGCCGATGGCCGAGCCGATGAAGCCGACCGAGAGCCGCCCGCGCAGGCCCGCAGCCCCCTGGCGCACGGCCTCGCGCACTTTCTCTGCCGCAGCCAGCGCCTCGCGCGCCGGGGCGATGGCGGCAAGGCCTGCGGTGGTCAGCCGCACACCGCGCGGATCGCGCTCGAACAGGGCGACGCCGAGGTCTTCCTCGAGCTTGCGGATGGCCACCGTCAGCGGCGGCTGCGAGATGTGCAGGCGTTCGGCCGCACGGTGGAAGTTCAGCGTCTCGGCAAGGGCGTTGAAATAGCGCAGCTGGCGCAGGTCCACGATACACACTCACTATCGAAGCCGGAAAATTCAATATTAGCCCGAAAGGGCATGGTGGCCTAGCTGTTTCGCGCAACACAGAACCAACGGAGAGCGCGCGATGTCCGATACCCCTTTCCTGCTGATCGAACGCGATGGCCCGGTGGTCATCGCCACGCTCAACCGCCCCGACACGCGCAACGCGATCTCGGAAACCGCGCACAGCGAGGAGATTGCGCAGTTCTGCGCCGACGTGACGCGCGATGCCTCCGTCCGCGCGGTGGTGCTGACCGGCGCGGGCAAGGCGTTCTGCGCAGGCGGCAATGTCAAGCACATGGCCGACAAGACCGGCATGTTCGGCGGCTCGCCCTTCTCGATCCGCAACCAGTATCGCACCGGCATCCAGCTGATCCCGACCGCGCTTTATGATCTTGAAGTGCCGGTCGTGGCCGCCGTCAACGGTCCGGCGATCGGTGCGGGTCTCGATCTTGCCTGCATGACCGACATCCGCATTGCGTCGGACAAGGCTTTGTTCGCCGAAAGCTTCGTCAAGCTCGGCATCGTGCCGGGCGATGGCGGGGCGTGGCTGCTGCCGCGCGTGATCGGCATGGCCCGCGCCAGCCTGATGACGCTGACCGGCGACACCATCGATGCCGCCAAGGCACTGGAATACGGCCTCGTCAGCGAAGTCGTCGCGCCTGACCAGCTCCTGCCCCGCGCGCTCGAAGTCGCCCATGCCATCGCCGCCAACCCCGGCCACGCCACGCGCATGGCCAAGCGCCTGCTGCGCGAAGGGCAGGACATGAAGCTGGCCCCGCTGCTCGAACTCTCGGCCGCCTATCAGGCGCTCGCCCACCACACCCGTGACCACCACGAGGCGGTCAGCGCCTTCCTTGAAAAGCGCACGCCGGAGCTGAAGGGCGAGTGAGCGAGGTGACGACTGCAGGCCCCCTTGCCGGCATCACCGTGCTGGATCTTTCGCGCGTGCTGGCCGGGCCATGGTGCAGCCAGACGCTGGGCGATCTTGGCGCGGACGTGATCAAGATCGAACAGCCGGGGCAAGGCGACGACACGCGCAAGTGGGGGCCGCCGTTCCTCGACGATGGCAGCCGCGATGCCGCCTATTACCTCTGCGCCAACCGCAACAAGCGCTCGGTCGCGATCAACATGGCCGACCCCGCAGGCGCCGACCTGATCCGCCAGTTTGCCGCCAAGGCGGACATCGTGATCGAGAACTTCCGCGTCGGTGGCCTCGTCAAGTATGGCCTCGACTATGACTCGCTGCGCGCGATCAAGCCAGACCTGATCTACCTTTCGATCACCGGCTTCGGCCAGACCGGACCCTTGCGCAACAACGGCGGCTACGACTTCCTCGTGCAAGGCATGAGCGGGTTGATGAGCGTGACCGGCCTGCCCGATGGCGAGCCGGGCGGCGGGCCGATGAAGGTCGGCATCCCGATCAGCGACCTTACCACCGGGCTCTATGCCACCATCTCGGTTCTGGCAGCGCTCAATCACCGCCATGCCACCGGCGAGGGGCAGCGCATCGACCTTGCCCTGCTCGACACGCAAGTCGCGCTGCTGGCCAATCAGGCCTCGAACTGGCTCAACGGCGGGATGGTGCCGCGCCGCATGGGCAACCAGCATCCCAATACCGTGCCCTATCAGGACTTTGCCTGCGCCGACGGCAGCATCCTCGTTGCGCTGGGCAACGACCGCCAGTTTCGCGCCTTCACCGCCCTGCTCGGCCTGCCCGAACTGGCAGACGACGAACGCTTTGCCATCAGCGCGGGCCGCAGCGTGAACCGCGAGGCCCTGCTGGCGCAACTACGTCCGGCGATTGCCAAGTGGAAATCCGCAGAGCTGATCGCGGCGATGGAAGCGGCAAAGCTGCCCGGCGGCAAGGTCAACGAGATCCCCGAAGTGCTCGATCATCCGCAGATCGCGGTGCGCGGGCTGGTCCATGAAATGACCCGGTCGGACGGAACGCCGGTGAAGGTGCTCGGCTTCCCGGCGCAACTTTCCGCCTCGCCCGCCACCTATCGCCACGCACCGCCGCGCTCGGGCGAGGATACCGCGAGTGTCCTGACCGAACAGCTCGGGCTGCAAGCGGAAGAGATCGAGCGCCTGCTGGCCGCGGGCGTGATCGCGGAGACACTGTGATGAAGGGCGCGAACTACATCGACGGGCGCTGGGTGGATGGTACGGTGCCGTTCACGACGGTGAACCCCTCGGACCTCGACGAGACCGTCGGCAGCTATAGCAAGGTCGGCGAGACCGAAGTGCGCGAGGCGATGGCCGCTGCGCGTCGGGCACAGCCTGCCTGGGCCGCGTTCAACATGCAGGCCCGCGTCGACATCCTCTACCGCATTGCCGAACTGCTGAAAGCGCGCGCGCCCGAGATCGGCAAGCTGCTCAGCCGCGAGGAAGGCAAGACCTTGCCCGAAGGCGTGGGCGAGGCGCTGCGTGCCGCGCAGTGCTTCCAGGCCGCTGCCGGGGACGTGATCCGCGCGCAGGGCGAATGGTACAATTCGATGCGCGACGGCTTCAACGTGCTGGTCACGCGCGAGCCGTTGGGCGTCGTTGCCGCGATCACGCCGTGGAACTTCCCGATTGCCCTGCCGTCGTGGAAGGTTGCGGGGGCGCTGGCCTATGGCAATTCGGTGGTGCTGAAGCCCAGCAGCTTCGTGCCCGGATGTGCGGTGATGCTGGCGCAGATCATCGAGGAAGCGGGCGTTCCAGCGGGCGTGTTCAACCTCGTCATGGGCGATGGCCGCGCCACCGGCAACGTGATGATCGACGAGGCCGATGGCCTGACCTTCACCGGCGGCACTGCCACAGGCCGTGCCGTGCTGACCCGCGCGGCCGAGACGATGACCAAGTGCCAATTGGAACTCGGCGGCAAGAACGCGCTGGTCGTGCTCGATGATGCCGACCTCGATCTGGCGGTGGAGATCGCCAGCAACGGTGCGTGGATCCAGACCGGGCAGCGCTGCACCGGGACGGAGCGCCTGATCGTCACGCGCGGCATCCACGATGCCTTTGTCGAACGCATGGCCAAGGTTGCGGGCAGCTACCGCGTTGGCCACGCGCTCGATCCCGAGACCCAGATCGGTCCGGTCGCCAATGTGCAGCAGTTCAACGAGAACCTGCAGTTCGTGATCGATGCCCAAGGCGAAGGCGCTGAACTGGCAGCGGGCGGCGGTGCCGTGGAAGGACGCACGCGCGGCCTGTTCATGGCGCCGACGCTGCTGACCGGCACCAGGGCAGAGTGGCGCTGCAACCAGCATGAATCGTTCGGCCCGATTGCCTCGGTGATCAAGGTCGAGGATCTCGACGAGGCGATCCACGCCGCCAACGCCTGCGAATACAAGCTCTCGTCCGGCATCGCGACGACCAGCCTGAAAAGCGCCGAGCGCTTCCGCAAGGCCTCCAAGGCCGGAATGGTCATGGTCAACGCCCCGACGGCGGGCCTTGAGTACCACGTGCCGCTCGGCGGGCGCTCGCCCTCGGGCTACGGCGCGCGCGAGACCGGCGCTGCGGCGGCCGAATTCTTCACCGAAAGCAAGACCAGCTACATCAATCACGGCGCCATCTGAGCGCCTGCGGAGAGCATATCATGACGACTGTCGCC
This sequence comes from Novosphingobium jiangmenense, assembly GCF_015694345.1. Classification (GTDB taxonomy): domain Bacteria; phylum Pseudomonadota; class Alphaproteobacteria; order Sphingomonadales; family Sphingomonadaceae; genus Novosphingobium; species Novosphingobium jiangmenense. The sequence continues at coordinate 469,306 of NZ_JADQDC010000001.1, forward strand.
TATATCGGCCTTGGCGCGATGGGCCTGCCGCTGGCCCGGCATCTGGTGCGCAAGGGCTTCGACGTCATCGCCTATGACATCGAACCGGCGCGTGCCGACGAGATCGTGGAACTGGGCGGGCGCAAGGCTGGCTCGGTGGCCGAAGCCGCGCGGGACGTCGAGGTGGTTATCACCTGCCTTCCCGCCACGCCGCATGTCGAGGCCGTTGTGCTGGGCCCGGATGGCGCGTTGGCGCAGATGAAGCCGGGCACGCTGCTGCTCGACATGTCGACCATCGACGCCAACGGCACCGACCGCGTGGCCAAGGCCTGCGCCGCAAAGGGCGTCGCCTTCGTCGACAGCCCGATCGGCCGCCTCGTGCTCCATGCGGAGCGCGGAGAATCGCTGTTCATGGTTGGCGCGAGCGACGAGGACTTCGCCCGCGTCGAGCCGCTGCTGAACGCCATGGGCAAGGACATCATGCGCTGCGGCGGGCAGGGCATGGGCAGCCGGATGAAGCTGGTGAACAACTTCCTGTTGCTGACCATCGCCGAAGTCAGCGCCGAGGCCGTGGCGCTGGGCACGCGGCTCGGGCTCGATATCGACACGATTCTCAAGGTCACCGGCAGCACGACGGCGCAGAACGGACAGTTGCACACGCTGATGGTCAACAAGGTGCTGAAGGGCGATACCGTGCCCGGCTTCACCATCGACCTTGCGTTCAAGGACATGACCCTGGCGATGACCGCTGCCGCCGAATACCGCATGGGCCTGCCGGTCGGTGCCGCCGCCCACGCCGTCTATGGCGGGGCGCGCGCCATGCCGGAATTCGCAACCAAGGATTACTCGGCGCTGCTCGAATGGGCCTGTCGCAATGCCGGGGTGGAAACCCCGCGCACCACCTGAAGGAAGACGGCCCGGCGAAAACCGGGCCGCTGCCCCGTCATCAGTACCTCAGGCCGATCGCGCCATCATGGTACATCGACGCGCCGGTCACGAAACGCGCCTCGTCACTCGCCAGATAGACGAATGCGTGTGCGGTATCCTCCGGCTCGCTCGCCACGCCAAGCGGATTCATCGCGGCAAGCGCGGCTTCGGCTGCCTCGGTGCTTTCCCACATGCCTTGCGCGACGTAGTCGGCCAGCCCCTCGCGCAAGATCGGGGTCATCGTCACGCCGGGGTGGATCGAGTTCACGCGGATCTTCTGCGGGCCGTATTCCAGCGCCGCGCAGATCGTCAGCATCCGACCCGCCGCTTTCGAGACGTGGTAGCCGATGTTGGTGGCGTTGGGCATGTACGAGGCCATCGACAGGTTGTTGATGATCGAACCGCCGCCGCCGAACCGCTCCACCGCCGAAGCGAGATGCGGGGCGCAAGCCTTGATGCCGAGGAACAGCGCATCGTGGTTCACGGCCATGACCTTGCGCAGATCGTCGAGCGAGGTCTGGGCGATGCCGCCGTGAATCGACAGGCCGGCATTGTTCACCAGCACGTCGATCTGGCCGAAATCGGCGACGGTCGCCTCTGCAACGCGTGCCCAGTCGGCCTCGCTGGTCACGTCCTGCTCCATCAGCACGAAGCTGCCGGGCGAGCCGTCGGCCCGCACCAGCGCCTCGATCTCTGCCGCCTGTTCGCGGCGGAAATCGGTGCCGACCACGGCCTTGGCGCCCTCGCGCAGGAACGCGCGGGCCACGGCCACGCCGATATTGCCGACGCGGCCCGCCCCGGTGACGATCGCCACCTTGCCTTCAAGCCTGCCCATCGCCTCAATCCCCCGCGATCTGGCGGGCGATGTCGGGCATGACCGGCGGGGTCTGGTCCTGCATGAAGCGGATGCGGCCGCCGAGGGCCTGCTCGCTCATCTCGGGCTGGCTGTGTACCCAGAACTTCTTCTCGGCCATCTGTTCGAGGAACAGGCGGCAGCCTTCGTCGAGGTCCATGCCATAATCGCGCATCATCTCGAACATTGCGCGGCGATGGCCGCTGGCGTTGGCGGGTTCGCCCTCGCCGCCTTCGGCATTGAAGATGTTGGTGCGCATCATGCCGGGAATGATCGAGCAGACGTGGATCGGCAGCTTTTTCAGCTCCATCTCGAGATAGAGGCATTCGCTGAACGCCTGCACCGCGTGCTTGGTGACGATATAGGCGGTCTGCGCCGGCATCTGCCCGAAGGCGCCGACCGAGGAGAGGTTGCCGATCCACGCTTCCTTGCCGCTGGCGATGATGCGCGGCACGAAGGCGCGCACGCCGTGAATCACGCCGTGCAGGTTAATGTTGAGCGCGGCTTCCCAACGTGCAGTCGGCACTTCCCAGGTGTAGCCGACCGTCTCGATCCCGGCGTTGTTGATCAGCAGGCGCACTTCGCCGTGGCGGGCGAAGACCAGCTCTGCCAGGCGATCAAGTTCCTCGGGGATGGAGACGTCGACCTTCTCGGCCTCGGCCTTGCCGCCTGCCGCGACGATGGCCGCGACCGTTTCGGCCGCTGCGGCTTGGTTGATGTCGGTCACCACCACGGTCATGCCAAGCGCGCCTGCGCGGCGGGCGAGGCCTGCGCCGATGCCCGAACCGGCACCGGTGACGACGGCGACGCCGCCTGCGAATACGTCCTTGTCCAAGGCCATGGGCTTACTCTCCGCTGCGGATCAATGGGCCAGCATCTGCACGTTTTCGCACAGCGCGCCTTCGGGATCGGTGGAGAATACCACGCGCACGCCGTGTTCGGCTTCCTCGCGGATCGGGCCGACCAGCTTGCCGCCGTTGGCGGTGATCTTTGCCACCAGCGCATCGAGGTCCTCGACCACGAAGCCGAGGATGACCTGCTGGTCGCGCGGGGCGTCACGTTCGGTGAAGTTGAACATGACCAGCGAGCCCTTGGTCCAGTCGCCGCCGGGGGCAAGGATCACTTCGCGGAAGGGTTCGCCATCGCTGCTTCCGGCAACGCGCTGGACGATGCCGTAACCGTAGACCGAGGTGTAATAGGCGGCCATCGCCTCTTCATCGCGGCAGATCAGCTTGGTGAAGCCTGACAGTGCGGTCATTTCCGGTTATCTCCCATTTCGCCCCGATGGCATGGCTTGCAGCCGCCTCGCTGGCCTATCGCAAAAACGCGTCCCGACAATGTGACTCAGTGGCCACTTACTATTGATTATCGTAGCTCATTCGCGCATTGATTACGCAATGACAAGATGAAAGACGCATCAGGAGAGGTGATGCACGCGTTTTCCGCCGATCTGCGCCACGAAGTTCATCATGGACGCGTGGTGCGCTCCTTTGCCGACCGGGCACGCTCGCTGGCCGATTGTCTGGCGCGGGCGGTGGCACGCGCGCCGGACGCAGAAGCGGTGGTCGATGGATCGCGGCGGCTGACCTATCAGCAGCTGGATGCGGCGGTGCAGTCGCTAGCCTCGGCGCTGGCACAGGCCGGTCTGGCCAAGGGCGAGCGCGTTGCCATCCTGCTCGGCAACCGGCTGGAATATCAGGTCATCGTCCTCGCCTGCGCGCTGGGCGGGTGGATCGCGGTGCCGCTCAACCTGCGGCTGAGCAAGCCGGAGATCGCGCAGGCTCTCGAAGCCAGCGGCGCGGCGGTGCTGTTCCACGAAGCCGATGCCGCCCTGCCCGATCTTCCAGAGGCTCTCCGCCATCGCTTTGCCGTCGCTGATGAGACGGCCCTCCCCGCCGCCGAGCCGCAGCACTTCGATCCCGTCGACGAAGACGATGCGGCAGTCATCCTGTTTACCTCGGGCACCACGGGCAAGCCCAAGGGCGCGGTGCTGACCCACTGCAACGTAGTCCATTCGCTGCTGCACTATCGCGCGCATTACGGCCTGCGCGAGGGCGAGCGTTGCCTGCTGGCGGTCCCGGCAAGCCACGTCACCGGACTTGTCGCCCTGCTCGGCGTCAGCGTTGCCGTGGCGGGGTGCCTGGTGATCATGCGCGAGTTCAAGGCGGCGCGCTTCGTCGAGATCGCCCGGCAGGAGCGCATGACCTACACGCTGATCGTCCCCGCCATGATCGCGCTGATCCTGATGCAGCCGGACTGTGACCGGACGACCCTGCCCGACTGGCGGGTCTGCGGCTTCGGCGGCGCACCGATGCCCGACGCGACGATTGCCGAGATCGCCACGCGCCTGCCCGGCCTTGCCCTGCACAACACCTATGGCGCCACCGAAACGGCCTCGCCCGCAGTGATCATGCCAGCACAGGAAGCAGCGGCGCGACCGCGCCAACTCGGCCTGCCGGTGGCCTGCTGCGACCTGATCGTGATGGACCCGCAAGGGCGCGAAGTGCCGCGCGGCGAACAGGGCGAGATCTGGATGGCGGGGCCGATGGTCAGCCCCGGCTACTGGAACGATCCTGCCGCCACCGAAGCCGCCTATTGCCACGGCTTCTGGAAATCGGGCGACATCGGCGCAATGGACGCGCAGGGCTTTGTCTCCCTCCACGACCGGCTCAAGGACATGATCAATCGGGGCGGCTTCAAGGTGTGGTCGGTCGAGGTCGAGAACACCCTCTGCGCCCATCCCGCCGTGGTCGAGGCGGCGGTGGTCGGCAAGCCCTGCCCGGTGCTGGGGGAGCGCGTGGTGGCCTTCGTCCATCTCTGCGAACCGGCGACAGCCGACCAGCTCCGCGCTCACGTCGGCGCGCTCCTGTCGGACTACAAGGTGCCCGAGGACATCCACATCGAGCCCGCGCCCCTGCCCCGCAACGCCAACGGCAAGCTGCTCAAGCGCGAACTGCGCGAACGGCTCATCGTGAACTGACCCGACATACATCCGAAGGAACAAGACGAATGCGCAGCTACAAAGTTGAAAACGGGGTAGTGGATCTCGGCCGGGTCAAGCTCGACGTGCCCGATACGATCAGCGAGGAAGCCAAGGCCTATCTGCGCTTCGATCCCAACCAGCAGATGCCCGAGGACGCGCCCCCGGTGCCGATGTGGCTGATGCGCGAACCGCTGGCTCCGATGTTCGAATGGCTCAACCAACAGGCGCTCGAGGTCTTTCCCTGCACGATCGAGGAAACCGCGATCGACGGAGTGCGCTGCCACCGCATCAAGCCGAAGGACGGCGTGCGCCATGCCGACAAGCTGCTGATCAACCTGCACGGCGGCGGCTTCGTGATGGGTTCTGGCTCGCTGGTGGAGGCCATTCCCATTGCTGGCGAGACCGGCTGCGAGGTCATCGCGGTCGACTATCGCCTCGCGCCGGAACACCCCTTCCCGGCAGCGGTCGACGATATCGTCGCGGTCTATCGCGATGCGCTGAGGACCCATGCGGCCAAGGACGTGATCCTGTTCGGCACATCGGCGGGTGGCTTCCTCACGGCCATGGCGATCATGCGCTTCAAGAAGGAAGGCCTGCCCCTGCCTGCGGCCTGCGGCGTGTTCACGGCGGGCGGCGACGTGACGCAGCTTGGCGATACCTTCAACTACCTGACGCTATCGGGCTTCTACGGCCACCTCGGCGCGAAGCTTGACGATCCGCAGTGCGAGCGCGGCGTCTTCGTCGGCACGGCGGACCGCAACGATCCGCTGCTCGTCCCGATCAAGGGCGACCTGTCCGACTTCCCGCCGACCCTGCTGGTCACCGGCACGCGCGACGCCGTGCTCAGCTCCACTGCGATGTTCCACCGCGCCTTGCGCAAGGCCGGTCGCGATGCCGAACTCTTCGTGTTCGAAGCCATGGCCCACGGCTTCTGGTACAGCGTAGGCATCCCGGAATCGCGCGAGGCAATCGACCTGATGGCCCGCTTCTTCGAACGCCACCTCGGCATCGGCCAAGCGTGAGCAAGGCGCCAGTCAAACGGCGGACCACACAGAAGGCGTCCACGGTGGCGGGCACTGCGCCCGCCCCGGCACCTGCGGGTCCGGACCCGACCGACCTTGCGATCATCGAAACCCTGCGGGCGAACGGTCGGGCCAACAACCAGCAGGTGGCCGACATGCTGGGCCTTACCGCGACCACGGTGTCCACGCGCATCCGCCGCATGGAGGATGCCAACCAGTTGCGCGTTGTCGCGGTGTCGGACTTTTCGGCGCATGGTTTCAACGTGCTGCTGCGCATCTCGGTCTCGGTCGATGGCCGTCCCGCTTCCGATGTCGCCCACGAACTCGCGGCGCTGCCCGAAGTCGTCGCCGCACACCTGGTCACCGGCGGCTATGACATCGACATGCTCGTCGCCCTGCACGATTTCGACGACCTGTCGGAGTTCCTGCTCGACAAGCTTTCGGGCGTACACGGCATCCGCACGCTCACCCCGGCCATTGTCGTCGACATCATCAAGTACCAGTTCGACGTTGCCCCGATCGAGGGGAAGGCCTGAGCCCGCAGGCCTTGCATCCTGCGAAAACGAAAAAGGGGTCGCTTAGCCAGCGACCCCTCTCTTCCCGGTGGTCCGGACTGCTTACCAGTTGAACTTCAGCGTAGCGCCGAATTCGCGCGGGTTGGTCATGCTGACCTGTCGGAAGCCGGAGTTGAAGGTGCCGGCGATCAGCGAATCCACCGTGCCGTTGCCGAGGCCGCGCTGGGTGATGCGGCGCTGGTCGAGCAGGTTGCGGGCGAACACGTCGAACTCCCACTTGCCGTCGCTGGTGCGCACGCCCAGGAACATGTTGAGCAGTTCGCGCGACTGGTAGGTGTACTGCGCGCGTTCGGAATCGAAGCCCGGACGGTAGGTGAACAGGGCGCGGACGAAGGGCGTGAAATCGCCCATCGGAACGCGCAGTTCGGTGTTGGCGGTCAGGCTGAAGTCGGGAACCTCGGCAAGGCGGCCATTGGCGATGCAATAGCTGACGTTGCCGTTACCGGTGACGGCAGGCGCACCGGTGCGGTTGGGAATGCCGGTTCCGGCAAAGTCGGTGCAGGGCACGCGGGCCTTGTCGAACCGCGCCTTGGTATAAGCCGCCGACACGCCGAGGTCCCAGTTGTCGGAAACGCGGCCGTCGAACGACGCCTCCACGCCCTTCACGGTGGCGTCGGCGTTGTAGTTGAAATCGAAGAAGCCGGTCGAAGGCTGGGCGGCGGGCGCGTTGTAATAGATGTCGGTGAAGCGCGACAGGAAGTTGTCGATCTTCTGGTAGTAGGCGGCGACCGAGTAGTTCACGCGCCTGTCGAACATGGTGCCCTTGAAGCCGGCCTCGAACGAATCGGTCTTTTCCGGATTGGTGCGGATCAGGTCGTTGGAAATGCCGGCCGGCACCGCAACGCCGGTGCTGCCGGCGCGGAACGAGTGGCCATAGGCGGCGAAGACGTTGAGGTCCGGCGTGATCGCGTAGGAGATGTTGACGCCGCCGGTCACCGGCTTGTTGGTGTTGCGCTGCAGGGCTGCCGGGATGATCTCGGTGGGGCCGCTGTTGACGGCTCCGCTGAGCGTCAGCTGCGTGGTCTGCACGCTCTTGATGATCGAGTAGCGCACGCCGCCTTCGATCGAGAGCGGGCCGGAGCGATAGCGCAGGTTGGCGTTGAACGACCAGGTCTGGTTGTTGACCGGCACGTTGACGCGGGTCGCGATGCCCAGCGTGTTTGGCAGCGTGAACGGCGTGAAGCCGGGGAGCGGCACCCCGATCGCGGCGAACGGCAGATTGACCTGCGCGTTCGGGTTGACCGCATACCAGAACTGCGAGGCGTCCTGATCGACCACGGTCGTGCCGGTCTGCTTCGTGTAGAACGCGCCGACGCCCCAGCCGAGGCCCTCGGTGTTGTTCGAGGTCAGGCGCAGTTCCGCGGTGTCGACCTTGTAGGGCGTCACGACATTGGAATACTGCACATAGCCCGGCAGCGCGTTGGTCACGTCGAGATCGCGCTTGATATCGAGCTTGCTGAACTGGTGCGCACCGACAAAGGCGAGCGTTGCTCCGCCCAGATCGTAATCGAGGTTGAGATTGACGATGTGCGACTTGTTGATGTTGCGGAACACCCCGTCCTGGACCGAGGCGTAGTCACCCGGCGTCAGCGCCGGCCCCGAGCTTGCGGTCGTATCGGGAATGAACACCCCGGCCAGCTGCGCCGGAAGATCGCCCACGCCCGGAACCGGAATGGTGAAGTACTGGCTGTAGGGATTGTTGCCGGTGCCGATGACCTGCTGGAACTGGCGATTGTCCGCTTCGAGGTACTGGTAGGTCAGGTAGCCGGTGAAATTGTCGGTCGGCTTCCAGCCAAGAGTGACGCGCGCGCTTTCGGTCGTGCTCTTCGACCGTTCGCCGCGGGTCACGTTATAGACGTTGTTGAGGCGGTTGCCGTCGACCAGCGCGGCGACGCGGATCGCCAGCTTGTCCGAGAACGGCAGCGAAGCGCCCATCTGCGCGTTGTACCCGGCGCGGGTGGTGCCGCTGATCTGCGCATAGCCCTCGGGCTTGTCGAAGTCCGGGCGGCGGCTGGCGATGGTGATCGCGCCGGCCGGAGCCGACAGGCCGCGCAGCAGACCCTGCGGCCCGCGCAGGACTTCGATCTGCTGGACGTCATAGATCGCGGTATAGACGGTCTGCGCGTCGGTCGGGATCTCGTTGAAGTAGACCTGTACCGCAGGCGAGGTGCCCTGATCGGGATCGAACGAGATGCCGCGCAGCGTGGTCGTGTTGTTGCGGCCGCTGACATTGGTCAGTTCAAGGCCCGGCGCCAGCTGCGCCACGTCCTTGACGTCGAAGATCTTGAACTTCTCGAGCTGTTCGCCGGTGGCGACGTTGACCGTCATGGCCACGTCCTGCAGCTTCTGCGACTGGCGCGTGGCGGTGACGATGATCTCGTTGGCCGGCGCTTCCTCGGCCGCCTGCGGCTGCGCGTCCGCAGCTTCGGCTGCGCTGGCGGTAATGGGCGACATGAGCGCCACAATGCTTCCGCCAACCAGCAGCGACAGCTTCAAGGTATCGAACTTCATGTTTCCTCCCCGGTGATTGCCTTGCCGACGGGCCTTGCCGCCGGATTCTGGAACAACGCGCCGAACGTCTTGCCCGGCCGGACACCGGCCAAGGACGGGTTGGCCGCTTGCGTCAGAGAGAATCGGTGGGTTGCCGGGGCTCGCCCCCTTGGCTGCACCCGAAGCGCAAACCGCGAGCCTTGGCATCCTCCTCTCCCCGATCGCAGACTGCCACGTCCTTCGCCGAAGTTAGTCATGACTAACCTACAAACGCGGAAGTGTCAAACCGCAAGCAATCAAACGTGATCAAACATGATCATAGGGCTGAGAGTTTCCCTTTTTGCGTAGGACTGTAGCTGTTTGGCCACGCATGTGATGGGCGGAGTGCGAGGCTTACTTGAGAAGCCGAAGCATCGCCATTGACAGGCGCACGCCCCACTTGTAAGTGTTCACTTACTCAAACGAGAGGAACCGCGATGTCGGCCACGAACTCCCCCCGCACGGCAAACCTGCCCATCACCGACCGGGAAAGCCTGAAGGCTGCTCTGCGGGACGCGAACCTGCCCACGCTGCTCATGGTCTATTCGACCTGGGCGCAGGACCGAGCCTACCTCGACAGCTTCGCGCCCTATCTCACCGCCGCCTACGCCGCTGACGCGCCGAGCGATGTGCCCGAAGCCATGGCGCAGGACCTGCGCGACCGCCTGTTCGCGCTGCTGACCTCGCCCATTCCGCCAGAGGAAAAGCCTCTCGACACCGAGTTCCTCCGCCACATGATGAGCGTCAGCGTCGGCGAAGACGTCGATCCCGGCCTGATCCCGGTGCTCTACGACCAGATGGGCTTCGAACCGCCGGTCGCGCGCAAGCACATCTCCGGCCGTCCGACTCCGCCAAAGGACTTCGACGTGCTCGTCATCGGCGGTGGCATGAGCGGCATTGCGGCGGGCATCAAGCTCTCCGAAGCGGGCTATTCCTACACCATCGTCGAGAAGAACGCCGAGCTGGGCGGCACCTGGTGGGAAAACCGCTACCCCGGCGTCGGGGGTCGACACGCCCAGCCACTTCTACAGCTACTCGTTCGAACTGAACCCCGAATGGAGCCACTACCATCCCAAGGGGCAGGAAATTCAGGACTACCTCGTGGGCGTGGCCGGCAAGCACGGTGTGCGCAACCATGTCCTGTTCGAGACCCGCGTCACCGGCGCGGTGTGGGACGACGGCGCTGCCAAGTGGCGCGTCAAGCTGCTGCACAAGGACGGCACCACCAGCGAGAAGGCCGCCAGCGCCGTGCTCCTCGCCCATGGCGTCCTCAACCGCTGGTCCATGCCGAAGATTCCGGGCCTCGAAACCTTTGCAGGGCCCAAGATGCACACCGCCGGATGGGACACCTCGGTCGATCTCAAGGGCAAGCGCGTTGCGGTGATCGGCACCGGCGCCAGCGCCGCGCAGCTCGCCCCGGCGATTGCCGACGAAGTCTCGCACCTGACGATCTTCCAGCGTTCCAAGCACTGGGTGCTCAACAACCCGGACATCAACGTCAACGTCAACGACAACGTCCGCTTCGCCCTGCGCGAGATCCCCCACTACAAGGAATGGTTCCGCTTCCGCGTCTATTGGTTCTCGGGCGACGGACTCTATGGCAACGTCAAGATGGAGGCAGACTGGCCGAACCAGGAGGTCTCGATCAGCGCGCAGAACGATGCCGTGCGCAATTACGCGCTGCACTATATCCACACCAAGCTGGCCAGCCGCCCCGACCTCGTCGAGAAAATCGTCCCCGACTATCCCATCTTCGGCAAGCGCATCGTGCTCGATGCCGATGGCGGCTGGCTCGATACGCTGGTCAGGCCCAACGTCACGCTGGAAACGCGCGGCATCGACCATATCGAGAAGGACGCGATCGTCCTGAATGATGGCACCCGCGTCGAGGTTGACGTACTGGCGCTGGCTACGGGCTTCGAGATCACCAAGGTCGCCGGCAATCTCGACATCGTCGGCAAGGGCGGCTGCCGCATCCAGGAGGACTGGGGCGAGGACGATCCCTACAGCTACCTCGGTGTGATGACGCCGGGCTATCCCAACTTCTTCTTCGTGCTCGGTCCCAACAGCGCACCTAACCATGCTGCGGGCGTCAACATGGTGATCGAGGCGCAAATCAACTGGATGGTCGAGACGCTCGATCTGATGGTCGCCGAACAGGCCCGCAAGGTGGAGCCGACCATCGCCGCCTACGATGCGTGGAACGAGAAGGTCGCCGCGCAGATGAGCCAGATGATCTGGGCGCACCCGAAGGCCAAGAGCTATTACCTAAACTCGGCCGGTCGCAACATCATCTCCTGCCCCTTCCGCCTTGCCGACTACTGGAAGTGGACCCGTCATCCTGCGCGCGAGGACCTCACCCTGTCCTGATCGCCACCAACCTCGGGCGCGGCGGCCGATCCGGTCGCCGCGCCTCTTTCAGTCCCGGGTTTCAATCCACATCCGGCCAGACTTGCGCGAAAAACGGGTTGGCCGCCTTGTTCGCATCATAGCTCGACTGGTCGATCATGCAGGTCGGGCACCAGTGGCCACCTTTCAGGTAAAGCCTCGGCGTCATCGCGAATTCGTGCCCGAGCGCGCAGCGGAACTGCGTGGGGCTGTCGGCATCATGCAACGCACCGAGGTGCTTGCCCCCACGGAACTCGGCGGCGGACCTGAGATCGTCGCCGGTCCAGTCGTGCTCGTGCTTGCCGGTGTCGTAACCGTGATCTAGCAGCGACACTTCGCGCGATGGTTGCCGAAACTCGAAGTCCGCCCAGTCGCGCGGCAGCTTCTCCCATGCTTCGCGCGATCCGAAGTAGGCGTCGATATGCTCGCGGTCGTCATTGGCGATCCAGTTGAGCGTGCCGCCCGGCCCCTTGGCGAGCTTCTCCATCCGGCTACGCCCCACGCCCGGAAACCACCGCGCGATCAGGCGCACCAGCGCAGGCATGCCCGCCACCATTTCGCGCGCCCAATCTTCCAGCGTTTCGGAGCGGAATGGCACCATTTCCTCAAGCCGGTCGGAATCGGCGTACCACTGACCGTGGAAATTGCGCGTGGCCGACCAGTGCGGGAGGTAGCTGGCGAAGGCCTCCTTCTGCCCCAGCGCCCGGGCGGTGATGCGCGCGAACTCGTGGTTCACCACCCGCAGCTTCTCGCCCCCGCCGATGTTGTAGAACTGCTTCCAGAACGCCTCTGGCACCGCATCCTCGCAGGCGTTCGCCGCAAGGCGGGCCGAATCCCCGACCGTCACCCATTCGAACACGCCGGCGAACGGGTTGTGGAAGATGATCGGATCGAAGATCTTCCACATGTTGGGATGCGCGATACCGGTCTGGCGCAGCGAGACCCAGCGCTTCAGCCCGCTCTGCGCGACGATTGCCTCAGCCTCGGTCTTGCTGACGGCGTACTGGTCGAACCGGCTGATCTTGATCGGATCGCCAGTCCTGCCCCAATGCACCGGCGCATTGCGATGCCCGGTCTGCGCCACCGTGCCGATATAGACCAGCGAAGTCGTCTCGGCCTGCCCCGCCGCCTTGATCGCCTCGACGATGTTGCGCGCACCGCCGACGTTCACCTTCATGGTCCGCTCGGGGAACTTGTCGGCCAGGGGCGAGACCATGCCGCCGATGTGCAGCACCTGATCCACGCCCGCCACGCCTCGGCGCATGTCCTCGACATTGGTGAGATCGCCCCAGACCCACTCCACGGCGGGATTGCCATCGAAGCGCTTGACCACGGCGTGATTGCGCTCTTCCGGGCGGACCAGGGCCTTCACCCGGAACCGGTCAGCGCGCCGCACCAGCTCTGCGAGCGTGGCGCTGCCCATGTTGCCGGTCGCTCCGGTCAGGAACACGGTCTTCTTCGTGCTGATCGCCACTATTGTGCTCCGCCTGCAAAATCGCTCCCGTAAGTTCGATTAATTTCGCGATCCCGTCAACCGGTTCAATCGCGGCTTTACTTGCCCGCGCAATTTAATGTAAGCGCCCACTTATAACGATAGGGAGACCGCCGTATGGCCTCGATTCTTGCCGCAGAGCAAACCCGCTTCACCCCTCTGGCCGACAATGCCGAGCTTGCCCGGGCGCTGGACGAGGCCAATGTGCCGACCCTGCTCGCCGCCTACGTCTATCTCTCGCACGACAGCGCCATGCTCGAGGCATTCGCCCCGCACATCCGCCCCGCCTTCTCCTACCCGCCCACCGACATCCCCGAAGCGCTGGCGGATGAACTGCGCCTCAAGCTGCGCCACCTGCTCACCACCGGCGAAGGCCTTGCCGCCGGTGCCCCTGCCGACGCGCTGGTCCAGCGGATCATGTCGGTCACGGTCGGAGAGCCGGTCGAGGACGAATTCATCGAGCTGGTCTATGACCAGTGCGGCTTCCGCCCGTGGATCGACCGCAGCAAGCTGCCCGACCGGCCCGCACCCAAGGCCGGCTTCAAGGTCCTCGTCATCGGGGCGGGGATGACCGGCATGGCCGCCGCAACCAAGCTGCGCGAGGCGGGCTACGAGTTCGTCGTGATCGAGAAGAACGCCGAAGTCGGCGGCACCTGGTACGAGAACCGCTACCCCGGCGTCGGCGTCGACACGCCGAGCCACTTCTACAGCTTCAGCTGGGAGATCTGGCCTGACTGGCAGCACTACCACCCGCATGGCGCCGACATGCAGCGTTACATGACCGGCGTTGCCGACAAGTACGACTTGCGCCGCGACATCCGCTTCAACACCACGGTCGAGAAGCTGGTCTGGGACGCGAAGTCCTGCACCTGGACGGTCACCGTCCGCAACGCCGATGGCACGAGCGAAGACCTCGTCGTCAACGCCGTGATCAACGGCCACGGCCCGGTCAACCGCCTAAAGATGCCTGACATTGCCGGTCTGTCGGACTTCAATGGCCCCGTCGTCCACACCGCCGCCTACCCCGCCGACCTCGATCTCAAGGGCAAGCGCGTTGCCGTGATCGGCACCGGGGCCAGCTCGGCCCAGCTTTGCGGTGCGATCGCGCCCGAGGTCGCCGAACTGACCGTTTACCAGCGCACCAAGCACTGGGTCATCTACAACCCCGAAATTGCCCACGAGGTGAGCCAGGGGATGAAGTGGGCGCTCGGCAACATCCCGACGTTCAAGGAATGGTTCCGCTTCCGCGTCTATTGGGCGGCAGCCGATGGCCTGTTCTCGAACGTGCTCAAGGACCCGGCGTGGGCAGAAAACATGCTCGCCGTTTCCGAGGGCAACGAGATGACGCGCCAGTATGCGCTCGGCTACATGCAGCAGCGCTTTGCCGACCGGCCCGACCTGATCGAGAAGCTCACCCCCGATTTCCCGATCTTCTCGAAGCGCATCATCCTCGACAACGGCTGGTTCGATGCCCTCGCCCGCCCCAACGTCCACCTCGAAACGCAGGGCATCGCCCGCATCCTGCCGAACGGCATCGAGGCGAAGGACGGCTCGGTGTTCGAATGCGACGTGATCATCTGCGCCACCGGCTTCAACGTCTCGCAGATGGTCGGCAACCTCGTGATCAAGGGCGAAGGCGGGCGCGAGCTTGGCGAGGAATGGGGCACGGAAGACCCGCGCAGCTACCTCGGCATGTGCGTGCCGGGCTATCCCAACTACTTCCACACCGTCGGCCCCAACAGCGCGCCCAACCATGCCGCCGGACAGAACCTGATCTCCGAAGCGCAGGTCAACTGGATCATCGAGGCGCTGGACCGCATCAATGAATCCGGCGCCCGCGCCTTCGAAGTGAAGCAGGAGGCCTTCGACGCGTGGAACCGCAAGGTCGACGAGCGCATGCCGCAGATGATCTGGACGCATCCGCGCGCAAATTCCTACTACAACAACTCGAAAGGCCGTGTCTTCCTGTCATGGCCGTGGCGCCTGGTCGATTTCTTCAATGAAACGCGCCGGCCCCAACCGGGCAGCTATCGCCTGATCGACTGACGAAACCGCACCGGCCAAGCCGCAATTCTGCGCGCCATCTTGCGCAGGATCGCGGTTTGGCCGTATTCGCGGGGGCGTGAACAAGCGCATCCGTCTCCCGGCCCACGAACGCCGCGCGGTCATCCTCGGCAAGGCCCGGGCGATCTTCGCCCAGAGCGGGTACGAGGCCGCGCGCACGCAGGACATCGCGCGGGAATCCGGCGTGTCCGAAGCGCTGATGTACCGCCACTTCCCTTCGAAGGAAGTGCTCTACCGCGCGGTGCTGCGCGACGTGATCCGCGATCAGGACGCCAGCTACGACAAGCTGGCCCTGCAGGAGTTCAACGGCCGCGCCCTGATCCGCAATCTCCACGCCTATTTCAGCATCGTCGTCGATCCGGCCGAAGTGCGCATTCGGGAAGGCTTCCGTCTGCTGCTGGCCAGCCTTGTCGGCGACACCGGCTTTGCCACGCTGGTCTATCGCCGCGCCAATCGCCTGATGCAGCACCGCATCACCGCAGCGATGCAGCAGGCGCGCGCGGCGGGCGAGATCGTCGGCAGGGAAATCTCGGTCAGGAACACTTCGCTGTTCACCGAACACGTCGGCACCGTGCTCAACGTGCTCGCCACCAAGGCCGAGCGTTCGCCCTATGAGGGCAGCACCGAAGACCTGGTGCGCGATGCGGTGTGGTTCTGCTGCCGCGCCGTCGGCTTCACCGACGAGGCGATCGAGCGCCACTTGCAGGACTGATCCTGCCGCGCAGGCCCTGTGGCCTCGCGACCACCCCCTTGAGCTTTGCCCGCCTGACTCCCCGGCCGCCTGTGCCGCGCGCACAATTTTCGCGAATATCGAAAGCCGATTGGCATCGCTATTGACGATTTGCGTATCCGATGGCATCGTAAATTACGAATGCAGCGCACCTCATGCGGCCAACGAGTCGGCAGTGCGTTCAGGTGATTTGGGAGAGTCGGGGAACATGGCCAGCGCTGTCGCACTTTCGCAGACGGATGCGATTCCAACGGGCGAGGAACTTGTCGCCCGCGCAAAAGCGATGATCCCGACCTTGCGCGAACGCGCCCGCGCTTGCGTCGCCGCGCGCGACGTGCCAGCGGAATCCATCGCCGAGATGCATGAGGCGGGCTTCTTCCGCATCCTCCAGCCGCGCCGCTGGGGCGGCTACGAAATGCACCCCAACGTGTTCTACGATGTGCAGAAGGCGCTGGCCGAAGGCTGCATGTCGACCGGCTGGATGTACGGCGTTGTCGGCTGCCACCCTTACGAGATCGCGCTGTTCCACGAAGAGGCGCAAGCCGAAGTCTGGGGCAAGGACACTTCCACCCTCGTCTCGTCGTCCTACCAGCCCGTCGGCAAGGTCACCCCGGTCGAGGGCGGCTATCGCCTCTCGGGCCGCTGGGGCTTCTCGACCGGCTCGGTCCACTGCCAGTGGGTCGTGCTCGGCGCGATGGTCCCCCCGCGCGAAGAAGGCGGCGCGCCCGACATGCGCGCCTTCCTGCTGCCCCGCGCCGACTACACCATCGACACCGATAGCTGGCACGTATTCGGCCTGCAGGGCACCGGCAGCCATGACGTGATCGTCGACGATGTCTTCGTCCCCGAACACCGCACCCACCGCTCGGTCGATGGCTTCCTCTGCGCCAATCCGGGGCAGGAGACCAACCCCGGCCCGCTCTACACCCTGCCCTGGGCGCAAGTGTTCATGCGCTCGGTGTCGACCGCGGCCTTCGGCGGCGCGCGCGCGGCGATCAACGCCGCTGTCGAGATCGCGCAGAGCCGCGTCTCGACCAACACCGGCAAGGCTTCCAAGGACGATCCCTTCATGAACGCGGCCATCGCCCGCGCCCATGCCGAGGTCACCGAGATGGAGCAGACCCTGCGCCTCACCTTCGAAGACCTCATGGCCCATGCCGAGCGGGGCGAATCCATCCCGATGGAGAAGCGCACGTTCTACGCCTACAACTCGTCCAGCGTGGTACGCCGCATGGCCGATCTGGTCGACGACATGGTCAAGCTGCTCGGCGGCCGCGCGATCTACATGTCCAGCCCGATCCTGCAGCCGTGGCTCGATCTCCACGCCGGCCGCGCCCACGTTGCCAATGATCCGGCCAACCGCACCGCCGATCTCGTCGGCGGCATGCTCGGCCGCGAACCTTCCTTCACCTTCCTTTGAGCGAGCGCGCACATGGCTGATCTCAAGCACGCCAGCCACCGCGTTACCGGTGGCTACGACATCGTCATCGCCGAAGCGGGCGACGCTTCCGCACCAGCGGTCGTGTTCCTCCACGGCAGCGGCCCCGGCGCATCGGGCGCATCCAACTTCCGCCAGAACATCGACGCCTTCGTCGATGCCGGATACCGCGTGATCCTGCCCGACCTGATCGGCTATGGCGGCTCGTCCAAGCCCGAAGGGCTGGACTACACGCTGCAGCTGTTCACCGACACGGTATACGAAGCGCTCGTCGCCCACGGCGTGACCAGCGCCAGCCTCGTCGGCAATTCATTGGGCGGCGGCATTGCCCTGCTTATGACGCTCGATCATCCGGAGTTCACGAAGAACCTGGTGATGATGGCGCCGGGCTGCGTGGCAGAGCGCGAAAGCTACTTCGTGATGCCGGGCATTGCCAAGATGGTCTCCAACTTCGGCAGCCCCGATTTCGACCTGGCCGAACAGAAGCGTCTCGTCTCGAACCTGGTCCACCCCGATTTCGCGCCGAACATCCCGGACGCGCTGGTGGAAGAGCGCTTCGCCGTGGCGCGCACCCAGCCCAAGGACGTGCTGGTGCGCATGCGCACGCCCGACCTCTCGCCGCGCCTGCCCGAGATCACCCAGCCGGTCTTCGTGCTGTGGGGCCTCAACGACGAGTTCTGCCCGGAAGCGCACTCGCGCCTGTTCCTCGACCACTGCCCCGACGTGCGCGCCATTACCTTCGTCCGCACCGGCCACTGGGTCCAGGTGGAACGCGCCGCCGAATTCAACGCCTATGCCATCGAGTTCCTGAATGCCCGCCGATAAGATCCAGCACTATGGTGCGGCGCTTTACGACGCGCTGCGCGCCCGCAAGACCATCGCCCCGCTGATCGAGCAGGACCCCTCGCTGACGATCGATGACGCCTATGCGATCAACCTGGACTTCCTTTCGCGCCGCGTCGCCGATGGCGAGAAGGTCGTCGGCAAGAAGATCGGCGTGACCAGCAAGGCGGTGCAGGACATGCTCGGCGTCCACCAGCCGGACTTCGGCTTCCTGACAGACTGGATGCATGTCGAGGGCGACATCGACATCGACGCCAAGGCCCTGATCGCCCCGCGCGCCGAAGCCGAAATCGCGTTCATCCTCAAGAGCGGCCTCAACGGCCCCGGCATCACCGCCGCCGACGTTCTCGCCGCGACCGAGAGCATCGCACCCTGCTTCGAGATCGTCGACAGCCGCATCGACGACTGGAAGATCAAGATCGTCGACACCGTCTCCGACAACGCCTCCTGCGGCGTCTACGTGATCGGCGAGGAACGGCTCGATCCGGCAGGGCTGGACCTGCCCAACCTGCACGTCGCCGTCACCAAGAACGGCGAACCGCTGTCCGAGGGCTATGGCCACGCGGTTCAGGGCGATCCGGCGCAGGCCGTGGCTTGGCTTGCCAATACCCTCGGCGCCTATGGCGTGACGCTCGATGCGGGCGACGTGATCCTGTCGGGATCGCTCGTCCCCCTCGCGCCCGCCGTGAAGGGCGACCGTTTCGAAATGACTCTCAGCAACGATGCAGGGCCGCTGGGCACCTGCGTCGCCAACTTCGTTTGAGGAACACTCCATGGCACGCGTGAAGGCCGCGATCATCGGCTCGGGCAACATCGGCACCGACCTGATGATGAAGATGATCAAGTACCCGCAGAACATGGAGCTGGCGATCGTCGTCGGCATCGACGAGAATTCCGAAGGCCTCGCCATGGCGCGCGAGCACGGCATTGCCACGACCCATGAAGGCCTCGAAGGCCTGCGCAAGCACCCGCTCTACAAGGACATCGGCATCGCCTTCGATGCGACCTCGGCCTATGCGCACAAGGTCCACGACGAGGCCCTGCGCGCCGACGGTATCCAGGTGGTTGACCTGACGCCCGCCGCGATCGGTCCGTTCACCGTGCCCCCGGTCAACATGGGCCAGCACCTCGATCAGCCCAACGTCAACATGGTGACCTGCGGCGGTCAGGCGACGATCCCGATGGTCGCCGCCGTCGCCCGCGTCTCGGACAAGCTGCACTACGCCGAGATCGTGGCCAGCGTCTCCTCGCGCTCGGCCGGCCCCGGCACCCGCGCCAACATCGACGAGTTCACCCGCACCACCGCCCGCGCCATCGAGCAGGTCGGCGGCGCGGCCAAGGGCAAGGCGATCATCATCCTCAACCCTGCCGAACCGCCGATGATCATGCGCGATACCGTGTTCACCCTGTCCGAAGGCGGCGACGAGGACGCCATCCGCCGCTCGGTGGCGGACATGGTTGCCGAAGTGCAGAAGTACGTCCCCGGCTACCGCCTCAAGCAGGAAGTCCAGTTCGAACGCTTCGGCGACAACAACCGCCTCAAGATCCCCGGCCAGGGCGAGTTCACCGGCATCAAGTCGATGATCATGCTCGAAGTCGAAGGCGCGGGCGATTACCTGCCCAGCTACTCCGGCAACCTCGACATCATGACCGCCGCCGCCAAGGCCACCGGCGAACTGCTTGCCGCGCGCCGCATGGCCGCTGCTGCCGCCTGAAGGAGACCGGACGATGACTGCAACCTTCAACGTCGAACGCGGCGACAAGCTCTACATCCAGGACGTGACCCTGCGTGACGGCATGCATGCCATCAAGCACATGTACGGGATCGACCACGTTCGCGCGATTGCCGCGGCCATCGAGAAGTCGGGCGTCGACGCCATCGAAGTCGCCCACGGCGACGGCCTGTCGGGTGCCAGCTTCAACTATGGCTTTGGCGCGCACACCGACTGGGAATGGCTTGAAGCCGTGGCCGACGTGCTCGACAAGTGCGTGCTGACCACGCTGATCCTGCCCGGCGTCGGCACGGTGGAGGAACTCCGCCGCGCCTACGATATCGGCGTCCGCTCGGTCCGCGTCGCCACGCACTGCACCGAGGCCGACGTTTCGAAGCAGCACATCGGCATCGCCCGCGATCTCGGCATGGACGTCTCGGGCTTCCTGATGATGAGCCACATGATCGAGCCCGATGCGCTCGCCCAGCAGGCCGTGCTGATGGAAAGCTACGGCGCGCAATGCGTCTACGTGACGGACAGCGGCGGCGCGCTCGACATGGATGGCGTGCGTGCGCGGTTCGAGGCCTATGACCGCGTGCTGAAGCCCGAAACCCAGCGCGGCATGCACGCGCACCACAACCTCGCATTGGGCGTTGCCAACTCCATCGTCGCGGCGCAGTGCGGCGCAGTGCGCATCGATGCTTCGCTCACCGGCATGGGCGCGGGCGCGGGCAATGCCCCGCTCGAAGTGTTCATCGCCGCCATCGACCGCAAGGGCTGGAACCACGGCTGCGACGTGATGATGCTGATGGACGCCGCCGAAGATCTCGTCCGTCCGCTGCAGGACCGCCCGGTCCGCGTCGACCGCGAGACGCTCGCGCTCGGCTACGCCGGCGTCTACTCCAGCTTCCTGCGCCATGCCGAGAAGGCGGCCGAGACCTATGGCCTCGATACCCGCGCGATCCTCGTCGAACTCGGCCGCCGCAAGATGGTCGGCGGGCAGGAAGACATGATCGTCGATGTCGCGCTCGACATGCTCAAAGCGCAAGCCTGACTTCAAGCAAGCAACCGGCGAGAGGGCACCAAAAGCCCCCGCCCTACCGGGAGAGAATGCCATGATCCTCAAGGACAAGGTCGTCATCATTACCGGCGCCGGCCCCGGCATGGGCCAAGCCGCGTGCCGGGGTGCGGCAAGGGAAGGCGCCAAGGTGGTCGTCACCGCGCGCTCGAAGCAGGCCATCGAGGAAGTGGCGCACGAGATCGTCGCTGCCGGGGGCGAGGCCATCGCCGTCCCGCTCGACGTCACGCAGATGGATCAGTGCCAGGCCGCCGCCAAGGCCGCGCTCGACAAGTGGGGCCGCATCGACGGTCTGGTCAACTCGGCCTACTACCACCCCGATTGGGGCCCGCTGATCGAACATGACATCGACCAGGTCCTGCAGGCGTTCAACGTCGGCGCGGCAGGTGCCCTGCGCATGGCGATGGCCGTGTTCCCGACCATGAAGGCGCAAGGCGCAGGCTCGATCGTCAACATCTCCACCCTGTGCACCCGCAAGCCGATGCCTGGCGAAGGCGGCTATGGCATGGCCAAGGGCGCATTGAACCACATGACCCGCCACCTCGCGGTCGAGTTCGGCGGCACCGGCGTACGCGTCAACACCGCGCTGATGGGCTGGATGATGGGCGCGCCGCTGGAAGGCTTCATCCAGACGCTTGGCGAAGGGGCCGAAGCCTTCCGCACCCAGCGCGCCAGCGAAATCCCGGTCGGCCACATCCCGCCCGACGCCGATTGCGCCAAGGCGGTGTACTTCCTGCTCTCGGACTACGCCTCGGAGATCACCGGCGCGATGCTCGACGTCAACGGCGGCGACTGGGTCGCGGCATAAGGGGAAGCGCCATGCAGCTTGAATGGATGAAGACGGCAAAGTCCCTCGCCGAAGACCCGGTAGAGGGCTACGATCCCGATGCGGTCACCGTCAGCGAGGTCTTCGAGATCGCCGCACCGGCCCGCGTGGTCTGGTCGATCCTCACCGATCTTGAGAACTACAGCGCGTGGAACCCCTTCTGCATCCGCGCCGAAGGGAAGATCGAACTCGGCCATGCCGTGGTAATGACGCTGATCAACTATGCCGTGCCGGGGACGCTCTTCCCCAACTGCGAGTTCATCAGCTCGATCGTGCCCGAACGCCAGATCTCGTGGGACCTGCCCAACGATCCCGCCTGGCCCTACCCCGCCCGGCGCGACCAGATCATCGAGCCGACCGGCGAGGCCTCGTGCCGCTACTTCTCGACCGACGCGTTCCTCGGGACCAACGGCATCCACGTCTTCCGCTTTGCCGGCCCATGGGTAAAGCGTGCCTTCGACGATACCGGCCGCGCGCTCAAGGCGCGTGCCGAAATGCTCTACGCGCAAGAACAGAAAGCCTGATCCCGCAATGCCTTATACGCTTCAGCAGCTGTCCGACATGGAAGAGATCAAGGTGCTCAAGCACCGCTACTTCCGCGCCATCGACACCGGCGATTTCGCCGCCCTGCCCGCGCTGTTCACGGCAGACGTCGCCTGCACCTACAACGGCGGCACCTACAAGGTCTCGCTCAAGGGGCGCGAGGCCATGGTCGAGTTCCTGTCCAACTCGTTCCATTCGGGCGCGCTGGCCATGCATATCGGCATCATGCCCGAGATCAACGTCACCGGCGACAACAGCGCCACCGGCCTGTGGTACCTGCAGGACGTGTTCATCGACCTCGAAAAGGACGCCCACACCTTCGGCACCGCGATCTACACCGACGCTTATCGCCGCGAAGGCGGAGTGTGGAAGATCGAATCCACCTACTACGACCGCGTGATCGAAGTCCTGCGCAAGTTCAGCGAGATGAAGGGCAAGCCCACCGTCCAGCGCCTCGCCACTACCGGCCGCAAGCCCCACGAACGCACCGACATCAGCCACCTCATCCACTGGGACGAGTGAGGCGGTACGAAGCGCGCGCTACTTCAACCCGTAGCGCGCGTAGTCGGCAACCAGCCCCGGCATGACCTTGCGGAAATAGGCTAGGTCAGCCTTGGCTTCGGGCTTGCCCAACGCATTGCCGATCCACGCACGCAGGTACTGCGTCGAGACCTGCCCCGGCGCGATCTTCAGCGCCGCTTCGGCATCGGCCAGTGCCGCGACAAGGTTTCCGCTGGCAATCCCGGCCATCGCCCGGCTGTCCAGCACGGCCGAGGCGTTGGACGCCCGCTCCACCGCCTGGTTGCACACATCCATCATGCCCTCGGTGCCGACGCGGAACCGTGCGCGATACCAGCACGAAGCATTGAGCAGCGAAGTATCGCCCGGCTTCTCCTCGATCAGCGCGTCGATCTCCTTGAGTCCGTCTGTCCCCTTCCCCGCATAGCCCAGCACGTCCGAACGGACCTGCACCACCGAACTGTGCTCGTCGCCCATGTCGTCATATTCGGCGAGCAGCTTCAGCGCTTCCTCGCTCTTCCCGGCATAGCCCAGCGTGTCGGCCAGCGTCAGCGCGCTGTCCACCGAGGGCGAGAGCTTCAGCGCCTCGCGCAGGTCGGCAATCGCCTCGTCCACCCGTCCAAGCTGCCGCTTGAGGTAGCCGCGGCGCATGTAGCTCGCCGCATCCGGCGCAATCGCGATCACCTTGTCATAGTCGGCAAGCGCTCCTGTCAGGTCATAGGTCCCCGCGCGAAGCCCTGCCCGGGCGACCAGCGCGGTGGCCTGTTCCGCCACCGGCTCGCGCGCAATCGCCTTGGCATAGGCCTCCTCGACCGGCACCAGCCGCGGCTTGAGCGCGGGTGACTGATAGCGCCACGCCCGCGCGGCGGTCAGCGGCGCGGTCAGGAACGGGATCGTATTCTTCAGCCGCAGCGCCTTGGCCTTCTCGGCGGGGATTTCCGCTGCCGGAAGCTCGCCCCCCAGCGACGCATGCTCCTCGGTCACGACCAGCCGCTGCCCCTCGAGCACGCCCTTGCGCGTCACCGTCATGCCCGCATAAGTCGCTTCGTAGTCGGGCCTGCCACCCAGCTTGAAGCCCGGTTCGTCCACCGGCAGCAGAACCTCGACTTCCTCGCGCATCCGCCGCGCTGCGCCGAGATCGACCGGAAGTGCCTTCCAGCTTGCCCGGCTGCGATCGAATTCGAAGGCCTCGTTCGCGCTCGACAGGCCGGACAGGTCCAGCCGCTTGGTGCCGTCCCGACTCGTGAACTGCGTGGTAACGATGCCCTTGACCGTGGCCGTCGCCGTCCCGGTCTCGGCATCGAAGGTCATGTCGCCCTCGGTCACCAGCCCGCCGTTGCTCGAAAGCACGCCGAACATCGATTGCGCGAAACCATCGATAATCTGCTTCTTCTGCTCGGCGCTGGCCTGCGCCAGTGCCGCACCGAGGTTGCTGCCGAGCATTCCCTGGAACGTCGTCGTCGCAGTGACCAGCGCCGGAATGTCGATCCCCGCACGCTGGTCGATGGTCATCTTGACCACGCCTGAAGGCTGCTGCGGCACGCGCGGCGCGATTGCCATGAGCGGCGCACCCTCGGCGCGGATCGGCAGGGCGTGGCGGAACGGTGGCACATCGGCCAGCGTGGCGAGGCGCGTGCCGGTGGCGGTGCCGTCCAGCCAGTAGGTCGTGCCCGCGATCTCCGCCCGCACGATCACGTGATCGAAGGCGGCGGGCATCGGCAGCGAATCCGGCACGGCGTCCCCGCTCCGGCTGTTCACCGTCACCGCTTCGGCCTTGATCCCCAGAGCCTCGAGCAGCGACAGCAGCAGCAGAGACTTGGCCTTGCAATCGCCATAGCGCGAGGTCCACGTCTCGGCGGGAGCCTGCGGCACGTAGTTGCCGCCCGCCATGCCGTTGAGCAGGTAACTCACCTGATCCTGAACCAGCCGCGTCGCCAAGGCCGCGCGGGTCAGCGGATCAGGGCTGGCCGCCGCGATCTTCGCCACTTCCGCCGCGAGCGGACTGCCCGCCGGAATCGCATCCTTTGTGGAATAGAGCGGCGCAAACACGCGCGAGACCTCGTCCCAGCTGGCGAAGGTCGTCGCCTCTAGCGTCGGCTGGCGGGTAAAGCGCGATGGCACGCCTGCGGGCATCTCCTCGCGCTTGGCCAGCGGCAGGACCACGTTGACCGTGTGCCACCCGTCCTTGACCGTCTCTACCGGCGCGCCTGCCGCAGGCCCCGCCTGCCACTTCACCGCCACGCCTTCGGGCCAGGACACGCTCGACCGTGCAAACCCCGCCTCCACCGGCAGCGTCAGCAGTGGCATGTCGATCTGGACCCTGCCCTGCAGCGCCTTGTCGCGCGTCGTCTGGCTATAGGCGATGCGCAGGACGTCACCCACCTGCAGGCCGGGGATGGCCAGCGTCGCGGTCAGCAGTCCGTCGATCTGGCGCTGTTCCAGCCCGCGTTCGCGGCGGAGCACCTGATAGCGCGCCCCGCCCTTGAGCACGTCGATGACCTTTCCGCCGCGCAGGATCTCGACGCGATGGACGGTGAGGTCGCCCTTGTCGGGCATCCACGAAGCCGTGCTGGTACCGCCCTGCGTCAGCGCCTCGGGGCTACCCAGCTTGTAGGCCTGGTCGACATAGACCTTGAGCGTATCGCCCTCGATCCGCTGTTGCACGTCGAGCAGCGTGAGCGCCGTGCTGGAGGAAGTATCGATCTTCGCCGCATCGCGCACTTCGACCCATTTCGGCGCAGGTTCGTAAAGCACGGTCTCACCGGCAAATGCCGGTGCAGTACTGACAAGAAGACATGCAACGAACGAAGCGGATCTGGCAGTCACGCAATTCCCCTGTATTCAGAGGGAATACCTGCCCGCTATTGCCAAAGCTGGCAATCGCCGTTCACGCGCCTTTGTCGAGCGCCCGGATCTGCGCCAGCACCATCTCGGCGTGTTCCTTCCGGCAGATCAGCAGATCGGGCATGTACGTATCGGCCTGGTTATAGACCAGCGGGCTGCCGTCGATGCGGCTGCAGTGCAGGCCATGCGCCAGCGCCACCGCAACCGGCGCGCAGCTGTCCCATTCGAACTGCCCGCCCGAATGGAGGTAGATGTCGGCGTCGCCGAGGATCACCGCCATGGCCTTGGCCCCGGCGCTGCCCATCGGCACCAGCTCGGCCCCGATCGCTGCGGCAACATCCACCGCCTCGCGCGCCGGGCGCGTGCGGCTGACGACCATCCGTAGGGTCTCGGGCGCGGGCGGAACTTCGCGAGGCTGGTCCGTGCGCAGGACGATGCCCGCTCCGGGCAGCGCCACCGCACCAATGCTCGCCACGCCATCAAGGGCGAGGCCGACATGCACCGCCCAGTCGGTGCGCGCCTCGCCATACTCACGCGTGCCGTCCACCGGATCGACGATCCACGTGCGCGAGAACTGCAACCGGTCGAGGTTGTCCTTCTCCTCTTCCGACAGCAGCCCGTCCTCGGGCCGCTGTTCGCGCAGGGCGTGGACGAGGAACTGGTTGGCCGTGGCATCGCCCGCCTTGCCCAGCGCCTTGAGGCTGAGCATCCCGCTATCGCGCACCGTGATCAGCAGCTTGCCCGCCACTTCGGCAAGGTGCGCAGCAAGTTCGGCATCGGTCATTGCGAGATCGGTCATATTGGTCCCCTCAGGCTCGGCTTGCAATTCACCGCTCCGCCCCTAAACCAAAGCTCCCATATGGGAGGAAACGGTGGCGTTCAATCACAGCGATCAGCAGGAGCTGTTCCTGCCGCTTGTCGAGGGCGTGCATGAAACGCCGCCGTGGGGTGCGTTCATGCGCAACCTTGTTGCCCGCACTTACGCCCGCCGCGCCTTCCTGATCATCACGCTGGCCAATGCCATGCCGACGCAGGAGCCGACCGTGATCCACGTCTCGGCCCCGCGCGCGGTCAAGGAACCGCCGCTCGACTTTCGCCGTCTCAACGCGCTCGACCTGCACCCCTATGGCCAGCTCCGCCCCGGCCGCGTCTATGGCATCGACGAGATGCTCGATTTCGACAACCCGGCGCGCCTTGCCATGCAGCGCGGCGCGCTGGCCGAAATGGGCATCCGCTATGGCCGCTGGCTGCGCGTGACGGCAGGCGGCGTGGCCGACGCCTGGCTGCTGCTGGTGCGCGAGCGCGAGGACTTCTCATCCAGCGCCGTCTCCACCCTCGCCGCCATCGGCCCGCATCTTGCCGCGGGCCTGCGCACGCTTGCCGCGCTGACCGAACTGCGCCTTCAGGCCGCCATGGCTACCGCTGCGCTGGGCCGCCTCGGTGCCGGACAACTGGCCTTCGATGCCGGAGGCCGGGTCATGGCCGCAGACCCCCAGTCCGAACGCCTGCTCGCCTTTGCGCCGGCCCCTGACCCACGCGGCGGTCGCCGTCTGCAAACCCTGCCCGCCGCCGCGCTCGCGCTGGAAAAGGCCTGCACCGCCATAGCCGAGGGCCGAAGCGAGAGCGCCGTCGTGCTGCTCGATCCGGCGCGTGACCTGCACCTGCTCCTGCGCAAGTGCGACCTCGCCCTGCCCGAACCGCGCGCCATGCCTGCGGTGATCGGCACCCTGCGCCTCGACCTGCGCGAGGATGAGCGCGCCGGCACGCTGGTGCTGCGCGACGTCCACGGCCTGTCCGAACGCGAGGCCGCGCTCGCCGAAAAGCTCAGCCGGGGCGAAAGCATCATCGAGGCCGGCCGCGCCCTGCGCCTGACCGACGAGACCGCGCGCAACTATTCCAAGCGGATCTATGCCAAGACCGGCACGCGCGGCCAGGGCGACCTCGTCCGCGCGATCCTCAGCGGATTGACGCCGCTCGCCTGATGCTCTGCGAAATTCGCACTTAAGGCCGTACAGTTTGCGTTTCGCGTATCCTCAGGCAATATCCGTTCCGCATATAACGATAGACCGGAGCGGACATGATCAAGGCCATCGCACTCCTGCGGCGCAAGCCGGGCCTCACGCGCGAGGCGTTCATCGCCTATTACGAGACCCGCCACGCCCCGCTGATCCGCTCGCTCCTGCCGGAAATCGCCGACTATCGCCGCAACTACGTCGACCGCACCGGCGCCTTCGAAAGTACGGTCGCCCCGATCGATTTCGACAGCGTCACCGAGATGCGCTTCGCCAGCCGCGCCGCCTATGACGCGTTCCTTGTCCGCGCCGCAGATCCGGAAGTCGCGCGCCTGATCGCCGAGGACGAGGAGAACGTCTTCGACCGCGCCGCCACCCGCATGTTCGTCGTCGACGAAACCCCCGCCGCGTCCACCGCCCCTGCGCTCGACGACCTGCTGGCGGAACGCGCCATCCGCGAAGGCCTCGCCCGCTTCGCCCGCGTGCTCGACAGCAAGGACTGGCCGGCGCTCGCCGATGTCTTCGCCGCCGACCTGACCTTCGACTACGGCCTCGGCGAACAGGCCGGCCTCGATGCGCTGACCACCAACATGCGCCGCTTCCTCGACGTCTGCGGCCCGAGCCAGCACCTGATCGGCAGCATCACGATCACCGTCGACCCCGGCCAGGCGAGCGCCACCAGCCGCGCCTATGTCCAGGCCCGCCACCAGCGCGCGGGCGACAGCGGCGGCCCAGTGTTCGACAGCAACGGCGAATATGTCGACCGCTGGGAAAAGCGCCCGCAAGGCTGGCGCATCGTCCGCCGCGATGCGCTCTGGCAGACCCAGAGCGGCGAGGCGGCGATCATCTGGTCGGGCGCCTGATCGGGAGGCTGATCAGCCCCCGCGCGATACCGGAATCAGCGCACCACTGATGTTGCGCGCAGCAGGCGAGGCAAGGAACACGATCACCTTCGCCAGCGAGGCCGGCTGCACCCACTGCGAGAAGTCCGCATCGGGCATGTCGGCGCGGTTGACCGGCGTATCGATCACGCTCGGCAGCACCGCGTTTACGGTGCAATCCGTGCCCGCCAGTTCGGCGGCAAGGCTCTCGGTCAGCTTGTGCACGGCCTGCTTGGACGCGGCATAGGCACCCATGCCCGCCCCTGCGACCAGCGCCGAACCCGCACCGATGTTGACGATCGCCGCGCCAGCCGTCTCGCGCAGAACCGGCAGCGCCGCGCTGGTCATCGTCACGCAAGTCGTCGCGTTCATCGCGAACATGCGGGCAAAGGTGGCAGGCGCGGTGTCGCCCACCGTCTCCCAGGTGAAGCCACCCGCCACGTTGACCAGCACGTCCACGCCGCCAAGTTCGGCCTTGACCCGCTCCACCGCCGCTGCCGCCTGCGCCGCATCGGTCAGGTCCACTCCGCCAAGGTCCAGCCCGCCGGGATTGGCGTCAGGGGCCGAAGGCGCAAAGTCGATCCGCGCCACCTTGTCGCCATTGTCGCGGAAGGCCTGCGCCACCGCACGGCCCAGCACGCCGAACCCGCCCGTCACGATTACCGAACGCATCTGTCTTGAAACTCCTTCAGGGCCGCTGCGAATGGCGGATGCCGCCATCGACGACGATTTCCGCAGCGGTGATATAGCTCGCCTCGTTCGAAAGGAGGAAGCGGATAGCGGTCGCGATTTCCTCCGGCCTGCCGAAGCGGCCCTGGAAGATGCGCGGCCCGAACAGCTGCGCCATGCCGTCGCGCATCTCGCCAAGGATCGGCGTGTCGATCATGCCCGGGCTCAGCGCGTTGATGCGCACGCCCTCAAGCGCCAGTTCGTCGGCCATGGAGCGCACCAGCGAAATCACCGCGCCCTTGGCTGCAGTATAGATCGGGATCATCCCATTGCCGAACCAGGCGTTGATCGATGAGATCGCCACCACCGATCCGCCGGGATGCGCCTTGAGGTCCTCGCGGAAGGCCTGCACCAGTTCGATCACCGCGCGCACGTGCAGCGCCATCCCGGCATCGAAGTTCTCGGGCGTCACGCCATCGATGCCGGTCTGCACCGCCGTGCCTGCGCCATGGACGATGCCGCCGACGCTGCCCAATGCCGCGCGTGTTTCCGCTGCTGCCGGAGCCACGCCTTGCGGATTGCGCAAGTCCACGGCGAGGCCCAGCGCCTTCACCCCATGCCGCGCCGCAATGTCCGCCGCCGCTGCCTTGGCACCCTCGGCATTGATGTCCCACAGCGCCACCGCGCGGCCCACTTCGGCCAGCGCATGGGCAGCGGCAAGGCCGATGCCCGAAGCGCCGCCGGTAATCACCACGCCGGTTCCCGGCGCGCCCAGTCTCTCGTCACTCACGCTCATGCTGCTTCCTTGCCAGTACTCAGTCCTGCCAGGCACACCGTATCGAATCCGAGCACATGCGCGACGCGACCCAGGCCGACCCACGCCGCCGTGCAATGTGCCAGATCGACGATCTCGCCATCAGCGAACGCGCCGTGCATCCGCGCCCAGAAGTCCTCGTCCGCCGCCAGCCCCTGCGGATCGGTGCCGAAGCGCTCGGCAAACTCGATGGCCAGCCGCTCACGGTCCGAGAACAGCGGTGCGGTGCGCCATTCCGTCACTGCGGCATAGAACGCCTCGTCCGGGCCGGGGCCATTCGCGGTCACCAGCTTCTGCCCCGGATCGCCGGCCACGCTGTAGAGCTGCGGCACGTCGCGTTCGGCGCGGAAATCGCGGCAGACCATGCAGCCGTTGATCTGCGCCGTGCGCATCCGCGCGCCCTCGAACTCGCGCAGCGACAGCCTGCTGGTGCGATAGACCGCCTCGGAAAAGGCCGCGCCTGCCGCCATGATCGGCACCGCATGGGTGCGCGCGGCATAGCCATAGGGATTGGCCTGCTCGCTCTCGGGAATCGCAATCCGCGCCATCGCTCCGCTCCTCTGCCGCTTGTCGTTGTTGTCGCCTCACATACCCGGCGAGCCGGGGAAGCCATGGTAGTAGGTGCCCACCGTCATCCCGCCATCGACGACGATCTCCGCACCATGCAGATAGGAAGCATCGTCGCTGGCAAGGAACGCGCTGGCCGCCGCCACTTCCTCGGGCGCGCCGATGCGCTGCAGCGGCACTTCGCCATAGCTCTTGTCCAGTTCGCTGCGCGCGACGCCCGAATGGTTGGACATCACCGTGTCGACCCCGCCGGGATGGACCGAGTTCACCCGCACGCCCTTGTGGCCCAGTTCCATCGCCGCAACCTTCGTCAGCCCGCGCACGCCCCATTTGGACGAGGCATAGGCGACAAGGCTGTTCGCGCCCTTCATCCCGTCGACCGACGAGACGTTGACGATCGAACCCTGCCCCCGCGCGATCATCCCCGGCGCCACCGCCTTGATGCCCAGGAACTCGCCGACAAGGTTGACGCCCAGCACGCGCTCGTAATCGGCCTTGGTCGTCTCCAGCAGGCTCTTGAACATCAGGATGCCGGCATTGTTGACCAGCACGCCCACCGGGCCGAGGTCTGCCTCGACCGCCGCCACCACGCTCGCCCAGCTTTCCTCGCTGGTCACGTCGAGCTTGTAGTAGCGCGCCGCATCGCCCAGTTCCGCCGCCAGTGCCGCGCCTTCGGCCTCGAGCACGTCGGCGATGGCAACCTTGGCGCCTTCCGCCACAAAGCGCCGCGATGTCGCCGCGCCCATGCCGCGCGCACCGCCGGTGATGATGGCAACCTTGCCTTCAAGCTTTCCCATGATCTCTCCCGTTTATCTCATCGTTGTGTTGCGCAAGGTGCCCACCCCGCTGCGACTAGGTTCGCTTCGCTCTCCAAGTCTCGCGGCCCTCCCGCCTGCGGGAGGGCAGAAACATCGCTCGCATCTCCCCTCCCCCTTCGACAAGCTCAGGACGAGCGGGAGGGGTTGCCCTCTTTACCCCCCTCCCGCAGGCGGGAGGGGTTGGGGGTGGGCATAAGCACTCACGCCCCGATCTCCGGCACCACAATTTCCGGCACCGGCCCCATCGGCGGCACGTTGTGGGACCAGCCCATCTCCTCGTAGCGCTCGGCAATGCGCCAGCCGTCCGCCGTGCGCACCAGTCGGTCGCGGTACCAAAGGCCGATGAAGAACACCTGTTCCGTCCCGTCCTGCGCCTTGTGGGTCATCGGGTTGAACAGGATCGTCCGGCTGCGCGCCTCGTCGCCGTCAAGCTCCAGCTTGGTCGTGGCGACCATGTGCTGGAACGTGGGGAAGCGTTCGAGCGCGACCGGCAGCCAGGCCTTGATCTCGGCCAGCGTGCCTTTCGCGCCCCCGGTCTCGCTGTAGTCAATCCGCGCGTCGGGCGTGAACACCGTGTCGAGCGCGGCCCAGTCGCGCTCGTCGATGGCAAAGCTGTAGCGCGCGAACAGGTCCTGTATCTCGATCCTGTCCGATATCTCCTGCAGCGAAAGCATCGACCGCCCTTCCCGTTTCAGGCCCGCTCAAGCGACCTTCTGGCCGGGGCGCTTGTCCAGCGTCACGTGCAAGCCGTTGACGCGGCCCTGGATTTCCAGGGCCTTGTCGCGCGGGTTGTAGAACTGGCGGTACCACAGGCGCACCTTGGCGTAAGGGCCGTCCTTGGGGATCGCCAGCGGGTTGATGCAGGCGCGCTTGTTCGCCCAGATCTCCACGTCCTGCGCAAAGGCAAGGCGGCTGCCTTCCTGATAGGCCAGCGCCATTTCACGATCCTCGGCCGTCGTCTCGCGGCTGCCATCGTGGACCTTGACCATCAGCGCATGCCACGAGCGCGTCACCCCGTCCTCGACCGGGGTATTGGCGATCATGATGAAGCTGTCGAACGTGCCCGCCATTTCCGACTGGAGGAAGCCCGGCCCTTCATACCAGGTATCCAGCACCAGCGCGTCCTCGGGGTTCGCGGTCAGCGTGCGGTGCCCGGCGCTGTAGTACTGGTGGAGGTGCGGCCCCATGAACTCGTTGGCGAAATACTGCCAGTCGGTCGCGCCGTGGATCGGCACGAAGTGGCCGAAGTCGGCCATGTTGTCGACGATCTCGATGCCGTGGCTGTTGAGATCGCCCATGTAGTCGATCTTCCACTCGATCCAGCCCGGCTCGCCATAGTGGCCGCCGAAGTTGGCCAGTTCGACATCAGGCTCCAGCCCTTCGGGATCGTGCCACATCCAGATGATCCCGGCGCGTTCGATCACCGGATAAGTGCCGAGCTTGGCCGCCTTGGGGATGAAGTCCGAATAGGGAATGTGGTTGCACGCACCATCGGTGCCGAAGCGCCAGCCGTGGAACGGGCAGCGGATCGATTCGCCTTCGACATGCTCGCCATCGCGGACGATGTAGGAGGTGCTGTTCTTTGCCAGATGCGCGCCCATGTGCGGGCAATAGGCATCGACGATATAGGGCTTGCCGCTCTCGCCGCGGTAGATCACCAGATCCTTGCCGAAATAGCGGATCGGCGCGGGCGTGCGCGTGGCATCGGCGGAAGTGCCGACCATGAACCAGCCGCGCGCGAAATCGAACTCACCCAGGCCATACTCTTTCGAGGTCGCCATCTGCATCACTCCTGTAACCACTGCGCCGTTCAGCTTTGGCCGCGAACCCCGGCCGCATCAGCGCATTTTAAGGTCTGAACACCGAATCATGGGCGATTTGCGAATTTCCTGCGCGCTCGCCCTGCCCCATTACGATGGCACGCCTTGGGCTTCAGGGCAAGCCGTGGCGTTCATGGCTCCTGCGTCGCGAATACACTCCCTCCTTACGCAAACATCGGATAAAGTCCGCGCTCTGTTCTTGAATTGCGCTTGCAATGATCCTTTGCGCTATGCGGCAGTCAGCGCCAGTGAGCTTGCGAATTCGTAGCCGAGCGCAGCCAATCCTGCGCGTTTGCAAATCCCGCGTCCCGACTGAAGGCGACAATCCCGACCTTGCCCTCGCCTTGCGGATTTTGTAAGTAACACTAACAAAACAGGTAGAGGAGCCGCCCGATGCAAGACTTCACCAACCAGATCGCCTTCATCACCGGCGGCGCCTCGGGCGCAGGCCTCGGCCAGGCGCAGGTCTTCGGCCGCGCGGGCGCGAAGATCGTCATCGCCGACATCCGCGCCGAAGCGGTGGAGCAGGCCCTTGCCACCCTGCGCGCCGAAGGCATCACCGCCCACGGCCTCGTGCTCGACATCATGGACCGCGCCGCCTACGCCCGCGCCGCCGACGAGGTCGAAGAGGTGTTCGGCGCCCCGCCGACGCTCCTGTTCAACACCGCCGGGGTCAACAGCTTCGGCCCGGTCGAGAACACCTCCTACGACGATTTCGACTGGATCATCGGCGTCAATCTCGGCGGCGTGATCAACGGCATGGTCACTTTCGTGCCCCGCATGATCGCCAGCGGCAAACCCGGCCACATCGTCACCACCTCGTCATTGGGCGGCCTGATGGGCAGCGCGCTCGCCGCGCCTTACTCGGCGGCCAAGGCGGCAGTGATCAACCTGATGGAAAGCTACCGCCAGGGCCTCGAGAAGCACCAGATCGGCGTCTCGGTGCTCTGCCCCGCCAACATCAAGTCCAACATCGCCGAAGCCAGCCGCCTGCGCCCCGCCCAGTTCGGCCAGAGCGGCTACGTCGAAAACGAGGACTCGATCGCCTCGCTCCACTCGATCCACCAGCACGGCATGGACCCGGTCGAACTGGCCGAACACGTCAAGCGCGCCATCGAAGCGGGCCAACTTTACGTAATCCCCTACCCCGAAGCCAAGGACGGCCTGCGCGCCCACTTCGACCAGATCGTAGGTTCCGTCCTCCCCCTCGAAGCCGACCCCGAAGGCGCCCGCCTGCGCACCGAAGCCCTCCAGAACTGGGCCGCGGACCGGGCCAAGGTGTTCATGGAGAAGCAGACGGGCTGATCACCTCAAATGAAACCTTCGTCATCCCCGCGCAGGCGGGGACCCAGTGCTTTCCAGGACGCCGTCGCAAGGCGACGACCTAATCGTTTGCTGGATTCCCGCCTGCGCGGAAATGACGGGAAGACTTTATCAATCGGGCTACACTCCCCCTCAAACCGCGCCCTTCGCACCCCCCGCCCCCAGAGCCTCGGTCCAGGCCGAAATCCCGTCCACCCGCATCGGCTCCATGTCCAGACCGCGCATCACGCTGAGCATCCCGTACCAGCCGCTGCCCGCCGCCGCCGGATGGGCCTGACGGTCGCGTTCGGCCAGCGCCTGCACCTCCAGATGGTGGCGCTCGATCAGGTCGGCCAGTTGCGCCGCGCCTGCGGGTGAAAGCTTGACCGTCTCGGCGCTGTAGATCGTTTCGGGCTGCGAATAGTCGAGTTCGAAGAACGCGCGCTTCATGTGCGTCTCGAACAGCCCGCGCAGCGGCTGCTTGCGGAACACCAGCGCGCGGTCGACCAGCGGGCGGACGCGGCCACTGCGCAACCGGTCGATCAGCGCCAGCCGCTCCAGCCGGTCGAGCGCGGCGTCCATCGCCGGCTTGGGCACCTGGAAGTCGGCCGCCACTTCATCCGGCCCCACTCCGCCGAGCAGCGCCATGAACAGGAACGACAGGAAGATGTTGGTCGAAAGCGCCCGCTCCTGCGCCAGCGTCAGCTCGTGCGCGAGGTCGCCGGGGTTCTCCTCCGCCTCGCGCGCCAGGTCGCCCAGCACCAGCCCGCACAGCTGCGCCATGCGCTCCAGCCGGTCGATGGTCACGCCCTTGCCCGCCAGCCAGCGCTTCACGGTCGCCTCGCCGACTCCAAGTTCTTTGGAAATTCGCAAAACCGTCCAGCCTTCGCTGCGCAAATGGCGGCGCAGGGCTGCAATCATCGCGGATGCCGTCGGCTCGTATCGCGTCATGATCCGAATTAGATAACAGGATGATCCTTTTGGCAAGAGCCCGTCTTCGCAAGGCCCCGCTCATCCATATGCTGCACCTAACGAACGAGATTCAGCCCGCCATGCTGCGCAGCATGACATGGTCGGCGAACCCACCGGGAGAATGAAATGACCGACATCCTCATCAAGAACGGTACCGTCGTGGACGGCACCGGTGCACCGGCCTTCAAGGCCGACGTGCGCGTCAGGAACGGCGTGATCGCCGAAGTGGGCGAAGGCCTCGCCCCCGCAGGCGAGCGCGTGTTCGACGCCGCCGGTTGCCACGTCACCCCCGGCTTCATCGAAAGCCACACCCACTATGACGGCACCATGTGGTGGCAGCCCGATCTCGATCCGCTGCCGGGCTATGGCGCAACCACGATGATCCTCGGCAACTGCGGCTTCTCCGCGGCACCGCTGCACAAGTACATGCCCGCCCAGCGCGAGATGATCGGCATCTTCTCGTTCTTCGAGGACATCCCCGAAGGCCCGTTCATGCAGAACCTGCCGTGGGACTGGAACACGTGGAGCGAATATCGCGCCTCGGTCGAACGCAACGTCAAGGCCCCGCTCAACTACGCCGCCTACGTCGGCCACATCGCCATCCGTCTGGCCGCGATGGGCGTCGAGGCGTGGGAGCGCGAAGCCACCCCGGAAGAAATCGCCAAGATGGCCGAACTGCTCGACGATGCGCTGGCCGCTGGCGCGCTCGGCATGTCCGACAACATGCACGACCATGACGGCCAGAACCGCCCCGTCCCCACGCTGATGGCCAACGACGCCGAGTTCGAAGCCCTGTTCGACGTGATGGAGCGCTACCCCGGCTGCTGCTACCAGGTCATCGTCGATACCTTCATGCGCATGACCGGCCCGGCCAACCTCGAGCGTCTGGCCAAGCTGCTCGGCGGCCGCAAGATCAAGTGCCAGATCGCCGGCGCCATCCCCACGCTCGAATTCCAGAAGGGCATCCTGCCCGCGATGCAGGAATCGGTGCGCAAGATGCGCGAAGCCGGTGTCGACGTATGGCCGGGCTATGCCCACGTCTCGCCCACCTCGACGCTCAGCCTCGTCAAGTCGCTGATCTTCGCGCAGTCGAACGATTACGTGTGGCACGAAGTCGTGCTCGAGGACGATCACCACAAGAAGGCCCAGCTCCTCGCCGATCCGGCATGGCGCGCCCGTGCCCGTGAAAGCTGGGACACGCAGGCCTGGGATCACTCGCCGCTCAAGAACCCGCAGGAACTGTTCCTGCTCGACAGCGAGAACGGCACCGGTCCGCTCAACATCACGCTGAAAGAGTATGCCGACAGCCTCGGCCTGCACCGTTCGGACGCGATGGCCGACTGGATCCTCAAGAACGGCACCCGCTCCACCGTCCACATGGCCCCCTTCCCCAAGGACGAGGACCTGACGCTGGAACTGATGAAGGACCCCAAGACCGTCGGCAACATCTCCGACGCCGGCGCCCACCTGCAGATGCTGTGCGGTGGCGGCGAGAACGCGCTGCTGCTCACCCAGTACGTCCGCGAGCAGAAGAAGCTGACGCTGGAGCAGGCCATCCACATCATGACCGGCAAGCTCGCCGGGCACTTCAACCTGCACGATCGCGGCGTGATCGCCGTGGGCAAGCGCGCTGACCTCGCCGTTTTCAACATGGACGAAATCCAGCGCCGCGAAATGGTCAAGGCCCACGACGTGCCCGATGGCCGCGGCGGCACCACCTGGCGCTTCACCCGCG
Organism: Novosphingobium jiangmenense; assembly: GCF_015694345.1. Taxonomy (GTDB): domain Bacteria; phylum Pseudomonadota; class Alphaproteobacteria; order Sphingomonadales; family Sphingomonadaceae; genus Novosphingobium; species Novosphingobium jiangmenense. Next base: position 506,241 of record NZ_JADQDC010000001.1, read on the forward strand.
CCGCGATGCCGACGCGCCTGACCCTGGTCAACGGCGTGCCGACCTTCGAGAACGGCGCGTTCACCGGCGCGATGCCGGGCGAATTCCTCTCGCCCGCCAACGACGATGCCGCGCTCGCCGAGGCTGCCGAATGATGGCCTTAGCGAGGGCGCAAACCCCAAGTTGAACCCTCGCGCAGGGGGCGTCCACTCCCTCCCGGACGCCCCCATACCTGTTGCAGAACAACCCCATACGGAAAGGATGCCCACCATGAGCGAAGCGCAGATCGGCGACGCCGACAGGGCCTACTTCAACGGCCGGATCCAGAAGATCGAGACACAGAGCTCGGTGCTCGTCAGTTCGTCCAAGTATCTCAACCACCCGCTGCTGCGCGCCTACATTTCGCAGGAAATGCTGCGCCGCAACGGCCCCGATCTGCCCAACACCGCCTACATCCCCGAAGTCGCGCAGATCCTCCACGATCTCGAGGACATGCCGCGCATCATCGAGCTGTTCGAGATGGAGAAGGCGCGCCTGCCGCTGTTCAAGCGCTGGCTTGATCGCAAGAGCCTGTCGAACTTCACGATCGAGGAAACAAAGGGCTGCGCTCCCGGCACACTCGGCGCCAAGATCCACGATTTCATGGTGAACTCGGGCTACCAGCTCGACCTGTTCTTCCAGGAAATCCAGGTGGTGAACGATTTCACCTACTACCTGCGCCAGACCGCGCTGACGCATGACATCGAGCACATGATCACCGGCTTCGGCCCCAACCACGGCGGCGAGATAGCCCTGCTTTCGGCCAACATGCATGCCAAGGCGGTCTATTTCCACCCGGAACTCAGCAACTTCTTCAGCCGCATCGCCTTCTACCTGAAGTCGAAGTCGATGCTGAAGGACGGCCTCTACTACCCCGAGGCGATGACCGTTCACCTCGAGGCCGAATTCCTCGGCGCGCAGCAGGGCCGCAACTGGAAGTACCCGCTGATGCTGGTCGACTGGCGCGAATACGTCGACGTCCAGATCGAGGATATCCGCCGCGAACTGAACATCACCCCCGTGATCGACAGCCGCTGGGACGACACCAACCGCCTCTGCAACGAGGACGACCCCAACTACGGCGTGCCGATGATGGAAGCCGCCGAATGATCCCTGGTCCGATCAGTTCCGGACCACCCACCTGACTACCGGGGCGGCGGGCGCAGCGCGCTTTGCCGCCCTTTTTGCATCCCGCACCGGCAAAAGCCCGGGCGGTCACCAGAACGAGAAAACGGAGGGAGAGACATGATGAAAGCACGGTACACCCGCAGCCTGCTCCTGCGCGGATCGATCCTTGCCGCCAGCACGCTGGCGCTGGCTCCGATGGCCCATGCCGAGGACGCCGCCGCCGAGGAACCGCAGGCATCCGGCCAGTCCGCCTCGGTCCAGGAAATCATCGTCACCGCGCAGCGCCGCGAGGAAAGCCTGCAGAAGGTTCCCGTCGCCGTCACCGCGATCGGCGCGCAGCAATTGGAAGCCCTGCGCGTCACCAGCGTGCGCAATCTTGCCGGCCTTGCCCCCAGCCTCCAGTTCAACGCGCAAGGGCAGCAGTCCAACCCCACGATCATCATCCGCGGCGTCGCCTCCGGCACCTCGTCGAACTCGGTCGACCCCAAGGTCGGCATGTACATCGACGGCGTCTACATCGGCCGCGCGGTCGGCTCGCTCCTCGATTTCTCCGACATCCAGCGCGTCGAAGTGCTGCGCGGGCCGCAGGGCACGCTGTTCGGCCGCAATGCCACCTCGGGCGCGATCAGCATCGTCACCGCCGCGCCCAAGGGCGAATGGGGCGTTCGCGCCACCGGCTCCTACGGCAACTACGATGCCTGGCGCGGCAAGGTCTCGCTCGACCTGCCGCAGATCGGCCCGTTCTCGATCCGCCTCTCGTACCTGCATGACCAGATCGACGGCGACGTCACCAACACCATGGGCGGCAAGGGCCTCAACATCGCCCTGCGCGCGTCGGAGTTCGGCACGCAGCGCTTCGTCAACAAGCTCGGCTACCGCAACGTCGATGGCGGGCAGGTCGCCGTGCGCGGCGAGTTCGGCGCGCTGACCGCCGACTACCGCTTCGACTACACCGACACCCGCGCCTCTGGCCGTGCGATGCAGAGCCTCGGCGTCATCCCCGATGCCTCGGGCCAGCTGCTCGCCCCCATCGTCGCGCTGCAACCGTTCTTCGGCGGCACCACCAACGAAGGTCTCAACGGCCCGCTGTCGTCAGTGGCGGCGGCCACCAGCGAGGAGCACATCGTCACGCAAGGCCACAGCCTGACGCTGACCCTTGCCGCCAGCGACAGCCTCACCGTCAAGTCGATCAGCGCCTACCGCAAGTTCCGGCAGGACCCGGTGATCTTCGACCTCGGCTCGGCCGGCGGCATGCGCTTCACCTTCCAGCAACTGGGCGGCCTGATCACGCCGGGCCTCACCCCGCAGCAGCGCCAGGCGATCCTGTTCAACCCGGCCAACGCGCCCGGCCCCAACGACTACTTCTTCCCGCTGCTCTCGGCCCGCGCGACGAAGCAGGAGCAGTTCAGCCAGGAACTGCAGTTCCAGCTCTCCAATGACAGCTACCAGCTCACCGCCGGCTTGTTCTATTTCCACGAAAAGTCGCCCGGCACCGAAGTGCTCGGCATCCTCTCGCCCACCCCGTCGGCCACCATCGTGCCCAGCCCATTGGACGCGGTGTTCGGCAGCGGCATCACCCGCACCGAGGGCATCAACGATTCGATGGCCGGCTATGCCCAGCTGACCTGGCACCTCAGCGACACCTTCGACATCACCGGCGGCCTGCGCGGCACGATCGACGATCGCGAACTCAAGATCTTCGTGATCTCGGGCGCGCAGGGCGGCTCGTTGGGCGTGGGTGACTACAAGGCGACCTACAAGAAGCTGACCTGGACCGGCATCGCCACCTGGCGCCCGACCGACCAGACCACCCTCTTCGCCAAAGTCGCCACCGGCTACGTCTCGGGCGGCATCCTTTCGGGCATTCCCTATCGGCCCGAGAACATGACCAGCTACGAACTCGGCGCCAAGACCCAGTTCCTCGACAACAAGGTGCGCCTCAACGTCGCGGCCTACTACAACGACTACAAGGACCTGCAGACCCAGAACTTCATCAACGGGCGGCAGTTCTTCGACAACGCGGGCAAGGCCAAGATCAAGGGCTTCGAAGCGGAAATGGACGTCGTGCCGGTTGCGGGCCTCAACCTTTCGGGCAGCATTTCCTACACCGATTTCGACTACAAGACCTTCATCCTCAACGGGCAGGACGTCGCCGCCTTCGCCCGGCCGACCTACTTCTCGAAGTGGACCGGCAGAGCCGCCGCCAGCTACAACTCGCCCGATTTTACCAGCAACGGCGGCCACGTCGCGGCGCTGATCGAAGGGCGCTACCGCAGCACCTACTACCTCACCTCCACCCCGCTGCGGAACGTGCTCACCGGCCAGCCCGCGCTCGAGGACCGCAACAAGCAGCCCGCCTACTGGCTCGTCAACGGCCGCATCGGCGTGGCCGACGTGCCGCTCGGCGGCGCCCGCGTCTCGCTCTCGGTGTTCGGCGACAACATCTTCGACAAGCGCTACATCAGCTTCGGCGCCCCGGTGCTCCTGTTCACCGGCAGCTACGAACGCGGCCGCACCTACGGCGTGGAGCTTGGCGTAAACTTCTGATTGCGGTGCAACAGGGAGAGGGGCCGGTGCGCAAGCTCCGGCCCCTCGGTTGCATCATGTCACAGCAAGCCAAACTCAGCGGCTGAAAACGCGAACCTGTCATCGTGCGGAAAGGCGGCCAAGGCGATCAGCCGATCCCCCTCATGGCGCAAGTGCCACGTCTTCCCATGGTGCGGCCTCGCCTCGGCAAAGGCCACAGGATCAAGGATCACGACATTCAGACCTGCCGGATCGCGAACCGACCGTGTTCTTATCAGGTGTGTGGCAGCGACACGTGCTTCCGCAGCAAGCGCCTGGCACGCGGCATAATCCTCAGGGTCCATCCACGCCGCCTCATCGCCAGCAAATGGAGCGACCGTGATGTCCAGCGCCCTGTCGCTTGCCGCGCGAACCCAGAAGCTGGTGCATTCGATTGTGGTGACCGGCGGCGTGAAGCCCGGAGAGCGCGAGAAGAACCGCAGCCTCCAGTATGATGCCTCGGCCAGCGCCGTGCGCTCCGCCTCGCTCGAATAGAAGATGCCGGGGCGTTCGTCGGCGCGGCGAAAGCGGCTCGCCTGCCGGTGTCCATAGCGAAACGGCGATGCCAGCAGAAAGTCGAGGTGCCGTGCCGCCACCGGGACCTGCGGCTTCACCTCCTCCGCCAGTTGCTCGAGCGCTTCCTGCTCCGCCAGATTCCTCGCGAGCCGGTTCGTCGAGATCCGGTGCTGGGCCTCGACCAGTCGCCATACCTTCCCGCGATAGGGCCGATGCTCAGACGCGAGCGCGGTAGAAGTCCACATAGTCGCAGACCTCCATCAAGCCCCGCATGGTATCGATCCGGTCAATCGGTTTGCCATCGAGATCGAGATTGACGGTATTGAGCCACGCCTTCGCAGCGTTGTCGTCACTGCCCAGCAACGCGTCGAGGGACCGGAACAGGCGCAGCAGGAACTGGCCCGCCTCGAAGGACTTGGACGCAGGGTCGAGCGCCGTCGTGCCCGCCCGCAGGCGTGAGACCGTCGCCGGAGAAAGCCCCAGCACCGTCGCCAGCTTGGCGTTGCTCAGGCTCCAGAAATCGCTGATCCGGACGACTGCGCCCGAAAGCGCTCCCGCCTTTTCCTGCAGCGGCCGTGCCAGCACACTCATCGCCTGCACTCCTTTCATATGAAAGGAATATAGCAAGAGCGTTCAAAAGAACAACCGCATCTGCGTCCGGATCGGGACCTCGATCACAGGCCCGTCACGAATACTCCGGCCACAGCAGCGAAGCCTCGCGGCTGTCGAGGTCCACCGCGCCGACGATGCCGAGCGCCGCGCGCGCTTCCTCGATCGGCAGGTGGAAGACGTCCTCGTACTTCGCCATCCAGTAGGGGCCGGACTGTTCGCCCACGTCCATGCCGCAACGCACCGCCTTCAGCACGGTCGGGAACGCTGCCGGATAGTGCAGCCCGGTGCGCGAGACGAGGCGCAGCGCGCCCAGCAGCTGGCCTGCATTGATCAGCCCGACCAGCTCCGGATCGAGGAAGCGCGGCAGGTTCGAAAGCCGTGCGAAATAGGGCACCAGCTCGCCGATGATGTCAAACCCGCCGCCGCAGACGATGTGTTCCAGATCGTGCGTCTGGCCGCTGCGCAGCGAGAAGTATTCGAATTGGTTGCGTGGGCTAAAGCGCGGCACGATGTCGATCTCGAACCCGTTGTCGCGCAGATATCGCCCGAAGGTGTGGCCGAGCGAGCCTTCCGGGTGCTCCAGCAGTTCGTCCACCGTGAAATTCGACGAGAAGCCTTCGGCAAACCACGCATCCAGCTCGGGCCAGCGCTTGCGCTCGGCGGTGAACAGTTCCTCGATGCGTGGCACGTCGAAGATGTCGGCAAGGATGCCGTAGAGCTTGTGCGCATCGAGCGTGGTCGGCGAATCCTTGCCGCTCTTGCGCAAGTAGGCGGTCGCCAGCCAGTCACGCAGGCGCGGCTCGTTGAGGTAGCGCGAATTGCTGACCAGCACGGTGCTGTCGGTCGCCACCGGCTTCGCACCGCGCGCAAGGTAGGGCAGGTCATCGGCCATCGGTCAGGTCCTCTCGCTCATTATCCATTCGCCCCGAAGCTTCGTCATTGCGAGGAGGCGCAGCCGACGAAGCAATCCAGAGCGTCACGCAAACCGCTCTGGATTGCCGCGCGACCTGCGGTCGCTCGCAATGACGAACGCGCCAGCAATCACACCAATCCCACCGGCACCCGCACCGGCATCTCCAGCAGGTGCTGCGCCATGCTCTTGGCCGCCGCATCGAAGCGCGGCGAAAGGTTGATCCCGCCGCCTTGCGCATCGTGGGCAAGGAAGTTGATCGCATGGACGCCCGGCACCTCGAACGCCTCGACCCGCGCATTCGCCGGATCGTCGAACAGGTGGCGATACCAGTCGGTCACCGCATCGACGGTCAGGCTCGCCCGGATCCACGGCAGGTAGTCGGGCTGCCGCGCGATAACGGCCACATTGAACAACCGCCCCTTGTCGCCACTGCGTGCCCAGGCCAGCCGGATCAGCGGCACGTCGACGAGATCGCCTTCCAGCGCCGCCGCTTGCCCCTCGATCTGCGGCAAGCGCGCCGGATCGAACCCCGGCGAAACCGGATCGGCAAAGTCCAGCGCCACGCCATCCAGCGCGACCTTCTGAGTCACCCTGTCCCGGCCAATCAGCCCGAAGAACATCCCCGTCAGCGGGAAGGCCCTCGGCGCAGCGATGATCGGGGCAATAGAGGTGCCGACGCTCATGTTCATGATCGCCGTGGTCTGTTCGCGCCCGAACAGCATGCACGCCGCCGGATTGGCATGATCGACCACGATCTTGAGCAGAACCTCGCGCGGCGCCAGCGCCTGAGCCCTCGCCCCCCACGCGGTCTCGGTGCCGATCACCTCGACGTGGCTCTGCCGCCACGGCCCCCAGCCGCGCTCTTCCAGCATGGCCGAAACCCGCTCGAGCAAGGCCTCCGCCGTCCGCCGCGCCTTGGCCACCGCATCGATCCCGCTCACTGGAATCAGCGCGACCGAGCGCCAGCCATCATCGAACGTCCCGCACAGCTTCAGCGTTTCAGGCGGAGCATAGCCCCTCGCCCCGCGCACCAGCACCCGGTCCGGACCGACCTGCTCCAGCGTGATCCCGGTGAAGTCGCACACCACGTCGGGCACGATATAGGCGCGCGGATCGCCGACTTCGTAGAGCAATTGCTCGGCAATCGTGCCGACCGAAACCAGACCGCCGGTGCCTTCGGGCTTGGTCATCACCACGCTGCCATCGGCATGGCATTCGCCCACCGGGAAGCCGATGTTCGCCCAGCCTTCAACGTCCTGCCAGTCGGTGAACGTCCCGCCCGTTGCCTGCGCGCCGCATTCCAGCAGGTGCCCGGCCACGGTCCCCGCCGCCAGCAGGTCAAGGTCGTCCGGACCCCAACCGAATTCGTGGATCAGCGGCCCGAGGATCAGCGCGGAATCGACCACGCGCCCGGTGATCACCACGTCAGCCCCGGCATCGAGCGCGCGGGCAATGCCGAATGCGCCGATATAGGCGTGCATCCCGATCTCGCCCTCCGGCAGAGGCGCACCGCTGTACATGTCTTGCAAGCCCTCGGCGCGAAGCTGCGGCACGAGATGCTCGACATCGTCGCCGGTCACGGTCGCCACGCGAAGCTCCAGCCCCTGCTCGCGCCCGCGCTGGCGGATCAGTTCGGCCAGCCCTTCCGGATTCATGCCCCCGGCATTGGCGGTGACGCGGATGCCGCGCGCCTTCAGTTCCTTGAGGTACGGCCCGATATGGATATCGACGAAATCCGGCAGGAAGCCCGAGCGCGGATCGGCCTGCTTCATCCGCCGGAAGATGCCCATCGCCCCTTCGCCAAGGTAGTCGAAGGCGAGGTAGTTCAGCCCCTCGACCTTGAGCAGCCCCGGCACGGCAATCGCGCTGTCGTTCAGCGCCCCGCTCGCCCCGCCGATGCGGACGACTTTCGGGGTGTCAGGCATTCGCGCCCGTCAATTCGCGCGCGGCGACGTAGCCGAAGGTCATCGCCGGGCCGATCGTGACGCCCGCGCCCGGATAGCTCTCGCCCATGGCCGAGGCGGCGTTGTTGCCCACGGCATAGAGCCCGGCAATCGGCTGCCCGGCATCGTCCACCACCTGGGCGCGCGCATTGGTGCGCAGGCCGCCGTTGGTGCCGATGTCGCCGGGGTAGATCGGCAGGGCATAGAACGGCCCCTCTGTCAGCGGGCGCAGGCAGGGGTTGGGCTGGTGGCGATAGTCGCCGTACATCTTGTCGTAGGCCGCCTCGCCGCGATGGAATTCGGGGTCCTCGCCCTTGGCCGCGCCAGCATTGAAGCGCGTTACCTGAAGCTCCAGCGCCGCCGGATCGACGCCCATCGCCTTGGCCAGTTCGCCAATCGTGCGCCCCTTCTTGAGGATCGACTTGACCGCGCCCGATTGCAGCCAGTCGGGCACCAGTGGCAGCAGCGGCCCCATCGGGAACTGGTGGCGATACTTGTGGTCGAACACCATCCAGCTGGGCGAAGCATCGCCGAACTCGCGCTGCCGCCGCGCCATCTGCTGGCCGACGACATGGTAGGACGCCGCCTCGTTGAGGTAACGCTGGCCTTTCTGGTTGACCATGATGCACCCCGGCAGCGCGCGCTCGATCGTGCAGAGCCTCCCGCGATCCTCGCCGGGGACGTAGAACACCGGCGCGGCCCAGGCCGAATGCATGTTCATCGTGCCCGCGCCCACGGCCTGCCCGGCCCGGATCGCATCGCCGGTATTGCTGGTCACCCCGCCCGAAGCCCAGGCCTTGTTGTAGAGCGGCGCATTGGCATCGCGCATCTGCTGGTTCTTGTCGAACCCGCCCGCCGCCAGCACAACGCCCTTGCGCGCGCGGATGGCAAAAGGCTTGCCGTCCTTCTCGACGACCAGCCCGACGACGCGGCCGTTCTCGGTCACCAGTTCCTGCATCGGCGTCTTGAGCCACACCGGCACGCCCGCCTCGTTGAGCGCAACGCGCAAACCGCCCGTCAGCGCATTGCCCAGCGTCAGCCGCCGGTCCTTGCGCGAAGTGAAGCGCAGCGGCCAGTCGAGCCAGTACTTGGCCATGTTTTTCGCAAGGCCGGTCAGCCAGCCGGGACCGCGATAAAGCAGCTGGTAGGTCTCGGCGAAAGTCCAGTTGAGGTAGCCGAACAGGCTCGCTGCGGGCGAGGGAAGTCGCTGCGTTTTCAGATCGTTACCCAGCAGCGTGCCGTCGAACATTTCGGGCAGGTGGGTGCGGTAGCCGGTGACCGATCCGCCGGGATTCTCTGCGTGGTAATCGGGATAGGGCTGCGAGGTGTAGGTGACGCCGGTGTTGGCGGTTACCCAGCGCAGCATCGGCGCGGCGTTCTCGACATAGGCGCGGATGTTCTCGTCGGGCACGTTGTCGGCGGAAAGGGCGCGGACGTACTTGAAGGCATCGTCGAGATTGTCTTCGAATCCCAGTGCCTTGGCCTGATCGCTCCCCGGAATCCAGATCCCGCCGCCCGAGGTGGCGCTGGTCCCGCCCCAGAGCTTGTCCTTCTCCACCACCAGCACCTGCGCATGGTTCTTCGCCGCCACCAGCGCACTGAGCATCCCGCCCGCGCCCGAGCCCACGACGACGACGTCGACTTCCATTTGCCAGTTCACGCCCATGATTATCCTGCCAGCGGGGCGCAAGCCGCGCCCTCTCTCCCGAAATTTGACGCAAACGTCGGCCAGACTTGCGCATCTGTCAACTCCATGCGTAGAATGATTGCGAAGATTCTACGAAGAATCTGTATGGGAGAGAGCAACGCGATGGAAAAGGTCATCGCCGCACTGTGGGCACCGCCGGGCGAAAGCCGCGAGGAATACGGCGCGCGCCTGCTCGAAACGCTGCCGCAGGCGCTGGTTTCCGCAGGCGCCAGCCGTGTGCGCCTCAACATTCGCGATGCCACGGTAGCGCCGGGTGAGGCATTGGTCCAGCAGTGGCAGGCCCCGCAACAGGCCGCCATCGCGCAGTTCTGGATGCCGTCCGCCAACGCCCGTTTCCGGGGCGAGGTCGACGCCGCCCTTGCCGCGCACAGCGCGTGGTTCGCCGCGTGGCTGGTCTGCGAATCGGAGATCATCCCGAACACCGCGCATCCGTGTTCTGCAAATGTTTCCCCGGGGAAACATCCAACACCTCCCGAACGCACCTGGGGCTGGAGCCAGGCGAGCTTCATCTCGTTCCGCCCGGACCTGACCCGCGAAGCCGCCATCGCGCACTGGCATTCGCACCACACCCGCGTGGCGATCGAGACACAGGCGAATTTCGAGTACGTCCAGAACCTGATCGTCCGGCCCCTCACCGAGGGCGCCCCCGCTTACAGCGCTTTCGTGGAAGAGTGCTTTCCGATCAAAGCCTTGAATGAACCCGAAGCGTTCTTCGATGCGGTCGGCAATCCGGCCAAGTTCAAGACCAACCTCGATGCGATGATGGACAGCTGCCACGCTTTCCTCGACTTCACCCGCAACGACATCATCCCCTCCTCGCAGTTCGATTTCGCGCACCTGGGCTGACCCATGGCAGCGCCCGAGCACCTGATCCTCGCCTCGGCGAGCACGCCTGCGGGCCGGGCCGAGCTGGTCGAGATGCACTGGCCGGCGCTCGTCGCCTTCGCCGCGCGCGAGGAGCGGCTGGTGCTCGAACTCGCCCTGCCGCCCCATGCGCTGAGCGCATCGGTGTGCCTGCCCGAGATCGACGCCGACCGCCGCTTCATCGCCAGCGCCCTTTTCGCCAGGCTGCCCGGCGTGCTGGTCGAAGGCCGCGCCGAAGGCGGCACGGTGCAGGCGGTGCGGCTGACCATCGACGATGCCCGCGCCGCTGCGATCCTGCCCGAGAGCGCGCCCTCGCCCGACCTGCTGCGCGCGCTGATGGCGATCCAGTGCGACATGCTGCGGCAGGTGATGGAAATGCTCGGGCGCGAACTTGCCCGTCCCGATGGTGGCGATGCCGGGGTGCTGGCCTCGCTTGCGGACCTCGCCGTGCTGTCGCTGGGCCGGGTGATCGCCGAGGAGGCGCGCGGCACCACCTCCCCTGGCCTTGCGCCGTGGCAGTTCCGCCGCATCCGCGAGCGGATCGAGGCGCCCGGCGCTGCCCCGCTCGCGGCAGAGCTCGCCGAGTTGTGCGGGATCAGCGTGCGCCATCTTCACCGCCAGTTCCACGCGCTGACCGGGCGCTCGGTCGCCGATTATGTCGAAGCGGCGCGGATCGACCGGGCCAAGCGCCTGCTCGCCACGCCTGACCGCGCGGTTGGCGCCGTGGCGCGCGATTGCGGCTTTTCCCATGCGCAGAGCTTTGCCCGCGCCTTTCGCCGTTCCACCGGCATGACGCCGCTCGCCTTCCGCCAGCAGCGCCGCCACACCATCTCGCAGGATCACAAGAGGATGCATCCATGACCCAACCGAAAATCGCACTCGTGACCGGCGCCAGCCGCGGCGCAGGCGCCGGCATCGCGCGCGGCTTTGGCGAGATGGGCTACACCGTCTACGTCACCGGCCGCACCGTCACGCCCGGCGATGCCAAGGGCTGGGACGGCACCGTCCTGCCCGGTACCGTTTCCGAAACCGCGCAGAAGATCACCGAGAACGGCGGCAAGGGCATTCCGGTCGTCTGCGATCATGCCGACGATGCCAGCGTCGCCCGCGTGTTCGAGCAGATCATGGACGAGCAGGGCCGCCTCGACGTGCTGGTCAACAATGCTGCCTACATGCACCACCAGCTGATCGACAAGGCGCCGTTCTGGGAGAAGGAACTCGACGCCCAGAAGATCCTCGATGTCGGCCTGCGCAGCGCCTATGTGGCGAGCTGGCATGCGGCGAAGATCATGGTGCCGCAGAAGTCCGGCCTGATCGCGATGACCTCCTCGTTCGGCGCAAGCTGCTACATGCACGGCCCCGCCTATGGCGCGCAAAAGGCCGGGCTCGACAAGCTGGCGCATGACATGGAGCACGATTTCCGGGGCACCGGGGTGATCGCCGTCTCGCTCTGGCTCGGCCCGCAATTGACCGAACGCGCGCTGATCGCGGCCAAGACCAACCCGGAGCAGTACGAAGGCTTCCTGTCGATGGCCGAGAACCCCGAGTTCTCCGCCCACGTCCTTGCCGCCATCGACCAGGCCCCGAACCGTGACGAGCTTTCCGGCCAGACGCTGATCGTGGCCGAGATCGCCAGGGAACTCGGCGTGACCGACCGTGGCCACGACCGCCCTTCGCACCGCGAAATGCTCGGCAGCCCGCGTCCGAAGAACCCGGCGGCGGTTTATTGATCAACGGCTATTCAGCCTCGTCATTGCGAGGAGCGTAGCGACGAAGCAATCCAGAGCGTCATCGCAAATCGCTCTGGATTGCTTCGCTCCGCTCGCAATGACGAAGTGTTCTGGCGTGGGTGCTTGAACGCCCATAGCAAGTCCGCCCGATGATCCCCACCGGATCATCCCGCGATACCCAAACCCGCGAGGGACTTGCACCGCCCCCCGCGCCCCATACGCTTCGCCGGTTCGAGCCGGAGCAACCGGCCGTGCGGGGAGATGATCGATGGCGAGTGCAGCACCGGGTGCAGATGGCCTTCCCTTGCTCGATGGCGGCGTGCCGCTGCTCGGGCATCTTGCGCAGTTCTTCCGTGATCCCGTTTCGGTCCTGAAACGCGGCTACCGTTCCAAGGGGCGGATGTTCGCGATGAACTTCATGGGCCAGCGCATGAACGTGATGCTGGGGCCGGAGCACAACCGCTTCTTCTTCGAGGAAACCGACAAGCTGCTCTCGATCCGGGAGTCGATGCCGTTCTTCCTCAAGATGTTCTCGCCCGAGTTCTACTCCTTCGCCGAGATGGACGAGTACCTGCGCCAGCGCGCAATCATCATGCCCCGGTTCAAGGCGGCATCGATGAAGCAGTACGTGCCGGTGATGGTCGAGGAATCGCTGAACCTCGTCAGCCGGCTTGGCGACGAGGGCGAGTTTGATCTGATCCCGACGCTGGGGCCAGTGGTAATGGACATCGCCGCGCACAGCTTCATGGGGCGCGAGTTCCACGAGAAGCTGGGCCACGAATTCTTCGAGCTGTTCCGCGACTTTTCGGGCGGCATGGAGTTCGTCCTGCCGCTGTGGCTGCCGACGCCCAAGATGGTGAAAAGCCAGCGCGCGAAGAAGAAGCTGCACGCGATCCTGCAATCGTGGATCGACAAGCGCCGCGCCGCCCCGCTCGATCCGCCCGACTTCTTCCAGACGATGATCGAGACGAAGTATCCCGATGGCCGCGCCGTGCCCGACGAGATCATCCGCCACCTGATCCTGCTGCTGGTCTGGGCGGGGCACGAGACAACTGCCGGACAGGTCAGCTGGGCGCTGGCCGACCTCCTCCAGAACCCTGGCTACCAGCAGGTGCTGCGCGATGAAATCACCGGCCTGATCGGCGGCAGCGACGGCTCTGGCCTGGGCTGGGAGCAGGCCGTGGCGATGGAGAAGATGGACCTTGCCCTGCGCGAGACCGAGCGGCTCCACCCGGTGGCCTACATGCTCAGCCGCAAGGCCAATGCCGATATCGAGCGCGAGGGCTATCGCATCCGCAAGGGCGAGTTCGTGCTGCTCGCCCCCTCGGTCAGCCACCGCATGGAAGAGACCTTCCGCAACGCCGATGCCTATGACCCTGAACGCTTCAACCCGCAGAACCCCGATGCGCAGATCGAGAGCAATTCGCTGATCGGCTTCGGCGGCGGCGTCCACCGCTGCGCCGGCGTGAACTTCGCGCGCATGGAAATGAAGGTGCTGGTGGCGATCCTGCTGCAGAACTTCGACATGGAGCTGATGGACGAGGTGAAGCCCATCGCGGGTGCCTCGACCTACTGGCCGGCCCAGCCCTGCCGCGTGCGCTACAAGCGGCGCAAGCTGGACGGCGCAGGCGCGAGTGCCGATGTTGCCGCGCTGGCCAAGGCCGCCGGTTGCCCGGCCCACGCTTGATCAACCCGGCTTTCGTCATTGCGAGCGGAGCGAAGCAATCCAGAGCGATTTGCGATGACGCTCTGGATTGCTTCGTCGCTTCGCTCCTCGCAATGACGAGGTAATGGGAACAGGGACGGTAAAGGGAGATCCATGGCCAAGGTGACTTTCGTCCAGCCCGATGGAACGGCGCGGACTTGCGTGAACTTCGAGGGCATGACCCTGATGCAGCTGGCGGTCGGCAACCTTGTCGACGGCATCGACGCGCTGTGCGGCGGGATGATGCAGTGCGCGACCTGCCATTGCTGGATCGACCCGGACTGGCTCGACCGCACCGGCGCGGCGCGGCCCGAGGAGCGCGAAATGCTCGAGGCGATCGAGGGCGTGGAAGTGCGCCCGAACAGCCGCCTGTCCTGCCAGGTCCAGCTGGGCGAGGAGCTTGACGGGCTGGTTGTGCATATCCCGGCGGAGCAACCGGGAATTTAACGGGCCCTCGTCATTGCGAGCGTAGCGAAGCAACCCAGGGCGTCGCTGCGCCGCCACTGGATTGCTTCGCTACGCTCGCAATGACGAAACTAACCGTCCCTCTCCCTACGCATCCGGTTGACACTTCACCGAAGTGAAATCAGAATGCGTAGGAATGACAACGATAATCGCCGAATCATCGGCTTGGAGAGGGAACTGACCGTATGACTGCGGCAGACAACACCGGCCTTGCTGCGCAGGCCCTCGATTTCACCGGCAAGACCGTCCTTGTCACCGGCGGCGGCGTGGGCATCGGCCGCGCGATTGCCGAGGCCTTTGCCGGCGCAGGGGCAAGCGTCGTCATCGCCGAGATCGACCCGGCCAATGCCGACGCCGCCGAAGCCGCCATGCCCACCGCCCGCGTGATCCGCTGCGACGTGCGGCAACGCGGGGTCGGCGCGATGCTGGCCGAGCGGATCGCGGCGGAGACGGGCAAGCTCGACGTGCTGGTCAACAATGTCGGCCACTTCGTCCACGCCCGGCCCTTTGCCATGCTGGAGGAGGACGAGGCCGAGGAAATCCTCGACGTCAACCTTGGCCAGCTGCTGCGCATGACCAAGGCGATGATTCCGCTGCTGCGCAAGGGTGCGCCGGGCTCTTCCATCATCAACGTCACCTCGATCGAGGCGCATCGCGGCATTCCCTATTGCTCGGTCTATGCCGCCGCCAAGTGGGCCGTCACCGGCTTCACCAAGAGCCTCGCGCTGGAACTTGGGCCCGAGGGCATCCGCGTCAACACCATCGCGCCCGAGACGACCGACACGCCGCAAGTGGCGCTCGATTACATGATCCCGCCCGCGAACCGCGCGCACGAGGAACGGTGGATTCCGCTGGGCCGCTTTGGCCAACCCGGCGACTGCGCGGGCGCGGCGCTCTACCTCGCCAGCCCGCTGGCGGCATGGGTGACGGGCAGCACGATCAACATCGATGGCGGCGCGCTGGCAGCGGCGGGCTGGTACCGCACGCCGCAGGGCGAATGGACCAACGTGCCTCTGATTTCGGGCAATGGTCTGGTCATTCCGGGGACGGTTTCGTGAGCGATCTGGCCGCGCTGCGCCGCACCGCCGAACGCTATGCCCTCGGCGCAGACCGCCGCGACAAGGCGCTGTGGCGCGAGGTGCTGGCCGAGGACGTCGAGATTTCCGGCCCCGGCTTCAGCATCAAGGGGCTGGAGGCGAACCTCGGCTCGATCGACCACCTCGCCCACGCCTTCAGCGCCACGCGGCATGTGGTCCACGATATGAACGTGGTGGTCGAGGGCGACGCTGCACGGGGTGAGACCCGCTCCACCGCCGAACATCGCATTGCCGCGCCCGATGGCGACAAGCTGCTGGTCTGGGCGATCCGCTATCAGGACCAGTGGCGGCGTGAGGGCGCGAGCTGGAAGTTCACCGCCCGCGCCCTGATCGTCGATTGGGAGGAACTGCGCAGCGTCGGCAATCCGGGCGGCGCGGCGTGAGCGGCCTTTCCGGACGCACGGCCTTCGTCACCGGGGCGACCGGTGCGATTGCCGAGGCTTGCGCGCTGCAGCTCGCCCGCGATGGCGCGCGGCTGGCGCTGATGGCGCGGCGGGCCGAGGGGCTGGCCGAAGTGGCCGAGCGCATCCGCGCGCAAGTGCCGTGGGCCGAAATCCACACCTTCATCGGCGATGGCACCGACGAGCAGGCCGTCACCGAAGCCGTTCAGGGCGCGCATGATCTGGCCGGACGGCTCGACATTGCCTTTGCCACGGTCGGCGGCGGCGGGTTCAGGCCGATTGTGGAGAGCACGGCAGACGACTTTCGCGATGCCTTCGAGAGCAATGTCGTCTCGGCCTTCCACGTGATCCGCGCGGCGGCGCCATTGATGCGGCCCGGCGGGTCGATCGTGTGCCTCTCATCCGGCGCGGCGGTGCTGACCTTCCGCCACCTTGCCGCCTACCATGTGGCCAAGGCCGCGCTCGAAGGGCTGGTGCGCTCTGCTGCCGACGAGCTTGGGCCATCGGGCCTGCGCGTCAACGCGATCCGCCCCGGCCTGACGCGCTCGGGCGCGACCCAGGGCATGTTCGATGGCGGCGCGGCGGAAGCCTTCCTGCCCGAATATCCGCTCGGCCGGCTGGGCGAGGCGCAGGACATGGCGGGCGCGGTGGGCTTCCTGGCCGGCGACGAAAGCGCCTGGGTGACCGGGCAGTGCATCGCCGTCGACGGCGGCAACCTGCTGCGCCGCAGCCCCGATCTGGCACCACTGCCGGTGGTGAACGCGAATTCCGAAGGGAGAGAATGATGAAGGTACTGGTCATCGGCGGCACAGGGGCGCTTGGCGGCCATGCCGCGCTGCATCTGGCGGCACAGGGGCATGACGTGACGATCACGGGCCGCTCGTCCGCGCCAGCAGGCACGCCGCTCACCGAACTCGGCTTCCTCAAGGGCGATTACGTGGCGGGCGATTTCACCGCCGACAAGCTGAAGGGCTTTGACTGGATGGTGTTCGCGGCGGGCAACGATCCGCGCCACGTGCCGCAGGGCGCGGACTTCGGCGCATGGCTGAAGAAGGCCAATCACGAAGCCCTGCCCGCCGTCTTCGCCGCCGCGCGCGAGGCTGGCGTGAAGCGCGCGGTGCAGCTCGGCAGCTTCTATCCGCAGGCCGCGCCCGAGCTGATCGCCGGCAACGTCTATATCCAGTCGCGCCTTGCCGCCTGCCAGCTCGCCCGCAACGAGGCGAGCCACGATTTCGACGTGGTCAGCGTCAACGCGCCGTTCATGGTCGGCGCGGTGCCGGGCCTGCCGAGCGCGATCTTCGAGCCCTATGTCGCCTGGGCCAAGGGGCAGATACCGATCCCCTTCTTCGCGCCGACCGGCGGCACCAACTTCATGTCGTTCCGTTCGCTCTCCGAGGCTATCGAAGGCGCGCTGCTGCGCGGCGAGCCAGGCAAGGCCTATCTCGTCGGCGACGAAAACCTGACCTTCCGCGAATACTTCCAGCTGTTCTTCGACGCAGTTGGCAGTGACGTTCAACTTGAGGAGCGCGACGAGGAATTGCCGCTCCTGCCCGACATCGCCATCCCGCAAGGGCGCGGCAACACGATCAGTTATGAACCCGACGCTGGCGAAACCGCGCTGCTCGGCTATCGTCGCGGCGATGTGGCGGCGGCGGTCGCCGAGATCGTCGCCCAATACGGTTGAAGACTTGCTGATTTCCGCCCCTTGCTCTCGTCATTGCGAGCGGAGCGAGGCAATCCAGAGCGTCGTGCCTTGCGCTCTGGATTGCTTCGTCGCTTCGCTCCTCGCAATGACGAAGATGTATGGGGCACGAGGGCCAAGGGAGAGAAACTGATGACGCTCAATCCACAGGTCGAGGCGCTGCTCGGCTTCTTCGCGCAGATGCCGCCGATCGATTACGAGACGATCACGCCCGAGGCCCTGCGCGAGGCCAACAAGCCGATGCAGATGGGCCCGCCCCCGGCCGTGGCCGAAGTGCGCGACCTGACGCTGGATCTGCCCGGTCGCACCATCGCCGCGCGGTTCTACAAGCCCGAGGGCGCAGGCGATAACGCACCGCTGGTGCTGTTCTACCACGGCGGCGGCTGGGTGATCGGCTCGATCGAGAGCCACGATGCCACCGCACGCGCGCTGGCCGTGGCGGGCGGCGCGGCGGTGCTGTCGGTCGACTACCGCCTCGCCCCGGAAACGCCCTTCCCCGGCCCGCTCGACGATTGCCACGATGCGCTGCTGTGGGCGGTGGATCATGCGGGCGAGCTTGGCATCGATGCCAGCCGCCTTGCCGTGGCGGGTGACAGCGCGGGCGGCAACCTTGCCGCTGCCGTCGCCATCCGCGCGCGCGATACCGGCGGGCCGAAGCTGGCCCATCAGCTGCTGATCTACCCGGTGACGGACACCAACTTCGAGAACGGATCGTACACCGAGAACGCCGAGGGTTACTTCCTCACGACGCGCATGATGCAGTGGTTCTGGACGCACTACGTGGGTGATCACGGCGATCCGCACCCGCATGCCGCCGTATTGCGGCACGAGAACCTGACTGGCCTGCCGCCTGCAACAGTGCTGGTGGCGCAGTACGATCCCCTGCGTGACGAAGGGCTGGACTATGCCGAGGCACTGAAGAAGGCCGGCGTGCCGGTCGAGACCGAACTGGCGCCGGGCATGATCCACGGCTTCTTCTCGATGTTCGAGGCGGTGCCCGATGCCATGCCCTATATCGAGCGGGCGGGCGCAAGGTTGAAGGCGGCTTTCGCCTGAATCAGTGAACGGCGAAGCGCGCCGAGGCCTGCAGCACGGTGCGCTCCGAGCGTTCCCATGCGGCGATCATGTCGGCCAGCGGCATGGGCTTGCCGAACAGGTAGCCCTGCAGCTTGTGGCATCCGGCGCGGCGCAGCAGGTCAGCCTGCTGCTCGGTCTCGACGCCCTCGGCAATCACCCGCATGTCGAGCCCGCAGGCGAGCATGATCGCGCCGGTCACCAGCATGGCCGCCTTGCTGCCGGGGGCGAGGCCATCGAGCAGCGACTTGTCGATCTTGATGTGGCTGAAGCCATAGCTGCGCAGGTAGTGGATGCTGGTGAAGCCGGTGCCGAAATCGTCGAGCGCGACCGACATGCCGCGCTGCTTGAACGTCTCGACCGCCCGCACCACGCGTTCGGGATTGGCGAGGAGATAGCCCTCGGTGATCTCGAACTGCAGGCGCTCGGGCGGAAAGCGGGTCTGCTCCAGCACATGGGCGACCTGCCGTTCGAAATGGGCATCGCGGAACTGCGCCGGGCTGACATTGACGCTTAGCCGCAAATCGCCCAGCGGCGCGATATCGCGGCAGGCGCGTTCGAGCACGAACATGCCGAGCGGGTGGATCTGGCCGGTGGCCTCGGCAATGTCGATGAAGTCGTCGGGCGGGAGCGGCCCTTCCGGGCGGCGGGGCCAGCGCAGCAGCGCCTCGACCGCGACGATCCGGCCGGTCCAGGCATCGACTTCGGGCTGGTAGAACACCTCGAACTCGCCACGCGCCAACCCGCGCCCGATCTGCGCTTCGACCGCGAGGCGATGGAGGCGGCCCTCGTCGAACGCGGCATTGTAGATCGCCACCTGGTTCTTGCCGCCGGTCTTGGCGTGATACATCGCGGTATCGGCACGGCGCAGCAGTTCGCGCGGAGTACCGGCCGCATCGGTATTGGCGGCAATGCCGATGCTTGCCCCCACCTGCAGCACGTGGCGTTCGATCAGCACCGGCAGCGAGACTTCCTCGAGGAAGATGGCCGCCAGCTGCTCCGCCTCCCCTTGCGCGCCGGGAGCCTCGATCAGGACCGCGAATTCGTCACCCCCGACGCGGGCGAGGCGGGCGAAGGGCGGGCAGAGCTGGCCAAGGCGCAGGCAGATGCTGCGGATCAGCGCATCGCCGGCCTGATGGCCATGCTCGTCGTTGACCGCCTTGAAGCCATCGAGGTCGATGAAGATCACGGCGAGGGCATCGTGCGGGTGTTGGCCGCGCTCCTCCAGCCGGTCCAGCCGCATCAGCAGCTCGCGCCGGTTGGGCAGGCCGCTCAAGGGATCGCTGAAGGCGATGCGGCGGTTCTCTTCGGAAAGCTTCTCGGTCTCGCGCTGGCGCGTGCGCAGATGGCTCTGTGACCGGATCAGTTCGGAAAACGAGATGTTATAGCTGTGCGTCACCACGATCATGCCGATGCACACCAGCGTCAGTACCACCGATTGCGCCAGCAAATGCCCGCCATCGACCCACGAGAAATAGAACAGGAACGACAGCGTGCTGACCACCGCCACGCGCATCGCCGCCGGGCGCAGCGTCATCAGGCAGAACACGGTGCTCACCTCGGTCAGGCCGAGGAAGAAGGTGAGGTTGCTGCGCGCATAGACATCGCCATCAGGATAGACCCAGATGCACCACATCTCGAAGGCCAGCGTCATCAGCACCGCCAGCCAGCACGTGCGGCGCAGGCAGGCGGCGATATAGGCGTCGGAATGCTTGGCCGGATCGCTCTGCACCCACCACCAGATCCCCCGCCAGACGGCGACGGCGCAGATGAACAGGGGGGTCAGGATGGTCTTGACGGGATTGGCCGGATCGAAGAACGACAGGCCGATGGCAAAGGCATTGCACACCAGAATCGCGTAGAGCAGCGGCATCTGGCTCGAGAACGAACGGAACTGCGCCCGCATCAGCTCCGGGTCGCTGGTATCCAGCTTGAGGATGTTCGCAAAGGCCTGCATCCGGCGCGTTTTCCGCCCTAAGTCCTTGAATCTTCGTTAAGATACCAGTTCTAGGTAAAAACCTTTAAGATGGGGGATTAACCAGGGCTGCGTAGGATTGCTTAGCCAGTCTCGGCGGCGCGATCATCCGGCAAGGGACGACAGGCCCGGTGGCCGTTGCCACGATACCGCGGGCAGGCTTTCCACCGCCGGCCTGGCAAAGAAATACCCCTGCATCAGGGTGACGCCGAGATCGCGCAGCACGTCCTGCTCGGTCGCGGTCTCGATCCCTTCGCACACCGGCTCGATACCGAGATCGTGCAGCATCCTGATCGTGTTGCCGACGATTGCCCGTTTCGGCCGGCTGCTGTCGATATCGCGGATCAGGTCCATGTCCAGTTTGACGATATCTGGCTGGAACTTGCTCAGCAATCCCAGGCCCGCGTAGGCTGCGCCGAAATCGTCGATCGCGGTCTTGAACCCCATTGCGCGATAGGTCCTGAGGATGTGCAGGATGTGGTTGACGCTGATCTCTTCGCTTTCGGTGAATTCGAAGATGATGTTCTGCAAGGGAAATCCGGTCTGCATCGCGGCGGCCAGCGTAACCCGGATGCAGGCGCGCGGCTCGTAGACCGCGTTCGGCAGGAAATTGATCGAAAGGTTCGCCCCACTGGCAGCAAGGCCGGTTGCGGTTGCCTGCTCTATGGCGGTCTTGCGGCAGAGCTGGTCGAAGGCATAACGGTTCTCGTCAGACACTTGGGCCAGAATTTCGCCCGCGCTGCGCCCGTCCTGGCCCCTGACCAGCGCCTCATAGGCAAAGACGCGCTCTGACTCCACGTCGACGATGGGCTGAAACGCCATCGTGATCGGCAGGCCGAAGGATCTGTCATCAAGGCAAGCAGCGCAGGACATATGGGCACTCCATCATGCGCGTTTGTGCCAGAGAGGAGTTTAGCTTTTCGATAACGGCGATCTCGTGGCGACCACGGGGGGTGGCACTGAGAGCCGGGCCGGGGCCAGCAGGAACACGGCATAGCCCCGGAACATCGGATGGCCCTCCAGCCCAGGCGGCGCCTGCCATTGTCCGCCTTCGACCAGCGCCACCCGGAAGGGGATGGGGAAGCCTTCCAGTCTGGCGAAGTAGGCTTCGTAGCCGGGGATGGTGGAGCGGGCCTGGTAGGTCTGGATCACGACTTCGTCCACCGTGCCGGCCAGCTGCGCGAGCGCCTGCGGGTCGCCGTTGGCGCTCCAGTCCATCAGGCCGGTGATAGAGAGGCGCATGTCCTTGGGCAGGCGGGCGCGCAGGTCTTTCAGGAACGCGGCGTAGCCTGACAGGCCCTTGGTTGCGGCGTCGAAATCCACCTGCAGGCCTGCCACTTCGTTGCCCGCCGCGCGCCATTGCGCGAGGTCTGCGAGGATCGCGGCGCGGGTGGCGTCGGTCCAGTCGAGCCGGTCGGCGCGGACCACCAGCCACAGCGTCCGCCCCCGCAGACGCGGCGTGCCCATGCGCAGGCGGTGGAGGCGGGCCGGGCCGTCCTTCCGCACTTCGCCATCGAGCAGGTAGACGGTGCGCGCCTTCACTTCCGGCGCGGGATGGACGCCGGGCCAGACGAACACCGCCTCGGCCGTATCGGCGCGGACGCGCGGCGTGTCAGGCTGGCGCTCGCAGGCGGCGAGCAGCAGCGGGGCCAGAAAGGCAAGCGCGTGCCGGATCACCAGTAGAAGCGCAGCGCCTTGGCCCACTGGCTTTGCGGGTAGCGCTTCTTCAGTTCATCGTACCAGCCCTTGCGCGTGGCGAGCGGCACTTGTGCGGCTTCGTATTCGGCCATCGTGCGCGAGGGACCGGCGCAGCCATTGTTGCCGGACGGCGCATAGCAGCGGACCGCGCGGTAGAGCGCATAGGCGCGCAATTCTGCGGGCGCGGCCTTGTTGGCGATGATCGCGGCGTAGATGGCGTCGCGATAGCTGGCCTTGCCGGGGAACTGGTCAGCTGCGTTACCCAGAACCATCGGTCCCGGCACGTTCACGCCATCGCCCGGCGTGTGCAGGGCAAAGCCATCGAAGCCGTTCAGCCGCCAGAAGTCGCCGAGGCACAGGCGGGCGCGCTGGTCAGCCGGATTGCGGGCGAGCGTGGCAGCGGTCTGCGCGATGGCGGGGCAGGCAAAGCCGTCCGACCACTGGCCCTTGGTGAAGAGGCCGACCGGCACTTGCTCCTGCCGCGCAAAGCCCCACAGCCCGCCATCGGTATTGGCACCGGCAGGCACCAGCGCCACGTCGCGGGTGAAATCGGCAAAGGCGCCGCGCGTCAGGTCCTTGTGCAGCAGGGTGAAGCGCGCAACGTCGCGTTCATGCCCCGGACGCGAGGCGTCCGCCGCGCTGGCGCGCAGGATCGCGGGGCTGGCGATCGTCTGGAGCAGCACTTCGCGGATCGACTGTTCCTGCACTGGCGATCCGGGCGCGAAGGCCTGATCGACCCGGCCATCGCGCTGCCAGAGCAGGGCGAGGGCGAGTTCGGCGAGCGGGCGCTGGTGGAAGGGGCTGGCCGCGCCGATCAGCTCGCGCCAGAACCCGGCCTCGTTGGGATCGCGCAGGGCCGAGAGTGCCTGTCCGCGCACCATCTGGCGGCTGAACGCGAGCGGCGTCATCCCCTTGGCCCGCGCGGCATCGGGCAGGATCGAGAGGATCGGCTGGGCGTTCTCGCCCGCGTAAGTGATCCGCGTCGCTTCGAGCAGGCCGTAGAGATCGGGGTAGCCCGAGAGCTGTGGCTTGTGCGCGGCAAGCTCGGCGGCGGAGAAGCCGACCGCCGGGCCATCGTACACCGGGCGCATCCGCTTCATGTCGGCCAGCGCGAGCAGTAGCGGCGCCTTGCCCTGCCGTGCCACGACAGCGGACGCATCCTCCCGCTCGAGCAGCTTGCGGTCGATCTCCTCGGCCAGATACGCGGCCTCGATGCTGGAAGCGGGCGTGGACTTGAGCAGCGCCTCGTAAGCGCCGACCAGCGTATCGGTATCGCCGCCCAGCCACGCCACGCGGCGCTTCAGCCCTTGCGCGGAGTCCGCGTAACGGCCCTTGGGATAGGCGGCGAGATAGGCGTCGATGGCCTTGGCCGCAGAAGTCAGCGCCGCCCGGTCTACCTTCTCCGGCCCGGCAAAATCACCCCACTCGTCGAGCGAGGTTGCCGCCGCGCGGCGCAACCCGATACGGATCGGCATGTAGCGGGCGGTCTCGGCGATCCACGGATTGCCCGACCTGGCCAGCGCGGCAAAGCCCGCATCCGCCGCCGCGTAATCCGCCTTGTGGAAGGCATCGGCGGCCTTGAGATAGGCGAGGAACGCGCGGCCCTGCTGGCTGGCAACGGCTGCATCGTTCCATTCGCCTTCGTGGCAGCCTGTCGTTTCGCGCAAGGTGGTGAGTGCGGCCCGCTCGCCCGCCGGAACGCCCTTGTCCGCCGCCAGCGCCTCAAGGAAATCGGCGCTCCCCGGCATGGCCTCGTAGCACTTCTTCTCGTCATACTCAGGCTCGGCCATCTCGGGCTCCGGCCACAGCGAGGAGCGCAGGCCCTCCCACGACAGGAACACCTTGCCGAACTGCGGATCGTTCACGTCGACCTTGGCCTCGGCAGGCAAGCCCTGCCCCGGCTGGATGCTCTGCATCAGCATGATCAGGTTGATGCGCGTGTCGTTGCCGGGGCTGATCAGCGCGCGTCCGGCGCAGTCATACTCCAGCGCGCCCAGCTGCCAGCCGGGATAGCACGATGAGTCGGCACAGGCCCACAGCGCCGTGCCGACGCCAAGGCTGCCGAGCGCCACGGCTGCGGCGGCGGTGAGGACGGGATGCTTGGCAAACAGGCGCTTGATCATGCGCGGCAAGGTGGCCCAGCGGCCCCCTCGCACGCAATGCCCTTCATCACATTGTCACACGAACTCGGCCTGGCGCGTCTCTGCCGGAGCCAGTGGTGGCAATCCCCGGATCACGTCGGCGATCTTCTCGGCGATCATGATCGTCGGCGCATTGGTGTTGCCGCCGATCAGCGCGGGGATGACCGAGGCATCGACGACGCGCAGACCTTCGAGGCCGATGACCTTGCAGTCCTTGTCGACCACGGCCAGCGGATCGTCCTTGGTGCCCATCTTCGCGGTGCCGACCGGGTGGTAGATCGTCTCGCCCTTGGCGCGCACCCAGGCGTCGATGTCCGCGTCTGACTGCACATGCGCGCCCGGCCAGATTTCCTCTCCGCGATAGGGCGCGAGCGCGTCCTGCGCCGCCACGTCGCGGGCGATGCGGATGCCTTCGCGCACCACGCGGCGGTCTTCCTCGGCGGCGAGGAAGTTGGTGAGGATTGCAGGGTCGGCGTAAGGATCGGCGCTGGCGAGCGAGACGCTGCCCCGGCTTTCCGGGCGCAGCTGGCAGACGTGGATGGTGAAGCCGTCGCGGTTGGCCTTCACCTTGGCGTGCTCCTGCATGATCGCGATGACGAAATGGATCTGCAGGTCGGGCCGATCAAGATCGGGCCGTGATTTGAGGAAGGCGCCCGCCTCCAGTCCGTTCTGGCGCCCGGTGCCCTTGCCGGTCAGGAGATATTGCAGGCCGACCTTCAATTGCCGCAACCCCTTGATCTCGTTGTAGAGCGAGATCGGCCGGGTGCAGGCCCAGTTGAGCGTGACGTCGAGATGGTCCTGCAGGTTCTGGCCGACGCCCTTCAGCGCATGGACCGGGGTGATGCCCTTGGCCTTGAGCGCCTCGGGATCGCCGATGCCCGACAGCTGGAGGATCTGCGGGCTCTGGAACGCGCCTGCGCAAAGCAGGACTTCACGCCGCGCATCGGCCCGCAGCGGTGCCTTGCCCTGACCGAGCGAATACTCCACGCCCACAGCGCGCCCGTCCTCCACCACGATGCGGTGGACCCGCGCTCCGGTCACGATCGAGAGATTGGCCCGCTTGCCCGCGATCGGCGCGAGGTAGCCGCGCGCGGCGCTCCAGCGCTGGCCGTCGTTGATGGTCAGCTGGTAGCGCCCGAAGCCTTCCTGGTCCGCGCCGTTGAAATCGGGGGTGACCTTGTGCCCGGCCTGCCGCCCCGCCTCGATCACGCCGCGATAGAGCGGATGGTCGGAATTCTCGCCCCAGTTGACCTTGAGCGGGCCGCCTGCGCCATGGAACTGGTCAGCGCCGCCGCAATAATCCTCGGCCTTGCGGAAATAGGGCAGGACATCGGCGTAGGACCAGCCCTCCAGCCCCATCTGCCGCCACTGGTCGTAGTCGCGGGCGTGGCCGCGGATATAGACCATGCCGTTGATCGCCGAGGACCCGCCGAGGCCCTTGCCCCGGGGGTGCCACATGCGGCGATTGTCCATGTGCGGCTCTGGCTCGGACCAGAAGCCCCAGTTGTGCTTGCTCTTCTGCTTGATCAGCGTGCCGACGCCCGCCGGCATCCGCACCAGCACCGAGGTGTTGGGTCCGCCTGCCTCGAGCAGCAGCACCCGCACCTGCGGATCTTCGGAGAGGCGGGCGGCCAGCACCGATCCGGCACTGCCCGCCCCGATCACGATATAGTCGAACGCGCCTTCCGCCATTTCGCCACCTGTCCCGATTCCGCATTCATCGCGGTTACTGCTTTGGGGTTATTGGCAGAGGGGTAATTAAGCGGACGGTTAAACGCAAGTGATCAGAAGGCGGTAGCGCCCCCGTCGACCACCATGGCATGGCCGGTGACGAAGCTGGCGGCAGGCGAGCACAGCCAGACCACCGCTTCGGCGATCTCGCTGGCCGAGCCCATGCGGCCCATCGGCGTCATGCCATCGATCAGCGCCTTCATTTCGGGGTTCTGCACCAGCGGCGCGGTCATCGGCGTCTCGATCACGCCGGGGCATACGGCATTGACGCGGATCCCGGCCTTGGCCCAGCGCAGCGCGCCATGGCGGGCAAGGCCGACGACGCCGTGCTTCGCGGCGGTATAGGCAGGCTGGCCACCATTGCCGACGAGGCCGTTGATCGAGGCCGTGTTGACGATCGCGCCGCCGCCGTTCTGCAACATCACGGCGGCTTCCTCGCGCATGCAGCGCATCACGCCCGAGAGGTTGATCGCGATGTCGCGCTCCCAGATCGCGTCGTCGTACTGGTCGTCGGTGATGCGATTGATGCCGGCGTTGTTGAACGCGCAGTCGAGCCCGCCGAACTTTTCGACCGTGGCGGCAACCATGGCCTTGACCTCGTCGGCCTTGCTCACGTCGCAGCGCACGAAAGCGGCCTTGCCACCGGCAGCCTCGATCAGGGCGACAGTCTCGGCGCATCCCGCCTCGTTCACGTCGCTGACCATCACGCTCGCGCCCGAACGCGCGA
The DNA here is from genome assembly GCF_015694345.1 of Novosphingobium jiangmenense. GTDB lineage: Bacteria > Pseudomonadota > Alphaproteobacteria > Sphingomonadales > Sphingomonadaceae > Novosphingobium > Novosphingobium jiangmenense. The sequence goes on from NZ_JADQDC010000001.1 coordinate 532,954, forward strand.
ACACTTCCGCCGCCGCGCGACCGATGCCGCCGCCTGCGCCGGTGACGAGTGCTACCTTGCCTTCAAGGCCATAGTTGATTGCCATGTCTGAATTCCCCTCTGGTATCTGGTCAGGCTGCGGGCGCTTCGGCCAGCGCGATCACGGTGACGCCGCCATCCTCGGCCACCTGTTCGGTGAGCATCGAGGTGACGCGGCTGACGGTCTCGACGATCCACCAGCGCCCGTCGCGCTTCTCGTAGACGTCATCATATTCCACGGCGAGGCGGACGACCTGGCGCGGTCCGGTCAGGATCGTGCGGAAGTTGAGCGACCACTTGCCCGTGGCGCGGGCATCGCCATCCAATGCGATTTCCCAGTTGGTGGCGTGGTGGATGTCATAGACGCCGCCGTTGCAGGCCATCTGCTGGTAGATCGCGACGAAGGCGTCGCGGTCATCGAATTCGGGGAAGTTCTCGTAGGCAATGCGGATCTTGCCGGTGGCAAAGCAATCGCGCACATCCTCGACCTGCTTGAGATCGCAGGCGCGCAAGTAGCGGGCCTTCAAAGCGCGGATCGCTTCCTTGTCCTCAAGCGCGGTGAGGCGGGCGGCAACGTCTTCCAGGCTGATCGACACAGGCTCTCTCCTCCGAATGCACTTCGCATGATTCGGCTTTTGAAACGGGTATAGGGATACGCATTCATCCGTCAAAGGATGTTTTGTGCCAATGAACGCGTAATCAATCCACCTTGCTGCCGCCGAGGAAGATGGAAACGCAGCGCCGCGCATGGGCAGCAACGCCAGTGCTGTCAGGCAGGTCCATGCCGACCAGCATGGCGTTGTGCAGCGGCGACAGGGCCATGGCGACGAACAGCATCGTGCGCTCGGTCGAATCCCCCTCTTCGAGGCCCAGCTTGCGCAGATAGGCGGCGAGCGGCGCGATCATGAAATCGAAGTGGCCGCGCTGGATCGACCCTGCCAGTTCGGGAAACTCCGCCGCTTCGCGCAGGAACAGCGCGCCCATGCCGTAGCTGTCCTCGCGCGTCAGTTCCTGATGCAGTTCGAGAACATAGCGCTCGAGCGCGGCGCGCGGGTCCTCGCCCTCACCCGGTTCGATGCGCGGAAAGCGTTCGGCCCCCAGCATCACGCAGGCGCGGAACAGCGCTTCCTTGTCGGCATGCCAAGCATAGAGCGTGCGCTTGGTGACGCCTGCGGCAGCGGCAACCTCGTCCATCGTCGTCGCGCGGTAGCCGCGCCGCACGAAGATGCCGCGCGCCACCTCAAGCAGATGCGCCATGCGCAGGCGCGTGGATTCGGCCGAGGGCCTGCCTCTGCGGGCATTGGCGACAGGGGCTGCTGCGTCCGTTTCCACCATGCCTCCCTGCCCGCTTCGTCGGGTGTCGTAAATCCCGCTTGATAAATATACTGTCCGGTATACCATTGCAAGCGAACCAGCGAGACAACCCCGCGAATCAAGCGGGACGGGAAGAGGAGGCCAAGCGATGGCCACAGCAGCAACGATGCGCCTCGCGCGCGTCCACGGCCCTGCCGACGTGCGGCTCGATGAGGTGCCGGTGCCCACCTGCGGCCCCGGCGAGGCGCTGGTGCGCGTGGCCGCCTGCGGCGTCTGCGGCAGCGACCTTGGCTATATCGCGCAAGGTGGCCTTGGCGGGGTGGAACCACTGTCGCAGCCGCTACCGATAGGCCACGAATTTGCCGGGACCGTGGTGGCCGTGGGCGAAGGCGTAGCGGGCGTGACGCCGGGACAGCGCGTCGCGGTAAATCCTGACCGCGCCTATATCGGCGGCGGCGGCCCTGATGGCGCGATGGCCCCCTACATCCGCGTTGCCGGGGCCGAGATCGGCGAGACGCTGTTTGCCCTGCCCGCCAGCCTGTCGTTCGAACGCGCGGCACTGGCCGAACCACTCTCGGTCGGCCTTCACGGCCTGCGCGTCGGCGGCGCCAAGTCGTCGGACAAGATCGCCATTCTTGGCGCAGGGCCTATCGGCCTGTGTACGCTGGTCATGGCGCGGCACCTGGGCGCAACCGACATCGCCATTTTCGACCGCGTGCCCGAGCGCCTCGAACGCGCCCGCGCGCTGGGTGCCGGGCTTGCCGTCAACGTCGGTGAAGAAACCCTGACCTCGGCTCTCAGCCGCTTCCACGGCAAGGGCGAACGCTTCGGCAGCGCTTATGTCGGCACCGACCTGTTCGTCGACTGCGCCGGGTCCGCCGCCGCGCTGGAGGAAGTCGTCGCGGGGGCGAAATACCGCGCGCGCATCAGCGTCGTCGCCCTGCACCACAAGCCGCTGGCGCTCGACCTGTGGCGGATGATGGCCAACGAGATCACCGTAGCGGGCTCCATCGCCGACAACCGCGCCGCAGAGTTCGGCGAGGCCATCGCGATGCTGGCGCATGCGGGCCAGGACCTGTCCGCGCTGATCAGCCACCGCTTCGACTTTTCCCGCTTTCACGAGGCCCTTGCCGTAGCCGCCGACGGTGCGCGCGCGGCCAAGGTGATGCTGACCTTCCCGGAGCCTGCATGAGCCAGATCATCCATATCGACGACATGGCCGATCCCGTCGTCACCCCGGCGCTTGCCGCATGGCGCGAAGGGCCTGCCGATTTCCCCTGCCCGATGACGGCAGGCGAGGTGCTGGCCCGCGCCATGGCCGAAACCGGGCTTTCGGACTTCGGCGACGACACCGGCTTCCGCCAGCGCCTCGCCGTGATCCTCGAAGCACTCTATGAGGACGAGGGCCTGACGCGCGGGGGCCGCGTCTTCGTGCTGAAACAGGCGGTGCGCGCCATGGCCAATCGCCTGCGTATCGAGGATCTGGTCAGGCGCCACCCCGAAATCCTCGAGGTGCCGGTGGAGCGCCCGATCTTCATCGCCGGGCTGCCGCGCTCGGGCACCACCCACCTCGTCAACTGGCTCTCGCGCGACGAGCGGCTGACCTCGCTGACGCTGTGGGAGTCCGAAGAGCCGGTGGCAGGGCCGCCCGTCCCCCCCGGCGAAGTCGATCCGCGCGTCACCCGTTCCGCCGAATTCTGGGGCGCGTTCGGTGCGCTCGTCCCGCACATGGCAGCGATGCACGAGATGGCGGCGAACGACATCCACGAGGACAACGAACTGCTGTTCATGGACATGAACTGCTACAACTGGGAGTTCTCCGCCCGCCTGCCGCGCTGGACCCGCCACTACCTCGCGCATGACCGCGCCGGGTCATACGCCTACGAGAAGAAAGTGCTTCAGGCCATCGCGTGGCAGCGCGGAAAACCTGAAGGCGTGCGCTGGCTGCTCAAGTCCCCGCAGCACATGGAGAACCTTGCTGCGATCAAGGCGGTGTTCCCCGATGCGACGATGGTGATAACCCACCGCGATCCGGTCGATGTGCTGCGCTCGCTCACCACGATGCTCGGCTATTCCGACCGCACGCGGCGTTCGTGGATCGACCCGCCCGCGCTTGCCCGCCTCTGGGCCGACCGCATCGAGGCGCTGCTGCGCGAATGCGTCGCCCAGCGCGAGGCGTGGGGGGCCGAGCAATCGCTCGACGTGCTGTTCCACCAATACATGGCCGACCAGCAGGGCATGGCGCGCCGGATCTATGCCCTCGCCGGGCTCGACCTGCCGCCCGAGACCGAGGCGAAGCTGCTGGGCTACCTCGCCGAGAACCCGCGCCATGCCCACGGCAAGGTCCATTACGATCTCGAAGGCGTGTTCGGCATGGACGTGGCCGCGCTGCGCCAGCGCTTTGCCTTCTACTACGAGCGCTTCCCGGTGAAGCAGGAGCACTGACGATGAGCCGCACTGACATGAGCCGCACCGGCACCGCCCGCCAGCGCCTGCTTTCCGGCCAGGCCTGGGACGATTTCTGCGATACGCTCAAGCTTGCCGGGCGGCACATCGAGGCCTTCGACGGCCCGCTGTCCGATCTCGACCGCGCCGAATGGTATCGCTTCATGACCCGCCTTGCCCGCTCGAGCATGGAGCGCCTGATCGAGAATGCCGAGCCGACCCGCCCGCGCCTGCGCGACATGGTCTGGCGGCAGTCGATCAACGTCCAGACGGTCGATCAGGACCACCTGATGTGCCAGTTCGACGAGGCGCGCGACTATCGCATCACCGGCACGCGCGGCTCGATCCCCTATTTCGTCATGGCGCTGTGCACCTGCCCCGCCCCCGATGCGCCGGGCGCCGAGGATTGGGCGCCGCAGGGCTTTGCGGGGCTGGAACGCTTCGATCCTTCCAACCTCAAGACCACCGGCTTTCTCCATTCCCGCCAGATGACCTTTGCCGAGGATGGCAGCTTCGAGGTGATCCTCTCGCGCAGCGATCCGGGCGAGGGCCACAACTGGCTGCGCCTTTCGCCTGAAACAAACTGCATCCTGATCCGCCTCGTCTGGTCCGACCGCGCGAGCGAGGTCGCGCCTGTGATGACCATCGAGCGCATGGACAATGCCCCGCCCGAACCTGTCACCCCCGCCCTGATCGCCGATGGCCTTGCCTGGACCGCGCAGGCCGTGGTCGGGTATGCCGAACTGGTGCGCAACTGGTGGCAGGGGAGCCAGGGCAACTTCGCCGCGCGTCTCAACCGGCTTGACTACAGCCGCGCGCAGTATCTCTCGAACGGCGGGGTGCCCGATCGGCACGTTGCCTTCGGCGGCTGGGAGAAGGGGCTGGACGAGGCGCTGGTGCTCGAATTCACGCCGCCCGAATGCGAATACTGGAACTTCCAGCTGTGCAACATCTGGCAGGAAAACCTCGATACGTTCGAGGACGGCAACGGCTGGATCAACAACTACCGCCACGTTGCCGAAGCCGATGGCCGGGTGCGCGTGGTGATTGCCGAGAGCGACCCCGGCATGGGCGGCAACTGGATCAACTCCTACGGCCACGAACGCGGGCTGTGGGGCCTGCGCTTCGTGCTGACCGAACAGACCGCGCCGGTAACGCTGTGGCGCCTGCCGCTGGCGACGCTCAAGGCCGAAGGGCTGGCCGCGCTCGATCCCGCCAAGGCCGCCCTCACCGGGCAGTTCGTCGACTGATGGCCATCCCCCCGCTCACCCCGGCAGACCTGGTGTTCTGCCCTGCCCCTTTCGGCCATGTCCCTCTGCTCGACCGGCTGGCACCGGCGGCGGCGGCGGGTTTTGCCGCGATTGCCCTGCAGCCGAGCGACGTCTGGGCCGCAGAGGCGCTTGGCCACAGCGCCGCGGACCTCGCCGCGCGCATCGCCGATGCGGGCCTTGGCATTGCCGAGATCGACTGCACCGCCTGCTGGATGGAGCGCCAGGCCAGCGGCGACGACAGCGAACTGGGACAGTTGCTGCGCGGGCTGACACCGGACAAGGTCGTCGCCACTGCGGCGCGGATCGGCGCGCGCTCGGTCGCGGCAATAGACCTCTCCCCCACCCCCGCCCCGCTCGACGAAGCCGCAGAAGGCTTTGCCGCGCTGTGCGATCTTGCCGCCGAGCATGGCCTGCGCGCCCATATCGAGTTCCTCCCGGTGGGCGGCATCCGCACCCTAGCCGAGGCATGGGCCATCGTGCGCGAGGCGGGGCGCCCCAACGGCGGCCTGACCATAGACGCCTGGCACTTCTTCCGCAGCGGATCGACGCTGGATGAACTCGCCGCGATCCCCCCGGAGCGCATCCACGCGGTGCAGCTCTGCGATGCACCCGCCGAGCCGCAGGCAGACCTCTGGGCCGAGCTGATGAGCGCGCGCCTGCTGCCGGGCGAAGGTGCGCTCGATGTCCTCGGCCTTGTCCGCACGCTCGACCGGATGGGGTCGCAAGCCCCGTTCGGCGTCGAAGTCTTCAACACCCGCCAGCAGGGCCAGACCATCGCGCAAGTGGCGCAGGACTGGGCCGATGCCGGCCGCATGACCCTTGCAAGGGCGAGAGGATAGCCATGAACGCTTCAACAATCGGCGCCGTCGTTGTCGGCACCGGCTTCGGCCTGTTCACCCACGTGCGCGCCTTGCGCGATGCCGGATTCGAAGTGCGCGCCATCGTCGGGCGCGACCTCGAAAAGACCCGCGCCCGCGCTGCACCGCTCGGCATTCCGCTTGCCTCGAACGATTTGCCGCAAGTGCTGGCCGATGACCCGGCGATCCGCCTCGTCACCGTCGCCACGCCGCCCCACGCACACTACACGCCAGTGATGCAGGCCATCGCGGCGGGCCGTGCGGTGATGTGCGAGAAGCCCTTTGCCCGCGATACCGCGCAGGCGCGCGAAATGCTCGCCGCAGCCGAAGCGGCAGGCGTGCCCCATGCGCTCGGCGCGGAGTTCCGCTATGACAGCGCACAGGCCTTGCTCTCGCGCCTCGTCCGCGCAGGCGCGATCGGCGAGCCGCTGATGTTCCACCGCATCTACCAGCAGCCCGGCGGCGATCCCACCGAACCACTGGCCGACTGGTGGACCGATGCCGCACAGGGCGGCGGCTTCCTCGGCGCGTTCGGCACCCACATGATCGACCAGGCCCGCGCCACGGTTGGCGAGATCACGGCGGTCAGCGCGATCCTGCGCAAGCTCTCGCCGCTGCGCCCGGCAATGACCTCTGACGATTACTACAACGTCCAGTTCCGCACCGCGTCGGGCTGCATGGGCGTGCTCGAAGCCGCGATGTGCTTCCCCGGACCCTTCGTGATGACCTGCAAGGTTGCGGGGACGAAGGGCGCGGCGTGGATCCAGTCGGGCGCGGTGTTCGGCGATCCCGAACAGGTCTGGGTGCAGGACGCCGAAGGGAAGGCGCGGCAGGTGGAGATGCCCGCCGAATTGGTGAACCCCGCGCCCGAACCCTTCCCCATCGGCGAACTGGTGCAGACCGAAATGGACCGCTGGCACAGTCAGGGCTTCGACGTGGCGCCTTATGCCAAGCTGTTCGGCCAGCTGAAGGCGCGGATCGCAGGGACCGCCCCGCCCTTGCCCGATCCGGCGGCGGATTTCCGCGATGCCCTGGCCAATCAGGCCATTCTCGATGCCGCGCGCCGCTCGGCCGCGGAACTGCGCTGGGTTGAAGTGGAGCAGGCATGATGGGACCGAAACACGATTTTGCCGGAGCGCACGTGCTCGTCACCGGTGGCACCAGCGGCATCGGCGCAGCAACCGCCGCCGCCTTCCGCGATGCCGGGGCGCACGTCACCATCACCGGCACGCGCGGCGATGCGGCGGATTACGACGCCGACCTTGCGGGCTTCCGCTACTTGCAGCTCGATGTCGAGAACAAGGAGCAGATCGACGCGGTGGCCGCCGCGCTCCCCCGGCTCGACGTGCTGGTGAACAATGCCGGGATCGCCCTGCCCTCCCTGGGCTTCGACGAATGGGAGCCCGAAGTGTTCGAGCGCGCGGTGCAGATGCTGCTGACCAGCGCCTTCCGCATGGCGCGCCGCACGGTCGACCTGCTGGCGCAGAGCACCATTCCCGGCGGCGGTTCGGTGATCGGCATCGCTTCGATGAGCAGCTTCTTCGGCATTCCCGTGGTCCCCGGCTACGGCGCGGCCAAGACCGGCCTCGTCGGCCTGACGCGGACCATGGCCGCGCACTGGGGCGCACGCGGCGTGCGCGCCAATGCCGTGGCGGCAGGCCTTACCCGCAGTGGCATGACTGCAGGCACCTTTGCGCAGGATGCCTGGACCGCTCCCACCCTCACCCGCACGCCATTGGGCCGTCTGGGCGAGGCCGAGGATATCGCCGGAGCCATCCTCTTCCTCGCCAGTCCCGCCGCCAGCTGGATCACCGGCCAGACGCTGGCGGTGGACGGCGGCTACACCATCTCGGGCTGAGTGCGAGGATACGGCCTCATCTTTCTTTCTCGAAACGTGTGAAGCCCACCCCGCTGCGACTAATCTCGCCTGCGGCTCGATAAATCTCGCTCCCCTCCCGCATGCGGGAGGGGTTGGGGGTGGGCCTTCGACGCCTGCGTCGAAACGGAAAAGCCCCGCCCCTGCCAGCGCAGGAACGGGGCTACCCGAAGACGAAGACCGGGCGAGCCCGGCTCCATCCTCCCCAAAGATCAGAACTTCACGCCCACGGTCACGCCATAGGTGCGCGGATCGGCGTAGTAGCCGCCGCCGTAACCGAGCTGGCCGAAGTCGATGGCGCGGACGAGGTTGTGCTCGTCGGTCAGGTTCTTGACCCAGAAGCGCACCGCCGCCTCGCTTCCGGCGAGCGGAATGCGATCGATCGCGACCTGTGCGTCGACGATGTTGCGGTTGTCGCCCTTCAGCACCTCGTTGTACGGCGAGGACAGCACGTTCGAGAAGCTGTACTTGCCATCTTCATAGGCATAGCTGACGCGGCCGGTCAGGCGCATGCCGTTGTCCGAAAGCGGGAACTGCGCATTCATCGCGACATTGGCGGTGAACGGCGAAGTGTAGCCCGGCGTCGCATAGCTGGCGATGTTGACCAGCGGCTGCCCTGCGGCGACCGGAAGCCCGGCGAGCAGTTCCTTGTACTTGATGTCGACGTAACCGGCGTTCGCCTCGAAGGTGAAGTTGTCGGTCAGCACGGCCATCAGCTCGGCCTCGATGCCGGTGTAGGTGACCTTGCCGGCGTTCGTCACCTTGGTGGCGAAAGTGCCCGGAGCCAGGTTGGTGATCGGCACGGCGATCGCCAGGTCCTTGTATTCGTTGTAGTACCCGGCAAGGTTGAAGCGCACCTTGCGGTCGAACAGTTCCGACTTCAGGCCGACTTCGTAGCTGGTCACGCTCTCCGGCTTGAACGAGGGCAGCACGCCCGCCACTGCCGGATCCTGCGCGTTGAAGCCACCCGAACGATAGCCGGTGGCCACGCGGGCATAGACGTTGACCTGATCGGACACGTCATAGCCGAGCATCAGGTTCCAGGTGAACTTGCTGTACTTGGCGCGGCCCTGTTCCGGCGTCGCCAGTGGCGCGGTGCCATTCTGGCGGCGCACCATCGACTTGGTGTCCCAGGTGTAGCGACCGCCGGCCGTCAGGCGCAGCCCGCTGTCCTTGCCGCCGGGGTAGAACGTCGCCTGGCCATAGACCGCGGTGCTCTCGGCAGAGGCGGTGTAGTCCAGCACCGACAGCGTCTGGACCAGACGGTAGCGGGCCGGGTTCGCCGCGACGAACGAGGGGCCGAGCGGACCGAAGTTGCCGAGGAAGATCGAGTTGGTATCGAGCACGAAGCCGCTGTTCTGCGGGTTGTACTCCGAACCCTTCTCCCAGAAGTAGAAACCGCCGAGCACCCAGTCGAGCATGTCGCTCTCGTTGCCGATTTCGACTTCCTGGCTGAACTGCTTGTGGCGGCGCTTGTTGTTGGTGTCGAACAGGTTCTGCTGCACGGTCGGCACCGGCGCGGCGGCGATGAACGGGCGGAAAGCCTCGGGGATCGACGGGATGAACTGCAGCAGGCCGACCGGCATGCCGTTGAACAGCGAGGCGTTGGTAAAGCGCGGCGCGGTGAACGCGCCGATACCGTCGAGGTCGGTGACGCTGTCGTTGTTCCAGAAGCGGTAGCCGGTGGTCGACTTGAGGTGGAACGCGCCGAAATCGTTCTGCACCTGCAGGTTGTGGCCCCAGGCCTTGTCGGTCGAACGGCTGTTGATGTCGTTGCACACAGTCTGGCGCCATTCGCGGGTCGGCGCGGCAAGCGCGGCGCAGCGCGGATCGAGGAAGCTGACCGTGCTGAGGAACGGTGCAACCGGGGCCTGCTGCGTCACCACGACCGGCACGCCGTTCACCACTTCGGCCGGGCGGAGCGCGCCGCTGGCGGCGTTGGTCAGCTGGAAGTTGATCGGCGAGGCGTCGATCTTGCTCCAGTCGAAGATGTACTGGATCGAACCGGTGCCGCCGATCTCGGCCTTGGCGGCGACGCGGAAGGAATCGCCCTTGCGTGCGCCGGGATCGCGCGCATCGTCAGGCTCGTTGAGGTTGTCGACGGTGCCGTTGCGCTGGCGGTGGCTGTAGGTGAAGCTGGTCGAGATGCCGGCGATCTCGCCCGGATCGAGCGTGATCTTGCCGTTGAAGGCGTTGTAGTTGCCGTAGCCGGCCTCGGCGCTCAGCTTGAACGTCTTGGACGGCGCGCGCGAGATGAAGGCGATGCCGCCGCCGGTGGTGTTGCGGCCGAACAGCGTGCCCTGCGGGCCGCGCAGCACTTCGACGCGAGCCACGTCGATCACGTCAAGCGCGCTGCCGCCCGAGCGGGCGATGAACACGCCGTCGACATAGAGGCCGTTGGCGGTATCGAGGCCGAAGGTTTCGGTCGCGGGCGTCGGGATGCCGCGGATCGAGATGACGGCGGCGTTGGCGTTGGTGGTGCCCTGCACGATCGTCACGTTGGGGGCGAGGCCCGAAAGGTCCTTGGCATCGCGGATGCCGAGCTTCTCGACCTTGTCGGCGCTGATCGCGCTGATCGCCAGCGGCACGTCCTGGAGGTTCTGCTCGACCTTCTGCGCGGTGACGACGATCTGTTCGAGCTGGCCCTGGTCGTCGGCCTGTGCGTCCGTCGCCTGTGCCTGATCTTCGGCGGCGTGGGCGGCAGAACCCAAAGTGATCGTGGCAAGGCTGGCGCCGAGCATGAGGCGCACGGCCAGAGATGCGCAAGTGGTGGCCTTCATCATTACTCCCCTCATTCCGTTATTGGCGCGGAAAATAGCCAATGCGTAGACGATAGCAAGTCCAAATACGCAAACGTGTCGCGAAGCGCAGATTTGAGCCATTTATCGGAATTCGACACCGTCAGAATCCCGCAGAAACGACGCCTGAGCTTCACCTTCGATAGGACCCGCGCACGACGCTTCCGCGAATCGCGCAACCCGCGTGATGCGGAGTTGACTTTGCCGAAAATGGCAGATTGCACTGTCCATATTCGGATGATATGCATGTTTGCATAATTCTGGCGGCTCTGTGATCCGCAAATCGGTAATATGGGAGAATCGCGAATGAAGGGCCTCAAGGGCAAGGTCGGCATTGTTGCCGGTGGCGGACGCGGCATCGGCGCGGCAACCGCACGGCGTCTCGCCGAAGAAGGCGCCCACGTCGTCATCGGCGACCTGATGGGCGACTGGGCGCGCGAAGTGGCGGAATCCATCCGCAGCACCGGCGGCAGCGCCACCGGCGTCGACCTTGACGGCACCAGTGCGGATTCACAAGCGGCGATCGTCGCCTGCGCGGTCGAGACCTATGGCGGGCTCGATTTCTACCACTCGAACCTCGCCGGCGGCACCGGGGGCGACAACGACATCCTCGATTGCCCCGAGGACGTGCTCGACATGAGCTTCGCGATCAACACCAAGAGCCACTTCCTCGCATCCCAGGCCGCGCTGCCGAAGATCATCGAGCGCGGCGGCGGGGCGATGATCTACACCTCCTCGGGCGCGGCATCGGGCGGCGCGCCGTGGCAGGTCGCCTATCCGATGACCAAGAACGCGATCCACGCGCTCGCCCGCCACGTCGCCGCCAAGTTCGGCAAGAAGGGCGTGCGCGCCAACGTCATCTGCCCCGGCCTCGTCCTCACCGAAGCGGTCAAGCAGCACCTCACCGACGAGTACGTCGAACGCGGCCTTGCCGCCGTACCGCACCTGCGCCTTGGCCAGCCCGAAGACATCGCCGCCGCCGTGACCTTCCTTGCCTCGGACGATGGCGCATGGGTCAACGGGCAGGTCTGGCACGTCAACGGCGGCGCGCAGATGCGGGACTGACCCGCATGGCCGCCCCGATCCCGGCAGGCGCCGCCGCCACCCTCACCGCCAGCGGCAAGCCCTTGACCAACCGCTGGCTGGCGCTGACGCTGCTGGTCATGGTCGCGGTGCTCAACTACGCCGACCGCTTCCTGATCCCCGGCCTCGCCCAGCCGATCAAGACGCACTTCGGCATCAGCGATGCGATGATGGGCGCGCTGATGGGCCCGGCCTTTGCGCTGCTTTACAGCGTCTTCACCCTGCCCATCGCCCGCGCTGCCGATCGCCGCTCGCGCGTGATGATCATCGCGCTCGGCTGCGGGTTCTGGAGCTTCTTCACCCTGCTGTCGGGCCTTGCCACCAGCGCCGAAATGCTGGCGCTGGCGCGCGTCGGCGTCGGCATCGGCGAGGCGGCCTATCAGGCCCCCGCCGCCGCCCTGATTGCGGCCTACTTCCCCGCCAACGAGCGCGGGCGCGCTTTCGCCCTGCTCGGCACGGCGATCTATGTCGGCCAGATGGCGGGCCTTGCCGGGGGCCCGGCCATCGCCGCCCATGGCAGCTGGCAGACCGCATTCCATGCGCTCGGCATTGTCGGCATCGTCATCGCGCTGGCGACATGGCTGATCGTGCGCGAACCGGCGCGCGAGGCCGAACACCCCACCACGCCCGTCCTCCCGCTCAAGGACACGATGCGCCTGCTGATCGGCACGCCATCGGTCATGCTGCTGGCGACGATCATGGCGCTGGGCTCGCTTTCCGGCGTGACCTTCGGCATGTGGGGCCCGGCCCTGTTCGAGCGCGCCTATGGCCTGTCGACGCAGGCCGCAGGCGCCACCTTCGCGCTGTCGTTCGGCCTGCCCGGCCTGATCGGCGTGCTCGGCTTCGGCTTCGTGTCCGACAAGCTCGGCAAGGGCGATGCCACGGTCCAGATGCGCCTGACCGCGCTCGCCCTGGGCGGTGCCACCACCGCGATCCTGTTCGTCACCTGGAGCGACAGCCTGACCGTCGCGCGCCTGCTGGCGGTGCCCGCGGGCCTGCTCGGCGGAGGATGGTCGGTCGGCGTGCTGGCAGGTCTGCAATACATCCTGCCCAACGCCCACCGCGCCACAGGCACCGCGCTGGTCCTGCTGATCTCAAGCATGTTCGCCAACGTGCTCGGCCCGGTCCTGGCGGGGCAACTGTCGGACTGGATCGCCGGAGCCGGCCCGCAAGGCCTGCGCATCGGCCTCTCGGTCGCCATCCCCACCGGCTACATCGGCGTCTGGGCCGCCCTGCGCGCGATGCGCTCGCTCGAGCGGGACAAGGCGGCGCTGGCGGGCTAGCGGCCCGAACACCACCGCTCATCCTGAGCTTGTCGAAGGATGCTGGTGTCGTGCGACATCCTTCGACAAGCTCAGGATGAGCGGAGCGCGGTGTGATACGCTACAGAGGGACCTGACGTTCGCAGGCAAGCAAGCGGCGAAATAGCAGGCTCGCAAAGTCCTGCTTCTCCTCAGCCACCAGCACCACGTCCAGACATGTGGGCGAGGGAAGAAAGATTACGCGAAGCCCTGAACGCAGCACCTGTCTCCATTCATCATGCCCCAGCCCGGCAAGTTCATGCGGACAGGCAGCGCCAGCCTGATCATGAGCAAGGTCGGCGATCCATGCCAGAGTTTTCGCCAAGTCTCTTTGCCCTTCGGCCTCGCCCTTGCGAAACACTGCGAGTTCAAACAGGCGGACAAGGTCGAGTTTGGCACTCTCGGTGACTCTGACTGGCCGGTCAGGCATCGGCAGGCCGCTCGCCCGTAATCCGCTCGAGCAATCCTTCGATCGGCTTCACCTTCCCCGCCGCGATGTTCTCCTTCGCCAGCGCCAGCAGCTTCAGCAGCGCCAGCGTCTCCTGCATCCGGTAGTAGCTCGCCGCATCCTGCAAAACGGCCTTGGCCTCGCCGTTCTGGGTGATGACCAGCGGCTCGGCGCCCTCGTTCAGTTCGCGCAGCACTTCGGCGGCGTTGGCCTTGAGATAGCTGATCGGCTTGATGCGGCTTTCGAGGCCCATGACACGGCTCCATCCATATTCGGACTGAATGTAGTCCGAATATGGATCGGCGGCAACCGGCCTCAATAGCCCATCAGGCTCAGCACTTCCTTGCGGCTGCGGTTGTCTTCAAGAAAGGTGCCCATCATACGGCTCGTCACCATGCCCACGCCCGGCGTGCGCACGCCGCGGCCGGTCATGCAGCCGTGCTGCGCTTCGATCACCACCGCCACGCCGTGCGGACGCAGGTTGTCCCAGATGCACTGCGCCACTTGCGCGGTCAGCCGCTCCTGGATCTGCAACCGCCGCGCATAGGCATGGAGCACGCGGGCAAGCTTGGAGATGCCCACGACCTTGTCGCGCGGCAGGTAAGCGATGGCCGCCTTGCCGATGATCGGCGCCATGTGGTGCTCGCAATGGCTCTGGAAGGGAATGTCCTTCAGCAGCACCAGTTCGTTATATCCGCCCACTTCCTCGAACTGGCGCGAGAGGTGCGCCGCCGGGTCCTCGGCATAGCCCTGGCAATATTCGCGCCACGCCCGCGCCACGCGCTTTGGCGTATCGAGCAGGCCCTCGCGGGCGGGGTCATCCCCCGCCCAGCGGATCAGCGTAGCGATAGCCTGCTCCACCTCGGCAGGCACGTGCGGCTTGTCTCCCATGCTCAGGCCGCGAACGCGAACTCTTCGGCCACCGGCTTGGCCATGGCATTGGCGAAGTCGTGGTAGCCCCAGGGCCAGGTGGCGGGAATGCCGGTCTTGTCGAGATACCAGCTGGTGCAGCCCGAACCGAAGATCGTCTTCTTGGCCGCCGCGATGCGCCGCGCCTCATAGGCCTGATAGGCCGGCTCGAGCGGCTCCACCGTCCGCGCCTCGCCCCGCCGCACGGGTTCGAGCAGCTGCTCGATATACTCCCACTGCCGCTCGGCAATGTCGATCAGCGGGAAGTTACCCACCGGCGCGCCGGGACCGTTGAGCATGAAGAAGTTCGGGAAATCAGGCATGGCGATGGCATAGTGCGCGGTCGGCCGGGTCGCCCAGAACTCGTCGAGCGAGCGCCCCTCGCGGCCCGTCACCACCGCCGGACGGATGAAGCTGTCGGCGCGGAAGCCGGTCGCCAGCACCAGCACGTCAAGCTCATGCAGCGTGCCGTCCTTCATCAGCACGCCCTCGGGCACCACGCGGTCGATCTGGCCCACTTCCACCGAAACGCCGGGGCGCTGCACGCAGTCGTAGTATTCCCACGAATAGATCAGGCGCTTGCACGCGGCGTGGTAATCCGGGCGCAGCTTCTCGCGCAGTTCCGGATCGCGCACGTTCTGTTCGAGGTTCTGGCGGCACAGCTCCTCGATTTCCTTGATCTGCGGGCTGGTGAAATCGGTGACGCCCTCGGTGAAGCGATAGACCGCTTCCCAATACTGCGGATCGTTGCGGATCGCCTCGATCAGCGAGGGATCGGCGGCAAAGGCGGCGCGCTGTTCGGGGGTATATTCGAACTGCACCACCGGCATGATCCACTGCGGCGAGCGCTGGAAATGCACCAGCTTCGAAGCCCGCGTGCTCAGCGCGTTGACGATCTGGATGCCGGTCGACCCGCAGCCGATCACGCCCACCCGTGCGCCATCGAGCACCGCGCTGTCGTCCCAGCGCGCCGAATGGAACGCCTTGCCCTTGAACGTCTCCAGCCCCGGCAGGTCGGGCATCTTGGGATGATGCAGCACGCCGGTCGCCACGATCACCACGTCCGCCTCGTAAGCAGAACCGTCGACGATGCCGAGCGTCCAGGTCTTCTTCGCATCGTCGAAGGTGCAGGAGGTAACTTCGCTGTTGAAGCGGATGTAGGGCATCACGCCGAAACGTTCGGCCACGCCCTTGAAGTAGGCATGGATCTCGGCGCCGGTCGCGTAATACTGGCTCCAGTCAGGGTTCAGGGCAAAGCTGTAGCTGTAGGCGTGCGAGGGCGTATCGCAGGTCAGCCCCGGATAGCGGTTGTCGCGCCAGGTGCCGCCGAGTTCGGCGCCCTTCTCGAACACCTGGAAATCGGCATCGCCGCGCTGCAGCAGCTTGATCGCGGCCATCACGCCCGACATCCCTGCGCCAATGATCGCATAGCGCAAACGGCGCTGTCCGTTGTTTTCAGTCATTCTCATCCCATCCCGGTGATTCGTATCGAGTGATGCGACACTCTCCGCAAGAGCATCGGGTTTCATCACCCGAACGTGTTACGCGTAATTCTTATTTCCTGTTGCTACGCATTATCCGTCAGGATAGGCCTTGCGCAAACGGAATCGAAAGGGAGAGCCATGACTGAACTCGCAGGCAAGGTAGCGCTCGTCACCGGTGGCGGGCAGGGCGTGGGCCAGGGCGTCGCGCTGGCGCTGGCCAGCGAAGGCGTCGCCGTGACGATCACCGGACGCACGCTCGCCAAGGTCGAGGAAACCGCGCGCCTGATCACCGAGCGCGGCGGCAAGGCCCTGCCGCTTGAAGGCAACGTCAAGGACGCCGCCGATCTGGCGAGCATGGTCGACCAGACCGTCGCCACGTTCGGCGGGCTCGATATCCTCGTCAACAATGCGCAGGAAGTGCCGCTCGGCAAGCTTGCCGACGTGACCGACGAGGCCTTCCTCGCCGGGTTCGAATCCGGCCCGCTCGCCACGCACCGCCTGATGAAGCTCGCCCGCCCGCATATGGCGGCGCGCGGCGGCGGCACGATCTTCAACTTCTGCTCCTCGGCCGGCATTCGCTGGGACATGACCGGCTATGGCGCCTATGCCGCGGTCAAGCAGGCGATCCGCTCGCTGACCCGCGCCGCCGCCGCCGAATGGGGCGCCGAAGGCATCCGCGCCCTGACCATCGCCCCCCACGCGGAATCGCCCGGTCTCAAGTGGTGGCTCGAAAACAACCCCGAGGAAGCGCGCGCCTTCTTCAAGACCATTCCGCTGGGCCGCATCGGCAAGCTGGAAGAAGACATCGGCCGCGCCATCGTCGCCCTGTGCCGCCAGGACCTCGGCTACCTCACCGGCGCGACGATCCCGCTGGATGGCGGCCAAGCGAACTTCGACTGAGGGGTCGCGCGCTTGCCCACCCCCGACCCCTCCCGCTTGCGGGAGGGGAGTTCAAAGACCTGTTCCTGCCCTCCCGCAGGCGGGAGGGCCGCGAGACTTACTGAACGCAGTGAAGTTAGTCGCAGCGGGGTGGGCAATCAGCGCCCGAACATCCCCAACCGTGCGAACACCGGATCATCCGCCCCGGCGCGCCCGGTGCCGACACCCTCGCTGCCGAAATCATCCCCCACATTCGCCGGCAAATCCTCGGCATGGTCCAGAACGAACGAGCGCTTCGCGAACCGCCACACGCCATCGCGCCGTTCGTAGTGATCGGCATAGCGCCCCCACGCCACGAACTGTCGCGCCCCATCGAGCGTCAGGTGCCACGCCCGCGCGGTCACTTCGCCCTCGGCCCGGTCCCCGTCCACCACCAGCAGCTGCGTGAACGCGGTGTGCATGGTGGCGCGCCAGTTGGCCATCATCCCCGGCAGCCAGTCGATGTAGCCGCTGGCGGAGCCGCAATAGTAAGGCGTGTGATCGTCCACCGCATCGTCGTGATAGAGCGTGCGCAGCAGGTCCCAGTCGCGCCGGTCGATGCCGTGGCCATAGGCGTCGACGAGGTGGCGCAGCGCCATGCGCGTTGCCACCTCGTCCGCCGAAATCACCTTGGGGGCAAGCGGATGCTCAGACACCGAACCCGCCCGAGACCGAGATCGTCTGCCCGGTAACGTAGTTGCCGCGCGCCGAGGCGAAGTAGACCGCCGCCTGGCCGATGTCCTCGGGCGCGCCCCAGCGGCCCAGCGGCAGCATCGCCTTGACCGCCGCTTCCCATTCCGGCGTGAACGTGCCCACTTCCTTGTGGACCTTGAACTGCCCGGCATCGATCACGCCGACCAGCACCGTATTGGCGCGGATGTTGAACTTGCCCTCTTCCTTGGCGATGCCCTTGATCAAGGCCTCGTTGCAGGCCTTGGGCGCAACCGAGAGCCCGTCCTGCGCCGGCCACCAGTCATGTCCGGCAGAACCCAGATGCACGAAGCTGCCGCCGCCGTTCTCGCGCATGTGCGGCAGCGCAGTGTGGACCGCGTTGTTGAAGCCGAACGCCTCGATCTCCATCGAATCGCGGAACATCTGTTCGGTCCAGTCGCCGATGTGGACTTGCGGCACCACCGGCCCTGCCCCCCACACCACGGTATGTACGCGGCCATGCGCGGCGACGGCCTCGGCGAACACCGCCTGCACTTGCGCCCGTTCGCGCACGTCGGCGCGGTGGATCGTGACCTTGCGACCCATCGCCGCGATCTGCGCCGCCGCTTCCTCGGCCACGGCCTGCTTGGAGCGGTAGACGATCGCCACGTCCGAGCCTTCCTTGCCGAACTCGACCGCCACGCCGCGCCCCAATCCGCCGCTGCCGCCGAACACGATCACCGCGCCATCGGGAAACTGACCTGCCATTACGCTCTCCTGCCTCTGTCGTTGCGCCAAGACTGCCAAGCCCCCCCGCCTGCCGCAACCGCACCCCCGCACAAGATGGCACTCGCGGTGCAATCGGGCAGGAACGGTGCAATCGCGGAGAGGAACCGACGCAATTCTGCGCATCCGGGCCGAAACGCGCCCAAAAACCGACAATGCGCAAAATTTATCACTTCCAAATCCGCAAATGCTGGCATAGAGCTATGTCAAACGATGGCATGCATCGATTCGATGGGAGAAGTTCAATGCATCACCGGCGCGCAAGGGACGCAGCATGAGCGCGGCCGTCGATGCACCCACGCCCGCACAGGTGCTGGCCCGCGTCACCGGCCCCGGCTCCCCGTTCGAGATCGGCGAGCGTGAAGGCCTGCGCCAGTTCGTTGCCGCGCCGCCCGATCTCAACCTGCTGATCGAATCCGCCCGCCGCTTTGGCGACCGCACTTGCGTGGTCGATTTCGACAGCGCGGGTGCCGAGCGCCGCATGTCCTACGATCAGGTCTTCGCCTGGCGCGACCAGCTGGTGCCGATCCTGCACATCGCGCGCGGGGACCGCGTCGCCATCGCCATGCGCAACCGCGCCGAATGGCTTATCGCCTTCCTCGCCGTGATGAAGGCCGGCGGCGTTGCCGTGCTGGTCAACAGCCGCGGCTCCGGCCCCGAAGTGCTGGGGATGCTCGAGGACGTCGACCCCGCCGTCGTGCTGGCCGACAGCGAGCGCGCTGCCGCGATCCGCGAGTCCGGCTTCAAGGGCCGCGTGCTGGACCTGACCAGGCCGTTCGACGCCGACGAACTCGCCCGCCGCACCGCCGAAGCGATGCCCGATCCGGGCGTGGCCAAGCCCACCGACCCTTGTGCCATCCTGTTCACCTCGGGCACCACCGGCCGGGTCAAGGGCGCAGTCCTTTCGCATCGCAACGTGATCACCGGGCTGATGTCCACGCAGATGTCGGGCATGGTCGTGCTCGGCAACATGGCCGCGCAGATGGGCACCACGCCCGAGGCGCTGATCGCGCAGATGCCGCAGCAGGCCTCGCTGCTGGTCTATCCGCTGTTCCACGTCTCCGGCCTCGGCTCGGGCTTCCTCTCGCCGTTCCTCGGCGGCGGCAAGGTGGTGATCATGCGCCGCTGGGACGCCGAGGAAGCCGCCCGCCTGATCGCCGCCGAACAGATCTCGATGTTCAGCGCGGTGCCGACCATGCTGTGGGACATCCTCCACCGCGCCCGCATCGACGGCACCAGCTTATCCTCACTGCGCAACATCGGCTGCGGCGGACAGGCCCTGCCGGTCAACCTTGTCGAGGAAGTCCACGCACTGTGCCCGCACGCGCAGATCGGCACCGGCTATGGCATGACCGAATGCTCGGGCGCGATCGCGCAGGCAGTCGGCCCCGAATTCATGGCCCGCCCCGCCGCTGCCGGGCGCGTGCTGTCGATGGTCGAAGTGCGCATCGAAGCCGCTGACGGCACGATCCTGCCCCCCGGCGAGACCGGCGAGATCGTCGTGCGCGGGGCGCAGGTCATGTCCGGCTACTGGAACCGGCCCGAGGACACCGCCGCCGTGCTGACCCAGGACGGCTGGCTGCGCACCGGCGATGTCGGGATCGTCGACGAGGACGGCTACGTCTTCATCGTCGACCGCAAGAAGGACATGGTCATCTCGGGCGGCGAGAACATCTACTGCGCCGAGGTCGAGCGCGTGCTCGGCACGATCCCCGGCCTCACCGAATGCGCCGCCTTCGGCCTGCCCGACGAACGCCTCGGCGAACGCCTCGTCGCGGTCGTCATCGCTCCCAACATTGATGAAGCCGGCGTGATCGAATGGGTCGCCGCCCGCCTCGCCCGCTACAAGGCGCCGACCCGCGTCGCCGTCACCACCACCCCGTTGCCGCGCAACGCGCTGGGCAAGGTCGACAAGATCGCCCTGCGCAAGTTGTGGCCGGAACTCTCTGGAGAATAACGAAATGGCCATGCCCACCAACATCGGCATCATCGACTGCATGCTCGGCATTCCCGATGCCGAGGACCGCGCCGAATGGTTCGCGCCGTTCCGTCCGCTGATCAAGGACAAGCAGACGCTGGGCCAGTTCGCCATGCCCGCGCAGTACATGTTCAAGGACATCCCGCAGTCGGGCAAGCAGGACGACTACCTCGCCTGGACCGTCGCGCAGATGGACAAGCACAACGTCGAGAAGGCCCTCGTCGGCTGGAACGAGAACGAAACCTCGTACCGCGCCAAGGAGCTCTACCCCGACCGCTTCTTCTTCGACCTGCCGGTCAACCCCAACAACGGCACCGAGGAAGTCCGCCGGATCAAGCGCATCCACGCCGAAGTCGGCCTCTCCGCCGTCTCGGTCTTCCCCTCGGGTACGCTCCCGCAGGTGGCGATCAACCACAAGTACATGTGGCCGATCTACTCCGCCTGCGAGGAACTCGGCCTGCCGATCCTGCTCAACGTCGGCATTCCCGGCCCGCGCATCCCGATGGAGACGCAGAAGGTCGAGCATCTCGACGAGGTCTGCTGGTTCTTCCCCGAACTCAAGGTGGTGATGCGCCACGGCGCCGAGCCGTGGGAAGCGCTCGCGGTCAAACTCATGCTCAAGTGGCCGAACCTCTACTATTCGACCAGCGCCTTCGCGCCCAAGCACTACCCCAAGGCGATCATCGACTACGCCAACACGCGTGGCGCCGACAAGGTGATCTACGCCGGGTACTTCCCGATGGGCCTCAGCCTCGATCGCATCATGTCCGACATGCAGAACGTTCCGTTCAAGGACGAGGTGTGGCCCAAGTTCCTCCGCGAAAACGCGATGAAGGTCTTCGGGCTTTAGGTCGTGCGCCTGACCATCCCCACCGCACTGCGTCACCCTGAACTCGTTTCAGGGTCCATCTCTCGACACAAGCGGCGGCCTGATCGGCAAAATGGATCCTGAAACAAGTTCAGGATGACGATGAGTTTGAACGGACCGTCAAAGTCCGAACCGCAATCCCAGGGAGCCGGGAAGTCTGCTCCTACCGCAGGAAAGTGCCGTCGCGGAGACAACCCCCGCCACGGCGATTCAGGAGTGAAAACATGAGCGATCCAGTGGCCACAGATGCCCGCACCGCTCCCGTCGCGGTCTGGCAGATTCTCGAAAAGCTCAAGGGCCAGGACCTGATCGACTGGCGCACCGCGCCGGTTCCGGGCCGCGCCTCGGTGGCAGAGCGCAACCTCGACATCGGCTTCCCGCTTGGCTGGTATCCGGTCGACCTTTCCGCCAGCCTCGCCGTGGGCGAGGTCAAGCCGCTGCGCTATTTCTCGCAGGACCTGGCGATGTGGCGCGGCGAGGACGGCAAGGTCCGCGTGATCGACGCCTACTGCAAGCACTTGGGCGCCCACATGGGCCATGGCGGCAAGGTTTCGGGCAACCTGCTCGAATGCCCGTTCCACGCCTGGCGCTATGATGGCGAGGAAGGGACCGTGAAGGAGATCCCCTACTCGAAGTCGATCCCGCCGCAGGTCAAGCGCAAGTGCACCCGCACCTGGCACGTCACCGAAGCCAACCGCTGGATCTGGGTGTGGTATCACCCCGAGGACGCCGCGCCGCTGTTCGACGTCGTCCACCTGCCCGAGGCGACCGACCCGGAGTGGACCGACTACGACATCTACGAATGGAACGTCTACGGTTCCATCCAGAACATGGCCGAGAACGGCGTCGACGTTGCCCACTTCAAGTACATCCACGGCACCGCCAACGTGCCGCTGGGCGATCTGCGCTGGGGCGAATGGGGCCGCGGGGCCGACGTGAAGGCCAAGATGGGCACGCCGTGGGGCGAGGTCGACGGCCAGATCAGCTATGACACGATGGGCCCAGGGCAAAGCTGGACGCGCTTCACCGGCATTTCCGAAACCCTGCTCGTCGCCTGCCTCACCCCGGTCGAGCTCGATCACGTCCACGTCCGCTTCTGCTTCACCCAGCCCAAGGCCCAGGCCGAAGGCGAACGGGCAGGCGTCGCCCGCGCGATCATCCGCGACATCTGCAAGCAGTTCGATCAGGACAAGGTCATCTGGGACCGCCAGAAGTTCGAACCCAACGCCCTGATCTGCGAGGGCGACGGCCCGATCGCGCAGTTCCGCAAGTACTATTCGCGGTACTACGTGAAGTGATGAAAACGACCAGACGGGAAGCCCTCGCTGGCGGAATTGCGCTTGCCGCAACCGCCGGCCTCGCAACTGAATCCAAAGCGAAAGCGGGAAGCATGAACGACGTGCTCGATACCCATGACTCCCTCGGGCTTGCCGCGCTGGTCAAGGCGCGCAAGGTCTCGCCCACCGAACTGCTCGAAGCAGCCATCGGCCGGGCCGAGGCCTTGAACCCGCGCTTCAACTTCATGGCGCAGAAGCACTACGACTACGCCCGCAAGGCCCTTGCGGCGGGCCTGCCGCAAGGTCCGTTCAGCGGCGTGCCGTGGCTGCTCAAGGACCTCAACACCTACATCGCCGGCGAAGTCACTGAAAACGGCAGCCGCCTCTACAAGGGCCAGCGCGCCAGCGTGACCTCGGAACTGGTGCGCCGGATCGAGCGCGCCGGCTTCGTCATCTTCGGCAAGACCACCACGCCCGAATTCGGCCTCACCGGCACGACCGAAAGCGTGCTGAAGGGCCCCACGCGCAATCCGTGGAACCCTGAGCGCATCGCGGGCGGCTCGTCCGGCGGCGCGGCGGCTGCCGTGGCGGCAGGCGTGATCCCTGCAGCCCATGCCACCGACGGCGGCGGCTCGATCCGCATTCCGGCGTCGGCCTGCGGCCTGTTCGGCCTCAAGCCCTCGCGCGGTCGCGTGCCGATGGGCCCTGCCCGCACCGAAGGATGGGGCGGCATGTCGGTCCACCACGCGGTCAGCCGCACCGTGCGCGATTCCGCCGCGATCCTCGATGCGACCCATGGGCTGGAAGCAGGCTCGCGCTACAGCGCCCCGACGCCGGAGCGGCCCTACCTGCAAGAAGTCGACCGCGATCCGGGCAAGCTCCGCATCGCACTGATGCTCAGCCCCTACTCCGGCGCCCCGGTCGATCCCGAAGTGGTCGAAGCCACGCGCGCGGCGGCAAGGCTGCTCGAAGGCCTCGGCCACCATGTCGAGGAAGCGGCGCCGAAGATCGACATGGCCGTGATCGGCGCCAGCAGCTTCGCGCTGATGGCCTCCTCGGTTGCTGCCGACTGCATCGACCGCGCCAAGGCGCTGGGCATCGAACTCGGCCCCGACGTGGTCGAGCGTACCACGCTCGACATGATCGCCATGGGCAAGAGCTACACCGGCATGGACTTCGCGCGCGGCAACAACGCCTATCAGGCCGCCGCCGTGACCATCGCGCAGTTCATGGAACGCTACGACGTGATCCTCTCGCCCACCCTCTCCGCGCCGCCGCTGCCGCTTGGCCACATCGGCCTCGATACCGGGCGCAGCATGATGGACTGGGGCCGCGAGGTCGGCACTTTCACCGCGTTCACCGGCATCTACAACGGCACCGGCCAGCCCTCGATGTCGCTGCCGCTTGCCATGTCGAAGGACGGCCTGCCCATCGGCGTGATGGTCACCGGCCGCTTCGGCGATGAAGGCCTCCTCTTCCGCCTCGCCGGACAGGTGGAGAAGGCCGCGCCCTGGGCAGGACGACGGGCGAAGGTCTGACCTTCGCCCCTAGAGCGCCAACATTGAGAAACCGACCTCCGGGGAATTGCATCTTTTGCAAACCCGTCAGGTTCGGAAACCCTCCCCGCTGCGACTAAGGCGCACCAGCAGTGCGCCAAGTCTCGCTCCCCTCCCTCAAGGGAGGGGCGGGGGTGGGTTTACGATGGTTGTGCTTACAAAAGACATTAGCGCCAACACACAGGCCAGATCACTCAGGCCCCAATCACTCAGGCCCCGTCATCGTCCTCGATGACGGCAGGCCGGGTGATCTTGGCCATGCGCGAATTGTACTTGGCCGTGCGCACCGCGATCGAGGTTTCGACGTGGTGCACCCCCTCGATCGCCAGGATCTGGTCCGAGGCGAGTTCGACCAGCGTGTCGAGTTCCTCGATCAGGCAGATCGCGGTGATGTTGAGCTGGCCCATGGTGATCAGCACCGCGTTGATCCCCGGCGTATCCGCCACGGCCTGCGCCACTTCGCGCACGCGGTGGACATCGGCCTTGATGTTGATGAAGGCGAGGCGCGCGCGCTGGCCCACATCGAAGCCGGTGATCGCGGTGAAGGCAATCAGCCCCTCCTGCTGCAACCGCTTGATCCGCCCGCGCACGGTGCCCTCGGTCACCCCGAGGGCCACCGCGATCTTGCGGTTGGACACGCGCGCATCGCTCGACAGCATCTCGATCAGCTGACGGTCGGTGGCGTCGAGCGTGGGCGCGGCCATTGGCGGGCGGTCCCTCAGGCCCCGGCGAGCTCGCGCACGGCATCTGCCGCGCCGCGCATGGCGCCTTCGATATAGCCGACGCCGTTGGCATCGCCCACCGCGCGGACATCGAACCCGGCCGCGCGTAGGCTCTCGGCCAGCGACAGGTCGCCCTCGGCTCCCTTGGCGACGATGACGTTGCCCGCCGGCACGCTCACCTGCTCGCCCGCGATGTTGGTGAAGCTCACGCTGTCCTTGCCGATGACGATGTTGCTCGCCCCGCCGTGCAGGCCGACGCCGTGTTCGGCCAGTTCCGACATGATCCGCATGCGGCGCACCAGCGTCAGCCCCTTGCCCAACCGCGGCGCTTCCTCGATCACGTTGACGGTGCGCCCGCGCTCGCTGAGGAATTCGGCGAGTTCGAGGCCGACCAGCTCGCCACCGATGATCGTCACGCTGTCGGCCAGCGGCATCCACGCATGCGTCGCCTTGCGCACCAGCGCGAGGTTGGCGGTCGCCCCGGTCGCCGCGCCGACCTTGGTGGCCAGCCGCGTGAACAGCCCGGTCTTGCGCTTCAGTTCGGCGCTGTCCTCGCCCAGCATCATGCCGCGCATGTCATCGCCCGAATAGACGTGGTCCTGATCGTTGCCGGGGATCGAAGGCATCCCGCGCACCGCCCCGCTCGCCACGATCACCGCCTCGGCCCCGATCGAGCGCAGCAGTTCGGGCGTCGCCAGCGTCGAAAGCTTCACCTCCACGCCCGCTTCGGCCACTTCGCGCTTGAGCCATTCCAGCACGCGCTCGTTGGGTTCATAGGCCAGGCTGGCAAAGCGCAGCGTGCCGCCCAGCCGGTCCGATTTCTCGATCAGCGTCACCTTGTGGCCCAGCGCCGCCAGCCTGCGCGCCGATTCCATGCCGCCGGGGCCGCCGCCGACCACCGCGAACTTGCGCGGTGACGTGGCAGGCTTGACCGCGCCCTTGAATTCCAGCCCGAGATCCGGGTTCACCGCACAGCGCGCGCTCTCGCCCATGTAGATCGCGCTGACGCAGGTGTAGCAATAGACGCAAGGGCGCACCTTGTCCGGCTCGCCCTGGGTCAGCTTCCTCGGCAGGTGCGGATCGGCGAGCAACTTGCGGCCCATCGAAACGAAGTCCGCCTCGCCCTTGCCGATCGTCGCCTCGGCGGTATCCACCTCGATGCGCCCAGCCCCGATCACCGGGATCGAGACCACCTCGCGGATCGCCTTGGCGGCGGGGAGGTTCCAGTCCTCGATGTGCGGGATGTTCGATTCCGAATGGAGCTTGCCCACGGCGGTATCGTGGTACGCCGTCACTGCAATCGCATCGACGCCCGCCGCCTCGACCAGCTTGGCCGCTTCCTTGGCGAGTTCCAGCGTGATGCCGCCGGGCTTGCCCACTTCGCGCGAATCGAGCTTGATCCACACCGGGAAGTCCTTGCCCACTTCGGCGCGGATCGCGCGGATCACGTCGCAGGTCAGGCGCAGGCGGTTCTCGGTGCTGCCGCCGTACTGGTCGGTGCGGGTGTTGGTATAGGGCGAGGTGAACGAGGACAGCAGGTAGCCGTGCCCGCCGTGGATCTCCACGCCGTCAAAGCCCGCTTCCTTGGCCCGCCGCGCCCCTTGCGCGAACTGGCTGACGGCAAGATCGATGTCCTCCTGCGTCAGCACGTGCAGCTCCGGCATCTTCATGCCCGCCAGCGCCTGCAGCTCCTCCATCAGGAAGTAGTCGATGAAGCTGCCCTTGGGCGCGGGCGGCACCGCCGGGCCCCACAGCTTGTGGCCCCAGCGGTTGAACGAATAGCCTGCCACGAACCCGCCATGATGCAGCTGCGCGGCAATCTTGGCGCCGTGCTTGTGCACGCGGTCGGTCATTTCCTTCAGCTTGGGAATGAAGCGGTCATCCGAGATCGCGGTCTGCCCCATGGCCACCGCGCCGACCGGCCAGGCCACGCCCGCCACGCCCGAGACGATCAGCCCGACGCCGCCCTTGGCCTGCTCCTCGTGGTAGGCCATGATCCGCTCGCCCACGGTGCCGTCGTCTTCCGACATGCTCACCCCCATCGCGGCCACGGCGATGCGGTTGCGGGTCTCCATCGTGCCGATGCGGCCCGGCGAAAGCAGGTGGGGGTAGCGGTTCGAGGTCATTCGGGCAGCTCCGTGCTACCGGAGCGAGAAGCGAGGCACCGCAATGCGCGCCTTACCCTTCACCCCCGGTGTTTATCGCTTATTGCGTAATCCATGATCGATTGAATTACGATTTTCAAGGGGAATAGCCATAGGGCTGGCGCGAACTTCGCAAAACCTATCCACCCAGCGACGCAAGCAGCGCCACCAGCTGCGCCTGCCGCCGCACCCCGGTCTTGGCGAAGACCGCGCGCAACTGCACTTTGGCGGTGTTGTGCGCGATGCCCAGCGCCCTTGCCGCTTCGACCAGGCTCATCCCCTCGCCCAGCACCGCGGCAAGGCGCGCCTCGGCCATGGTCAGCCCGAGCAGGTCGCGAAGGCCCTGCGGGTCGCGACGGGTCTCCGGCCCCGATTGGCGATTCGGCCGCGCCAGGAACAGCGCCAGCGCCCCCGCGCCCGAATGGATCGCGCTCAATTCCACCGGCCTTGCCGTGACGACGAGATCGCCATGCACGGGCCGCTCGATGCGAAAGCGGGTGAGCGGGCCGGACGAGGCATCGGCGAGGACTTCGCCCACCAGTTTCTGATGCGCGCCATCGGCAAAGGCCAGCTCCTCGCCCCGCCTGCGCAGCCCTTCGTCCTCGGCCATCAGGCTTTCGGCCAGCGCATTGCTGCTGACGATGCGGCGATTTCGGTCGAGCACCAGCAGGGCGAGCCCCAGCCCTTGCGCGGTCGCATGGAACATGCCGTGTTCGGCCCCGGCAAACTGCAGCTTCTCGAACAGGGTCACGGCGATGCGCAGGTGCTGCGCCAGCGCCTGCAGCCGCGCCCGCTCCTCGCGCGTGAAATCGGGCAGCGAATTGTGACGGCTGACGCGGAAGCGGGCCTCGTAGCGCCCTTCGTCCGGCCTTCCGCCCGCACTCCCGCCAAAGTGCAGGTCGATCCCCAGCACCTGATCGAACCCGCTGCGCGCCATCGCCTCGCGATAAGTGGCAAAGGCATCCGGCGACAGCCCGTCCATGAACTCGGCATAGGACGTCACCACGCCGTCGGGCAGGCCCTGGAACGGGTCCTCGGCAAACAGCGTCTCGGTGTAGGCGGCATCGAATTCGGCATCCGATCCCGGCGTCAGGAACGTGGCGGGCTGGCGCTTGCCGGGAGCGGTGATGATCAGCGTGGCAAAGCTCGCGTCCATCCACCGCGCCAGCGCCTCGAGGAACGCGCGCCACGGCGGAGTCTCGCCGACACCGGCATAGAGCCGGGCCAGAACATCGGAAAATCCGTTATCGATCGCGCCACCGCCCATCGCACCAGCATAGGCAAGCGAAGGGCAATCCGACAACTGCGATGGCGCAGCCATGGCGAATTGCGCCATACCGTGGACCGAAGGGGTTTGAACCTTTGCATTTGCGTAACTCGAGGTCTATAACATAGCGCAAACGTTGCATGCAGTCCGGATTCGCCCCAGGTTCGCGGATCACCGGAACGA
This sequence comes from Novosphingobium jiangmenense, assembly GCF_015694345.1. GTDB lineage: Bacteria > Pseudomonadota > Alphaproteobacteria > Sphingomonadales > Sphingomonadaceae > Novosphingobium > Novosphingobium jiangmenense. The sequence goes on from NZ_JADQDC010000001.1 coordinate 561,108, forward strand.
GGGGAGCCAGATTGACCGAGACCACGCCACCGCTCGACGCCCGTCTCAAGCGCGTGCTGCGCTTCATGCCGGCACCGCTCGGCATCGTCACCAGCTTCGATCCCGAAAGCGGCGATCCGGTCGGCCTCGCCATGTCGGCGCTGATGCCGGTGTGCCTCGATCCCCCGGCCATGGCGATCTGCGTCAACCGTTCGGGCAGCGCGCACGATGCGATGATGCGCGCCGGGCGCTTCTGCATCAACCTGCTGCAGGCCGGACAGGACGGCCACGTCGCGCCTTTCGCCGATCCCGCCGCGCGCGGGACGCGGTTCAAGCAGGACGACTGGCGCCAGCACGTCCACCACGCGCATGCCAAAGAATCTCTCAGGGGCGTCTGGTACATCGACAACGCCCCCGCCGCGATCTTCTGCACGATCCGCGAGTCCGTCAGCTTCGGCACGCACGACCTGCTGGTGGGCGAGGTCGACGACCTGATCACCTCGGGCAGCGACGACATCCTCGGCTGGGCCAACGGCTCGCTCTACCGGCCCGCTCCCCTTTCCTGAAAGCACGACCCATGACCGACGCATCTCTCCTCGCCCGCATCGACCGGCTGGAATCGCTCGACGCGATCCGCCAGCTGCCCGCCAAGTATTCGCTCGCGCTCGACATGCGCGATGGCGATGCCTGGGTGAACCTGTTCCCCGAGGACGTCCGCGTCGGCGGCGGAAAAAGCGGGCGCAAGGCCCTGCGCGACTGGTTCGACGAGACCCACTCGATGCAGTTCGACGGCACCAGCCACCACATCGGCGGCCACATCATCGATTTCGACGATCCCGACCATGCGCAGGGCGTGGTCTATTCCAAGAACGAGCACGAATGCGGCGCCGAATGGGTGCTGATGCAGATGATGTACTTCGACCAGTACGAGCGCATCGACGGTCGCTGGTACTTCCGCCGCCGCCTGCCGCTCTACTGGTACGCCAGCGACATCAACAAGTCGCCGGTCGGTGACCGCAAGATGCGCTGGCCCGGCGTGCCGCCCTATCACGGCAGCTTCCATGACCTGTTCCCGAGCTGGAAGACCTACTGGGCGCGCAATGGCCAGCCGCACGACGGCCCGGTCGAACCCGCCGCCCCGCTCGAGAAGTTCATCGAGACGATGCGTCGTGGCGCCCCCCTGCCCAAGCCCCGCGTGCGGAGCTGATCCGGATGGCCGACGTCTTCTCGCCCGTCCGCATTGGCGATCTCGAATTGCGCAACCGCGTGGTCATGGCCCCGATGACGCGCGACCGCGCCGGACCGCATGACGAGCCGACCGACCTCATGGTCGAATACTACCGCCAGCGCGCCTCGGCGGGCCTTATCGTCACCGAAGGCACCCAGCCCTCGCCCAATGGCAAGGGCTACTGGCGCACGCCGGGGATTCATTCGCGCGAGCAGGTCGCAGGCTGGCGCAAGGTGGCCGATGCGGTCCATGGGCAAGGCGGCCTCATCGCCATGCAGCTGATGCACGTCGGCCGCGCCGCTGTCCGCGCCAACAAGGCGGACGATGCCGAAACCGTTGCCCCCAGCGCGATCCCCTGCCCCGATCCAATCCCCGGACCCGATGGCGTCCCCGTCGCCACCGAAATGCCCCGCGCCCTGGCAGCGCACGAGATCCCCGGCGTCATCGCCGAATACGTCGCCGCCGCGCGCAATGCCCGCGCCGCCGGGATCGACGCGGTCGAGCTGCACTGCGCCTCCGGCTACCTGCCGATGCAGTTCCTCTCCTCCAACTCCAACCAGCGCGAGGACGCCTATGGCGGCAGCGCGGCAAACCGCGTCCGCTTCGTGGTCGAGACGCTTTCCGCCCTTGCCGCAGCCATCGGCCCGGGCCGCGTCGGTTTTCGCATCTGCCCCGGCGTCACCTTCAACGGCATGGCCGATGCCGACCCTGCCGAGACCTACGCCACGCTGCTTAAGGCCGTGGACGGCATGGGCCTTGCCTACTGCCACCTGATCCACATTCCCAATGCGGGCTTCGACTCGCTGGAACTCGTTCGCGCCAACTGGTCCGGCCCGGTGATCGAAAACTGCGGCCTCACGCTCGACAAGGCCAATGCCGTGATCGGCGAAGGCAAGGCCGAGGCCGTCTCGTTCGGCTACGCCTATATCGCCAACCCCGATCTGGTTGAGCGCTTCCGCTCCGGCGCAGCCCTCGCCAAGGGCGACCGCACCACCTTCTACACCGGCCACGGCGACGACGCGCGCGGCTATACCGACTACCCCTTCGCGGGCTGAGAGGAACCGATGGCAGGACTGATCAAGGGGCGCAGCGCGCTCGTCACCGGCGGCGGACAAGGCGTCGGCCAGGGCATCGCCCGCGCACTCGCCGCTGAAGGCGCAGACGTGATGATCGCCCAGCGCAATCTCGATGCCGCCGAGGCCGAAGCCGCCCACTTGCGCGAGGCATACGGCGTCAACGCCATCGCCCGTCAGGTCGACGTGACCGCGCGCGGCGAGGTTGATGCCATGATCGAGGCCTGCGCCGCCGCGTTCGGGCGGCTCGACATTCTCGTCAACAATGCCGGCGGCAGCTTCCCCAAGCGCTTCGAGAACCACACCGACGAGGACATGGAAGGCGCCTTCCTGCTCAACTACTGGTCGGCGTTCTGGGCCATGCGCGCCGCCTTCCCGCTGATGAAGGCGCAGAAGTATGGGCGGATCATCAACCTCGGCTCATTGAACGGCGTCAACGCGCACATGTTCACCGTAGCCTATAACGCCAGCAAGGAAGCGGTGCGCGCGTTGACCCGCACTGCTGCGGTCGAATGGGGCACCCACGGCATCACCGCCAACGTCATCTGCCCCTCGGCCCTGAGCCCCGCCGCGCGCGACTATTTCGACGCGAACCCGGAAATGGCGCAGGCGATCCTCGGCCAGGTCCCGGTCGGGCGCTTCGGGCAAGCCGCTGCCGACATTGGCCCGGTCGCACTGTTCCTCGCCAGCGAGGCATCGAGCTACATGACCGGCAACACGCTCTACGTCGATGGCGGCGGACACATCAACGGCGTCGCCTGGCGGCCTGAAGTAGAGGCCTGAAATAGAGGAATGCGCAGATGAAGCGACTGGAAGGAAAGCGCGCGGTCGTCACCGGCGGCGCACAGGGCATCGGCGCGGCCATCGCGCGGCGTCTTGCCGATGAAGGCGCCGTCGTCGCCGTGCTCGATCTCTCCGCAGAGAAGGCGGACGAAGTCCTGGGCGCGCCGCATATCGGCGTCGCTTGCGACGTTTCGGACACGGCCTCGGTCGATGCCGCCTTCGCGCAAGTGGCGCAAAGGCTCGGCGGCGTCGACGTGCTGGTCAACAATGCCGGCATCGGCAGCGCGCCCGGCGATGGCATGGCCGAATACTACGCCGGACAAGCGGCGCGCGCCGGCGGCGACGAGACCGCCTTTGCCGACCAGACCATCCACTGCGCCGACGAAGGCTGGAGCCGCGTCCTCGCGGTCACGCTCGACGGCGCGTTCCGCTGCAGCCGCGCCGCCGTGCGGATCATGTCCGAGCAAGGCACCGGCGGTTCCATCGTCAACATCGGCTCAACCGCCGCGCTCGCCGGGAATGGCCCGGTGCCCTATGTCACCGCCAAGGCCGCCGTCCTCGGCATGACCCGCGCCATGGCGCGCGAGCTGGCCCCGCGCGGCATCCGCGTCAACGCGGTCAATCCGGGCGCGACCGAAACCCCGATCTACGCGCCCCTGCCCGAGGAAGTGAAAGCCGCCGTCGCTGCCGACAGCGTGATGAACCGCCTCGCCCAGCCGGAGGAAGTGACCGGCGCGGTCGCCTATCTCGCCAGCGACGATGCCAGCTTCGCCACTGGCAGCACGATCAACGTCAACGGCGGCGCCTGGTTCAGTTGAGGATCTAGAACCCGCTGAAGTGGCCGCTCGGCTGATCGCTCACCCCGGCATCGCCACTTCGCACGATGTCGGGCAGAAGCAGGAGGCAGGCGGCGACATTGATCGCCACCGCCAGCTTGAACGCGGCCATGACGGCGCGGTTGTGGCGCGCAGGTGCGGGCGCGGATGTGTCGGGGCGTTTGCCGTGATGGCGGTCGTAAAGGCTGGCCAAGGCAGTGGATCCGGAAGAACGGGACGCGCAAGTGTCGACGCCCTGAAACTCCGATCCAAGCCTTTGGTTCCCAACAAATTTTTCAGATCTCCCGTTCCAATCCGGAACGGTGCCGGTCAGCGCGAGAGCAGCTTCGCGCGCAGCGACGAAATCTCGTGCCGGGTCAGGCCGAGCCCCTTGGCAACGTAGCCGTCGAACGAGCCGTAGCTGCGCTCGACCTCGGCAAAGGCCGCCTCGATATAGGCGGGCTTCACCGTCAGGACCGGTTCGAGAAACGCCGGATCGAGCGTGCTGCGCGACTTGGCCAGGCCCGACAGGATCGCGGCATTCTTCGCGGCCAGCCGTTCGTTGCTCAGCAGATAGTCCTGCATGATCGTCTCGCGCGGCACGCCCAGCAGCGAAAGCACCACCGCCGTCGCCCAGCCGGTGCGGTCCTTGCCCGCGGTGCAGTGATAGACCACCGGCCCGTCCGCCGCGATCATCAGCCGCACCAGCTCGGCATAGGATTTCCGCGCGCTCGGCAGGGTGACAAATTCGCGGTTCGCCTCCACCAGCAGCGCCTCGCCCTTGCCCTGCGCGATCTGCGCCATGGCCAGGCGCATGTCGCCGCCGAGCGACTGCGTGCTGTCCGCCGCGACATTGAGCACGACATAGCGCGCGCCCGCCGGCAGGCGATCAGGCTCGCGCGTCCGCTCGGTCTGCGTGCGCAAGTCGGCAATGGCGGCAGGATGCAGCGCCGCGATCGCGGCAAGGTCGGCCTCGCTCAACAGGTTCATCTGGTCCGAGCGCCAGACCAGACCGCGCCGCACCTTGTGCCCATCGCGCGTGCGATAGCCGCCGATGTCGCGGAAGTTGGGCGCGGTGGCGAGGTGCAGCGAAGCCGCCACTTCGCCGCTCGCCACGGCCTGCGCAACGGCAAGTTGCGGCGCGCCGCCCGTCAGCGCGGCAACCAGTGCCGCCAGGACAATCACACCGCTCCGCTGCCGCATCGCTCAACTCCTCACAGGAACAGATCCGTGTTCTCGCCGCCCATCAGCATGTTGCCATAGTTGCGCCCAAAGCCGACCGGGTTGTTGGCGACATGGGCGCGTGACATGCGCACGTCGTGCCACAAGTCCTGGAAGGCGCTGCCGGTATAGACCGAGCGACCGCCCGCCACGTCCATCAGCAGGTCCATCGCCTCGATGCAGCGGTCGGCGACAAGGCTCGCCTGATAGCGATAGCGCACGCGCTCGAGCATCGAGGGGCGCCAGTCGTTCGCTTCCATCTCGTCATAGGCGCGCACCATCACCGCCGCCGCCTCGTCGGCAAGGTTGGCGGCGCGGGCGACGCGGCCCAGCACGTCCGGGTCGGCGTTGCTCTTGGTCATGTCCGTTGTCGACATGCCGACGCGCTCGGCCATGAGCTTGATGGCGTGGCGCACCGCGCCGATCGCGCTGGTGTTGACCACGCGGATGAACACCTGCGCCCACGGCATGTCATAGATGCCGGGCCCCTGATGATGCACGCCGTGGAAGCCGTCCATCTGCTTGTGGGTCATGTGGTCGGGCACGAACACTGGCTCGTCGATCACGATGTCGTTCGATCCGGTGCCCTGCAGGCCCATGGTAAACCAGGTGTCGTCGATGCGGTACTGCGTGTTGGGCACGAGGAAGGTGCGATAGCCCTCTTCGGCAATGACCCCTCCCAGCAGCACCCAGTTGCAATGCGCCGACCCGCTCGACCAGCCCCAGCGGCCCGAGAGCATCACCCCGCCATCGACCTTCTGCGTCTTCGCGCCGACCGGGTTGTACGAACTGGAGATCATCGCGTCGGGGCCATCGGCGAAGATCGTGTCCTGCGCCGCCTTGTCCATCATCGCGATCTGGTAGTTGTGGACCGCAACGATGCCCAGCGCCCAGGCCGTGCTCATGTCCCGCTCGGCAATGGCGATCTGGTCGAGGAAGAAGTCCTGCGGACGACCGGCATTACCGCCGTACTGCTTGGGCGTGAAGTGGCGGAAGAAGCCGTCGGCGGTCAGCGCATCGACCACCGGTTGCGCAATGCGCCGCGCGGCCCGGCCTTCGGCGGCATGGGCTGCCACCAGATCAAGGGTGGACGCGGAAATGGCCATCTAGATTCTCCCCAAAACTTCCAGCGGCTTGCCCCGAGCCAAGCCGTGCGCACGGGCGGGATTTGTTTTCTCCGCAAATGCAGCATCTCCCAGACTCATACTGCCTTATTCGTCAGTTTGTAGCAGGAAAATCACGCAATGCCCAAAATGACAGGGGAAAGTTCGGGATTACGCGGATTTTTTCCGCCGAACCACCGACAGCGGAGGCCAATTCGCAATCAATCACGCATTGATTCGTATTATTGAAGCTTCAAAATTACGCATTGGATTGACAAACACCCCTGATTCGCAGCAGATGCGCGAAAGCGATGGCGTGGGGACAGGAGAGACCCGGATGGCACAGGATTCGATACAGCAAGACTTCTTGGGCCAGGTGGCCGTGGTCACCGGCGGCAGCGACGGCATCGGCCTCGCCACCGCGAAACTGCTGAGCCAACGCGGCGCCATGGTCGTGATCTGCGCCCGCCGCGAGGACAAGCTCGAAGCCGCCCGCGCCGAAATCGCCGCGGTCGGCAAGGTCGAGGCGGTCAAGCTCGACGTGTCCGACGATGCCGCCTTCACCGCGCTGATCGAGGACGTGGCAGCGCGCCATGGCCGGCTCGACATGCTGGTCAACAACGCCATGTCGGTCCACTACGCCCCCATCGCCAAGCTGACGCTGGAACACTGGCGCAAGGACTTTGCCGTCAATGCCGATGCCGTGTTCGTCGGCACCAAGGCGGCGATGAAGGTCATGGCGAAGCAGGATCTCGAAGGTCGCCAGCGCGGCTCGATCGTCAACATCGCCTCGACCTGCGGGATCAAGGCTCTGGCCAACATGGCAAGCTATTCGGCCTCGAAGGCGGCACTGGTCCACTTCACCGCCGCCGCCGCGATGGAAGGCGCCCCGCTCGGCATCCGCATCAACGCGATCGTGCCGGGCCAGGTGCAGACCGCCGCCACGCAGGACTTCGAAAGCAAGGCGCCCGACTTTGCCGCCGCCACGACCAGGGCGATCCCGATGCAGCGCGGTGGCGAGCCTGACGAACTGGCCGAGGCCATCGTCTTCATGCTCTCGCGCAAGGCCAGCTACATCACCGGCACCGCCCTGCCCGTCGATGGCGGCAAGGCCGCGCAACTCTACATGCCGGGTTGACATGAAGCTTGGATTTTCCGCCGCCGACGAGGCGTTCCGCGCCGAATGTGCCGACTGGCTGCAGGGCCAGATGGCGGGCGAGTTCCGTGACATCAAGGGCATTACCCAGCTCACCGCCATGCCCGAACGGCGGCGCGAGTGGGAGCAGCAGCTGGGCGAGCACCGCTGGGGCTGCATCGGCTGGCCGACGCAGTGGGGCGGGCGCGATGCCAGCCTCGCACAGCAGGTGATCTTCGCCGAGGAATATGCCCGCGCCGGGGTTCCGGGGCGCATCAACCATATCGGCGTGGAACTCGCCGGCCCGACCATCCTCACCTTCGGCACCGACGAGCAGAAGCGCCGCTTCCTGCCCGACATTGCCGCCGGCCGCACGATCTTCTGCCAGGGCTTTTCCGAACCCAACGCCGGATCGGACCTCGGCAGCGTCCGCACCAAGGGGCGGCTCGAGAACGGCGAATGGGTCGTCGATGGCCAGAAGATCTGGACAAGCCTTGCCCACATCTCCGACTGGATCTTCGTCGTCACCCGCACCGAGGAAGGCTCGCAAGGCCCCAAGGGCCTGACCTTCCTGATGATGCCGCTCGACCAGCCCGGCATCGAGGTGCGCCCGATCCGCCAGATCAATGGCGACGCTGAATTCAACGAGACCTTCTTCACCGAGGCGCGCTGCCCCGCCGACAGCCTGATCGGCGCGCCCGGCGAAGGCTGGAAGATCGCGATGGGCCTGCTGGCGTTCGAGCGCGGCGTCTCCACCCTCGGCCAGCAGATGGGCTTCCGCAACGAGCTGGACGAAATCATCAAGGCGGCCAAGGAAACCGGCAAGGACAGCGATCCCGTCATCCGCCAGCGCATCGCCAGCGCCGAGATCGGCTTGCGGCTGATGCGCTATGGCGCATTGCGGATGCTGTCGCATACCGATCATTCGAGCATCGACGGCGCGGCGCTGACCTACAAGATCCAGTGGGCCTCGTGGCGCCGCCGCCTCGGCGAACTGGCGATGGACGTGCTCGGCCAGGCAGGCGAAGTGGCGGAAGGTGCGTCCTACGAATGGGACGTCCTGCCCAACCTCTTCCTGTTCAGCCGCGCCGACACGATCTACGGCGGCACCAACCAGATCCAGCGCAACCTCGTCGCCGAACGCGGGCTGGGCCTGCCAAGGGAGCCGCGCGGGTAAGCGCACACTTGCCCCGCTGCGTAGCGCGCTCTAGGCTGGTTTGCGCAAACGGGGGTACGCATTTGGCCGAGGACAAGCCGACGACACGCCGATCAAAGGGGCTTGCGCTCGACGATATCGACTTGCGCATCATCGAGGTGCTCAAGCGCGATGGCCGCGCGCAGTCGACAGTCATCGGCGAGGAACTGGGGCTGACCGGCAATCTCGTTGCCAACCGCATCCGCGCGATGGACGCCGCAGGGCTGATGCGCGTCGTCGCGCTCGCCGATTTCCGCGTCCACGGCTATCGCCTGCTCGCCCGCATCCGCCTTCAGGTCAGCGGCCGCGCCCCGCTCGAAGTGGCGCAGGAACTGGCGGAGCGCGAGCATGTCCTCTCGGTCCACATCACCTCGGGCCGCTATCCGGTCAGCTGCCTCTATGCCTTCCACGCCGCGCGCGAGATGATCGAGGCGGCGCGCGACGTTTCCGCCGGAATCGCCGGGGTGGAGGACGTCGACGTCGAACTGCTCAACACCGTCTACCGCTACAACACCGCCGTCGGGCCGCTCGCGGCATGATCGACCAGTTCCCCCAGACCGACGACCTCGATCGCCAGATCGCCGAGGCGCTCGCCGACGATGCGCGCCTGTCGTTCCGCAAGATCGCCGCAGACCTCGGCGTGACCGAGGGCACCGTGCGCGGGCGGGTCAAGCGGCTGCAGAACGCGGGCCTGCTCAAGCTCGTCCCCATCGTCGACATCGCGCGCGGGATGGACGCCACCAACGCCGGGCAGCACATGATGTTCGTCACGGTGAAATGCGCCAGCGGCAAGCTCGATGCCGTGCGCGAGGGCCTGCTCGCCCTGCCCCAGGTCCGCGCGCTCTACGATGCCAACGCCGCGCTGCGCCTGATTGCGGTCTGCGTCCTGCCCAGCCTCGATGAAGCGGCGGCAGTGACCAACCAGGTCCTCGCTCTCGACGGCATCCGCGAGGCCGAGACCGAGCTGGTCCTGCAGACGGTGAAGTACAACGCGGCCATCGGCCCCATCGCCACGGTCGAGGACCTGCGCGGCCTCGACAGCGTGGACGAAGGCTGAGTGGAGGAGGGCTGAGCGCTACTCCGCCGCTTCCATTTCCTGCGCTTCTGCCGCTTCCAGCGCGCGGAAGTGCGGGATGACCTTCTCGCCGATGTTGCGGATCGTCTCCATGATCACGTCGTGCGGAATGCCGCCCATCTGGAAGATGAACAGGATCTCGTCGGCCCCTGCATCCTTCAGCCGCTGGACATAGCGGATGCAGTCGTCGGGCGTGCCATAGGCGTCCTGCGCCACGGTGTAGTTGGAAAGGTGCTCGTCCCCCACCGGAATCGCCTCTTCGGACAGGTAGGCGATGGTCGCCTGCTTGCCCTGCTCCAGCACCTTGGCATGATCCTCGGCGTCGAGGTCCTCGTCCACCGTCGGCTTGGCCCCGCCCTGGTACCAGTAGGCAATGCTTTCGGCGAAGAAGCGCTGGCCGCGCAGGCCGATCTTGCGGGCCTTTTCGCGGTCGTCGAGCACGGTCGCGGCGCAGAGCGCGGCAAGGTGCTCGGTCGGACGGAAGCCGACCTGGTCCTCAGCCTTGCGGGTGCGGAAGGCCTCGCGATAGATCGCGTTCTTCCTGGCGATCTCCTCGGGCCCGGAAAAGCCCAGCACCAGCGCACCGATGCCACGGCTGCCCGCCGCGATCAGCGTGTTCTCGCGGGTGCAGGCCATGTACATCGGCGGGTGCGGGTCCTGCCACGGCGAGGGATGGATCGGCCGCTTGGGGATCTTGATGTAGGTGCCGTCGTGCTCGATCTCGTCCTGCACCATGATCTTGGGGATCAGGTACATCGATTCATCGATCATCGGCTGCAGTTCGTTGAGGTCATAGCCGAAGGTCCCCGCCTCCTGCTGCGTCCCGCCCTTGCCCACGCCGAAGTGCAGGCGCCCCTTCGAGAGAATATCCAGCGTCGCAATGCGCTCGGCCACCTTGACCGGGTGGTTCATGGCGGGCGGCAGGCAGACCACGCCGTGGCCGATGTGGATGCGGCTCGTCGCCCCGGCGATGAACGCCAGCACCGTCTCGGGCGCGGACATGTGCGCGTACTGCGTCAGCGCGGTATGTTCGACGCACCAGATGCAGTCGAAGCCCATCTCCTCGGCATACTTGGCCTGCTCGACGATCTGGAGGAACACCGCGCGCTCGTTCTCGCGGCTGGCATCCACCATCTGCGCTTCATAGATGATCGAGAATTTCATGGGGCTCTCCGGGTTCCGCCCTATGCTTGGGCGTTTTGACGTTCCGGAATCCAAGTTATCGCACACCAAGACAGGGCGCATAACCCGATCGGGTTAGGCGCAGCTTCGGTCCGTCGCAGAGTCTGCAAGCCCCGCTCAGGCCTCAGTCGTCGTCCTCGCCCTTGTCGGCCTCCTTCACCTCCTTGGCCGTCGGCAGCCCGCAGCCGGTGCCGCGCCGCGCGTCGGCCGAAGCCTTGTTGATCTGGCGCAGCAGGCTGTCCTGATCGGCCGGAGCCAGCAGCGCGAACTGGTCCTGCTGCTCCCCGTTCATGAACGCGAATTCGCAGGCATTGCTCAGCGTCGGGTTGTCGCTTTCATAGCAGCGTAGCAGCGCCTCGGTGCCGCCCTTCGCGTCCTTGGTCTGAAAGGCGATTGCCACCATCGCCGGGAGAAACGGCTCGTCATCGCCAAAGCGGTTGCGAGCGAGGTCGATCACCTTCTTCGCCTTGGCATAGTTGCGCGCGCGCAGCAGCATGTCGACATGCTCGCCGAAGCCCGCGATGCTCTGCTGCATGTAGGGATCGGGCGGCACCGGCGGCGCGGCCACGGCCGGGGCGGCCTTGCGCCCCTTGCGCGCGGGCGCGGCTGCCGGTGCCGCGGCCATGCCGGCGCTGTTGGCAATGTCGTACATCCGGTCGGCCTCGGCGATCCTGCCGGTCTGGCGGTAGAGGAAGCCGACCGTGTTGGCGACGAGCGGCGTCCCCTTGAAGCGCCGCGCCAGTGCCGGCTGCATCGCAGCCAGCCCCTCCTGCGCCGCCGCCAGCACCTTGGCATTGCACGCCGCGTCCTTGGCATCGCAGGCGCCGCCGGGAATCTTGAGATGCGCCGTGTCCACCGCGATCACCGTGGCGCGCGCATCGGCATATTCCGCCGTGGCGCGGATGCGCTCGATCTGGGTCGTGCGCACCGCCAGCGGCTCCTTGTCGGCGTAGACCGCGTTGACATACTTGCCCAGTCCGGCCAGCCGCTTCTTCGCCGGACGGTGTCCCGCCGACATCATCTTGTCGAGCTTCTTGAGCGCGATGTTCTGCGCGTTCTTCAGCAGCCCGTCGGCCAGCTTGGAAAAGATGTTGCCGGTGCCCTGCCCGGTCGAAAGATCGACCAGCGCCTGTCCCCCGGCCACTTTCATGTAGTTGCTGAACTCGCCGCCGAACTGCTGCAGCAGGTCCCCGTCGCGCTTCTCGTCAGCCTGGATCCGTTCCAGCGCGGTCTTGAAGCCATCGTCGGCCGAAAATGCCGCGCGATAGGCAAGGTCCACCGCCGCCGCGTCGGCCTGGTCCTCCTGCTTGCGCGCCAGGCCCTGGTTCATGTAGCCGAGGATCGAGTTCATCTTGCGCTTGTTCGACCAGACCTGGGTCGACATCGCCAGCAGGCCCTGGTCGCCCCGCCGCAGCGCCTTGACCTGGTCCCCCTGCTTCTCGAAGCGCAGGTCCGCCAGCACCAGCCCGAGGTCGGCACAGGCGGTCACCTTGTCCACCCCGTTCTTCAGCCGGCGCTGCTTCGCCTCGCGCGAGAAGTGGGCCAGCGCGATGTGGCTGAATTCGTGCGCCAGCACCCAGGCCAGCTCGTCATCGCTCTGCACCCCCATCAGCAGGCCCATCGGCACCACGATCACGTTGTCGGGAAAGGCCGAGGCCGAATAGGCAGTCGTGCCGACGATGCGCACCGAGACCGGCGGCGGCGCGCGGTGCGGCCACTGGCTGCGGATCTGCTCGATCATCTGCATCAGCAGCTTCTCGGTCTCGGGCATGGGCAGGCCGTTGCCCGAATTGGCGCCCTTGTTGAGCGCGGCGGCGGACAGCGCCTGCCCGTTGGCGGCGGGCTCGACCATCGCCGCATCGGCCTTGGCCAGCGCATCGGGCGTCACTTCGCCGGTCAGATAGGGCTTGCCGTCCTTGCCCTTGACCGAAAACCCGCAACTGATGCCGGGAATGCACTGCGCGCCGACCGGCTGCACCGGCGCGACCAGCGCCACTGCCAGCGCACCGATCCCGATGCCGAAGCGGACCGCCGCCCTCTTGCCGACAACGCTCTTGCCGACAAGCCTCTTGCGGGCAACCGCCCGCACTGCCCCCGCACCGCCGCTCATTGCGGCACGCACGGGATCTTGCCGCCGCCCAGGCCTGCAGAGATGCCGCCGGTCGAAATCGCCGGCCTCCCGGCATCCTTGGCCGTCGCCGGATTGTTCACCGCCACGCAGACCGGGCCTTGCAGGCCGCTGACCGTAACCTCGGCCTGCCGCAGGAAGATGCGCTTGCCGTCCCTGGTCACGCCGAGATAGCCCCCCGCGATCGCCGCTTCCACTTTCAGGCCCTCCTTGGGCAGCTTCCACTTGTCGATCTTGCCCTGGAACCTGGCGTGCTCGTCATAGACGCTCAACTTGTCGCGGTTGAGCTCGGTCACCCGCACATCGCCGCTCACCGACGGCGCCTTGGCGGCAGGCGGACTTTCCGCGGCAACCGCGATTCCCGGCAGCGGCGTGAGCGCCATTGTCGCCGCGCCGATCAGGGCCAGCGCGGCCCCGTTCGCCTGAACCTTCATCGCCTTGCGTGCAATCGTCATCGCTCCGCTCCTCCTTCTGCCACGGATGTCCGGTTGAATGCTCTGGCCAGCGCCCCGCGCAGGTCGCCGACGACCGCCTCGCGCAGCGGCTCCAGCCCGGCCCAGATGATCCGGCCCACGCCCAGCAGGCCGATCATCAGCACGCCGACAAGGTTGAAATGCGCCGGGACGATCCAGCCCGAGGCCGCGCCCGGCCAGTGCAGGCCGCTGATCCACGCGAAGACCTGCACCACCGCCCCGATCGCCACGATGCAGCCCAGCACCAGCCCTGCCCGGCGCAACATGCCGCGCAGCCGCGTCGTCGCCGTGCCCTGCGCCATCAGCTTGGCCGCGATCTCGATCACCAGTGCCACGAAGAACAGCACCGGCACGTTGAACAGGTCCGCCCACGACAGCCGCGCCGAAGACACCACCTGCTCGGCCGGGCGGGCATAGCCGGCACCCCGCTCGATCAGGTTGTCGGTGGCCATGGCATGGAGATAGACCCCGGGAATGCCGCCGAAGACCGGCGCCTCGTGAATGTCGGAGAGATCGCTGAACTGCGCGCCGATGATCACCAGCCTTCCGCCGAACAGCGCCTCGGCATCGTCCGGCGTGATCTGCATGTTGACGATGTCGTCGGGATAGGCGCGGGCATAGAGGCACGGCGTCATTGCCTCGGTCGCCACCCCCGAAAGCGCCAGGCGGGCAATGTGCGCCACCGCCGCCCGCACCCTGCCATCGGCGGGCGCGCAAGGCTCGCGCGTGAACAGGCGGTCGGGCGATGACAGGCCGCTGTCCGGCCCCGGCCCGATCGCCCACTCGATCGCGATCGGATCGGCAAAGCGCTCGCTCCACCAGAAGCGGTGGAATTCGGGCGCCAGCTGCTGCAGGCCCTGGGCGCTGTCCGGATCGGTCCACGGCAGGTCGCGGCAGCGCGCCTGCGCCTCGGGCCCGAAGCCGCACCATGCGGTGTAGAGCAGCGCCGCCGGGTAGAGGCCGAAGCGGCGCGTGCGGCCAAGATCGCCCTGTGGCCCGTGGATCGTGGGATAGCGCCCCGACAGCACGTCGACCGGTGTCGTCAGCGCCACTTGTCCCAGCGCATCGAGCGCCGCCGAATTCGCCCCGTCGATCGCCGCTTCGCCCTGGCGCAGGCGGGAATCGCCGAACAGCACCGGCACGCCGCCCGCGCGGCGGATGCAGGCCATGCGCGCCACCGCGTTGGCATCGCAGGCCGTGCGGCCCCGCCAGGCCGCGTAGCGCGTCACTTGCGCCACCTGGCGGACAAGGCAGCGGAACGGCGAGAGGTCAGGCCCCTGGCGCTGGTCGCACGCCGCGGCGACGGCCGGGTCGTCAAGCGCGGCGACGATCGCCTCCCCGCTCGCGCCCGCAGCCGCCGCATCGGTCAGCTGCAGGTCGATGAACACCGCTGCCGGGGGCTGCTTCGGGATCTGCACCACATCGTCGATGAGCTGCGCGAGGTAGAACGCGCTGAGCGGGCGGGTCAGCCCCTGCCGCGCGATCGAGGCATTGTCGATGTAGAGCACGGTGATGGCATCGCGCCCCGAGGTCCGCGGCCTCCCGCCGGATTCGTCCCGGCTGGCGATGCGATCGGGATAATGGTGGGCATGAAGCTGCTGCCACAGTTCAAGACTGCGCTCCTCGCTCCACTTCGTGACTTCGAATGGACTGGCTATGGCAATGATTACAAACAGGAATGCAGTAACAAACGCCCGCCACAGCGGTCCGCTCATCCACGGAAACGGGCTTCGCCTTGCGTCCTGCTGCACAAAACCGCCAATTCTGAATCGAATCGATCCCTAATGGACAATAACCATGACCCGAGCCCCGACCTATTGCTTTCTTGCTCCTTTTTCTGCGCGCAATTGGGACAAGGCTAGATGCGATGACTTGGTTCATCTTCATGACAATTAGGATCACGGTCGGTTCATTCATGGCGCTCTGGGGCTACAACACGGATCGACAGCCATTTCGCCAAGTTCAACCGCCGATTGCGCGATTGAAGGAAATCGGTTAACCACTCGCCCAAACAGCTTCAAACAGGCGGGTAATGTCGGATCCGAATTCAATAGTCAGCCAGATCGGCGATCTTGCCTCAGCGGGCGAGAAGATGATCGAGCGCCTGCGCCGCAAGGCCTTCCTGCCAGACAGCCGCAAGGGACTCAACGTCCGCGTCGGCATTGCCGAGGCCGCGCAACTGCTCGGCTGCTCGACGAATCGCATCCGCATGGCCGAGGACGATGGCCGCCTGCCCCCTCCCCCCGCCGGAGACAACGGCCGCCGCCTCGGCTATTCGATGGAAGAGCTGATGCACATGCGCGAGGTGCTCGGCGCCTCCCCGGCCCGCGCGCCGATGGACGTGCCGGCGATCATCGCGGTGCAGAACTTCAAGGGCGGCGTCGGCAAGTCCACCGTCACCACCCACCTCGCCCACTATTTCGCGGTGCAGGGCTACCGGGTGCTGGTGGTGGACTGCGACAGCCAGGCGACGACGACGACGCTGTTCGGCTTCAACCCGCACTTCAACATCACCCGCGATGAAACGCTTTATCCTTATCTTTCAATCGACCCGACCCAGACCGACCTGCTCTACGCGGTCAAGCGCACGCCATGGCCCAACGTCGATCTGATCCCCTCGAACCTCGAACTGTTCGACGTGGAATATGAACTTGCCGCAGCCGGGGCCGATGGCCAGTCGGTCCTCGCCGCACGCTTCCGCAAGCTCAAGGCCGGGCTGATGGACATGGCGCGCGACTATGACGTGGTGATCCTCGACCCGCCGCCCGCGTTGGGCACGATTTCGCTCGCGGTGATGCAGGCGGCCAATGCCTTGCTGGTGCCGCTCGCCGCGACCACGCCCGACTTCTGCTCGACCGTGCAGTTCCTCTCGATGATGGACCAGGTCATCGCCCAGCTGATCGAGGCCGGGATCGCGGTGGACTACAGCTTCGTCCGCCTGATCTGCTCCAAGTTCGATGGCGGCGATCCGTCCCACGAAATGGTCCGCACCATCATGGAGCAGACCTTCGGCCCTGCCCTGCTTCCCGTCCCCATCCTCGAAAGCGCCGAGATCAGCCACGCGGCCCTTCGCATGATGACAGTCTACGAACTCGAAAAGCCGATCGGCACCCCCCGCACCCACAAGCGCTGCCGCGCCAACCTCGACGAGGCGATGGGCCAGATCGAACAGCTGGTCCGCGCCGGCTGGGGCCGCGTCGCCCCGGCGCGGGAGGAGGACGTGATCCATGCGTGATCGTCTTGGCCCCGAGTTGGAAACAACTTTCCTACAAGCGCACGTTCACTTTATGTTCCGCGCCTTTCGCAACGAGGTGACTTATGGCGCGTAAGCAGTCGGACTATCTCGCAAGCCTGCTGGCTGACGAGGAAATGCTTGAAACCAAATCGGAAGTTGCGGACATCGCCGCGTCCGAAGCGGTTGCCGAATCGCCCGCAGCGCCCCCTGCCCCCGCCCGCAACGAACGGCTGCGCGGCACCACCCTGCTTGGCCGCGAAAGCGCGCTGGCCCGCGTGGCGAGCGGGGAAGTGCGGCAGGTCACGCAGCTTCTCCTCGATCCGGCGCGGGTGCGGGTGTGGAAGGGCAATGCCCGCTCCTACGAACACCTCTCGGTCGAGTCATGCCGCGAACTGATCGATTCGATCATTGCCGAGGGCGGCCAGAAGGTCCCCGCCGTCGTCCGCCGCATCGAGGGCGACCCGGACCATGACTACGAAGTCATCGCCGGCACCCGCCGCCACTGGTCGATCTCGTGGCTGCGCAAGCATTCCTACCCCGAGATGCAGTTCGTGGCGCAAGTCGCCCAATTGGACGACGAGGCCGCCTTCCGCCTCGCCGATCTCGAGAACCGCGCGCGCAAGGACGTCTCCGACCTCGAACGCGCGCGCAACTATGCTCAGGCGCTCTACGATCACTACGGCGCCCACCTCACCCGCATGGCCGACCGGCTCAACCTGTCGAAGGGCTGGCTGTCGAAGATGCTCAAGGTGGCCTCGCTGCCCGACGTCGTGGTGTCAGCCTTCGCCAGCCCGGCCGACGTGCAGATGAAGCCCGCCTACCCCCTCGCCCAGCTGCTCGACAATCGCGAGCTGGCCCCGGCGATCCTGCGCGAGGCCAAGACGCTCACCCGCCTGCAGGAGGAGCGCCGCAATGCTGGCGATGCCGCGATCCCGGCCAACGAGGTCGTCGCCCGCCTGATGGCAGCGAGTGCGGTCAAGACCGACGGACCGCCCCGCGAGATCGTGATCGAAGGTCGCGGCGGGCGGCCCGCCATCACCCTGCGCTCGATCAACCGCCAGGGCGTGACGCTGCGCTTCCACGCCGGTTCCGGCATGCACCTCGACGCCCTGCTCGAACTCGCCCGCGACGCGCTGACCGAGCTGGAAGACGAGGGCCGGAGCATCCTGCTCTGATGGAACAAGGGGGGAGGACAGCGGCAACGAACGAGTGTTTCCCCGGGGAAACATTTTTCGCGCGCGCCCATTCCTTCCCGATCCGGACCCGTGTTTCCCCGGGGAAACGAAGCGCAGCGGAGTTCAGCGCAGCTAAACATTTTTTCCCGAGGGGCCTTCGACAGGCTCAGGCTGAGCGGAATCTGGGGTGGTGGCTGCGGGAACGAGGCAATCACTCGCGCACCTACCCCCCCTTCCCCGCTCATCCTGAGCTTGTCGAAGGATGCCCAGCGCGAGCTTCCGTTCACGGTGTTTCCCCGGGGAAACATCTGAAGCACGCACCGACAGATCTCACTCCCCAAGAATGTTTCCCCGGGGAAACACCCGCGAAAGCCCCCTCCCCTTGACCCGCGCCAAAGCTTCCCGGGCCACGCCATCCGGCGACCAGTTCGACCTGTTCCTGCCCTATGTGGCGGACATGCCGATGCGCGATCAGCGCGAGATGATGGAGCGGCCGTTCTTCAGTCTCGCCAAGTCGAAGCGCGTCAAGCCGATCGACTACACCTCCCCCGACGGCAAGCTGTGGGTCCACGTTTCGGCCAGCCCCGACTATGGCATGGCGACGATCTGGGATGCCGACATCCTGATCTACTGTGCCAGCGTGCTGGCCGACATGGCGCGGCGCGGGGTGAACGACGTGCCGCGCAAGCTGAACCTGATGCCCTACGACCTGCTCCGGGCCATCGGTCGGCCGACGACCGGGCGCGCCTATGAGCTGCTGGGCCAGGCGCTCGACCGCCTGGTGGCGACGACGATCAAGACCAATATCCGCGCGGAGAACCGGCGCGAGGCGACCTTCTCCTGGCTTGATGGCTGGACGCAGCTGGTCGATGAAAAGACCGAACGCTCGCGCGGCATGACGATCGAGCTGTCCAACTGGTTCTGGGAAGGCGTGATGATGAAGGGCGGCGTGCTCTCGATCGACCGCGCCTATTTCGACATCACCGGCGGACGCGAACGCTGGCTCTACAAGGTGGCGCGCAAGCACGCCGGCGGGGCAGGGGAGGAGGGCTTTGCCATCTCCATGCCGACGCTGTTCGAGAAGTCCGGCGCGGAAGGCGAGTACCGCCGCTTCAAGTTCGAGATCCTCAAGCTTGCCGAAAAGGACGCGCTGCCGGGCTATGGCCTCAGCGTCGAGACCGCCAAGGGCGGCGAACCGATGCTGCGCATGCGCCGGATCGACGGCAAGGACGGCGCGGGC
Organism: Novosphingobium jiangmenense; assembly: GCF_015694345.1. Lineage (GTDB taxonomy): Bacteria > Pseudomonadota > Alphaproteobacteria > Sphingomonadales > Sphingomonadaceae > Novosphingobium > Novosphingobium jiangmenense. The sequence goes on from NZ_JADQDC010000001.1 coordinate 580,148, forward strand.
GAAGTGGGGCAGGGGACTGGCGGGGGCAGTGCAGGCGTCCTTCGACAGGCTCAGGACGAGCGGATCGTTGAGGGTCTCGCTATCAAACCCGCTCAGCCTGAGCCTGTCGAAGGCCCCTCGCATAAAAGTGTTTCCCCGGGGAAACACGAAACCGTCGATGCCTCATCGCTGATCCGCAAGGCCGTGAAAGGGCTGAGCGACAATGCCTCGCGCGGGTTCATGGCCGACGAAACCATTGCCCATTTGCGCGAAACATGCCCCGGCTGGGACCTCCATGCGCTGCACGCCGAGTTCGAGACTTGGGTCAATGCCGATGCCGCGCGGCTCCCGGCGAACTGGCAGAAGGCCTTCATCGGCTTCGTAAAGCGCCACCACGAGAAGCACGGCCACACCCTGCGCCGCTGATCGGCTGCGCACGCCGTTCCGAAAATGTCGGGTTCGAAAGTCGGTCCGTTCCCGAAGTGTCGGGCGTGGTTCGGTGACGTTTCCCGCGGATTTTGCGCGCAGCGGCTTATCCACCGAATTTGAACCTCCTTGTTGGAGTTCTGTTGGAAAGTGATTCAATCCGTCCCAGCCATCGCGCCGCTGATCCGGTCCATCGATACATCGGGAACGGCCTGATCCAGTGTTTCGATCCTTCGAGAACGGTGCTTCGACCCTTCGGGAACGCGGCGTCGGACTTTCGGGAACGATTTGTCGACATTCCAGGAACGGGGCGGACCGTGCGAATCGCCGGACTATCGCGAGTCGGGAAGCACGGCGGCGCGCTTAACTTGTCTAACCCTGTCTAAAAGCCTTCTAACCCGCAGGAAGCTTCGCTTTGGGGTTTGATGAAAGGGAGAAGAGGTCAGTCCTCTACGGCAATGCCCAGCTTGCGCAGGCGTTCCTCGATCTCGGCCATCTCGCTGTCGAACCCGGCGAGGATATCGGCGACTTCTGGAACGGCGGTGGAAACCGAAGGCGGGCGCCCGCGCTCGGCGCTGCGCAGGCCGAGGGACTGGGCGACATCGGGCGCGACGTAAGTGCGCCAGGAACCGCGTCCGCTGATCTCGACCATGATGCCAAGCGCCGTGGCGCGTTCGAGCAGCTTGCCTGCGCCCGAGACAGTGACGCCGACCAGCGGGGCGAGGCTGCGCGCGGCGAGGCAGGGGCGGGTGAGGGCGATGCGGGCGAGATCGGCGAGCTTGCCCGGGCGGTGCTCCTGCGCCACGGCGAGGGCGGTGCGGCGGGCGGAGGCTTCGAGGCGGTCAAGCCGCTCCAGACCGTCCTCAGCCTGCCGCCTTACGCCCTTGAGCAGGCGTTTGAGGAGCAGGGGCCGTGGATCGCTGGCGAAGCGCTGTGCGGGCTCTCCCGGCGCCATGCAGGGCAGGGCGGTGCGGGTGAGGCCGATGCGCCTGAGAAGCAGCGGGAAGGCCAGCCAGGGCGCAATCGTGCGGTCGGCGCGGGCCGAGGCGTCGAGCAGGTGCAGCGCGCGGACGAGGGCAGGAGCCTCGCGCCAGCCCTCGGGCGGATCGAAGGTGAAGGGCAGGCCGTCGGACCAGTGGCGGCCTTCAGGTTCGGAAAGCGCCGCCAGCCACGGCTCATAGGCGGCGAAGGGCTCGTCCTCGGTGCGGATCAGGGCGCGGCCGGGCAATCTGAGGCCGCAGCGCTCGGCAATAATGTCGATTTCCTCGACCGGCGACTGTTGCAGGCGCAAGGCCGCCGCATAACCTGCCCATGAGGCGCGCAGGATCCAGCCCGGACGGAGCGAACTGGCCGAAACGCGGGCGTCCAGGCGGGCAAGTGCGGCGCTGGCCTGGGCGAGCTCGTCGGCAAGCGATGGCGTCCATGCTACGGCGGTGAGGGGGAGGGGAGGGGGCGCCACGCAGACGATTGTAGACTGAAAGGGGTACTTCCGTCCACGTGCTTTGATGGCTTGTTAGGGCTTCAGGAGAAGTTTTCCGGCGCGGACTTCGTAGCGGCGGATTGCGGCGGGGTTCTCGACCCGGGCAGAGGGAAGATGGACCGTGGAGGCGGCATTGGCAAGGGTGACGGTCACGCTGTTCGCTGTCAGCGGAGCGCCTTGGGGTGACAGGCGCAAGGCGCTGCCGTCGACGATCCACGCAGCGCCATCGCGATGCGGGGAGGCGAGGCGGGCAGTGCCGTCGGCCTCGACCATCAGCGCGGCGTCCTCGTCGATGCCGATGCCGGTGATCGGCTTTCCGGTGAGCGCCTGCGCCTTGGCGACGAAGGCGAAGAGACGGCCCAGGCGGTCGCGCTGGGTGAAGTGGCTGTCGGTGATGATCCCGGCCAGCCGCACGAGGTGGAGGAAATCGCGCTCGATGGTGACGCCGGGGCCGAGCGGGTCGGCCAGCGCCTCCGGCGAGGTGATGCTGTTGCCGTCCATCGCGCCGTAGAGCGCCTCGCCCAATACGGCGAGACCGGCGCTGGTGCCGCCCAAGGGCTTGCCCGATACGACATGGGCATCGAGCAGGCGGGCGACCTCGGTGCCCTGCCAGAAGCGCACGTAACGGGCCTGGTCGCCGCCGGCGATGAACACTGCGTCGGCGCGGGCGAGCTTGCGCAGGATTGCGGGATCGGCGCTCTGGCTGCGGGCGTGGAACACGATCACCTCGACCGAGGCGGGGCCATCCGGCGTGCGGAAGAACTCCTCGCCCATGTCCTTGCCATAGGAGGCGCTGATGATCACGACATGGCCGCGCCCGGCGTGGGCGAAGAACCATTGCAGTGCGGATCGATCGCGCTTGCCGCCGCCCATGAGGAGCAGGCCGGGCGTGGGTTTGCCGGGGGAGGGTCTGCCGGGGGAGGGGGCGGCGGGATCGCCGAAGGTGTAGAATTCGGGCGGCGTCTCGGGTTCCTCGGCGCGGGCGGGGGACGCGAGCAGTACGAGAGCGAGGAGCAGGGCTGGGCGGTGCATGGCATCAGGATAAGCGGGCTGCGGCGGCAGGCAATGGCGGTGAGCAACAAGGGTGGTGACCCCTCCGTCAGCCGCTTTGCGGCTGCCACCTTGTATCTTGGAAATGGTGCATGATGCGATTGCGGGTTGGGTCGCTAGCGACCCAACCCGCGCCGTTCGCGAGCCCGTAGCCACCTTGGTTGCCTAGACCGCTGGGGAGCCTGGGCCCGGACGGATCTTCATCAACCCGCATGGTTGCGAGGGGTTTGTACCCCGCACGCGCAAGGAAGGGAACGAAGATGGCGTCTCATGCGGTGTTTGTCGGGATCGACGTGAGCAAGGCAAGGCTCGATGTGTGCCTGTGGCCGGATGGAGAATGC